>NZ_NEIX01000001.1:0-1429893 GCF_002112885.1 Pseudomonas sp. B37(2017) | reverse complement strand
ATCGCCGATGGTAGTGTGGGGTTTCCCCATGTGAGAGTAGGTCATCGTCAAGATTAAATTCCGAAACCCCAATTGCGAAAGCAGTTGGGGTTTTGTTTTGCCCGAAGGAAAGTTTTTGCTCGCGTCAGCGAGCCCGTTGATGTTTACCATGAGCCTCCGTTCGGCAGGAGGCAGGCCATGCAACTCAAGTTCAGTCACGTCGATGTACTCGTCAACAACCTCGAAGAGGCCTGTGCGTATTACGCGAAGATTTTAAAGGCGAGAATCTCCAGGACGCTGGTGTGGGAGCGGGGCGGCCTGCATGTGCGTTATGCGATTGCGTTGATCGGGCAGGAGCGTTTCATGCTGGTTCAGCCATTGGCCGGGAATCTGCGGGAGCTCCTGGATAGCGCAGGCGAGGGCATGATCTACCGTCACTGCTATTCGACCCCCGACATCGAAAAAGCCTACGACGAACTGGTCGCCGAAGGCGTGCAGCCAGAAGATGAAAACGGTAAACCGCTGGCCCGCGAACACCTGCAATCGCCGTCAGGGGCGCGCATCATCTGGCTGCCCAAACGCTTTGGCCACTTCTCGATCGAAATCCTCGAAGAAAAAACGCTGGAGGCGTTTATCGAGGAGGCGTTTGCCTGACGTTTTTCCTCTTGTGATACGCCACGACTACCCCGTATAAGAGCGACTTTCACTTCCGATATAAGAAAAGGGTGCACGCATGAGCAATGCCTGGAACGAGGGATATTTCACGGACGAAGGCTACACCTACGGGTATAGCCGGGAAATCAATCCGGTTTTCCAGCGTTATTGTCTGCTGTTGCGCGGTTTCGCCACGCTGGAGAGCACCGACGGTTACCACTGTGAACTGGGCTTTGGTCAGGGCGTTTCGATCAACATCCATGCCGCAGGCAATCCGGGTTCTTATGTCGGCACCGACTTTCACCCGGGTCAGGCGTCCCATGCCATCGCACTGGCTAAAGACTGGGGCAGCGATGCGCGACTGTATGACGACAGCTTCGAGCAGTTGTTGGCCCGCCATGACTTACCTCAGTTCGACAGCATCAGCCTGCATGGCATCTGGACCTGGGTCAGCCGCGACAACCACAAGTTGATCGTCGAGTTCGTCCGTCGTCATCTCAAGCCTGGTGGTCTGCTCTACGTCAGCTACAACTGCTTCCCGGGCTGGTCGCCTCAGGCACCGTTGCGCCAGCTGTTTAGCCTGCACGACCGTTTCGCCAGTCAGGCCTCTGCGCGTCCTGATCAGCGTATTGACGCCGCGTTGCAATTTTCCGAAGCGCTGCTGGCTGCAAATCCTAAATATGCCAACTCCGCACCGGGTCTGGACGCCAAGCTCCAGAGCATCAAGGGTCAGGACCGCCAGTACGTCGCCCATGAGTATTTCAACCGCGACTGGAACTGCATGTATTTCACCGACGTGGTTGATGCCCTGGCACCCGCCAAGCTCGATTACGCCACGACAGCCGTGCCGCTGGACTCCGTCGACCCCCTCAACCTGAGCGCGGAAGGCATGGACTTTTTGGAAGGTATCGACCATCCCGTCATGCGCGAGCAGGCGCGTGACTACTTTGTGAACCAGAGTTTCCGTCGGGACCTCTATGTGCGTGGCGCCAACAGGCTGTCGGCCTCCGAGCACCGCGAGCGCATGCTCAGCACGCGCTTCGTCCTGTTGCAGGCGGCTGAAAGCGTGCCGGCCAATGTCACCGGTCCGGCAGGCGCAGCCACGTTGCAGGCAGAGATCTATGGCCCGGTGCTTGCGGGATTGGCGGATGACGCCTATGTGTCGAAGACCTTGCGGCACTTGCTGGATCTCGTGCCCTCGTTGACCTATGGCGATGTGGAGCAAGCCCTCAACGTGCTGATCGGCATGGGCGTCGTGGCGCCCTGTCAGAGCGAGGCGGCCGAAAAGCTCGTGCAGGCCCGCTGCAATACCCTCAACCTGCAGCTGTGCAAGCGTTCGTTGTATGGCAACAAGATTCAGACCCTGGCGAGTCCGGTGACCGGTGGTGGCGTGACGGTCAGCCGCTTCCAGCAGTTGTTCCTGATATCGATCAAGCAAGGCAAAAAGCACCCGGCTGAATGGGCGCAACTGGCATGGGGCATCATCGGCGGCCAGGGCGAAGGTCTCCTCAAGGATGGCAAGGCCTTGACCACCGCGGAAGAAAACCTTGCCGAACTGACCGTGCAGGCCCAAGCGTTTGCCGAGAGTACGCTGGTGATTCTCAAGGCTTTGAAAATCGTCTAGTCGAGACGAGGGACGGCAGGACGTTCTCGCGTCGCCTGTCGTCGTCCGGGGTATTTCGGATTCTTGCGCAAAACCAGAATGACAGCGCGGCGGCTGACGTGCTGACAAGGACGCGCGGTCGATGTAATGCCCCGGTCAAATAACAGCGTCAGCGGAAACCGGACTTTGCATAAGGTACTGATGTGAAGCGTGATACTCACCTGTAATGCTCTTGCTGTTGGTTATCGGCTGCTCACTGGCATCGCTCACGATCTGGAAGGTGCTGGGTTCCCGGGATCGAGCACTTGACGAGGTGAACGTCCATGGGTTGAACCTGACGCAGGCACTTGCGACGTATTCCGAAGGCATTGTCCGGCAGAGCTCGCTACTTCTGCTCGGACTCGTCGAGCGCCTGGAAACCGAGGGCAGTGGTCCGGCGCAGATCGAACGGCTCAATACTTTGATCAACAGGCAGCGACCGCTGATGCCGCAGCTGAGTGGCATCACTCTCTACGACAACAAAGGTCATTGGTTGATGTCATCCAACCGGCCGATTCCTGTCGGTGCCAACAGCAGCGACCGTGCCTATTTCACTCACACCGCGATGATCCATCCCGCGAGCCCTTCATCGGCCAGTCCATCCGTAGTCGCTCGAATCAGGAATGGGTGATCACCATCAGCCGGCGTTTCAATGGCGATCGCGGTGAGTTTGCCGGTGTGGTGGCGGTCACCTTGGGAGTGGAAAACTTTCTGCGTCTGTTAGGCCAGCTAGATGTAGGACAGGAGGGCGCCATCGGCTTGTCCTACACCGACGGCACACCGCTGGTCCGTTACCCTTTCCGCGAATAGGACATGGGACGCAACTTCTCCAAATCGCCGATCTATGCGAAGTACCTGGTGGATCAATCGGTTTGCACTGCGTCAAAGATGCGTTGACAGGCCTGGCCAATCGGCGATGTTTCGATCAGACCCTGACGATGGAAGCGCGCCGGGCGAAGCGTGACGCAACTTGGTTGGCATTGTGAGTGTGAGCATCGGCATTGCGGCCGCCACAGGGTCGCAACTGGACACGGTACAAGGCCTGATCGCTGCGGCAGATCAGGCGCTGTATCAAGCCAAAGGGGCGGTCCGGAACGGGCTTGCAAAAAGTGTTGGCAACGAAAGCTACTCTGCGTACACCGGGTAATTCACATAGCCTTCGGCATCACCGCCATACACCGTAGCCGGGTTCAGCGAATTCAGCGGCCAGTCATTGGCGATGCGCGCGGGCAGGTCCGGATTGGCCATGAACGGACGACCGAAAGCCACGAGATCCGCCAGTCCTGATTCCAGCAAGCGTGCACCGCTTTCGGCGTTGTAGCGACCCGCGTAAATGATCGCGCCGCCGAAGGTGTCGCGCACCGCTCGACGGAAGGTTTGCGGCATCACTGGCGCGTCGTCCCAGTCGGCTTCTGCAATAGACAGGTAAGCAATGCCGACGTCTTGCAGCACCTTGATCGCTTCGATGTAAGTGGTGTGCGGATCTTCCTCGACCATGCCCAGGTAAGTCCGCGCTTCATCGGTGGTGGTGAACAGCGGCGCGAAGCGCACACCGACTTTTTCCTTGCCGATGCACTTGGCGACACCGGCGACTACTTCGCGCAGAAAACGCAGGCGATTGTGCAACGAACCGCCGTACTGATCGGTGCGCAGGTTGCTGTGGGCGGAGATGAACTGGTTTACCAGATAACCATTGGCGCAGTGCAGTTCGATACCGTCAAAACCGGCGTCCATGGCATTGCGCGCCGCCTGGATGTATAGCTGAACCAGTTCCTGGACTTCATCGGTGGTCAGCGCTCGAGGCGCGGACGGCGGAACCAGAGCGCCCACACCGGGCGCGGTTTCGATGAACACACTGACCCGGTCGGTGGCGATGGCGGAGGCCGACACCGGTGCGTCGCCATTGGGTTGCAGGGCAGTATGGGATACGCGACCGACATGCCATAGCTGCGCGAAAATCACGCCGTCACTGGCGTGGACAGCCTCGGTGACCTTGCGCCACCCGACGATTTGTTCGGGTGTATGAATGCCTGGAGTCCAGGCGTATCCCTGCCCACGAGGCTCGATCTGGGTGCCTTCAGTCACCAGCAAACCGGCACCGGCACGTTGCTGGTAATACTCGGCCATCAATTCATTGGCGACATTGCCAGGTTGGGTGCTGCGCTGGCGGGTGAGGGGTGGCAGGACTATGCGGTTTTTGAGGATGTGGCGGCCCAGGGTGACGGGTGTAAAGAAACTGCTGTGGTTCATGGAAATACCTTGTTCATGGTCTTATTAGACCAGTCGACTATTAAAGTGGCGAAAAAAGAACACCGTGCAACGCACACACGGTGTCCGAATCAGTTGTTCGAGGATGTAGCGGAAAGCTCTAGCCCAGCAGCTTCAGCAGTTTTTCGGCGACAGCTGCCGAACTGGCAGGATTCTGGCCGGTCACCAGTTTTCCATCAGTCACTACATGAACCTGCCAGTCGGCAACTTTGGAATAGCGACCGCCAAGACGCTGAAACTCGTCTTCGATCAGGAAAGGTACGACATCCGTCAAACCGACGGCCGCCTCTTCGGAATTGGTGAAACCGGTCACTTCGCGATGCTGGATCAGCGGTTTACCGTCCGTATCGACCACATGACGCAGTACCCCCGGTGCGTGGCAGACAAAACCATGGGGCTTGTCGCTGCGCGCGAAGGCTTCGATCAGGGCAATCGAATGTTTGTCTTCGGCCAGGTCCCAGAGCGGGCCATGGCCACCTGGATAAAACACGGCATCGAAATCTTCGGCGCGGACGTCGGCCAGGCGACCGGTGCTCGCGAGTGCCTGTTGGGCCGCAGGGTCCTGGCGGAAGCGATCGGTTTCAGTCGTCTGAGCGTCGGGCTCGTCGCTCTTCGGATCCAGCGGCGGCTGGCCGCCAGCGGGCGAAACCAATGTGACGTCGGCACCGGCGTCCTTGAAGGCGTAGTAGGGGGCGGCGAACTCTTCGAGCCAGAAGCCGGTTTTCTTGCCGGTGTTGCCGAGTTGATCGTGGGAAGTCAAAACCATCAAGATTTTCATAGAGCACCCTGGGTTGGTCTGGCGGCGTTCATGAGCAAGGGATTCGCACAGGATCGACACCGGGAAAAGGTTTGTCGGGGCGCAGCATAGTTTTCAATTAGACCAGTCGTCTAGTAATTTTTTCTTCGAAGGTTTTTCATGGACAGGTGTGGCAAACTCGCGTTCCTTTGAGATAAACGACTGGTCTATTGCCTGGTAATTCGTGCCCCATGAAACCGACCTACGACGACACCCGCCAACATTTGCTCGACACCGGCCACCGGATGATGGCCGAGAAAGGCTTCACCAGTGTCGGCCTGAACGAGATCCTGCAGACCGCCGGCGTGCCCAAGGGCTCGTTCTATCACTACTTCAAATCCAAGGAACTGTACGGCCAGGCCTTGCTCGAGGATTACTTCGTCGACTATCTGGCCGACATGGAGCGACGCCTGACGCTGCCCGGCCTGAGCGCCCATGAACGGCTGATGGATTATTGGCAAGGCTGGCAGGATCGCTGCACCCTGGAAGGCCATGGCGACGAATGCCTGGTGGTGAAACTCAGTGCCGAGGTGGCTGACCTTTCCGAAACCATGCGCCTGACCTTGCGTGATGGTGCAGAGCGAGTGGTGGCGCGCATCAGCGAGTGCATCGAACAGGGCCAGGTCGAAAAAAGCCTGCCACAGGGCGATGCCCGAGAACTGGCCGAAACCCTGTATCAGCTGTGGCTGGGGGCCAGTTTGCTGAACAAACTGCAACGCACAGGACAGTCGTTGAGTACGTCAATGGCGACCACGAAACGCCTGTTGAGCGTGTGAGAAAGCAATAGACGCAAGAGGTTGAGAGTCAGCTGCACAAACGAATGGGAATGCCTATCAATTGCGCGGCGGGTGGTATACCATCCGCCGCGTTTTGCTGGCAGTTACCCCCTTCGTTCTGGCCTATCTGTAAGGTTCTCCCCTCATGCGTCGAACTCTGCTGTCCATCTGTGTGTTGCAAACGTTGTCTCCCTTTGCGTGGGCCGAGCCATCCGATTCAACGGTGTCAGCGCTGGAGCTGGAGGCAACCGATGTGGTCGGTACCGCGGATTACGAAAGAGCGGACGGTCCAGTACACGGATATCGCGCGACCCGTTCGGCCAGTGCCACGCGGACCGACACCTCGATCCATGAAACCCCGCAGTCGATCAGTGTCGTCACCAAAGACGCGGTCGAAGACCTCGGTGCTACCCGGCTGCAGGACGCGCTGGATTACGCGGGCGGCGTAGGGCGAGCCAACAATTTCGGCGGCCAGGGACTGACCACGTTCACCGTGCGCGGATTTACCACCGGCGAGTTCTACCGTAATGGTTTCCCGATCAACCGCGGTTATCCGAACATGCCGGATGCCAACACCATCGAGCGTCTGGAAGTCCTGCGCGGGCCGGCGACCATGCTCTACGGCCGTGGTGATCCGGGCGGTACTTTCAATGTCGTATCCAAACAACCGTTGCCCGAGCGCACGGTCACACTCGGCAGCCAGCTGAATGAACAAGGCATGCGCCGCGGTACCCTGGATGCTTCCGGTCCGCTCGATGAAGAGGGGCGTCTGGCCTATCGCCTGAACGTGGTGGGCGAGGGCGGCGATACCTTCCGCGATCACGTCGAAACCGAACGCTACGGCGTGACCCCCGTGCTGACCTGGCAAGCCAGCGATGACACCCGAGTGATCTTCGAGGGTGACTTCATGCGCAACAATCATCCGCTGGACCGGGGCGCGACGCGTTATCCCCGGCAGATCGGCACTGCCTCCCGTGACACCTTCTTCGGTGAACCGGACGCTGGCAAATTGCACAACGACAACAACATGGCGCAATTGCGCTTCGAGCATGTGCTCAATGAGGACTGGACGCTCGGCGGTGGCTTCCAGTGGCTCGACGGTACCTTGCAGGGCAATGCCATTGAAGCCAACGGCATTGCCGCCGACGGCCGGACCCTGGGACGAAATTTCAACTACCGCAAGCTGGAGTGGACCGACAAGGACACTCAGCTCAACCTGACCGGTCACTTCTCCACCGGCGGCCTGCAACACACATTGCTGACCGGTATCGAATACGAAGATTACGACTACCAGTCGATCATCCAGCGCTCCAGCGGCGCGGTGAGTGCCTATCCGATCGATATCTTCAATCCGGTCTATGGGCAGCCCCGTCCGGCACTGACGCGCACCCCGACCCACGACAAGGAAAATCTCAAGACCTACGCCGCGTTCGTACAGGACCAGGTAGCGCTTACCGATCGGTTGAAAGTGCTGGCCGGCGCACGTTTCGAACGCTTCGAACACGACTACGAAACCTACGTGCCCGGCGGCAAGAACTGGCAGGCCAGTGACAATGCCGTCACGCCCCGCGTCGGTGTGACCTACGACCTGACTGACACCCTCGCGATTTACGCGGACACCGCGCGTTCCTTCAAGCCCAATACCGGCGCAAGCCGACAGGGCGGCGGCTTTGAACCGGAGAAAGGCAAGTCCTGGGAGATGGGCGTCAAATGGGAAGCGCTGGATCATCAGTTGAGCGTTGACGCGGCGATCTATCAGATTGAAAAGCGCAATGTCCTGACCACTGACCCGGTGGACTCGACTTTCAGCGTGGCTGCCGGAGAAGTGCGCAGCCGGGGATTTGACCTCAATGTCGCCGGCAACCTGACTCCCGAGTGGCGTGTCATCGGGGGTTACGCCTACGTCGATGCCGAGGTGACCAAGGACAACGTGATCCGCTCCGGCACGCGACTGATGAACATCCCGAAAAACAGCTTCAGCCTGCTCAACGTCTATGAGTTCCAGGACGGTGCCCTCAGTGGTCTGGGTCTGGGGACAGGCGTCAAATATGTCGATGAGCGCGCGGGGCAAACGGCGAACACCGCGTTTTCGATGGGGAGCTATACCGTTGTCGATCTGCTCAGCTACTACAAGGTCAATGACAAGGTACGTCTTAATCTCGACCTGAAGAACCTGTTTGACCGGGACTACGACGAGGGCGCATTCGGTAACGTCTACGCCTATCCAGGGGCACCGAGAACGGTGCAGGTCGGCATTTCCTACACGTTGTAATCCGATCGGGTCTGAAATCCATCATCGGGGGCAGCGGCCCCCGATGACTGTGAGGCTCAGCCGCTCACACATCCTTGCGGAGTCTTTCCGGCGAAACTGTCCACCAGGCTCGCCACTACCATCTCGCCCATGCGGGTGCGGGTCTGCAGGGTCGCGCTGGCGCGATGCGGTTGCAGCACCACTTGTTCCTCGGCAAACAAGGCTTCAGGCACGTTAGGCTCGTCGACGAAAACATCCAGTGCCGCACCCGCGATCTCGCCAGCCGTCAGGGCCGCCACCAGATCGGTTTCGTTGACCAGTTTTCCTCGGGCAACGTTGATCAGGTAGCCGCCCTTGCCCAGAGCCTGCAGCACGGAGGCATCGATGATGGCCTCGGCCTTGTCGGCGGCTGCCGCGAGAATCAGGGCATCACTGTCGCGGGCCAGTTGCTTGAGGTCGGCGATGAAGGTGTGGCTGACATCGCTCATCGGTTGCAGATCGGTGTAGCTGATCGGACAGCCAAACGCGGCTGCCCGGGTGGCGACCGCTCGGCCGACCCGGCCCATGCCCACGATGCCGATACGCATGCCGGACACTTGCCGCGCCAAAGGCAGCGGTGCCAATGGGGTCGGGCTTTGTGGCCACTGGCCCGAGCGAACGTAACGGTCACTGGTACACAGCCCACGACACACGGCGATCAGCAAACCGATGGCCAGGTCGGCCACGTCTTCGGTCAGTGCGCCGATGGTCGCGGTCACGCGGATTCCGCGATCCCTGGCGTAGGCCAGGTCGACCGCATCGGTGCCGACACCGTTGACCGCCACCACTTCCAGTTTGGGTAATTGCGCCATCAACGCCTGGCTGATACCCGTGTGCCCACCCGTGATGACGCCGCGAATGTTTTCGCCGTGCTCCTGCAAATACGCCGCTTTGTCGGCCTGCTCGAAATAACGCCTGATCGTGAACAGTTCGCCGAGACGCGCATTGATTTGCGGAATCAGGATCGGGCTCAGCTGCAAGACTTCTGGCTTCATGTAAACCTCACTTACGCAATAAAAAAGCCGGCTCAACCGCGGCCGGCAAACGGCATGGCAGTGGCCATGACGGTCATGTTCAGGACGTTGGCCGACAGGGGCAGACCGGCGATGTAGCGCACGGCGTCGGCGACATGCTTGACGTCGACCATCGGCTCCACGGCGATGCTGCCGTTGGCCTGGCGCACGCCTTTGGTCATGCGTACCGACATTTCGGTCAAGGCATTGCCGATATCGATCTGGCTGCAGGCGATATTGAATTCCCGACCATCCAGCGCCAGCGATTTGGTCAATCCCAGTACCGCGTGTTTGCTGGCGGTGTACGCGCTGCTGAAAGGACGTGGGGTGTGGGCCGAAATCGAACCGTTATTGATGATGCGGCCACCCTGTGGCTGTTGCCGGCGCATGAGCCCGAACGCGCCACGGGCACAGAGGAAAACCCCGTTGAGGTTGGTGTCGATCACGTTTCGCCACTGCTCGAACGTCAGTTCGTCCAGCGGCACGGCAGGGGCATTTACCCCGGCGTTGTTGAAGACCACGTCCAGGCGTCCGTAGACTTCGGCAATGGTTGCAAACAGCTGGTCGACACTGGTGGGGTCGCGTACATCGGTAGGCACCGCCAGGGCTTCGCGTCCTTCGCCGGCCGCCAGATCGACCAAGGCCTGCAGGGGTTCGGGCCGGCGCCCGGCCAGCACCAGGGTGTAACCGTCGGCCAGCAGGCCCAGGGCTACCGAACGGCCGATCCCGCTGCCGGCGCCGGTCACCAGGGCCACTTTCAAGGATTGAGTGTCAGACATTTTGTTGTTCTCCTTTTTTCCAATCACTTAAGGACAGACTCAAGGCCGGGGGCCGACGCGCATTTCGAGTTGGCCGATGCCGTCAATCCCGGCGCTGATGACGTCGCCGGGTTGCAAGACGTCAACGCCGGCGGGGCTGCCGGTCATGATCAGGTCGCCGGCCTTGAGTGTTACGGATTGCGAGATGCGGCTGATGACTTCACTCACCGACCAGATCTGGCTGTCGAGACGATCGCGCTGGCGTTCTTCACCGTTCACGCTCAACCATAATTCCCCTTCGAGCCGACCGGCCCGAGTGACCGGCACAATGGCGGTCATCGGTGCGGCGCCGTCAAACACCTTGGCACCTTCCCATGGCAAACCGTCGCGCTTGGCCAGGCGCTGTACGTCACGACGGGTCAGATCCAGCCCGGCGGCGTAGCCCCAGACATAGGCCAGCGCCTGGCTCTCGGGAATATGCGAGCCGCCTTCGCCGATGGCCACGACCAGTTCGATTTCATGGGCGAACTCTTCGGTCAGTGACGGGAAGATCACTTCGCCGGCAGCGTCGACGACACTGCTGGCCGGTTTCATGAAGAACACCGGTGGCTGACGCGGTTGGCCCAGCGTGTCCGGCCACGGGTAGTTGCGGCCGACGCAAAACACGCGTCCGACGGGAAAGCGTTGCTCGCTGCCGACAACCGGCAAGGTCACTGGCAGATCCGGGGTAAAGACGTACTCGGTCATGTTCATCCTGGTGCAAGTCCTGTGTGAAAGGTCAGCGTACGGCGGCAATCGTTGGCGAAGTTGGACGAAAGCCGCCTCCTGTTGGAGAAAACGGTGATTCTTGCTTCAGCGTGTTTTCAACTCGATGCGGTACAGGCGACCGAGCAGCAATGAGTAGGAGAGAGTGCCGATCAGCGCCACGGCGCCGATGAACCAGAACGCCCAGGCGAACGAGCCAGTGGCGTGGACGATGGCGCCGATCACGATCGGGGTCACAATGCCGCCGATGTTGGCGGCCAGGCTGGTGATCCCGCCGGTCAGCCCGATCAGTTCCTTGGGCGCCACCTCCGACACCGCCGCCCACGAGGACGACGCGATGCCCTGCGCGAAGAAGGCAATGGTCAGCACGGCGATGCAGATGACGTTCGAGTCGGTGAAGTTCACCAGCACGATCGACATGCCCAGCATCGATCCGACCACCAGCGGCAGTTTCCGGGCGAAGGACATTGAGTAGCCACGACGGATCAGCAGGTCGGACACGATGCCTGCGAGCAGGATGCCGACCGTTGCGCCCACGAAGGGCATCACGGCAAAGATCCCGGCCTTGATTGTGGTCAGATGGCGTTCTTCGATCAGGTAGGTGGGGAACCAGGTGAGGAAGAAGTACAGCGCCGATGTACTGGCGAACTTGCCGATACAAATGGCCCAGACCTGGCGATAGCTGAACAGCTCGGCGATCTGACGCCAGTTGAAACGGGTGCGTTCCTGGCTGCTCTTGACCAGTCCGCCACCGGCCTCGATGTATTTCAACTCTTCTTTGCTGACCTTCTTGCAGTTCAGCGGATCGCGATACAGATACAGCCACAGCACACCGAAGACGATGCCGAGCGCGCCGGTGCTGTAGAAGACATGGCGCCAGTCAAAGGTTGTGGCCAGCCACAGCAGGGCACCGGTAAACAGTGCCGTTCCCAGGTACTGCCCGCAGACGTAAATGCTGCTGGCCAGTCCCCGTTCCCGCGCCGGAAACCATACGGTTACCGCACGGCTGTTGGCCGGAAATGCCGGCGCTTCCATCGCCCCGACGGCCAGGCGCAGGCCGAACAGCGAAGCGAAACCCGTGGCGAAGCCTTGAAACACCGTGACGGTCGACCAACTGATCAGTGAAACACCGTAGGTAAAACGTGAACCGAAACGGTCGGCGATAAACCCGGCCGGCACCAGAGCCAGTGCGTACGTCCAGGCAAAGGCAGAGAAAATCAGCCCCATTTCAATCTTGTCCAGGCCCAGGTCCTTGGCCATGAACGGGGCGGCGATCGAGATGTTCACCCGGTCGATGTAATTGATGATCGTCGCAATCAGCAGCAGCGAGAGCATGAACCAGCGTCGCCGCGTCGGCAGTCGCCGGGAAGAGACGGCGTCTCTGTCGCCGGCAATCAGCGGCGGGGCGGTGGTCGGGGAGGTGTGCGAATTCGACATGAGTGGACCTCGTTATTGTTAGAAGTGTCGAGTTGTTTGCGGACAGCCGACGCCGTTGCCCGCTGTCCGGGGGCAAGGCAATCGAAATTGAAACGAATGGCACAAACGGCCAGGGTCAGACGTTCAGGTACGTCTCCCGGCTGGCATCGTCGGTAAAGGCTGGGGAGGGGCGGCGGGGAGCAATAGCGGATTCATGACGTGCGCACCTTCTGTTGTTTTTGAAAGAGGTTGGGCGTGGGAAATACAGTGGTCGTACAACCTCTTGAAATCAATCAAGGTGTTAGATCATTTTTTCCGGAGAAGGCAGCGCCAGATAAACCTGTCCAAAAAAAACCGCACAGTGGATTTTTAAGGTGCTCTCTGATTTTATTTCTATCTATCTGTTTTTAAATGGAAAAAACTATGACTGTCCGGTCTGTTTTTTTGGACAGACATCATTGGTAATGGAAGTGCAGAAAATCCACTGAGCTTGATGTCATCGTATGACTGCTTGAAGGGCTGGCGCCGAACCTTCAAGATGAGCAATGCCGATTGCTCGGCAACGCCAGGAAAACCTGCCCAAGTACCTGTCGAGGATGTTCAACAAATGACATCACAATTCCGTGTGCCCACCTACGTCATGCAGCAACGCAGCGAGATGATGGACTTCTATATTCGTGACAAAAAAGGTCGCCGCGCCGAGACCAGCCCGCATCGACACGAATACTTCCAGATCCAGATCAATCTCGGTGGCGACACGGTGCAGCACATTGGCAACGCGGTTCGTCCATTTCCGCGTAACGCACTGGCATTCATCCTGCCGCACCGTGTGCACGTGATCCCGCATCCGGCGGACAGCAATTTCATGGTGATCAACTTTTCCCAGACCTTTCTGTTGCCGCATTTGCAGTGCGACCCGATGGATCTGGAGGAGGTATCGATTCTCCTGGCGCCCGAACTGTCGCCTTTCCGCTTTCAGGAACATCTGGATTTCATTCTGGGGAATGAGGATTTCAACGAGGTCTGTGGCCTGATCGAACAGATGCGCAGCCTGGACGAGAATCGTCAGTTCGGTACACGCGAAGTGCTCAAGGGATTGCTGCTGCAACTGGTGGGCAAGGTGTGCGTCCTGTATGCCGAACCGCTCAAACGCCTGGCGGAAGAAAACGCAGCACAGGCCAGTCGACGGGATGCACTGAGCCGGATGTTCGAGTACCTGCGCAAGAATATTGCCGACCCCGATCTCAATCTGATCAAGGTGGCGGCGGCGACCTACCTGTCACCGACTTACCTCACGCACTGGCTGCGCAAGGAAATCGGCAAGACCTTCACCGAGCTGGTGCTGGAACGCAGAATGCACGCGGCGCGCAATTACCTGCTCAATGGAGCCCGGCCAGTGGGCGAGGTGGCGAGGCTGTGTGGTTTTGCGGATGAAGCTTATTTCTCCCGGCGCTTTCGCCAGATCCACGGCCAGCCACCTGGGCAGTTCCGCCGTCGGCAACTGGACCCCGACACCCCGCAGTCACCTGTAGATGCCTGATCGACTAATGCGACGAAACATAAACCGAGGCCGACGTCGGCGCAGGCAACGCATACGTTGCCTTCATCCACTCGATCTCCGCCTGCGGCGTTCGGCCAAAGAACCGTTTGAACTCGCGGCTGAATTGCGAAGCGCTTTCATAGCCGACACTGAACGCCGCCGCTGACGCGGTCATGGCGTGGCGCAACATCAACAGTCGCGCCTGATGCAGGCGTGTCGACTTCAGGTATTGCATGGGTGAGGCGTCCGTCACGCTGCGAAAGTGCAGGTGAAAACTGGGCACGCTCATGCTCGCTTCGCGGGCCAGTTGCTCGACGTCAAGACGCTCCTGATAGCTGCTGTGGATCTTGCGGATCGCCCGCGTCACCTTGCCGAAGTGCCCCTGTCGATTGAGTGCGGCGCGCATCGAACCACCTTGTTCTCCAGTCAGGATGCGGTAATAGATTTCCCGCAACAGCGACGGCCCCAATATCTGCGCCTCACCCTCAATACTCATGGCTTCGAGAAAGCGCAGCGTCGATGCGCGCAGGCGGTCGTCCATCGGCGAGGCAAACATGCCCTTGGGTGGCGCATCACTTGGGCCGTGAACCTCATCCACCTGCTGCATCAACTCGCTGGCCACCTGGAAATCAAGTTGCATATAGATCGCGAGCATCGGCTCGTCTTCAGAGGCATCGGTCTCCATGGTGAAGGGGATCGGAACCGACACCACCAGGTAATGCTGGGCGTCATAGACGTAGACGTCATCGCCCAGATACCCGCGCTTCCGACCCTGACAGAGAATCACGATGCCGGGGTCGTACAGCACCGGCGTGCGGGTCAGTGGCCGGTTCGAGCGCAGGAAGCGCACGCCCTCCAGCGCACTGAGGTTGTAGCCCTCGACCGGTGCCAGCGTCTCCATGAGCTGCACCATGCGCGAAGTGCTTGCGTCGGCCTGTTTCATTGCGTTCTCTCTGTGGGCCGTTCAATGGTCGGTGGAACGGGTCAGCGTTTCCCATTGGTCGATCTCGCTGGCGGCACGTTTCAGCTTGTCGCGCACCAGACTCAACGCATCGCTGCCCAGCAACAGATGCGCTGGCGGAGCAGGGCAGGCGATGATCTGCAACATCGCCTGCGCCGCTTTGCGCGGATCGCCGAGCTGCTTGCCGCTCTTGTCTTCGCGCGCCTTGCGCACCGGGTCGAAACTGGCGTCATAGTCGGCGATGCTGCGGGGCGTGCGCTGCATCGAGCGACCGGCCCAGTCGGTTCGAAATGAACCGGGTGCGACGGCGGTCACGAAGATATTGAACGGCGCCAGTTCCTTGCTCAGGGTATCGGAGATGCCTTCGAGCGCAAACTTGCTGCCGCAGTAGTAGGCAATGCCCGGCATCGTGATCGTGCCACCCATCGACGTGATATTGAGAATATGACCCGCCCGCCGCTGACGAAAGAACGGCACAAACGCCTTGGTCACCGCGACCGCGCCGAACACATTCACGTCGAACTGGCGGCGCATGTCCTCCAGCGGCGATTCTTCGAAAATGCCTTCGTGCCCGTAGCCGGCGTTGTTGATCAGCACATCGACCGGGCCGTGGGTCGCTTCGACGGTTACCACGACGCTCTCGATCCGGTCGAAGTCCGTGACATCCAGCAGCACGCCATGCGCGTTGTCGATGGACAGCGCCTGAAAGGCTTGCAGGTCGGCTTCGCTGCGCACGGTGCCGATGACGCGGTGACCGGCAGCCAGCGCTTCCTTGGCCAGCGCGTGGCCGAAGCCGCTGCTGACGCCGGTGATGAAGAGGGTTTTGGTGGTGGTCATGACGTACTCCGCAAATCAGGTGTGCCGTCATGGTAGCCAGCGAGAAATCGTTCACCTATGCCGGTTTGTCTTCGAGCCTTGCCTAATCCTCTCAGCGGCAATCAGCCCCGCAGTTGTTATCGCGGGGCTGATCAAAGGACTCACGCCTGATCCATCGCCTCGGCCACGCCCTGATCCTCACCCAGAAACCCGCCACTCTGATGCTGCCACAGCCGCGCATAGGTGCCGTTTTTCGCCAGCAATTCAGTGTGAGTGCCTTGCTCGATGATCCGTCCCTCATCCATAACAATCAGTCGATCCATCGCCGCAATCGTCGACAGCCGATGGGCGATGGCGATCACGGTCTTGCCCTGCATCATTTCATCAAGGCTTTCCTGAATGGCGACTTCGACTTCGGAATCCAGGGCGCTGGTAGCTTCGTCCAGTAGAAGGATCGGAGCGTTCTTGAGCATCACCCGGGCGATGGCGATACGTTGGCGCTGGCCACCGGAAAGCTTGATGCCGCGTTCGCCTACCAGCGTGTCGTAGCCGGTGTGGCCCTGACGGTCGCTGAGCTGGTTGATGAAACCGTCGGCTTGGGCGTTGGCGGCAGCGCGCTGGATTTGTGCGTCAGTCGCGTCCGGTCGACCGTAGGCGATGTTGTCGCGAATCGACCGGTGCAGCAGGGACGTGTCCTGAGTGACCATGCCGATCGCACTGCGCAGGCTGTCCTGTGTCACCTGCGCGATGTTTTGCCCGTCGATGCGAATCTCGCCACGGTCCACATCATAGAAGCGCAGCAGCAGGTTGATCAGCGTGGATTTACCGGCACCGGAACGGCCCACCAGACCGATTTTCTCCCCCGGCTGGATGCTCAGGCTCAAGCCGTCGAGCACCTGACGTTCGCCGTTGTAGTTGAAGCTCACGTTGTCGAATTCCACGGCGCCGCCGGAAGGCACCAGCACGCCGGCGTCCGGCGCATCCTGCACCTTGGGGCCACGGGGCAGGGTGTCCATGCCGTCCTGCACGGTGCCGATGTTTTCGAACAGCGACGTCATCTGCCACATGATCCAGTGCGACATGCCATTGATGCGCAACGCCATGGCCGTAATCGCTGCCACGGCCCCGGTGCCGACTTCGCCCTGATGCCACAGCCACAAGGCGTAGCCGCCGGCGCCCATGATCAGCCCGACCACCAGCGCCTGATTGACGATCTCGAACTGGCTGACCAGACGCATCTGGCGGAAACCGGTCTGCTTGAAATCCTCCATCGCCGCCCGCGCAAAGTGCGCTTCACGTTTGGAGTGGGAGAACAGTTTCACGGTGGTGATGTTGGTGTAGGCATCCGAAACCCGGCCCGTCATCGATGACCGGGCATGGGCCTGTTCCTGCCCGACCTGGCCCAGGCGTGGCACGAAATACAGCATCGCCAGCCCGAACAGCGCGACCCAGGCAATGAACGGCAGCATGAGTTTCAGGGCGAAACCGCCGGCCAGGGCGATGATCGCAATGAAGTAGACGCCGATGCCCGGTGCGATTTCGATGACGGTGAACAGCACCTCGCGCACGGCCAGCGCGGTCTGCATCACCTTGGTCGTGACCCGGCCGGAAAACTCATCGGAAAAGAACGAAAGGCTCTGCCGCAGCATCAGTCGATGGAAGTCCCAGCGCAGACGCAACGGCAGATTGATCGCCAACACCTGGTGCTGAACCATGGTGCGCAACGCCACCAGCCCGACGCTGGTCAGCAATACGATGCCGATGCCCCACAGCACGCGGCTCTCCTGGCCGTTCACATCGCCGCCGGCCTGCCAGGCCGAGAGCAGGTCCACGACCTGACCCAGAAAGGAAAACAACCAGGCTTCGTAGATCGACACACCGGCACTGAGCAGCGCGAGCGCGAGGATATAACCGCGAGCGCCGCGGGTGCAGGCCCACAGGAATCGCGCCAGACCGACCGGCGGTGGCGGCGCTTCGTCGGGCGGGAAGGGGTCGAGCCGTTGTTCAAACAGGCGAAGCATTGGGGGTCTCCGAATTCATCAGTTGCGGGGATTCTGCCACTTATCGATCACATTGAGGGGCTGCAGGTTCAGCGCATGATTTTTTGAGGGAAAACCCTCATTGTTGTAACGCTGACGCCTTACTAGCATGAACTCCGACATTGACCCACTCGATGGAGAGCACCATGGCTACCACGCAGACTGACGACAAGCGCCCAACCCCCGATCCTGCCGAGGACAACGCGTTTTTCCCCTCGCCGTACTCCCTCAGCCAGTTCACTTCGCCCAAATCCGATCTCAGTGATGCCGAGTACCCGAACCATTACAAGGGCGGGCGCTGGAAGATCCTGATGATCGGCGCGGACGAACGCTATCTGTTGACCGACAACGGCACGATGTTCTCCACGGGCAATCACCCGGTTGAAACGCTGCTGCCGATGTATCACCTGGACAAGGCCGGTTTCGGCTTCGATGTCGCGACGCTGTCGGGCAATCCGGTCAAGTTCGAATTCTGGGCCATGCCCTCGGAAGACGCCGAAGTGAAAGGCTTCTACGAGCAATACCGCGATCAGTTCAAGCGCCCACTCAAGCTGTCCCAGGTGATCGAAGAAGCGCTGGGCGAGAACTCCGACTACATCGGCGTATTCATCCCCGGCGGCCACGGTGCGCTGATCGGCCTGCCGGAAAGCGAGGACGTGAAGAAGGTCCTGCAATGGGCCGTCGCCAAGGACAAATTCGTCATCACCCTGTGCCACGGCCCGGCGGCGCTGCTGGCGGCCGGCCTCGGTGAGACAAAGGAATCGTGCATCTTCAACGGTTACCGGATCTGCGCGTTTCCCGATGCCCTGGACGCGACAACCCCCGACATCGGTTACATGCCCGGCCACCTGACCTGGAAGTTCGGTGAGCAGTTGCAGGCGCTCGGTGTGGAAATCACCAACCAGGGCATTTCCGGGGCGACGCTTCAGGATCGCAAACTGTTGACCGGTGACAGTCCGCTGGCGGGCAACGCGCTGGGCAAACTGGCGGCGGCCGCGCTCCTGAAAGAGGTCACCCCGGGGTGAGCCCCGCACCTGCCGATGCACTCTTGCGCGCCGCCCTCGACATTGAGGCGGCGCCCACGCTGGTGGCGATCCAGAAGGCCGTGCGCAGTTTCGCCGGGGCCCATGGTTACGATCGATTCGTTCTGTTCTCCGCCACCTCGGCGTCGGAGGACGTGGTCGAGCGCATTTACTGGGTGGAAGGCGACTGGTTTGGCGACGGCATCGCTGTCGACGCCCAGACCTACGTTCAGCGCTGCCCCGTGACTCGCCACCTGCTGGACACCCGCGAATCGTTCTTCTGGAGCAAGGTGCAGGAGGAGAGCGGCGAACTGTATCGAGTGGTTCGCGTGCCGAGTGGCCCGGGCGTGCATGGCTTGCAGATTCCGGTCTTCGGCCCGCAAGGGCTTGAAGGCGCCATGAGCCTGGGTGGCGAACAGATCGATGCCTCGGCACGGGTTCGTCTGGCGTTGGGCATGCTCGCCTCGGTGGCGTTTTACGCCGCACGGCGCTTGCTCGACGCGCCGCTGGACGAGACAGCCGGAAAACTCTCGACCCGCGAGCGCGAAGTGCTGGCGTGGGTCGCTGCCGGTCGCCGGCAGGCCGACATCGCTGCCACCCTCGGTCTGTCCGGCCGCACGGTGGAAAATCACCTGCGTTCAGCCCGTCGGCATCTGGGCGTGGCAACCACCGCCCAGGCCATCAAGATTGCCATTCGCAAGGGTGAAATAAAGGGGTGAGGTTCTCACTCTGCCGGTGCCGCGCTTGAACGGCGGTGCAAAACTCCTATGATGCAAAGGGCCTGCGCCGGCTGTCTGTAACCGGCGCCGCCCCCTACGTTTTTTAGAGAGATCGATCCTCGTGGAGTCTTTTCCGGACGCATTGCACGAATCCCTCACGACCCAATTCATTTTCGGTCCTTTCTGTGTTGTTCCAGGCAAACGGCTGCTGACCCGCAACGGGGTGGCGGTCGAGATCGGCGGGCGGGCGCTGGATCTGCTGATCGCCTTGCTCGAGCAACCGGGGCGCGTGCTGTCCAAATACGACCTGATCGACAAGGTGTGGCCCGACAGCGTGGTGGCCGAAGGCAGCCTGCGCTTTCATATGACTGGGCTGCGGCGGATTCTCGGGGATGGCGAGGAGCAGGCGCGTTACATCGCGACCCAGGTGGGCGTGGGCTATGCCTTCGTCGCGCCGCTGGAAAGAAAGCAGACCGCTGTTCAACCAGCGCCCATCGTGACCCGAGCCATCGAGGGCGTGTGCAGTCTGCCGCCCCGGGCCAAACTGATCGGCCGAGAAACCGATCTGCAACTGGTCATCGACCACATGCAGCAACCGAGGCTGTTCACCATCGTCGGCCCCGGCGGCGTCGGCAAGACCAGCCTGGCCATTGAGGTGGCGCACCGCATCGCCGCGCAAGGCTACGAGCGCGTCAGCTTCGTCGATCTGGCGCAAGTGGAAGACTGCGCGCTGGTGCCGTCGGCACTGGCCCGATCACTGGATATCCCGGTGCAGGCGGAAGACCCGATGTTTGTCCTGCTCGCGCATTTGCGTGAACAGCGGTTGATGCTGGTGATCGACAACTGCGAACACCTGATCGACGCGGTATCGACCCTCCTGGAGCAGATCAGCGATACCGCGCCGGATGTCGGGGTTCTGGCGACCAGTCGCGAACCGCTGCGGGTACGTGGCGAATACGTGCACTGGCTCAATCCGCTGGAATTTCCCCGTGAGCCGCAACACCTTTCCGTTGAGGAACTGCTGGCATTCCCGGCCATCAAGCTGTTTGTCGAACGCGCGTCTTTGAGCAATGCTGCGTTGCTGCTGGAAGCGGACGGAGGGCAAATGATTGCGGACATTTGCCAGCGGCTGGAGGGCATGGCGCTGCCGATCGAACTGGCGGCGATGCGAGTCGCCAGCCACGGACTGAAGGCCACCCACGCGCTGCTCGGCGAGCGTTTCTCGCTGGGCTGGTCGGGGCGCAGGACGGCGGTGCCGCGCCATCAGACCCTGCGCGCCATGCTCGACTGGAGTTATGACCTGCTGTCGCCGCAAGAGCGTCTGGCGCTGGAGCGGTTTTCGGTCTTCGTCGGGCCGTTTTCCCAGGAAGCGGCCGCTCAGGTGGTTGCCGAATCGCAACACGAAAGCGCCACGGCGGCCGCGATCCTTGATGATCTGGTGTGCAAGGGGCTGGTCACGGTCGATCACAGCGACTCGACGGATTCGTATCGGTTGCTGGAGATGACGCGCGCCTACGCCCGGGAGAAATTGACGGCGCGGGGAGAGGCCGAGGTCAATGCGCTGGCGTTCCGGCACGCGGCGTTTTACATGGACCTGCTCGGCCATCTGGGGACTTCGCCCGACGAGATTTTCCGTCATTCTGCGCGTCTGGCCAGCCAGTTGGGCAATGTTCGCGGTGCGCTGGAATGGAGCTTCGGCCCCCACGGTGATCCGGGTCTGGCGTTGCCGCTGGCGGCCGCGAGCGCGCCGTTGTTCCTGCATTTTTCATTGCTGGTCGAGTGCCGAACCTGGTGTTCCCGGGCGGTGGAGCTGCTGGAACTGGGGTACTACGGCACGCCCACCGAAATGGAACTGCAAGCCGCGCTCGGTCTGGTGCTGATGTTCACCCGAGGCAACAGTGAAGCCGCGGAAAAAGCCTTGCTCCGGGCGCAAGACATTGCCGTCGCGCTGAACGACTACGGCTCACAATTGCGACTGCTGGGCCGCTTGCAGATCTTCTACGAGCGCATCGGTGATTTCCCTTCGTCGCTGGCCTGGGCAGAGCAGGCAGCGGTGGTCGGCAACATCCTCAACGAGCCCGCCGCCATCGCGATTGCTTCATCGCTGACCGGCATCTCCCATCATCTGCTCGGCAATCAGCGTCTGGCCCGCCAGGAACTGGAAAGCTCTTTGCGCAACAGCTTGCCGTCCCATCCCAGCAACACGATTTACTACGGCTTTGATCACCGCAATCGCACGGGGCTGGCACTGGCGCGTTCACTCTGGCTGCAGGGTTATCCCGATCAGGCCCGGCGCTGGGCGGAGCAGATAGAAGCCGAGGCCTCGGCGCTGCAGCATCCGGTCACCTACTGCATCGCCATGGTCTGGATCTTGTGCATCTATATCTGGACCGGTGATCTGGCGAAGGCCACCGCGAGCCTCGAGCGGTTCAGCGCCATCGCCGAAACCAACGCGCTCGGCCCCTACATTGCCGCCTGTCACGGGTTGCGCGCGGCGATCGCCATCCGCGCCGAGGAGCCGGGGGATGCAGTTGCCATGCTGGAGGAAAGTCTGGCGCGGTTGCGTGGGATGCGTTACGAACTGCTCACGACCTCATTCGAAATCGCACTGGCCGAAGGCCTGATGCTGGTGGGCCAACACCCAAAGGCACTGACCCTGGTCGACGGCACTATCGATCACTGTCGCCGAAGCGGTGATGCCTTTGCGCTGCCGGAATTACTGCGAATCAAGGCCGGCATTCTGAAGGTCATCCAGGCCGATGATGAGCAGGCCATGTTGGCGGTTCTTGAGGATTCCATTGCGCTGAGTCGCGAGCAGGGCGCCTGGGCGTGGGAGTTGCGGTCATCGATGGATCTGGCCCGGTTCTGGCTTGAACAGGGTCAACCGGATCAGGCCCGGACGTTGCTCGGTGCCTGCCGCGAGCGGGCTTCGGAAGGCTTCGACAGCCTTGATCTGCGTCGGCTGGAAAGCTTCTGGCAGAGCCTGCCGGTCACGCCGGCGTAATCAGGGCGGCCATTTTCACCAGGTCCGCCAGCGAGCGGGCCTTCATCTTGCGCATCACCTTGCCGCGATGGGCCTTGACGGTGATTTCGCTGATGTTGAGGTCGGCGGCAATCAGTTTGTTCAGCCGCCCGCTGACCACCGAAGCCATGATCTCCTGTTCGCGCGGCGTCAGGGTCTTGTAGGCCTCGAGCAATGAACGCAGGTTCTTTTCTCCCTCCAGCGCCACACGACTGCTTTGCAGCGCATCGGCCATGGCGGCGAGGATCACATCGTCATTGAACGGTTTGGTCAGAAACTCCACCGCGCCGGCCTTTAAGGCCCGCACCGTGCGCGGGATATCGCCGTAGCCGGTGATGAAGATGATCGGCATGTTGTGGCGTTCGTCGGCAAGGGCGGTCTGCAGATCCAGGCCGCTCAGGTCCGGCAGGTTGATGTCCAGCACCAGACAACTGGGCACCAGCGTTCGGGGCGCGTCGAGAAAATCCTGCGCGGACTCGAACAGCCGTGGCTGCCATCCGGCGAAGCGGATCATCAGCTCCAGCGACTCGCGCACGGAAATGTCGTCATCGACAACGAATACGACGGGCGTGACATCACTCATCGGTAATGCTCCACGGGAAGGGGCGATTGCGTTGTTCGCGTTCAACATGTCGATTCCTTGTTCTGTTCGGCTTCACACTCAGTCGAGGGGCAGGGCGGCGCTCAGGGCCTTGAGCAATTGGGCTTCGCTGAACGGTTTGAACAGGCACTCAACGGCGCCACTGTTCAGCAGCTTCGCCTGTTCGCTGGCGTCGCCGTGCGCGGTGATGAAAATCACCGGAATGCGATAGTCACGGCGCAGCAGTTCGCGTTGCAGATCCGGGCCCGACATGCCCGGCATGGCCACGTCGAGAATCAGGCAATGGGTCAGATCCAGATAGGGCGATGCCAGAAACGCCTGCGCCGAGGCGAATGCCTGGACGGCAAAGCCGAATTCCTTGATCAGGTCAGGCAGTGATTCACGAACCGATTCGTCGTCATCGACCACCGATACGAGCAAATGCGTACCCATCAATCATTCTCCACGGTGCGATCGGCGAGGTCGCGGTTATCGGTTTGCGGCAAGTCCGTCGAATTCGGGATAGCAAAGGTAAACGTCGTACCCGGGCCGTCGTTGGCGGTGGCCCAGAGTTTGCCGTCGTGGCGCTCGATGATCGAGCGACTGATGGACAGACCGACGCCCATGCCCGAGCTTTTGGTGGTGTAGAAGGCATTGAAGATGCGCTCGATGTCCTGCGGATCGACGCCGTTGCCGCTGTCCTTCACCGCCAGGTAAACGCTCTCGTCCGTCCCCAGCCCGGTGCTGACGATCAATTGTCGGGGCCGACCGTGGATCGCGCTCATGGCCTCGGCGGCATTCATGATCAGGTTGAGGATCACCTGCTGAAGCTGGACCCGGTCGCCCCTGACCAGTGGCAGGGCTTCGGCAAATTGCGGGTGCAGCACCACGCCGTTGCGTTGCAGCTCGCCCAATAGCATGGCGATGACTTCCCGTGCCGCATCATTCAGATTGACGTCTTCAATGGTGATGCTTTTTTTCGAGAACAACGCTCGCAATCGGTTGATGACGTCGGCGGCGCGATTGCCGTCGCGAATGGTGCGGCGCGCGGTTTCCCTGGCGCCGTCGACATTCGGCGGGTCCGCACCAAGCATGCGCAGGCAGGTGCTGGCGTTGGTGATGATGCCGGCCAGCGGTTGATTGACCTCGTGGGCAATCGACGCCGTGACTGCGCCGAGGCTGGCGACTCTGGCCAGGTGCGTCAGTTCCGAGCGCGCCTTGCTCAAGACCTCTTCCGCGAGCCGGCGCTGAGTGATGTCCTGCAGGGCGGCGATGTATTCGAACCCGTCCGGCGCATGGGGGATCGAGTGCGCCACCAGCCGCACGTATTTCACCGTGCCGTCGGGCATCAGCAGCCGATGTTCGTGTTCGAAGTCGCGCCCCTTGCGACGTTGACGCTTGACCATTTCCCGATGGCTGGAGATGTCGTCCGGGTGCACGCGGCGATAGATCGCCTCGAAGCCGGGCGGGGTGTCCGGGTCCAGTTCAAGGATGCGGTAGACCTCGTCCGACCAGGTGATCTCGTCGGTACTCACCCGCCAGGAAAACGTGCCGGTGGCGCTCAGGCGTTGGGCCTTGGCCAGAAAGACTTCCGCCCGCTTGCGGTCTTCGATGTCGGTGTTCTCGCCATACCAGCGCACGAGCCGCCCGGTGTCATCGCGTTGGGGCACGGCGCGGATCAGAAACCAGCGGTAAATACCGTCGAAGCGTTTCAGTCGGGCCTCGTATTCACCGGCGCTGCCCGATTGCAGAATCCCTTGCCAATATTCCGCGAGGCCCGGCGCATCGTCCGGGTGGATGGACGCCGTCCAGCCATGGCCGCAGGCCTGTTCGAGGGACATGCCGGTGTAGTCGCACCAGCGTCGGTTGACGAAGCCGACGCTGCCTTCCGGCGAAGCACTCCAGACAAAACCGGGAACGGCATCGATGATCCCGCGCAGACGTTCTTCCGATGCGCTGACTTCAGCGAGGGCACTGGCGATCAAGGCCTTGTCCCGCCGACGTTCATCGATATCGACCTGCAAAACGCACCAGCGCGTAATCTGGCCTTCGCTGTCTCTGATCGGCAGGCCGCGCACATGGAACCAGCGATAGACACCGTCGGCGCGACGGATGCGATGCTCGATCTCATAGGGTGTGCCGGTGCCGACTGAATGCATCCAGGCGGCGATGACCGAGGGCAGGTCGTCCGGGTGCACGGTCACGCTGGCCTGCCAGTTTTTCAGCTCGTGGAGCGGGGCGCCGATGTAATCCAGGATGGGCCGGTTGACCTGTTCCAGCTCACCGGAAGGCGTCATGAAGGCGACCATGGCCGGGATGCTGTCGATGATGGCTTCGACCCCGGGCATGGGCATGATTGCGTCACTGGCGCGGTCCGGACCGTCCTCGATGACGCGCTCCTGCTCGTTCGTCATACCGATTCTCATTGTGTGCAGTCACCGTTGAACAAAGATGCGCCTTCTGCTGGCACTCGCCCATCATACTTTGGTGTCGCCTGTAGCGAATATCGGCTGGCGTCGCACACTGCGACGGGCATCACAGTGGCGCTTTTGTAAGCCACTGTATCTACGGCCCCTCGAGCCATACAAGCATGCAAATGAGCCTGTTCGCGAAATGGCGCGGATACACCACCCGTCCACTCTTGGCCCTGGTTTCAACGTCCTTCGACGTTGAGTGAAAGCAACGTGACGTCCGCGCTCCTGCCACCCGAAAGGCAGCAGGACCGGTCGTCCCGATGACAGGGCAGAACATTATGAAAGCAGTGGTAATCGAGGCCTTTGGCGGGCCCGAAGTCTTGACGGTGCAAGACATGCAACTGGCAGAACCGGGGCCCGGACAGGTCCTGGTCCAGGTCATGGCGGCGGGCATCAATTTCATGGACACCGGTGTCCGGCGTGGGCTCGGGGCTGTCTGGGAGTTGCCGCTGACGCCGGGTGCGGAAGGCGCCGGCATCGTCCTGGCCATCGGCCCGCAGGTGACGGAGTTCGGAGTCGGTGACCGCGTGGCCTGGCATTACGTGCCGGGCAGCTACGCCGAACAGGTGATCGCCCCGGTCAGCCAGTTGGTGCCGTTGCCCGACGATATCGACTTCACCACCGCCGCCAGCCTGATGATGCAAGGCCTGACTGCCAGCAATCTGGTGGACAAGGTGCATGCGATCCAGCCGGGTGACGTGGCATTTGTGCACGCGGCGGCGGGTGGCGTGGGGCTGATGCTGACTCAGATGATCAAGCTACTGGGCGGTAAGGTCATTGGCCGGGTGTCTCACGCCGACAAGGTGGAGGCAGTACTCGCGGCCGGGGCTGACTATGTGGTGATCGGGCGGGCGCACAACATTGCCGGACAGGTCATGCGCCTGACGGAGGGGCAGCGGGTAAATGCGGTGTACGACGGCACCGGCGCGGAAGGTTTCGCCGACTCGCTGGAAATGCTGGATTACTTCGGCACCCTGGCCTTGTACGGGCCGTTCATGAACCCGATCCCGCCGATCGATATCTTCAGCGTGCCGCGCAGCATCAAGCTGACGTATCCCTCGGTCATGCACTACGCGCGCAACCGCGAAGTGCTGCTGGAAAAGTCCCGGCAACTGTTCGCGTGGGTCAGCACCGGCAAACTGAAAACTGTCATTGGCAAACGTTATTCACTGGACGACGCGCAACAGGCCCATCGCGATATCGAGTCGCGCAACACGACGGGCAAGCTGATCATCGTCCCTTGACGCCACGCCAGATCAGCAGGGCCGCCAACACCTGGCTAGCGGCGAAAAACGTGAACAGGTGTTGTGCGGTCCATCCGGCATCCAGCAGAAACCCGGCGACCACCGGCGAAATGATCGCCCCCAGACGCCCCGTCGCCAGCACCACGCCGACGCCGGTCGTACGGACCGACGTGCAGAACGCTTGAGGGGCCAAGACATACAGAGCCGCGACTGCACCATTGAGCATCAGCCCCAGCGTGACCGCCACAAGTGTCGCCAGACCGGGGACGCGAGTGGCCGGCAGCATCAGTGGCAGCAGGGCGGCATTGAGCAGCAGAAACCCCGACAACAATCGTCGGCAGCCGAAACGATTGGCTGCCAGTCCCAGCAGCAGGGCGCCGAGCATGCCGCCAAATGCCAACAACACCCCAATCCGGGCGCCTTGTTGGTCGGTAAAACCGTTGTGGACCAGCAGGCTCGGGGTCCAGCTCATGACGAAGTAAAAGCAGAACATCAGCAGAAAAAGTGCCAGTGCCAGCGATGTGGTCTGTTGCCATTGACCGGGCGAAAACGGTCGGCTGGCGTTGTCAGGCGACGCAGGAGCGACAGGCGCGCGGTGTTCGAGTGCCAGGAATGACGGCGACTCTCGCAGCCAGAAGACGCCGGCCAGCGCGGCCGCCAGCGTGATGCAGCCACCGGCAAGAAAGACATACCGCCAGCCCATCAAATCATTCAATACATGCGCCAGCACTCCGCCCAGACTGGCTCCCATGGCAAAGGCGAGGGATTGCAACGCGATCGCCAGATTGCGCCGCTGCGGACTGGCGTGTTCGAACGTCAGCACGTTCGCCCCCACCAGCACCGCCCCAGTGCCGATGCCGGTCAGCAGTCGCAAAAGCATCAACACGTGATGATCCGGGCTCCAGAACGACAGCAACATACCCAGGCCACTGAGCAGCAGGCCGGCGAGCAGTAACGGCCTGCGCCCGAAGCGGTCGGCCCTGGGCGCGGCGAGCAGCGAACCGAGCGCCATCCCGACCAGGCTTGCGCTCAACAACAGGCCCAGTTGCGCGCCGTTCAACATCCACTCCGCCGCAACCCGGCTGGCGGTGAAGGCCATGGCCATGACGTCCAGCCCGTCGATCACGTTGAACAGCATGCACAGCCCGATCACCCACCACTGCGACGTGGTCGATGGCGTACTGCTCAGGCGTTCGAGCGCTGTCTCCCCACGCATCCGCAATCCTTGTTCCGATCTGTCATTCAAATGGGCCGTTTCCCCGCCGCATTCTGCCCGTTAACCGCTGCTGAATTCGAGCGCGATTTTGCGCACCGGGCCAGCGCGTCATACCAAGGTATCGACCGACACCATCGTGTAATCGCCCCGGTGCCAGCGCAGTGGTCTGATCCGATTGGCGATGCCTTTCGAATAATGACTACAAGGAGATCCATCATGGTTGCGCTTTCGTCCGGTCTTACCTGGCGCCATTGCCTGGCGTCATCCATCAGGGGCGGTGTGCTCGGCCTTGCCGTACTCGCTGGCAGCAGCGGCGCCTGGGCCGCAGATCCGTCGCAAGCCATTCGCCCGTACACCATTCATGTGGACGAAGCGAAGTTGAGCGACCTGCGCAAACGCATTGCCGACACTCGCTGGCCGGACAAGGAAACGGTCAGCGACGTGTCCCAGGGTGTGCAACTGGCGCAGGTCGAAGCACTGGTCAAGTACTGGGGCAATGGCTATGACTGGCGCAAGGCCGAAGCGAAGCTCAATGCGTTGCCGGAGTTCGTGACCACCATCGACGGCGTCGACATCCAGTTCATCCATGTGCGCTCGCGCAATCCCAATGCGATGCCGCTGATCCTCACCCACGGCTGGCCGGGTTCGCAGTTCGAATTTCTCAAGACCATCGGCCCGCTGACCGATCCCGTGGCGTACGGCGGCAAGGTCGAGGACTCGTTCGACGTGGTGATCCCGTCGATTCCCGGCCATGGATTTTCCGGCAAACCGACCGAGCTCGGCTGGGGCCCTGACCGGGTGGCGAAGGCCTGGGATGTATTGATGAAGCGTCTGGGCTACAGCCATTACGTGTCCCAGGGTGGCGATCACGGTTCGGTGATTTCCGATGCGCTGGGTCGCCTGGCGCCGCCCGGTTTGCTGGGCATCCACCTGAACATGCCGGCCACCGTGCCGCCGGAACTGGTCAAACCGATCAACAGCGGCGACCCGGCCCCGGCCGGGCTGACCGCGCCGGAGGTGACGGCCTTCAATTCGCTCAGCCAGTTCTTCGGTCGTAACGCCGCCTACGGCGCAATGATGGTGACCCGGCCGCAGACCATCGGTTATCTGCTGGCCGATTCGCCCGCCGGTACGGCCGCGTGGATGTATGAAAAATTCGCCGCGTGGACCGACAGCGACGGTCAGCCCGAGAAGGTCCTGAGCCGCGATGAAATGCTCGATGACATCAGCCTGTACTGGCTGACCGACAGCGGGGCGTCGTCCTCCCGTTTCTACTGGGAGAACAACAACAATAACTTCAGCGCCGCCGCGCAGAAGACCGCCGACATCAAGGTGCCGGTGGCGATCACCGTGTTCCCCCACGAAATCTACCGGGCGCCGAAAGTCTGGTCGCAACGCGCCTATCCGTCGCTGGCCTACTTCAGCGAAGTCAGCAAGGGCGGTCACTTCGCGGCATGGGAGCAACCGCAACTGTTCAGCGAAGAACTGCGCGAAGCCTTCCGGCCACTGCGCGCGGCCGCGCAGAAAACCGCTGCGCAGGCAGCGCGCTAGTCCTGCAATCCGCAAGCACTTTAACCCCAAGCCCTTCAATCCAAAGTCCGGAACCGCCGCCCGGCGGTTCACGAGGGAGACCCGGCATGACTGACTCTAACGCTGTAACCCCATCCCGGCGCGTGCTCGCCGGTTCGATCCTGGCGCTTGCGCTGGGCATCGCCTCGGCATACGCCAGCGCCGGCGAAGTGCCCGCCGGCAAGATTGACGCCATTACCGCCGGCACCCATGTTTCGTTCGGCGCGCTGAAACACGTCAAGGCCGGACTGCTCGACGTGTCCTACGCCGAAGTCGGTCCGACCGACGGCCCGGTGGTCATCCTGCTGCACGGCTGGCCCTACGACATTCACAGCTACACCGACGTGGCGCCGGCGCTGGCGCAGAAGGGCTATCGGGTGCTGATTCCTTACGCGCGCGGTTATGGCGACACGCGTTTCCTGTCTGCCAAAACCGTGCGCAACGGCCAGCCGGCGGCGCTGGCGAAAGATCTGATCGACTTCATGGACGCCCTGAAAATCAAGCAGGCCGTACTCGGCGGTTATGACTGGGGCGCCCGCACCGCCGACATCGTCGCGGCGCTCTGGCCCGAGCGAGTTAAAGCACTGGTGGCAGTGAGCGGTTACCTGATTGGCAGCCAGGATGCCGGCAAGACACCGTTGCCGCCGGCGGCGGAGTTGCAGTGGTGGTATCAGTTCTACTTTGCGACCGAGCGCGGCCGTCTGGGCTACGAAAAGAACACCCATGACTTCGCCAAACTGATCTGGCAACTGGCCTCGCCGAAGTGGAGCTTCGACGACGCGACCTACGACCGCAGCGCCGCCGCGTTGCAGAATCCGGATCACGTCGCCGTGTCGATCTTCAACTACCGCTGGCGCCTGGGCCTGATCAAAGGGGAAACGCAATACGATCCGCTGGAGAAAAAACTGGCGGCATTCCCCTCCATCGGCGTGCCGACCATCACCCTCGAAGGCGACGCCAACGGTGCGCCGCACCCACCGGCCGAGGCCTACGCGAAACGCTTCACCGGCAAGTACGAATACCGGCTGATCAGCGGCGGTATCGGCCACAACCTGCCGCAGGAAGCGCCGCAGGCGTTCGCTCAGGCGGTGATCGATGCCGATCATCTCTGACTGCTGGCCTGAGGGGATCCGACGATGAAACTCAACCATTGGGCCGTGTTGCCAGCGGCCATTGCATCTGCGGCACTGGCGGCCACCGGTGTCGCGTTGGGCGAGGCCGATGACGGCGACGCCTCGCCGATCTACGGCGTGAAACTGCCGAAAAACTATCGCCAGTGGGCGCTGATTGCCCCGGCCCAGGAAGCCGCGCCGCTGGATGAACTGCGCGCGGTGCTGGGCAATGACCGGGCGATCAAGGCTTACCAGAGCAAGACGCTGCCGTTTCCCGACGGCACGGTGCTGGTGAAGCTGGCGTGGAAACACGTGCAGTCGCCGGAGTTCGAGCCAGCCTCGATTCCGGGGGCGGCCACCACTGTTCAGGTGATGGTCAAGGACTCGCGCAAATACGCTTCGACCGGTGGCTGGGGATTCGGCCGATTCATCAACGGCAAACCCGCTGATGAAGCCCAGCACCAGACCTGCTTTGCCTGCCATCAGGCGCGGGTGCAGAACCACGATTTTGTCTTCACCCGATACGCCCCCTGAATCCGTCATACGAGGAACATCCACATGAAAAAAACACTGACAGCATTGAGCATTGCCGTTGGCCTGTGCCTGGGCGCCAATGCCTTCGCCCAGACCGCCAAGCCCACGGTCGTGCTGGTGCACGGCGCGTTTGCCGACGCGTCGAGCTGGAACGGCGTGGCGAAGATTCTCGAGAAGGATGGCTACACGGTGATCGCCGCGGCCAATCCGTTGCGCGGCGTCAAGAGCGATGGCGCAGCGGTATCGGCATTGCTGAGCAGCATCCAGTCGCCGGTGGTGCTGGTCGGTCACTCCTATGGCGGCAACGTCATCAGTGATGCGGCCAACGATCATGCCAATGTCAAAGCGCTGGTGTACGTCAGCGCGTTTGCCCCCGAAGCCGGTGAAACCGTCGCCGGGCTGGCCGGCAAGTTTCCCGGCAGCACCCTCGGGCCAACGCTGGCGCCACCCGTTGCGCTGGCTGACGGCGGCAAGGACTTGTACATCCAGCAGAGCAAGTTCCACGACCAGTTCGCCGCCGACGTCCCGGCTGCACAAGCGGCCCTGATGGCCGCGACCCAACGCCCGGTCACCGAAGCGGCGCTGAACGAGCAGGCCGGCACGCCGGCCTGGAAGCACATTCCGTCGTGGTACATCTACGGCGACAAGGACAAGAACATCCCGCCCCAGGCGATGGCGTTCATGGCCAAGCGTTCGGATGCCAAGGCGGTTGAGGTGGTCAAGGGTGGCTCTCACGTAGTGATGGTGTCGAACCCGGCACCGGTGGCGCGGCTGATTGAAAAAGCCGCTGCGGCCAACTGAAAGCCTGCGACGTGCCGAAGCACGTCGCAGGCTTGTCACTCCCGGCTCAGGCAACGGACACCTTCGGCGAAGTTGCCGGTGCCAGTCTGAGCAGGGGCGTGACGCCGAGCATCAACAGCAATACCGCGAACAGCAGGGTGTACGCCGGGCCATAGTGTCCGGCGTATTCGCGCAGGGCACCGAACAGCAGCGGCCCGAGCGCGGCGATCAGGTAACCGATGAACAACATGAACACCGTCCACAATCCGGCCTGTTCGCTGGTGCTGGCGTGATCCAGCGGCAAGGTCATGGCCACGGTGAAACCCATGCCCAGCCCGATGGCCGCGAGCACCACGTACAGCATCGGCCAGTACGCTGGCAGGAACGCCATGCCGCCCACCCCGAGCAGGGCCAGCAACGCCGACAGCCCGAGCAGACCGCGCCGGTCGTGGGCCTTGCCCGGAATCAGCCCCGCACCCACGCTGGCCACGGCGAACACCGCCGTAAAAATGCCCAGCAGGACGCCCGGGGAAACACTCGATGTAGCCGCTTCCACCGACGCTGGCGCCATCCAGGCGAAGAGGGCGTAGACCACGAATTGACCGGCACCGAAATTCAACGCGATCAGCCACGCTTGCGGATTGCCCCAGGGCAGACGTTTGCTCGGGTTCGACGGCGATTTCACTACAGGCGCCGGTGTCGCAAAACGCCGTGCCATCCACAACCAACTGGCGTTGGCGGTGAGGCACAGCAGGCTCCAGAATCCGGCGCTGACTCGCCAGTCCTGCGCCAGCTCGGCAATCGGCGCGCTGAGCACTGCCGCGAGGGTCGCACCCAGACTCAGGCCACCGGCGTAGATGCCCATGAACAGCGCCGGCCGTTGCGCAAAGTGGGTCTTGATCCACGCGCCGGTCATCGCGCCGGCTACGGCAATGCCGATGCTGGCGAAGAACGTACTGCCGAGCAGGAAGAATGCATTTGGCGAGATCGCCCGCAGCAAGGTCGAGGCCCCCAGCAACGTCAGTGCGACCACCACACTGCGATCGATCCCGAAGCGCCTGGCCAGGCTCGGAACCACCAGCGCGAACACGCCCATGCAGATGTCGGGAATCGAGGTCAGCAGCGCGGCCTGGGTGTAGCTCAACTGGAAGTGCTGCTGGATCAACAGCAGAATCGGCCCCACCGAAATGATTGGCGGGCGCAGGGCGATGGACAGGATCAGCAGGCCGATCACCGCCGTGACGCTCTGTTGGTGGCCGGAGAGATTGCGGGTGATTGCCATGGGAAAAGCCTCATTGATGAACAATGAGCGCAAGGCTAACAATGGGCCGGTAATGGCAAATGCCAGGGTTTGTCGCCCAAGTGACAATCGCCGCTTTAACACGATCAAGGTCTGTTTTCAGGAGACGCCAGCCGATGAAACGAGAGGTGCGCAAGGTCATCGCCCAGCGTGAGTCCGCGCCGCGCAGCGAACGTTATCCCGACTATCAGGACGTGCCGCGCGTAATGACCGTGCTGGTGCGCGATCAGGCCACCGGCGAATACAACGAGCCGCACGTGCATCGGCACGGGCAATTGCTGTATGCCTCGAACGGGGTGATGCGGGTGGCCACCGAGCGCGGATTGTGGATCCTGCCGCCGAAGCGGGCCCTGTGGATTCCGCCCGGGATGATCCACGACCAGTTGATGCTGAGCGCGGTCAAGATGCGCTCGATCTACATCGAGCCGCAGGTCTGCGCAGGGCTGGGCAATCACTGCAAAGTACTGGAGATCCCCGGACTGCTGCGCGAGTTGATTCTGGCCCTGGCCGAGCAGCCGATCGAATACCCACAGGAAGGCCGTAACGCACACATCGTGGCGTTGATACTCAGTGAGTTGCAGGGAGCCCGGACGTTGCCGATCGAAGTGCCGTGGCCGGTGGACCGGCGACTGGTCACGGTGTGCGAGGCGATTCTGCAGGATCCGGGACAAGACCATTCGATCGGTTACTGGGCTGACCGGGTCGGTGCCAGTTCGCGCACGCTGATACGCCTGTTCGTCAATGAAACCGGCCTGAATTTCCGCCACTGGCTGCAGCAGGTGCGGCTGGCGACTGCCATCGACCGGCTCGACAAGGGACAGTCCGTCGGGGTGATTGCCCGGGATCTGGGCTACGCCAGCCAGAGTGCCTTCAGTGCCATGTTCAGACGGGTGATGGGTGAATCGCCCCGTGAATTTCTCGTTCGCGATTAGGGCGTTTTGGCGATTCCGATACCTTCGTATTCTGTCGTCGAAGGGAGGCGGGTGGTATCAATGACGCTGCTGTTGCAGGTGCATTGAACACCCACCCGCGTTCCGCGAGGAACCTTCGAAGAGTGAGAAATCCTGATGCTTTTATACCTATCGACCTGGTCCGAAATAGCGCAATTCCTCGAACGTAGCCGCACCATCGTCATCCCGATCGGTTCCAACGAACAGCACGGGCCGACCGGCCTGCTGGGCACCGACTGGATGTGCCCGGAAATCATCGCCCATGAAGCGCAGAAAGCCGCGGACATCCTGATTGCCCCGACCTTCAACATCGGCATGGCGCAGCATCACCTCGGGTTTCCCGGCACCATCTCGCTCAGGCCTTCGACCTTCATCGCCGCCATCGCCGACTGGACTCGTTCGCTGGCCGCCCACGGCTTTGAAAAGATCTTTTTCCTCAATGGCCACGGCGGCAACATCGCCTCAATCGAAGCAGCGTTTTCGGAGCTGTACGCCGAAGCGAGTTTCGCCCGACGCAAGGCCGGGTTCGCCCTGAAGCTGTGCAACTGGTGGGATCTGGAAGGGGTGAACGAGCTGGCGCGTGAGCAGTTCCCGACCGGCCACGGCATTCATGCCACGCCTTCGGAAATCGCCGTGACCCAATGGGCGTATCCCGATTCCATCAAGTCGGCCGATTATTCGCCGCAGATCGCCAATTGGGGGCCGATCCGTGAAGCGGCGGATTTTCGCGCCCGTCACCCGGACGGCCGCATGGGCTCAGACCCGGCCCAGGCTTCGCCGGAAAAGGGTCGGCAACTGGTGGAAATGGCCGCTCGCGGTCTGGTGCAGGAGGTGCAAGCCTTCAGCCGCGAATCGTTACCCGACTGAAGCGTCACCCTGATCAACGCCCGGATTTTCCGGGCGTTGCTGTTTCAACACCTTGGGAATATCGCCATGTGGACTATCCGTCACAGCTACATCGATGGCGCGTTCGTGCCCGTTCAGGGCAGCGAAACGATCAAATGCATCAACCCGGCGACGGAGTCCGTCATCGGTACGGTCACCCTGGCCAATCGCGACGATGCCAGGCAAGCCATCGCCGCCGCAAAGCGTGCGCAAGCCACGATGGGCCGGACCTCGAAAGCCGAGCGCATCGACATGCTCAGGCGCCTTCAGGCGGCGGTGCTGGAGAGCAGCGAAGACATACGCGACACCGCCATCGAGGAATACGGCGCACCGTTGGCCCGTGCGCAGTGGGTCAGCCAGTACGCGTCGCAATCCTTTGCCAACGCGGCGCAGGTGCTGGAGAACTATGAGCTGGTCCGGCCTGTGGGCCGTGCAAGGGTAGTCATGGAACCGGTCGGGGTGTCGGCGCTGTTCGCCCCCTGGAACAGCACCGCCGGTACGGTGTGCAGCAAACTGGCGGCGGCGATTGCCGGCGGTTGTGCCTCGGTCATCAAACCGAGCGAACTCAGCCCGTTGCAGACTCAGGTGCTCGCGCTCGCCTTGCACCGTGCGGAACTGCCCAACGGGGTGATCAATATTGTCCTGGGCCGTGGGGGCGATGTGGGCGACGAGATCAGTACCAGCCCGCACGTCGCGAAAGTCTCGTTTACCGGTTCCACCGCCACCGGAAAACTCATCGCCCGCGCCGGCATCGAGACCATGAAGCGGGTGAGCCTGTCGCTCACCGGCAAGTCGGCATCCATCGTGCTCGACGACGCGGATCTCGAAGCGGCCATCCCCATGGCCCTGAATGCCGCGTTCATGAACAACGGCCAGGCCTGCGTCGCCGGCACACGGCTGTTGGTGCCGCGCGCGTTCCTGCCGCAGGTGATCGAGCGGGTAAGAGCCTTGGTCGACGCCATAGTGGTCGGTAATCCCCATGATCCGGCTACCGCCATCGGCCCGTTGGTCAACCAGGCGCAGTTTGATCGCGTGCAGGGTTTTATCCGGCGCGGCCTGGAGCAGGGCGCGCGATTGATCGTCGGCGGGGAGGGCCGACCTGCCGGGCTGAGCCAGGGCTATTTCGTCAAGCCCACGGTGTTTGCCGACGTCAGCAACGACATGGACATCGCCCGGGAAGAGATTTTCGGCCCGGTGCTGTCGATCATCGCCTATGACGATGAGGAAGACGCCATCCGCCTGGCCAATGCCAGCGTCTACGGTTTGCAGGCGTATGTGTTCACCCGCGAGGTTGAACGTGGCCGACGCATCGCTGCGCGGCTGGAGGCCGGTTCGGTGCTGATCAACCGGATCGCACCGGAGCTGCTTGCGCCGTTTGGCGGGGTCAAGCAGTCGGGGATCGGCAGGGAATTCGGGGTGTCCGGGTTGGAAGCGTTTCTCGAAGCGAAAAGCATCGTAGAGGACTGATAACGGCAGCAGGGCAAACAGGATCTTTCCTGGTTGCCCTGCCTACGTCATTGCGGATCAGCCCAGTGCTTCGATGGCCTGCGCAACGCCTGCACCGTACGCCGGATCGGCGCGGGTGCAGTTATCGATGTGGCGTTGTCGGGTCTGGGCGCTGGCGCCATGGATCGAGCGCGCGGTGTTGTCGAACAAGACCTGTTGCTGGGCGGGGGACATGGCGCGGAACAGTGCGCCCGGTTGCGAGAAGTAGTCGTCGTCCTCGCGGTGATTCCAGTGCCCGGCGCTGCCTTTCAGGGCCAGCGGTGGCTCGCTGAAATCCGGTTGCTCGGCCCACTGGCCATAGCTGTTGGGCTCGTAGCCGATTGTGCTGCCCGCGTTGGAGTCGGTGCGCATCTGGCCGTCCCGGTGATAGCTGTTGACCGGGCAGCGCGGGGCGTTCACCGGGATCTGATGATGATTGACGCCGACGCGATAGCGCTGCGCATCGCCATAGGAGAAAAGGCGCGCCTGGAGCATTTTGTCCGGTGAGAAGCTGATGCCGGGCACCACGTTGGCCGGGTTGAAGGCCGCCTGTTCGACGTCGGCGAAGTAGTTGTCAGGGTTGCGGTTGAGTTCGAGCATGCCGACTTCGATCAGCGGGTAATCCGCGTGAGGCCAGACCTTGGTCAGGTCGAACGGGTTGATCGAGTACGTGTCGGCGTCCAGCTCTGGCATCACTTGCACGTAGAGCTTCCATTGCGGGAAGTGGCCTTCCTCGATAGCGCTGTACAGGTCGCGCTGGGCACTTTCGCGGTCATCGCCGATCAGGGTCGCGGCTTGTTGGTCGGTGAGGTTCTCGATGCCTTGTTGGGTCTTCCAGGTGAATTTCACCCAGAATCGTTCGTTCGCCGGGCTGATGAAACTGAAGGTGTGGCTGCCGAAACCATGCATGTGGCGGTAAGTGCGCGGCAGTCCACGGTCGCTCATGACAATCGTGACCTGGTGCAGCGCCTCCGGCAGCAAGGTCCAGAAATCCCAATTGTTGCGGGCGCTGCGCATGTTGGTGCGGGGGTCGCGTTTGACCGCATGGTTGAGGTCGGGGAATTTCAACGGATCGCGCAGAAAGAACACCGGCGTGTTGTTGCCCACCAGATCCCAGTTGCCTTGCTCGGTATAGAACTTGATGGCGAACCCGCGGATGTCACGCTCGGCGTCCGCCGCGCCACGCTCGCCGGCCACGGTCGAAAACCGGACGAACACATCGGTGGTCTTGCCCACGCTGGAAAACAGTCTGGCCTTGGTGAAACGGGTGATGTCGTGGGTGACGGTGAAAGTGCCGAAAGCGCCCGAACCCTTGGCGTGCATGCGCCGCTCGGGAATGACTTCCCGATCGAAGTGCGCCAGTTTTTCCAGCAACCAGACGTCCTGCAACAGCATCGGGCCTCTCGGGCCCGCCGTCTGTACGTTGTTGTTATCAACCACGGGCGCGCCCGCAGCAGTTGTCAGCTTGTTCATGCGCAACTCCTGGCTTTTGTCGGTTTCCCGCCATCACATCAAAAGCCCCGGGCGCGATCTATTGCACCATGGTGTCGCCGGATAGCACCAAGGTGTGGTTGGAATGGATTGCGTTTTGGTGTCGGCAAAAGACGGATCAGGCGAGGGTGATGCTGACCTTGATGTTGTTGCGCGTGGCCTTGGAGTAGGGGCAGTTCTGGTGCGCTGCGTCGATCAGTTGTTGCGCCACTTCGGGTTCGATCTCCGGCAGTGACACAGCCAGTTGAGCCTGCAGGAAAAAACCTTGCTCCCCGTGGACCAGGTCGATTTGAGCATCGACCCCGGCCGTTGTCGGAAAACCGATCTTGCGCGCGTTGCAGGCATGGCGCAGCGAGCCGAGGAAGCAGGCCGACCAGCACACGGCGAACAATTGCTCGGGGTTGGTTCCGGTGCCCGGCGCGCCGGGTGGAGAAAGCTTGAGATCCAGTCGGCCATCGTGACTGCGTCCTGTGCCCTCGCGGCCTCCTGTGGTGCAGGTATGCGCGGAGTAGAGGGTTTTTTCGATATCGATCATGGGCATTCCCTGAAGAGCATTTCACAGCGAAAAGGGCGGTTCATGTTGCCCGTGTGGGTTCATGACATTCACGTGCAGACGCACCCGCCAGCGCGTCGGCCGTGGCCACGGCGTCAGTGCCGCGATGGCCCAGGTTGTCGAGCAGGATCGTGCGGGCGATCTCGATCAGCCAGGCGCGAAACGGAAAGCTCGGGTCATGGGCGGCCTGTTCCTGATAGAGCGCCCTGAAGGCTTGCTGAACGAGGCCGCCGGTGTCTTCACGACGGATCCGCCCGGCCTGCACCTGACCTTCGTAAAACGCGATGAGCAACGGCGTCACCGTCGCGAACAGCTGTTGCGCCTCACCCCGGCCATGCCTGACGGCGCCCGCGACCAAGGCATACAGTTCGTCGTTGCCGAGCCGGTCGGCCTCGCACAGGCAATTGTCGCGATAACCTTCAGCCATGGTCCAATCCCTCGCAAAACCATCGTTCGACTGAGCGAGGCGACCGAAAAGGTTCGCAGGTGGCCTGGCGTTCAGCGGTGAGATTCAAGCCTGCCTTCAGCGCTGAATGACTGCCAGTTATGCGTTGTTAGCGCTTGTTAGCGTTCGTCTGTTGCAGCGCTTGAATGGGTGATTTTTCCGCTGGCCGATCAAGGCCCTGCGCGGGTTTTTCATGCCCTTTGTCTGGAAGAAATGGCGGGGCGGTGTACGAGCATTTTTGACATCCCTGTCTCTTTGCCACCGTCACAATGACGTAGGAAACAGCTGATATTTATTTCACCGAATTCCTACATTTCGTTTGCCTCACCAGCAAAAAACGTGGTTATTATCCGCCGGCGCTTCGGGTCACAAACCCGGCGCCAGAAGATTGCCGTGCGTCTACAGACCCGGCAGTCGCAGCCGATCGGGACCACCCTGGCGCTGTCATCCCCGCGCAGGTTGTTCCTCGTCGTTGACCCTCAAATGGAAGTCGAGGTTTCAATTGGTCACGCGGTTTGCAATCGACGATGCAATGAACGGTGCGACGGATGTCGCCAGTGATTCAGCCCACTTTCCCGCTGCCTGCGCCGACCGCGCGGCGGCGTTTTTCTCCAGCCTGTCTCCCCCCGAATTTCTGCGTGTGCCCGCGTTCAACGCGAGTCTGCACGCGCGCGCCGCGCCATCCTCCTGAATTCGAATGACCGTGCCGGCATCTGATGCCGGGGCCTGACTGGCGGGGCATTTCTGTCCCGGCCTGATCACAAAAATAAAGTAGTCATGGACGGTAGCCTCCGATGCTCGATAACACTTCCTTGCGTGGGACGAATCCCGCGCAGCCCGACGTTTCCTCCTCGAAACCGTTCGATGCAGATCTGTGCGTACACGGTCTGTTTGAAGCGCAGGTGCTGCGCAACCCCGAGGCGATTGCCGCGCGCTGGCAGCAGGAGGCGCTCAGTTATCGTGAACTGAACACCCGCGCCAATCGCTTGGCCCATCACCTGCGCAGCCTCGAGGTCGGGCCGGACGTGCGGGTCGGGCTGTGTCTTGAGCGTTCGCTGGAGATGTTGGTCGGCGTACTCGCGGTGCTCAAGGCTGGCGGCGCCTATGTGCCGCTGGACCCGGCCTACCCGCAGGCGCGGCTGGCGCACATGCTGGCTGACAGTGCACCGCCGGTGGTGCTGACTCACGGCCAGGCGCGCGATGTTTTGCGGGCGGCGCTCGAACAGTCGGCGACTGCACCGACTGTGCTGGATCTGGCCGACGCCAGTGATTGGGCTTCGCTCCCGGCAGACAACCTCGATCCTCAGGCGATCGGCCTGACACCCCGGCATCTGGCTTACGTGATCTACACCTCCGGCTCCACCGGCACCCCGAAAGGCGTGATGGTCGAGCATCGCGGACTGGTCGCCGTGAGCGCCGACTGGGCGCAGCTCTATGGATTGGGCGAGTCGATCAACCACCTGCAGATGGCTGGTTTTTCCTTCGACGTGTTCAGCGCCGACCTGATCCGGGCGCTGGGTTTTGGCGGCACGATGGTGCTCTGCCCACGAGACACCCTGATGGACCCGCCGGCCCTGTATCGCCTGATGCGCGAGGCGCAGATTGGCTTTGCCGACTTCGTGCCGGCGCTGCTCAATCCTTTGCTGGCGTGGGTCGAAGAGACTGGTCACGATCTGTCGTTCCTGCGCACCATGGTCTGCGGCTCGGACATCTGGACTGCCCACAGCGCGCAGCAATTGCGCAGGCTCTGCGGTGAGCAGGTGCAGATCGTCCAGGCCTATGGCGTGACCGAAGCGAGCATCGACAGCACCTGTTTCGAGTTCACCGACAGCAGCCAGATCGACGCGGTGCTGCCCATCGGCCGGGCACTGCCCAACACCCGGATTTACCTGCTCGACGCTGACGGCGCACCAGTTGACGAGGGTGTCGCGGGCGAGTTGTACATCGGCGGCGTCGGCGTGGCGCGCGGTTATCTGAACCTGCCACAACTGACCGCCGAGCGTTTCATCGACAGCCCGTTCGTGGCAGGCGAACGCCTTTACCGCACCGGGGATATGGCGCGGTATCGGGCCGACGGCCAACTGGAATTCCTCGGCCGCAACGACTCCCAGGCCAAGTTGCGCGGCCTGCGTCTGGAACTGGGTGAAATCGAAACCCGGCTGGCGGACATCCCGGGCGTGCGTGAAAGCGTGGTGCTGTTGCGTCAGGACAGTCCCGGTGAACCTCGACTGGTCGCCTACTACTGCGACAAATCTGACACGAATTTGAGCCCGCGTTCACTGCGTGAACAGCTGCAAGTCAGCCTGCCGGACTACATGGTGCCGACCGCCTTCGTGCGTCTCGACGCGTTGCCGCTGACCGCCAATGGCAAGGTTGATCGGCCAAATCTGCCGGCGCCGGACGTCGAGGCGTTTGATCAGCAGGAATATCAGGCACCCCAAGGCTCGCTGGAAACCGCAATCGCCGCGATCTGGGCCGATGTGCTCGGCGTCGAGCGGGTCGGGCGCCAGGATCAGTTCTTCGCCCTCGGCGGTCACTCGCTGCTGGTGATGCGCGTGCTGGCGCAGGTTCGCCATACGCTGGGGCTGGAAGTCGCGCCTTCGACGCTGTTTGCCGCGCCGGTTCTGGCGGAGTTCGCCGAACGGCTGCAAGCCAGTCAGGCTGCGGCTCGCCCGGCCATCACGGCCCTTGAACGCTCGGGCGCGCAAACGTTGTCGTCTGCTCAGCAGCGCCTGTGGTTTCTGGCGCAAATGGAGGGTGGCAACGCGGCGTATCACATGCCGCTGAACCTGCGTTTGCGCGGTTCGCTGGACGTGCCGGCACTCGAACGCAGCTTCAATCAACTGGTGGCGCGCCACGCTGCGCTGCGCACGACGTTCATCGCCGTTGAAGGGGAAGGGCGTCAACTGGTTTCGCCGCTGGCGCACAGCGTCCGGCTGACGGTGACTGAAGTGCAGGGGCACGATGCGCAGGCGCGTCTGAGCCGCTTGATCGACGAGGAGGGCGCCCGGCCGTTCGACCTGAGCCGGGGCCCGCTGATGCGGGTCAGCCTGCTGCGGCTGGCGGCGGATGACCATGTGTTGCTGCTGACCCAGCATCACATCATCTCCGACGGCTGGTCGATGGGCGTGCTCACCCGCGAGCTGGGTCAGCTGTACGCGGCGGCTTTGCTGGATCGCGACGATCCGCTGCCGCCCTTGCCGGTTCAGTACGTGGATTACGCCGTGTGGCAAAAGCAGTGGCTGACCGGCGAAGTGCTGGAGCAGCAGAGCCGTTACTGGCGCGAAACCCTGACGGGCGCGCCGGTATTGCTGGAATTGCCGACCGATCACAAGCGTCCGCCCGTGCAGGATTACCTCGGCGGCTTCGTCCCGCTGGTCTTCGACGCCGCCCTGACCGCACGCCTGAAAGCCTTGGGCATGCAGCAAGGCACCACGCTGTTCATGAATCTGCTGGCTGGTTTTTCGCTGCTGTTGTCGCGCCTGTCGGGGCAGAGCGATGTGGTGATCGGCGTGCCATCGGCCAACCGTCCGCAGCAGGAACTGGAAGGGCTGATCGGATTCTTCGTCAACACCCTCGCGCTGCGCATGACTCAGTCCGGAACGCCGTCAGTGGCGCAATGGCTGCAACAGGCACGGCGGGTCGCGCTGGAGGCTCAGGAGCATCAGGACCTGCCGTTCGAGCAAGTGGTGGAATTGCTCAATCCGCCGCGCAGTCTGGCCCACAGTCCGCTGTTCCAGGTGCTGTTTGCCTGGGAGCAGGATCAGGATTCCGATCTGCTGCTGACCGGGCTGGATGTCACGCCGGTCGAGAGCAGCCATCACGTGGCAAAGTTCGATCTGCAACTGGCGCTCAGTGAGCGCGACGGGCAGATCGTCGGCGGTCTGGAATATGCCTCGGGCCTGTTCGAGCGCAGCACTGTCGAGCAGTTCGGCGAGTACCTGCGTCGGGTGCTGACGCAGATGGTCGAGGACAGCCAACAGTCGCTGGCGAAGATCAAGCTGCTGAGCGCCGAGCAACACCAGCAGATCGTTCATGACTGGAACTGCACCGCGCGCGATACCGCGTCGTTGCCCGGTTGCGTGGTGCGTTTCGAAAACCTTGCCCGGCAAACGCCCGATGCCGTGGCGCTGCTCGCTGACCGTGAGCAACTGAGTTACGGCGAACTGAACCGTGCCGCCAACCGCCTCGCGCATTACCTGATCGAACAAGGCGTCGGCCCCGAGCATCGCGTCGGCCTGTGCCTGGAGCGCTCGCCGCACATGGTCATCGGCCTGCTGGCGATCCTCAAGGCCGGCGCGGCGTATGTACCGTTCGACCCGGCTTACCCGAGCGAACGTCTGGCGTTCATGTTCAGCGATGCCGCGCCGACCTTGCTGTTGACGCAATCAAGCCTGATGGCCGGGCTGCCGGCCAACGAGGCGAAAATCTGCTGCCTGGACACCGACGCAGCGCAATGGGCGCAACACCCGACTGATGATCCGCACGTCACGGTGAGCCCGGAAAACCTCGGCTACGTGCTCTACACCTCCGGCTCCACCGGACGCCCGAAAGGCGTGGCCCACAGCCGCCGCGCGCTGGACAACCTGATTGCTTGGCAGCTCGATCAAGCCACTGCACCACAGCGCGTGCTGCAATTCGCCTCGCTGAACTTCGACGTCTCGTTCCAGGAAATCTGCAGCACGCTCTGCCAGGGCGGCAGCCTGTTGCTGATGACCGAGGACAGCCGCAAGGACCTCGCCGCGCTGCGCCCGACGCTGGTGGCCGAAGGCGTGCAGCGGGCGTTCCTGCCGTTCGCCGTGTTGCAGCAACTCGCCGGCCTGACCGAGGCCGATGCACCGATGCCGGTCGGTGGGTGCGAGATCATCACCGCCGGTGAAGCCCTGCAAATCAATGACGAGCTGCGCGGTTTTGTCCGTGGGCTCGGTGGTGTGCAACTGCACAACCAGTACGGGCCGACCGAAACCCATGTGGTCAGCCAGTTCAGCCTTGACTGCAACGAGGCCGAATTTTGGCCGGACGCGCCGCCCATCGGTCGTCCCATCGCCAATGCGCGGCTCTACGTGCTGGACGAGCATCTGAATCCGGTCCCGGTTGGCGTGGCGGGCGAGTTGTACATCGCCGGCGCCTGCCTGGCTCGTGGCTATCTGAACCGCCCGGACCTGACCGCCGAACGCTTCCTGCCGGACCCGTTCAGTGCCGAACCGGGCGCGCGGATGTACCGCAGCGGCGACCTCGCGAAATTCCAGTCCGACGGCAACGTGCAGTACCTGGGGCGCATCGACCAACAGGTGAAACTGCGCGGCTTCCGCATCGAACTCGGTGAGATCGACAGCTTGTTGCATCAACAACCCGGCGTACAGGAAGCCGCTGTGTTGCTGCGTGAAGACGTGGCCGGAGACAAGCGTCTGGTGGCCTACGTGGTCGGCACCGCGACCAGTGAATTCCTGCGTGCCGAACTGCAACGCCAGTTGCCCGAACACATGATCCCGAGCGCCTGGGTCCGGCTCTCGCAATTGCCGCTGACCCGCAACGGCAAGCTCGACCGCCAAGCGCTGCCGGCACCAGAACGCAGTGCCGGAGCGACTTACGAGGCGCCGCGAAACAACATTGAACGGCAAATGGCCGAGATCTGGGCCGAAGTGCTCAAGTGCGAGCGGGTCGGCATCCACGACAACTTCTTCGACCTTGGCGGCCACTCGCTGCTGGCGACGCGGATGATCTACGCGATCAACCAGCGAATGGGCGCGCAACTGTCCCTGAGCAGCCTGTTCCAGACCCCGGTGTTGCTGGATCTGGCGGCGCAGGTTTCGCGTGATGAGCAGAGCATCGAACCGGCGTTCATCCAGATCGAGCCGGATCGCGCTAATCGACATGAACCGTTCCCTCTGACCGATATCCAGCAAGCCTACTGGTTCGGTCGCGAGGCCACGGTCAGCCTCGGTGGCGTCAGTGCTCACGGCTACGAAGAGCTGCGTATTCCCGGGTTCGACGCCGAACGTTTCGAACAAGCCTTGAATCGCATGATCCAGCGCCACGACATGCTGCGCGTGGTGTTCCTCAGCGACGGCACGCAACAGGTGCTGGCGCAGGTGCCGACCTATCGCATGCCCCGCAGCGATCTGCGCGGTTTACCCGCCGACGTGGCGCAACGCACCCTTGAAACGACCCGCGAACGCCAGTCGCATCAGGTGCTGGACGCCAGTCACTGGCCGCTGTTCGAGTTCAGCCTGTCGTTGCTCGATGACGGCATCACCCATTTGCATATCAGCCTCGACGCGCTGATCGTCGACGCCGCGAGCACGCAGATTCTGGCGCGCGAACTGATGGCGTTCTACGTCGATCCGACGCTGGAGCTGGCTGAGCCGGGCCTGACCTTCCGCGACTATGTGCTGGCTGAACAGCAACTGCGCAACGGCCGCCGCTACGAACAGGCGCTGGGTTACTGGCGCGAACGTGTGACCACTCTTGCCCCGGCACCGGACCTGCCGCTGGTGCGTCAACCCGAAAGCATCGCCAACCCGCACTTCACCCGCCGCGACCGCGACATGTCGGCGGCGCAGTGGACGCAGCTCAAATCCGTCGCCAAACAGTTTGCGGTGACGCCGTCGGTGATGCTCCTGACGGCCTTCAGCGAAGTGCTGGCGCTGTGGAGCCGCACGCCGCGTTTCACCCTGAGCCTGCCGCTGTTCAACCGCATGCCGCTGCACCCCGATGTAGACGAAATCATCGGCGATTTCACCTCGCTGGTGCTGTTGGAAGTCGCCATCGACGGAACACAAACCTTTACCGACAAGGCCCGCGCGGTGCAGGCGCAACTGTGGCGCGACATCGACCATTCGGTGGTCAGCGGCGTGCGGGTGCTGCGCGAATTGTCCCAGGCCCGGGGCGTGCAGCAGACGGCGATGCCGATCGTGTTCAACAGCACGCTGTCGGAAGCGGCGCCGGAGTTGGCCGAGTTCAACCTCGCCGACGCGTTGAACGCCCGGCACATGCACAGCATCACCCAGACCCCGCAAGTGTGGCTCGACCACACGTTGCTGGAGCTGGAAGGGCGCCTGCTGTTCAACTGGGACAGCATCGACGAACTGTTCCCGCAAGGCATGATCGAGCAGATGTTCGTCGCCTATAACAGGCTGCTCGACAGCCTGTGCGAACCGGCAGCCTGGGGCGCGAACACGCCAAAGCTGTTGCCGCAGGCGCGTTTGCCGGCACCGGTTGACCATCAGCAAACGCTGCCGTTGATGCACGAACTGTTCGAACGTCAGGCCCTCGCCACACCGGATGCATTGGCGGTGATCGGCACGCGACAGCTGACGTACGCTCAGCTTCGCTTTGAGGCCCGGCAACTCGGCGCCCGACTGCAAGCGCAGGGTGTGCTGCCGAACCGGTTGGTCGCGGTGGTGATGGAGCGCGGCTGGGAGCAAGTAGTCGCAACACTGGCGATTCTGTATGCCGGCGGCGCTTACCTGCCGATCGAACCGACTCAACCGGCGGAAAGGCTGCGGCATATTCTGGAGCGGGCCGAGGCGAATCTGGCCCTGACCCAACCGGCACTGCTCGACAGGATCGAATGGCCGGCGCAGGTCACAGCCATCGCCGTGACCGATGATGTCTCGAACGATGTCTTGCCACTGCAACCGGTGCAGGTGAACGAAAGCGACCTCGCTTACGTGATCTACACCTCCGGCTCCACCGGTCAGCCGAAAGGTGTGGTGATCGACCATCGCGGTGTGGTCAACACCTTGCTCGACATCAACCGGCGCTTTGCCGTCGGCCCGAGCGACCGCGTATTGGCGATCTCGTCGCTGAGCTTCGACCTGTCGGTCTATGACTTCTTCGGCACGTTGGCGGTGGGCGCGGCGGTGGTCATCCTCGACCCGCAACTGACCCTCGATCCGGCGCACTGGCTCGAATTGATCAAGCGCCATCACGTCAGCCTGTGGAACTCGGTGCCGGCGCTGCTCGGCATGCTGGTCGAGTACGTGGAGGGCGAGGGCGGCGCGTTGCCTGCCAGCCTGCGGGTGGCGATGCTGTCCGGCGACTGGATTCCCCTGACCTTGCCTGAGCGGGCCTGGGCTTTGCAGCCGAAGCTGCAGCTGATCAGCCTGGGCGGCGCCACCGAGGCGTCGATCTGGTCGATCTATTATCCGGTGAAGCACGTCGATCCGGCCTGGCGCAGCATTCCCTACGGCAAGGCCCTCGATCATCAGCGCTTCTACGTGCTGGATGAAGCGCTGCAAGTGCGCCCGACCTGGGTCGCGGGGCAGCTGTACATCGGCGGCATTGGTCTGGCGAAAGGTTACTGGCGCGATGAAAAACTCAGCGCGGGCAGTTTCTTCAATCATCCACTGACCGGCGAACGGCTGTATCGCACCGGCGACCTCGGGCGTTTGCTGCCGGACGGCAACATCGAATTCCTCGGTCGCGAAGACAATCAGGTCAAGGTCCAGGGTTATCGCATCGAGCTGGGCGAAATCGAAGCCGCGCTCAATCGCCATCCCGGCGTGCAGAGCGCGGTGGTGCGGATTCTTGGCAGCACGCTGGGCGAGAAGCGTCTGGCGGGTTATGTGCTCAAGGCCGATCCGGCGTTGCAGGCCAGCGATTTCAGCGCGTACCTGAGCGACAAACTGCCGGCCTACATGATTCCGGCGTCGTTCACGTTCGTCGAGGCCTGGCCGTTGTCGTCCAACGGCAAGGTCGACAAGAAACGCCTGCCGGAGCCGGAGCAAATCGAGGAGCAAGGTCCGGCGCTGGAAGTCGAGGGCCCGCAGGAACAGCGGCTGGTGGAGATCGTGCAGGACGTGCTCAAGCGCGAATCCATCGCCGCCAACGCCAACCTGCTGAACCTCGGCGCAACGTCGATCGATATCGTCAGGATCAGCAACGCCTTGTCCGGCGCCTTGCAGTTCCGCCCGCACGTGGCGCAACTGCTGGCCCAGCCGACGTTGCTGCACCTGCTCGGCATGTATCGCCAGAACCGGGCGCGTCAGGATTTGCTCGGCAACGTGCAGCAGGCTCCGGAGCTCGCGCAAAACATCATCGAAGATCCGCAGCAGCGAGCGCAGTTCAAAGCCGAACAGCGTGGGCGCCGCGACTTCGCTCAAGCCTTGCCGGCAGTGGCACTGGATCTGCCGCAAGCCCCGGCCTTCGCCCGGCGTCTGAGCGATTACCGCTCAGTGCGTCAATACGATCTGCAACCGATCGCCACCCAGGCCTTCGCCCATGTACTGGCGGCGCTGGCCCAAGGTCAACTCGACGGCGAAGTGAAATACCAGTTCCCGTCGGCGGGCGGGCTGTACCCGATTCAAGCGTACCTCTACATCAAAGCGGATCGCGTGCTCGGCGTCCCCGGCGGCGCGTATTACTACGATCCTCGCCAGCATCGTTTGCTGGCGCTCCAGAGCGGATTGCTCGACCCGGACACCTACGACTATTTCGTCAACCGCCCGGTGTACGAGAACGCCGCGTTCTCGCTGTTCTTCATCGCCGACATGGCCGCGATCCGCCCGCTGTATGGCGAGCGCAGCCGTGATTTCTGCCACATCGAAAGCGGCGCCATGGCCCAGTTGCTGAGCATGACTGCCGTCGAACACGGCCTGGGTCTGTGCGGCATCGGCTCGGTCGAGGAGCAGCAACTGACAGCGCTGTTCGACCTCGGGCCAAGCCATGAATTGATCTACTCGATGATCGGCGGGCTGCGCACGGCCGATGAACAGCACCGCGCGCCGGTCGAGGCGTTTGCCATCGAGCCTGTGACCGCAAGCCTGGACGACGAAGACATGGAGGAGTTCGAAGTATGAATGCCGATCAATTGCTGGCGTTGTTCGCTCGCCATGGCGTGGTGCTCGAAGTGGACGGTGACAGGCTGCGCTGCAAGGCGCCGCGCGGGTTTCTCACCGAAGAACTGACCCAGGCGCTCAAGACTCACAAACAGGAACTGATTGCCTTGCTCGGCGGGCACGATGACGCGGTGATTCCCCACCGCGCCGGCGCGCACGCGTCCTGGCCGTTGTCGTTCTCGCAACGGCAACTGTGGTTTCTCGATCAACTGGAACCCGGCAACCCGTTCTACAACGTGCCCACCGCTGTGACGCTCAAAGGGCGGCTGGACGTAGCGCAGCTGGAACGGGCGCTGAACCAACTGGTTGCCCGCCACGAAGTCCTGCGCACGACGTTTGGCAGCGTGGACGGTGAACCCCGTCAGGTGGTGCATCCGTCGATGCCGCTGTCGTTGCCGGTGACGGATCTGCGCCAGTTGTCTGCCGACGAGCGTGAGCAGCAAGTGCGATTCGCCGTCGAACAGGACGCCCGGGCGCCGTTCGATCTGGCCACCGGGCCGTTGCTGCGAGCGTCGTTGCTGCGCGTGGCAGACGACGAATACCTGTGGCTGTACAGCGTGCATCACATCATCGCCGACGGTTGGTCGATGGGCGTGATCCTGCACGAAGTCGCCACGCTGTACGGCGATTATCTGCGTGGTGAAACCCCGACGCTTGCGCCGTTGCCGGTGCAATACGCCGACTACGCCTGCTGGCAGCAACAGCGCGTCGGCGGTGCGGTGCTGGACGCTCAGCTCGATTACTGGCGGCGCACCCTGGACGACGCGCCGCTGTTGTCGACCTTGCCCGCCGACCGGCCGCGTCCGCTGGTGCAGCGTTATGTCGGCGCCACGTTCAGTTCCTCGGTCGATGGCGGCATCTTGCGCGAACTCACGGCGCTGGCCCGGCAAACCCAGGGCACGCTGTTCAACGTGCTGCTCGGTGCTTTGGCGGTGCTGCTGTGGCGCCACAGCGGTCAGCAGGATCTGTGCATCGGCACGCCGTTCGCCAACCGCAATCGCCCTGAAGTCGAGCCGCTGATCGGTCATTTCGTCAACACGCTGGTGCTGCGTCAGCGCCTGAATCCGCAGCAGACCTTCGCGGAGCTGTTGCGCGAAGTGCGGGGGCAGATGCTCGACGTCCACGCCCACCAGGACGTGCCGTTCGACCGCGTGGTCGAAGCCGTCAACCCGCAGCGCGATCCCGGCCATTCGCCGTTATTCCAGGTGATTCTGGTGTTGCAGAACACACCGGGCAACGCGGTGCAGATGCCCGATCTGGAACTGGCGCCGTACTGCACCAGCAGTGCCACGGCCAAGTTCGACCTGGCGTTCGAATGGGTCAAGCGGGCAGGGCGGCTGGACTTGCTGGTGGAATACAACACCGACCTCTACGACGTCGCGACCATCCAACGCCTGAGCGGGCACTACCGCCACTTGCTCGAACAGATCGCCGCTGATGCCAAGCAACCGATCAATGCCTTGCCGTTGATGAACGAGGCTGAGCGTCAGCAGGTGCTGGTGGACTTCAACCGTGCCGCACCACTGACGCAAGCGGCGCCCTGCGTGCATCAACTGGTCGAAGCGCAGGCCGCGAGCAACCCTCAGGCCTGCGCAGTGGTCTTCGAGGACGAATCCCTGAGTTACGCCGAACTCAATGCCCGGGCCAACCGACTGGCGCGGTATTTGCGCACCTTGGGCGTCGGCCCGGATGTGCGCGTGGCGGTGTGCATCGAGCGTTCGCTGGAGTTGCCGGTGGCGCTGCTGGCGGTGCTCAAGGCCGGTGGCGCCTACGTGCCGCTGGATCCGGATTATCCGTTGGGACGCCTGAGCCATATGCTCGGCGACAGCAAGCCGGCGGTGCTGCTGACCCTCGGTTCGGCGCACGGAGTCTTGCGTCAGGCCGTGCAAGGGTCGAACTGGGAAGCGCCGATCCTCGACCTCGAAAAGGACGTCGCGAGCTGGTCGTCGTTGTCTGCCGACAATCTCGATCCACGCAATGTCGGTGTCACCCCTGATCATCTCGCCTACGTGATCTACACCTCCGGCACCACCGGTTTGCCCAAGGGCGCGATGGTCGCTCACCGTGGCTTGAGCAACCTGCTGCTGTGGTGTTTGCAGGTCTGCGGCGAAGCGGGGGCGATGCTGCACAAGATTCCGTTCGGCTTCGACGCCTCGGCCTGGGAGACTTTCTGGCCGCTCGCAACCGGCGGGCGGCTGGTGATCGCACGGCCCGGCGGGCATTACGAACCGGCGTATCTGGCCCGCGAGGTGCGCGAGCAGCAGGTCACGGCACTGGTGTTCGTGCCGGCGATGTTGCAGCTGTTTCTGGAGGTCGACGAGGTCAGCCAGTGTACGTCGCTGACCGATGTATTCAGCGGCGGCGGTGAACTGCCGCCGGCCCTGGCCCGGCGCTTTCAGGAACGTCTGCCCCATGCGCGGTTGCACAACGTTTATGGCCCGACCGAAACCACGGTGATCAACAGCATCTGGACCCTGGAACCCTGCGCCGAAGTACCGGCCCGGCAATTGCCGATTGGCCGGCCGATTTCCAACAACCGTTTTTACGTGCTCGATGACCGCGATGAACCGGTGCCGGTGGGCGTGACCGGGCATCTGCACATTGGCGGCGTGGGCGTGGCCCGGGGTTATCTGGGGCTGGCGCAGCTGAGTGCCGAGCGCTTTATCGATAATCCATTTGTGGCAGGTGATCGGCTCTACCGCAGCGGCGATCTGGCGCGTTATCGCCCGGACGGTCAGCTGGAGTTTCTGGGTCGCAACGACTTCCAGGTCAAGTTGCGCGGTGTGCGCCTGGAGCTGGGCGAGATCGAAGCCCGGCTCGAAGCGTTTCCCGGTATCCGCAGCGCCGTGGTGTTGATGGTCGGCGAAGTGGCGCAGGATCAGCGGCTGGTGGCTTGTTGCGTGGTGGCAGAGCCCGTGGACGAAGCAGCGGTGCACGCCCATCTGGCGACGACACTGCCCAGAGCGGTGATCCCCGGCAGCTATCTGTGGCTCGACGCGCTGCCGCTGACCGCCAACGGCAAGGTTGATCGCGCCTCGCTGACGGCATTGGCGGACGAAGAAATGGTCAACCGTCAGGTCAACCTGAGCAGCCCGCGCGATCACATCGAACTGGCGCTGTACCAGATCTGGAAAAGCCTGTTGCTGGCGCCGCAGATCGGCATTCGCGACAACTTCTTCAATGTCGGCGGCACCTCGATCGCCGCGATCAAGATGGCCCACGAAATCAGCCAGCAGTTTGCAGTCGAAGTGCCGGTGCGCGTGGTGCTCAGCTACCCGACCATCGAGGCGCTGGGCGGCTGGCTGCGGGTCGGGGCCAACCCGGCGCTTGCGCAGAGCAACCTGATCGAATTCCGTCGCGGCAGCGGCCAGCACAACGTGGTGTGCATTCATCCGGCGGGCGGCACGGCGTTCTGTTACCTGTCGCTGGCCAAGGTGCTGCCGGATCAAACCGGCGTGTACGGGGTGCAATCGCCGGGGCTGAATCCGGGGGAGAGCACCGAGCCGACGGTCGAAGCGATGGCCGATGCGTACCTGCGCCAGATCGAACCGCTGACACAGCAACCGCTGATCCTCACCGGGCTGTCGTTCGGTGGCCTCGTGGCCTATGAAATGGCGCGGCGGTTGACGGCGGTGGGGCATCGCCAGGTGACGGTGGTGTTGCTCGACACCCAGGGCAGCGACGATCCGGGTTTCCGCGAGCAGATCGGTACCGTGGACATGGCCGAGTTCCGCGACAAGCTGGTGCGTTTCAACGGCATGTATCCCGGCATCGAAGACGCCCAGGTCGAACGCTACTTCAACATCTACAACCACAACCGGCTGGCCATGGCCGCCTATGCGTGCGCGCCGCGCGCCGGTCGCGTGGTGCTGATTCAGGCGCGGGAAGACTTCAGCCGCCATCAATTGCATGAACTGCGCGGCTTCTGGCGTCGCCGCGCAGGCCACGGCTATCTGGCGAAACTGGTCAGCGGCGGGCACTGGGACATGCTCGAAAGCGCGGAAATCCATCGGGTCTCGCAAATCATCCGTCGGGAGCTGCAACGCTTCGACGCGCAGGAGGCGAAATGATGAGTGCGTCCAAAGACATGCCGTTGCTTGCGCGTTTTGCCGAGCAAGTGCGGCGTAATCCGCAAGCCCCGGCGGTGATTGATCAGTCGGTCACGCTGACTTACGCCGAACTGGCCAGCGCCAGCGAACGCATTGCCCGAGGGTTGCTGGCGCGCGGTGTCGAACCCGGCCAGTCGCTGGCGTTGTGCATGCCGCGTTGCTGGCAATGGTTGGCGGCGATTCTCGGCGCGTTGAAGGTCGGTGCAGTGGTGGTGCCGCTGGATCGAGCGAGCCCGCGCAAGCGTCGGGAGTTGATGCTGGCGGATGCGGCGTGTGTCGGCCTGATTACCCTGGATGAAGAACCGCTGTGGTCAGCGTCGTTGTGGCAAACCAGCGTCGAGGCCTTGCTCGATCAGCCGGACGCTCCGCCGCAAACATTGGCCGAAGACTTCGCCGAGGTGATGTTTCTGTTCTACACCTCGGGCACCACCGGCACCCCGAAAGCGGTCGAGGTTGGCGAACGCGGCTTGCTGCGGCTGGCGCACAGCGACGGCTATATCGAGATTTGCCCGACGGACCGGTTTGCCTGCCTGTCCAACCCGGCGTTCGATGCGTGCAGTTTCGAGCTGTGGGCGCCGCTGCTCAACGGCGGCTGCTGCGTGATGATCGCCGATGAGGACGTGCTGGATGCGCGACGTCTGGCCGAAGTGCTGGAGCGAACGCAGGTCGACAATCTGTTCATGACGGTGTCGCTGTTCAACACGTTGATTGCCGAGTGGCCGTCGTGTTTTTCCAGCGTGCGGCAGGTGCTGATCGGCGGTGAGCAGATCAGCGCTGCCGCCGTACGCGGATGGTATCGGACCAATCCTGAGAGCCGCTGCCGGATTTTCAACGTCTATGGCCCCACCGAGTGCACCACGTTTGCCTTGTGCTGGCCGATCAGCCGCGACTTTGCCGGTGACTCGGCGCCGATTGGCCGACCGTTGCCGGATACCGGCGTGTTGGTGCTGGATGAGCAGCAACGTCCGGTGCCGGCGGGCGAGGTGGGCGAGCTGTATTTGAGTGGCAGCGGTGTTGCCCGTGGCTATCGCAACCGGCCCGAAGAAACCGCCCGTCAGTTTGTTCGTTTGCCCGACCTCGACGGTGGTGCGCAGGTGCATTACCGCACCGGAGACCTGGTGCGGCGCAATGCCGAAGGCTTGATCGAGTACCTGGGGCGGGTCGACCGGCAAGTGAAGATTCGCGGCTTCCGGATCGAGCCGGGGGAGGTGGAGCAACGGATCCTGGAGCATCCGGGCGTGGCGCAGGTGTACGTCTGCACCCGGCGTCAGGCGGCTGAAGATCATCAGTTGCTGGCGTTCATCGTGCCTCGCGGGGATCTGGACTATCACGCCTTCGAAAACCATCTGCGGGCACAACTGGCGCCGTATATGCGGCCGCATCAGTTGTTCCTGCTGGAGCGCCTGCCGCTGACGGCCAATGGCAAAATCGACCGTGATGGCTTGCTGGCCCAAGGGCTGAGTCCGTGGCACCCAGTCCTGGCAGCTACGGATAACGAAAGCGTTTCACCGGCGCTGGACTGGTTACTGAGCCAGGCCCGTTCGCTGCTCGGTCAACCGGCCGTGAATGCGCAGGATGACTGGTTGGCCAGCGGCGGCGATTCGCTCAAGGCCATGCGCCTGCGTTCGGCGATCCGTGTCCGCTGGCAGCGCGAGATCGCGATCGACACGTTGCTCAACGAGTCGTTCTTGTCGTTGGCCGCACAACTGACCGGTGAAACGAACCGCGAGTCGATCTACCCACCTGCGCCTCCGATCAGCAGCGCCAAACGTCTGCCGGCCACCGCAGAGCAGCGCCGTTTGTGGCTGTTGCAACAACGCTCGCCGACCTCGACTGCCTACAGCGTGCCGCTGATTCTGCACCTGGCGGCGGGTGTCGAAATCGCGGCACTGGCCGAGGCCGTGGGGCGACTGGTGCAGCGTCATCCTGGATTGCGCACGGCTTTTGCGCCCGGTAGCGATGGACTCGATCAAGTAATCGCCGAGCAGGGGCCGACCTGTCGCACCTTCGCAGTCGGGCATTTCACCGAGGACAACTGGCATGCCTTCGCAGAACTGGTGTTCACCGCGCCGTTCGACCTGACTACGCCCAACCTGTTTCAGGCCTGGCTGTTGCCGTTCGCCGATGGCAGCTGCCGGCTGTTGCTGAACCTGCATCACATCATCGTCGATGGCTGGTCGGTGAACCTGTTGTTCGACGACCTGAATCAGCTCTACACCGATGTCCTGCAAGGCCACGACAGCCCGCATCCCGCTGCCCGATTGACGACGCTGGAGTTTGGCCAGTGGCAGCGCCAGTGGAGCGTTGATCCGCATTATCGCGACCAGCGACGTGCCCTGGCCGAGTTGCATCGGCGTCATGAAGAGCCATCGCCTGCATTGATGCCAATGCGCGAAATCAGCCCGGACGCGCGGTTGCACCGAGAACTCTTGGGCACCCTGAGGAGCGCTGCCCTCGAACGTTTTTGCACCCAACAACGGCTGACCCGTTTCGAAGTGCTGTTCAGTGTCTTCGCCTGGAGCCTGTACGCCCTGACCGGGTGCGAGCGGCCACGGATCGCCAGCCCGGTGTCCAACCGGCCGCTGGCGGAGTTCGAAGACACCGTCGGCATGTTTGCCAACACCGTGCTGATTCCCACTGCCGTGGAAAACGCATTGACCCTGAATGAGCAGTTGCGCAAACAGACCGCCACCGTGCGCGAAGTGCTGGCGTTGCAGGACGTGGCGCTGGCGGATCTGGTGGAAGACCTGCGGCTGTCGTCTAACCCTTTGCTGTTCGATTTCATGTTTGTGCTGGAGAACACCGATTACGCGGCGCTGACCGATTCCAGCCTGCGCGCCACGCTGGAATTCAACGAGCAGTTGCATGCGAAGTGCCCGTTGACGTTGTTGATGGTGGGCAGCGGTTCGCAGCTGGAATGCTGGTGGGAATATCAGTGCAGCTATTTCGATGCCGAACAGATGCAGGCGGTTAACGCACTGTTCCGCCGAGGCTTGGACCTGTTGCTGGAAAGCCCGGCGGCCAAGCTCGACGATTTGCTCGGCCCGTATCGACGCAACCTGCCACCGGCCAGCGAGGGCCCTCAGATCGCGCTGCCGTTCAACACATTGGCGGATGGGTTCGAGCATCAAGTGCATTGCACACCTGAGGCGGTTGCGCTGGTTCAAGGGCAGCACCGCCTCAGCTACAGCGAACTGAATGCGCTGGCCAATACTCTGGCAGCCACCCTGATCGAGCGTCATCCCTTGCCGGTCGGTAACGCGCCGCTGCATGTCGTGCTGTTCCTCGATGCCTCGGTAGAACACATCGTCGCCTTGCTGGCGCTGGCCAAACTAAACCTGACCGCTGTGCCGCTGGATCCCGCCTATCCGGTGGCGATCCAGCGTCAGGTGCTGGAACAGGCGCAACCTCTGTGTGTGCTGTTCAGCGACACGACGGCGGCCGCACTCGACGACCTGAACGCCGGACGATTCACCACGCATCGGGTCGATCTGCACGCCGATGCCGGATCGTTCGAACTTACACGCCACGCCGGCGAACGGCCGCTGTACACCCTGTTCACCTCCGGATCGACCGGCACGCCCAAAGGTGTGCAAGTGTCCGAGCGCACCCTGTGCAACCTGCTGCAATGGCAGCGCACCGAAGGGCAGTTGCCGGCGAAAGCGGTGACCCTGCAGTTCTCGATGCTATCGTTCGATGTGTCGTTTCAGGAAATTTTCAGCACCCTGTGCGGCGGCGGCTGTTATCACCTGATCACACCGCGCTGGCGTCAGGATGCCGAGGCGTTGCTGGATTACATGGTCGAGGCGCGGATCGAGCGCCTGTTCCTGCCGTACGTGGCCTTGCAGCATCTGGCGCAAACCGCCGTGGCGAGGGGCATTTACCCGTCGGCGTTGCGTGAGGTAATCACGGCCGGCGAGCAATTGCTCTGCACCGACGCGCTGCGCAACTGGTTCGGCGGCATGCCGCACGCGTCGCTGTTCAACCACTACGGTCCGACCGAAACCCACGTGGTCAGTGCCTTGCGCCTGCCGCCCGTGGCGCGGGACTGGCCGTTGCGCGCGCCGATCGGCCATGCCGTCGGCAATGCGCGGTTGCTGCTGGTCGATGAACACGACCGCCCGGTGCCGATCGGCAGTCGCGGCTATCTGCTGGTCGCTGGGCCGATGGTTGCCCGTTGCTATCTGGCTGATCCTGCGCTGAACGCCGCGCGGTTTGTCGAGCTGGCAGACGGCTGTTTGTACTACCGCACCGGCGATCTGGCCTGGGCCGATGCCCGGGGCTGCCTGCATTACCTAGGACGTGACGATCAGCAGATCAAACTCAGCGGCCATCGTCTGGAACTGGGGCAGATAGAGGCGGCGCTGATGCAGGTGCCGGAAGTGGTCAACGCGGTGGTCGCCGTTCAGGCCGATCCGCCACGGCTGATCGCCTGGCTGCAACTCGATGGCCAACCTGCAACGTCGCAAGCGCTGGATCGTCAGGTCGTGCGATTGCTGCCGGCCCATGTGCGAATCGATGAATACCGACGGATCCACCGCTGGCCACGGACCCCCAGTGGCAAGATCGACCGCAAGGCTTTGCCGAATCTGGGCGAGGCGTTGGAGCGGCGCAGCACGCCACAACCGGTTGTTCAATTGAGTGCGCTGGAGCGGCAACTGAGCGAATTGTTCCAGGCCGTGATCGGCCGTGACATCGAGCCGGAGCAGACCTTCTTCGAGGCCGGCGCCACCAGCCTCGGCTTGATGCGTTTGCATGGCCGTTACGCCGAAGAGCTGCCGCACAAGGTGACGATGGCCGATCTGTTTGAACACGTCACGGTGCGGCGTCTGGCGGCGCATCTGTCCACCGCGCCGGTGGCAGCGGCGGAGCGGGTACGGCAGACCGATGCGGGTCATCAACCGATGGCGATCATCGGCATGTCGGTCAATGTGGCCGGGGCGCAGAACCTGTCCGAGTTCTGGGCGATGGTGCAAGGCAACGAGCTCGGCATCGAGCATTTTGCTGCTGAAGAAGGCCTGGTCGGTGCCCGCAGTCAGTTGGCGGGCATGCTCGATTTTGATCCCGAGTACTTCGGCATCAGCCGCCAGGAAGCGCGGCTGATGGACCCGCAACAGCGGCATTTGTTGATGGCGTGCGTGCAGGCCCTGCAACACGCGGCCATCGTCCCGTCGGCGGACGGCCCGCGCATTGGCCTGATCGCCAGTTGCGGCGAAACCACCTACTTCCAGCAGATGCTGCGCGAAACTGCCGAAGGCGATCTGCCGGATGGCTTCCAGCTGGCGCTGCACCACGACAAGGATTTTCTGGCGACCAAAGCCGCGTATCACCTGGACCTCAACGGCCCGGCCCTCAGCGTGCAGGCCGCTTGCGGCAGTTCGCTGATCGCCGTGCACCTGGCCAGTTCGATGCTGCGTCAGGGCGACAGTGACGTGATGCTCGCAGCCGGGGTGCTGATCGACCCGACCCTGACCGAGGGTTACCGGCATCGCTCGCAGCACATCTTCTCCGCCGATGGTTTGTGCCGTCCGTTCAGCGATGATGCCAGCGGCACCCTCGGCGCCAGTGGTTACGGCGTGGTGGTGCTCAAACCGTTGGCCAAGGCGCGGGCCGATGGTGACCGGATCTATGCGTTGGTCGAGGGCTCGGCGTTGAACAACGATGGCCGGGCCAAGATGAGTTACACCGCACCGTCGGTGGCCGGGCAGAGCGCGGTCATCCGCGATGCCCTGAGTCGGGCCGGGTTGACCGGTGCCGACATCGGCTACATCGAGGCCCACGGCACCGGCACTTTGTTGGGCGATCCGATTGAGGTCGCGGCGTTGACCAAGGCTTTCGGTGACGCACCGGCCGGCCATTGCGCGCTGGCTTCAGTGAAAAGCCAGATCGGTCATCTGGGCGCGGCGGCGGGGGTGGTCGGGCTGATTCGTGCCAGTCTTGCGGTGTTCCATGGCGTGCTGCCGCCGAACCTCGGTTTTGGCCGGATCAACCCGCAGATCGATCTGGAGCATTCGCCGTTCTATGTGCCGACCACCTCGCGGCCATGGCCGGAAGGTCGGCGGCGACTGGCCGGTGTCAGCAGTTTCGGGATTGGAGGGACCAATGCGCATGTCATCGTCGGCGCTGCGCCCATGGCGCAGGAAAGTATCGAGGAAACGTTGCCGTTGCTGATGATCTCGGCCCACAGTCGAGCGGAGTTGCTGCGCGATATCGTGGCGATTCGTGAATACCTGCAAACCAATCCTGAGCAGCACACCGCGTTGCTGCGGCACTTGCAGTCAGGTCGCCGGCAACTGCGCTGGCGCTTCGGGATGGTCTGCCTGCCGAGTGACGACATTCCGTTGCAGCCAACAGCGATCAAAGAGGTCACGGTCTCAAGTGCGCAGTTGATCTCGCGTGATCAATCGCCGCAGGAACTGCTGGACGCCTGGTACGAAGGCGCGAATATCCAATGGCCGCAGCGCTCGGCACCGCCGCCCTGGGATCTGCCGCCGTCGTCGTTCGATCTTCAGCCGTATCGTTTCCAGACTCTCGTGGCTAACCAACCTGACGCGACAGCCCTTGAGCGACAACCGCTGACGGACTGGTTTCACCAACGTCAGTGGCTGCGCACCCGGCGCCTGAGCGCGACAGCGACGGTCGGATCCCGTGAGGTGCTGATTCTGTGCAGCCATGTGGCGCCGGAATCGACATTGCTGACGAGCTTGAACGCTGTGTACCGACGCGTGATTCAAGTGCGCACCGGCAACGGTTTCAAGCGCTTGAGCCCGGACCGTTTCGAGCTCGATCCGCTGGACACCGAAGCCCTGAACCGGTTGCTCGCCGAGGTCGCAGAACCTGAACTCGGCGAACTCGACTGGCTGCACGCCTTGCCGCTGGCGGTGTCGGGCGCGGTCAACGAGCAATCGCTGGATCTGGCGCAGTGGGCCTGTCTGGACACGGTCAGCGCATTGATGCAGGCCTGGGGGCAAACCCCGCGCACGACACGGCTGCGGCTCTGGTTGATGTCATGGCAGGCATGTCCGGTGGACGGCGAAGTGCGACGTCCCGAGCTGGCAGCGCTGGCCGGCATCACCGAAGTGGTGCCGCAGGAATACCCGGTGCGTTGCCACTGGCTGGATTTGCCGTCGTCGCGCCTCGAAGCGCAGGCCGGCGAGTTGGCAGCGTTGCTTGCCGATCCGGTTTCATTGCCTCGGCGAATGGCGATGCGCGACGGTTACCTCTGGCAGCCTCGCTTGCTGCCTCAGCCACTGCGCGGACCGGCAACGACGTCTCTTTTACCGGAAGATGGAACGTTCCTAGTGCTGGGCGGCAGCGGCGGCATCGGCCGAACCCTGTGCGAACACCTGCTACAGGCACCCGCGCGCCGTGTGGTGCTGATCTCGCGCCAAGGGCAGTTACCTGAGTCACTGGCGGCGTACGCGTCGCGGATCGAGTGCATTCAAGCAGACATCGCCGACCTATCGCGCTGGCCGCAGGTCCTCGATCAACTGGCCGTACGCTACGGTCGCCTGAGCGGGGTGATTCATGCGGCGGGCGTCGGTGCGGGCAGCCTGATTCGCCACCGCGATGCCCGGCAAATGGCCGATGCCATGGCTGCCAAGACTCGCGGCATGCTGGCGGTCGAAGCCTTGATCGAGCACCTGACGCCGGGTTTTGTCCTGTACTGCTCGTCGATGTCGGCACTGTTCGGCGGCGCGGGGCATGTGGATTACGCGGCGGCCAGCGGGGTGCTCGACGGCTTCACCCACTATCGCCCGAACCCGGCTGACACTTGCCTGCGCCTCGGAATCAACTGGGACATCTGGCGCGACATCGGCATGGCCACCACCAGCAACGGCGCAGACGCCGCGCATCTGGAGCATCTGACGGTGGGGTTGTCGGCCGAAGAGGGCTGTCGGGTGTTCGATCTGGCGATGGCGACGCAGTTGCCGCAGCTGCTGATTTCCACCACTGGCATCGACACGGCACGGCGGTTTTATCCGGTTCGCCATGGTGCTGTGGCCGCGCCGGTCGAGGCGCCGAAGGGCGTGGATCTGTCGGCGCGTTTGCGTGAGTGCCTGTGCAAGTGGCTCGGTGTGGCCGAGCTGGAAGATGACGATTCGCTGTACGACCTGGGCGCGGACTCGCTGACGCTGCTCGACCTGATCGACGAACTGCAAGCGGCCACCGGTGAGGTGTTCCAGCTGTCGCAATTCAGCCACAAGGTCAGCCTGAACGAGGTGCTGGGGCTGGTCTCGACCGCCACGGTTGAAGAGGCGGCCGGCGTAACACTGCACGGCTGGCACGACGCAGTACGGATCGATCAATGGCATGCCGGTGCCGGCCGCGACTGGCTGTACCTGATCCACCCGGTGGGCGGCGATGTTCAGGCCTATCGGGAACTGGTTTCGGCGCTGCCGGCGGAACTGGGCGTGTGCGTGATCGCGGATCCGGCGTTGCGCCTGCCGCAGTTGCCGAACATCAGCGTGGAGGAGCGTGCACGCTGGTATCTGGAGGCGATCAAAACCCACCTTCCGCACGGCTGCGCCTGGCGGCTGGCAGGCTGGTCCTTCGGCGCATGGGTGGCGCAGGCGCTGTGTCATCAGGCCCAGGCTGACGGATTCAGACAACCGTTATTGTACCTGATCGACCCGCCCGCGCCGGATGCGGGTGCGGAACTGGCCGGGATCGACGAACAGACCATCGAACAGGTGTTCCAGCGTGAGTTTGCCCAACGCTGGCCGGAGGTCGAAGGGCAGGGCTTGGCCGAAGAGCGTCAGGCGTATCTGCAACGGCTGACGGTGTGCTGCCGCAACAACATGACCAGCATGATCGACTTCCAGCCTCCGGCGCTGGCGACCACAGCGGTGCGGCTGTTCATCGCCGGGCACGCCAATCCTTATGGGCTGGGGAACGACTGGAGTCCGGATGACCTGCAACGCAACTGGCAAGCCTTGCTGCCGCAGTTGCGCAGCTGGCAAACCCTGGACACCGATCACTACGGCATCGTGGCGGGCCGCTGGGCGCGGTTGCTGGCCGAAGTCATCGGTACGGATGAGCCTTCGCCATGAGTGAACCAATCTCGATGCCGCGATGGTGGCTGACCTTGACCAAGGTGTTGTGCGAAGCCGAACCGGACGAGCCCTTGCGTCTGCGCTTGAGCCGACTCCACGGGCAGGTGCCGTTTCAGCTGTTTCATCTCTGGCAGGCCGACGTGGTCATGCCGATGCTCGGCGAATCCTTGCCGGAGCATCAGCAGTCGCTGTTCGCGTTGCAAAGCCTGCACCAGCGTGCCGCGCTCGGCGTGATCGGGCGTCAGGGCGAATGGCGGGCCGCGCTCAAACCGGTGTTGCTGGCGCTGTATCGCAAGGCATACGCCTATGACGCGGCGTACGCCAAGGCCCACGCCAGTGCGATGACCTACGGCCTCGCACCGGCCAACACCGCGATGATTGCCGAGCACTTCGGCGATGCCGAGGCGTTCGCCGAGTACTACGCGCAACTGAATACCGAGGCCGCCGCCAACGCGTTTGCCCAGGCCCATGCCAGCGCCAACGCCGAAGTGTCGGCCCGGGCCTTCACGGACGAAGACGCAGACACCTGCGCGCAGATTTGCGGGGCATCCGTGCGGGTTTACGTCGGGGCTTGCGCTTCGAGCGACGAACAGCGGCATGCCGCACTCAACCATCTCGCCGCCGGGCTCGACCGAAGCCTGGCCACGCTGCAATCCCGTTCAACAGGAGAACGACATGAATGACGCACAACTGCAATTCGATGTGGTGATCAACGCTCAGGGTCAGTATTCCCTGTGGCCGGCGGGCAAGCCGATGGCCAGCGGCTGGAGCGAGGCGGGGATGCGCGGCGAGCGTCAGGTCTGTCTGGATTACATCAACGAGCACTGGATCGACATGCGCCCGCGTTCGCTGCGCGAGCAGTCATCGGTGTCGTTCCAATAAAAAAGGTGAGGGAACATGGATCAGTTGGCACTCAAGGCAATCGAGCGCATCGCCGCAGAACGGCGCGCGCCGTATCAGCACATCACGCTCGAGCGGATCACGCCGATCATCGGCGCCGAGATCGGCGGCGTCGATCTGTCGCAACCGCTGAGCGAGGAGCAGCTCGCAGAAATCCGCCGGGCCTTTCTGGAGAACCACGTGGTGGTGTTCCGCGATCAACATCTGACGGTGGACGAGCACAAGGCGTTTGGCCGGCTGTTCGGTGAGCTGCGGGCGCTGCCGGTGGAAGACATCGACGGCGATGACCCGGAACTGGTGGTGATCCGCGCCAATGCGCAATCGCGCTACGTGGCCGGCGAAACCTGGCACACCGACGGCACCGCCGACCTCGCGCCGTCCATGGGCTCGATGCTGTACGTCAAGGAAACCCCGGCCATCGGCACGGGCGGCGATACGCTGTTCGCCAACATGCACCTGGCGCTGGAAATGCTGTCGCCGACGATGCAGCAGTTTCTTGGCGAACTGACGGCGATCCACGACGGCGCGATTCCGTGGAAGGGCTATGAGGCGCCGGCCAACCTGCCGAAAACCGAACACCCGGTGGTGGTTCGTCACCCGGAAACCGGGCGCAAAACGCTGTTCGTCAATTCCGGGTTCACGTCGCACATCGTCCAGTTGTCTGGCGGTGAAAGTCAGGTGCTGTTGAACATGCTGTTCGATCTGGTAGCCCGCGAACCGGTCCTCAGCTGCCGCGTGCGCTGGGCGCCGAATACGCTGGTGTTCTGGGACAACCGTTGCACCCAGCACCATGCGGTCTGGGATTATTTCCCGCACTCGCGGTATGGCGAGCGGGTGACGATTCTGGGGACGCAGCCGAAAGCTTGAATCTAAAAAAACGGCGGGAGCGGCGGCACCGTTCCCACCGGTCATTCACAGACCTTGTTTGAGCAGTTGCTCGACGATCAACTCGCCGAACGCCAGATTCCCGTGCAGCGGGTCATCCACTTCGCAGTACGCCGAACGCTGAAAACCCTGCTCATCGTTCGCCGCTGCGCGCACGTCGATCAGCTCGATGCCGAGTCCTTGCAGGCGCTCGATCAGCAGCGCCTGCGCCGCCATGAACACTCGCGAATCGGACAACTCCGGCACCCGCTGCGGCGGCAGCACGGCGAACACTTTGAGGTTCATCGCACGGGCCTGTTCATAGAACGCCAGCGCAGGTCGGGACAAGGTGTCGACGATGGATTCGAACAGGGGACCTGCGAGAAAACCTTCGTCGAATTCGCCGTCCGGTGTCTGGTAGCACGTCCAGTTCGGCGCGGTGGCGAGGTAGTGCAGGCTCAGGCCGAGGGTGCTGACCAGCGGCACCCCGACCTTCGCCAGTTGCGGTACTTCGAACGGCTCAAGGGCCTGGCGATACAGGCGCTCCATCTCGGCCTCCCGGAACACTACGTCATGGCGGGTCAGGCTGAAAAAGTCGATCGCGAAATCCCGGCCGGTGCCCAGCGGGCCGCCGCTGAACGGCAACTCACGGGCCTGCGCCGCCTTGCCGATGACCCCGGCATGGGAGTCGCCCAGCAGCAGAAACCTAGGCGTAGTAATCGAGCACGGCGTCTTCACAGACAAGCTCCTCGCTGGACACGCAGGTGGAGGGCACGCTGGCCGGCGTGTGCACCGGTTGAACCGCATCGAGCCCGGCGAAAAACTGCTGCATGACGAACGCCACGCCTTCGGGCGTGACCTCGCGCTGGTTGGGTTGGTAGAACGCACCCTTGAACGGTGTACCGGTGATGATTTCGTAGGAGGGAAAATAGTCGACGTCGTGCAGGTCTTCGCACAGTTGCCCGGCGACGGCGCGCAGAACCGATTTGGAATAGGTGGTGGCGCTCAGCACATGCTCGCCTGTGGCCGTCGCCGTCAGGGGCACCGGTGACACGGTGAGCAGAACGCGCAATTGCGGGTTGATCGAACGCATCAACTCCAGCGCCCGGACCATGTCGCCATAGGTGTCCATGAAGCCGAAATTGCAGAAGCGGTGCAGCTGCGGATCAAAGGTGCCGCGCACGGTGCCGGGGCACACGGGATACACCAGACCGGTCTGGCGGTTTTGCCAGGCTTCGGTCAGACCGAGGGTGAACACGAAGACTTTGGCCCGGCGCAGGGCGGTGCGAATGGCGTCGAGGGTGGCTTCGCGCGATGCGAACAGCGCGTCCTCGCTGGCAAAACCGTCGGGCTCCACGGCGGGGCGGAACGGGTCGAAGAAACGCCCGTCATGGGCCCAGGTTTCGTCGGGTGGCAAACTCACGCCCAGCGCCCATTCGAGCCATTGGCACAGCATCGCCGGGGTGTACAGATTGCCGGTGCGGAATGAGAACACTCCGTAGTTATGGGCCTTCCAGTCGGCTTCGGGCAATTCGGCCGGGGCCGGTTCCGCGTCCAGCCAGTTCATGCCGCGCTCCACCAGCGCCCGGCCGATGTGCTGGGCGAAACACGAACCGGCGGTGACGATGGCGTCCTTGTTGCCGATCTCGAACTGCGGCGTCCACAGTTGATCGATGTGCAGCGCGGGCTTGTCAGCCACGGCGGTGCGCCAGAAAGCGCGGGGTGGCAGGCATTGATAAGGATTCACGACGAGGGCCTCCTTGGCGGTCGCTGATAAAACGGGGTCAGCTGATTTGATAGCGGTAGATCAGGTCGTCAAACCACTGATCTCCAATCTGATAGGCCTGCGGCACGCGGCGCTCGAATACAAAACCGCATTTCTCCAACACCTTGCAGGACGCGATATTACCGTCGGTCACGGTCGACTCCAACGAGTCCAGGCCGATGGCGGCGGCATAGTCGATGATCGCCTGCCGCGATTCGGTGCCAAAGCCTTTGCCCTGATGCTCGGGCAACAGCAGGCAACCCACTTCGGCATGCCCCGGAGACAGGATACGAAATCCGGTCACGCCCAGTTCCTGCCCGCTGGCCCTGTCGGTCACGACCAGACACAACCAGTGATCCGACTGCGGCCCCCAGGCCGGAAGCCGATGCTCGAAGCCTTTGCGAATCTGTTCCTCGGCAATTTCACCGAACACGTATTGCATGGTTTGCGGCTCGGAATGCAGCCTGAGGAACAGCGGCCAGTCGGATTCGACCATCGTGCGCAGGTCCAGGCGTTGCGTGGTGAGCTCGAGCATCCGCTGCTCCTTGCAAGGGCGGAAAGGGAAGACGGTTTTTTACTGGGTGTGGGGCGAAAGATCAATGGTTTGATCCGGCGTGTTTCGCAAAGCCGATCTTGATCGCCACCAGCAGCGGCGCCGCCACCGCAAACAGCAACGTCACTGCCATGAACGCACTGTCGAAGGCGATCACCAGCGACTGCTCCGACACCGTCCGCCCCAGCAGACTGGTCGCGGCACGGGCCGCCGCCGCAGGTTCCATGCCTTTGCCCGTCAGCCAGGCGCCGGTGCTTGTCAGCCGTTCGATGAGCGCGGGACTGCCGGGTGTGACGCTGCTGCCCAGGATCACGGCGTTGGCCGCATGCCCGTGTTCGATCAGCGTTTGCAGCCCGGCCACGCCGATCAGACCGCCCAGTTGCCGGCCGGTATTGAACAGACCGATGCCGGCCGCCAGGTTGCGGCTGTTGAGGTGAGTGAACGCGATCAGGGTGATCGACAGAAACAGAAAGCCCAGCCCCAGCCCACGCAGCAGGATGGCGCCCATCATGTCTGCGCTGCCGCTTTCGCGGGTCGAACCGGACAACAGCCACATGGCAATCATGATCATCAGGATGCCAAACGGCACCGTGGCAAACGGCGCCACGCCGCGCGCCTGCATCAGCCAGGCCGCGATCAGCAACGCGCCGACAAACAGTGCGCCGCTGGGCAACAGCAGCAGGCCGGCCTCGGTGAGGGTAAAACCCAGAACTGACACGGCAAACGCCGAAATCAGGTAGGCACTGCCGAACAGCGCTGCCCCTGCGACGAAGCTGACAATAAAGGCGAACGAGAAATCGCTCGACCTGAACAGACTGAAGTCGAGCACGCCTTTGCCGCTGATCAACAGTTGCTGGCCGAGAAACCCGAGCAGAGCTGCGCTGCCGACCAGCGTCAGCCAGACGATGCGCGGCGCTTCGAACCAGTCCCAGCGTTCGCCCTGGCTGAGCACGTAGGTGAAGCAGAGCAGGGCGGTGGCGCTCAGCAGCACGCCCAGACCGTCGAATGGATGCTGGCTGGCTCGGGCGGGTGTCGGGGTGACGGTGACGAGTAAAAGTCCGCTGGCCACCAATGCCAGCGGCACGACGCTGAGGAAAATCCAGTTCCATGACTGGCTGTCGACCAGCCAGCCTTGCAGGGCGGGCGTCAACGTGGCGGAGGCGACCACTGCACCGATGGCGAACAGCGCTTGCAGCGCGGGTTGCAGCTGGCGCCGGTAGCTGCGAAAGATCAGCACCTGAGCGGCCACCAGCAGTGTGCCGCCGGCAAAACCCTGCAGGATGCGCAGCGCTATCAGCAGATCGAGCCACGTGCTGCCGGCAGCGATGGCGCAGGCCAACCCCATGGCCAGGGTCGCAGCGACGATGACGTTGCGCGGGGCGAAGCGCGCCAGCAGCCACGACGCCGTAAGGAAACCGATCAGCTTGAACCCGGTGTAGCCGATGTCCAGCCAGGCAAATTCGTCAGGTGTGGCGGCGGTGTCACCGATGATGTCGTTACGGCCCAGCACCAGCGCAGTGCCGGCGATCGCTTCGGTGAGGCTGGCCAGCAGAATGCCGATCATCAACAACACGCCGGGCCGGGCTGCGGCAGACCGGTTCATGACCCGTCTCCACGCTCCACGTCGACCCGCGCCGACAGCCCCGGCACGATGCGCCCCGGCAAAGGGTTGTTGGCGAGGCGGATTTTCACCGGCACCCGCTGCACCACCCGGACGAAATTGCCCGTGGCGTTGTCGGTCGGCAACAGGCTGAAGGCCGAGCCGCTGCCGGGGGCAAAACTGTCGACTACGCCCTGCAGCGCATCGTCGGGGTAGCCGTCGACGGTGATGCGTACCGCCTGGCCGGTCTGGAGATGCTCCAGCTGGGTTTCCTTGAAGTTGGCCACGACCCAAACGTTCTGCACCGGAACGATGTCGAGCAAGGCCACCCCCGGCGTGACGTAACGGCCGACCCGCACCTGACGGTTACCGACCACCCCGGTGACGGGCGCACGCACCACGGTGCTGTCCAGGTCGATCCGGGCCAGATCCTGCGCCGCCTCGGCCTGCGCCATGGCCGCGAGGGCCGCGCCGCGCTGGGCCAGCAGCACGGCGAGGCGTTGGCGCTGAGCCTCGACCGACGCCGAAGCAGCGTCCACCGCCGCAGAGGCGCGCGTCTGGGCCACCGCCGTCTCATCGACCAGCGCCATGCTCACGGCATTGCTGGCGATCAGTTTGCGGTTGCGGTCGTGGGTCTTGCCGGCGAGGTTCATCTGCGCGGCGGCGGAGCGGCGCTCGGCCTCGGCCTGACGGATCTGCGCATGTTGCAGTTGCGTCTGGGCATCGACATCACTGAGGCGCGCCTGCGCCGACTTGAAGTTGGCTTCGGCCTGGGCGAGGCGGGCGCGATAGTCTTGATCGTCGATGCGAAACAGCACGTCGCCGCTTTGCACCGACTGGTTGTCGCGCACCTCGACGCGGGTGACGTAGCCGGCAACCTTGGCCGCCAGGGACGTGACATCGCCACGCACATAGGCGTTGTCGGTCGAGATACTTTTGCCGCCGTACAGCACGGCATAACCGCCCGCCACAATCGCCAGAGCGGCGGCGCACAACAGCAGTCCTGCCGCCTTGCGCTTGCCTTGGCGCGGTGTCGCGGGCGTCGTTTCGGACTGCGTCGTGCTGGCGGTGGTGGGCTGGGGCGCGTTCATGATCGGCGTCCTGCTCAAAGCCGACACCTCCGGCAGTCGGGCTGCCGAAGGTGGATTGGCGAATGGATCGGTTACGGCTTGACGGGTTTGACCAGTTCGGTCTCGCTGCTGTCGAGCACGAACACCGCCAGCAGACGGGACGGTTCGGTGGTGCTGGCATTGGCGCTCACCGCGTGGAAATCACCCGGTTGTTCGACGAAGTTTTCCCCGGCCTTGTAGACTTTCTCCGGCGCGTCGCCGACCTTGCTGCGCACGGCGCCCTCTAGCACCGTGGCGTAGATGAACGCGGACTTCGGATGAAAGTGCGCCGGCGACGATCCACCAGGCGCGTATTCCACCAGCACGCCCCTCATGGATTTACCGGGGACGTTGGGCAGGGCGCGGTCGAACACCACGGTGACCTTGCCCCCCTGCGGCTCGGCGGCCGAGACGGATGAGATTGAAAGGGCCGCAAACGTGGCGGCCAGCAGGATTCGGCTGAACATGGCGATACTCCTTCAAATCAGGTGGGGTGTTTCAGCGCTGGGTCGATTTCGCCAGCCAGTCTTCAAAGCGGGTTGGGCCCAGGCGTGGATTGCTGCTGCCGGGGGTGAGCGACTGGTCGTCGAGCACATCGCCGAAGTAACGGGCGTGCACGTCCGGGATCACTTTGCGGGTGTCGTGGGTGGCGCGGAAAAAACGCCGGACCAGCTCGTCGAGCGGCATGGCTTCGGGGCCGGCAATTTCCTGCGTGCCGTTGATCGGCGCTGCCAGTGCCACATCTGTCAGTGCAGCGGCGACGTCGTCAGAAGCCATGGGCTGAATCAACGCCGGGGACAGGCGCACTTCCTCGCCGACGGTGGCGGATTGGGCGATGCCGCCGACAAATTCGAAGAACTGCGTGGCCCGCAGCAGGGTGTACGGAATGCTCGACGCCTTGATCAGGTTCTCCTGCGCGACCTTGGCGCGGAAGTAGCCGTTGGCAGGCGAGCGCTCACTGGCGACGATCGACAGCGCCACGTGATGGCGAACCCCGGCGGCGGCTTCGGCGGCGAGCAGGTTGCGGGTGGAGTTCTCGAAGAAGTCTAGTACGGCCTGGTCTTCCCACGAAGGGGCGTTGGAAACGTCGACCACCACCTGGGCGCCGTCCATCGCTTCGGCCAGGCCTTCGCGGGTGATGCTGTTGACGCCGGTGTTAGGGGAGGCGGCGCGGGCGTCGTGGCCGCGTTCGCGCAGATTGTTCACAAGTTTCGATCCGATGAGGCCGGTGCCTCCGATAACGACGATCTTCATGGCATCTCTCCACTTGCCGACGGCAACCATTGCTGTCGATGTGGGTTGAGCATGCCGTTGGCGCTTCAGCAAATCCTTGTGGTGACCTTGGATTTGCCTTGGTTTTCTGTCCAGACAGGCCAATCCGTCGGCAGACGCGTAGACCAGCGTGCAGACCGGTGCGGTGGCCCAGGGTCTGCCGTATCATTGAGCGCACGACAATCGCCCGCTCGGACACGGAGTCGGGGGCGCCAGACCAGAGAACAGCCACCGTGCCATTCGTGTTTGAAGACTACGTGCTCGACCAGCAGCGCCGGGAACTGACCTGGCGCGGGGAGGTTGTGACTGTCGGGCCGCAGGTCTTCGATCTGCTGTTGCTGCTGGTCAGCAACCGCGAGCGGGTGGTCAGCAAGGACGAACTGTTGAGCGCGGTGTGGAGTGGCCGGATCGTTTCCGAATCGACCATCACCAGCCACATCAACGCCGTGCGCAAGGCCATCGGCGACACCGGCGAGCAACAGCGTCTGGTGCGCACGGTGCCGCGCAAGGGCTATCGCTTTGTCGGTGAAATCATCCCGTGCGAAAGCCCCGTCAATACGCCTGAAGCGCCTGCGAAACCCGAGGTGGTCGCGACACTTGTCCTGCCGGAAAAGCCTTCGATCACCGTCCTGCCATTCCAGAACCTCAGCGGCGACCCCGAACAGGACTACTTCGCCGACGGCATCGTCGAAGACATCATCACCGCGTTGTCGCGCCTGCGCTGGCTGTTCGTCATCGCTCGCAACTCCAGCTTCACCTACAAGGGCAGGGCGGTGGATGCGCGAGGTGTCGGTCAGGAACTGGGTGTGCGTTATGTGCTGGAAGGCAGCGTGCGCAAGTGCGGCAACAAGATCCGCATCACCGGCCAGTTGATTGATACCTGCAGCGGAACGCACCTGTGGGCCGAGCGCTTCGAAGGCCTGCTCGACGATATTTTCGAACTCCAGGATCAAGTGGCCGAAAGCGTCGTGGGCGCCATCGCGCCGCAGTTGGAGCGCGCGGAAATCGAGCGTGCCAAACGCAAGCCCACTGACAGCCTCGATGCCTACGATTATTACCTGCGTGGTACGGCCAAGCTGCATATCGGCACCCGTGAGGCGATCGAGCAGTCATTGGCGCTGTTCTACCGGGCGCTTGAACTGGATCCGGAATTTGCCTCGGCGTATGGCATGGCCGCGTGGTGCCACTTCTGGCGCAAGCTCAACGGCTGGATGACCGACCGGCCTCGGGAAATCGCCGAAGGTGCGCGGCTGGCGCGAATGGGTGTGGAGTTGGGGCGCGACGACGCCGTGGCGCTGACCCGCAGCGGTCATGCCCTGGCCCATCTGACCGGGGATGTCGACTGTGGCATCGCCTTGCTCGATCGGGCTCGACTGCTCAATCCCAACCTGGCCCCAGCGTGGTTTCTCGGCGGTATCCTGCGCGCCCTGCGTGGCGAAACCGACGCCGCCATTGCCAACCTCGAACATGCCGTGCGCCTGAGCCCGCTGGATCCGGAAATGTTCCGCATGCAGGTGGGCATGGCGCTGGCGCACTTCTTCGCTGGTCGTTTTGAACTCTCGGCTTCCTGGGCCGAGAAAGCGCAGGGAAACCTGCCCAGTCTATTGGCAGCGCCGGCCTTGATCGCCGCAAGCCAGGCGCTGAGTGGGCGAACCGACAAAGCCGGGCAGGCCATGGAACGGGTGCGTCAGCTGGATCCGACTTTGCGGGTGTCCAGCCTGAGCGCGTGGCTGCCCATTCAACGGCCTGAAGATGTTGCCCGGTTTGCCGAAGGTTTGCGGTTGGCGGGGTTGCCGGAGTAACGGTTCAGCCAGCCAGCGTCGCGTTATCGATCACGAACCGATACTTCACATCGCCCTGCAGCATCCGCTCGTAAGACGCATTGATCTGATCGGCGCGAATCAGCTCGATGTCGGAAACGATGCCGTGCTCGGCACAGAAATCCAGCATCTCCTGAGTCTCCGGAATACCGCCGATCATCGAACCGGCGATGGTCCGGCGCTTCATGATCAGGTTGAACACGTTCGGTGACGGATGCGGCGAGGCGGGTGCGCCGACCAGCGTCAGGGCGCCGTCACGCTTGAGCAGCACCAGAAACGCGTCGAGATCGTGAGGCGCGGCGACGGTGTTGAGGATCAAGTCGAAACTCTTGGTGTGCGCGGCCATTTCTTCGGCGTTGCGCGATACCACGACCTCATCGGCGCCCAGTGCCTTGGCGGCTTCGCGCTTGGACTCGGAGGTGGTGAACGCCACGACATGCGCGCCCATCGCATGGGCCAGTTTGATGCCCATGTGGCCCAGGCCACCGATACCGACCACACCGACCTTTTTGCCCGGCCCGGTGTTCCACTGACGCAGCGGCGAGTACGTGGTGATGCCCGCACACAGCAGCGGCGCGACAGCGGCCAGTTGAGCTTCCGGATGACGGATGCGTAGCACGTAGCGCTCATGCACCACGATGTTTTGCGAGTAGCCGCCGAGGGTCCAGCCGGGCGCATCCGGGGTCGGGAAGTTGTAGGTGCCGATCATGCCGTCACAGTAGTTTTCCAGACCGGTTTCGCAGTCGTCGCAGTGTTTGCAGCTATCGACGATGCAGCCGACACCCACCAGATCACCGACCTTGTAGTCGGACACATGGGCGCCGACTGCCGAAACGCGGCCGACAATCTCGTGCCCCGGCACGCACGGGAATTGCGTCCCGGCCCATTCGGCGCGCACCTGGTGCAGGTCGGAGTGGCAGATGCCGCAGAAGGCGATGTCGATCTGCACATCGTGGGCCGCCGGTGCGCGACGATTGATCTGCATCGGCTCAAGGGGTTTATCGCCGGCGTGGGCACCGTAGGCGTGTACGAGCATGGGAGTAGTCCTTGATGAATGTGTCGAAGGACCATTCTTCCCGGATTGCTCGCACAGCCTGTAGTGCATTTCTACCGATTACTTGCCTGATCCTGCGGATCGATTTCGGTGAAATCACGTCAGTCCATCGAGAAATGCATTCGCATGTTCATCGCGGCGTCGTACTGATTGCTGGCTACCCGGCGTTCGATCAGGCGATCGGATCCGCCCTCGGCAACACGGCGTTCGAGCAGGCGATCGGAGCCGCCTTCGGCAACGCGACGTTCGATCAGGCGATCGGAGCCACCTTCGGCAACGCGACGTTCGATCAGGCGATCGGAGCCGCCTTCGGCAACACGGCGTTCGATCAGGCGATCGGAGCCACCTTCGGCAACGCGACGTTCGATCAGTCGGTCCGATCCGCCCTCGGCGACGCGCCGTTCCATCAGCCGATCCGAACCCCCTTCGGCAATCTGCGTAGGCGCCTTTCTGGCTCGGTACTGTTGCACTGATGAAGTTTCTGAATCCGGAGCACTGGTTTCCTGCCTGTTGGCAACCGGCATGTCGGGCAGGCAATTTGCGCCGAATGCATGAGTGGCAACTATCCAGGTGGCTGAAACAATGGCGACGGGTAATACCAATCCAATAGTTTTCATCGTGATCATCCTGAGTCGTGGTGGGATTTCGTTAATGAACTTCCGGGTGCAACCAGACAGGTTTTAATTCAATCGATTACTTCTAATGAGGAATGCCATGTTCCTGCGTGGCCAGGCGAATTCGGTTATGTGCAATCAGGCGCATCACATAACCCAACTTGATCGCGGTCGGCCCGAGGATCGTCATCCCGTGCGCACCGACCAGCGTGGGCAAGGTCAGGTGAGCGTCAAACACATAAGCCAGGAAAATCCCCGCCATCAACATGCCCAGACCGCCGATCAGCAATACGTGGGACAGCTTCAGCACGCGATGCGAGTCTTCAAAAAAGTCATACATGTTGTTCAGCCATCCCTGCGTTAATAAGTGGGTGGACAAGTTTCGGCGCGAACGGAAACCGCGAAGTCAATGACTTTGCAGGGCGTTGCATTTGATGGAGGGATTTTACTGTTGGCGGTAGGGATCAACCATGTTGCATAAGTCTGGTTTTATCCTTCCAGCGTATGGAGAAGTCATACCAACGTATATAAACAACTTTCAATGTGCGCTGAACAAGAGCGTTACATCTAATGGTTGATACCCAGACTTTCGGCCATTCGAACCAGATCGGCGAACGACTGCGCACGCATTTTGCGCATGGCCTGGCTGCGATGGATTTTCACGGTGATCTCGCTCAGGCCGATGGCACTGGCGATCTGTTTGTTCATCAGGCCCGAAACGGCCAATGCCATCACCGATTGTTCTCTGACCGTCAGTGTCCCGTGGCGTGTGCGCAACTCTTGATGGCGGCGTTCGCACTCGCGGCGCGACCTGTCCCGCGTATGCGCGGCGACGACGGCATCGATCATTGCCTGCTCGCGAAACGGTTTTTCCAGGAAGTCGACGGCACCGGCTTTCATGGCGCGAACGGTCATGGCGATGTCGCCGTACCCGGTCATGAAAATGATCGGCAGACCGATTTTGGCGTCGGCGAGCGCCTGCTGAAAGACCAGCCCGCTGGTGCCTTGCAATCGCACATCCAGCACCAGGCAACTGGGCAGGTCAGGTCGCTCGAATTTCATGAAGTCGGCGACCGAACCGAACAGCGCGACTTGCAGGCCGATGGAGCGCAACAGGCTGCCAAGGGCCTCGCGCAGAGGGGCGTCATCATCGATGATGAAAACGATGGGTTCCAGGTTGCGGTCGGGTGCTGATTCTACTTCCATACGCTGGATGGCTTCGCGGCGATCGGGTTGCGCAGGATGCTGAACAATTCAACGGAAAGCTTTGCCCGAGCCTCCGGTTTTCATTGGATTTTTCTTGGGTAACCGTCCAGAGGCCATCGACCGCGTGTTCCGTCGATCAATGGCCTCGGTGGGTCAGTTTCCTGCACGGGCGACAATCGCGAAATTCCCCGGCGCCTTTTCCAGCAACCCCAGAAATCTCACCAGATCGACCTTGCTGCCATCCACTTTCAGATCATCGGAAGTGAGCGTTTCCTTGAGTCCGGCGGTGCCGCCCAGCAGCTGGACGAACAGGTCCTTGGTGACGGTCAGCGTTGCGTTGGCGTTCGCCGCCGACGGGCCTTTTCGGTAGTGCAGCACGGCGTTCTCGATCCATAGCACGAACGATTCATTCGTATCGGTCAGCACCAGATTGAACGTCCAGTTCTTGCCATCCGCCGCCGGCCCGTCGAGGCTCGCGGCCATGGCTTCGAGGAAGCGTTCGGTGGGCGTCTGCTTCATCAGTTCGATCAGGTCGGAGCGTTTGACGCCCTTGGCTGGCGGGCCGTTGCGCAGCTCCATGGCAGCGGTCAGGTAGCTGTTGCGCCAGGTTGCCGATTCCGCCTGATAGCCCATCTGTTCGTAAGCGCGGGCCAGCAGTTCTTTGGCGGCCGTGTCGTCGGGTTTTGCCAGCACGGCCTGATCCAGCAGTTCGGCGACCCAGCGGTATTCGCCCTTGTCGTAGGCCACGCGGGCGGCGTCGACCACTTTGGCGTTGCCTCCCATCAATTCGATGTAGCGCTTTGCCGATTCCTTGGGAACCATAGGATTCAAGTGCGCGGGGTTGCCATCGTAGGCGCCCAGGTACATTTGGTAGATCGCTTTGACGTTGTGGCGCAGGTCGCCGTAATAGCCACGGGTGCCGAAGTACGAGGCCAGCGAATCCGGCAGCTGGATCTTGTCGGCGATCTCGTTGGGGGTGTAGCCGGCGTTCATCAGGCGCACGGTCTGGTCGTGCAGGTATTTGTAGACGTCGCGGTGCTTGGTGATGAACTCGCGGATTCGCTCGTTGCCCCAGATCGGCCAGTTGTGCTGACCGAAATAGACCTCGGTGTCGCCCAGCTCATCAAGGGCGATTTGCGTGTAGTCGGACCAGCGCAGCGCATCGCGCACCTTGGCGCCACGGATCGGCAAGAGGTTGTGCATGGTCTGCGCCAGCAGCTCCGCACCGCCGTACGCCTTGAGCGCGGGGATCGAAAAGGTAAGCTCGGCCGGGGCTTCCGCGCCGGGCTTGTTGTGGAACACGAAGCTGACGCCGTCGAGCACCAGCGGCTGGACCGGCTGGTCGATGATCTGCGTCGGCGGCAGGATGCCCATGCTGCCGTAGGCGACGTTCTTGCCCAGCCCGGTGTCGACAATGCCGGTGGCGCCCGGCGTCAGGTTCTTGCCGAACTGATACATCGAACGCCGCGCCATCGCCGGGCCCGCCAGGATGTTTTCGCTGGTGGCTTCCTCCATGAACCCGGCAGGCGCGACGATGGGAATATTGCGCTGGGCGACTTCGCTGCTTGAGGTGATGCCCAGCACACCGCCGAAATGGTCGGCATGGTCGTGGGTGAAAATGATCGCGGTGACAGGCTTGTTGCCCAGATGCTCGCGCGCAAATGCCAACGCCGCTGCGGCAGATTCCCGGGAGGTCAGCGGGTCGACCACGATCCAGCCGGTTTGCCCGTCGATCAGCGTCATGTTGGCGATGTCGAAACCGCGCAACTGGTAAATCCCGTCGCGGACCTTGAACAGGCCGATCTGCGCGTTGAGCATCGCGTGCCGCCACAGGCTCGGGTTGACGGTGGCCGGCGCCTGGCCTTCGACGAAACGGTACGCATCGAAATCGATCAGGACATTGCCGTCAGCGCCGAGGATCTTGCCGGTGGGCCGGGCGATGAAGCCGCGCTGAGCATCTTCCATGTCCCGGTTGTCGCTGAGGTCCAGGCCCTTGATCGACGCCTGGATCACCGCTGCCGTGGCGGGCGTGGCATCTCCCGCAGCGGCGCTCGGCTTGTTGTCACAGCCGCCGAGGGAGACCAGCGTCAGGGCGATGATCGTGTAGAGGGTCGGTTTCATTCTTGTTGTTCTCCGAGGGTCGAATGCGCTCCAGCCTAGGGGTAGGGCGGTGATGTATCCAATGCATTGTTTACATCCGGATAATGCGTCGCTAGCATCGGGCGAATGGACCTCAAACGACTGTCACACCTTCTCGCGCTGGCCGATGAACGCCATTTCGGTCGCGCCGCCGAACGCGTGCACCTCAGCCAACCGGCCCTGAGCCGCAGCATTCAGGCGCTGGAGAGCGAAACCGGGCAGCGCCTATTCGATCGCGACACCGGCGACGTCCGCCCGACGCCGGCGGGGGAGTTCCTGATCGAGCGGGCGCGGCGGCTGCTGTTCGATGCCCGGTCATTGGAGCGGGACATGGCGCTCTACAGCGACCGCCAACTGGGCAGCCTCGCTTTCGGCGTCGGGCCGTTCCCGGCGGCCATGTTGATGCATCAAGTGGTGCCGCGACTGCGCCTGGATCACCCGGCGGTCACCCTGCGGGTGGAAGTGAACAACTGGCAGATTCTCGAGGCGCGGCTGCGCGCTGAAGCGATCGAATTTTTTGTTGCCGACATCCGTAACTTCACGGCCGAATCCGATCTGCTGATCCGTTCGCTGGGCCAGGTCTCGGCAGGCTTTTTCGTACGACCGGAGCATCCGCTGGCCGGGCGTAAAGTGCAGATGGGCGAACTGGAAGGCTACGGCATCGCCACGACGCGCCTGCCGGAAGTAGTGAAGCTTGAGACCGCCCGAACCCTCGGCATCTCCACCCGCCAGGCGCTGCCCATCGTGCTTGAGTGTGATGATGTGGCGTTGCTCAAGACCGTCGCTGGCTCAACCGACACCATCCTCGGCGTCATCCATGGCGCCGTGGCCGAAGACGTTCGGGTGGGGCGTTTGATTGAGCTTCATGTTGTCGACAGGCCGGGATTTCATTCTGAAATTGGCGTGGTGAGTTTGCAGGGTAGAAGCCTGTCGCCGACGGCTTTGTGTGTGATTGAGGCGGTCGTTGCCGAGATGCAATTCGTTCACGTCGAACAATCCCCACGTCTTTAGAGATACGTCCTACAGCCACGATTTTCCTGCTTCGTTAACGTCGTGCAGCCTCTTGCGAGGGGCTGCCGATGCATGAACGAAAGGACAATCAGTGGCTGGTCAAAAGGACATTCCCCGGGTTTACAACCCACCGGCAGGCGACGGGCATCACGTCACCTACCGCTACATGACGGCCACCGAACTGGCCGATCAGCAAGAACGACAAAACAAGTACGACGCCATGCTGGCGAGACAGGATGCTTTCGAGCGTAGCCGTGAGGTGGCGGCGAACAAGCCTGATGCGGTGCGTGCCGGCTGCGTGTTTGCCAAGTCCTGTAGGTTGCCGGACGCGATCATCGATTACTCGAATCCTTCGGGGATGGTGCCGACTGACAGCCTGAAGGATTACGGCGAGCTGATTTTGCTGGGTGGCCGGGAAGCCGATGACAGCGGTGGCGTTGCACTCAAGAAAATCAGCGGCACGGCAATTCCTGCGGGGCTGGGCACTTTTGCCCTTGCGGGGGAAGCGTTCAAGGCGTTGCCCGCGATGGCCTCTGCTGCTGTCATCAGCCCGCTGCTCGGTTTGGTGGCGATGTTCATGCCCTCGAACCTGGGCGACAGCGCGCTTTACACCGAAGACCAGTTGCTCGCCCTCAAACAGGCCCGAACCCGTGTGCGCTTGCGTGTTGAACAGCAGGCCGACGGGAGCCTCAAGGGTTACGGCTTCTACACGGGCAAGAATCGCGATTGGGAAATGGTAGATGTCGTGCAGTTCACGGCACGTGGTAGCCGGTTTATTGCAGACCTTGGTGAAGGTGTTGAGCTGGTCTGGACGCCCGCCGTGGACGGTTCCGACATTCTTGGTATTCCGGCACTGGAGGCTGCTCCGCAGGCGCCGCATATCTGGGTGTATCCGCCGACGAAAGCGGCGGACGGGATTCTGGTGAATCCGGTTTATCCGCCGGAGTATCGGGATTTCATTCTGGTGTTTCCGGTGGGGTCGGGGGTAAAACCGTTATACGTTGTACTGAGCACCGCACGTAAAGGTTTGGCACCTGCAGGCCATAGCTACCATAAGCCGCCGACTACAGAGCAAATCACCGCATTTCCAGACCTGAAAAAAGTTAGAGACAAAAATCCGGTTCAGGGCGGAGGAGGACTTCGCAAGCGTTGGACAGATGCCAAAGGAAAGAAAATCTACGAATGGGACTCAAGGCATGGAGAGCTAGAAATGTACCGAAGCGATGGGACTCACCTAGGGGCCTTCGATCCCTACACGGGTGAGCAACGCGAAGGACCTATAAAAGAAAGAAGCATCAAAAAAAGATATCTGTGAGGACGAGATGGGACTGGAACTGAGACTGGAGTGGTACGACGCAGCAACCCAGGAATTCCAGGGCGAGGAGTCGTCAAGAGATCTGGGGGATGATGAATCAGTATTGAATGCCCTAGGCATTCCAGTAGAGGGCAACATCAATAATGGCAGCTTCAACGTCGTCGAAAAGTGGGTTGCGACCATTCAGCCGTACTTTCAGCATCAGATCGCTCTGAGTACCAACGACTATCAAATTTCGTTTGATTACAGCTAGCACCGACAGACAGCCTGACTGACAGTAAAGGGGTCAAGCCATGCTCTTTCTTTCAATAACCGGCTTTTACCCGGATGACGTCCAAGACGACACGCTGCAGTTCGAGTTGGATATCGGCGGTAGCGAAATGAATGAAAAAGTTACACAGCTCATTGAATCCAAGCCCCTGAGCGCACTGGAACCTGGTGAGTTGTTACTGAGTGAGGATCAGGTAGCGGCACTGGGAGCCCTGCTGAATGTCACCTTCCCGAGCGGTCTGGAGTATTTCATGGGCACCTGTGCGAAGTACTGAAACTGCGGAGAGCAAAGGGGGCGGATGTATTCACGAGAATACATCCGCCCCCTTTTCACATAAGCCAATCAGCCCCGCTGACCCCGGCCCGGATAATTGAGCACAAACTGCACATGCGCCTTCACCCCGGTCGCCAGTGTCGCGTCATCGGCGGTGAAGTAGGGGCTGTGGTTGTTCGGTGCCTTGCTCATGTCCTGGCCTTCCGGCGTTGCGCCGAGGAACACGAACAACCCCGGCACCTTGCGCGCGTAGTAGGAGAAGTCCTCGCTCGGCGACAGGGAGGCGGGCAGGCGCTCGACCTTGCCCGGTGCTGCCAGTTCGAGAGCCGGGATCATGGCTTCGGTCAGGGCCGGATCGTTGGTGGTTACCGGCGCATTGTTCACCAGCAGCAGATTGGCCTGGGTCTCGTAGGCGCTGGCGATGCTGTTTACCAGCGGCGGCATCTTTTTCAGGATCGTGTCGCGGATGTCGGCGTTGTTGGTGCGAATGGTCCCGGTCATTTCCACGGTCTCGGGAATGATGTTGGCCGCCGAGCCGCCGTTGATCGTGCCGACACTGATCACGCCCATGCCCTGCGTGAGATCGACACGCCGACTGACCAGCGTCTGCAAACCGCTGATGATGCCCTGACTGGCGACAATCGGATCGACACCGCTCCAGGGCGCCGAACCGTGAGTCTGCTGGCCCTTGACCGTGATGCGGAACGAATCGCTGCTGTTGAGCACGGTCCCGGATTTATAGAACAGATGCCCGGTCGGATAACCCGCCATTACATGCACCCCGAACACCGCCTCGACCTTGGGCGAATCGAGCGCGCCATCGCGGATCATCGCCTGTGCGCCGATCAGGGTGTCGGTCTGGAATTCATCGACATCCGCTGCACCTTCCTCAGCCGGCTGAAACAGAAACACCACCGTCCCGCGCACCTGATCGCGATGCTCGGCCAGCACCTTCGCGGCGCCCAGCAACATGGCGGTGTGGGTGTCGTGCCCGCAGGCGTGCATCACCGGCACGCTCTTTCCCAGCCGTGTGCTGGTGGCCTGACTGGCGAACGGCAGGTTGGTCATCTCCTTGACCGGCAGTGCGTCCATGTCGGCGCGCAACGCCACCACCGGCCCCGGCAATCCGCCTTTCAGAACACCCACAACCCCCGTCTTGCCGACCCCGGTGCGCACTTCAATGTTCGACGCCTTAAGCCGCTCAGCCACCAGCGCGGCAGTCTTGAACTCAAGATTGCCCAGCTCTGGATGCTGATGAATCGTGTGGCGCAGATCGATGACTTCCTGATTGACCGCGCTCACGGCGCCATCGACCCAGGGCGCATCGGCGGCATGGCTGGCAGTGGCAACAAACGAGGACAGAACGGCAAGGCACAACGAGGTTTTGCAGAAACGGATCAAGGCGTGACTCTCTCTTATGGTTTTTATTGGCGTCAGAGGGTATGCCGCGATGCAAGGCGGGACAAACGAGTCTGGCCGGTAATCGCACGGCTTTTGGTTTTTCGCGTTTTTGCCTGAGCGCGGCTTTCAGCGGATTGTTTTCCGTCGCCTGATCCGCTTCACTGTGGCTCTTTTGCCTGAGCGGAAATCAATCATGGAACGATGCGAAGCACTGGTCATCGGCCTCGGCGCCATGGGCGCGGCCACGGTGTATCAACTGGCGAAGGCCGGGGTCAACGTGGTCGGCATCGACCGCCACCATCCGCCGCACACATTCGGCTCCAGCCATGGCGACACCCGCATCACCCGGCTGTCCGTGGGCGAGGGCGCGCAATACGTGCCCATCGTGCGCAACTCCCACCGCATCTGGCGTGAACTGGAAGCGCTGTCGGGCGAGTCCCTGTTCGAACAGACCGGCCTGCTGGTGCTGACCTCCAGCCCCGACTTCGACCCCGCCGACGAAACCGACTTCACCCTGCGCACCATCGCCCTGGCACAGACCTACGGCATCAAACACGAAGTCCTCAACGCTGCCCAGATCCGCCAGCGCTTTCCGCAGTTTGCCCAGGTGCGCGACGACGCCATTGGCTACTTCGAGCCCGAAGGCGGTTTTGTACGGCCCGAACGCTGCATCGACGTGCAACTGAGATTGGCCGAACAACACGGCGCCACGCTGTACAAGGGCGAGACCGTGACCCATATCAGCTCGGACGAACAGGGCGTCACCGTCACCACCGACCAGCGCACCGTGCGCGCGGACAAACTGGTGGTCACCGCTGGCAACTGGGCGGGCGGATTGCTGGGCGCGCCGTTCGACGGGCTGCTCAGCGTCTATCGGCAAAAACTGTTCTGGTTCGAAACCGAGCCCGATGCGGAACTGATCGGCCACTCGCCCACGTTCATCTTCACTCACGGCCCGGACGACGATTTCTATGGCTTTCCCGCGTTGCCGGGGGAGGGCAGTTTGAAGGTGGCTACGGCGCAGTATCACAGCACGTCCACGCCTGAAACGCTGGATCGCACAGTCTCGGCCGAGGAAGAACGCGAGATGTACGAACAGCAGGTACAGGGGCGCATTGCCGGGCTGACGGATCGGGTGGTGAAGTCAGCGGTTTGTGCCTACACCGTCACGCCGGATCGGCATTTCATCATTGATGAACATCCACGGTTGCAACATACGTTGGTGGTGTCGGCGTGCTCCGGGCATGGGTTCAAACACTCGGCGGCGCTGGGGGAGGCGTTTGCGCAGTGGTGTTTGCGGGGGGAGAGTGAGCTGGATCTTTCGTTGTTTTCGGTGGGGCGGTTTGAGAGGTGTGACAGTAATTGCGAGTGGCGGCTCTCGGCCAATAACGGACGATGAATATGGGCTACTTCCGACGCAAAGCTGTCGCTCGTGGAGAGTAAAGATCGGTCAGCACCGGTTCTTTGTAGGCCTCTCAGAGATAGTCCTTTGCAATCGGTGTTCGAGGTCAATGCTCAGGTCAGATGCCAATACAAGATCAGTTGGGAAGAACCATCGAGGTTATTCCAGCGTCTGGAGCCGGTGGGCCTTAGGGAGCTAGCGGCTCCACGTTCTGATGACCTACTGACCTTTTGCTCATAGGAAGATAAAACAGGACACAGTAAACTCTTTGGGATGGCAAGATGCCTTCATGTGTTGTAGCTTCTATCAAACCTTCCAAAGTACAGTGGGCTGACCTAATGGAAAATGGGCAAAAAAAACTAAAGGAATTGTTTGATGGCCGCAAGATATTCAACATCCCAGATTATCAGCGCGCTTACGCGTGGGAGACAAACCGACAACTCCCTGACTTCATTGAAGACATTGACAATCAAGCACTCGGTCGAGACTACTTTTTAGGAACCATTCTCTTTCAGGAGAAGTCCGAAAAGCATGCCGGATTTGATCTGATAGACATAGTAGACGGACAGCAAAGGATTACTACAACAATCATCTTTATGAAAGTCTTGCTTTCTAACTTGCGCCAGCGGTTGGACGAGACTCAATATGAGGAGCTTGGATTGGATTTGGTTGAAGAAACGTATATCTTCAATAAGAATCGTCCAAAATTACAAGCTATTTCACCCGACAATGACTTCTTTTTTAATTACGTCCTAAATGATGGAAATGGCGCTGATCATATTGAAACACCGTCCCAGCGCCGTTTGTTAGAGGCGAAAAATTATTTTCAAATCGAATTGGCTGGCAGAGAGACTGAAGAGCTTTTGCAATTGAAGTGCAAGCTGGATGAATATACTAAAGTTTTAACGTATTCTGTAAAAGACGCGGCGGAAGCAACCCTTATTTTTGAAACCACGAACGATCGAGGGAAGAGACTAACCAATCTTGAAAAAATAAAAAGCTTTTTAATGTACAAAACCTACCTCGCCGCCGATGACGTTGAACATTATTTAACGGTAATTCAGCAAAGGTTTTCTGATGTTTTCAGAGAGTTGGAACTCTTTGACGGAAAAATAGATGAAGACTCCATACTTCGATTTCACTATATTGCTTTTGAGGATTGGGCTGATAAGTCGGATTACCAGCAACCTATGGCATCTATCAGATGCAAGCTTAACCCGCTTATTGCTAATGGACGCAAACAGGATGCGTTGGCGTTTATTGATCGATTTAGCAGGGAGTTAAAAGAGAGCTTTCATATAATGCGCCAAATCTCAATGTCTAGGTATCAATCATACCGTGATCTTTTGTGTTTGGAGCGAATGGAAAGCTTCTATCCTCTAATTTTGAAGGCTTATAAAAGTGATGCTTCGCCGAAAAAAATAATTTCGCTATTACATGCCGACTCTTAGAAATTTATAGCTTCCGTATTTTCGCAGTTCAGCAAAATAGGTCGAATACGGGCCAGTCAGCACTTTACAAGCTTGCTCGAAATTTCTCAGGTCGATTTGAGCCTCTATTCGATACCCTTTCGTCAATTATAAACGATGCCAGCAGCCGCAAACGTTTTCATGAGACACTGCAAGATGCCGATCTATATAACTGGATGTCCAGTCGTGATCTTTGCTATCTAGTATGGAAGTATGAAAATCACTTGCGGCTTTCGGAGCAACCAATATGTTCTGAAATGTCAGAAGCTGAATTCAAAAATACTGGCAGTAAAACTCGGTTAACAGTAGAACATATTGCCTCTCAGACCAAAAATGGCATCGTTCTTGATGGTTCCATAGTCCCAGATTTAGATTCAGCCTTTAGAGATCAATACCTAAATCGTTTAGGAAATTTAACCTTTGACCCGGCCTCTGCCAATTCATCAAAAAGCAATGGAGAGGTATATGTTAAAAATTCAAAATACTTCTCCAAGGCTCCTTATAAAACACAGAATGAGCTAGAGTTATTCATGTTCGATAATAAATGGACATCAGAATCCATTGATCTCAGGCAGTTAAAGATCATCGATTTCTGTCTAAAATATTGGAATGCTCAATATGTCAATTATTAATGCCGAGTCGTATTCTGTGGGTACCATTGGTATCCACTCAGAGCAGGAAACGGGAACAGGCCACGATTATGAGCCGTTCCGATTGCGGGTGAGCCCGATCGTGGTCTGTCCCCGGCGTCCTCTCTGCCAACTAAAATAAACCTACCCCCTTTTTGCCTAAGAGTTGCAAGTGAAAAAACAAGTCAAGAAGAAGCCGCATTCCCCCACAAAAATATGGAATGAAGTGCAGAGAAAAGTGTTACGCCACGAGTTAGGACACTGGTTAGTGGCCCGAAAACTGGGATTCGATACTGGTGAAATCACCGTAAAGATCAGACAGCAGAGCCAGGTTCATCCTCCTGTGCAAGAAGGCGACTCTTGGATCAACCCAGCCCCAGTAATCAAGAATGTCGACGACCTCACTCTCTATCTTGAGAATAGGATTTCTGTTCTATACGCAGGAATTGCAGCACAGACGCATGGGCTTGAACTTGATCCTGTGGAACTTGGCAGAGTCCAAGAGCAGGATGCTGCAACAGACCTACGAATTATCAGAGAGTTAGTTCCTGTTCTAAGGGGAACACTGCATGGGGCAAGAGTTGATCAAGGAACATTCTCGGATCAATGTTTAGAAGCTTTGGACCCGATATGGGGAAAAACTAAAGATCTAATCGCAACACTATATCCAAAACTGGACTGGATGGCAGATCAGATGGGGCAGCAAGTTATCAGTTCAAACAAGACTTATGTGTTCACGGTGCGCGACCTGGAGGCACTTGAGCAAAGTTATTCTGAATAGGGCATCAAAGAATAGGAGCGAGGCCCACCCACGATTATTAGACGGGCCGATTACAGGTGCGCTCGAATCGAGGTCTGTCCCCAGTTTTAAAACTGACCATGGAGAATGCTGCGCACTGTGCTAACTTGCTTCGCAGTCGAGTGTCTATACTTTGCAAGTTGGCCAGCCAGCAAATTGGGACGGATATGTTTTTTCGGACAATAAATCCGTCCCAATTTTTGTGAGTCGTGGTGTGGGGCCTTTTGAACATAAACGGCGTTCTGACTAACTGTCTTTAAATAAAGAGCAGCATAAGAAAGCCTTGGTTTTTAGTCATGATTGAGGCTTTCAGGAGCGCTCGAGAAAAAACCAATAGGAATAAATAGCTCAATTACGAATTTATTATCGGATATTTTGGGCGTGGAAACTTTTACTTCAAGCGCGACGAGGCTTACTTTGATGTTTCTTAATAAGTGCCGGTATTGATCAGTAATAATTTTGTCCGTAGTAGTCATATCAAGCTCGGAGTTTTCGAGTGGCTCAGGATCTTCGATCTTGCACTGAAAACGCATAACAATATTATTGTTGCTGATCCGGGCGCCGACCGTAACGCTCTCCGCTGAATGCCGAAGCTGCATATAAGAGAAAATATCTAAAATTGATTGGCGCAGAGCTTTTTCGGAAAAGCTTATTGCTGGAATCCTCATGCAGGCAGATGTCAGCTTTAAATGCAGGCCAGGCAGGCTTTCATTTGCAGACAAAAGCAAGTCTTGAACTGAAAAAAATGAATCAGAATCACTGATTACCCTGTTTTTTCGGCTTTCCTCTATCAAGAATTTAGCCTCGTTGATTGATGATTCTTGAACTTTAACATTGAGCGCATCTCTAGCACGCATTAGAAAGTTAGAAGTGTCATACATATGAAAAAATTCAAGGTCGGGAGCTTTAAAGTAGATTTCATTCAGAAGCTCTCTTCTCGGGCCAAGCTTTTTTCCGCGCTTCTCATACCACCAGTCTTCCTTAACATCTCCGGTGATGAGTACAACGTACTTCAGTTTTTCTGTCTTGGCCTTTCTGATTACTTCATGCCAAAGAATAAGATCGCCAAATTTTCTTATAAACTCTCTGTCGTCGACCAAATACGAGCCTGTCTTGGCTTTGTCTTTGTAACCGGGCGGAATGCTATTTTTATATCGATCCTCACCAAGCTTGTAGAATTCTTCAAGTTCTGGCTTGGTGAATCCCGTGCCTACCTTTCCCTTGAATAGTTCGAGAACCAAATCTTGCAGCACATCTCTATCATTAACATCTGATTGTTTTTTTTCTAATGAGTCAAGATGCTCAATAAAGTCCTCAATGAATTTTATGCCGGCTTGAATGTTGCTAGGGGTTATAAACTTATCCGGATCAATGAGAGAGTGGCGCTGCTTTAGTTTCAGTTGCGATAGTTCGCTGCTCAGTGCGCTAAAAAGCTCAAAGTATCGAGATGAACATTCAGTAAGATGATTTCTAACAATTCCAAATTTATTCTTTTGATCGCTAATTGCTTCGTGGCGATTATTTAGAAACTCAACTAGAACTTGAAAGCCTATCCAAATTCTATCAGTAAATTCTTTGCTCTTTAGGACTTTTAGAAGATCTCTGCTTGCTGATTCAGGAAGACGATAAAGATCTAAGAGGACATTTGAGTCAAATATAAAAACACCCTCCTTCCATAATTTCTCAAAGTCTCCGTTATCAACCTCTCTATGTATTTTTATGAGATTTTCGATAGGATCTATCATTTGTTCTTCCACGGTCTGCTCCATAACCTAATCACACCACATGTATTTAACTTTTCAAGCGGGTATCTAACCACAAAAATAAGGGTATTGATATCACGTGGCCACTAAGCGTTAAAGCTTTCTTTAAAAACAACCACGCCTACCTCTGGAGGAGTCGTCGGCAGGCTTTGAACCCAAAACTACAATGGCCTGCCAACTCGCGAACATTAGAAACCCTCTGATCATTTGTGGCCATTTCTGAACATACTAATTGGCATCTGGTAGGTAGCGGTCGCTTGCAAAAGTCCGCTTCTAACCGAAAGGTGCCGCTTTCAAGCGCCCGCTTTTGGCCGATAGCTGCCATTCTTCGGGACAGCTACGGCCAAACGCTCATGCCCTCTTTAGCCGCGTACCATCCGGTCGCAGAGAGCTAGCGTTTAGGTCTTCACCTCAACATGATCCAACGCCTGATTCACCGCCAACTCGCTCAACATCACCAACTGCGCAATCCCGATCGCAGTCTTGCGATGAGCAGGCTCCAGGGTGGCCGCAAAGTTATTAAGCATTTCGCTGGCCGAGCCTAGTGATTCGCTGGCGTTGGCCAGGAGTGATTCGGTGTTGTAGGCCGGGTTGGCCATGTACATGGGGTCGTGTTTGTGGTGGCTGCCCATGATCCGTTGTTGCGGAGTGAGGTAGTGATCGAGCGCGCGTTCGGCCGCTTCGTTAAGGGTTCGGGAGTCGGGGAATTTGTAGGGAGAAACCGGATCGGTTTCCGGTGGGTTCGGTGTTGGCTTGAACATAGATGTAACTCCAGGGTGAGAAAGTGGAGCCATCAGCCTCGCTACCAAACGAGGGTGGTGGCCATACGGAGGTTGGTAGACCGGTCACCTGGATACCCGGCGCGTCCGAAGACGCCCTACGCATGGCCACCATGAAACAGAGGACGAAAGAGTCCCTGCAATCTGGTGTTGCGATGCGACAGGTAATCCGGGCTACCAAACCCGATCACTGTTTTTCAGTGACCCGGAAACGATAAAACCCGCACCCCAGACGCACAAGCCGGCGGATTCTGGCGTAGTCGTAGGCAATGACGCAAGACGCTGTAGCCGTGGGGAAGTAATGCCGGGCGTTTCTAAACGCCATTCGAAAAACGCTTAAACACGCCGACTTCGCCATGTCGAAATCAGACGCCCCAAGCAGCTGCTGAATAATCCGATCACATCGATTTCAATTTTCCTCTCCATACCCATTCTTTCTTGGCACCTACCAGCGCGCGTCACTTTTTAAGCTTGATGAAACGTTTCAGCAAGTTTATAAAAAGAGCCACAACTCCAAGAAAGGCTGCTCCCATGACCCCGCTCAAACTCGTTGTTGCCCTCAGCGCACTGTCCGCTGCCTCCCATGCCATGGCCTGGGATTACGTTCTGCTTGACACCGACAAAGCCGCTCAGAACTGGCAGATCACCAGCCAGCAACTCGGCGTGAAAACCGACAAACCCTTCAGCGTCAGCCTGCGCACCTTGCATGGCGGTCGGCAGGAGGGCGTCAGTATTGTCGACATCGATAACGGCACGATGAAACTCTCGGTGGTGCCGACGCGGGGAATGAACGTCTTGCAGGCCTCGGTCGGCGATGTGCGTATGGGCTGGGATTCGCCGGTCAAGGAAGTGGTCAATCCGTCCTTCATCGAACTCAATGGCCGCGGTGGTCTGGGCTGGCTTGAAGGCTTCAATGAACTGGTGACCCGCTGCGGATACGAGTGGGTCGGCCACCCCGGCGTCGACAACGGCGAACTGCTGACCCTGCACGGCCGGGCCGCCAACATTCCTGCAAACAAAGTCACCCTGCACATCGATGAAAAGCCACCGTACGCCATCACCCTGCGCGGTGAGCTGAAAGAGCAGGCGTTCAAGAAAGTCGACTTCTCCGTCGCCACCGAACTGGTCACCGAACCCGGCAGCGTAGTGTTCGCCCTCAACGACACCCTGACCAACAACGGTGACTATCCGAAGGAATACCAGGCGCTGTACCACAGCAACTTCAGCACCCCGTTCCTGGAGCAGGGCGCTCGTTTCGCCGCGCCGGTGAAACAGGTGTCGCCGTTCAACGACAAAGCCAAGGGCGATTTGGCTGAATGGCAAACCTACCGCGCACCGACCAAGGACTACGACGAAACGGTTTACAACGTCGTGCCGTATGCCGATGCCAAGGGCGATACGTTGACCGTATTGCATAACAAGGCTGGCAGCCTGGGCGTTTCGGTTGGCTTCAATACGCAGACATTGCCGGTGTTTTCTCTGTGGAAGAACACCGATACCCAAGGTCAGGGTTATGTCACCGGGCTGGAGCCGGGGACGAGTTTTTCCTACAACCGCCGTTATCAGCGGCCACTGAACCTGGTACCCACCATCGCGCCGAAGGAACACAAACAGTTCCGCATCAGCTACAGCTTGTTGGCGGATAAGACAGCCGTGGATAAGGCCTTGAAGCAGGTAAGCGAAATTCAGGGCGGGCGGGAGACCGAGGTGCGGCAGGCACCGTTGGTTGATCTGACCAAGGGGTAAAACCGGCGGTCGCTCAACTGTTCAGCGACATCGGCTTGTCGCCACCCGGAGGCAAGCCGAACACCTTGCGTACCCTGTTGAGAAATGCCCCGTAGGGTCGCCCCAGCGCAAGCATCATCAACGCCGCACCGAGCGTGCCGCGCACAATTTCCCACGCATTGAAATTTGCCTATCGGTATTGCAGGACGCCATCCGAATTGAAGCGGGCCAGGACGAGAATGGATGTGCTCTCTCTCTGTTTTGGAAGAAATATTGTTGTGCGTTCTGGGGGCATTTGTTGAGCAACGCTCATCAATGTGTTGTGCTGTGCACTATAGATCAAGGCTGATACCGCCAACCTACATCCTTGGACTCTCACTCATCCCCGAGCAGGAAAATCAACATGCAGGTCAGTCGCGCCAATCTTGCCGATTTCGTTTTATTTTTGGCTATTGCCCGGCATCAAAGTTTTAGCCGTGCTGGCCAGGAGGTGGGAATCAGTGCCTCTGCACTGAGTCATGCGATCAAGGGCCTCGAAACCCGGCTTGGCGTGCGACTGCTGAACCGCACGACCCGTAGCGTCACACTGACCGCAGCAGGCGAAGAATTGCATAGCGTGATCAGCATGCCCATGGATGAAATCAGCCAGGCGGTGGAAGCGCTCAATCGCTTTCGGGACGAGCCCACCGGGCGCATCCGACTGAACCTGCTGAGCGATGCGGCAGACCTGCTTTTGGGGCCAGTGCTCCCAGTCTTCAATGATCGTTTTCCAGAGATTCAAGTCGACCTTACCGTGACCAATCTGATGGTCGATGTCATTGGTGGCGGCCATGATGCAGGCATTCGTTATGGTGGTACGGTCCCGGAAGACATGATCGCTCAACGGCTGTCTCCGGATATCCGATGGGTAGTCGCTGGTGCCCCCGACTATCTTGATCGGTATGGTGTGCCGCTGCACCCAAGCGATCTTCTTGAGCATCGTTGTCTGCGGATTCGGCTGGGCAATGGCTGCATGTATGACTGGGAGTTCGAGAAGGACGGCGAGCATCTGGCGATAGCCGCCCCGGGTAATATCACCATCGACGAGACCCGAGTGGGCCTTTCACTGGTTCGTCAGGGGGCGGGTCTGATGTATGCGCCTGAGCCGGCGATGGCGCCCCTGGTTGAGAGTGGCGAGGCCACCAGGGTGCTGGATGACTGGTCCAGCGTGGCGCCAGGGTTCCACATGTACTACTCGAGTCATCGGCAATTGCCGATGGGGCTTCGACTGTTGATCGACTTGATCCGCGAGCTTAAGCCCCTCGGTGATTAAGCTTTTATTGATTCACCCTCGGACGGCTCCTGCCATGAGGTGTTTTGTCCGAGTCGGTCGTCCTTCTGATGGCGCTTCTTCAAGACTTCTGACGTTTGGCAAACACTTCGCCAACCACCGGAACTGCTGAGAATACATTGGGCCAGCCGGTGTAGAACGCCAGCTGTGTCAGCGTTTCGGAAGCCTCTTCCTGAGTCAGGCCGTTGTCCATCGCGCGATTGAGGTGGGCGCCGAGTTGAGCGACTTGTCCGGTGGCAATCAGGGCACTGATGGTAATCAGACTGCGGTCACGCGGAGCAAGGCCGGGACGAAGCCAGAGGTCATGAAACAAGGCTGCGCCAGTGTAATGAACCACACCCGGGGATACCGGGCCGACTGTCTTGTCGACGAACGCTTTGCGGACTTCCTCCGAAGCTTCGTCGATGGGCAGCAATACGGGCGATACGGGTGGTAGTTGATCCGCCGTGACACCGCGCTTTGCAAAGACATCCTTCACGATGAGAATGGTGGCCGTCGCGTTACCCCACCCGGTGTAGAAGGCGAGATGGTTGATCACCTCGGATATCTCGCCTGGCGTGACGCCATTGTTCAGTGCGAGATTGACGTGGTAAGCCATTTCAACTGTTTGCTGTTTGGAGATGAGCACCGCCAGAGTGACCAGGCTACGGTCGCGTGGCGACAACCCCGGGCGTTTCCAGACTTCTGCGAGCAGGGTCGATTCGGTGTTGTGCGCCAAGGCCGGGGATACGGCTCGCACGTCATCCAGGGAGGGCACTGTTGGCAGGCGCGAGGCCGTGGAGGATCTGTCGGTGGTCGCGCACGCAGTCAGCAGCAATGATAAGGAGGTCAGGCCTATTTTGATCAGTCTCATCGGGAAGCCTCGTACTGCGCTGCACTCACGGGTTCCAGCCACTCGACGTTTTTTCCGTCCACTGATTCCTGGATCGCGATGTGAGTCATGCCTGTCGTGGCTGTCGCACCGTGCCAATGCTTCACACCCGGCGGAGTCCAGATCACGTCACCAGGTTTGATGAGCATCTTTTCTCCGCCCACCTGTTGAATCCACCCGGTGCCTGCCGTGACGATCAACGCCTGGCCCAATGGATGAGTGTGCCACGCAGATCGGGCACCCGGCTGAAAGGTGACAGCGCCCGCTGACATTTTCGAAGGGGCACGGGCCGGGAACAAAGGATCAATCCGCGCATTGCCGACGAAGTTTTGTGGGGCGCCCATGATGGAGGCCTGGTCGCCGTTGCGGACGATGCTCATGACTTGTTCCTGGGGGAGATCCGCAGCTTGCGCAGGTATCGAGGCCATAAGGCTTGCGGCCACTGCAGGCACGCAAACGAGTGTTCTCATCGGAAGTTTCCTGTTTTGTGGACGGACTAACCGACAAGCTAATTCATGAGTCCGACGGGGACTACAAGGCAAAACCTACATGAAGCGATGAGTGCTACTCATCAATTCCACCAGCAGCGTTATTGCCCCACGCGGCCTTGGCAGGCCAGTGCTTAAAGGATTGATGAATGTTGCTCAACGTAACATCCCGTTTACCCCCGGTATTCATCCTCTTCAGTGTTGATTAGCTTGATGCAACCCAATCAACTCCGGGGCCGAAGCAGCGGCAATGCTTTGGTGAAACGATAGAGGAAATACCGATGAGCTTTTCGTTCGAGAATAAGGTCGCACTGGTCACTGGCGCTGCATCCGGGATCGGTTTGGCGACAGCCCAGGCCTTCGCGCAAGCGGGTGCATCCGTCATGTTGGCCGACATAAATGGAGAGGCCGCGCGGGTTGCAGCCGAGGCCTTGATTGGCGCGGGTCATCAGGCGATTGGAACTCGTTGCGATGTCTCTGACATTGATCAAGTTGAAGCCATGGTGAAAGAAACCATCGCTACTTTTGGGCGACTGGATGCAGCCTTCAATAATGCAGGTGTCCAGAACCTGTTGGCAGAAACAGCTGATGCCACCGCCGAGGATTTCGACAGGGTCATGTCGGTCAACCTGCGTGGCGTATGGAGCTGCATGAAGTTTGAGCTGGAGCATATGCGTCGACAAGGCAGTGGAACCATCGTCAACTGTTCATCCTTGGGCGGCCTGGTGGGTGGCGCTGAGCGGGGTAACTATCACGCAGCAAAGCATGGTGTGATCGGGTTGACCAAAAGCGCGGCGCTTGAATACGCAACCCGGAACATCCGCATCAATGCCGTGTGCCCGGGTCTGATCTGGACGCCAATGGCCGACCAGATGGTCGCCGCAGGGCAGGGCGAAGCGCTCGAAGCCATGATCAAAAGCGTGCCCATGGGTCGACATGGCCGCCCCGAAGAGATCGCCGACGCGGTTCTGTGGCTGAGCAGCAGCACCTCAACTTACGTGACTGGCCAATCCATCTCGGTGGATGGTGGTTTCATCATGCGTTGACGCCACACTGTCTGCGCAAAAACATTTGCAAACCTGTTCACCCAATAACCCCCGGCCTCTAGCAAATGGCTCTACTGGAGTTGACGGCAGAGTGCGCCTGAATTTCAGCCATAAGGAATGAAACCCGATGCCGAAATCGAACGCCACCAAGGCAGCCACGGTTCTGCTGATCGCTCTGGGTTCAGTCGTTCTCTTGACTGGATTGTTCATGCTTGTGGGCGGCAGCTACCTCGTAACGCTCGGTGGATCATGGTATTTCGCGCTCGCGGGAGCCGGATTGACGATCGCAAGTGTGCTACTCATTCGGCGCAGTCTGTTTGGCGCAATTCTTTATCTGGGGGTGTTCCTTCTTTCCATCGTTTGGGCGCTGTGGGAGGTGGGGCTGTCTTTTTGGCCGTTGTTCTCCCGGCTGATAGCGCTGGCCGTTATTGCCTTGTTCGTCCTGCTACTGATGCCGCGTTTGCGTCGCGGTGGACGCAGCGTATCCACTGCGCTTGGATATGGCGGTGCTGTGGTCGTCGCTGTTGGTCTTGTAGCGACTTTCTATGCCGCCTTGCAGCCACAGCCGATCCAGACGGCTGACGGTGCTCCCGCTCCTGTGCCCGGAAAAGCCGTAGGAACAGTTGAACCCGCAACTGACTGGCGTTATTTCGGCCATACCCCCTCTGGCACACGCCATGCCTTGCTGGACAAAATCACTCCACAAAACGTGTCCGGGTTGAAAGTGGCCTGGACTTACAGGACCGGGGAAACTCCCGAAGGAAGACAGGGGCACGTGGTGACGCCGCTTCACGTCAATGGCGTGCTCTATGGGTGTACCCAATCCAGCCAGTTGTTTGCTTTGGATGCCGATACGGGTAAACCGATCTGGCACCACGACCCACAGACTCAAGCCAATAACATCTACCCACGCTGCCGTGGCGTGGGCTATTACGACTCGACGCTAAACGCCACTTCGCCAGCCGTTGCCAGTGCAACTGCGGCTGCCTGCACGCGCCGGATCATTGCGACCACTGTTGACGCGCGCCTGATCGCGGTGGACGCCCAGACTGGGCAGGCGTGCACTGATTTCGGTGAGGGTGGCAGTGTCAGTCTGCGCATCGGCATGGGCAGTGCGGACAAGGAGCTCTACTTTCCAACCGCGGCCCCCACCGTGGTGCGTAACCTTGTCGTGGTCGGCGGACTGGTCTGGGACAACCAGAAAACAGGCGAACCGTCCGGTGTCGTACGTGCATTTGATGCTCGTACGGGCGCGCTCATTTGGGCCTGGGACTTGGGTAATCCGGCGATTACGGGTGAACCACCGGAGGGGCAGACTTACACGGCCGGTACCCCCAATGTCTGGTCGACGCCTGCTTTCGATGACGCCTTGGGCTTGATCTATTTGCCTACAGGCAACGCAACACCGGATTTCTGGGGCGGCCATCGCACCGAAGCCGATGATCGCTATTCATCCTCCATTGTTGCTCTGGACATTGCGACGGGGCGTGAGCGGTGGCGCTTCCAGACAGTACATCACGATATCTGGGACTACGATGTTCCATCGCAACCGGCGCTGTATGACGTTCCAGATGCCAAGGGTGGAACACTCCCTGCGCTGATTCAGACAACCAAACGCGGGCAGATTTTCATGCTCGACCGGCGCACAGGCACCCCGATTGCACAAGTGCGAGAACAACCCGTCCCTCAGGGGGGCGTTGCCGATGATCGAATTTCGCCCACGCAGCCGTACTCGGTCGGAATGCCGTCCATAGGCAACGAGCCGCTGAGTGAGAAACGCATGTGGGGACTGACGCCGCTCGACCAGTTGTTTTGCCGAATCGAGTTTCGCAGGTCGCGTTATGAAGGTGAGTTCACGCCGCCCAGCGAGCGACTGACCATTCAGTATCCAAGTTGGCTGGGTGGCATGAATTGGGGCTCGGTTTCCATCGCGGAAAACCTGGGCTACATGATCGTCAACGACACCCGTGTCGCTACGCGCAGCCGGATGATTCCCCGCGCTGCCTACGATGAGAAAGTGCTTGCCGGTGGCGGGCATGAGGGCAATGCGCCGCAGGCGGGAACACCTTGGGGTATAGAGCAGGGGCGCTTCTTGTCGCCCCTGGGTATTCCTTGTCAGGAGCCGCCCTATGGAACGATCAGCGCTGTGGATTTGGCAACACGCAAAGTGGTCTGGTCGATGCCTTTAGGCACGACCGAGCAAACCGGCCCGTTGGGTATTGCTACACATCTACCGATGCCCATAGGCATGCCGACACGCGGCGGTCCTGTCACCACTTCAAGCGGATTGATCTTTATTGCCGGCTCCCAGGACTTCTACATCCGCGCCTTCGATGTGCGGACAGGGAAAGAATTGTGGAAGGGGCGCCTGCCTGTCGGTGCTGAAGCGACGCCCATGACTTATGTATCGCCAAGAACGGGCAGGCAGTTCCTGGTCGTCAGCGCTGGCGGCAACTCGGCGACAACACAGAAAGGAGATTACGTGGTGGCCTATGCACTCGGAAGTCAAACTCAACCATGAAGGTCAGCCTTCGATTCGTCCTATAAGGAACAACCATGCAACTCAAACGCGCAGGCTCTCAACCGTCCGTAAAAGGTCCAGATGAGTGGTTCACTGGAACCGTCAGGATCGACCCTCTCAACTTTCCACCCGAGCCTGCGAGGGTGTCGGTGGCAAGCGTCACCTTCGAACCAGGGGCACGTACTGCCTGGCACACCCATCCACTGGGCCAGACGTTGATCGTTACCGCAGGCTGTGGCTGGACCCAGTGTGAAGGTGAGCCGATCGTGGAAATACGAGCGGGTGACGTTATCTGGTGCCCACCTGGCCATAAGCATTGGCATGGTGCTTCGATGACAACTTCGATGACCCATATCGCGGTCCAGGAAGCCCTGAACGGAAAAAACGTTGAGTGGCTGGAGAAAGTGACGGATGAGCAATATCAGATCGGGCCTGAAGAGCATGCTTCGTGTAAGCACGGCCACTGATATCTCCCGTGATGAACGTTACTCCTTCGCCATGTCGAAATCAGACGCTCCCATGCCGCTCCCAGGCTATTTACGATCAACTCCAGGCACGTAAGGTGACGCATCATTTCATCGCCCTGCGTCGTCGTCCGACCGATTTTTAACGCTGCAGCGCTTGAGGTGCGCCGCTCTGGAGCAGGGCAACAGGAAGAAATGATGATCGCCTGACACGTCGTCAGTACGCCCAAACGTCGATCACCAGAGAACAACAAAAACAATGAATAGCCTGAACTCGAAGGACTCGAACGGTCAGTTGGCGCAGGGCTTCAAGCCGCGTCATGTCACCATGCTTTCCATCGCCGGCATCATCGGTGCGGGGCTGTTTGTCGGCTCCGGCCACGCCATTGCCGCCGCCGGCCCGGCCGTCTTGCTCGCTTATCTCTTCTCCGGTCTGCTGGTTGTGCTGGTCATGCGCATGCTCGGCGAAATGGCCGTGGCCCATCCGGACACGGGATCATTTTCCACCTATGCCGATCAGGCCATCGGGCGCTGGGCGGGGTTCACCATCGGTTGGTTGTATTGGTGGTTCTGGGTGCTGGTCATTCCGATCGAAGCGCTGGCCGCCGGGCATGTGTTGAATCAGTGGTTTCCCCAGGTCGATGCGTGGTTGTTCGCGTTGTTGTCGATCATTTTGCTGGTGGTAACCAACCTGTTCAGCGTGTCCAAGTACGGCGAGTTCGAGTTCTGGTTCGCGATGGCCAAAGTGATGGCGATCATCGGGTTCATCGGGCTGGGTTTTGCGGTGTTGATGGGCTGGATTCCGGAGCGTGAGGCCAGCGGATTGAGCCGGTTGATGGAAGAGCACGGCGGTTTCGCGCCCAATGGTTTGTCGGCGGTGGTCGGCGCCTTTATCACCATCATGTTCAGTTTTATCGGGACCGAAGCGGTGACCATCGCGGCCGCCGAATCGAGCAACCCGGCGCAGAACATCGCCAAGGCCACGCGCTCGGTGATCTGGCGCATCGGCGTGTTTTATCTGCTGTCGATTTTCGTGGTGATTTCCGTGGTGCCCTGGAACGATCCGCTGCTGGCGTCCGTCGGCTCTTACCAGCGCGCGCTGGAGTTGATGAACGTTCCCAACGCCAAATTCCTGGTCGATGTGGTCGTGCTGATCGCCGTGGCCAGTTGCATGAACTCCTCGATCTACATTTCCTCGCGAATGCTGTTCTCGCTGGGCCGACGCGGCGATGCCCCGCAACCGCTGAAAGTGACCTCCGCTGCGGGCGTGCCGAGGGCGGCGGTGATTGCCAGCACCGTGATCGGCGCCGGGGTGACGCTGTTCAGCTATTTCATGCCGGCCGGGCTGTTCCAGTTTCTGCTCGCCAGCTCCGGCGCGATTGCGTTGCTGGTGTATCTGGTGATCGCGGTTTCGCAATTGCGTATGCGCCGGATGCTGCGTCGGCAGAACGTCGAGCTGACGTTTCGCATGTGGCTGTTTCCGTGGCTGACGTGGCTGGTGATCGCGTTCATCTGCGCTGCGCTGGCGGTGATGATGGTGACGCCCGAGCATCGTCTGGAAGTGACGTCGACCATTGGGCTGGCGCTGGCGATTTCCTTTATCGGGCTGGTGACCACGCGGCAGCATGGGCAGGTGAGGGCGGCGGTTTCGGCGGGCAAGGCCTAGGGTTTTTCTGGTGCTTGAACGGTGGGGCTATCCCCGGCATGGACGCAGGGGATGTCCGATCATCGGGCTTCGGCTCGCAGCCAACGTCTGACTTCGCCCTGTATCGCGTAGGCCGGCGCCTCGACCGCATTGAAATCCTGCGTATACCGCTGCGCAAACCCGTCGACTCCCCATTCCTGAAACTGCTGCACGTGCTTCAGTTCGTGCGCCCAGAGTGCAACGTTCTGTTCTGCGGTTTCAGCATCGCGGAACAGGATGATGTCGATCAGCGTCACCGCTCCGACATCCGGGTTTTGCAGGATGGCCGTGGCGGCGTTGTATTGGCCGTCATCGGTGATTTTGTAGTGCACGGCATCGAGGACGCTGGGGTCATACCAGCGCAGCAGTTGCTCCCGGATATGCGGGGGAATCGATTTGATGTCGGTGCTGGCGGCTTCGGCGCGGGCCTGAATCAATCCCATGGCCAGCGCGGGAGCCGCGATCCGAAAGAGGTCTTCAGACAGACGTTCCGGGTCCGGCAGGCAAATGCAGCTGTCGAGGCATACTTGTTTTTCGCCGGCAGGGCATGGGTCAGCCTGGGCCGGCGCTACAAGGGCAAGCCAGGTGACGAGGCTGATAAGCGTGGAGGGCATGGGCGCTTTTCGATGTATGGCCTCTTCAGGGCGTCTTCTCGGGAACGACAAAATTGACTGTCGCACTGGTGAGAACCCGGTGAGTCGGATCCGCCACTTCAAGCAGAACCTTATGATTGCCGGGTGTCAGCCCCACCAGGATGATCGGATCTTCACTGGTGTGCGCCCAGGTGCCTTTCCAGTCGTCGACAGTGACATGCAGGTGACCGAGACGAGGTGATACTTCCGCCGCCGCATTGCCAAACACCGGCATGATTCGGGCATGTTCGGTTCGGTACTGGATGATGACAACACCACGGGCAAGTGGCGCAGGGAGGGGCGGGTAGGCGATGAGCTGCGGCGCCGATTCGGATTGCACCGGGAGTATTGCGGGTGGCTGTAGTGTGTCAGCCCCTTGAACATGCGCCGTCATGCAAGAGACGACACCCATGGCAAGGGCGAACAGGTGTTTGGGGGGGAGGGGCATGGTGGTTTTCTCCCGCGTGGTTTCACTTAAGGCTAGATCAAGCCGGGCAGTTTCACCGACCTGTTTCGCCCCAAGGCCTTGGCACTGTACAGCGCCTCATCGGCGGCCTCGATCAAACCTTGCACAGGGGTTAGTCGGGAACCGGCGGCAGTGGCAATCCCGATGCTGATACTCACTCGTCCCAACGGGCTGGATTCGTGGGAAATGTTCGCTTGCTGCAACCGGTCGAGGATCAGTTGCGCCACGATCTGCGCACCTTCGCTGTCGGTATTGGGCATGATGACGCCCATCTCTTCACCGCCATACCGCGCCACAAGATCCGAGGGACGGCGCACGCACGTCTCCACGACGTTGCCAACGCGTTGCAGACAATCGTCGCCGGCAACATGCCCGTAGGAATCGTTGAACAGTTTGAAGTAGTCGATATCAATCATCAGCAGTGCCAAGGACGTGCCGTCGCGCTGCGCTCGTCGCGCCTCCAGGTCCAGCGTCACATCGAAGCAGCGTCGATTGGCCAGACCGGTCAGGGCGTCCTTCATTGCCAACAGCTCGAGTTGCCTGTTTGACGAAAGCAACTGCTGCTGAGTGCCCATCAACTCCGCTTCTACTTGGGTTCTGCGTCGGATATCCAGTATCAAAAACCAACCGATGAGACCAGTCAGCGCCAGCAGGCCCGTCACCACCACGGCCGATAGCAGCGCCTCCGTTCGCCACGCGGCGAGGGCTTCGCGTTTCCCGAGTGCGACGGTCGTGATCAACGGCAGCCGGTCACTTTTGCGAAAGGCGTAGAGCCTTTCCACACCGTCCAGGCTGGAGGTGAACGAGGCGGTGCCGACAGAGCGATCCACCAGGTACTTGGCGTAGATCGGTGATTTTGAAAAATTGCGCCCCATGTCCTGCTCGCGGAAGGGGTAGCGAACCAGCAACGTACCATCGGTATAGGACAACCCGATGGCACCCTCCTGGCCGACATCGATCTTTCCAAACAGCCGCAGAAAGTTTTCGATGCCCAAGGTCACCGCGACCACTCCGGCAAACTCACCGCGAGCATCATTGAAGCGTCGACTGACGGTGATGACCCATTCCTGATTGGAGCGGCTCTGAATGGGCGGACCGATAAAGGTCTCGGGGGAGGGATCATCGCGGTGATGAATGAAATAGGCCCGATCACTGCTATTTGCCCCGGCCGGAATCGGCCGGTTGGAGGACATCAGCCAGCGTCCCTGACTGTCGTAGATGGTGATGCCGCTGAGCTGTGGCATCAGCGGCTCCTGCCGGTCGATCAGCGAACTGATCCGCTGGATCTGAACGGGGCCACTGCCTTCGGTTTCCAGGCGTTCGACGAGCCCGAGCAAAAGCGCCGAACTTTGGCGGACAATGCCTTCGGAATAGGTGACAAGCGCCTGGGTCAGGTTCAACCCGTGAACGTCCACTTCCTCCAGCGCTCGCTCTCGAGAGGCCAGCACCTTCCAGACAGTCAGTGAGGCCAGGGAACAGCCGATAACCAACAGCAAAAGCACAACCAGGTGCGTATCTCGCTTCACGTCACTACCTTATGGAAAGTCCGTTTTTCCGTTCCAGAGGCTATTGGATCAAGGCAATAACGGCAGCCGTTCGTCCTCATCGTGCGCAAGGATACAAGCAGTCAGGTGTCGCTGCAGCAATAGATGAACGGGTTACTGCACCGACCCCCGCTGCACCTCAACCGCGTTTCGGCAGCTTCCAGTTCGGGCGAATGAAGTGGCAGGTGTAGCCATTCGGAATGCGCTCGAGGTAATCCTGATGCTCCGGCTCCGCTTCCCAGAACGGTCCCGCCGGTTCGATTTCGGTAACCACCCGGCCTGGCCAGAGGCCTGACGCGTCGACATCGGCCGCAGTGTCTTCGGCGACATCGCGTTGCTGCTCGTTCAGGTAATAGATCGCCGAACGATAGCTCGGACCGAGGTCGTTGCCCTGACGGTTGGGCGTGCTCGGATCGTGGATCTGAAAGAAAAACTCAAGGATCTGCCGATAGCTGATCACGGCAGGGTCGAAGACGATTTCGATGGCCTCGGCGTGATTGCCATGATTGCGGTAGGTGGCGTTCGGCACGTCACCGCCGGAATAACCGACCCGCGTCTGCAGCACGCCGGGGTAGCGGCGCAACAGATCCTGCATGCCCCAGAAGCAGCCGCCGGCGAGAATGGCAGTTTCGGTTTGAGTGGTCATGGCATGTCCTTCCTCTCGAATGGGTCGCAGATGTTCCTTGATATGAGGGAGTGTGAGCCGATTCCAAGGTTGAGCCGGTAAATAAATCGTGAAGCGTCGGCTTACGGTGTTTGCCCACCACCGGCGAGCCAACCATCAGGCTCCATTTCTTTGCCACACGTTGCGGCTACTTTCAAAAAATGCCGCTGACTGGCTGAAACCCTGATGGGCAAACCGGGTTCTTCGGTACGAAGTCTGGAAGCAAGCGCTGGTTGAGCTTTTGGCTTCTTGTGTTTCATGGACACCTCTCGTGCCTGGTTGCTTGAATCGAGGTCCAGCGGAAAGACGCCTTTTCTTCGCATCCTCTGTGTTCTGTCCGGATCAGGCAGTAGATGGTATCGAAGGCGAGGGTGCCCACGTAATCAGGCGTGAGGGACGGCTGCTGTAGGACGCTGCTTATGTGCGTGAAGGACGCAGGAATTGGCTGGTTTTAGTCACACTCAGCGATCCGTACGCGGCATCGCCGCAATCGGCTGGATCTGCCGGGATGCCTGCGCCGAGCACCAGCGATTCCGCCCTTGCTGCTTGGCCTGATACAGACAGGTATCGGCTGACTTGAGCAGGGTGGCCGGAGTCACCGCATCGTCAACCGGATAACGCGTGGTGATTCCCGCACTCGCGGTGACATACCCCAGAGGATGCCCGGCATGTTCAAGCTCCAGCGAGCGAATGGTCTGCAGAATGTCTTCAGCCACCTGAATTGCCCCGGCGCTGTCGGTGTTGGGCAGCAGCACGGTGAATTCCTCGCCACCGTAGCGAACAGCCAGATCCGAAGGCCGCTTGACCGCTTTGCGAATCCCGTCGCCGACCGCGATCAGGCAGTCATCGCCGGCAGCGTGACCGTACTGGTCGTTGTAGCGCTTGAAGTAGTCGACATCGAGCATGATCAATGACAGCGGAGAACCCTGACGTCGGGCCAGGCGAATCTCATCCGTCAGCGCCGCGTCCAGTCGACGGCGATTGCCGAGGCCTGTGAGGCTGTCGGTCAGCGCCATGTCGCGCATGGTCTTGTGCGCGGAACGGATCTCCCGTTCCATCGCCATCCGCTGGCGCAACTGGCTCAGGACGATGAGCCCGAAACAGGCCAGCACCAGAATCAGGAACACCAGCACGAAGCCGTTTTTCAGCAGGTCCTGGCGCCACGGCGCAACGATGGAGTCACGGGACAAACCGGCCTCGACCACCAGCGGGTAGGTGGTCAGTGCGCGATAGCCGTAAAGCCGCTCAGTGTCGTCAACCACCGCCCTGATCTGGGCGATGCCCTGGTTGGAGCTGGGCAGGTAGGTCTTGAAAATTTCGCTGTTCGCCAGGCTTTTGCCGACCACCGAGGCAATGAACGGTCGGCGCACAAGAATCGTGCCGTCGCGCATCGCCAGCACCAGCGCGCCTTTGTCATCGATGCGGAAGTCACCGTAATAGTCGACGAAATAACTGACCTTGACCGTCCCCAGCAATACGCCGGCGAACGATCCGTCGGGGTTATTCAAGCGGCGCGAGATCGGAATGATCAGGTCATGAGTGGAACGACTTTCCACCACCTGACCGATGCGCACGCGCCGGTCTTCATGGGTGCGGTGGTACTGGAAATAATCACGGTCGGCGTTGTTGGCGGTCTCGGGCGTGACCTCCTTGTCGGTCACGATCCAATGGCCGTCCGGACCGTAGATGAACAGGCCGTGCAGCTGCGGCATGATTTTCGACTGCTGGATGAGCAGCTTGTGAATCCGCGCCACATCCAGGTTCTGCAGACCATCGCCTTCGACCCGCTCGGCCAGCCCCGCAGTCAGCACATCGACTTGGCGGATGGTGTCCTCGGCATGCTGCGCCGTGGCGCGGGCGAGGTTGGTCACCGAATCACGCGCGGACGCAAAGACCGAACGATAGTCGCGCCAAGTCCGCCAGCTCTCTACCGCCAGAAAGGCCACGACCACCATCAGCATGAAACTGACGGTCAGCCGAAAGGTCGAGCCGGCCTTCACGCCTTTGCGGGGCGCGCGCGGTGCTTCATCTGGAGTGGGCGCTTGCGTGTTGCGTCCGGGCATCAACATTTCCCTGGAGGTCGTTCTGAGCGGGTCGGCATTATGACAAGGATAGGCGTGAAGGTCGGGGTGGCTGTGTGAACTGCCTGGCAGTTTGAGTGGATTGTCCGTTTTGGGTTGACGGTGAAACGCTTTTCAGACGATTTATCGCTTTCAGGCGAGTCAGTAATCTGTGCCCATCTTGAACGCAAACGCACTTCCACAACTAAAAAGGGATTCAAACATGAGCACTCCAACCTACAACCGCCTGAACAAAGACGACGCCGTAGTTCTGCTGGTCGACCACCAGACCGGTCTGATTTCTCTGGTTCAGGACTTCTCGCCAAACGAGTTCAAGAACAACGTGCTGGCGCTGGCCGATCTGGCCAAATTCTTCGAGTTGCCGACCATCCTCACCACCAGCTTCGAACAAGGCCCGAACGGCCCGCTGGTGCCGGAACTCAAGGAAATGTTCCCGGACGCGCCGTACATCGCCCGCCCAGGCCAGATCAACGCTTGGGACAACGAAGACTTCGTCAAGGCGATCAAGGCCACCGGCCGCAAGCAGATCATCATTGCCGGTGTCGTGACCGACGTGTGCGTAGCGTTCCCGACCCTGTCGGCGCTGGCAGAAGGGTTTGACGTGTTCGTGGTGACCGACGCCTCCGGCACCTTCAACACCACCGTGCAGCAAGCCGCGTGGAACCGCATGACCCAGGCAGGCGCACAGATGATGAACTGGTTCTCGGTGGCCTGCGAACTGCACCGCGACTGGCGCAACGACATCGAAGGCCTGGGCAATTTGCTGTCCCAGCGCATCCCGAACTACCGCAACTTGATGAACGGTTATGCAGCGCTGACGGCGCATCAGAAATAACCGGATGCCGGATAGACGAAAGCCTGCTTTGAAAAAAGCAGGCTTTCGTTTTTATTGCGTTACTCCGGACGCGCCCGTCATTCGATTGGCTGAGCTCTATAGGTTTTATAGAGCTGCTGAATCTCTGGGTCGTCAAGGCTCCCGTACGTAATGCCTTCTTTGTCCAGACCATCCAATCCTTTTATGCCGCCGATCATCTCCGGCCATTCGTCACGGCTGGAGATGTCGATGACGAACGGTAACAGGTAGGTGTCGAGATGCCCTTTGAACGGATCTTGAATTTCATTACTGAGTGCGCGGAGATACTCGTCCTTGTTGGTTTCTGACCAATCGATGGCAAACCTCGTCCGATAGCACAGCTCCATGTACACGAGCAGTATTGTGCGGCCATTGCCATCCAGAAACGGGTGAGCAGAGGCGAGCTGCCCCATCACTTCCCCTGGACGATCTCTGAAGCGTTTCTTGTTTGCTGCAAGTTCAAGAGCGTACTCGACGGACCTTTTAATGAGGTCGGGACGTTCAAAGACTGTGTGGTGAGGATCTTCTTTCGATCCCTTGAAAACAGCGAGGTGGGGGACGAGTTCGTTCCTGTCTTTTCCCGCCCAGGGATAGAAACCGGAGAACAGGATTTCATGTGTCTTTAGAACGGATTTGAAATCGATGGTTTTTCTCTTTGCCAGATAGGCCAGAGCGTCTTCGATACTCGCTTCGAAGGCGAGATGCTCGGACTCTTTTACTTCAGTGGGGTCTTTGAGCTTGAGCGAGTTTTGAAGGTAACCCGCTGTTTCGAAATCGCCGAAAGGATCAAATATCATGCACTAAGCTTCTTTTTCGAACGCCTCTTTTCCTCAAGGTAGCGTCCTTGGTACGACATGATTTCGGACTTGTTCAGCACACCTTTCTTTTTGAGGTTGACGAGCAATTGCTCAACACCGTCCAATTCAACTACATCTCCTGCCAGACGAGTGATGGTAACCGCCATGCAGCTCATGCTGTCACGGTCTGCGGTAACGTGATGTGCCTTGGCAAGCCGACGAACCTCGGTTGCGACGCTGTCAGTGGCTGGTTTAGTCATTATGAAAGCCCTTGTTCACTTGCTCTGAGCATAGCATGACGCCGCTTCCGCAGATTTTCCAGCCGGCGCGTCCCGAACAGCCACAGCCTGATGAACGGCTACGCAAGCTCGCAGCCATCCAAAAACCAATGCTTACAAATAGACGAAAGCCTGCTTTGAAAAAAGCAGGCTTTCGTCGTTTCTACCGCAAACAGAAGCGCAGGGAACTCGTCACCTCAAACCGTGACGACAATCTTCCCGACCTGCTGATTGGCCTCCAGAAAGCGATGCGCTTCCTGAATGTCATCCAGGGCAAACGTCCTGGCGATGATCGGTTGCAGCGCACCCGAAGCCAGCCCGTCGCCGATGAAAGCCTTGGCGCGTGCCAGGATGGCCGGGTCGGAGACGATCTCTGTGTAGAGGTAACCCTTGAGCGTCAGGCATTTGCCGAGCACGGTGAACAGCGGGAACGGCGTCGGTTCCGGGCTCAGGGCACCGTACTCCAGCAGGATGCCGCCGCGCGCCATGCTTTGGGTCAGCGGTTCGAACGACGGGCCGCCCACCGGATCGAACACCACCCGCGCGCCTTTGCCGTCGGTCAGCGCCATGACCGCTGCAACCATGTCTTCTTCATCGCTGACGATCACATGCGCGGCGCCGGCGTCGAGCAAAGCTTGGTTCTTGGCGCAGGTTCGAGTGACGGCAATCGAAGTGGCGCCGACCATTTTGGCAATCTGGAAGGCTGCCAGGCCGACGCTGCTGGAGGCGGCAGTGACGATCACGAAATCGTCCTTTTGCAATTTGGCCTGTTCGACCAGTGCGCCCCACGCGGTGACGTATTGCATCCAGGATGCCGCCGCTTGTTCAAACGACAGGTTCTGCGGGTGCTTGACGGTGAGGTGGGCGGGCACGTTGGCCAGCTCGCCGTAAGTGCCCCAGCGCGCGATGTCCAGCGGCGGAATCAGGCTGACGGCATCACCGATCTTGAACTCGCTGGCGTTGGCGCCAACCGCCACCACCACGCCTGCGGCTTCGTAGCCAAGACGGCTGGGAAACTCCGCTTCCTGCAGATAGGCGTGGTTGCGGAACATCACCTCGGCGCGATTCAGGCCAAAGGCTTTGACCTCGATCTGCACTTCGTCCGCTGCGGGTGCCGGGACGTCGACGTTTTCCAGTTTCAGGACGCTCGCGTCACCGTATTCATGAATCCTGACAATGCGTGCCATCTGTTCTTCCTCGGTTATCGATGAAATTGTACCGGCGTGATCCGGTGACATGGACGCCAATTTAGGCTTTGGCCTGCTCCGGATAAAGGCCTAGGATGGCGCAACACTAGAAACAACGAGTTTCCAATGGATCGCCTCACACTCATGGCCACCTTCGTCAAAGCGGTCGAGCTGGGCTCCTTCAGCGCGGTGGCGGACGAGCTCAACCTGTCCCCGCAAATGGTCGGCAAGCAAGTGAAAATGCTCGAGCAGCATCTGGGCGTTTCGCTGCTCAACCGCACCACCCGCAAGCAAAGCCTCACGGATTTCGGCCGCACGTTCTATCAGCGGGCGAAACTGATTCTGGCCGACATGGACGCCGCCGAAGAAATGGCCGCCGTCACCCGAGGCGTGCCCAGCGGTCGACTGCGGATCAATGCGCCCGTCACGTTCGGCGTCAGTTCGCTGTCGCCGAAGCTGCTGGAGTACATGGTCCGATACCCGCAAGTATCGGTGGACCTGACGCTGTCGAACGAATTGGTCGACCTGGTGGACGGCGGATACGACGCGGTGTTCCGCATCGGCGAACTCGCCGACTGCGGCCTGAAAGCACTGCCGCTGATGCCCTATCAAATGGTGCTGTGCGCAGCGCCGTCCTACCTCGCCCGCCGCCCACCCATCACGACACCCTGGGATCTTCAGGAACATGAATGCCTGGCGTTCGCCTATTCGGACGGCCGCTCACACCTGCGATTCGAAGGCCCGGAAGGCTGCATCGACGTGCCGATTAAAAGCCGATTGACGATTAATCAGGGCGATCCGTTGCTGTCCGGGGCAGTGGCGGGGCTGGGGGTGGTGATGTTGCCGCTGGAGCTGGTCAAGGATTCGCTGCGAAGCGGGACGCTGGTGAGTCTGCTGCCGCAGTACAAGGTGCCGGTTTCGCCGATGAATCTGTTGTATGCGCCGGATCCGAGGCTGACACCCAAGTTGAGGAGTTTTATTGATTTTGTGCGCGTAGCGTTTGGATAAGCGCTGCATTGAGTGATGAAGGCTTAACGATCAGAGATTTGTCGCAACAAAATCCCTGAATCCGAGCTTCACATACTTTCGCCACTCATCGACAATGCGCGCTCTGTTCCGGGGTAGTTCAGCGGTAGAACACTCGGCTCTTAACCGGGTGGGCGCTGGTTCGAATCCAGCCCCCGGACCCACTACATAGTAGGTCACAAGGAAGTATGTCCAGGCCTGAGGGTGAATCGGGTGCGCTCGGCGAAATAAACGCCGGTTATGCGCACTTTCAACTGTCTCGCGCGCTCACTGCACGCGACAACGACGCCAGTCCGCAAGCACTTGCCCGGATCGAACGCTGGCAAAAGGTTCTCGAAAACCTGATGCATGGCCGTGCACTGTATGGCTCGCGGACGCCGTTTGCCGACCTGCCAGAATGGATCACGCTGGAAGTGGCCACTGGCGGCTTTGCAACGGGCAACCTTCTGGCCGGTGGCGAGTTGACCGCTCATGAGCGCCTCTTGGCGTCATCGATTCCCGGCATTCGAGCGGGATACGAACGGCTCGATTTGAATAGGTGGCATCTTTCAGACGAAGGCGTAAGAACGCTGCAAGAGCGATTGACGAACGAAGACTATCGGATCGATGTACCGGAAGAGGCCGCGTTGCTGACAGTGGCCTGGTTTCTGGGGCAACAACGCGTCGAAGAAGCCAGGACGTTGATCGAGCAGATCGCGCCTTTCTTCGAACGAGTGCGTTTCTTTCCCGCGGCAGCCAACGAGCGCCCAGTCTCGATGGCTGAAGTTGAAGTTTTCAATGCTGGTCAAATCAGCCTGCGGCTGTCCGACCTCTTACCCCAGCCTCGTCTTACCGTCCAAAAGCATGTTGTTGAACGCAGGTTGCCCCTCTACGACACGGCGGTCTCGCTGTTCCTGCTGACGTACAACGATGGTTGGCCTTGCAGGTATTACCCTGAAGGCTGGTTCGAGCGCGCTTCGGTGCTCGGTAAAGAATTTGATATCGCCACTGAGGCTGATCCCCGCCGCGCGGGTAACTCCAGTGATCGGGCGGCGGAGTTGCTGGCATTGCTCAAGCAATGCTCTATCGATCCTGCATCGCTAACGGGGCGCCAGGTTGGGCGCATTCGCAGAATCGTCGACGACTTTGTAGCCAAGCATGGACACCCTGAGTCCGAAGAACATTCCAGCAAGCGCGCACAGCAGCGTCATCACGTATCAGCTTCGGCACACCATCTGATTGCCAAGGCTGCTTCCGCGCGACTGGCGAGATATCCAGTCTCGGAAGGCATCTCTGATTTCGCGCCGTTATTGACGCCCATCACCAACGAAGAGGCGAAGGCTTATTCATTGAAGGAGGGGGAGACCATTCCTCCTTCGATTCGTCGACGCCTCGAACGCTGCCGAAAGGGAACGGTTGCAGAGTTGATTGAACATGGGGTCATTACATCCGCAGATACCGTGGCGAAAGTGCTGCCAGCGATGACGGCGCAAATCTGTAGCGCCGGATATCGAGACGTAGCGCTGCGGGCACTGTCTGTCGCAACTTATTGTGCGTTCAGGCGTCGACGCTCTCTATTGCTGCTGAACATGCAGCGTCAGGTGAGAGTCGATGATTTACCTTGGGTGAAAGCCCTGGAGACCGAGTACGAGGCTGGCGCTCTCGCGATTGAAGGTGCCAGACAGGCTTTGGTCGAGGCGTCCGCATTGACCCTTGTTGCATTTCCTCAGGCCATTCTGCCGAACAAGTTGCTTCAGGAGTTTTCCTCGCTTGCCGAATCGGCCAAGCTGGATCTTCCCTTCGTAGAGGAGATCGCGGCTGACATTTTCATGGGCGCTTTCTCCGGCAAGTTCGTGAAGGCTGCCAAGCGTTCAGTCCGTTTGATGGCCGGATCTCTTTACGCACGCTATTACGATATCGATATGGATCAGTTGGTTGCACTACCCAAGCAGCGGAATTCACGAAGCAACAGTGGTGTGCTGGCTGGTTTGTGCGCACGGCGGGCGAATGCCGATATCGGTAGATGGAGCCCGGCGAACAACGGCACGATCATCGAACAGCAACAGATATTGACCACGCAAAACCTGGCAATCCTGTTTGATGATCTGGACCTGAAGACGCTGTTACATGATCGTTTGGGTTCAATGGCCGAGGCATGTTTCAAATGGATATGCAGTCGGCAGCAGATGCAGATCAAGCTCTACCACGCACGTCTGGTCATGTTGAAAAACACAGCGTATGCGTGGCGCCAGATGATTTTTTACCTGTCGATGCTGGATCAGTCCCGGTTGGAAACTGTGCTTGGAAACATTGAAGTGCATTTTGCGGCGCAATCCAGCGCATTTCAGGAGCGATTTCTTCCTGCCATGATCGGGTTGCGCATGGCGGTATCTGGATGTCGGTTGACTTTGGTTCACCAAGAGCGGGAGGGTTGTAAGGTTTTTCTCGGGTGGACCACTGAACGGCACTGGCTGATGCCTTCCTAGATATCGGAAAGCTCCAGGCGTAACGAAAAGCCTGCCTTCAAAAGCAGGCTTTTTGCATTTTCAGAGATGACTTCATTTCAACGCCGCCCGGTCCGCGTACTCACATCCACCCAAACCGCCAACACCAGAATGCTGCCCTTGACGATCATCTGCCAGTAACTGTCGACGTCGAGCATGGACATGCCGTTGTCCAGGCTGGTGATGACCAGCGCGCCGAGGAGGGCGCCATAGACTGTGCCGGAACCGCCGCGCATCGAGGTGCCACCGATGAAGCAGGCGGCGATGGCGTCGAGTTCGCCCATGCTGCCGGCCGAGGGGGAGCCGGCGGCCAGGCGCGCGGTGTTGACCACGCCGGCGAGGGCGCACATCACGCCCATGATCCCGAAAATCCAGAGTTTCACGGCCTGCACATTGATACCGGACAGGCGCGTCGCTTCCATGTTGCTGCCCACCGAATAGACACGTCGGCCGAACACGGTCTGGCTGGTCACGTAGCTGAATCCGCCCAATAGAATCAACAGAAGCAGGACCGGCACGGGAATGCCGTCATAGCTGTTGAGGGTCTGGACAAACCCGGCCAGCACCGCGCCGATCAACAACACGCGTGCCACGTCACGCACCAGTGAGTGTGCCGCCAGGCCGTGAAGGGCGCGATTGCGCCGTTGTTTCCAGGTCAGGAACAACGTCAGTGCGAACAGCAGGACACCCAGACCCGCGCCGATCGTATGCGGCAGATAACCCTGGCCAATGTAGACGAGTTCCGGCGACACCGGAGCGATGGTGGTGCCTCCGGTGATTCCCAGCAAAATCCCCCGGAACGCCAACATCCCGCCCAGCCCCACGATAAATGACGGAATGCGCAGGTACGCAGCCATGTAACCGTTGGCGAGGCCGATCAGCAGTCCGCACACCACCACAAGGCTCAGGTTTGCCAGCAGCGGTACGTGATAGACAACGTCGAGAATGGCTGCCACGCCACCGAGCAGGCCCAGCAATGAGCCGACCGACAGATCGATCTCGCCGCTGATGATGACCAGCACCATGCCGCAGGCGAGGATCCCGGTGATGGACATCTGGCGCAGCAGGTTGGAGAGGTTGCGCGGTGTCAGGAATCCGCCCTCGGTCTGCCAGCTGAAGAACAGCCAGATCAGCGCCACGGCAAACACCAGTGCGAGCATCTTGTAGCGGGTGAAAAGTTGTTTGACCTGATTCATTTACGCGGATTTCCGATCTTTATTGTTATGGCTGTCAGGCTGGCTGAGTGCCGCGGCAAGCACCTGTTCCTGAGTGAGTTCATGGTTGATGAAATCGCCCTGCAACCGGCCTTCGCCGATCACCAGTACGCGGTCGGAAACGCCGAGCACTTCGGCCAGTTCCGAAGAGACCATGATGATCGACACGCCTTCGGCGGCCAGCATCCCCATCAACTTGTAGATCTCGTACTTGGCGCCGACATCCACCCCTCGGGTCGGCTCGTCGAGAATCAGCACCCGGGGCCTGGTCAGCAGCATCTTCGCCAACACGGCTTTCTGTTGATTGCCTCCGGACAGGCTGGTGATCGGCAGGAACGGGCTCGCGGTCTTAAGGTGCAGGCGCGAAATTTCCCGATCGATGCTGCCCAGTTCGGCTTCGGCGTCGATGCGGGTCCGTTTCGAGAAGCTGTCCAGTACGGCCAGGGTGATGTTCTGGCCGACGCCCAGGTCGGGAATGATCCCCTGACGCTTGCGGTCTTCGGGCACCAGGCACACGCCGGCGCGGATTGATTTGAGCGGCGTGCGGGTGTCTATGGGTTGACCATCCAGCCAGACTTCGCCTTCGTGGCGACCGGGGTAGGCGCCGAACAGCGCGGTCACAAGCTCCGTGCGACCAGCACCGACCAGCCCGGCTATGCCGAGGATTTCCCCGCGTTTGAGGCTGAACGAAATGTCGTCGACCCGTTTGCGTTTGGGGTTGTCGACGTCGTAGCAGGTGATGTGGCGCGCCTCGAAAATCACCTCGCCGATGTCGTGTGGTTCGGTGGGGTAGAGGTTGCTCATTTCCCGGCCGACCATCTGGGTAATGATCTGTGGAATATCCATGTTTTCCATGGCGGTCGTGGCGATGTGTTTACCGTCGCGGATGACCGAAATGGTGTCACACACGGCGGCCACTTCATCGAGCTTGTGGGAGATGTAGACGCAGGCGACGCCCTTGGCCTTGAGGTCGCGGATGATGTCCAGCAACACCTCGATTTCCGAACGGGTCAGGGCTGATGACGGCTCGTCGAGGATCAGCAGGCGTGCCTGCTTGTTCAGGGCCTTGGCGATTTCCACCAGTTGCTGATAACCGCCGCCGTACTGCGAAACCGGCAGTGACACGTTCATGTCCGGCACTTTCAGTTCACGCATCAGGGCTTCGGCGCGGTGGATCATTGCCGGGTAATTCATCCGCCCACCTGGCAGCGTCAGCTCATGGCCCATGAAAATGTTTTCGGCCACCGAAAGGTCGGGAACCAGCGTCAGTTCCTGGTGAATGATGACGATGCCGGCGGCTTCCGTTTCGCTGATCGATTGCGCCTTGAGCGGTTGACTGTCCCAGAGGATTTCACCGTCCCAGGTGCCATGGGGATAAACCGCAGACAGGATTTTCATCAGCGTGGACTTGCCGGCGCCATTCTCGCCGCACAGCCCGACGCATTCACCCGGCCGGACCTTGAGGTCGATGCCGTTGAGCGCTTTGACACCGCCGAAGGTTTTGACGATGCCGTTCATTTGCAACAGGTAGTCGGACATGGAGAGGGCTCATATAACAAAGACTCACATGGCACTGATCTTTGTGGGAGCGAGCTTGCTCGCGAAGGCGTCGGCACATTCAAACGCGATGCAGGCTGAACCACCGTTTTCGCGAGCAAGCTCGCTCCCACAAAAGGTTTCGCATAACCAGGGATTGATGCCTTTGTTACTTTCCGGCGAGCTGCGCCTTGGTATAGAAGCCGTCCTGTTCCAGCAGGTCGATGTTGTCCTTGGTCAACGGAGTCGGGGTGAGCAGGATGGTGTCGACTTTTTTGCTGCCGTTGTCGTACTGCGAGCTGTACGCGGGTTTCTCGTTGCGCGCCAGTTGCACCGAGAGTTTGGCGGCTTCGGAGGCAATCAGTTTCAGCGGTTTGTAGACCGTCATGGTTTGCGTGCCGGAGATCACCCGCTTGACCGCTGCCAGGTCCGCGTCCTGTCCGGAGATCGGCACCTTGCCGGCCAGTTGCTGAGCCGCCAGGGCCTGAATGGCGCCGCCGGCCGTGGCGTCGTTGGAGGCGACGATGCCGTCGATTTTGTTGTCGTTGCGGGTCAAGGCGTTTTCAACAATGCTCAGCGCCTCGGTAGGGTTCCATTCCTTCACCCATTGCTGGCCGACGATCTTGATATCCCCCTTGTCGATGGCCGGTTGCAGCACTTTCATCTGACCTTCACGCAGGACTTTCGCGTTGTTGTCGGTGGGCGCACCACCCAGCAGGAAGTAATTACCCTTGGGCGCTGCGTGCAGCACGCCGCTGGCCTGCATCTCGCCGACTTTTTCGTTATCGAAGGAGATGTAGGCGTCGATATCGGCGTTGAGTATCAGGCGGTCATAGGACACGACCTTGATCCCGGCTTTCTTCGCTTCGGCCACCGCATTGGTCAGCACGGTAGCGTTGAACGGCACAATGACGATGACATCGACGCCACGGGAAATGAGGTTTTCGATTTGCGAAATCTGCTTCTGCTCGTTGGCATCGGCCGACTGCACGAAGACCTTGGCGTCCATTTTTTCCGCCGCTGCAACGAAGTAATCGCGGTCACGGGACCAGCGCTCCAGCCGCAGGTCGTCAATGGAGAAGCCGATTTTCGGGTGGGCAGCGTCGGCCATAACCGGCAGCGAAAGCAACGCCAGGGCGCCGGCAAACAGCGTGCGTTTTACGTTCTTCATGGTGGTGCGTCCTTTTATTTTTGTTTGAAAGACACGGCCTGACGATGAATATCGGGCTGGTGGAACTGTAGAGAATCAGCTGACGCAACGGACTACAGATTTGTCGCGCAAATGTCACAGCGCCCGCAGTCCTCGTTGGCGATCAGCGATAGATGAAACGGTTGACGACGTTTTCGAGCATTTCCTGCCGGCCACTGACGGCTTGCGGATTCAGTTCGTTGGCGAAGGCGTGCTCGGCCAGTGACTGGAGATTGAACTCGCCTTCCAGAACTGCCTGGCCGAACGGCTGCTGCCAACCGGCGTAGCGTTGATCCTTGAGTCGTTGAAGCTGGTCGTTCTGGACCATGGCGGCGGCCCGCTCGAGCGACAGGGCGAGGACGTCCATGGCGCCGACGTGACCGTGAAACAGATCGGTCTCATCGAGGCTTTGGCGGCGCACCTTGGAGTCGAAGTTGAACCCGCCATTGCCGAACCCGCCGGCCTTGAGGATTTCATAAGTGACGAGGGTCATTTCCTCGACGCTGTTGGGGAACTGATCGGTGTCCCAGCCGTTTTGCGGATCGCCCCGGTTGGCGTCGATGCTGCCGAAAATCCCCAGCGAGACGGCCGTCGCTACCTCGTGATGGAAACTATGACCGGCCAGGGTCGCGTGGTTGGCCTCGATGTTGACCTTGATTTCCTTTTCCAGACCGAACTGCTGGAGAAAACCGAACACCGTGGCGCTGTCGTAATCGTACTGGTGCTTAGTTGGCTCCTGCGGTTTGGGTTCGATCAGCAGGTCACCTTTGAAGCCGATCTTGTACTTGTGCTCGACCACCATGCGCATGAAGCGACCCAGTTGTTCGCGCTCGCGTTTCAAGTCGGTGTTGAGCAGGGTTTCGTAGCCTTCGCGACCGCCCCACAACACATAGTTGGAGCCCTTGAGGCGTTGAGTCGCGTTCATGGCGCTGAAGACCTGGGCGGCGGCGCAGGCGAACACTTCAGGATCCGGGTTGCTGGCGGCACCGGCGGCAAAGCGCGGATTGCTGAAACAGTTGGCGGTGCCCCACAGCAGCTTGATTCCGCTTTCTTCCTGATGGCGTTCCAGGTGATCGACCATTTGGGCGAAGTGGTTGCGGTACTCCTTCAGCGAGTGGCCTTCGGGGGCGACATCCGTGTCGTGAAAGCAGTAGTAATCGATACCCAGCTTGGAGAAAAACTCGAACGCGGCCTCCGCCTTGCCGATGGCCAGCTCCATCGGGTCACCGGCGTGTTGCCATGGGCGCTTGAACGTCCCTGCACCGAACACGTCGGAGCCAGGCCAGACAAAGGTGTGCCAATAACAGGCGGCCATGCGCAGGTGTTCGCGCATGGGCTTGCCAAGGATGATCTTGTCGGCGTCGTAGTGACGGAAGGCAAGGGGAGAATCGCTGGCAGGACCTTCGTAGCGAATCCGGTCGACATCGGGGAAGTACGGCATTGGCAATGTCCTTGTTGTTCTTGGTTGTTGTTCTCGGTTGTTGTTCTTGGGGCGTGTCCCGATACTAGCAACGGCCCTGTGCCTGCCGATTACGAAAATCACCAACACGGAGTGCGATTTTGCGTATTGAGATTCACCCTCTGCGCGCCTAGTCTGTGCAAACCGCCTCTACGGCAAGGGGCCCGGAACAAGCCTGAAAACAATGAAAACCGTACCGCCGGTTCACCGCATCGCCCTGTTGTTCAATGGGAGCAAGATCTATGACCGCGGCATCATCAGCGGCATCGGCAACTACCTGAGCAGCACGCGCGCGTCCTGGGATCTGTTCCTGGAAGAGGATTTTCTCTGCCGGTTGAAAGGCATTGAGCGCTGGCAGGGTGACGGGATCATCGCCGACTTCGACGATCCGCTGATTGGCGAGGCGCTGGCCGACATCAAGATGCCCGTGGTGGCGGTGGGCGGTTCTTATCAGGATGAGCGGGCCTATCCCAAAGGCATCCCGTACGTCGCGACCGATAACAACGCGCTGATCACCATGGCTTATGAGCACTTGATCGAGGCCGGGCTGCAACGGTTTGCCTGCTTCAGCCTGCCCGAAGCGCAGGCGAACCGATGGGCCCAGGAGCGCGAAAAGGCTTTTCTAAAATTGATGCAGCGGGACGGTTTGCACGCCGAGGTCTACCGCGGCATGGGGACCAGCGCGCCGCTGTGGGACAGCGCCGTCGAACAGCTGATCGCCTGGCTTCAGAGCCTGCCTAAGCCGATTGGCATCATCGCGGTCAGTGACGCCCGCGCCCGGCAGTTGCTGCAAGCTTGCCTGACCGCCGGAATCGCGGTTCCGGAGCAGGTGGCGTTGATCGGCATCGACAACGACCCGCTGACCCGCAGCCTGACACGGGTCCCGCTGAGTTCGGTGATCCAGGGCACCGAAACCATGGGCCGCACCGCCGCGCAACTGCTGCACCAGATGCTCCACGGTAAACCGTCAACGGGAGCGCATTTCCTGATCCCGCCTGAAGCGATCAACGTCCAGGTGTCGAGCTTGCATCAACCTTTGGGCAACCCCTACGTCATGCAGGCGCTGCTGTTCATCCGCCAATATGCCTGTCAGGGCATCAAGACCGCGCAAGTGGCGGCTTATGTCGGCGTGTCGCGTTCCTCGCTGGAGTCGCACTTTCGCGCGGTGCGTGGTTGCAGCGTGCATGACGAGATTCTGCGTTTCAAACTGGCGGCGGCCACTCGCGGGCTGGAAAAAACCGACACGGCGATTGCGGACGTTGCCCGCACGTGCGGTTTCAAATCCGCGCAGTATCTGCACACGGTGTTTCGCCGAGAGTTCGGGTGTACGCCCCGTGAATATCAGCAGGGCGCCAGATAGATGGCCACTCAAAAGCGATCCAGCCGATAGGGCTCACTCGACGGTAGAGTACGAGCCGCGTCCTGCGCCGATGGCAAAACCATCCCCCTAACCATCTCCGCCGTCACCGCCGCCTGCGTCAGCCCCAGGTGCTGATGCCCAAACGCAAGCAGCACTTTCCCGTCACACACCCGATCAATCACCGGCAACGAATCCGGCAGCGACGGCCGAAACCCCATCCACGGTGTGGCTGCCTCGGTGTTCAGATCTTCACGAAACAACCCCTTGCTCAACCGATGCAACTGCCAGGCTCGGGCCATGGTCGGCGGGGCGTCGAGGCCGGCGAATTCGACGGTGCCGGCCAGGCGCAGGCCTTCGGACATCGGGGTCATGATGAATTTGCGTTCCAGCGAGGTGACGGGGAAGGGCAGTCGGTTGTGTTCGTGAGGCAGCATCAAGTGATAGCCGCGCTCGGTGTCCAGCGGGACGTTTTTGCCGGTCAGTGCGGCGGTGAGTTTTGCCGAGTGGGCGCCGCAGGCGATCAATACCTGGCGAGCTGACAGTGTGCCGGTTCCGGTCATCAGATTGACGCCGTGCTCATGCAGTTGCCCGCCCTGAACCGCCTGCTTTACAAACTGCACGCCGCTGGCTTTCGCCGCTTCCACCAACTCACGCACGACGCGGTAGGGATCGATGAAATGCCCGGTGTTCGGAAAAAACAGTCCGCCCTGAATCTGTTCGCTGAGTTGCGGCGCGGTCTCGCGTATCGCACCGGCCTGCCACCAATCGACCGGCACCTGCTGCTGTTGCATGCGTCGCTGCAATGCTTCGAGGGCCGGACGCGAGTCGGGGCGTTCGAACACCAGCAGCGAACCTTCCATCTTCAGCAGGTCGGGCCGCTGAATGTCATTGAGCAAGCGGTGCCAGGCGTCGAGCGAGCTTTCATTGAGGGCCCGCAACCCGGCGACGGTGCGCTGGAACGGCGCCGAGCGCAGGTTCAGCAACAGCCGCGTAAACCAGGGCAGGGCGCGAGGCAGGTATTTCCAGTCCAGGCGCAGCGGACCCATCGGGTCCATGAGCATGGCCGGCAGGCGTTTGAGGATCGAGCTGTCGGCAATCGGAAACACTTGCTCGGTCGCCAGGTGCCCGGCGTTGCCGAACGAGGCGCCGTGGCCCGGTTCCTGAGGGTCGATCACCACCACCCGCAAGCCCTGACGTGCCAGGCGCAGGGCACTGGCGACGCCGATGATGCCGGCGCCGACCACGGCGATGTCGTGCGGGTTATTCGGCATTTTTTGCGGTTTCCCTTTGGCCATCGAGCAAGCGACGCAGCGACAGTGGGTTGGTGTGTTTGAGCGCGGTCGGCAGCAGGCTGTCGGGGAAATCCTGATAGCAGACCGGGCGCAGGAAACGCAGGATCGCCGCCGTGCCCACCGACGTGGTGCGCGAATCGGAAGTGGCCGGGAACGGCCCGCCATGCACCATCGCATCGCAGACTTCCACGCCGGTCGGCCAGCCGTTGACCAGCAAACGTCCGGCCTTGCGCTCCAGGGTTGGCAGCAATGCTCGGGCCTGTTGCAGATCCTCGTCATCCAGGTGCAGCGTCGCGGTCAGTTGGCCTTCCAGCTGTTCGAGCACCTGACGGATTTCAGCGTCGCTGGCGCATTGCACGATCACGGACGCGGCGCCGAAGGCTTCGGCCTGCAACGAATGATCAGCGAGGAAGTCGGCGGCGTCGGTGACGAACACATGGGCCTGGCCCTGATTCGGTTCCGTCGCTCGCTGGCCGACGGCGGCAATGCGCGCCCGGGCATTTTCCGCGAGGGCATTCACGCTGGATTCGTAGGCGTTGAAGATCCCCGGCGTCAGCATGGTCTGCGCGGGGCTGCGCTGGATCAGTTCGGTGGTGGCGCCAATGAAGGCGTCCAGCGCTTGGCTCTTAAGGGCGATGACCAAACCAGGATTGGTGCAGAACTGACCCGCGCCCAATGTCAGCGAAGCCACAAAACCTTGGGCCAATGCCTCGGCGCGATTCTGCAACGCTGCCGGAAACAGCAACACCGGGTTGATCGAACTCATTTCCGCGTACACCGGAATCGGCTCGGGCCGGGCTTGAGCCGCTTTGATCAGCGCGAGCCCGCCACTGCGCGAACCGGTGAAGCCCACAGCCTTGATCCGTGTATCGCTGACCAGCGCAATCCCCACTTCACGCCCGGAGCCGTACAACAACGAGAACACACCTTCCGGCAAACCACAGGCCTTGACCGCCCGCGCTACGGCGCGACCAACCAGCTCGCTGGTGCCGGGATGGGCGCCGTGGGCCTTGACGATCACCGGGCAACCGGCAGCCAGCGCCGATGCGGTATCGCCACCGGCCACCGAGAACGCCAGTGGAAAGTTGCTCGCGCCAAACACGGCCACCGGGCCCAGTGGAATCTGCCGCTGACGCAGGTCCGAACGCGGCATTGGCTGGCGTTGCGGTTGCGCTGTATCGACTCGCACATCCAGCCATTCACCGGCCCGCACGGTGCGGGCAAACAAGCGCAGTTGCTGGCAGGTGCGACCCCGTTCCCCCAGCAGGCGCGGGCGCGGCAGGCCGGTTTCGGCCATGGCGCGGTCGATCAGTTCGTCGCCGAGGGCTTCGATTTCGCCCGCGATGGTTTCAATGAATTCAGCCCGCGCCTCAAGCGATGTCTCGCGATAACGGTCGAGCGCCGCCCAGGCCAGTGCGCAGGCCTGCTCGACATGTTCGGCAGAGCCGCCGGCGTAGGCCGGTTGCAAAGGCGAGTTTGTAGCGGGGTTGATTCCGTGGATGACGTCGCGGTCGCCGGTGAGGGTTTGCTGACCGATCAGCAGTTGGCCCGTCAGAGTCATGGCGCATTCCTTATCAATAAAACAGGTCACGAAAAGGCCCGCTGCCGTGGATGGCAGCGGGCTGGAGCGCAGCGGCAGGTCAGGCGAAGTTCTGTTCCGCCGACCAGTTTTCGTACCAGTGACGGAACAGTGTGTACTGGGCTTCTGCGTAACGACGCTGGGAGTCGCTGAGGGCGTCGGTTTCGTTGAAATGCAGGGTGTATTCCTTGTCGCCGTTGAGCACCATCAGGTGTTTGTAATACAGCACCAGATCCGCGCCTTCGTCGAAGGAGGACAGCACCGCCAACGCCGATTCCAGCTCGCGGGCCTGACGTCGGGCCTTGGCGTCACCCTTGGCCGCCTGCTTGCTCAGGGCCACCAGTTGCAGCACTTCGCGGGGCAGGGCGTTGCCGATCCCGGTGATGGCGCCGGTGGCGTTGCAGTTGACGAAGCCGTGCACAACCTGGGTGTCGACACCGACCATCAGGGTCACGTCATCGTCCTTGGAGGTGATGTTTTCAGCGGCGTAGCGCAGGTCGGCACCACCGCCGAACTCCTTGAAGCCGATCAGGTTCGGGTATTCACGGCGCAGTTCGAAGAACAGGTCGGCGCGGGTGGCGAAGCCGTAGTAAGGGCTGTTATAGATCACCGCCGGCAGGTTCGGAGCGGCTTGCAGAATCGCCGCGAAGTGGGCTTTTTGCGCCGCCGCCGAAGCACCACGGGACAGCACCCGAGGAATCACCATCAAACCCTGCGCGCCGACTTCCGCCGCATGGGCCGCGTGGGACACCGCTTCACGGGTGTTGACCGCGCCGGTGCCGACGATGGTCGGAATCCCGGCCGCCACCAGCCGCGCCACGCCTTCCTGACGCTCGGCTTCGGTGAGCAACGGCCAGTCGCCCATGGAGCCGCAATACACGACGGCGCTCATGCCGATGTCGATCAGCTCGCGACCCTTGGCCACCAGTGCATCGAAGTCCGGTTTGCGCGCGGCGGTGCACGGAGTCATCAGGGCGGGCATGCAGCCGGTGAAGATGTTGTCGCTCATTATTGTTCTCCTTGGAACGGTCATTCAGAGGGGTTTGAAAAAACAGCGCAGCGGCTCAGATGCCCCACGCGAACGGATCGGTTTCGTCGATCAGCAACGTGCTGTCGGCGGTCATGTGGGCGCGGCCGGTGATGTAGGGGCGGATGCGTTCGCCTTCCCATTCATAGCGGCCTTCAAACTGGCTGCCGGTGATGCTCGCCTGCACCCAGCGCTCGCCGGGGGCGAGTTTTTCGTCGGCGGCCAGGCACGCCAGTTTGGCGCTGGTGCCGGTGCCGCAAGGGGAGCGGTCGTAGGCTTTGCCGGGGCACATGACGAAGTTGCGGCTGTCGGCCTCTGTGTCATCGGCGAACAGTTCGATGTGGTCGATGACCGCGCCGTCCTCGCCATGGATGCCTTGGTCTTCGAGGGCCTTGAGCATTTTCCAGGTGAGGTCGGTCAGGGTTTCGACGTTGTCCATCGTCAGCGTCTGGCCGTGTTCGGAGACCAGGAAAAACCAGTTGCCGCCGTAGGCGACGTCACCGAGGAAACGGCCGTATCCCGGCACTTCCACCGCCACCTGCTTACGGAATCGATAAGCCGGCACGTTGCCCAGAGTCACGGCGCCGTCTTCATGCAGCGTGGCGCTGACCGGGCCGACCGGCGTGTCGATCTTGTGCACGCCCGGTGCGATCAGCCCCAGGTGTTGCAGCGATGCAACGAGGCCGATGGTGCCGTGGCCGCACATGCCGAGGTAACCGGCGTTGTTGAAGAAAATCACGCCGCAGGTGGCGTCCGGCGACACCGGCTCGCAATACAGCGCGCCCACCAGCACATCGTTGCCGCGCGGTTCCAGCAGGCAGGCGCGGCGCCACTGATCGTGCTGGTTGCGCAGGGCGTCGCGCTTCTCGGTCATGGTGCGACCGGGCAAGTCGGGAAAACCTTTCATCACCAGACGTGTGGGTTCGCCGCCGGTGTGGGAATCAATGACGTGTACTCGTTTCATGGACAGATCCCGTTAAGTGATTTCAGTAAGCGCCGGCAGTGCGCGGGTTGGCGGCGGAGGCAGGGGACGGCGAAGCGACTTCGCTTTCATCCTCTTCCGACTCCAGGCGCAGCAGGTGTGCCGGTACGCCGGTGGCCGCGCCCCAGTAATAAATGCCCATCGCACAGGCGGCGACGACCAGGGTGTCGAACGGATGGGTGAGGATGCCCAGGCCGCCGAAGGTGCCGAGTTTCGACAGGACGATGGTCACCGCGTAGAAGGCGATCAGCCACGCGGACGAGCGCACTTGCCGGGACAGGCTGAGGTGGGCGGTCGGCACGAAGCGACCGCAGAGCAGGTAGACGACGAACATCAGGATTTGCAGGCCGAGCAACCAGGACACGGTGTTCCAGCCCGACCAGTAAACGATCAGCGCAGCGATGATGAACGACACCGGCCCCAGCACGCCCATGCACTTGACCCGGAACGGGCGCGGCATGTCGGGTGCATTGCGACGCAGCGCGGCGACGGTCACCGGGGCGACGGCATAGCTCAGCACCAGCGCGGCGGACACCACGTTGATCAGCGCTTCCCAGGACGGGAACGGCAGGGTCCAGAACACCGACAGGGCGAAGGTCAGCCACAGCGCCGGACGCGGGATGCCGGACTTCGCGTCGATGTGGGTGAAGACCTTGAAGAACGTGCCGGTCTGCGCCCAGCCGTAGATCACCCGCGGTGTGGCGTTCATGTAGATGTTGCCGCAGCCGCTGGGGGAGATCACCGCATCCGCCACCACCAGATACGCCAGCCAGCCCACGCCCAGCGCCAGGGCGATGTCGCGGTACGGCAGGGCGAATTCCTTGGAAACCCCGGCCCAGCCATTGGCGAGCAATTCGGTCGGGATTCCGCCGAGGAACGCGGTTTGCAGCAACACGTAGATCGCGGTGGAGAGCAGCACCGACAGGATCAGCGCGATCGGAATCGTGCGTTGGGGATTTTTCACTTCGCTGGCCACCGAGATGATCGGGGTCAGGCCGAGGTAGGCGAAGATCACGCCGCCGGCGGAGACGGCCATCTCGATGCCCGAAAGCCCGAAGGGCGCGAAACCTTGAATCTGAAAGTTTTCCGGTTTGAAGAAGGTGAACAGCACGCCGATCACCAGCAGCGGCACGATGAACTTGAACACGCTGACCAGATTGTTGGCTTTGGCGAAGGTCTTCACGCTGCGGTAGTTGAGCAGGAAGAACACGCACAGCAGGCCGAACTGCACCAGCCAGCCGAGCAGGGTCGGGTCACCGCTGCCGGCCTTGGTCAGGCTCGGAAACCAGGCCGCCGCGTATTGGCGCGAGGCAACCACCTCGATCGCCACCAGACTGGAAAACGCGATCAACGTGATGAAACCCATCAGGTAACCGAGCAGCGGCCCGTGGCTGTAAACCGGGTAGCGCACCACACCGCCAGCGCGGGGCAATGCCGCGCCCAGTTCGCAGTAGACGATGCCCAGCAGCAACACGGCGAACCCGCCCAGCAACCAGGAAAAAATCCCCGCCGGCCCGGCAATTGCCGAGACGTGACTGGCCGCGAACAACCAGCCGGAACCGAAGATCGCCCCCAGCCCGATAAAGGTGAGGTCGATCAATGAAAGTTGTTTTTTGAACTTGCCTTGGCCTGACATGGCATCGCCTTCTTGTGAGTTATTGGATAGGCAGGTGTGAGTCACTGGAACGGCTAAACAGTGAACTCATCAGGCGTCGGGCGATTGATGTTTTGCGCAGCTGCGGATGACGAAATCGGCACAGTTGCGAAGAAAGACAGCGGCGCTCGACACGCCGCAAACGTTGCTGCAATCTGCACGCGAACGCCTCAGGGCGGGCACGTTTTCAGGCCGATCCACTCACCGGGGAAGACCTTCACATGCAGAACGCGTTTGCGATCCTCTGTCAGGGCGATGAGCGCCATCGGCCGCATACTCTCGATGCACTGCTGGGCGGCGTGGCACCGCTGTTGCCGATGCTCGACGTGATTCCGAACGCGGCGATCTTCATCAAGGACGTGCAGGCGCGGTACGTCCTGGCCAATCGCACGCTGGTGCAGCGCTGCGGCCTGAAAGACCTGAAACCGCTGCTCGGCAAAACCAGTGCGCAGGTGTTTCCGGCGCAACTGGGGCCCGGTTATACCGAGCAGGATCGGCGGGTGCTGGAAGAGGGATTTGTGCTGGAGGATCAGCTGGAACTGCACCTGTACGGCAGTCGCGAACCGGGCTGGTGCCTGACGCACAAGCGTCCGCTGTACAACCGTGACGGCGAGATCATCGGCCTCGCGGGAATTTCGGTGGACCTGCAATCGGCCAGCGAAACCCACCCGGCGTTTCAGCGCCTGGCGGCGGTCGACGAACACATCCGCGCGCATTTCAATCGGCGTGTCACTTTGGGCGAACTGACCCGGATCGCCGGTATTTCGGTGGCGCAACTGGAGCGCTACTGCAAACGGGTCTTTCACCTGACGCCGAGGCAGATGATTCAGAAAGTGCGGCTGGAACATGCCCATCGGTTGTTGCACACCGAGCTGCCGATCACCGAGGTGGCGTTGCAATGCGGGTACACCGATCACAGCGCTTTCACTCGCCAATTCAAGGCATCGACCGGGTTCACCCCGCGTCAGTACCGGCAGGCGACCACCCAGTAAATGTCCGGCGGTAGCGACTAGACTCCATGGATCACGGTTGTCTTTCGAGGGGTGAAACGGGATGAGCAGACCAGTCGCGCTTCACTGCTCGTCGTGGCTCTTGATCGCCTTCAGCGTGATGCTGGCTTCGGGATGCTCAAACAGAGCGCATTACCCGCCATCAGGCGTTGGTGACAGCTGTTACGCCAAGGCCTTGCCGACGGTTGGGGAGGGCGGTCTGGCCTGGGGCTCCAGCCTGAACATGGCCCGGCAAAAATCCATGGCCAACTGCATGCGTTACGCCGGGCGCTCCGGAGGAACGCCGGACACCTGCCAGGTGGTGTTGGCCAAGTGCAAGAATTGACGGCGTGATCCAGGCGCCACCCCAACGACCGGTGGCGCTGTTGTCTTGCGACAAAACTACCGCGAACGTCTCAATGATTGCGAAAGGGCCTGTTTGGCGATCAGTGAGGCAACGTCCTTGGCGCCGTAGCAGCGGAATTTGACACTGTAGGCGTCTGTGTCGAGACGGACGATCTTCGTCACGAAACCGCCTTCGACGGTGACCTTGCGGATCGCCGGCATTGGTATCTCGACATCCAGTGTCCCGTCCTGAACCATGCGGTTCATGGCATTGGCATTCAAGAAAACGGCGTTTTCGGTGACGGTGACTCTGCCGCCCACCCACAATCCGCCATAGTGATTTCTGAATCCCTCGAGCACCCCGGCGAGTACGCCGACATTGCCGTTCCCCACGACCTCGTAGAACTCGCCCACATCTTCGTAGTTCAGTTCAGCATCGGTCACCAGAAAGTTGACCATCTTCGACTTCAGAACTTCTTCGGCCATCCCTGCATCTCCCTTGTTCAAATCACAGTCCAGCATTTCAGCCGCCTGTTTACCTGACAAAAAACAAAATCGCCATGTGTTTCCTTCGTTCTTTCATACGTCGCAGTTGTCACTGTCCGTTCCCGCCTGTCTGGAGTTCACCCGATGCCTTCGCTCAAAACCCTGCCCGCTGCCTTGCTGGGGCTGGCCCTTGTCTGTCCGGTCAAGGCGCAATCCCAGGGGCTGGAACTGGGGCAAGTGCTGATCGGGGCCGAGGATCAGAGCGGTGAAGATGCGTCGGTGGAAGAGGCGAAGGCTCGTCTGGCCCAGGTGCCGGGTGGCAGCAATGTGGTCGATATGCGCCAGCCATTGCAGGGCCGGGTTGCCAGCAATCAGGACGTGCTGGCGTATCAACCGGGTGTCTATGCCCAGTCAGTGGGCAACGAAGGGACGAAAATCTCGATCCGTGGCTCGGGCATCAACCGTGCTCCCGGCGCCCACGCGTCGGGGCTGTACACGATGCTCGACGGTCTGCCGCTGACCGGCCCCGGCGGCACGCCTTACGAATTACTGGAGCCGCTGTGGCTCGACCATGTGGAAGTGCTGCGCGGTGCCAACGGTTTTGATCGTGGTGCGCTGGCCCTGGGCGGCGCCGTCGATTACGTCAGCCACACCGGTTACGACGCGCCGCTGTTGAATGTGCGTTACGTCATGGGCAGCCACGGCTATGCCCAGCGGCAAGTCAGCTCCGGTCAGGTGCTGGGCGACTTCGATTACTACCTGTCGATGACCGACGCGCATTCCGACGGTTATCAGGATCACACCGCCAGCAAGAGCCAGGGCGTGATCGCCAACTTCGGTTATCGCTTCAATCCGAATCTGGAAACCCGCTTCTACATCCGTCACCGCGAGACCGACAACGACCTCGCCGGGCGGGTGACCAAGCACTCCATCGAACACGATCCACGCGCGGCCAATCCGGCCTACGTAACGCGCAACGACAGCCGCGATCAGCCCGGCAGCACCTTCATCGGCAACAAGACCACGTACTACATCGATGACGATTCGAGCATCCAGACCGGTCTGGTTTATCACGATTACCCGATGGATCTGCGCGAAGGCCCCAACCGCCTGAAGGTCGCTTATACCGATGTCAGCGGCACGTTCGACTACAAGCGCCGCGACACGCTCTGGGGAATGGAGAGCAACAGCACCGTGGGCCTGCGAGTGACCAAACACCTGCCCAATGACGGTGCCAGCGAACGGGTGCGGATTCCGACCGGCAACACCGCCCGCTATGCGCCGGGCACGCACATGCGCAACTTCACTTATCAGGGTTCGGATTCTGTCCTGCACGTGGGCAACGACCTGGAAATCGCCGACGACCTGTGGCTGACCACCGGCCTCGCCGCGATCTACACCCGCCGCGAAAGCGCGGTGACCTACCCGGAAGGTGGCGGCAAGACCAGCCTCGGCGACTGGGATTACGCGCCACGTCTGGGCCTGCGCTATCAGGTGACGCCGGATCTGCAACTGTTCGGCAACCTCAGCCGCTCGGTCGAAGCGCCGCATCCGTGGTCGCTGATCTACAGCTCCAACGTACGCTTCCCGGCGGGCAGCGGCGCCGCCACCGGCACCCAGCGCGACCCGGTCAAGCTGCAGAACCAGACCGCGACAACCCTGGAACTCGGCGGCCGTGGCGACAGCGCGCTCGGCGAATGGAGCCTGGCTTGGTACTACGCTCAGGTGCGCCACGAATTGCTCTCGGTATTGCCGGACGCCAACGCGACCACGCCTTACGAGCTCAACGCCAGCCCGACCGTGCACCAAGGTGTCGAAGCCAGCCTGAACAGCAATCTATGGTCAGCGAACGATGGCGGCAAGTTGAGCCTGCGTCAGGCCTACACCTTCAGCGACTTCCACTACCGCGACGACGACCGCTTCGGCGACAACCGCCTGCCGGGCTTGCCGATGCATTACTACCAGGGCGAACTGCGCTACGACTTCCCGCTGGGCTTCTTCGCGGCAGTTAACACGCAACTGGTCTCGAAAACCGCAGTGGATTACGCCAACAGCTATTACGCCGATCCTTACGCCACCTTCGGCGCCACACTGGGCTACAACGCACCGAAAGGCGACTGGCAGACCTGGCTGGACATGCGCAACCTGACCGACAAACACTACGCCGCTACCGTTACGCCGGGTTATGACGATAAAGGACTGGACGCCGCACGCTCCACGCCGGGTGAGGGCATGGCGATGTATGTCGGGGTGTCGTGGAGTTTGCTCTGAGGGCCAGACCTCAAACGATATCGTCGATCAGAATGTGGTGCTGCCCCCGACTGCATTGCTCGATCCGCGCCTCAACCTTGTAGACCGTGCGCAGCATCGGCTCGGTGATGACTTCATGGCTGGGCCCGCTGCCATGGGCCGTGCCGCCCGCGATGACCAGCACCTGATCGGCAAAACGCAGCGCCTGATTCAGGTCGTGGATGGCGATGAACACGATCACCTCGCGTCGGCGCGCCAAGGCTTTCATGAAGTTCAACACCTGAACCTGCCGGTGCATGTCGAGTGCGCTGGTGGGTTCGTCCATCAGCAGGATTTCCGGTTCGCGCACCAGCGTCTGGGCGATTGAGACCAATTGCTGCTGGCCGCCGCTCAATTCCCCCAGGTTGCGGAATGACAGTTCGGTGATCCCGAGCGCGTCGAGAATCTCGTCCACCAGTTTCAGTTCATCGTCGTGAACTGACCAGTTGGGCGTCAGCTGCTTGCGCGCCAGCAGCACCGATTCGTACACCGTCAACCGGGCGCTGGCGTTCAGGCCTTGCGGCATGTAGCTGATGCCTTGAGTGCCTTTTTTCGAGCCTTCCAGAATCACTTCGCCCGGGCCGTCGATCAGCCCGGCCATGCGTTTGAACAACGTCGATTTGCCCGCCGCATTCGGCCCGACCACTGCCACCACCTGGCCGCCGGTAAACGTCGCGGTACTCACACCGGAAATGATCTCGCGCTGCCCGTAGCGGGCGCCGAGGTTGTCGAGCCGGATCTTCACCATGAGTTTTTCTTACCGTTGAGAATCAGAGAAATGAAGAACGGCACGCCGATCAGTGACGTGACCACGCCGATGGGGAATATCGCCCCCGGGATCAGGGTCTTGCTGACCACCGAACTGGCGGACAGGATCAGCGCGCCGGTCAGCAACGAGGCCGGCAGGAAAAACCGCTGATCCTCGCCGATCAGCATCCGCGCGATGTGCGGCCCGACCAGCCCGATAAAGCCGATCGTGCCGACGAACGCCACCGGAAACGACGCGAGCAGGCTGACCATGATCAGCGTCTGAAAACGCAGGCTGCGCACGTTGATACCGAAGCTGGCAGCCTTGTCATCACCCAGGCGCAGGGCCGTCATTGCCCACGCGCGTTTGGCGAAGATCGGCAGGGTGATGAGGATCACCACGCAGATCACTCCGAGTTTCGGCCAGGTGGCTTTGGTCAGGCTGCCCATGGTCCAGAACACCACGGCCGCCACGGCTTGTTCAGTGGCGAAGAACTGCACCAGCGCCAGCAGCGCATTGAAGGTAAACACCAGCGCAATGCCGAGCAGCACGATGGTTTCTGCGGTCACGCCACGGCGCATGCTCATGAAGTGAATCAGCAGTGCCGAGAGCATCGCCATGATGAACGCGTTGAGCGGCACCATGTATTGCGCCGCCAGCGGAAACAGCGCAACACCGAAGGCCAGCCCCAGCGCAGCGCCGAAACCGGCCGCCGCAGAAATACCGAGGGTGAAAGGGCTGGCGAGCGGGTTGTTGAGGATGGTCTGCATCTGCGCCCCGGCCAGTGAAAGCGCTGCGCCGACAGCGACCGCCATCAACGCCACCGGCAGACGGATGTCCCACATCACCACCCGAACCTGGGCCGAAGCGGTGTCCGGCGAGAACAACGCACCGAGCACCTCGCTGAGGCTGTAGCGGGCCGGGCCCAGCGCCAGATCGAGCAGCACGCTGAAGATCAGCAGCACGCCCAGCCCAAGCAGAATCAGCCGTTTACGCAGCACCAGCCGCCGGTAAGTGACGCTCTGCACAATCGGTGCTTCGCCCAGCGAACTCATGGTTTGGCCTCGGTTTTTTGCAGGCTGACGAAATAGCCCGGCTCGTAGGGCACCGGCAGGAAGCGCTCGTGCATCTCGCGAAATGCGGCGTCGGGATCAAGATCGGCGAACAGTTCCGGGTGGAACCATTTGGCCAGTTGCTGAATGGCCACGAACTGGTAAGGGCTGTTGTAGAACTGGTGCCAGATCGCATGAAACGCCTGAGTGTTCTGCGCCTTGATACCGGCGTAGGCCGGGCGCTGGGTGTACCAGGCCAGTTTGCGTCGGGCTTCGGTGAGATCCGCGCCCGGGCCGACACCGACCCAATGGCCGCCCGGGGCAAAGGCTTCCCAGTCGGCGCTGGTGACCACGACATGGTCGGGGTTGGCGACGATCACTTGCTCAGGGTTCAGTTGCCCGAAGGTGCTCGGAATGATTCGTCGGGCGATGTTGTTGCCGCCGGCCATGTCGACGAACAGGCCAAAGTTCTCGTTGCCGAAACTCAGGCAGCAGTCATCGGTGTAGCCGCCGATGCGCTCGATGAACACGCTGGGGCGGGCAGGGTGGCGCTTCTCGATCACGTCGGTGACGCGATGGATCTGCTGGTTACGAAAGTCGATGAAGGCCTCGGCACGCTCTTCCTTGCCGAACAACTTGCCGAACAGGCGCATGGTCGGCTCGGTGTTCTGCATGGGGTTGTTGCGAAAGTCGACGTACACCACCGGGATCCCCAAGGCGTCGAGTTTCTCGATGTAGCGGGCATCCTCGGTCGCGTGCTGCGCTTCGATGTTGAGGATGATCACGTCAGGCTTCTGCGAGATCGCCTGCTCGATGTCGAAGGTGCCGCTCTCGAAACCGCCGAAGGTCGGGATCTTGGCGATGTCGGGGAATTTGCGCAGGTAGGCGTTGTAGGTGTCCGGGTCGGACTGGATCAGGTCCTTGCGCCAGCCGACGATGCGTTCGATAGGATTCTGCGTATCCAGTGCGGCGACCAGATACAACTGGCGGCCTTCACCCAGAATGACCCGGCGCACCGGCAAGTGAACCTTGACCGTGCGGCCCTGCAAATCGGTAACCGTGCCCAGTGCCGGATCCGCTTCGGCAGCCCGTGCGCTGCTCGGCATCAATGAAGAAATCGACAGACCCAGCAGCCCGGCGAACAGCAGGGCGGCGAAGGTCTGGCGGCGGCGAAAAACATTAACCATGGTGTACGCCTTTGCAAAAGCCGGATCGGACCACGACGCCAGGCGCCGCACCGGGCCGGACGTTTCAGAAATCGACAGTGGCCGAGAGCAACAAGGTACGAGGCGCGCCCTGGGAGAACGCGCCGTAGGAGGCGACGCCGGACCAATATTCATGGTCAAACACGTTCTGCACGGTGGCGCGGAAAGTGGTCGGTCGTTCGGCGATGCGCGTGGCGTAGCGGGCGCCGACGTCGAAGCGGGTCCAGGCGTCCAGTTGTTGGGTGTTGGCCTGATTGACGTACTGGCTGCCGGTGTAGATCGCGCCGCTGGTCAACGTCAGGCCTTCGATCTGCGGGACGTCCCATTCGGCCCAGAGGTTGGCTTGCACCTCGGGAACGCCGACCGGTTTGTTGCCACGGTTGGCAGCGACGCCGGTGCGGGTCAGTTCGCCGTCGAGCAACGTCACACCCCCGATCAGGCGTGTGCCTGTTGCAATCTCCCCCGCCATGTTCAGTTCGACGCCACGGTTGCGCTGTTCGCCATTGACCGAGAACACCCCGGATGCCAGTTCACCGCTGGGCTTTTCAAGCTGGAACAGGGCGATGGTGGACATGAAACTTCCGTAGTCGAGCTTGACCCCGACTTCCTGCTGGCGGGACACATAAGGGGAAAAGATCTCGCCCGCGTTGGAGGCGGCGGACGGCGCGATGTCACCCTTGCTCAGGCCTTCGACGTAGTTGTAGTAGAACGACACATGATCCCAGGGTTTGACGACGACCCCGAACAGCGGCGTGGATTTGCTTTTGTCGTAGGACGTGGTGACGAAGCCGGCCGCGTTGTAGTTATCCGACTTGATGTTCTGCTGACGCACGCCGAGTGTGACTTGCAGGCGTTCGTCGAGCACCGACAGGGTGTCGGCAAGGGCCACGCCCGACAGCTCGCTTTCGGAAACCTTCGGTGTATCCGGTTTGGCGATCGCGGGTTTCGGGCGGTCGACCGGGTGGTAGATGTTCGACAGGATCGCCGGGCCGGAAATAATCCCCCGGGACAAATGATCGCGGTAGCGGGTGACTTGCAGCGCGGTGCTGTGGCTGATCGGGCCGGTGTCGAAGCGTAGACGCGCCCCTGCATCGATGGTGTAACGCTGGACTTCGAACTTGTAATAGCCGGGGATCGACGAGGTGTCGCCCGCTTCGTTGATGATGGTCGGGGTCTGGTCGGACATGCGCGCGACATCCGACTTTCCTCCACCCGCGTGGGCGAACACGGTCAGGTTGTCGTTGAGGTCGTACTCGCCGCCGAGCAACGCCGATTTGTCACGGGTTTCCGACCAGCCCCATTCCTGGCTGACGCTGGTGCGACCGTTGGCTGCGGATGGAATCTCCACGCCGGAGGCGATCAGGAAGGGGCGGGATGCGGCGTCGAAACTTTCTTTCTGATTGATCAGGTCCAGCGTGGTGCGCAGGCGTTCGCCCTGATAGTCGAGGGCAATCGCGCCGATGCCGACCTCTCGGGATTGCTTGTCGATGGCCGTGTCGCCTTGCTGGACGCTGCCATTGACCCGCACGCCGAAGCGGCGTTCTTCACCAAAGCGTCGGCTGACATCGAGGTGCCCGCCAAGCTGGGTATTCAAGGCGTAACTGGTGGTGAAGCGGGTCAGATCTTCGTCCAGCGAACGCTTGGGCACCACGTTGATCACGCCGCCGACGCCGCTGTTGGGTGACATGCCGTAGAGCAGGGCGCCGGGGCCTTTGACCAGTTCGATCCGTTCGGCGTATTCGGTGAACACCCGATAGTTGGAGGCCACGCCGTACACGCCGTCGAACGCCAGTTCGCCGAGATTGCCTTCGCCGACCGGAAAACCCCGGATGAAGAACGAGTCGACAATCCCGCCTGTCTGCCCGGTGGAACGTACCGAAGAGTCGCGTTCCAGCAAGTCGCCGACCGTGACAGCCTGCTGGTCCTTGATCAGCGTCGAGGTGTAACTGCTGACGCTGAACGGCGCGTCCATCGCATCGCGGTTGCCCAGAATGCCAAGGCGTCCGCCACGCGCGACCTGACCGCCCGCCAGCACCGGCGGCAAGCTGTCGGCACGCTTGTCGATGCCTTCGACCGTGGTGTCCGACAACGTGACCCGGCGCACCACCAGCGTCCACGTTCCGTCACTGCGCGCGACCATTTCCAGACCACTGCCTTCGAGCAGTCGGGACACCGCTTCCTGCACCGAGTAGCTGCCGGACAATCCCGGGCTGACGAGGCCTTCGGTGATCGACGGCTGAAACGACAGGGCGATGCCGGCATCCACGGCGAAGCTCGACAGGGTCACGCCCAGCGGGCCGGGCGCGATGTTGTAGGCTCGAACAGTGACCGCGTCCAGTTGCGCCGGCCCGGCTGCCTTGGCGAGCGCGCTGCTGCCCAGGCCCAGCACAACGCCGAGCAACACACTGCGCATAACGGGCTTTAGCAGACGATCCGCAAACAAGGGTCGTGCAACGAGCATGAAGGGGTGACCCTATGGACGAGGTGGAATGGTTGTTCCTTTCATTGCCAGCCGAGATCAAAAAAAGTATCACCTGCGCGGTTATTTTTTTTGCTCAGGCGGGTGAGAGCGTCACCCAGTAACCGCTCAAGTGCCCGGAGACGAGCACGGGATAGGTTTGCGCCAGCATGTTCAGCGAGCGTTGGGTATCGCTGATGGGAAAGGCTCCGGAAATGCGCAAATCGGCAATGGCCGGGTCGCAGCGCACAAAGCCTCGGCGATAGCGCGCCAGTTCGACGACGAAATCCGCCAGCCGCATCTTGTCGGCCATCAGCATGCCTTGGGTCCAGGCACCGACGTTGCGGTCGGTCGGGTTCATTTCGCCAAAGGCTTGAGATGAAAAGTCGGTACGTTGCCCGGCGTTGACGATGACGGGCGCACTTTGAGGGCTGTCGGCCAACTCGACCTGCACAGCGCCTTCGAGCACTGCGAGTTGGGTGCGCGGTTGCCATTCACGAACGGTGAAACGCGTACCCAGTGCTTGCATCCGGCCCTGACGGGTGCTGACCAGAAAAGGTCGAGGTTGCGCGGCGTTGTCCGGCGCGGTCTGCACCAGGATTTCGCCTTCGCGTAAATGGATCAGCCGCTGCCGGGTGTCGAACAGGACGTCGATGGCCGTGTCGGTGTTCAGGGTGATTTGCGAGCCGTCGGCCAGGGTCAGTTCGCGGCGCTGGCCGACGGCTGTGTGGTAATCGGCGGACCATTGCTGCGATTGCGCGAGTTTCCAACTGCCCCAGCCGGCGGGCACCGCTGCCAGCAGCAAGGCCAGTTTGCCGAGGGCTGCGCGACGTTCCGGGTTGCTCGGGCGATCCAGCGCCGACATCGCCAGCGACGGCGGCAGGCCGCCGAACTTGCTTTGCAGCAACTGCGCTCGGGCCCACGCCCGGTTGCGCTCGGGGCTGCTGACTTTCCAGTATTCCCACTCTGCACGCTCGGTTTCGCTGAGGTCGTTTTCACTCAGGCGCATCAGCCACTCGGCGGCTTCTTCGAGGATTTTCGGATCGAGCGGCGGTTCACTGCGTCGCGTGAGCATTCATTCCACCAGCATCAGGCACTGCACGAAAGCCTGTTTCATGTAGCGCTTGACGGTGATCAGCGACACGTCCAGCTGCTCGGCAATGTCGGCGTATTTCAAGCCGCCGATCTGCGACAGCAGGAACGCACGTTTGACCAGCGGCGGCAGGGTGTCGAGCATCGCGTCGATTTCGTGCAGGGTTTCCAGCACCACGAAGCGCAACTCGGGGGAGGGCACTTCCGGCGCCGGCAAATGCGCGAGGGCATCGAGGTAGGCGCGTTCCAGTGCCTTGCGCTGATACCAGTTGATGAGGATGCCCTTCGCCACGCAACTCAGGTACGCCCGGGGCTGCTCGATGGTCGTGACCTGGGAGGCGAGGATCCGGGTGAAGGTATCCTGCGCCAGATCCGCCGCATCCATGGCGTTACCCAGTTTTTTCTTCAGCGTGGCGTACAGCCAGCCGTGATGGCCGCTGTACAGCGCTTCGATCACGCGCAGATGATTGTCGTTGTTCGCGGGAAGGGTTTCGCTCATGGCTGCAGTGTTTTGCAATTGAGAAGTATTCCCAATGCTAGTTTACAAAGAGCCTGCGACGCAAGCGCGAATCAGCATCCGTTTTCAGGCGCGGGGCATTCTCAACAACGTGTTTACCATGGCATCGATTTCGGCCTCGGTGTTGTAGGCGTGCAGCGATGCGCGGCTGACTTCCAGCAGGTCCCGTTGCTGCATGTCGAGCATCGTCGAGCGGAAAGTCGAGGTGGTGACATTGATGCGTTTTTCCTGCTTCGCCAGCCATGCCTGGACTTGCGCGGCACTGGCGTCCTTGCAGGTGAAGGTGACGATGCCTGACTTGACCGCGCCCCGATCCTGCGACGTAACACCCGGCACATCAGCCAGACGATTGCGCAGGTGTGCCGACAATCGTTGAATGCGCTGCCACATCGGTTCGATGCCTTGCGCCAGGGCGTAACGGGCTGCCGCGCCCATGCCCAGTTTCGCAGCGACGTTGCATTCCCAGTTTTCGAAACGCCGGGCATCTCCGCGAATCCTGAAGGTGTCCGGGGTCAGCAATGAAGCCGCATGCAGGTCGAGAAACGCCGGCTCAAGGTTTTCGCAAAAAGTCTTTTCGACATAGAGAAACCCCATGCCCCGAGGGCCGCGAAGGTATTTGCGGCTGGTAGCCGCCAGCATATGACAGCCGATTTTTTGCACATCGATCGGCATCTGCCCGACGCCCTGACAGGCGTCCAGCAGAAACAGAACCCCGGCCGCGCGGGCAAGGGCGCCGATCTGCTCGATGGGCTGGACCGGGCCGCCGTTGGTGGCGATTACCGGCAGCGACACTAGGGCGACCCGATCATCCTCAAGCATGTCCCGCAGCGCCGACAATGACACCTGGCCCTGTTCATCGTTGGGAATGACCCTGATCTCGATGCCGCGCTGCTGCTTGAGTTGCAGGTAAGGAATGTAGTTGCCGGCGTACTCGGTGGTCGATGTCAGCACCACATCGCCGGGCCGCAGCGGCAATGAATAGAAGGCCATGTCCCAGGCGCGGGTCGCGTTTTCGATCACCGCGATCTCTTCGGGTCGCGCGTTGATCAGTTGGCCGATGGCGTCGTAGACATCCTCCACTTCCCGGGCGTGTTGCCCGGCGGCTTCATAACCGCCGATCCGGGCTTCAAGTTGCAGGTGACGGGTCATTACTTCGATCACCGGATCGGGCATCAGCGCCGCGCCGGCATTGTTGAAGTGGATCAGTTGCTCGACACCCGGTGTGTCGGCGCGCAGTTGTTCAATGTTCAAAGCAGACTCCTTGATCAGTCACCCGGCGGGATCTGGCTCGGTTGCATGACCATGGGCCGGTAGCGCAACGCAACGATGGGAATCAGCGCGAGGATGTAGGCGAGGCAGACAAACAGGTAGGTGTACTGCAAACCATAGACCTGGCTGAGCAGACCACCGGCCGAGATTCCGGCAATGGACGCGAATTGCGCGGTGCTTTGGGCAATGCCCAGCACGTAGCCCTGGCGCGAGCTGTCGGCGGTCTTGGAAATCAGCGCCATCAACACCGGCGTCGTGGCACCCAGCAATACGCCCCAGATGAAGTAGGCGCCGACGAACACGATCGGGTTACGCGTGACGCCCGCGAGTGCCGTCAGCGCGATGCAGCCGATCACGACATAAGTGATGCGTTGCAAGGTGTCCTGCTGGGAACGGTGCTCGAAGTAACGCGACCACGCGGTTGCCGACAGAATGAAACCCAATGCCAGCAAGCCATAACACAGCCCGACCACCGAGTTGCTGACCTCGAACACCGAGCTGACGTACAGCGAGAACGATGTCTGCGGCAGCATCCGCGCCAGTAGCAAAATGCCCATGACGCCGAGCAGCGACAGCAGCGGCGTGCCTTGCCAGACGCTGGTGTTGTGGCTGGCCGGAGCGGTGTTATCCGCGACCGGTGCTTTCTTCACCGGCGCTACGTCCGGCAACGTGACGGCCGCGACCACGGTGCAGATGGCACACAGCACCGCCGCGATCATGTTGATCCAGAAGAACGTCGCGTAATCGAGGATCAGGCCGCCGACCACCGCACCGAGCAACGAGCCGACGTTGGTGGAAATCTGCAGGATCGCAAACAGCCGCGCCCGCCGCGAAGGCGCCTCGATACTCACGCCATACGCCTGGGCCGGAGCAATGTAGCCGGCGAAGGCGCCTTGCAGGAAACGCAGGATCAGGATCACCCAGATGTCACTGCACAGGGCCAGCCCAAGCTGGGTCAACGACAGGCCGGCGAGGGCGCGGATCATCATCAACTTGTGGCCGTAGCGGTCGCCGATACGGCCCCAGAATGCACTGGTCAGAATAATGCCCAGCATCGGCCCGACGTACACGGCGATGCTGGCGAAACTGAATAGCGAGTCAGACGAAGTCAGCCCGCGCAGGTGGACAGGCCAGAACGGCCCGCTCATTTCCATCGCGCCCATCGAAATGAGCTGGATCGCGAACAGAAGATAAATCAGGACTCTTACGCGCGAACCCGCGATGGCACCTGCTTGGGTCATGAGTCAGCCTCGGTTATTGAACGACATTGAGCGGGTTGGTCAGCGTGTGCTGAATACGGTAGTTGGAGTACTGCATCATGTGCATGCGCAGCAACGAACGGGTCGGCCACGGATCATTGAGGAAGGCCTTGCGTTCGACTTCCCACAGATCCGGCGCGACACGCTCGCGCACCGCCGCGAACGCCTGCTCGGTTTCTTCACGCAGAATGTCCCACATCCGGTTGTTGTCCAGCGCGTACTCCTTGGTCAGCCACAGGGCCATTTCATGCAGGTGCGTGAGGAACGCTGCGTCGAGCACAAACATGCGCACCGGCTCGATATCGCCCTCGAACACCGTCGGCAGAATGCCTGGCTGCACGTGCGGTTGCAGGGTGTAGCCACGTCCCTCCAGCAATGGAGCGTAGGTCCTGCCGTCGCCGAAATCGCGGATCAGCAGACTACGTGCTTTGCCATCCGGGGAAAACAGCACCATCGTGTTCTGCTGGTGCGCCTCGAGCCCGATCCCGTACATCAGGTAGATCGCCACCACCGGGTGGGTGACCACTTTGGCGTACTGACGGAACCAGTCTTCCACCTGCGTGGCATTCGCCCGAACGCCATCGCGCTCGATCAACTCGGTGAACAGCGGTCGGCCACTGCCCGGCAAGCGGGTGAACAGAGACGCCACGGTAATCGGCAGACACTCATCGGTGCGCTCGAACGCTTGCTGGCTGGCGCGGAACACCACCGACAGATGCCGGCCTGGATGGTCGTCCTGCGTGATCGCGTTCTTGTAGCGCACACCGATCTCTTCCGGGAAGATTTCCAGGCGCTGCCCGAAACCGTTTTCGACCTCGAGGATTTTGGTGATGACGGTGCTGATGCGCGGCCCCATGTGGATCGACTTGGCCTGCAGACTGCGCAGCTCGCTGGTCATCCACACGGCAATCGGCAACTTGATCAGCGGCGCGCTCTCCTTGAGCACCGGCATCATCGTGCGGTACGACATGGTCGGCAGGGTCTGGATGTCCGGGCCGTCGGTGATCAGGATGCCTTCTGCGATTTCCGCCGCGAAATTCTTCAGCACGTAGGCCTGCAAATGCCACGCGTGAATCGGCAGCGGCAACCACTGGGATTCGTCGAGACCCTTGTCGTTCAGCGACGCCTTCCATTGCTCCCATTGCGTCGGGAAGTTGCCGGCAAACCAGCTGCGGTAATCGGTGACGTGGGGCATGCTTTCGCTTTTCGCCATGTCGGCCCGTAGCGCGGCAATGCGCAGCGGCACCTGGGCGTTGAATTCCGGCGACAGTTGCTCGACTTCCTCATCGCTGAGGCCCGGGCGGGCTTTCCAGGTCGGATAGTAGGGGTGACCTTCCAGCGAGCCCCACTGGTCGAGAAGGATCGCAGCGTCCTTGGTGCTGGCGTGCTGGCGCAGATAGTCGGTCAGGCTGTCGAGGCCTTGTTCCCGGGCGGCGGTGGCCAGTCGTGCGTTCCATTGCTGGCGATGCTGACGGGCGTGGGCGTCGTTCATCAGGCTGTTTTCCATGTCCGACTTGAGCCCGGCGATGCCTTCATCGGTCGGTTCGAAATCGAAGCTGTCGCGCAGCACATCCAGCAAATCCTGATGGGTGTAGATCACCTGGCGTACGCCTTCATCGGTCATCAGGATCACGTCGCCGTCATTGACCACGGTGTCCGCCGGGCCCTTGGCGATGTTGGAAAAGAACACCTGGGAACGGCCGTCCTTCAGCGCGTACGTGGCCTCGTTGCCGGCCTCGGAGAAGCGCAGCCCCGAGCGATCCAGAATGTTTTCGGCAAACAGGCAACGGATCATCCGTCGCAGGGCGTTCTTGCGGGAGTAGGCGATGAGTGTCTTGAAGTCATCCATATCAGCTATCTGCTCGTCGAGAAATTAATGAAAAGTTGAACCCGCTCACGCCGTGCGCGGCCAATGGCGGGGGAAGTAGTCGAGCGCCGAGTCGCGCAGGCCCTGCATATAGGAAACGCTCCATTGCAGGACTTCTTCGATGTAGGGGACTTTCAATTCGAAGCGCCGCGCCATTTCCACCAGCAGCACAAGGCCGTAGGCAACGTCTTCGTTGAAGGCGCGGCTTTCGCGCTCGATCACGTAGCCGGCGCGGTTGTCGTCGGCCGGAATCATCGGGGCGAGGATGTCGTTGTAGGCCTGGTTGGTGCGCAGGATCGACAACATGCTGCTCTGATCGCGGATCTGCTCGCCGTAGGCTTCGACAATTTCCTGCTTGAGGGATTTGACCGACGACAGGTCGATGCCCATGCGCTGGCTGATCACGTTGCACAGTTCCTGGCTTTCCTGATCCATGCGTTCGAGGAAGTAGGCACCCAGCTCGGGGCATTCGGTCCACCAGCACATGCGTTGCGGGAAGATCTTGCGGTGCCACTGGCCGTAAGGGCCGATCAAGCCGTAGATCACCGAGCTGTGCATGATCGGGTTGCCCGGTGTCAGGGTGATTTCCAGATAGTGGTCGAGCATCGTCACGCAGGGGCCGTACAGCGTGGTGAGGATTTGTTCCAGGTGTTGCCGTGATTGCGCTGATTCCCGGTCGTGCAACGCGACATACAACTGGCTCTTGCCGCCGCCCATCTTGACCGACACACCCGGCTTCAGATCGAACGCGGTGTGCGGCACATCCTTCATGCCCCAGATCACCACGTTCGAACGTTCGCCCAGCGAAGCTTCGGCCAGCCAGTCGAAGCCGCAGAAACCCGGGATCGCGCCGACGTACACCGGTTTGCTCGAACTCAAATGCGGAGCGATGGCTTGCAGGGTTTGCGGTCGTGCATGGGCTGGTACGGTGATGATCACGATGTCGGCGTCGGCAACCACGACGCTGGCATCGGTGCTGACCTGATCCGGTCGTGCGCTCAGCGTCGAGCCGTCCGGCATCAGCGCCTGCATTGGCGAGTTGGCGAGGTGACGGTCGATCACCTCTTGATTGTTGGTGAGCATCGAAACCTGAACATTGGGCAGCTGTTTAAACAGGATGGCATTCAGGTGCCCGGTCCGGCCTGCGCCGCAGATGGCGACTTTCAGCGGTTTCATACAGAGACATTCCTGTGTGGGAGGCGCGTCAGGCGACGCTCAATTGCAGGGGAGTGGCGTCGGATTCCAGCCAGCGGGTCTTGCCCAGCCAGCGATCCAGTTGCGGGGCGACGCCCGGGTCCAGCAGGTCGCGTTCTTCCAGCCATTTGTCGTCGAACACGGTGTGCAGGTACTTCTCGCCGCCGTCGGCAATCGGCACGACGACGTTGCCGGTCAGCGTGCCTTTGTGAATCAGCTCCAGCGCCTTGAAGATCGCACCGCCGGTCGAACCGCCGACCAGCAGCGCCAGGTTGCGTGCGATGTAGCGGGCGGTTTCGAACGCCTGAGAGTCGGTGACCTGCAAGCCCAGGTCGATGCAGCTGTAGTCGAGGACCAGGCCGACGGTGTCGCCGGCCGGGGTGCCAGTTCCCGACTGGTAATACGGATAGCCGGGATGGCCGAAGACAATGGAACCGGCCGGTTCGACGGCGACGGTGACGATGTCCGGGTTATGCAGTTTCAGGCCGCGGGCGATGCCGGTCATCGAACCGCCAGTGCCGACGCAGCCAACGTACGCGCCGATCTGGCCTCCGGCCTGGGCGATGGCTTCACGGACGAAATCGCTGTAGCCGCCAGCGTTGGCGGCGTTGTCGGACTGGTTCATGAACACCGCGCCGGGGATCTGCGAGGCCAGTTCGGCGGCCAGCCGTTGACGCTCGACCACGGCCACTTCGTCTTCCCGGTACGTGCCGGCGACGAAGCGGATTTCGGCGCCCAGGGCCTTCATCACCGCGATCTTGTCCTGCGCCGCATGGTGATCAACCACCGCAATGAAATGCAGGTCGAACTCCACGGCTGCCATCGCCAGGCCGATGCCGGTATTGCCGGAGGACGATTCCACGACCACGCCACCGGGTTTCAACTTTCCGGACTTGAGCGCCGCCAATACCATGTTTCGCGCCATACGGTCTTTAATACTGCCGCCGGGATTGTTCTTCTCTATCTTGAGCAAGAGTCGGGCGTTGGTATCCGGAACATCAATGCCCAACATTGGTGTATTGCCAATAAGATCCGAAACTTTATTCAGTATCATCTGGACGTCTTCCCTTAATAGTCAGGTGTGAATGCGTAGTTACCTTCCGTACAACAAGTCGCCGTCAGTCGCCGTGGCAACGGGTGGCGATGAAATTCGTTTTCCAGCAAGTCCATCTGATAACCGGCGGTGTTGGCGTAGATCAATAAATCGCCGGTTTGTGGTGTTGTTTCGAAGTGGATCAGTCGATGAGTGATCACATCATCGTCCAGGCAACTATGCCCGGCGATATAGGCTTGCATCGGAACTTGTTTTGATTCTTTCGAAGTGATCAGGATTGGATCGACGAGGTATTCAGACGAGAACCAGGTTTCGCACGCGCTGAAACTGCTGCCTTCGGCAAAGATCACAACTTTGTTGTCGGCCAGTTGTTTGGTGCGGGTCACGCGAAAGACGGTAATGGCTGCTTGATCCACCAGACTTCGGCCTGGCTCCAGTGCCAGTTTTATATGCTGGTTCTTCAAGTAACCGGCAATGGTTTTTCCTGGGGAATGCTCCGACTCCAGAAATAAGTCCAGCCACTGGCAAGCCGTCAGACTGCTGCCATAAGGATAAAAAGAGTTGGGTACTCGACGATTCTGATAATTAGCAGGGTTGTTGTCGTTCTGCAAAAAACTGCCGTACTCCTGCGGGTCGACATAGCGCATCGGCAGGCCACCACCGATGTCGATCATGACCGGGTCGAGACCCATTTCCCTGGCTGCATCGACGAATCCGGTCACTTCACGGAAAGCCTGCACCCGGGTTTCGTAGCCGTACCCGCCGAGGTGGAAATGGAATCCTTCGAAGTGCAACGACTCACGAGATTCCGTCAGCCATTGCAGACACTGGAACACGTCATCGGCGCCCATGCCAAAGCGGCTCGCCGGGCAACTTGTTGGCCTGTAACGCAGCAGGACTCGGGCTTTGGCCGTTGCCGGCGTAGTGTCGAGCAGTGCTTTGAGCTGGCTGAACTCTTCCCGTGAATCCACACAAATCAGTGAACCGCCTTGTACCAGCGCTTGATGAAACGCGGTCGTTTTGGCCGGCCCGGTTGCGCAAAAATGTTCCGCTTTGGTCCCGGCGCGCAGCGCGGCTTGCAGCTCAAACAGGCTCGATACGTCAGTGCCGATGCCTGACGACGCAGCCGCAGCCAGCAGGCACTGGGACTTGTTGGCTTTGGCACCGTAAAAAATCGCGTAGTCAACGTCGTGCTTTTTCAACACCGATTGCAGCGCCTGGGCATTGGCCTCAAAGGCATGTGGCCACACCAGATTCAGCGGCGATCCATGTTGTTTAACAAGCTCAACAAGTTTCCCCGGTGAATGTTGAAGAAAGTTTTCGATAACAGGGTCAAGTAACGGTTTCAGCACTTTTGTGTACTGAGCTACAGTTGTTTCTTTAATAGGCGGCGCAATTAATTCAGGCATAGAAAACCTCTGGCGTAAATAATCGCCATATGTATGTTGCGTGTTTTTGCTGCTCGTCAGATACGAATTTTTAAAGAGGTGGAGGCGGATGACAGATCCGCTCTGGAATTAAACAAGGGGCATGTTCTTTCATAAAATTTTTACAAATCTGTTTCATGAGAACCCCACTCCTTAAGGCTCAGGCAGGCAAGGAAAAGGCCAATAAAATGTGGCCTTGTCGCTTTTGAAGTGCCATTACCTGACATGTAAATGACATCATTGCGCCGAACTTTCCGTGAACAAAATCGCAGGTCTTGATTTGAGTCTCGACCCTGTCAGCGGCTCGAACAATATTGCGAACAGGAACGATTATCAAGTAAGGTTTTCAAATATTTTTGAATGAACACACACAACAGGGGAGTGCGAAGCCATTTGTTCGCCTGCTCAAGTAAGCGCTCGCGTATTGATTAAAAAATCCCTTAACGCCTTGTTATTCAAGGTGTTGACGGTTGATTCAATACGCGTGGAATCAACCCGTTTTTTCCCCTGTAACAGGTGTTCGAATTTTTTTGAAAACCCACGACTGAAGCACGCTCAGGAGAGTCCCGATGACTGTTCGTCACAGCACCAACGCCACGCTTCCCATCAGCTACCTGTTCGTTCCCGGCAACCGTCCGGAGCGTTTCTCCAAAGCGGTCGAAGCCGGGCCGGACGCGATCATTCTTGACCTCGAAGATGCCGTTCATCCGAACAGCAAAGCCGTGGCCCGGGCATCGATCTGGGCCTGGCAGCAGAGCACGCCCGAAACCGCCTGCCAGCGTTACATCCGGCTGAACAGCGTCGGCAGCTCGCTGTTTCGCCAGGACATGACGTGGCTGGGCGACATGCGCTACCCCGAGCGCTGCGCGGGGATTTTCCTGCCCAAGGCCGAATGCCCGGAGAGCCTGTCGCGCGTGGTCGAGCGCCTGCTGGAATGGAACCCCGAGCTGCAAATCGTCGCCATCATCGAGACCGCCAAGGGCCTGCATCAGGTCGAGGCGATTGCCGCGATTCCCGGGTTGGCGCGGCTGGCATTCGGTTCGCTGGATTTCTCTCTGGACATCGATTGCAGCCAGATTCCCGAGGCGTTCCTGTTCGCCCGCAATCGCATCGTGCTGGCTTCACGGGTGGCCGGATTGCCGGCGCCGATCGATGGGGTGACCCCGGCCATCAGCGACATGGCGGTGGTCGAGCGCGACTCGCGTTACGCCCGGTCGCTGGGGTTCGGCGCCAAGCTGTGTATCCATCCTTCGCAAATCGCCACGGTGCAGAAAGCCTTCCTGCCCAACGCCCGCCAACTGGCGTGGGCGGACCGGGTCCTGAACGCGGTGGCGGGGGGCAGTCACGCGGTGCAAGTCGACGGCGAAATGGTCGATCTGCCGCTCATCGAGCAGGCCCAACGCCTGCGGGACATGGCCAGCCAGTACGCGCTGGTCGCCAACGCGGATGCCTGCTGAAACCGGGGGTGAATCATGGGACATGGTTACCAGATTGCCCTGCGTGCGCTGTGCGATGTGCGGCAATCCGAGCAGGTCGATCCGCTTAACGTGCAGCGCCTGCGCGAGGCGATCATCCAGGCCGGGCACTGGCTCGAGCCGATCATCGTCGAGCGTTCCCAAGGCATCGTGATGGACGGCAACCACCGGTTCAACGCGGCGCGGGCGTTGGGGTTGAAACGGGTGCCGTGCATCCAGCTCGACTACGCCGACCCACGCGTCTGTGTGCGCCACTGGCAAACCGGGCAAGCGTTCGAAGTGGCGCAGATTTTCACCACCATCGAGCGCGGCGAGCTGTTCCCGTACAAGACCACCCGGCACGCGTTTGACCCCGCGCTGCCGGTGGTCTCCATCCCGTTGCAATGCCTGTATGACTGACCCGCGTCGGAGGGTGGGTTTCGCAAACTCATCCTCCGGCGTTTTCCCCTCCGGGCGATCCGCTCAAAAAAATATCCGATCCTGCTGATACTTTTTCGATTGTCGACTGGCAAATAGGAGTCATTACCATTTTCAGCCACTCGAGAAGGACCCAATCGTCATGTCTGTTGCAAGCCGACCCTGCAGTGAACGCGCACTCACACTGGCCATTCGCACCGCGATGCTGAGTTCCATTCTGGCCGCAGGAAGCGCCACTGCCTGGGCAGCAGACCCCAAGCAACCCGAGCAACAGGACGCCGTCGCCACCGAAGGGCTGACGCTGGACACCACCAACGTCAACGCCCGTTACAACGGCGCGACCGCATTGCCGGAAGTCCTCGCCGGGGGCCAGGTCGCCCGTGGTGCGCGGCTCGGGATGATGGGCAACAAGGACGTGATGGACACGCCTTTCAGCGTGACCAGCTACACCGCCAAGACCCTCGCCGATCTGCAAACCGTCACCGTGGCCGATGCGCTGGAACGCGACCCTTCGGTACGCTCCACCGGGCAGACCGGCGGGATCGTCGATTCGTTTTTCATCCGTGGATTTGCGATAGGCGAGGGCAACCTCGGCGAGCTGGCCTATGACGGTGTGTACGGCGTCGCGCCCAACTATCGGGTGTTCACCGAATACGCCGAGCGCGTCGAAGTGCTCAAAGGGCCGGGCGCGCTGATGTACGGGATTTCGCCCAACAGCGGCGTCGGCGGTGTGATCAACATCGTGCCCAAGCGCCCGCTGGCCGAAGACCTGACCCGCTTCACCGGCAGTTACGCTTCGGACTCGCAAGTGGGCGGGCATCTGGACATCAGTCGGCGTTTCGGTGACGAAAACCAGTTTGGCGTGCGTTTCAACGGCAGCCTTCAGGGCGGCGACACTGCGGTGGATGATCAGCAAAGGGATCTCAACATCGGCGCCATCGCCCTCGACTATCAGGGCGAGCGCTTGCGTCTGAACCTGGATTTCATCAGCCAGAAAGAGAGTTTCGATGCGGCCTCGCGCCCGTTCACCATCGCGCCGGGCGTCGAGGTTCCATCGGCGCCGAACGGCCGCACCAACCTGCCGCAGGACTGGGGCTGGTCGGACACCAAGGAGCAATCAGCCTTGCTCGGCGGCGAGTATGACCTCAACGATAACCTGACGGTGTTCGCCCACGCCGGCGGCGGTCGCTCGGACGTCAAGCGCATGTCCGACCAGGTGCCGCGAATCCTCAACGACGCCGGTGATACCAGCAACATTCCCGGCTACTACAAATTCAACGTTGACCGTTCAACGGCGGACGTGGGGATGCGAGCGCTGTTCGCCACAGGCCCGGTCACCCACACCACCACGGTCATGGCGACCCGTTACCAGGACGAGTTGTCCCGAGGCATCAACAACGGCACGGAAATTCGCTCGAACATCTACCACCCGGTGGACGTGCCAAAGCAGTACATCAACTCGCCGAAAGTGCTGCGCATTTCCGAATCGGAACTGTCCGGCATCGCGTTGACCGACACCCTGGGCTTTCTCGATGACAGGATTCAGTTGACCCTCGGCGTGCGCCGTCAGGACATCGAGTCGCGTAACTACAACGCCTCGGGTGCGGTCAGCTCGCGTTACGACGACAACGCGACGACGCCGCTGGCAGGCGTGGTGGTCAAACCGTGGGACGACGTTTCGCTGTACTACAACTACGTCGAAGGCCTGAGCAAAGGTGACATCGCTCCGGGCACGGCGGCGAACTCCGGCGAAACCTTCGCACCCTACAAATCCAAGCAGCACGAAATCGGCGTGAAGTACGAACACGGTACGTTCATGACGACTCTGGCGCTGTTCCAGATCGAGAAACCGAGCGGCGAAATCGGCGCCGGCAACGTGTTCTCGGTGCAAGCCGAACAACGCAACCGTGGCGTCGAATTGAGCATGTTCGGTGAAGTGGCGCCGGGCACCCGCCTGATGGGCGGCGTGACCGTGCTTGATGGCGAACTGACGGATTCGGCCACCGCCGCCAACCGTGGCAACAAACCGGTCGGCGTGCCGGATGTCCAGGCCAACCTCTGGGCCGAGTGGGATACACCGTGGGTCGAAGGTTTCACCCTGACCGGCGGCGCGATCTACACCGACAGCCAATACGTCAATCAGGCCAACACCCAGGAGCTGCCTTCCTGGACCCGCGTCGACGCGGGCGCTCGCTACGCCACCAAGATCGAAGGTCGGCCGACGACGTTCCGCGCCACGGTGCAGAACGTGTTTGATCGGGAGTACTGGTCGGGTGTGGCGTCCTACGGCGCGTTCTCCCCGGGCTATCCACGCACGTTGCAGTTGTCGGCGACCGTCGACTTCTGATCGGGGGGGGCACTTGATGGCAGGACAGTCGAGTGCACCTTCTTCTATATAGCTACGCACAGCGGTTGATCACAGAGCCTTCAAGGAAAAGGAGTATTCGAATGTTAACCAGCCCGGCATCGACTTCCTCTGGTACGCCATTGCCGATCCCGAAAGGCCAGCGGGCCTTCGATTTCGAGCGCAGCACCAATGAGCATATCCGTGAGCTGCTGCATTATTACGGGCTGCGCACCAGCCTGATCCGGATCAAGGTGATCGATGCCTTGCTGGTTGCCGCACGGGAAGGACGCGCCGTTGGCGGGCGCGGGGTGCATGGGTATCTGCAGGCGTTTGTCAGCGGCATCCAGTTCATCAGCGTCAGGGAAGTGCTCAAGCGTTTGTGCGAGGAGGGCGTCATCGTGTTTCAGCCCGACAAAAGCTACCAGTTTACCGGCGAGGCCTACGCGATGCTGGAGCAGCATGCCGATCGCTGAGTGATCGCGTTTGCCGTTCTGATCCAAACCACCTGTTCGCAGGTGGTTTTTTCGTTGGGGCCGTCAATCCCGATTCGCTGAAAGCGTTCGATCAGCGGACAGCCAAACCTTCGTCCAATTGCCCGATCCGGCACGCCGGCGTACTGTGACCGGTGATGGCGTAAACCGTGACCATCACCATAACGACAAGATCGAGTGCCTTGCCCATGGACAGCCGCCTGCTGAGCGACCGCAGCAGCGTGTTTCGCCACGCTGACCCGTATGCCGTCTCCGACTATGTGAACCAGCACGTCGGCCAGCATTTCATCGGCCTGTCCAAAACCACCCACCCGCAAGCCAGTCTCAACCATCGCAAACTCGCTGATCTGGATCTGTGCCGCATCAGCTATGGCGGCAGCGTTCGCGTGACGTCGCTGGCGCTGGAAACCGTGTATCACCTGCAAGTCCTGCTGCAAGGCAACTGCCTGTGGCGCGGGCACAAGCGCGAGCATTATCTGGTGCCGGGCGAATTGCTGTTGATCAACCCGGACGATCCGGTCGACCTGACCTATTCCGACGATTGCGAGAAATTCATCCTCAAGGTGCCGGCCAGCGTGCTGGAGTCGGTATGCGACGAACAGCGCTGGCTGCATCCTGCCGGCGGCATCCGGTTTCTGCGCAATCATTACCGGCTCGACGAGCTGGAGGGGTTTACCAACCTGCTGGGCATGATCTGCCAGGAAGCCGAAGCCAGCGACCCGTTGCTGCGGGTGCAGGAACATTACGCGCAGATCGTCGGCAGCAAACTGATCTCGTTGATGAACACCAACGTCAGCCGTGAAAGCCTGAGTTCGCCGAGCGTCAGTTTCGAGCGGATCCTCGACTATATAGAGCGCAACCTGAAGCTGGACTTGCCCGCCGAACACCTGGCGGCCCAGGCGAACATGAGCCCGCGCTCACTTTACGCACTGTTCGAACGCCAGCTCGGCGTGACCCCGATGCAGTACATCCGCCAGCGCAAGCTGGAACGCATTCATGCCTGCCTCAACGACCCGAGCTGCCCGGTGCGCAACCTCACCGAACTGGCGCTGGACTACGGCTTCCTGCACCTCGGGCGTTTCTCCGAAAGCTATCGCCAGCAGTTCGGCGAATTGCCGTCCGTGACCTTCAAACGCCGTCACTGAATTCCCGCCCCGAAACAATCTGAAGCACCTGCCGCGCCGTCCTGCACAAAACGGATAGCGCTCTGCAGGATTCGGATATTGCCGTCCGCGTTGCCTCCCTAATCTGACCTGGCCTGAACAATAACAATGGAGGCCCCGGCCATGTCCCTGGGAATCGACTACCTCAATGCCATGCTTGAAGAGGACCCCGAGAAGGGGGCCTACCGCTGCAAGCGGGAGATGTTCACCGATCCGCAGCTGTTCGAACTGGAGATGGCGCACATCTTCGAAGGCAACTGGATCTACCTCGCCCACGAAAGCCAGATCCCCAACGCCAACGATTTTCTGACCCTCACCATGGGTCGCCAGCCCGTGTTCATCGCCCGCAACAAGGCCGGTGAACTCAATGCCTTTCTCAATGCGTGTAGCCATCGCGGCGCCATGTTGTGCCGGCACAAGTCCGGCAACCGTTCCAGCTATACCTGCCCGTTCCACGGCTGGACGTTCAACAACAGCGGCAAACTGCTCAAGGTCAAAGACCCGAGCGAGGCCGGCTACCCCGAAGGCTTCAACTGCGAAGGCTCCCACGACCTGACCAAAGTCGCGCGTTTCGAGTCCTATCGCGGCTTCCTGTTCGGCAGCCTGAATGCCGATGTGAAGTCGCTTGCCGAGCACCTGGGCGAGTCGGCCAAGATCATCGACATGATCGTCGATCAGTCCCCCGAAGGCCTGGAAGTGCTGCGCGGTTCCAGTTCCTACATCTATGAAGGCAACTGGAAACTCACCGCCGAAAATGGCGCCGACGGCTATCACGTCAGCTCCGTGCACTGGAACTACGCCGCCACCCAGAACCAGCGTCAGCAGCGCGACGCCGGCGAAGAAATCAAGACCATGAGCGCCGGCAGCTGGGCGAAGAAGGGCGGCGGTTTCTACTCGTTCGACCACGGCCACTTGCTGCTCTGGACCCGCTGGGCCAACCCCGAGGACCGTCCAGCCTACGAGCGCCGCGATGAACTCGCCCGGGACTTCGGTCAGGCCCGCGCCGACTGGATGATCGAGAACTCGCGCAACCTGTGCCTGTACCCCAACGTGTACCTGATGGATCAGTTCAGCTCGCAGATCCGCATCGCCCGGCCGATTTCTGTCGACAAGACCGAGATCACCATCTATTGCATCGCCCCCAAAGGTGAAAGCGCGGAGGCCCGGGCCAAACGCATCCGCCAATACGAAGACTTCTTCAATGTCAGCGGCATGGCCACTCCGGATGACCTCGAAGAATTCCGCTCGTGCCAGACCGGCTACGGCGCCGGGCGAGGCTGGAATGACATGTCCCGTGGCGCGACCCATTGGGTCGAAGGCGCGGACGCGGCGGCCGAGGAAATCGACCTCAAACCTTTGTTGTCCGGCATGCGCACCGAGGACGAAGGCCTGTTCGTGCTGCAACACAAGTACTGGCAGGAAACCATGCTCAAGGCTGCTTCCACCGATAAAAACCTGATCCCCGTGGAGGCTGTGTGATGAGCAACCTCTACGACACCGTGCGCGATTTCCTCTACCGCGAAGCGCGCTACCTCGACGACGGCCAGTGGGATCAGTGGCTGGAGCTCTACGCCGCCGACGCCAGTTTCTGGATGCCGGCCTGGGACGACCACGACACCCTGACCGAAGACCCGCAAAGCGAAATCTCGCTGATCTGGTACGGCAACCGTGGCGGCCTCGAAGACCGGGTGTTCCGGATCAAGACCGAGCGCTCCAGCGCGACCATCCCCGATACCCGCACCTCGCACAACCTCAGCAACATCGAGATCGTCGAGCAGGGCGAAGGGCAATGCCGGGTGCGCTTCAACTGGCACACCCTGAGCTTTCGCTATCAGGTCACCGACAGTTACTTCGGCACCAGCTTCTACACCCTCGACCTGCGCGGCGAACAGCCGTTGATCAAGGCCAAGAAAGTCGTGCTGAAGAACGATTACGTCCGTCAGGTCATCGACATCTACCACATCTGATCGAGACGGCGGCGAGCCGGGCTCGACGCTGTGAGCGAGGTGCACCATGAGTTTCCAGATCGCACTGAATTTCGAAGACGGGGTCACCCGTTTCATCGAGGCCTCGGGCCATGAAACCGTTGCCGACGCGGCGTACCGCCAGGGCATCAACATTCCGCTGGACTGCCGCGACGGTGCCTGCGGCACCTGCAAATGTTTCGCCGAGGCCGGGCGTTACGCCATGGGCGACAACTTCATCGAAGACGCCCTGAGTGAAGACGAACTGGCCCAGGGTTACGTCCTGACCTGCCAGATGCGCGCCGAAAGCGATTGCGTGGTGCGGGTGCCGGTCGGCTCGCAGGTGTGCAAGACCGAGCAGGCAAGTTTTCAGGCGGCGATCAGCGATGTTCGTCAGCTTTCCGAGAGCACCATTGCGCTGTCGCTCAAGGGTGAATCCCTGAGCAAACTGGCGTTCCTGCCGGGGCAGTACGTCAACCTGCAAGTACCGGGCAGCGAGCAATCCCGCGCCTACTCCTTCAGCTCGCTGCAGAAGAACGGCGAGGTCAGTTTCCTGATCCGCAATGTTCCCGGCGGCTTGATGAGCAGCTTCCTCACCGGGCTGGCCAAGGCCGGCGACAGCCTGAATCTGGCCGGGCCGCTGGGCAGTTTTTACCTGCGCGAGATCAAGCGTCCGCTGCTTTTGTTAGCAGGCGGCACCGGGCTGGCGCCGTTCACCGCGATGCTGGAGAAGATCGCCGAGCAGGGCAGCGAACATCCGGTTCACCTGATCTACGGCGTGACCAACGATTTCGATCTGGTGGAACTCGACCGCCTCGAAGCCTTCGCCGCGCGCATCCCGAATTTCAGCTTCGGCGCCTGCGTGGCCAATCCGCAGAGCCAGCACCCGCTCAAGGGCTACGTCACCCAGCACATCGAGCCGTGCCACCTCAATGAAGGCGATGTCGACGTGTACCTGTGCGGCCCGCCGCCGATGGTCGAGGCGGTCAGTCAGTACATCCGCGAGCAGGGCATCACGCCGGCGAACTTCTACTACGAGAAATTCGCGGCGGCCTGAGTCTTCTTTCTGAATTGCGAGGTTGTCATGAACAACAGATTCGCCAACAAGGTCGCGCTGGTCACCGGCGCGGCGCAGGGCATCGGTCGCCGGGTGTGCGAGCGATTGCTGGAGGAGGGCGCGCAGGTGATCGCCGTCGACCGCTCCGAACTGGTTCACGAGCTGCAAGGCGAGGGTGTGCTGTCGCTGACCGCCGACCTTGAGCAATACGCCGATTGCGCCCGGGTGATGAGCGCCGCCATCGATACGTTCGGGCGCCTGGATGTGCTGGTCAACAACGTTGGCGGCACCATTTGGGCCAAGCCGTTCGAGCACTACGACGTCGAGCAGATCGAGGCCGAAGTGCGCCGTTCGCTGTTCCCGACGCTGTGGTGCTGTCACGCCGCCTTGCCGTACATGCTCAAGCAGGGGCGCGGCGCGATCGTCAATGTGTCGTCGATTGCGACCCGCAGCCTGAACCGCGTTCCCTACGGCGCGGCCAAGGGCGGCATCAACGCGCTGACTGCCTGCCTGGCCTTTGAAAACGCCGAGCGCGGGATCCGGGTCAACGCCACCGCGCCCGGCGGCACCGAGGCGCCACCCCGGCGCATCCCGCGCAACGCCGCCGAACAGTCCGCGCAGGAGCAGGCCTGGTATCAGGAGATCGTCGCGCAAACCCTCGATAGCAGCCTGATGAAACGCTACGGAACCATTGACGAACAGGTCGGCACGATCCTGTTTCTCGCCTCGGACGACGCCTCCTACATCACTGGTGTAACCCTGCCGGTCGGTGGCGGGGACCTCGGTTGATCACGCTTGAATGGACACTGAAATGAACCGGATCCTGATTGAAAACCTGTCGGCGATCATCGTCGACCTGCCGACCATCCGCCCGCACAAACTGGCGATGCACACGATGCAGAACCAGACGCTGGTGATCCTGCGCCTGCGTTGCAGCGACGGTATCGAAGGCGTCGGCGAAGCCACCACCATCGGCGGTCTGGCCTACGGCTACGAAAGCCCGGAAAGCATCAAGGCCAACATCGACGCGCACCTGGCGCCGGCGCTGATCGGCCTGGACGCGGGCAACATCAACGCCGCGATGCACAAGCTCGACAAGATCGCCAAGGGCAACACCTTCGCCAAGTCTGGCATCGAGAGCGCATTGCTCGACGCCCAAGGCAAACGCCTCGGCCTGCCGGTGAGCGAACTGCTCGGCGGTCGAGTCCGCGACAGCCTCGAAGTGGCCTGGACCCTGGCCAGCGGCGACACCGCTCGCGACATCGCCGAAGCCGAGCAAATGTTGGAAGCGCGGCGGCACCGGATCTTCAAATTGAAGATCGGCGCCAACCCGCTGGAGCAGGATCTGAAACACGTGGTGGCGATCAAGAAAGCCTTGGGCGAGCGCGCCAGTGTGCGGGTCGACGTCAACCAGTACTGGGACGAATCCCAGGCGATTCGCGGCTGTCAGGTACTTGGCGACAACGGTATCGACCTGATCGAGCAGCCGATCTCGCGGGTCAATCGCTCCGGGCAGATTCGCCTGAACCAGCGCAGCCCGGCGCCGATCATGGCCGATGAATCCATTGAAAGTGTCGAGGACGCGTTCAGCCTCGCCGCCGACGGCGCCGCCAGCGTCTTCGCCCTGAAAATCGCCAAGAATGGCGGCCCGCGCGCCGTGTTGCGCACCGCGCAAATCGCCGAAGCCGCCGGCATCGCGCTGTACGGCGGCACCATGCTTGAAGGCTCCGTCGGCACCCTGGCCTCGGCCCATGCGTTCCTCACGCTCAGGCAATTGACCTGGGACACCGAGCTGTTCGGTCCGCTGTTGCTGACCGAAGACATCGTCACCGAGCGTCCGCAGTACCGCGACTTTCACCTGCACATTCCACGCACCTCGGGCCTGGGCCTGACGCTGGATGAAGAGCGTCTGGCGCGTTTTCGCCGGCACTGAATCCCCAAGGAGAACGCCATGCTGTTCCACGTAAAAATGATCGTGAGATTGCCCGCCGACATGGACCCGGCCGTTGCTACAAAACTCAAGGCCGACGAGAAGGAACTCGCCCAGCGCCTGCAACGCGAAGGCCAGTGGCGCCACCTCTGGCGCATCGCCGGGCACTACGCCAATTACAGCGTGTTCGACGTGCCCAGCGTCGAAGCGCTGCACGACACCCTGATGTTGCTGCCGCTGTTTCCCTACATGGAAATCGAGATCGACGGCCTCTGCCGCCACCCCTCGTCGATCCACACCGACGACCGCTGAGCCCGGACTCGACCCCACAACAAGATGAGGTGAACACCATGACCGTGAAGATTGCCCACACTGCCGAACTGCAAAAGTTCTTCGAAGAAGCCGCCGGTTTTGCCAACGATGGCGGCAGCTCGCGTCTGAAAACCATCGTCCTGCGAGTGTTGCAGGACACCGCCCGGATCATCGAAGACCTTGAGATCAGCGAAGACGAATTCTGGAAAGCCGTCGATTACCTCAACCGCCTGGGCGGCCGCTCTGAAGCCGGGCTGCTGGTGGCCGGCCTCGGCCTCGAACATTTTCTCGACCTGCTGCAGGATGCCAAGGATGCGCAGATCGGCTTGACCGGCGGCACGCCGCGCACCATCGAGGGCCCGTTGTACGTGGCCGGCGCGCCGTTGTACGAAGGTGAATGCCGGATGGACGACGGCAGCGAGGAGGGCGTCGCCACCGTGATGTTCCTCGAAGGCCAGGTGTTCGATCCGCAAGGCCAGCCGCTGGCCGGCGCCACGGTCGACCTGTGGCACGCCAACACCAAGGGCACGTACTCGTTCTTCGACCAGAGCCAGTCCGAATACAACCTGCGCCGGCGGATCATCACCGACGCCGAAGGCCGCTACCGCGCCCGCAGCATCGTGCCCTCCGGTTATGGTTGCGACCCGCAAGGCCCGACCCAGGAATGCCTCGACCTGCTCGGCCGCCACGGCCAGCGCCCGGCTCATATTCACTTCTTCATTTCTGCACCGGGGCATCGGCACCTGACGACGCAGATCAATCTGTCGGGGGACAAATACCTGTGGGATGACTTTGCGTATGCGACCCGTGAAGGGTTGGTCGGGGAGGTCGAGTTTCTGGAGGATGCAGCGGGACGTCGCGCCGAATTGAAGTTCGACTTTCAGTTGCAGCAGGCGCCGGATGCGGCGGCGCAGCAGCGCAGTCAACGACCACGGGCGTTGCAGGAATACTGATTCCGCAGTTCTGTTCGCATTGGCGGAACTGCGCAAAAAGTTGCGCAGTAATCCGTAATAAAATCACGGTGAAAATAGCTGGAGGCCTCGCAGATCAAGGCCTCCAGCCAAGTGCGCAAGAAGTTGCACAGCACTGCGCAACTTCTTGCGCACTTTTTCCCTGTTTCCTACAGCCAAAATCGAACGGATCCCACGTAAACGTCGTAAGTCTTTGATGGGTAACAGCCCTGATACGGCTGGCACGACTTTTGATAACTCCTTGGCCACCCGGGCAGGCAATCACGCCGTCCGGTTCTGTCTTTTGAGCAAGGAGCACGCCCCATGGCAACACCAGCGTACATGTCGGTTACCGGCGAAAAACAAGGCCTGATCACTGCCGGCGCCTTCACCGCCGACTCCGTTGGCAACACCTACCAGGAAGGTCACGAAGACCAGGTCATGGTTCAGGCGTTTACCCACGACGTGATCATCCCGCGTGACCCGCAATCCGGTCAGCCAACCGGTCAGCGCGTTCACAAGCCAGTTGTGATCACCAAGGTCTACGACAAGGCTTCGCCGCTGCTGCAAGCAGCACTGACCTCCGGCGAGCGCATGAGCGAAATCGTTATCCAGTGGTATCGCACTTCGGCGCAAGGCACTCAAGAGCACTACTACACCACCAAACTGGAAGACGCGATCATCGTCGCCATCAACAACAAAATGCACAACTGCCAGGATCCAGGCAACGCGCACTTCACCCACCTGGAAGAAGTGCAGTTCACCTACCGCAAAATCACCTGGACCCACGAAGTCTCCGGTACTTCGGGTTCCGATGACTGGCGTGCTCCAGTCGTTTAATCGCGGCTGATGGTTGTACCGCCTCGGCCGGTTTAGCCGGTCGAGGCATCTTTACGACTCAAAGAATTTTTGCCGCCAGATCCTTAGCGTTTTGGCGGCGTCGCAGCACTGTGCGAGGGACAAGGGAATGTTCTCACCGGCCAACCAGCCCCATTTCAATCTGACCATCGATGGCGCGGACAGCGACTTTCAGGTGCTGTCGTTCACCGGTCGGGAAGCCCTCAACACTCCCTTCGAATTCGAGCTGGAACTGGTCAGCGAAAAGGCCTCGATCAACCTCGAAAGCCTGCTGCACAAACTGGCGTTTCTTCAACTGTCGCCGAGCGGCAGCGGGATCCACGGGCTGATCTACAGCATCGCCCAGGGCGAGGCGGGCAAGCGCCTGACCCGCTACAAGATCTCGCTGCGCCCGCAGCTTTCGTACCTGGCGCACCGCTTCAACCAGCGCATCTTTCAGCAGATGACCGTGCAGCAGATCATCAGTCAGGTGCTGGAAGAGCACGGCATTCTGGCCAGCGATTACCACTTCCAGTTGGGCGCGGTGTACCCCGAGCGCATCTACTGCACCCAGTACGACGAAAGTGACCTGCACTTCGTCCAGCGCCTGTGCGAAGAGGAGGGGATTCACTACCACTTCCAGCACACGTCCAGCGGCCACAAACTGACCTTCGGCGATGACCAGACGGTGTTCCCGAAACTCGCGCCCGTGGCCTATCAGCAGGACTCCGGGCTGGTGGCGGACCAACCGGTGGTCAAGCGTTTCGGCCTGCGCCTGGCCACCCGCACCAGCCGCACCACGAGGCGCGATTACGACTTCGTCAAACCGAAGATCGAGCTGGAAAGCGACGCCAAGAGCAGCGCCCAGCCGGACCTGGAAGATTACGACTACCCGGGCCGCTTCGTGGACCGCGAGCGTGGCAAGCACCTGGCCAACCGCAACCTCGAACGCCACCGCAGCGACTATCGCCTGGCCGAGGGCAACAGCGACCAGCCGATTCTGGTCACCGGGCATTTTCTGGCCCTGACCGACCACGCCAACCCGACGTGGAACGACCTGTGGCTGCTCACCGAAATCTTCCACGAAGGCAAGCAGCCACAAGTGCTGGAAGAGTCGGTGACCAGCGACACCACCGACCTGAAGGACGATTTCCATCAGGGCTATCGCAACCGCTTCAACGCGATCCCGTGGGACGTGCCGTACCGTCCGCCACTGGACCACCCGAAACCCAAGGTTCTCGGTTCGCAAAGCGCCGTGGTCACCGGTCCCGAAGGCGAAGAAATCTTCTGCGACCAATACGGGCGGGTGAAGGTGCAGTTCTTCTGGGACCGCGAAGGCCAGCACGACGACAAGACCACCTGCTGGATGCGCGTGGCCTCCAGCTGGGCCGCCGAAACCTTCGGTTCGATCAACATTCCGCGGGTCGGCATGGAAGTGCTGATCACCTTCCTCGAAGGCGATCCCGACCAGCCCTTGATCACCGGCTGCCTGTACCACGGCGCGAATCTGCCGCCGTACAAACTGCCGGACTTCAAGACCCTGGCCACGGTCAAGAGCAAGGAATACAAGGGCAGCCGCGCCAACGAACTGCGCATCGACGACACCACCAGCGAGATCAGCATCGCGCTGCGCAGCGATCACGGCGCGAGCGCGATCAACCTTGGTTACCTGACCCACCCGCGCCCAAGCGGCGGTCAGCCTCGGGGTGAAGGTTTTGAGTTGCGCACCGACCGCCACGGTGCCGTGCGTGCCGGCGCCGGTCTGTTGATCACCACCGAACCGCGTCCGAACGAATCGAAACACCACAAGGACCTGCCGGAAACCGCCGAGCGCCTGGCCACGGCCAGCGATCAACAGGACGGTTTCGCCACGCAGGCCAAAGAGCTTCAGGCTCAAGAAGCCGGCGATCAGGACGACGTGGCCAAAGCGCTGCACGCGCAACACCAGGGCGTGCTCGGCTCGGGACCTGCGAACCTCACCGCCAACGAATTCCCCGAGTTCACCGAGCCGCATCTGGTACTCGCCAGTCCCGCCGGCATCGCCCTGACCACGCCGCGCTCCAGCCACATCGCCACCGGCGAACACCTGGCACTGAGCAGCACCGGTCACACCAGTTTTTCCATCGGTAAACGACTGCTGGCCAGTGCCAGTCGCGGCATGCGCCTGTTCGTGCAGAGCATGGGCTGGCGGCTGGTGGCGGCCTCCGGCGACATCGACGTCAAGGCGCTCAAGGACAGCATCAACCTGCTGGCCAAACTCAACATCACCGCCAACGCCGACCGCATCACCATCACCGCCAAGACCGAACTGGTGATCCAGGGCGGCGGCAGCGCCACGACCTACAACGCCGGCGGCATCACCCACGCCACCAGCGGTCCGTACACCGCGCATGCGGCGAACTTCGCCTACACCGGGGCGAAATCCCTGGCCGGCGTGTTCCCGGAACCGCCGAAACCGGGCAAGGGCAATCTCGAACTGTTCAACCAGTACGCCGGGCGTCAGGGCATCAAGGACGGCGACTACGAAGTCATCGATGCGCTGGGCAAAAGCATCAAGGGCAAGCTCGATGCCAAGGGCTTCGCCAGTGTGGCGGGCGCCGCTCCGGGGCCGGCGCGCGTGCTGTTCGGCAAGGATCCGGCGGACACCTGGAGCGACGGCAGTTACATCGGCAAGCCGGAATGGCCGTTGAATCCGCCGGGTGCTGAGGACATTCCGAGCCAGGTGCAGGCGATGGTGGCGCAGGCGCTGCCGACCAAGAACTGGGACATGTTGGAGAAGGGCAAGGAATTGGCACAGACAGGGATGGGGGCAATGCAGACCGCGCAAGGTGCGATGCAAACGGCGCAGCAGGTGAAAGGCGTGATGCAGGGCGGAGCGGCCGGACTGCCGAAACTGGCGAGTGCGGCGTTGCCGAGTGCGTCGGGGATTCTCGGGGCGGCGAGCAAGGCGGGCAAGTTGCCAACGCTTCCGGCTCCAGCCCTGCCAAAAACTTCCTTGAAAACCCCGGGCCTGCTGGCGGGAGAGGTGTTGTCATGACGACTGGATCCGATGGTGCGAAAACGCGTGAGCCGCAAGTCGCGGTGGTGCCACTCAATACGATCGATATTCAGGATGTCGGACGCGGCGCTGCCAAATTCGATGCCTGGTTGCAGTCCATCAGCGGCGGTGTCGTCACACTCGATCGGGTCAAGAACGTCGCGGGTGCTCTTCCCGTCGTGGGCAACATCATGGCGTTGGTAGATGCCCTCGGAGACATAGTGACTCTGGCCAAAAGCAAACAGCGTCAAGTGCTGGATTGGGTCAGCCTGGGTATCAACCTGATTGGTGTATTGCCTGCGCCGCCGACCATGGCTTCTGCGCGCATGACATTACGCCCGACCCTGGGGCTGGTGCGTCAGGAACTGCGAAACAGTGCCAAGACACTGCTGGGAGACTCCCTGATCGAAGTGCTGATCGGGCATCTGAACGCGACCATCGTCGGCACCATCGATGACTTCGTAAAACAGGCACAACCCAAACTGGCGGGCATTCTCGACGACGCTGGAAAACTGGGTCAAAGCGCGGTGAACGAAATTGCCAAGGGCCTGGAGAAGGTGGTCAATGGCAAGCTCGATGCGAAGGGCGACCTCAATGCGGCCGGTTCGAAAATCACGGCGGCGCGCGGTCAGTTGTTGCACGACCCCAAGGCGGCTATCAGCAACATTTTCGGTGCCGCTTTCAGTGCCTACAAGGCTGCAGGCAAAGGCGTTGCCAACAGTGCCGCTAAGAACTTGCTGCCGGAGAAAGCCAAGGCTCTGGTACTGAGCAACACCTCGATGCTTCGCACGCTGGGGGTGGAGCTGCAATCCCAGATGAAAAAGCTTGGTGACCCGGGCGTTCAGCATTCCATTGGCTGGCTGTTGCAGATGTTGGCGGGCTCGGTAGCAACCTGGCGCAAGCGGCGCTCTCATGGTCAGGCCGCCAGTGTCAAACCGGGGGCCACGAGCAAGGCTGAACAACGCGCCGGCAAAGGCCAACTGGAGTTGCAACAAAGCCAGGCGCGAGCCCGTTCTGATGCCAGTGATTGCAAGAATGTCGTCCCGACAGGTACGAAAAGGAACATCAGCTTTGCACGCGGCACGGAAACCATCACCCACACGGATTTCCGTTTGCCGGGCCCGTTTCCCATCGTCTGGAACCGTACTTATTACTCGAATCTGGAGGCCTACGACAAAGGCAGCCTGGGTGCTCGCTGGATCAACGAGTTCACCACTCGTTTCGATTATGTGGATGACGGGTTGGTCTTCCATGCGGCCGATGGCCGAAGTCATGAATATGCCTTGCCCAAAGTCGGCGAAGCCCATCATGACCCGATTGAAAACCTGACTCTGATTCGCTCAGGTGAAAATCAATTGCTGCTGTGCCGTGGCGTTGAGCGAAAAGAAACCTACGTGCGTCGTGGGGCACGCTTTCTGCTCGCCGGCATCGAACTGCGCAGTGGTGCTGGAATCATGCTGCACTATGAGCACATGCATGGTGATGAGCCGGTGCTCTCTGACCTTCTCACCTATCAGGGGGACGTTACAAAGGTTCATCTACAACTCGGAACACTGATCGATGACCACGGGCGTCTGACAGGTTTGTGGGAGATCGCCGATGGCATCCCTCAGCGCCAACTGTGTGCCTATCACTATGATGCGTTGGGCGATCTGGTTCAGGCACAGGATGAAAACGGTTATGCCTGGAATTATGAATTCCGGAGCCATCTGATCACGCGATATACCGACCGGACCGGGCGGGGCATGAATTTGCAATGGCAGGGGGACGGCTCCGATGCCAAAGCGATTCGTGAATGGGCGGATGATGGAAGCTTCGATACCCGACTTGAGTGGGACGAAAACATTCGTCTGACCTACGTCACTGACGCCCACGGCAATGAGACCTGGCACTACTACGACATTCTTGGCTACACGTACCGTATCCGGCATCCGGATGAGCGTTCGGAATGGTTGTTCCGCGATGAGGCCAAAAATGTCGTGCGACATGTCCACACCGATGGAAGCGTTGATCGGTTCAGCTACGACGAGCGTGGCAATCTTCTCGAACACATCCGTGCCGATAACACCGTAGTGCATTACGCATACGATGATCTGGACCAACTGATCAAGGTTAGTGATGCAGAGGGCGGACAGTGGACCAGAGCTTATGACGACAGCGGCAATCTTGTGGAAGCTGTCGATCCTCTGGGTAACAAGACAGAGTACACCTACACATCTGCCGGCTATCCGGAGACCGTCAAGGATGCAAACGGGGCAGAGAAGAAATTCGAATACAACGATGCCGGTCAGTTGACCGGATACACAGATTGCTCCGGCAAAACCAGTACTTGGGAGTATAACGGCCTGGGTCAGTTGATTTGCTTTACCGATGCGGCAGGGCAGGGCACCGAGTATGAGTATGCGGCTGGTCAACTGGTGTTGATCAGGCATCCGGACAAGTCTGAGGAACGTTTCAGTCGCGATGCCGAAGGGCGCCTTTTGGCCCATGTCGACAGCCTGAACCGCTGCACCACCTGGAACTACAGCGCCGCCGGCCTTATCGTCGAGCGAGTGGATGCGGCTGAGCAAACGTTGCGCTATCGCTGGGACCGTCTCGGTCGTTTGACCGCTTTGGAGAACGAAAATGAGCGTAGCGCCCATTTTCATTACGATCCAATGGGGCGGTTATTGGAGGAAACAGGTTTCGACGGCCATATCACGCGCTACCAGTACGACTCTGAATCAGGTCGTTTGAGCAGCAAGCTTGATGGCGAGCGGCGAGTGGCTTTCCAGTTCGACCTGATGGGCCGTCTGATAGAGCGTCGTGCGAGTCTGGGCGTACAGGTACAAAGTGAAACATTTGCCTACGATGGCAACGGCAATATGACACTGGCCGAAAATGATCACAGTCGCTTGCAGTGGTTCCACGATCCGGCGGGTAACCTGCTGCGTGAACACCAGCATTATCTGAGTTTGGAGCAGCCACGGATCGCAGTCTGGCAACATGAATATGATGCCCTGAATCAGCGAGTAGCGACTGTGCGACCGGATGGCCAAAGAGTCAGTTGGATGACCTACGGCAGTGGGCACTTGCTGGGATTGAAAGTGGATGACCACGAATTGCTGGCCTGGGAGCGTGACGATCTGCATCGCGAAATCGCCCGCCATCAGGGTAATCATTTATTGCAGACGCAGAAGTGGGACCCGGCTGGGCAGTTGCAGGAGCAATTGTTGGGTCGCAGCGATGACAAGCGCACGTTGCTCAAGCGTGAATATCAATATGATCCTGCGGGTCAACTGATCCTTCTCAACGACACGCGACGCGGGCCGCTGACGTATCAGTACGATCCGGTGGGGCGCCTGATCAAGGCGGCGAGTCGACAGGGTGTGGAAACTTTCGCCTTTGATCCTGCCGGTAACTTGCTTGATGAGCCGGTTCAACAGATGCGCCGACCTCTGGATCAGGACCCGATGCGTAGCAAGCGGGTGGACAACCTGCTGCGTGAGTACTCGGGCACCCACTATGAATACGATGATCGAGGCAATCTGATACAGCGTTGGCACAACGGCAGTATCGCCAGAATGCGCTGGGACTTGTTCGACCGTTTGGTTCACTTTGATGATGCTCGACTGGAAGTCGAGTATGCCTACGATGTATTGGGACGCCGCCTTTACAAGAACTCGACTGCGCATTTCATGCGACGGCCTGAAGCCGGATCACAGTGGAACGACAATGAGTTTGTCCGCAAGCAGCGAGAGTCGGGTTGTGGTTTCACATTGTATGGCTGGGACGGCGATACGCTGGCCTGGGAGAGCAGTCCGGCTCTGGTTGATGGTGATCCCGGGCGCACGGTGCATTACATCTATGAGCCGGGTACTTACATTCCGGTTGCGCAAGCTTTGCGACACCAGCCAATCATTCTGATGGGGCAGCCTGACTTCAGCGGCGAGTATCAGTTGGAGGACGACCCGCTGTGGAATCACGTACCTGTGGCGCTGCCAATCGACGTCCTGAGTTGGTATCAATGCGACCGAATGGGGACTCCTCTGGAGTTGACCGACCAGAATGGCGAAATAGCCTGGAGCGCACAGTACAAGGCATGGGGGAGCGTGGCTGAACAGCGCTCGCCAATGGCGCAGCAACAGGGTATTGGCAACCCGCTTCGCTTCCAGGGGCAGTATCACGATCAAGAAACGGGGCTGCATTACAATCGTTATCGTTATTACGATCCGTTGATTGGACGCTTTATCAGCAAAGATCCCATCGGTTATGACGGTGGGTTGAACCTCTTTGTGTATGCGCCGAGTCCACTGGGCTGGATTGACCCGCTAGGCTTGGCAAGATGTCCGTGTGCCGATCTGAAGAAAGGCAACCCTGAAGGAACCGGGCCATTCAGAGGTGGATCTTACGGAGGCACCACAGCCTCGGGGATCGAGTCGCATCACATGCCGGCAGATAGCACCAGTCCGATAAAGAGAAGCCAGGGGCCTGCAATTCAAATGGAGCCCTATGACCATGGCCAAACAATGAGTCACGGTCACCAGGGTAATCCCGGCAAAGCCTATCGGGCTCAGGTCCAGTCAAAAATTGAGGTGGGGGACATGAGGGGAGCAATGGCGATGGAGATCAGAGATGTGCGCCGTGTTGCCACTCAGGTCGGACAACCCAGAAAGTACAATGAAGCAATGCAAGAAATGCTGGCGTATGCCAAGTGCCGTAAATTTCTGGATAAGTGAGAGAAACCATGAATGATCAAGCGTTCAAAGTGTGGCGAGACAAACTGGTTTCATTGGATCGCTACGAGAACCCGGAAGATGCTCGTGAGTTCTCGGCGCTCGTGAGCAGTGTCCGCGACGAACTCGATGCAAAAACCATTGATGTACTGCTGTCGACCTTTTGCGATGACGACGACTACGGTGTGCAAGAGCGCGTGTTGGGTGTTCTTGATCATGCTGAAGCGGGCGTTTTTGCTGAAAGGCTTGCGGTGAACTTCTCAACGTTGCAAAGCCAGGCAAGTGGCAAGGAATGGCCTCTTATTCTGATCGGTCGTGTCGTTAACTCGGATAACGCAGAGAAGATCAAGGCGATTGTCGGGGCCGCGAAGAAATCCCCGGGTCTTGACGCCTTTATTCGAAGTGATGAGTTCCTGGATGAGTATCCGGAGATCGAAAGTTACTTCGCCTGATGTGACTCAAGGCTCAGGGCCGGCATGCAGAGGATAAAGGGGGGATAAAGGGGACGGATTTATTTTTGCCAACATCTATCAGAACCTGGATGACGAGACGCTGTTGAACTGGTGGCTCGAAGTCTGACGACCCTGAACCCACAATCGAATGGAATCGGATCAACAAATAAGGAGTGGCTGTGAGCGAACATGAGCGGGTTTATCCCAGCGCCGCGCAGAACGCGGTCTGTGAAAAATACGGGATGTCTGTGCTTCCTCCTGAGGAAATGGTCGCTATCGCCATCGAGTCGCTAGGGAACACACCCATTTATGGCACACGCGTTCGTTTGCCGGATGGGGGGAATGTCAGCTGGTTCATCCACGGCGGCACGCATTCCGCGGCGATTGATTTTTACCAGCCGGTTTGTATTGAACACTTGCCCGAAATGCTTCCGCTGGTGATGAAATATCTGTGCTTACCCACGGGTGCAAAATTCATCATCGATACCCAAGGGTACGAAGACGTGTGGATGGCTGAGTAACCTGGTCAAAGGAGTGAGAGCATGAAAGACGCAATTCGCTTGGGCGACTCCACCACCCACGGTGGCAAAGTCCTCGAAGCCTTCTCCCGGACCGACCTCAACGGCAAGCCGATTGCCGGGCTCGGTCACAAGGTCAGTTGCCCGTTGTGCAAAGGGATTTTTCCGATTGCCGAGGGCAGCAGCACCTACACCGTCGATGGCGTGCCCATCGCGCTGGACGGCATGAAAACTGCGTGTGGGGCGGCGCTTATTGCCAGCGGCCCGAAAGGCGCGGTGGTCAGCTGAGTCCTGTAGTCAGACAGACCTAAGCTAATGCAAAAAAGATATTTGTTCGGTGTTTTTAATATCGTTTAGTTTTGTTTCATAGACGAATCAAAAGCATCAAACCGATAGACCTCCCGATTGCCATGACGGCACACGCTGAATCGATCACGGACTCTTCAGGTTTGATTCACACGGGAGTGAATCATGCCGCACACCTCAGACATCACCGCATTACCCATCCTCGACCTGTCCCTGCTCGACGGTACGCCGTCGCAACGCCAGGCCTTTCTCGATGACTTGCGCCATGCCGCCCGCGATGTGGGCTTTTTCTACCTGACCGGCCATGGCATCGACGCCAGCCTGCTCAAACAAGTGCAGGATTATGCCCGCCAGTTCTTCGCCTTGCCTGACAGCGAGAAAACCGCCGTCGGCATGATCAATTCGCCGCACTTTCGCGGCTACAACCGCGCCGCTTCCGAGATCACTCGAGGGCAGCCTGATCAACGTGAACAGTTCGATCTGGGCGCCGAGCGCGACGCCTTGCCGTTGAACGCCGACAGTCCGTTGTGGGCGCGGCTGCAAGGGCCGAATCAATGGCCGGAAGCGTTGCCGCAGCTCAAGCCGCTGCTGCTCGACTGGCAGCAGGCGATGACTCAAATGTCGCTGCGTCTGCTGCGCGCATTCGCTCAGGCGCTTTCCTTGCCGGAAGACGCTTTTGACCGGTTGTACGGCGACAAACCCAACGAACACATCAAGCTGATGCGCTATCCGGGGCAAGCCTCGACCACGAGCAATCAGGGCGTCGGCGCGCACAAGGATTCGGGTTTTCTCAGCTTCCTGCTGCAAGACCAGCAGGCCGGCCTGCAAGTGGAAATCGAAGAGGGGCGCTGGATCGATGCGCTGCCTCGGGACAACACCTTGGTGGTGAACATCGGCGAGTTGCTGGAGCTGGCCACCAACGGTTACCTGCGCGCCACGGTGCATCGGGTGGTGTCGCCACCGGTGGGCAGCGAGCGATTGTCCATCGCGTTTTTCCTCGGCGCGCAACTGGATGCAGTGGTGCCGCTTTATCCGTTGCCGACGGCGCTGTTGCGTGAGGCGCGCGGCCCGGCCAGTGATCCGCTCAATCCGTTGTTCCGCGATGTCGGCTGGAATTATCTGAAGGGCCGACTGCGCTCCCATCCCGATGTCGCGCAGCGCTTTTACGCCGATGCGTCGAATACCCAGACACCGCTTCGCAGGACCGCCAACGCCTGATCCATCACTCGCTTAAGGACTCTTCCCATGTTGAAAAAAGCAGGCTTGACCCTGGCCGTCCTCGGCGCGCTGGTGACTTCGTTCAGTGCTCAAGCGCTGGAACCATTGCGGGTTGCCGCCGACCCGGTGCCCCACGCGCAGATTCTGACGTACATCCAGAAGCTCGATCCGCAGCTCAATCTCAAGGTGATCGAAATCCCGCAGGGCGTGAACTCCAACGAGCTGCTGGTGCACGGCGATGTGGACGCCAACTACTTCCAGCATCTGCCGTACCTGCAATCCCAGGAAAAGGCCCTCGGCGAAAAACTCGCGGTGGCCGCCACGGTGCACATCGAACCGCTGGGAATTTATTCCCATCGCCACAAAACCTTCGCCCAGGTGCCGGACAAAGGCACGGTCGCCGTACCGAACAACGTCACCAACCTGAGCCGCGCGCTGTACCTGTTGCAGGACAACGGCCTGATCAAGCTCAAGCCCGGTTTCAATGACCCGGCGGCCGATCAGGCGACGCCCAAGGACATCGCCGAAAACCCTAAACACCTGAAGATCCTCGAAATCGAATCGCCGCAATTGCCACGTGCGCTGGACGATGTGGACCTGGCGGTGATCAACGGCAACTACGCGCTGGAAGCCGGGTTGGTGCCGGCCAAGGATGCGCTCGGTCTGGAGAAGGCCGAACACAACCCGTACGCCAACATTCTGGTGACCACGCCGAAACTGGAAAACGATCCGCGCATTCAGCAACTGGCCAAGGACCTGACCTCGCCGCAAGTCGCCAAATACATCGCCGAGAACTTCAAGGGTTCGGTGATCCCGGTGGCGGATGCCAAGCCATGATCGTCGTCGAGCAGTTGAGCAAGACCTATCCGTCAGCGTCGACCCCGGCGCTGGACCAAGTGTCGCTGAGCATTCCCGATGGCGCGATCTACGGAATTCTCGGGCGCAGCGGCGCGGGTAAATCGACGCTGCTGCGTTGCCTCAATCTGCTCGAACGCCCGGATGCCGGGCGGATTCTGCTGGACGGCGAAGACCTCACGGCGCTGTCCGATAGCGAACTGCGCCGCCAGCGTCAGCGCATCGGCATGATCTTCCAGGGCTTCAACCTGCTGCATTCGCGCAACGTGTTCGACAACGTCGCGGTGCCGCTGGAAATCGCCAAAGTCGCCAAATCACAGCGCCATGAACGGGTTCGGGAGTTGCTGGATCTGGTGGGCCTGGGCGACAAGGCCGAAGCGTTTCCATCGCAACTGTCTGGCGGTCAGAAGCAGCGGGTGGGCATCGCTCGGGCCCTGGCGGCTCGGCCGGCGTATCTGCTGTCGGACGAAGCCACCAGCGCCCTCGACCCGGAAACCACCGCATCGATTCTGGAGCTGTTGCGCGATATCAACCGCCAGCTCGGTTTGACCATCGTGCTGATCACCCACGAACTGGACGTGGTCAAGTCGATCTGCGATCACGCCGCGTCCATGGCCAACGGAAAACTGGTGGAGGCGGGGCCGGTGGCCCGATTGCTGGCCGATCCGCAGTCCGCGCTCGGCGCTTCACTGCGACCCAGTTGCGGCTTGCCGCTGGGGCACGATGCGCCCGGTTTGAGTTTTCTGCGGCAATACGGCGTACGGGCGGCCCACTCATGAACCGCGTGATCGACTGGAATGAAATCCTGCAACTGGTGCTCAACGCCACCGGCGAAACCCTGTACATGGTGCTGCTCGCCGGGTTGTTCACCCTGCTGATCGGCCTGCCGCTGGGGGTGTTGCTGTTCATCAGCCGGCGTCAGGGCCTGTACCCGTTGCCGAGGCTCAATCAAGCCTTGGGGGCGATCATCAATCTGGGGCGTTCGCTGCCGTTCGTGGTGATGCTGATTGCCCTGATCCCGCTGACCCGGCTGGTGGTCGGCACCACGCTGGGCAGCACCGCCGCCGTGGTGCCGATCACCATCGGCGCCTTCCCGTTTTTTGCGCGGATCGTCGAGAACGCCCTGGATGAAGTCGAAAAGGGCCGGATCGAAGCGATCCTCGCCATGGGCGGTGACATCCGCCACGTGATTTTCAAAGTGCTGTTGCCCGAAGCGCTGCCGGCCCTGCTGGCGGGCATCACCCTGACGCTGGTGATGCTGATCGGTTTTTCCTCCATGGCCGGGGTCATCGGCGGTGGCGGACTGGGCGATCTGGCGATCCGCTACGGTTATCAACGGTTCAACAATGAAGTGATGGTCGCCACCGTCGTGGTGTTGGTCATCCTCGTCCAGGGCGTGCAAAGCCTGGGCGATCGACTGGTGCGTTCGCTGGCTCATCGACGTTAAGGAATTTTATGGGTGCGCCTGTCGCCGTGGTCTCCGAACCACTGATTCGTGTACGTGAACTGAGCAAGACCTTTGGCTCGAACCGGGCGCTGGACCGGGTCAGCCTGGATATTTTTCCTGCCGAAGTGGTGGCGCTGCTCGGCGCCAACGGTGCGGGCAAATCGACGCTGGTGAAGATCCTCGCCGGCAGCCAGACCCACGAGGGCGGCGAGATCTGGATCGATGGCCAGCCCCGGCATTTCAGTTCGCCGCTGTCGGCGCGTCGTTTCGGCATCGTCGCGGTCCATCAGCAGATCAATGAAGGCATCGCGCCCGGATTGAGCGTGGCGGAAAACCTGCTGCTCGACGAACTGTGCCGCCCCGACGCCGACTTCTGGCTCAATCGCAAACGCCTGCTGGAGCGCGCCGCGAGCATCGCCGCCGGCCTCGGTCTGGTGCTGCCGCTGGAGCAACCGATCGAACACCTCGGCCAGGCCGAACGACAACTGGTGGTGCTGGCTCGCGCCTTCGCCCTGCAACCGCGACTGCTGATTCTCGACGAGCCGACGGCGGCCCTGTCGGATGCCGAAGCGCAGCGTCTGTTCGGGTTGATCGACACCTTGCGCAGCCGTGGCGTGGCGATTTTGTACATCTCTCATCGGCTGTCCGATCTGCAACGTGTGGCCGACCGCGCCGTGGTGTTGCGTGACGGGCAACTGGCCGGTGAGTTCAGTGCCCGGCAATTGCCAGAGGCGTTGGAAGCGATGCTTGGTCAGGCGCTGGAAGCCCACGTCTACACACCGCGAGCGGCGGGGCGCGAAGTGCTGAAACTGCGCGGCGTGAAAATCCTGCCGCGCACCCAGGCTTTCGATCTGACCCTGCACGAAAACGAAGTGGTGGTGCTGACCGGCTTGCTCGGCGCCGGCAAAAGCGAAATCGCCGAAGTGCTGTTCGGGCTGCGCAAGCCGTTGTCCGGCTCACTGCAACTGGATGGAGCCAACTGGCAACCGGGCTCGCCCCGGCAGGCGATCCAGAGTGGTGTGTTTTTCGCCGCCGAAGATCGCGCGAGCCAATCGTTGGTGCCGGATTTTTCATTGCGTCGAACTCTGACCTTGCCGTTCCTCGAACGCTTCACCCGTGGTGGTTTCATCCGCAACCGTGCCGAAGCAGCGGCGGTCGAGGCGCAAGTCTCGGCGCTGGGAATCAAGACCGCCGGCATCGATGTGCCGATGAGCGCGTTGTCCGGCGGTAATCAGCAGAAAGTCGTGCTCGGTCGCTGGCTGCTCGGCGAGGGCAGGGTGCTGATCCTCGACGAGCCATTTCAGGGCGTCGATGTGCGTGCCCGGCGCGAGATCGGCCAACTGCTGCGCGACAGCGCCGCTGGCCGCGCCACGCTGGTGATCTGCTCGGACGTCGATGAAGCGCTGGAGATCGCCGACCGGATTCTGCTGGTGCGCGATCACGCGGTGGTGGCCGAGTACCCGCGTGCCGGGCTGGATCGCGCCACCCTGGTCGCGGCGCTGGCCGGCAGCGATCCGCAAAATTCTTTTGTTCAAGCCGCGCCAAGGAGTAGAGCGAGTGCCTGATTCGAGTTCCCTGTTGTCATCCACCCCGGCGTCGTCCGAGCGCTTCGTGCAAGCGCTGATCCGCTACGGCCTGCTGTGGGTGCTGGCGTTGATCGTGGTGTTTTTCAGTGTCGCGGAACCGGCGTTCCTGCGCGTCGGCAACCTGTTCAGCATTCTGCAGTCGGTGTCGATTGTCGCGCTGCTGGCATTGGGCGTGACGCTGACCATGGCCGTGGGCGGGCTGGACTTGTCGATCGGCGCGGTGGCGGCCATGAGCCTGATGATCGCCAGTTACGTGATGGTGGTACTCGGTTGGGGCGCGGTGCCGGCGGTGCTGATCAGCCTCGCGGGCGGCGCGCTGGTCGGGCTGCTCAACGGCTGGCTGATCGTGAAGATGCGCGTGCCGGACATTCTCGCGACGCTCGGCAGCATGTTCCTGGTGATCGGCGTGCAACTGATTCCCACGGGCGGGCGCTCGATTGCGGTGGGCATGACCCTGCCCAACGGCGACGAAGCCGAGGGTTCGTTCAGTGCACTGTTTCTGGCGCTGGGCCGTGGACGGTTGTGGGACATCGTGCCGGTTCCGGTGTTGATCACGGCGGTGGTTGCGGTGGCGGTGTGGCTGTTTCTTGAACGCACGCGCATTGGCCGGTTGTTCTATGCGATTGGTGGCAACGAGCAGGCGGCGCGTCTGGCCGGTGCGCCGGTGCAGCGCTTCAAGTTGCTGGCTTATGTGTTGTCGGCGTTGTTGGCATCGCTGGGCGGATTGTTGTTGGCGGCGCGGTTGGGGCGCGGTGATGTCAGCTCCGGCAACGGTCTGGTGCTCGATGCGCTGGGCGCTGCGCTGATCGGTTTTGCCGTGCTCGGGGCGAAGAAGCCCAACGCGTTCGGCACGCTGGTCGGCGCGTTGCTGGTGGCTTCGTTGCTCAACGGCCTGACCATGCTCAACGCGCCGTATTACGCGCAGGATTTCGTCAAGGGACTGGTGCTGGTGCTGGCCCTGATGTTCACCTTCGGCCTCGCGCATCGGGCGCGCTGAGCCGGTTCATTGATGCTTCAAGGAAAGATCCATGCACGGTTCAATCAAACAGTTCGCACGTCATTGCCTCGCCGGGGCGTTGCTCTCGGCGCTAGCCCTCAATGCGCAGGCCAAGGCCTTGCCCGGCGCACCGGCGCCGTTCGATAAAGGTCAGGTTCAAATCGCGCTGGTGGGCTATCTGTTTTCCGGGGATTTCCCTGAAGCTTATCTGCGCGGCGTGGAGAAACAGACCGAAGCGCTGGGCGCCAACCTGCGGGTGTTCGACGCGCGGCAGCAGGCGGCGAGTCAGGGTGAAATGATCGATCAGGCCGCCGACCTCGGCGTCGACGGCATCATCGTGCAACTGGGGCTGGCGGAAACCCTCAAAGGCCCGATCGACCGGGCGCTCGCCAAAGGCATCAAGGTCGTAGCATTCGACGTCGACCTGAACACGCCGCAAGTGACCCAGGTCGAGCAGGATCACCACGCACTGGCGCGGCTGGCACTCGATCAAGCGGTCAAGGACAACGGCACCCGCTTCGACGCCGGGTACGTCTACATCAGCGGCTTCACGCCGATGGAGCGCCGCGACGAGATCTGGAGCCAGGTCAAGGCGAGCAATCCGGGGATCATCGAAAAGGCGCGCTTCGGCACGCTCAATCCGCCGATTGCCAACTCGGTGGCCGATCAGGCCAGCGCCGTGCTGCGGGCCAATCCGGGGATCAGCGTGATCTTCGCGCCGTTCGACGAGTTCGCCAAAGGCGCGAAAATCGCCGTGGACGAGGCCGGTCTGAGCCGCAAGGTGAAGATCTACAGCGCCGACATTTCCACCGCCGACATCCAGATCATGAAAGAGCCGGACAGCGCCTGGGCCGCCACCGCTGCGGTCAATCCGCAAGTGGCCGGCGCGATCAGCGTGCGCAGTCTGGCGATGCTGATTGCCGGGGAAAATCCGGGGCACAAGGTACTGGTGCCGCCGACCCTGATCACCCGTCAGCAACTGCTGGATCTGGACGTGAAAAACGTACGGGACCTGGGGCAAAAACTGCCGGCCTTCGGTGACACCGCGAATGTCGCGCGGGCACCGTGGATTCCCGTGGCGAACTGAGGAGCCGACATGCACGACAAGGCTGCGCGCCTGCGCAAGAGCCGTTCGCCGAAAGCCGATGTGGCGCTGGGCGAACGGCTGCCGCCGGGGCAGGTGCTGACGGAGCGTTTCCCGATCCTGCACGAAGGCGAGGTGCCGGCGTATGACCTGGCGACGTGGTCGCTGCGCCTGTTCGGCACCTTGGCCAACCCGGTCGAGTTGACCTACGCCGATCTGCAAGCGCTGCCGCAACGCTCGTTGCAATGCGACATTCATTGCGTGACACGCTGGTCGAAGTTCGACACCCGCTGGAGCGGCGTGCACCTGCAAGACCTGTTGCAGGCCCTGGACATCCGGCCGACATCGTCCTTCGTCATGGCCCACGCCGATCACGATTACCAGACCAACCTGCGTCTCGATGACCTGCTGCACCCGGACAGCCTGCTGGCCACCCATTACGACGGTCAGCCGCTGACCGCGCAACATGGCTGGCCACTGCGGCTGGTGGTGGCGGGGCGGTACTTCTGGAAGAGCGCGAAATGGCTGCGCGGGCTCGAATTCACCGATCAGGAGCAACCGGGCTTTTGGGAGCGCAACGGCTTTCATTTGCACGCCGATCCGTTCATTGAACAGCGCTTCAGCGGCGATGCGCTGGACATTGCCGAAGATGCCTGGCGGGAAAAGGACTTCGACTGACGGCATCTAACTTCGCACCGAAAAAACACAGATTAATAACGCTCTCTACAACAACGTGGAGTGCGTTTTTGTGCGTGATTAGTTGTTGGTTAGTTGGGTGTTCATGTTGTTGCGCAAACACAAGTGTTGCTCAGGAAACACTCCATTCGTCGGGCATAACCTAAGCGTTATTGGTTCTTTTGCGGCAGGCGAGCGCTCGTCTAGCATCGGTAATCAGGGGGTTCTACTAACTTTGGGGTTCTTGCGCTCTAACAGCCGATAGTTGTCCAACACACTTGGCTGCCTTTCTGAATATCAAAACTACAGCAGAAATTGCCGTGCACCGATTGCCGACACTTCATGATTCGGCAGCGGCCGGTTATTAACTGCGATTCAAGGAGCTGTCGCATGATTCACCGTTCGCGTTCATTACTCGCCATCGCTGTTGTCAGTGCAATCTGGCAACTTCCTGCGCAAGCCGAAGAGACTTCCGCGCGCGTCGACGATGACACACGGCTGGGTACCGTGCTGGTCACCGGCACCCGGGGCACCGCACGCACGGTGCTGGATTCGCCGGTGCCGGTGGATGTGCTGACCGCCGAGGACCTGAAGACCGCCGGCGCCAGTGGCGGCGAGCTGGGCCAGGCGTTGCAGACACTGTTGCCGTCGTTCAGTTTTCCGCGCCAGTCCAACTCCGGCGGCGCCGACCATGTGCGCGCCGCACAGCTGCGCGGCATGAGCCCGGATCAGGTGCTGGTGCTGGTCAACGGCAAGCGCCGCCACACCTCGGCAGTGGTCAACGACTCGTCGAAAATCGGTCGCGGCACGGCGCCGGTGGACTTCAACTCGATCCCGATCAGCGCGATCAAACGCATCGAAGTGCTGCGTGACGGCGCTGGCGCGCAGTACGGCTCCGACGCGATTGCCGGGGTGATCAACATCATCCTCGACGACGCACCCGAGGGCGGCGAAGTCTCCACCAGCTACGGCGCCTATCACACCCACCAGGACGCCATCGGCAAAACCACCACCGACGGCCAGAACAGCGTGACCACCGCCAAGATCGGCACGCGGCTGGGCGAGGAGGGCGGCTTCATTCGCGGCGGCACCGAGTACAAGGATCGCAACCCGACCAACCGCGCCGGCTACGACGGTTTCGCCGACACCCCGGGCCAGCGCAACTATGTGATGGGCGACGGTGTGGCGCGGGACGTCAACGCCTGGTTCAACGGCGAATTGCCGCTGGCCGGCGGCAAGGCCTACAGCTTCGGCACCTACAACGAACGCCACACCACCGGCGCCGAGTTCTACCGCTACCCGTCCGAGCAGCCGCAGTTCTACCCCAACGGCTATCTGCCGCAATCGCTGGGCGACAACACCGACATCTCCGCCACCGCCGGTTACAAAGGTCTGATCGGCGACGACTGGGATTTCGACAGCAGCGTCACCCACGGTCGCAACCGCTTCGAATCGGCAACCCGTCGCACCCTCAACGTCAGCCTCGGCGCAGACTCGCCGACCCGCTTCGACACTGGCGACTACGAGTTGCGCCAGACCACCACCAACCTGGATTTCAGCCGCGAATTGCGCCTTGGCGGCCGCTCGTTCGTGCTGGCGGTGGGCGGTGAATATCGCTACGAAAACTACCTGACATTTGCCGGGGACGAAGCCTCTTACATCGGCTCCGGGGCCGATGGCGCCAACGGCCTGCGCCCGAGTGAAGAGTCGGATCTGGATCGCAACGTGTTCGGCACCTACGCCGAATTGTCCGGTGATCTCACCGATCGCTTCTTCGTCGATGCCGCCACGCGCTGGGAACATTACGATGACGCCGGCAGCAAACTCACCGGCAAGCTCAGCGGTCGCTACAAGCTGACCGATCAATGGGCGTTGCGCGGTGCGGTGTCGAACAACTTCCGCGCGCCGTCGCTGGCCCAGAGTGGCTTCCAGAACACCACCAGCAACTTCGGCGACGGCGGCACGCTCACCGATATCCGCGTGCTGTCAGTCAACGATCCGATTGCCCGTGCCCTGGGCGCAGAAAAACTCGATCCGGAAACCTCGAAGAACTTCAGCCTCGGCCTGACGTTCCAGTTGAACGAGCGCTTCGATGCGTCGCTCGACGTGTTCCGCATTGACGTCAAAGACCGCATCACCCTGTCCCAGCGAATCGGCAGCGACGCGCTGGAAAGCTACATCAACGACAACTTCGGCGTGCCGGGCGTCCACGACGTCAACTTCTTCACCAACGCCGCCGACACCAGCACCGACGGCGCCGAACTGGTGCTCAACTACCATCAGCCGTTCTACGACGGGCAACTGGGACTGACCACCGCGTACACCTACAACCACACCAAGGTCACCAGCACCAAGGGCACGCCGTCGCAACTGACAGCGCTGGGCATCGGCAATGACGCGCTGGTCGGCGTCGAGGAACGCAACACCCTGACCGATGCTGCGCCCAAGGATCGCTTCGTGTTTTCCGCCAACTGGACCAGCGAACACTGGGGCCTGCTCGGGCGTCTGACCCGTCAGGGCGAGACCACTCGGGTGTTCGATTTCGGCGACTCGCAGCCGGAGCAAACCTATGGCGCGGTGTGGCAGCTGGACGCCGAGGTGACCTACAAATTCACCCCGAAATTCAGTATCGCCCTGGGCGGCAACAACCTGACCGACAACTACCCGGAACGCTCCGGCTCGGCCATCAACTACGGCGGTAACCTGCCGTACGACGTGCTGTCGCCGATCGGCACCAACGGCGCTTATTACTACGCCACCGCCACTTACGGCTTCTGAGTCTTTTCCGCCATGGATGGCGGATCATCAGCGGGAACCTTCATGACTCAAACCAATGGCCCCAAGCGGCACCTGCCGGTGTTCCAGGCATTGCTGATCACGCTGGGCATGGTCATCACCACCGATATTCTCAAAACCGCGCCGACCGTAGCCTTGAACGTCGGGCCGGAACATTTCTATTGGGTCTGGGTGCTCGGCGGACTGGCGTCGATGGCCGGGGCCTTGTGCTTTGCCGAGATGGCCACCGCGTTCCCGCATCCGGGCGGTGACTATCATTTCCTGCGCACCGCTTACGGCGAGCGTATGGGTTTCCTGTTTGCCTGGTCGCGGTTCTCGGTGATGCACACCGGGTGGATCGCGTTGTCGGCGTTCATGTTTGCCGATTACTTCAACGCGGTCGTGCCGTTGGGGCATTACGGATCGGGGGTGTTTGCCGGTGCGATCATTGCAGCGTTGGTGCTGCTGAATCTGACGGGCAAGCACATTGGTTTCATGACTCAGACGGTGCTGGTCGGGCTGCTTGCTCTCGGGTTCCTGAGCATTGCCAGCGCCGGAGTCTGGCTGGCGTGGCAAGGGATCGAACCGACGCTGCCCAGTGATCCGGTGGTGCCCGAACACACCGGCGCGGCAGGGTTTTCTGCGGCGATGATCTTTGTGTTTCTGGCCTTCGGCGGCTGGAGCGATGCAGCGACATTGTCCGCCGAAGTGCGCGATGGTCGACGCGGGATCTTCATCGCCATGCTCGGTGCGCTGACGGTGTTGATGGCGATCTATCTGGCGCTGAACTGGGCGTTCGTCCAAGGGCTGGGATTCGAAGGTCTGGCGGCGAGCAATGCGCCGGCGGTGGAATTGTTGAACCGCGCCTTCGGTGCCCCGGGCGTGCTGCTGATCCTGCTGATGGTCGGCATCGCGGCCATCGCCACTATCAACTCGACCTTGCTGGTCGGCGCCCGCACCACCTACGCCGCCGCCCTCGATGTGGCGCAATTGCGCCGCTTCGGCGAATGGGACGAGCGTGACGGTGTACCGCGAAAGGCATTGCTGGCGGAGGGGGCGGTGGCGTTGTTGCTGGTGTTGTTTGGCAGTTTTACCCAGAGTGGCTTCAACACCATGGTTGAGTATCTGACGCCGGTGTATTGGTTGTTTCTGAGTTTGAGCAGCCTGGCGTTGATTATTCTGCGCAGGCATTTCCCCGAGGTGACTCGGCCGGTGAGGGTGCCGCTTTATCCGGTTTTGCCGCTGCTGTTTTTTGTGTTGTGCGTTTACATGCTGTATTCCAGCGTGACGGTGGTGGGGTTGGGGGCGTTTCTGGGGATCGGGGTTTTGATGGTTGGCGCGTTGTTGCTGGCCGGGTTGAGCCGCCTGGTGTCGACACCTCGGCAGGCTCTGCAACGGAGGGTAGATTAGAAGGACACCACCGCCGGCTGCGACAACCGCAGCACCGACAAATCCCCCGTAATCCGCTTGTAAGCCAAACGAATCGCCTCAATGTCACTCTCACGTTTCGGCCCGCTTTCGTGCAGGATCACAATCACCTTGGTCGCCAGTCGCTCGGGCACTTTCGCGTCGTGGTCCTTCCACTGCCCATACGCATCGAACACGCTGAACCCGTCCGGGAACCGCGTCGTTACTTCCTGATCGAGAAACTCGCGCCAGCGCGCCGGGCTCACCACACCTTCCTTGCCTTCCAGCGGCCCCACCGAGAAGTACAACTCGGTGCGCACCCACTGCGCCTGCGCCGGTCGCGTGGCATCGCCTTGCAGTGTGGAACTTGCGGGATCTTTGGTATGCACGGAAACCGGAGGAGGGCTGGCACACCCGGCGACCGCCAGGAACAGTGCTGCCAATAGAAAACGTTGCGGCATGGAACTTCCTTATTGTTAAGAACTGTCCCGAATTATAGAGGTGACGGTTAATAGCAATAAAAGATTAAAAAGTGGATCGTCGCTGAACTAATGGAATAAGCAAATACAGTGAAAATAATGCGCGCTGGTTAGAACGATTATTTCTTTAAGTTATTTGCTTGGAGTTGGATCGCATATCCATGACGTTCAAAAAACTGCTCCTGCATTTGCCGGATCTGTCATGGCGTCTACTCTGCTGCTGCAACGGTTCAAGTCGCACGGAACGCTGCACTTGAAGCGTTTGAACAGCACTTTTTGCTGCTCGATGGACAGCTTGTTGCGGATTTTTCAATCCTTAGAATCCGCTCCATCAAATTCTCATCCAGTTCTTAAATCCTCAGGGAGCTTCACCATGATGAACGCCATGCAGATGCAAATGCCGATGAACGCCAACATGCCGATGATGCCGATGACGGGCATGCCGATGATGATGGCGACCATGAGCTGCGACATGATGGACGACGGCATGATGTGCAAGATGATGCCGGCCGCTGGCATGGACATGACCATGTTCAAGAACAGCGCTGAAATGATGCAGATGATGATGGACTGCGGCATGCCGATGATGATGCATTGCGGCAACATGAGCATGATGTGCATGTCCCCGGCGGCCATGGCCATGCCGATGATGAACATGATGATGCCGATGCCGATGATGGGCATGCCGATGCCATCGATGAAGTGCGTGATGGAATGCACCATGATGGCCGACTGCATGATGTGCAAAATCATGCCGATGCCGGGCATGAACATGGACATGATGAAGAACTGCTGCGCCCTGATGATGAAAATGATGAACGACTGCAGCATGCCGATGATGATGAGCTGCAACGGCATGCCGATGATGTGCTGCACCTGCTAAGTCTTCAGGCATGAAAAAGCCCGACCGGGAAATTCCCGGTCGGGCTTTTTGTTGTCTGTCTGTCAGTCCAGGCGTTCGGGGTAGGTCACCACCAGATACGCCACCGCTTCACTGTCGGCGGGGTTGCGGTATCGATGGGGCTGGTCGGCGTAAAACAGGATCGAGTCGCCCGTCGACAGCAGATAGCGCTCGTCGTTGACACTGATCTCCAGCACGCCCTGGGCCACCACCAGATTTTCCTGCACGCCCGGGCCGTGGCCCTCGGATTGATCTTCGCCCAGCGGGCTCAGGCGCAGTTCATAGAATTCCGACTGGCGCGCCACATCAAAGGGAAACAGCGCTCGGCTGACAAAGGCACCACTGGCGCTGACCAGCCGCTTGCTCTGGCTCGCCGACAACACGGCCACGCCTTCAAACGCGCGGTGCTCCAGAAACGCTGCCACCGACACCTTCAAACCCTTGGCGATTTTGCACAGCACCTTGATCGACGGCACGCTGCGCCCGGACTCGATCTGCGCCAGCATCGCCCGGCTCACGCCACACTGGCGGGCGAGGGCATCGAGCGACAGGTGCCGCTTGCCGCGCAGGCGTTGCAGGTTCTGCGCGACGCGTTCACAGATCGGGTCTTCTTCCAGGGAATCGAGGTTGTTCAGGTCCAGCACAGGTTCATCGGCGCTCGCCAGAAAGCGCGAGGGTTCACGCGCGTTCACGCTTGACGCGTCTCGCCGGAACGAGCGGCCTGCACCCACTGGTAAGCCTGATAACCGGCATTGCGCGCATACATTTCCCACATCAGCCGGGCCTGTTGCTGGGCGTGGCGGCGTTTGCGGTAGACGGCGAAGTCGATCAGGTTGTCAGTCGGTTTCATGGCGCACTTCACTGTGTTCAATGACGGGATGAGGTGAGAGTACGCCGAGATTTTTATAACGATAAACACTGATTGTTTATTTATTAATTCAATTGAGTTCTATATGAAATGATTGGCGCGCCGATGGCAACCGGCGCGCCGATCCTTCATTTGCTGGCGTTCAGCACAATCCTGTACCGCGCCTTGCCGCTGCGCAGATGGTCGACTGCTTCATTAACCTTGCTCATCGGAAATTCCTCCACCTGCGGCAGGATCTGATGCCGCGCGCAGAACTCCAGCATGGTCGCTGCCGTGGCGGGCGAGCCGACTGGGGAGGCTGACAGGGACTTTTGTTGAGGGATGAGATTGAACACATGCACCGGAATCGCGTCGGGCACGATGCCGACGAAGTGCAGCCGGCCCTTGCCGCGAAGGGTGGCGAGCATGGCCGTCCAGTCGAGGTTGGCGTTGGCGGTGATCAGCAGAAAGTCGAGGGTGCCGGCAATTGCTTTCAGCGCCTCGCTGTCGGTGGAGGCGACGACCTTGTGGGCGCCGAGGCGCTTGGCTTCTTCCTGTTTGCTCAGGGAAGAGGTGAAGGCCGTGACGTCGCAACCCCAGGCATTGAGAAACCGCAGCGCCAGGTGTCCGAGGCCGCCGATGCCCACCACGCCGACCCGGTCGGTCGGTTTGATGTCGAACTCCACCAGCGGATTGAAGACCGTGGAGCCGGCGCAGAACAGCGGGCCGGCGAGTGCCGGGTCGAGGTTGTCCGGGAGTTTCAGCGCCCAGGCCCAGTGCGTGCGCAGGCGATCGGCGAATCCGCCATGGCTGCCGATGATCGTCGGTTTGGCCGTAGCGCAAAGGTGATGGGAACCGCCGATGCAGGACGAGCAATGCATGCAACTGCCCTTATACCAGCCGATCCCCACACGCTGGCCGACTTCCAGGCCGCGCACCTGCGGGCCTGTGCGCACGATGCGGCCGACCACTTCATGGCCGGGAATGAACGGGTATTGGCTGATGCCCCAGTCGTTGTCGATCAGCGACTGGTCGGAGTGACAGACGCCGCAATATTCCACGGCGACTTCGACCTCCTCATCGCCCAGCGGGCCGGGGTCGTAACTGAAGTGCTCCAGCGGCGCGCCGGCCGAGGTGGCGGCCCAGCCGGTGAATGTCGTGGGTTCGGTGTTATTGCTCATGGGACACCTCCAGGTCTGGCGCTGCGGGCGCAGCCTGAAGAGTCTAGCGTGTCATCGAGCGGGCGCTAGCCAGGTGTTCAGCACGCGCCGGTCGAGTTCTTCCCAGTCCGCCATACCCAGCACTCGGGTGGTATTGAGGCCGCGCAAATAGCCGCGCAGTTGATTGGCCGCGGCCCGCACCGACTCCGAATTGTCCGCTGACTGGCCCAGCACGGTTTCGTATTCGACCAGGTATTCGGCCACCCGGTCGCGGAATTCGGGCAGGACGGCATCGCGGATCAGATCAAAGGTTCGCACGGGTAATCCTCATCTGTTTTCGTTGTGATTGAGTGTGCAGCAGTCTGCACGCCGCGCAACTATTGGTTCAAGTAATAGTGACCATCAAGAAACGCAAGTTCTGCTTTGGCGCCGATGGGCGGAAAATCGCCTCCATCGAACACACCGCTGAAGGAATTGCGCGATGAAGACTTTGACCCGACTGGCTGTAGTCGCCCTGCTGATGGGCGGGGTGGCCGCTTCCGTAGCCCCAGCCTACGCAGACGACGCCCGGTCGTGCCATTTTCTGCCCGTCGCCGGCAGCAGCGCCGCGCTGCAGCACTCGCAAACCGTCGGTGTGCTGTACAGCGAAAACACCCTGGACAACTTGCAATACCTCGAGCGTTACCACGATGTAGCGGTGAACGGTGCCAAGGATGCGCTCGATGCGCGAATCCGTGACGCCTTCGTCGACAGCTCCGATCCGGAACTGGCCATCGACTGGCTGATGAGTTCGCTGCAACAACAGTTTCTCTCGGTGACCGTCTACGACAGCCTCGATGCGCTGGTGCAGGCCCATCCGGACGTGGTGGTGATGCTCGACACCCACAACCGGCTGCTGACCCAACGCAACAGTCAGGTCGAAGCGCGGTTTGCCGCACGCTTCTACGACGCCAACCTGCAATACATCGGCAAGGCCGAAGGCGCGGTGGAGAAGCAACTGCCTTCGGTGTGGGTACACAACAAGGCAGCGCCCGAAATCGCTGCCGGGATTGAACAGCAGCGCGACCTGCAACTGAGTGCCTTGAAGCAGTTCGATGACTCGCTCAAAGCCCTGGTGAGTGCAGGCTGAACACCCAAATCAAAAACGGCAACGGCAGTGCCCGTGACACTGAACGTTGCCGAAGAACCGAACCTTTTATTTTCAGGATTTTATCCATGCGTGCCTTTTTTATCCCTGCCATGGCTTCTGCCAGTTTGTTGCTGACCGCATGCGCTTCTGCGCCGAACGACCCGACGCTGACCCTGCAGACGCACAAGACGCCTGCCCAGTACGCCGAATGCGTGGTGCCGAAACTGCAGGGCAGCGCGCTGAACCCGACGGTTTCGCAGACCCAGCGCAGCTACCGGATCGTGGTGCCGAGCAAGGTGGCGGCGGACAACGTCCTGGAAGCCTACAAGGCACAGGACGGCGGCAAGGTGTTTTTGTATGAGCGCCACTTGCTGGCGTCGAGTTTCATGCCGTCGAGTTTTGAACGGGCTGCCCAGGAGTGCCTGTAACGCCTGACGGTTAACGCTTTTGACGATGCTCCTTTGGTTGGCCGCAACCAACCAATTCTTTTGCCCCGCACCTTGCGGGGCTTTTTTTGCCCGGCGTTTGGCGCAGTCGGCGCTACGCTGGATAGCGGAAAAGGTTTTCGGGAGAACAAGGATATGAGGAAGGAAAGCAGCGGCGCGGCGACTGAGAATCCCTCTGTGCTGATCGACGCGAGAATCAAGGAACTGAACGACTGGCGCGGCCAGAAGTTGGCCGAGATCCGCGCGATCATTCATCAGGCGGATCCGGAAGTTGTCGAGGAATGGAAGTGGCGGGGCGTTCCGGTCTGGTCACACAACGGCATCATCTGCACCGGGGAAACCTATAAGGCCGTGGTGAAAATGACCTTCGCCAAAGGCGCGGCGCTGGAGGATCCATCAGGACTGTTCAACGCCAGTCTGGAGGGCAATACCCGGCGGGCGATTGATGTTCACGAAGACGACAAGATCGATGCAAAGGCACTGAAAGCGCTGGTGCGTTCGGCGATTACGTTGAATACAAAGAAATGATTTGCCGTTGAGGCAAAGGTGAAGCGGAGTAGGGTGAAACGAGGAAAAAATGGCAGGGGCGGCTGGATTCGAACCAACGCATGGCAGGATCAAAACCTGCTGCCTTACCGCTTGGCGACGCCCCTGTAGCTATTGGTTTCAGTCCCGGGAGGACCTCTGCAACAGTGGGCGGCACTTTACCAGCGCTCTTGCGTTCTGTGAACCCCTGAAGCCAATAAATTTCAGAGAAAACAGCTACTTATTTCCCGGACGGTATCGCCGGTCAGGTTTTTCGGGCTTTTCAGCGAACGCCATGCAAGCCGGCGCGACCGCTGTAGCCCGAAAACCTGGCAAAGACCTGCCTCGACCAACCGATCAGTTGCCGTCTGCAACCTTGCGTTCGATTTCGTCGACCTTGCGTTGCAACGCTTCAGCGTCCTGTTCCTTGGTGCGGGTCGACGAGGGCGTGATGACCTCATCCACGCCGCGGGTGTCGTCGTCCGGGTCTTCAAGATCGCGTTTCACCACATTGACCGGTTTGCCGGACTTATCGGTGGGTGGAGCTTTACTGTCGTTGTTCATGGCGCTGACCTCCGTTGGCTTAATCGTTGGATGCAGCGCCACTGAGCGAGTTCGAGATTTTTCGCGGCGAGCGGGCAAACGGCAGCCGTCACCGTCTCAGCTCAACGAACCCGGCACTCCCGCCAGCAAACCGGTCAGCGTCTTCATGATCGCCTGCTGCCGCGCCCGGTCGGTCAGGTGTCGGGCCTCGGCGGCGGCGACGTCGGCGTGGCAGTGCGGGCAGATCGATTCGTGCGGCTGGATGTATTGCAGGCAGTCGCGGCACAGGGCCAGTTGCGTCGGCAGGCGTCCTTCCTCGGGGGAGGACTGGCCCTGATTGATCCAGGTCAGTTTGATCACTTGCCCGCTGTCGCTGACGCTGCTGACTTTTTCGCCGGTGTCGATGCGTTCGGTGATCAGGTCAAAACGTCCGACGGCAAACGAGCGTTGGGCGGCGTCTTCGACTTTGACGATGCGCTCGCGCAGACCCTGTTTTTGCAATTCCAGGGTTCGGTAGTGGCAGTAGGGATTGTTACCGGGTTTGCCCAGCAGCGAGTGCGATGTCCAGGTGCAGCCGCCCCGGCAGACGTCGTTGTAATAACAGCTTCGGCAGTAGCCCCACAGGTCATCGACCGAGCGCAGGCGGCCGAAGTGCATGCCTTCGCTGTAGTGCCAGATATCGTGCAGGCTCATGTTGCGCACGTTGCCGCCGGAGAAACCAACGGTCGCCAGTGACGGGCAACCTTTCACCGTGCCGTCTGCTTCCAGCGCCAGCACGGTCTGGCCGGCCGCGCAGCCGCTCCAGTGCACGCGCTCGTCACCGAAGCCGCGCCACAGATGTTCGTAAGGGCCGTAATAACCGATGTTGTTGCCGACGTTCATCAGCAGGCCGCGATCCAGCCCTTCGCGGTACAACCGGGCAAGCAGCGGCATCACTTCCAGCAGCTTATACGGCTGGAGCAACAGTTCCGGATGGTCGACGGCGTTGCCCATGGCCACCGTGATCTGGATCTGCCAATGGGTGGCGCCGAGCTCGATGATGGTGTCCATCAGCTCCGGCAAGTCCGGCAACGTGGCCGCGCCGATCTGGGTGTTGACGCTCACCGCCAGCCCCGACGCCTTGGCCCGGCGCAGGGTGTCGACGGCCTTGTCGAACGAGCCGGGCACGTTGCGCACCTGGTCGTGCAGCGGCGCGAGTCCGTCCAGGGAAATGCCGACCCCGTTGAGCCCGGCATCGACCGCTGCCTGCATTTTCGCCGGCGTCAGATTGCGCCCGCCAGTCTGGATCGCGCAGTACATGCCGTGGTCGTGGATGGCGCGGATCAGTTGCGTCCAGTCCTTGCGCAAATAGGCTTCGCCGCCGATCAGGGTGATCTCGCGGGTGCCGAGGGCGGCGAGGGAATCGATCACATCGAGGCATTCGCGGGTGTTGAGTTCATCGGGACGCCGATGCCCCGCGCGGGAGCCGCAATGCAGGCACTTGAGGTCGCAGGCGAGGGTGATTTCCCAGACCACGTGCACCGGCACGTAGCGTTTGAGATCGGTGTCGCTGAGGTAGCGGGCAGGGCGGTTGTCTGTCATGGGAGATCCTTGCGCACGGGCCTGTGCGCGGCACGATTGGACTGACCTCGATTGGCTGGAAGACCGGGCGCGGTCACCCATGACCGCGCCCGGGCCGTACCGCTTAGCGCGCTTCCAGTCGCGCGATTTCCGCGTTCAGCTGCGCAAGGGCACTGCGCAAGGCGTCCTCGTGGGCCAGCTGTTGTTCGCCCTGCTGCACGGCGACTTTCAACTGCGCCAGATCACCGCTGGCCTGAGCTGTTTGCACGGCCACCGCATACAGCGGCTGGACATGATGCTCGGGCGGCAGTGGCTCGACGCTCGGCGCCTGATGCACGGCAACGTGCCGCACGTCCTGCCACTGGCCGCCTTCGTTGTAGCGGTAATCGATAAAACCGCTGGTCCAGTCGTTCAGAATGCCCTTGAGGTGGAAGGTCTGGGCGATCTGGCTCACCGGGCCGCTCGGGCTGCCGTCGAGGGTGAGAATAAGGTAGGTCTCGGTGGATGGCGTGAGCCTGGCCTCGGAGTAATCGCCCCAGACCCGGGCATGGAAATTTACCGGTGGCCAGGTGCTTTGAAACACGCTGGCGGTTCCGCTGACTTTTTTGCGGACGGTATCGACCACGATATCGAGGGTCAGAACCGGTGCGCCCAGCAGTGAGTTACTGGCGATGAGGCGGGTGTGAAAAAGTCCGATCGACATGATGCTGCTCCCTTGTGAAAGTTATGGTTCCAGATTGCCGATCAGCGACTTTGCACGCGGCTGATTTCTTTGTTGGCGTCGTCCACGGCTTTGCGCAACAGCGGCAGTTGCTCCAGCTGCTGTCTGGCCTGTGCGGACAGGCTTTTCATCTGGGCCAGGTCACCGCTGGCGATAGCGCCCTGAATCGGCGCGGCGTACAGCGGCAGGACCGGCTTGTGCGGCTCGATCACCGGGCCGGGATTGAACGGCTGAAGGACGTTCGAAGGCACCTCCACCAGATGCGCCGGCACGTTGTTGATTTCGTGCCAGCGCTGGCCGTCGAAGTACTCATAGTTGGCCACGCCTTCGCGCCAGTCGGTGCCGACCACCAGATGGATCTTGAAGTTGATGATGGAGTTGGAGCCAGGGCCGCCGTGGTTGCCCTGGGCGGTGATCAGGATCTTGCTGACACCGGGCTTCATCACCGTCATGTAGGTGTATTCGCCCCAGACGTCCGAGTCGATGTCGAGCGGCGGATTGGTCGCCTGAGTCACCGCGGCGTTGCCGGTGACATGCTGCTGTGGCGTGGACACCAGCAGGTTCAGCGCAAGACTCTGCGCCCCTGGCTGGCCCGTACCGATCCGGTAGCTCACCGGGAACAAGCCGACATTTTGCTGAGTTGCTGACATGTTGATTGCCTCCATTGCAATGTGGGAAATGGCCTTAGGGTTTTTCCAGTCGAGAAACTTCTTTGGCCAGTTTTTCGTACGCGGTTTGTAGCTCCTTCGCTTCCGGCTTCGTTGAATCGCGCTGCTTCAACAAAGTCTTCATCTGCTGCAGATCGCCGTCGGTGATCGCGCTCTGGATGGCGACGCCGTAGGGCGGGATGTTGTGGTTTGAACCGGTCATATCGAGGCCTTCCTTGTGGGTGTGTGCCGCTCGACCCCTTGCGCAGAAGGGGCGCCTTTCCAGACAGGCAGGCGAACGACATCGGCCAGAACCACCGGCAACCGGGATTCTCGGCGACGTGACAGCCTGATCTGTCGGGATCTGATCAATTCGCAAACAGGGTTCGCGCAGGGGCGACACCGCAGCGCCGTCTCACGCGCAAGCGTCGTCAGCCAAAACCGTCGGGCCTGGCCTCGGGCGTCAATGAAGGGGGTTGCCGGTGGGGCAAACGGGGGAAACTCACCTGTACGTTGGTCATCTTTCTGTCCTTGATAGAAAGCAACGAAACACAGGGATAGGTCGTTCACTCTTCAAGAGTGCAATACCCGCGCAAGCACAAAAACCATCCCTGATTTTTCTTCCAGTGCCGCTGATGGCGCTCGTCGAGCGACGCTTGCCAAGTGGCCAGCATTTTGCCAGCCACGCAACCCTAGACCCGTTTGTGCAGGGCTGCCAGAAAAAGCGCCGAACGGTCATGTCTGTCCAATGCAGGGATTTTGGCGCACGCACAACCGACCTTTCGGCAGCGTGTTCAAGCGATTGAATCGAGATCGCCATGGACGCTGAGGAACGTTCGAAAATGGAAAATGTACGCCGATGTACATTGTGTGTACGCCCCGTGTAAAGTCCGGTCAAAGTCTCAAAGACAGGTGCATTGCAATGACGCAGGCAGGACGGACAAAAAACAAGGCTCAGGATTCAGGATGGCGCGGTTCTGTGGACGTCTGGCTGGACGCCGCGTATGAGGCTTTGAAGGAATCCGGAGTCGATGCGGTCAGGGTAATGCCGCTGGCCAAGCGCCTTAACCTGTCGCGCACCAGCTTCTACTGGTTCTACGAAGATCGGGAGCAACTGCTCGCGGCGCTGCTGGCCCGCTGGCGGGACAAGAACACCGGTGGGCTGGTGGGGCAGTGCGAGCGTTATGCCGAAAGCGTGTCCGAGGCGATCCTCAATGTTTTCGAATGCTGGCTGAACCCTGCGTTGTTCGATTCGCAGTTTGAATTCGCCGTGCGCAGCTGGGCGTTGCAATCGGATGAAGTCGCCGGGCAAATCGCGCTGGCCGACGATGCGCGGATCAATGCGCTGGCCGCTATGTTTCGCCGTTTCGGTTACGAGCCGGGGGCGGCCGATGCCCGTGCCCGGACGATCTATCTCACGCAGATCGGCTACATCTCGATGAAAACCACCGAAGACGTGATCGTGCGGTTCCGGCGAATCCCGCAGTACGTCACCGTGTTCACCGGAAAGTCACCCAAGCGGCGCGAGCTGGACCGGTTTTTCGGTCAGTTCGGTTATGCCGAGACGGAGCCGGGGGTGTTTGTTCCACTGGTGGAAACCTTCGAAGAGGCGCTGCCCGATGACCAATAGAACGCTGGGGATCATCGGCGGCACGGGCTGGCTGGGAAAGGCGATTGCCGAATCGTTGCTGGACCTGGGATTTATCAGGCCGAGTGATCTGCTGATCTCGAACCGCTCGGGCAGTGCTGATGTTGCGCCGGGAGTGCGCGTGTTGAAGGACAACCAGTCGCTGGTCGACAGCAGCGATATTGTAATGCTCTCGGTCCGGCCCGAGCAGTTTCGGGCGTTGCAGATCGATGCCCGAGGCAAAACGCTGGTATCGCTGATGGCCGGCATTTCAGCGTCCACCCTCGGTGCCGCGACAGGCGCGCGAGTGGTGGTGCGGGCCATGCCGAACGCGGCGGTGGAGATCCGCCAATCCTATACGCCGTGGTTCGTGGCCGGCTCCTTGACCGATGAAGAGCGCGACTGGCTGCAGCGATTGTTCGAATGCGTGGGCACGGCGGACGAGGTGCCCGATGAAGACTGCATCGATTATCTGAGCGCGTTGTCCGGTACCGGGCCGGCGTTTCCGGCGCTGTTGTGCGCTGCGCTCGCCAGTCAGGCCGAAGCGGCCGGCATCCCCGCGCGGATTGCGCAGCGGGCGGCACGGGCGGTGGTGGTGGGCGGCGGTCAACTGCTGGCGGGGCGGGAACCGCAAGCTCTGCTGGATGCCTTGATGGCTTATCGCGGGGTCACGGCGGCTGCGTTGCAGTCGATGACCGGGCAGAACCTCGAAGACATCGTGGGTCGGGCCGTACAGGCCGGCGCCCAGGTTGCCCGGCGCGGCCTGTAGTGGGCAGATACGGCGACTTCCCTCCCGACACAGAAGGGAGGGCCACGTTCAGAGGTCTTTCATCAGCCGTAACGCATCGTAAATGGCCGCATGGGTGTTGCGTGCGGCCACGGCGTCACCAATCCTGAACAGCTGAAAACGTCCGTGCGGGTCGGTGACGATGTCCTGCGTCTTGCCGGCAATCAGGTTGTGTTGTTCCACCGCGCCGCCGTTGCTCGAATGCGCGCGCAGGTCGAAATACAAGTCATCCAGCGGGATCGTGCCGTGATTGACCACCACCTGATCCACCACCCGCTGCTTGTGCACCGTTCCGTAATCACTGCCGAGCGTTGCCACCAGTCGCCCGTCGCGGCGCTCGACCGAATCGACGCGATAGGTGACGGTAAAGGTGACATCCAGATCCTGCAGGCTGCGCATGTAGGGCACCAGATTCATCGCCATGACTTCCGGAGCAAAACTGCGATCGGGGGTGACGATTTCGACACTCGCGCCGCTGGCGGCGATGACCTCGGCAGCCTGTAGCGCGGCGTGGTCGCCGGCATCGTCATAGATCAGGACATGCCGGCCTGGCTTGATGTCACCGGCAATGATGTCCCAGGTCGAAACCACCAGCTCGTTGCCTGCACTGAGCACGTCCGTGTGGGGCAGGCCGCCGGTGGCGACAATCACCACATCCGGTTCATGCTGCAGCACCGTGTCGGTTTCGGCCCAGGTGTTGAAATGAAACTTCACGCCCAGACGTTCGCACTGCGCCATGCGCCAGTCGATGATGCTGATCATCTCCCGCCGCCGTTCGCTGAGGGCGGTCAGGCGGATCTGCCCGCCGGGGCGATCCGCCGCTTCGAGCACAGTCACGTCATGACCGCGTTCGCCCGCTACCCGCGCGGCCTCAAGTCCCGCAGGACCGGTGCCGATCACCAGCACTTTGCGTTTGCGTGCTGCCTTGGGAATGTCGTGGGGCATGGTGGTTTCCCGGCCGGTTGCCGGGTTATGGATGCAGTAAGCGGCGCCGCCCTGATAGATGCGGTCCAGACAATAGTTGGCGCCGACGCAGGGACGGATATCTTCCTCACGTTTTTCGATGATCTTGCGCACGATATGCGGATCGGTCATGTGCGCCCGGGTCATGCCGACCATATCGACCTTGCCTGAGGCGATGGCATGGCGAGCAGTGGCGACGTCAGGGATCTTGGCTGCATGGAAGGTCGGGAATCCGGTGGCCGCACGGATTTCACCGGCAAAATCCAGATGCGGCGAATTGCGCATGCCCTGGATCGGAATGACATCGGTCAGACCCGCATCGGTGTCAATGTGGCCGCGTACGACATTGAGAAAATCCACCAGCCCGCTGTCTTTCAGCAGGTGGGAAATCTGCAAGCCTTCGCGGGCGTCGAAGCCGCCGGGCAAGCCTTCATCGCCGGTGTAGCGCACGCCCAGCAGGAAGTCCTCGCCGACCCGCTGGCGAATCCCGCGCAGGATGTCGAAGGTGAAGCGCATGCGGTTTTCCAGCGAGCCGCCGTACGGCCCGTCGAGTTCGTTGGTCAACGGTGACCAGAACTGGTCCATCAAGTGCCCGTAGGCCTGCAGCTCCAGACCGTCCATGCCGGCGGCGTGCATCCGCTCGGCGGCGTCCACATAGTCCTTGATGATGCGCTGGATATCCCAGTCTTCCATTTTCTTCGGGAAAGAGCGGTGCGCCGCTTCGCGATGGTGCGACGGCGAGACCACCGGCAACCAGTCGGCCTTGTCCCAGCGGGTGCGGCGACCCAGATGCGTCAACTGGATCATCACCGCCGCGCCGTGCTCGTGGCATTCGTCGGTCAGGTCCTTCAGCCACTTCACCACCTCATCCTGGTAGGCGAGCACATTGTTGAACACCGGCGGGCTGTCTCTGGAAACGGCGGCGGAGCCGGCCGTCATGGTCAGCGCGACGCCGGCTTTGGCGCGTTCGACGTGGTAGGCGCGATACAAATCCTTGGGCATGCCGTCAACCGGGTAGGCCGGTTCGTGAGCGGTGGTCATGATCCGGTTTCTGAGCGTCAGGTTCTTGATTTTGTAAGGCTGCAACAGGGGATCGCTGGACATGGTGGTGCGCTCCGGGGTGGGCTTCATCAGGCTCGGCGACTTGAAATTAGGTCAACTGTACAGGCATGTCAATCATGGCTGACACAGGTGTACATTTTTCTTGCGCGGTGCTTCGCCCAGGCATAGGATTGCGCCAGACGCCTCAACCGCAAGGCTGTCCAGATTGAGACATACCTGCCGATCCCACCTCCCCAGGAAGACGCTTGATGAACGCTCATTCGCCTTATCGAAATACGCTTTTCGCCCTGATTCTGGCCACGCTCGCTGCACAGGCCCAGGCCGCCGAACCTGCACCCGTGCGCATTGGCTGGGTCAACTGGTCGGACACCGAAATCACCGTCAAACTCGCCAGCGCGGCGCTTCAGGATCACCTCAAACAACCGGTGAAACTGGTGATGGCCGATATCGGCATTCAGTTCCAGGCCCTGGCCAACGGCAACATCGACCTGATCCCGATGGTCTGGCTGCCGAGTACCCACAAGGCGTTCTACGACAAATACAAGGATCGCCTCGAAGACCTCGGCGTGCTGTACGAAGGGCGGATCGGCATGGCCGTCCCGACATCGGTGCCGATCAGCGAAGTGGCCAGTGTCGAGGATCTGAACAAGCCGCAAGTGAAGGAAAAACTCGAAGGCAAGATCCTCACCTCGGAGGTGGGCAACGGCCAGTACAAACTCACGGTCAAGGCGATCGAGGAATACAGGCTTGATGGCTACAAACTGGTGGCGTCTTCGGAAAGCGGCATGCTCAATGAACTGGATCGCAACCTGAAACGGGACAAATGGTCACTGGTCAATGCCTGGAGCCCGCACTGGATGTTCTCCAAATGGTCGTTGCGCTATCTGGATGATCCGAAGCAGATTTTCGGTGGCGCCGAACAGATCCATGCGATGGCGCGCAAGGGGTTCAGTCAGGAATACCCGCAGGTGGCGTACTTTTTCGCCCACTACTCGATCCCGCAGGCAGATCTGGAAAGCTTGATGATGCAGGCGCGCCAGACCTCATCGGATCAGGCGGTCGCGGCCTATTACGCGGCCAACAAATCGCGGTTCGAGGCGATGTTCGAGCCGGGCACGCAAACCGCCAGCAATCGACAACCCTGATCACGGCGCCGGGGTTCCAGCAAGCACCGGGCCCCGGCTGGCGAGGTGTTGATTCGATGTTATCCTTCGCAGAATGTGTGACAAATAGCGAAGGCGCGCGGCCTATGAACACGAATCGTGACCAATTTCCCTTGCCTGAAGACCTCAAGGTTTTCCTCACCGTCATCCGCAAGAACAGCTTTGCCAGCGCCGCTGACGAGCTGGGCTTCTCACCGGCCTACGTCAGCAAACGCATCTCGGTGCTGGAAACCACGCTGGCGACCAAGCTGCTGCACCGCACCACCCGGCGCATCGCGCTGACCGACGATGGAGAGCGGGTGTGGATCTGGGCGGAGAAACTGCTGGGGGATTTCGATCAGTTTCTCGGCGAGATTTCCCAGGCCCGGCACCAGCCGGCGGGCTCGCTGCACATTTGCAGCAGCTTCGGTTTCGGCCGCAATCATGTGGCGCCAGCGATCAGCCAGCTGTCCCGGGCGTGCCCGAAACTCGACATCCGGCTGGACGTGTTCGACCGGGTGGTCGATCTGGTGGGCGAGGGCTTCGATCTGGAAATCCTCGTCGGCGATGACCTGCCGGGCCAGCATCTCGCGCGCAAACTGGTGAGCAACCGGCGCGTGCTGTGCGCCACGCCGGAATACCTCGAACGCCGGGGCACGCCGCAATCTCTCGAAGACCTGAAAGACCACGATTGTCTGGTGCTCAAGGAGCGCAACAACGCATTCGGCATCTGGACCCTGAGCAAGGACGGACAAGAGGAAACGGTGCGAGTGAATGGCCCGTTGTCCTCCAACAGCGGCGAGATCGTGCTGGAGTGGGCCTTGAGCGGTGGCGGAATTCTGTTGCGCTCGATGTGGGACGTCAAACCGATGCTCGAGCAGGGCAGGCTGGTGCAGGTGCTGGACGGCTACACCCAGAGCGCCAACGTCTGGGCGGTCTATCCGACCCGGCTCAGCGAGTCGGCGAAATTGCGGGTGTGCGTGGAGTTTCTGGAAGAGTACTTCCGCGATTTGTCTGTGGAATGAAAACGGGCGGTTCAATGAACCGCCCGTTTTTTTGCCATCAACCCAGCCAAGGATTGTCCGCCAGATGCCGTGCCTCGAAGGCGCGGATCTGCTCGGTGCGTTGCAGCGTGGTGCCGATGGCGTCCAGCCCGAGCAGCAACGACTGTTTGCGCAACTGATCGATCTCGAAGTCGATCAGCGTGCCGTCTGCCAGCTCGAGGGTCTGCTGCGCCAGGTTCACGCTGATCCGCGCGGTCGCTGGAACGCTGATCGCCTCGGCCACACGCTTGAACTGCGCCTCGTCCAGTTGAATCGCCAACACGCCATTGCGCTGGCAGTTGTCGTAGAAAATCCCCGCGAACGTGGTGCCGATCAAGGCTCGGATCCCCACTTGCTTCAAGCCCCACACCGCGTGTTCGCGGCTGGAACCGCAACCGAAGTTGGGGCCGGTCACCAGAAACGCCGCGTCCTGCCAGGCCGGTTGGTTGAGCACGAATTCCGGGTTGGGTTCGCCTGAAGCGAGAAAGCGCAGATCAAAGAACAGCCCGCGATCCAGCCCCTGGCGATCGATGCCTTTGAGAAACTGCTTGGGCATGATCACGTCGGTGTCGATGTTGGACGCGAGAAACGGCGCGGCGCTGCCGCTGACAGTGTCGAAAGGTTGCATGGTTCAAGCCTCCAGCGCGACGGTGCGCACGTCAGTCAAATGGCCGCTGATGGCGGCGGCGGCGACCATCGCCGGGCTCATCAGGTGGGTGCGCGCACCGGCGCCCTGACGGCCTTCGAAGTTTCGATTGGTGCTGGACGCACAGCGATCACCCGGCGCGAGCACGTCATCGTTCATCGCCAGGCACATCGAACAACCCGATTGACGCCACTCGAAACCCGCGTCGAGAAAAATCTGCGCCAGGCCTTCGTCCTCGGCCTGATTGCGCACCAACGTCGAGCCGGGAACGATCATCGCCCGCACATGGGCCGCCACACGCTTGCCGCGCACTACGCGGGCGACATCACGCAAATCTTCGATCCGCGCATTGGTGCAGGAACCGATGAAGGCATGGCTGATCGTCACTTCGTTCAGCGGCATGCCGGGTGTCAGGCCCATGTAGTCGAGGGCGCGCTGCAGGCCCTGACGCAGGATCGGATCGGGCTGGGCGGCCGGGTCCGGCACGTGGCCTTTGATCGGCGCGGCCTGATCGGGACTGGTGCCCCAGGTCACCATCGGCTCCAGCGCGGCGACATCGAGGATGACTTCGCGATCGAACACCGCGCCCTCGTCGCTGTGCAGGGTTTTCCAGCGCTCTATTGCCTGCTCCCAGACCTTGCCCTTGGGCGCACGCGGCTTGCGTTGCAGATAGGCGAAAACCTTGTCGTCCGGCGCCATGAACGCACCCCGGGCACCGGCCTCGACGGCCATGTTGCAGATGGTCATGCGCGCCTCGACGCTGAGGGCGCTGATGGCCGGGCCGGTGAATTCGATGGCGTAACCGGTGGCGCCGGACGCACCGATTTTTTCGATCAGCGCCATGATGATGTCCTTGGAGGTGACGCCTGCGCCGAGCTCACCGTTGACCGTCACCCTCAGGGTTTTCAGGCGTTTGTAGACCAGCGTCTGGGTTGCCAGCAGGTGCTCGATTTCCGAAGTGCCGATGCCGAAACCGAAGGCGCCCAGTGCGCCGTAAGTGGTGGTGTGGCTATCACCGGCCGCCACCACCATGCCCGGCAGAATGAAACCCTGTTCCGGCGCCACAACGTGTTCGATGCCCTGGCGTTTGTCCAGCACATCGAACAGCTCGATACCGAAGTCGCGGCAGTTTTCTTCGAAGTACGACACCTGGCGCGCGCCCCCGGCGTCGGGCATGGTCGCGATGCGTTTCGGTGCGGTGGGGTTCACATGATCGACCACCGCCAGCGTCGCTGCGGGCCGCCACACCGTGCGCCCGGCATCGCGCAGGCCGCTGAAGGCTTGCGGGCTGGTGTATTCGTTGGCGACCTGGCGGTCGATGTAAAGCAGCACGTGGCCCTGATCGTCGAGGGTGCAGACGGTGTGACTATCGATGTGCTTCTGGTACAGCGTTCTCGGGCTGGGCATGGCTTGCGCTCTTTTCTGTCCGGGGCAAAAACAACATGAGGACAGAATATTGATCGCAGAAATGGCATCAAGAGCGCATTGGTGATGCCATAGGACACGAAGTGTGAATAGTTGCCCGCGTGTTACCTGAAGCTTTTCATCGATGGTTTTTCTCCTGCGCATTCTCTAAGGGGAATGAATGCTCGGGCCCCGGAAACTTCGACATTTGCACGTCGTCAATGAAGTTGCGAGCTGCTCCGAGCAATACGCCACGAAGGTCGGCGTATTGTTTGACGAATCTGGGCAGATGCCCGGTTCGCAACCCCGCCATGTCCTGCCAGACCAACACCTGTGCATCGCAACCCACGCCGGCGCCGATGCCAACCGTGGGGATGGAAACGGCGGCGCTGATTTGCGTCGCGACTTCGTCAGGCACCATTTCGATCAATAAAGCAAAGGCACCCGCTGCTTCGAAGGCGCGGGCGCTTTCGATCAGCCGATGGGCATCATGCCCCCGTCCCTGAACACGATAGCCGCCGAGTTGATGTTCAGCCTGCGGTGTAAAACCGATGTGGGCCATCACGGGAATGCCTGATCCTGCGAGTTTTTCAACCTGCGGCAGCATTTCAACGCCGCCTTCGATCTTGACCGCGTGTGCACCTGCTTCTTTCATGAAACGCACGGCGGTATGGAAGCACTGCTCTGGCGACGCCTGATACGAGCCGAACGGGAGATCCGCAATCACCAACGGTCTGCGGGTTGTCCGGCTGACGGCACGCACCAGCGGAATCAGCTCGTCAACGGTCACTGGCAACGTTGATTCGTGGCCGAAAACGTTGTTCGAAGCCGAGTCGCCCACCAGCAAAACAGGAATTCCGGCCTCTTCAAAAATACTCGCGGCGTACATGTCGTAGGCCGTAAGCATTGCCCATTTCTGCCCAAGCGCCTTCATTCTCTGAAGATGGGGAATGCGGATGCGGGACTGCTGTTCCGGGCCCTGGTTATTGCTGTACAGCGAAGTTGTGTCACTCATGGTGGTTCCTTTGGCGAGCGCCAGGTTTCAGTTCGGGAGCTGTTCAGCCAACAGAATCGCGGCGATCAGAATCATGATTGCGCCCGACAGACGACTGACGAATCGCGCCGCCACCGGTCGTGCCTGTAATACGGAACGCGAGCCGAACCCCACCAGCAGATAAATCACTCCACAGCTGAACGCGTGCAAAAGCCCCAGCGCCATGATCTGCATCGGCACCGGCCATGCCGCCGTCGGGTCGGTGAATTGCGGCAGCAGTGCCAGGAACAACAGAAAAACCTTGGGATTGAGGCCGCTGACGCAGGCGCCCTTGAGCGTCCAGCGCGACCAGGATCCGGATGCCTGGCTCTCTGCCGCTTCGGGCGTGGAGGGGTGTCGCAACATGTTGATGCCCAGCCACAGCAGATAAAGGCTGCCGCCAATCGTCAGCACCGAGAGGGCGAGGGGATTGCTTGCCACCAGACCGCCGACGCCTGCCGCAACCACCAGCGTTGCGAGCAAGTGACCGATCAGCAAACCGGCCACGGCGGGCAGCACCACGCGACCGAACAGCCCCGCCGAGATGGCATAGGCCCAATCCGCGCCGGGGGTGATGACGAACAGAAAAGAAACCGCCCAGAAGGCGGCAAAAACACTCAGGGACATTTTGATCTCGCAAACAATCGGCTCAAGGCATGCAACGTTCACGAAAAAGAATAGAGATATCGGGCTAGAATCTTTTCTCAAACATTCCAGTCGATAGGGCTTTAAGTGGGAGAAAAATGCTGATGGACAGGATTGACCAGAAGATTCTTGCGGAGCTGCAAGCCGACGGTCGTCTTTCGATCACCGAGCTGGCCGATCGGGTCGGGCTCAGCCTGTCTCCCTGCCATCGTCGGGTTCGGGCGCTCGAAGAGAGCGGGGTGATCGTCGGTTATCGCGCGCAACTGGCCCCGGCAGCGCTGGGGCTGAATTTTTCGGCGATGGTGTTTGTGACGCTGCGCGAGGGCAATCGCCAGGCGGTGGAGGCTTTCGAAGACTCGGTGACGCAGATCCCGCAGGTCGTCGAGGCGCAGCGACTGTTCGGCGAACCCGATTATCTGCTGCACGTCGTTGCGCGGGATCTGCCGGAATTTCAGCAGCTTTACGACGAGCGCCTGTCCAGCCTGCCCAACGTCCAGCGACTGACGTCCACGCTGGTGATGAAACGGGTAATTCAGGATCGTTCGCTGCCACTTTGAAGCGCTCACCTGTCGGGAGGTCTACGCCTCTGGCAATCTGGCAATCACCTTGATCTCGAACTGAAAGCCATACAGCCACGTCACGCCGACCGCCGTAATCGTCGGATGCGGCGCCTCGCCCCAGAACTCCGGCACCACTTCCCAGATGGTTTCGAAGGTCGATTGCGGATCGACCATGAACACCGTCACGTCCACCACGTCATCGAAGCTGCCGCCAGCCGCGCCGAGGATCGCATTGAGGTTGGTGAAGGCCAGTCGCACCTGTTGTTTCAGATCCGGCTCCGGTGAACCGTCCTCAAGGCTGCCGACCTGGCCTGAGACAAACAGAAAACCATTGGAACGAACCGCCGGGGAATAACGATTGCGCTCGTAAAGCGCATGGCGTCCGGGCGGGAAAACCACGTTGCGTTTTGGCTGAGCGTCAGTCATGGGTGTCTCCTTCAATGGGTTGAAAACCGGTGATGGAGCAACTCTAAGGACTTGCCTCGGCGCGATAAACGCGCAACCTTGGCGCTCACTGTTTGCAAATCCCAAACAATCGAGCCGCTATCAGAGGTGGGATATGGACCGTTTTGACGCGATGCAAGCCTTCGCCCGAGTGGTGGAGGCCGGCAGTTTCACCAAGGCCGCCGAAACCCTGCACATGAGCAAGACCACCGTGACCCAGCTCGTCCAGCAACTGGAGGCGCGGCTGCGAGTGAAGTTGCTCAACCGCACCACGCGCAAGGTCAACGCCACGGCGGACGGCGCGGCCTATTACGAGCGGGTGATCAAGTTGCTGGCAGACATGGACGATGCCGAAACCAGCCTGCCTGGCGCGGCAGCGCAGCCCAAGGGACGCTTGCGGGTCGACGTGCCCAGTCCTCTGGCCAACCTGATTCTGGTGCCGGCGCTGCCCGAGTTTTACGCGCGCTACCCGGAGATCCAGATCGACATGGGCGTCAGCGACCGGATCGTCGACATCATCGATGAAAACGTCGATTGCGTTATCCGAGGCGGGGAGCTGCGGGATCAGTCACTGATGGCCCGGAAGGTGGCGGATCTTCAACTTGGCGTGTACGCCGCGCCGAGTTATCTGGCCCGCTCCGGCACCCCGATGCATCCCCGGGAGCTGGAAGACAGCCATCACCGGGTGGTCGGTTTCCTTTGGGCGCGCACCGGCAGGCCAGTGCCTTATGCCTTGCGCAATGCCACGGAGAACCTGCTGATCAAGGGCCGGCATGTTCTGGCGGTCGACGATGGCAATGCCTATCTGGCGGCAGGCCTTGCCGGTCTGGGTGTGCTCTGGCTGCCGCGCTACATGTCGGCGGTGCACGAGGCCCGCGGTGAGCTGGTGGCGCTGTTCGAGGGTTGGGCGCTTGACCCGATGCCGCTGTACGTTGCGTACCCGCCGAACCGGCATATCAGCCAAAAGCTGCGGGTATTTATCGATTGGATCGTGGAATTGATGGCCACGCGTGCCAATGGCGCGGAACTTGCTGGCCGCGCTTTCGGACTGTCAAAAAAATAGCGAATAACGGCAATCACAAAAGTCGACAGTCTGGATGCACCGCTATTCACCCCAGGAGCGTCACTCGCAATGAATATGTACATCGATATTGTCGGCGCGTGCAATTTGAGCTGCCCTTCGTGTCCGATGGGTAACTCGGAAAACGTCAACTTCAAGAAAGCCATGCAAGTAGACATGTTCAGGAAGATCGTCGAGAAGGCCCGAAACGAAGGGGTCGAGGCGATTTTTCTGTATAACTGGACCGAGCCGTTGATCCACCCGCGAATCGGCGAGTTCGTCGAAATCATCAACGCGGCCGGTCTGCGCAGTGGTATCAGTTCCAACCTGAATCTGGCGAAAAACATGGAGACGGCGATGCTCGCCAATCCATGGTTCTTCCGTATCTCGCTGTCCGGGTTTTATCAGCAGACGTACGAACAAGGGCACGTCGGCGGCGACATCGAAGTCGTGAAGGCCAACATGATCAAACTGCATGAGCTCAAGCAGCAACATGGCTTGAACACGCGGATCGAGGTCTATTACCACCGCTACCTGGACAACATGGAAGAAGAAGGGCTGATGCGCGAATTCAGCCAGCGCCTGGGCTTCGAATTCTCGACCGGTTATTCAGTGATGATGCCGCTGGAGAAGACGCTGGCGCTGATCGAGCGCGACCCGTCGGTGACCGATACTGATCGCGAGACCCTGCAGCGACTCGCGCTGCCGCCCTACGACGATCTGGTCAATCTGGTCCGCCAGTATCCTCAGCAGGCCTGCACGCTCAAGGATGACTGGCTGGTGCTCGACTGCAATGGCAACACCATCCTGTGTTGTTCGATTTTCAATCAGACCGAATATCAGGTCGGCAAATACCTGGACATGCCGCTGGCGCAACTGACCGAACGCAAGTCCACTCAGTCGAACTGCATCGACATGTGCAATCGCTGCGCAAACAACGGATTGCACATCTACTCGGCACACTCCAATCGGGGACCGCTGGAAAGTCACGCCGTCAACCGGATCATCGATTTCCAGCGGCGCACGATCATGGGGGCGCCGGTCGAGAGCGACAAGCTTGGGCGCAATGGCGAAGTCAGTGCCGAGAACTTCGACGAAGCGCAATACCTGCATATGAATCAGGACGTCAGGAACGCAATTTCCACGGGTGCGTTCACCAGCGGTTATCAGCATTACGTGCTGTTCGGTCGACTGGAAGGCCGGCTCGGCGCCGGTCATTTCACGGCGGTCTGAACCTGCGGGTCGGGTTCTGCCAGCTGAGTTGTCAGCCATTGACTGAAGCATCGCGCCATCGGGTCGTTATCGCTGTCGCGGTGCGTCAGCATTGCCCAGTTCGGGCCGCGAATGGTTTGCTCCACCAGTGGCTGCAACAGCCCGTTTTGTTGCGCCTGACGGCTGAGCAACTGACTGACCAGCGCAATCCCCAGACCTGAACATGCCGCGTCCAGCAGCAGGCCCGGATCAGAGAAATTCAAACCCTGATCCTGCTGGCCTACATCGATTCCCGACTCCACCGCCCAATGGCTCCAGTCCATTTCCCGCTCGCCGTGCAGCGTTGTCCGCTGCGCGCTCGGCACGCTTAACAAGCTCGGATGACACGCGGGGTAGAGGCGGTCGGCATGCAGCACTTTGAAGCTGCATTCAGCTTGCGAACTGATGTCGTCGCGCACCGCCAGATCGATGGTCTGGGTCGCCATGTCCGGCACTTCATCGGTGCTGAAAATCCACAGATCCACATTCGGATGCTGACGGCGGAAATCCCCCAGCCGCGGCAGTAACCAGTGCCGGGCAAACGCCGGCGTGGTGTTGAGCACCAGTTGATTGGGTTTCTGGTATTGCCCCAGCCGCCGAATTCCCACCGACAGTTGCTGCAGCATCGCCTGGGTGGTGCTGAGCAAATCGTGGCCGGCGTCGGTCAGGCTGACGCTGCGCCCGCTGCGGAAAAACAGAGGCTGTTCCAGATACGCCTCAAGGCTGCGGATCTGCTGGCTGATGGCCGATTGCGTGAGGCTCAGCTCCTCCGCGGCCTTGTGAAAACTGCCCAGCCTTGCGGCGGCTTCGAAGCCGCGCAACGAGCTGAGGGGTGGCCAGTGTTTCAGCATGATCGATAAGTTCCTCTAATCAGTTTTCCGCTAAATCCATCGTTTGTTTGCCCTTAAGGCCGCCATTAGCATGCACATCAACGCCGCCAAGGCTGTTTTCATTGAACACAATGGCTTAACTCAAAGGGCTTTTTACCATGCAGCAGAACAAAAATAACAACAGCGGTTGGATGATGCCGGCAGAGTGGGTGACGCACGCGGCGACCTGGATGGTCTGGCCACACAATCAGGCCCTGTGGGAATCGGGTTGGGGCGTCACCTTGCCGTTGGTGCAGGAAGATTTCGCCCGCGTCGCCAATGCGATCGCCCGGTTCGAGCCAGTGAAAATGGTCGTCGATCCGTCGGCCATCGCCCGTGCCAAAGCCTTTTGCGGACCGAACATCGAACTGATTCCACTGGCCGTCAACGACAGCTGGTGCCGCGACTCGGGCCCAAGCTTCGTCGTGCATCCGGAGCAAGGCCTGGCTGGCGTGAGCTGGCGCTTCAACGCCTGGGGCGGCAAGTCGGCCCATGATCTGGACGAAAGCCTGGCCCGCCGAGTGCTCAATCATTTGGGCGGCGAGTGCTTTGGAACGGCGCTGAGCAATGAAGGAGGCGCGATCCACGTGGACGGCGAGGGCACGTTGATCACCACCGAATCGGTGCTGCTCAACCCCAATCGCAACCCCGGCGTGAGCAAGGCCGAGATGGAAGAAATCTTCAGCCGCCTGCTCGGCGTGAAGAAAACCATCTGGCTGCCGGGCGATCCGGATTACGTCACCGGCGACATGACCGACGGCCACGTCGATGGCGTCTGCGCCTTCGCTCGTCCCAGCGTGTTGCTGGTGGACGCGACTCATGATCGCAGTTCGGTGTATGCCGAAGTCGTGCGGGAAAACCGTCGCGCACTGGAACTGGCTACCGACGCCCAAGGCCGCAAGTTCGAGCTGATCGAATTGTATGAAGCCACCGATGCGGTGGACACCGAAGCCGAAGTGTTTTGCGCCTCGTACACCAACTTCTACATCGCCAACGGCGCGATCATCATGCCGGCGTACGGCATCGAGGCAGACCATGTAGCAGCAGAAACCTTGGCCAAGGCGTTCCCGGGGCGTGAAGTGGTGCCGGTGCAGATCAATCATCTGGCCCATGGCGGCGGCGGTGTGCATTGCATCACCCAGCAACAGCCCGCCTGGCCGGTGGAGGGTTGATCGATGACGCTGCTGAAAGTCGCCACCACCCAGATGCCGTGCACCTGGGATCTGAAAAACAATCTGGATCGCGCCGAGCAGTTGGTGCGTGAAGCGGCTGCGCAGGGTGCGCAAGTGGTCCTGTTGCAGGAGCTGTTCGCCACGCCGTATTTCTGCATCGAGCAGAGCCACCACCATATGGCACTGGCCGAGGAGTACCGCGACAGTCAGGTGCTGTCGCGCTTCGCCGCGCTGGCCCGTGAACTCGGCGTGGTGCTGCCGTTGAGCTGGTACGAGAAGGCCGGCAACGCCTACTTCAACTCCCTGAGCGTGGCCGATGCCGACGGGCGCCTGTTGGGCGTGTACCGCAAGACCCACATCCCCAACGCCATCGGCTATCAGGAGAAGGAGTATTTCAGCCCCGGCGACACCGGTTTCAAAGTCTGGGATACCGCGTTCGGTCGCCTCGGCGTGGGCATCTGCTGGGATCAGTGGTTCCCGGAAACCGCCCGCTGCCTGGCCTTGATGGGCGCCGAAGTGCTGTTGTTCCCGACGGCTATCGGCTCTGAACCGGGCTGCGCGGATCTGGATTCGCGGGATCACTGGCAGATGACCATGCGTGGCCACGCCGCTGCCAACCTGCTGCCGGTGATCGCCTCCAACCGGGTTGGCCGTGAAGTGGCGGGCACCGATGCAGCGTTGCAAATGAATTTCTACGGCTCGTCGTTCATCTGCAACCACAAGGGAAAAATGCTCGCCGAAGCCGATCGCGCCAGCACCGGTGTCTTGGTGCAAAGCCTGGATCTGGCAGCCATGCGTGAAGATCGCCTGAGCTGGGGCATCTACCGCGACCGTCGTCCGGAAATGTACGGCGCGTTGTTGAGTCAGGACGGCCGTCACCTTAACGTCCGCTGGAATCCTCAAGGAGTCTGATATGCCTACTTCACACAAGTGGTTGCTGGGCGCTCTGGGCCTGGCGCTGGCCGGTCTGATGCCGGCCGTACACGCCGAAGACAAGACCTTGCGGCTGTACAACTGGGCGGATTATTTCGCTGAAGACACGCTGAGCAAATTCACCGCCGAAACCGGGATCAAGGTGATCTACGACGTGATGGACGGCAGCGAAACCCTGGAAGCCAAGATGCTTTCCGGCGGCAGCGGCTACGACCTGATCTTCCCCGGCGACACTGTGGCCGAACGGCTGATGCGCGCCGGCAGCCTGTTGCCGCTGGATCCTTCGAAAGTCACGGCGATGAACGACATCGAACCGGGCCTGCAAAAGCTGCGCAGCCATTACGAGCATTCGAACAAGGCCACCGTGCCGTACACCTGGGGCACCATCGGCCTGACCTACAACGCCGAGCAGATCAAGCAGCGCATGGCCGACGCCCCGGTCAACAGCCTCGACATGCTGTTCAAGCCGGAACTGGCGGCCAAATTCGCCGATTGCGGAATCTCGATGATCGACTCGCCGGACGAAGTGCTGGCGGTGGTGCTCAATTACCTGGGCCGCGACCCGCGCAGCGCCAAGCCTGCGGATCTGGCGGCGGCCAGTGACTTGTTGATGAAGCTGCGGCCGTACATCCGCAAGTTCCAGTCGCAACCGGTCACCGATCTGGTCAACGGCAACCTGTGCCTGTCCCTCGGCTACAGCGGCGACATGACCCAGGCCCAGCGCACCTCGGACAGCGCCGGCAAGCAGACCCGCTTCCAGTACCGCGTGCCGCGCGAAGGCACCACGGTGTGGATGGACACCATGGCCATTCCGGTCGATGCCAAACACCCGGAATACGCCTACGCGTTCATCAACTTCGTGATGCGCCCGGAGAACATGGCCGCGATCAGCAATTTCACCGGTTACCCGACCTCCAACGCCAAGGCCCGGCCAAACGTGGATGAGGCGATGCGCAACAACCCGGACATCTACCTCGACGAAGCGACCTATGCTCGTCTGATACCGGGCAAGGACATTCCCCAGGCCGACATGCGCGCCCGCATGCGCACCTGGACCAAGTTCAAGACCGCCACTGCAAAGTGATTTTTCCGGGCCGCCTCGGTGGCCCCTTACACCACAGGAACGTACAAATGCCGACTCGTCGCGAGTTCATCAAACAGGTTTCAGTCGCCGCCGGCGTAGGCGCTGCCGTCATGGGCCTCGGCCTGTCACCGGCGCGCTTGCTGGCGGCCAGCGAAGGTCGCTGGTTCATGCCCGACGAGGGCGACAAGCACGAACGCGCCTACATGGCCTTCGGCGCGCAGGACGCGATCTGGGAAGACTTCACCGAAGACGTCCAGGAAGCGCTGGGCCGGATCGCCCGCGCCATCGCCCGCTACGAACCGCTGACCATCTACTGCCGTAGCGGCGAACGCAGCCTCGCCGAAGAGATTTGCGGCACCTCCAACATCACCTACCAGATCGCCAACCTCGACGACATCTGGATGCGTGACATCAGCGCCAACTTCGTCATCGACGACAAGAACGGCCTGGGCGCCGTGGACTTCAACTTCAGCGGCTGGGGCAACAAGCAACAGCACTCGAAAGACGCGAAGATCGCCAAACGCGTGGCGGCCGATGCGCAGGCGACTTACCAGCGCAGCGAACTGGTGGGCGAGGGCGGCGGCATCGAAGTCGATGGCCACGGCACCGCGATCATGACCGAAAGCTGCTGGGTCAACGAAAACCGCAACCTCGGCTGGAGCAAGGCTGACGTCGAGGCTGAACTGAAAGCACGCCTCGGTTTGCGCAAGATCATCTGGCTGCCGGGCATCAAGGGCAAGGACATCACCGATGCCCACGTCGATTTCTACGCGCGCTTCGTCACGCCCGGCGTGGTGATCGCCAACCTCGACACCGACCCGCGCTCCTACGACAACAAGGTCACCCTGGCGCACCTGGAAATCCTGAAAAAGGCCACCGACGCCGACGGTCGCCCGTTGCAGATCCACACCGTGTCGCCACCGCTGAAACCGCGCAAGACCAAGTTCAACAAGGACAACGACGACTTCGCGGCCGGCTACATCAACTACTTCGTGATCAACGGCGCGGTGATCGCCCCGGAATTTGGCGACAAGGAGGCGGACAAGAAGGCCTTCGACCTGCTGAAAAAGCTCTATCCGAACCGCGACGTGGTGCAGATCAACATCGACGCCATCGCGGCCGGTGGTGGCGGGATTCACTGCGTGACCAGTCACCAGCCGGCGTAAGGCTCAGCTTCTGCGCACCGCCACGCATTTGATTTCCACCAGCAACCCCGGATGGGCCAGTTCGCTGACGCCGATGCAGGTCCAGGCGCAGAAGCCCTTGGGGAACACACGGTTTTTCACTTCGCGAAACACCGGCATGTGTTGGCTCATGTCGACGTGATAGGTGGTCATCTCCACCACATCGTCGAAGGTGCAGCCACCGGCCTTCAGCACTTCGTCGAGGTTTTCCCAGGCACGAATGAACTGTTGCTCGGGATCTTCGATGACTGTCAGATCAGCCGTCCGGCCCACCTGACCGGCGCAGTAAAGCGTGTCGCCGACCAGAACCGCCGGGGCGTAACCGGCGCGTTCGACGATGGTTTTCATGGAGTCGGGGATGATGATTTTGCGATCGGGCATCGTGTTTTCCTTCAGTGACGGATTTCAGCGACCGTGCGCCGCCGCTGCCAGCTGCTCGGTATCCACTCGCACAAATACCGAATCGCCCACCGCCGTCAGCACATCCCCGGCGTAGACCTCGCAGATCACCCGGGTCTTGCGCCCGACCTCACCGTCGACTCTGGCCTTCAGCGTCAGCGGCACGCCCATTGGCGTCGGCTTGATGAACTTGATGCCGAGGTTGCCGGTGACGCAGTTGATGCGCGGCAGGCTTTCGGCTTCGCGATTTTCCGCGCGGTAGTGGTAGGCCATTGCGGTCCAATTGGAATGGCAGTCCACCAGCATCGCGATCAAACCGCCGTAGACCAGCTCCGGCCAGCCGCAGTATTTGGCTTCTGGCACGTGCTCGGCCATGACGTGCACGCCGTCCTCGTGCCAGAAACTCTTGATGTGCAAACCGTGCGGGTTGCTGCTGCCGCAGCCAAAGCAGACGCCCTCGGGGGCGGCGGTGTCTTGCAGGGAGGTGTCGTGGGACATGCCGGGATCATCCTTAAACTGTTAGCCGAACCGGGCGGATTCTAACCCTGAATAAAGGACGCAGCTCGATCAATGCGATTGTTCGCTCAGGCGGTGCGGGACTGGGCGAGCTGGGGGGGCGTAGCTTTACGTCAGATCAACAACCCCAGCGTATCGCGGCGCACTAGGTGCGCTGCGCCAGGTTGCGTTGAAACTCTTCGAAGCTGCAGGGCAGCGTCGTGGCTTTGCGTTTTTTCGACTTGTCGCGCTCGTCCGGCAGTTGATCGCTCAGTTCCCAGACCTCGAGCATCTTGGCGTATTCGAAGGCGTGGCGCGGGTCGATCTGAATCCACTGCTGGAATGCCTGGCGTTCGTCGGGCGTGCAGGTTTCGTCTTGCAGGCGCAGGCACCAGTGCGCCGCTTGCGTCAGGATTTCATCATCTGCGTCGTTCATTGACGGGTTCCAGAAGGGGCGAAGACTGCAGTTTACGTGGGTGCTTGCAAAAAAAACGTCAAAGCACGGAACGGATTTAGTCGGCAACCACGGACAGAACGCGCGTGTGCCGGACAGATCGCGCCGCCATTTACGTTTTTCGAAGAATTGCCATATTCAGTCACATTTCATTGTAGATAGTGGGCAGCCCAACCGGTTCCCAATGAGGCTGCATCGTGTTTCCACGTCTTCTGTGTTCGCTGTCCGTATTGAGTCTGTCCATCGCCGCCCACGCGGCCGACCTTGATACCCCGCGCCTGAAAGGCATCGACAACTTCCGCGATATTGCCGGTATCACCACCGCTTACTCCACGACCCATGACGGCACAATGCGCGCCGGTGTGTTTTACCGCTCCAATGCCCTGACGCCGACAGCGTCGGACCTGGCGACCCTCAACGGTCTGGGGATCAAGGCCGTATACGACCTGCGCACCCCCAGCGAAATCGCCGGCACGCCGGACACGATGATCAGCGGGGCGACCTACCAGAACATCGACATCATCGGCGCCACCACGTCGGGCGCGAACATCACCACGGTCTCGTTCAAAAGCGCGGCCGATGCGACTGCGATGATGCAGGAGACCAACCGCGCCTTTGTCAGCGACGCCGGCATGCGCGGCCAGTTAGGTGTGCTGTTCAACGAACTGGCCGGTGTCGACGGCGCCGCGCTGTTCCATTGCACCGCCGGCAAGGACCGCACGGGCTGGACCGCCGCTGTGCTGCAAAGCATCGCCGGGGTCGACAACGCGACGATCATGAGCAACTACCTGGCGACCAACGACTACACCGCCGACCGCGTAGCCAAGACCCTGGCGATGATGCCGCCGAGCATGGCGGCGATCTACGCGCCGCTGCTGGGCGTCGAAGCCAGTTACCTGCAAGCGGGCCTGGATCAGGTGACCGCGCAATACGGCAGCATGGACAACTACCTCAAGCAGGGGCTGGGTCTGTCCCAGGAAACCATCTATGTGCTGCGCGGCAAAATGGTCGAGTACAACAGCCTGCCCGGTCAGGCAGGGCTGATCGGCAACGCCGCCGCTGGCGCGCAACTGTTGCAGGAGTTGCAGAACAGCAAACTCTCGGGCACTTACAGCGCCTACAACTACTACCTGCAATCGGCCATCGACGCCGGCACTTTGGGCGGTGTCGAGTCCACGGTCGGCGGTCAGGTGCATGCGGACGCGGCCAGTTATCTGCTGCGTCAGAACGCGATGATCGAGCAGGCCGCCGCGCCATTCGTCAGCGGCTCTGACCTCAAGGTCGGCCAGTACCGGTTGTGGAGCACCGCGCTCGCCGGTTACCTCGGCACCGACGGCTCGGCCCATGCGCAAAGCAGCAACGAACACAGCCAGGGCCTGATGGTTGGGGTCACCCAGCGTTTCTCCGAACAACTCAGCGCTCGCGGCGGGATCGGTTACAGCAAAGGTACTGTCGGCGGGGCGGGCGGCGAGGCTGATACCGACTTCACCTTCCTCAATCTGGGTGCACGTTATGGCTTCACCAGCCTGGAACGTGGCCTGTTTGTCGATGCCAACCTCAGCGCCGGTTACGTTGACTACGACAGCAAACGCGACCTCGGCGGCGGCCTCGGCTCGGCGAAGGGCGACACTCATGGCAATCTCAGTGGTGCCACATTGGCACTCGGTTATCGCATGCCGATGAACGATGTGGTTCTGGAGCCGAGCCTTGGCGTGCGTGTCAGCCGTCTGGACCTGTCGGGATTCCAGGAGAAGGGCAGCGAATTGGCCCTTAATGTCGATGACATTCAAGAAACCCGCCGCAGCGCGGTGGCCAATCTCGACGTCTCGTTCGCCCCGATGCCGATGGGCGCGTGGCAACTGGTGCCGGGCGTGCGGGTCGGTTATGAGCATGTGCTGGGCGATCATCAGGTCGACAGCGAAGGGCACCTGCTGGGGCTGGATATCGAACAACGCGCGGCGTTCGACAACCGCGATCAGTTCAGCGGCGGCGTCAACCTGATGGCCAGCCTCGGTGCGCTTAGCCTGGGCGCCGAAGTCGGTGCCAGCGGTGGCGGCGACAGCCACGGTTTCAGTGGCGGGCTCAAGGCCAGTTATCAGTTCTGATCAACTGAAAGTGAAGAAAAAGGACTGCCTCAGCGCAGTCCTTTTCGCATTTCTGCAGGGCTTACGCCGTAGGCATCCTGAAAGTACTGGCAGAACCTGCCGACATTGCTGAACCCGAATTGCAGGGCCACGTTGGTTACCGAAGACGATGGGCCTTGCTTCAATGCATCACAGGCGCGCTCCAGTCTGACCTGGCGCTGGTACGCGACAATCGAGGTGCCGACGAACCGCCGGAAGCCTTCCTGCAAGGCCCGCAGGCTGACGTTCACCAAACCCGCCAGATCCGTCCCGCTGACCATCTGCTCGGGATGCGCCTGAATGTATTCGATGGCCTGCTTCACATGCCGCGGTGCGATCTGCGCTTCGGGGCGGCGCAAGGCCTCGCTGAAGTTGTGCGGCCAGGCTTCCAGCACCGCGTCCACCAGCATCTCCCGCAGGCGTGACGGCATCAGCGAACCGGCGTTCAACAACAGATCGAACTCGGTGCCGGTGGCCAGATCGATCAGCGCGCGAATGCCCTGAAACGCCGGGCTGTTCAGATCCACCCTCGGCTCGAAATGCAGCTTGTGCACGATTGGTCGGCCCAACAGCGACGATAGCCGTTCGGTGAGCGCCGCGCGGCTGATCGACATGCCGTGCTGGGCATGATTGTCAACGAAACGCATCGAACGCAGATCCGCCTTGTCGATGGCCAGCCCCACATCGCTCAGCCCCACGGATTCATGGTTGAAAACGATCTTGCCGGCGGTGGGAATGACGAAGGTGATTTCGTCGAACGGCTCGGGAAACGCCACCGTGAAATCACCCCGGTAATGCATGCGCCGGAAACTCACCCCATCGTGCCGCCCGTAGACGCCGCCGATGATGATGTCCTTGGGCGGTGGCGGTGTGTCGCCATAACGATTGCCGAACATGCGGGAAAACAACGCGCCGAAGTCGTCGCAGGACATGTCGGCGGATCTGAGGATGATGGTCTGGCGCGTCGGGCTGGAGTACACCGGGAAGGTCACCTTGGCAGTCTGGGCAAAGAGGCGCGAGGACGTTAGCAACCCAGAATGACAGCGACATGACACAAACGGATTACGTGGCTTGCCAGTGTGCCTTCAGAAACGAGGTGAGGCGTGCGCCGCCCGCTTCCTTGCAGAAGCGGGCGACGCTCAATCCTCAGGTGTGATGGATGTCCCGATCCTTGGTTTCAGGCATGAAGAAGATCCCGAGAATCGCCGTCATCACCGCGATGACAATCGGGTACCACAAGCCGTAGTAGATATCCCCGGTCGCCGCGACCATCGCGAACGCCACGGTCGGCAGGAACCCGCCGAACCAGCCGTTGCCGATGTGGTACGGCAGCGACATCGAGGTGTAGCGGATGCGCGCCGGGAACAGCTCGACCAGCCATGCGGCAATCGGGCCGTAGACCATGGTCACGTAGATCACGAGGATGGTCAGTAGCAGCAAGACCATCGGGTAATTGGTCTTGGCCGGGTCGGCTTTTTCCGGGTAACCGGCTTCTTTCAGCGCGGTCGTGAGGCTGGCGGTGAAGGCGTCGTTGCGGGTCTTGAAGTCAGCGGCCGGAAGGGGCGTGCCTTCGAAGCTTTCGATGACCTTGTCGCCGATGCGCACCTGGGCCACGGTGCCCGGTTCCGCCACCACGTTTTCGTACGGGATCGCCCGTTTGGCCAGGATGGTTTTCGCCAGGTCGCAGGAACTGGTGAATTTGGCCTTGCCCACCGGATCGAACTGGAACGAGCACTGGTCGGGGTTGGCGATCACCTTGACCGGGTTTTTCTCCTGGGCGATGAACACGTCTGGGTTACCGTATTGGGTCAGCGCGTGGAAGATCGGGAAGTAGGTCACCGCCGCCAGAATGCAGCCGGCCATGATGATGCCCTTGCGCCCGATGCGGTCGGACAGACTGCCGAAAATCACGAAGAACGGCGTACCGATCAGCAGCGAACCGGCGATCAGCAGGTTGGCGGTCTGCGGGTCGATCTTCAGTGTTTGCAGCAGGAAAAACAGCGCGTAGAACTGCCCGGTGTACCAGACCACCGCCTGGCCGGCGGTGCCGCCGAGCAGGGCCATGATCACGATTTTCAGGTTGTCCCAACGGGCGAAGGATTCGGTCAGCGGCGCTTTCGACGCCTTGCCTTCGGCCTTCATCTTCATGAACACCGGCGACTCGCTCAGTTGCAGGCGGATGTACACCGACACCGCCAGCAGCAGGATCGACAACAGGAACGGAATCCGCCAGCCCCAGGCCTCGAACGCCTCGGTGCCCAGTGCCGTGCGGCAGGCCAGAATCACCAGCAGCGACAGAAACAGCCCCAGCGTCGCGGTGGTCTGAATCCACGAAGTGAAGAACCCGCGTTTGCCCTTCGGCGCATGCTCGGCCACATAAGTCGCCGCGCCGCCGTACTCACCGCCCAGCGCCAGACCTTGCAGCAGCCGCAGGGTAATCAGAATGATCGGCGCCGCCACTCCGATGGTCGCGTAACCGGGCAGGAATCCCACAATTGCCGTCGACACACCCATGATCACAATCGTGATCAGAAAGGTGTGCTTGCGCCCGATCATGTCGCCCAACCGCCCGAACACAATCGCCCCGAACGGCCGCACCGCGAAGCCTGCGGCGAAGGCGAGCAGGGCGAAAATGAACGCCGTGGTCTCGTTCACCCCGGCAAAGAAGTGCTTGGCGATGATCGCGGCGAGTGAGCCGTATAGGTAAAAGTCATACCACTCGAACACCGTGCCGAGGGACGACGCAAAAATCACCTTGCGCTCCTCGCGGCTGATGCTGTGGTTGGTGGGCGGCGCGCTGCCGGTGGACATGCTGTCGAGTACTGCCATGGGTGTTCTCCGTCGTGCTTGTTTTTGTAGGCCAGAGCACTTCATCAACGTCGCGTACCCGAGGCCTGTGGCGGATGCCGTATCAGGTGTTTCGTGGAGCGTGCACAGAATCACCGCCCCGCGCGGGAGGGCGGGGTTTCATTGAGCATAATTGGGATTGGGGGGATATCCAGTGGCGGGGATTGATCGACTGATGCAGAGGCGGCAGGAGAGACCTGCCGCCTAGGGTTTTATTCCGTCGGCACGACGTTATCCAGTACCTGATTCACCGCCAGTTCCGCCAGCATCACGATCTGCGCGATGCCCTGTGCGGTCTTGCGGTGGGGGCCTTCGAGGAGGTCGACGAAGTTGTTGAGCATGACGTTGGCCGAGCCCAGGGTTTCGACGGCGTCGGCGAGCAGGGATTCGGTGTTGCTGGCCGGGTTGGCCTGGTAGAGGCGGTTGGGGTAGTAGGGAGCGGCCATCATGTGGGCTGATATTGGGCCGAGGTGGTAGTCGAGGGCGCGGTTGGCGGCTTCGTTGAATCTCTTGGAGTCAGGGCATTCGTAGGGGGAAGTTGGGTCGGTGATGCTGGCCGGTTCGGTGACCGGAGGGTTTGGAGTCGGTTTGATCATTTTCAGGTTCCGAAATGATGCTGAAACCGCTTCTCTGCTAAAAGAAGGGTGGCAGCTGGACGCAGGTTAGCAGACCGGGGAACCTAAGGAAGCCGGCGCGCCGAAGCGCCCTGCGTACAGCCGCCATCAAGTGCAGGCATGGAACCTGATTGATAGTGCACGTACGACCTTAGGTTGACCACGGGCTGCTAAACCCGATCACTGGAAATCAGTGACCCGATCCAAGTTACCGGCCGACCCCAAGGCGCACAAGCCGGCGGATTCTGGCGTAGCGGTAGGCTCTGGCGCAAGGATTTGTAGGCATCTGGAAGCATTCCGACATGTCTTTAAACAGAGCGATCCAAGCCTGTTTATCGATCCTCACCCAACGAGGAGACGCCTGACGCTTCACACCTCCGGGCCATTCGTCGCCAGCCTCGCACTCATCACGCCGACGCTCGCTCAAAAGCTGCATGACCAAAACCATCAGCGCCGAAGACTTGCATATCACCCTCCACCCGTTGAGCGAATCAGCCCTGTTCAAATGGCTACTCGCCAGTTTCCTGATGGGCAAACGAATCCAGGCCGAGATTGCCGCCGAAGCCTACCGAGTAATAGTCGACCAACACCAACGCGATACACCGCGCAAACTCGGCCATTGCACTCACCGTGAACTGGTGCGGATGCTCGGCCAAGCGCATTACGTGCGTTACGACGAAACCACCGCCGAGCGACTGCTCGCTCTGGCTGTCAAACTGAATGACGAGTACGCCGGGCGGGTAATGAACATGGTCGAGGCGAGCGCCAACCGCCAGGACTTCGAAAAGCGTTTGCAAGCCTTCGACGGCATCGGCCCGAAAACCGTGGAAATCTTTATGCGCGAAGCGGGCAAGGTGCTGTTTTGAGTGCGCCGACGATCTTCATCGGTTGCGCCGGTTGGAGCCTGCCCCGCGAATACTGGCCGTCATTCCCGGAGCAGGGCACCCACCTGCAACGCTATGCCGCACAATTCAATGGCGTTGAAATCAACAGTTCCTTCTACCGTCCGCACAAACCCCAAACCTACGCCCGATGGGCCGAGTCGGTGCCGGACGGATTTCGCTTTTGCGTGAAAGTGCCCAAGTCGATCAGCCATGAGCGGCGCCTGCGGGACTGCGAACATGAGCTCGATGCATTTCTTGAACAGTGCTCAGGGCTGAGCGATCGCCTGGGTTGTCTGCTGCTGCAGTTGCCGCCGTCGCTGGCGTTCGACGAAGCACTTGCAGAGGCCTTTTTCGTCGCATTGCGCCAACGTTATTCCGGGGCTCTGGTGGTTGAGCCGCGTCACGAGTCCTGGGCCGCCGCCGAACTGTTGTTGATGGCGTATCGCATCGCGCAAGCGGTGGTCGATCCTTCGCGAATCAGCACCGATGCGGCTCCGCGCGGCTGGCCCAGCGTGCGTTATTGGCGGCTACACGGTTCGCCGCGCATTTATTACAGCTCCTATGACTGGGCGTATCTGGAAAGGCTCGCCGGCGATTTACGGGTGGCGGCTGTCGATGGCGTCGACACCTGGTGCATCTTCGACAACACCGCCAGCGGCGCGGCAATCGGCAATGCGCTGGAACTGCGGCGGATACTGGCGCACAGCTGACACTCGATGTCTGGTCTTCCAACCAGCGAGCGTGTCTGTAAACTGGCCGCCCGAAACGGCGCGCGATGGCGCCGTCCTCACTGCCAGCGAAGGACTTTCCCATGGCCAACCAAGACATCACCTACACCCCGGATCCGGATGCAGACTCGATCTCTTCGGACGTGACCGAATTCAACGGCATCCTGATGTCGACCCAGATTCCGACCCGTGCCGACGGCAGCCTGGAACTGGGCGACGTCACCGCGCAGAGCGAATGCACGTTGCAGGCGCTGAAAGTGGCGCTTGAAAAGGCCGGCAGTTCGATGGACCGCGTGCTGCACCTGACCATTTACCTGACCGACATGGCTGATCGTGCTGCGTTCAACGAGGTGTACAAGCGCTTCTTCGCCAAGCCTTGGCCGGTGCGCGCAGCGGTGGGTGTGGCGGCGCTTGCGGTGGAAGGGATGAAAGTGGAAGTGACTGCGATGGCCGCCAAGGCCTGACCCGCGTAATGATCGTTCCCACGCTCCGCGTGGGAATGCCTCCATGGACGCTCTGCGTCCTGCCGTGGAAGGGACGCGGAGCGTCCCGGGCTGCATTCCCACGCGGAGCGTGGGAACGATCTGCGAACGGGCGGGTTGAAAACAGCCACCCGGCAGCACAGGCGTGCCGCCCACGCGTTTCGCGGCTACAATGCGCGCCTCGACCGTGACAGCCTGACTAAAAAACATATGTCCTTGCCCAAACATCACCTGGAACTGCTCAGCCCCGCCCGTGACGTGGCCATCGCCCGCGAGGCCATCCTGCATGGCGCCGACGCGGTGTACATCGGCGGCCCGAGCTTCGGTGCGCGCCATAACGCGTGCAACGAGGTGAGCGAAATCGCCGAACTGGTGGAATTTGCCCGTCGCTACCACGCGCGCATCTTCACCACCATCAACACCATCCTGCACGACAACGAACTGGAGCCGGCGCGCAAGCTGATCCATCAGTTGTACGACGCCGGCGTTGATGCGCTGATCGTCCAGGACCTGGGCGTGATGGAGCTGGACATTCCACCCATCGAGCTGCACGCCAGCACCCAGACCGACATCCGCACCCTTGAGCGGGCGAAGTTCCTCGATCAGGCCGGTTTCTCGCAACTGGTACTGGCCCGTGAACTGAACCTCAAGGAAATCCGCGCGATTGCCGATGAAACCGATGCCGCCATCGAGTTCTTCATCCATGGCGCGTTGTGCGTGGCGTTCTCCGGTCAGTGCAACATTTCCCACGCGCAGACCGGGCGCAGTGCCAACCGGGGCGACTGCTCCCAGGCCTGCCGTCTGCCGTACACCCTGAAAGACGAAAAGGGTGGCGTGATCGCCTACGAAAAACACCTGCTGTCGATGAAGGACAACAACCAGAGCGCCAACATCCGCGCGCTGGTCGAGGCCGGTGTGCGTTCGTTCAAGATCGAAGGTCGCTACAAGGACATGGGCTATGTGAAGAACATCACCGCCTATTACCGCCAGCGCCTGGACGACGTGCTCAACGACCGTCCGGACCTGGCCCGCGCTTCCAGCGGCCGCACCGCGCATTTCTTCATGCCGGACCCGGAAAAGACCTTCCACCGTGGCAGCACCGACTACTTCGTCAGCGAGCGCAAGATCGACATCGGCGCGTTCGATTCGCCGACCTTCACCGGTCTGGCGGTGGGCACGGTCGAGAAAGTCGGCAAGCGTGACATGCAGGTCATCACCCACGAGCCGCTGTCGAACGGCGACGGCCTCAACGTGCTGGTCAAGCGCGAAGTGGTGGGGTTCCGCGCCAACATCGCCGAAGCCAAGGGCGAGTTCGAGGAAGAAGGCGAGAAGCGCTACCGCTACCGCGTCGAGCCGAACGAAATGCCGGAAGGCCTGTACAAGCTGCGCCCGAACCACCCACTGAACCGCAACCTCGACCACAACTGGCAGCAGGCCTTGCTCAAGACCTCTGCCGAGCGTCGTATCGGCGTGAGCTGGTTGGCGAAGCTGCGTGAAGAGCGTCTGGAACTGATCGTGACCAGCGAAGAGGGCATCAGCGCCAGCGTTGCGCTGGAAGGCCCGTTCGGCGTCGCCAACAAACCGGAACAGGCGCTGGACACCTTGCACGACCTGCTCGGCCAACTCGGCACCACCGAGTACCACGCGACCTCGATCAAGCTGGATGCGCCGCAAGCGTTCTTCATCCCGAACTCGCAGCTCAAGTCGTTGCGCCGTGAAGTGATCGAAGCGCTGACCGCCGCCCGCGTTGCCGCCCACCCGCGCGGTTCGCGCAAGGCCGAGACCACGCCACCGCCGGTGTACCCGGAGGCGCATCTGTCGTTCCTGGCCAACGTCTACAACCAGAAGGCCCGCGACTTCTACCACCGTCACGGCGTGAAGCTGATCGACGCGGCGTACGAGGCCCACGAAGAGGCGGGCGAAGTGCCGGTGATGATCACCAAGCACTGCCTGCGGTTCTCCTTCAACCTGTGCCCGAAACAGGCCAAAGGCGTGACCGGTGTGAAAACCAAAGTCGCGCCGATGCAGCTGATTCACGGCGACGAAGTGCTGACCCTGAAGTTCGACTGCAAACCGTGCGAGATGCACGTGATCGGCAAGATGAAGGGCCACATCCTGAATCTGCCGCAGCCGGGCAGTGTGGTGGGGCATATCAGCCCTGAGGATCTGATGAAGACCATTCCTCGGGCTCCACACTGATTAGCAGGCAATAAAAAACCGGTGACGAAAGTCACCGGTTTTTTTATGCCTGCCAGAAACTCAACTGGCTTCGTAGCGGGATCCCGTTGGCGGCGCCGCTTCGCCACTCAACGCATCAACCATCGGCGGATGCTCCTGCGCTGCCTGACGCAGATCCTCGGTCACCCGCAGCTCGGCGCCAGTTGGCGAGAACGTAGCTGCCGCCGCAAACGGCGCCGGATTGGCCGGCACCGGACGCTTGCCGCGACGCCAGAAGAAGAACGTCACCATGGCCAGGTTGACCAGCGCGAAGGCCCAGAACAGGCCGGTTTCGCCATGGGCATTCATCGCCGGCGAGATCAGCAGCGGGCTCATCGCCGAGCCCAGCGAGTTGATCAGCAACATTCCCTGAATCATTGGCACCAGGGTTTCGACCGGCGCACGGTCAGCGGCGTGGCTGACGGCAACCGGATACAACGCGAACACGCCGCCACCCAACAGGAACAGCATCGCCGCAAGCATGGCCGAGGACAGCGGCACCAGCACGATCACCAGCGACAGCACGGTGCACGCGGCGCAGAGAACGGTCAGCACTTGCAGGCGATCCTTGCGATCGGACCAACGCCCGACCGGATATTGCAGCAGCATCGCGCCGAGGATCGTCCAGGCCATCATGCTGCCGACTTCGCCGACGTTCAGGCCGATGCGTTGCAGGTATAGCGGCAGCAGGGTGTAGATGGCGGCGATGGTCACGCCGGAGCCGAAGCAGCCGACCAGACCGGTAGGCGATACGCCCAGCAGCGCTCGTGGCTTGAGCGGTTCGACCTGTTCCAGCAACGGCGAAACGCGCGGCAGGATCACGATCGGCAGCACCGACAAGGTCGCGAGCATGCCGGCGACCATGAACGGCGCGGTGTCGCCCAGCCCGGTGATTTTTCCCAAAAATGCCTGACCCAGCACGCCGGCGCCGTAGAGGACGATCATGTACAGCGCCAGCAGACGGCCGCGAATCTTCGCGTCACCGGCCAGCAGCAGCCAGCTCTCGATCACCAGAAACACACCGACCGTGGCCCAGCCGTTGATCAGGCGCAGCACGACCCAGCCCCAGGTGTCATAAAACAGCCCTTGCAGCAGGATGGTCGCGGCGATCAGCGAGGCGAAGCTGCTGTAGGCGCGGATGTGGCCGATGCGCAGGATCAGCCGGTCGTTGAAGATCGCGCCCAGGGTCAGGCCGATGAAATAGGCCGAGGACACGATGCCGATCATCGTCGCCGATTCGCCGGCCGCGCCCAGGCGCAGGGTGGTCAAAGAAGACAGAAAGCCGTTGCCCAGGGCAACAATGAATAGCCCGAGCAGGGGCGCCAGCGCCATGGCCAGCAAACGCGGTGTCATAAAAACCTCAAGTGATCGAACAGCGGAACGTGCGCCTCTGCGCATGCGAGTGCCAAGCCGAAGTGTGTTGAAGACAAACGACCGCCGAACGGGCAGGACGATTGAGCCTGGCGCACTTCGTGAAAGTGGCCGGCTGTTCAAACCTGAGGGTTGTCATGGCTGCGGGCAGGCGCCGGTCGGGCGACTGCAAGAGGAGGCGCGATTTTAAGCCTTGTGTGGCGTTTGCCAAGGTGCCGGGCCTGCGACGTTGGGACGCAGGCTCGTCCGTTTCAGCACTGATCACGCCGATCGTTCCCACGCTCCGCGTGGGAATGCCTCCATGGACGCTCCGCGTCCGCCGTTGGAAGGGACGCGGAGCGTCCCGGGCTGCATTCCCACGCAGAGCGTGGGAACGATCGATAAAGACAGGATCGATAACCCCAGCGCATTCATTGCCCGGAAGAAAAGTTGCTGTATCGATCCGGTTTCCCTCGTTAGCCTGTGCGGTCGAATCGCGATGTTGATCCAGAGGCAATGATGCAGATAAGAGGCGAGCGCGCTGCCACGGCGTGCGGGCTGTTGGCGATTGTGTTGTGGAGCACCGCTGCCGGGTTGATCAGGGGCGTCAGTGAACATTTCGGCCCGCTCGGCGGAGCGGCGATGATCTACACCCTGGGGGCGATCCTGCTGGTGATGTTTCTCGGGCGACCGCGTCTTCGTTCCACGTCAACACTCTATCTCCTGCTCGGCAGTGGGTTGTTCGTTGCGTATGAGGTGTGCCTTTCCCTGGCGCTTGGGTTTGCCAGTGACCGGCAACAGGCGATCGAACTGGGCGTGGTCAATTACCTGTGGCCGTGCCTGACGGTGGTGCTGGCGATCTTCATGAACGGGCAGAAAACCCGCTGGTTCATCGTCCCCGGCAGTGCGCTCGCGCTGTTCGGCATCCTCTGGGTGGTCAGCGGTCAGGGCCTGTCGCTGCCGGGGATCATCGCCAACGTCAATTCCAACCCGCTGAGTTACAGCCTGGCGCTGGCCTGTGCGATCACGTTTGCGCTGTACTGCAACGTCACGCGCCGCTATGCCAACGGGCAGAGTCTGGTGATGCTGTTTTTCGTGCTGACGGCCATTGTGCTGTGGGTGAAGTGGGGCTTCAGCAGTGAACGGATTTCCGCATTCACGCTGGGCAACTCCCTCGAACTGATCGCCACCGGCATCGCCATGGCCGGCGGTTATGCGCTGTGGAATATCGGCATCCTGCGCGGCAACCTGACTTTGCTGGCGACCGCGTCCTACGGCGCGCCGGTGCTGTCCTCGGCGTTCGCCGCGCTGTGGCTGGGGGGCAGTTTGCAGATGCAGTTCTGGCAGGGCGCGGTGCTGGTGACCGTGGGTTCGCTGATCTGCTGGCAAGCGACGCGGCGACGTCAGTTCTCCTGAAAAACCGGCGTTGCCGCGCATGCCCGTCAGCCCACGGACTTCAACGGAATCGGCCCCTTGAGCCGGTCCATCATCGTGGCGCAATACCAGTCATCGAACTGGCAGACGCCGGTTTCCGCCGTTTCCGAGTACGGCCCCGGTTCATAGGACGGGGACGTCACGCCACGCTGGGTGCCTTCGACCAGCGTGCGGTCCTGATCGTTGGTGGCGATCCAGACTTTGGTCAGGCGTTCGAGGTCGTAGTCCACGCCTTCCACTGCTGTGTCGGGCACCAGCCATTTGGTGGTGACCATGGTTTGCGTGGCGCTGATCGGCAGAACCCGGAAGCTCAGGGCATGGTCGCCGAGGAAGTGGTTCCAGGTGGACGGGTAGTGGAAGTACAGCAGGGCGCCGATGTCCGGCTCGGCGGTTTTGTCCAGCCGCCCATTCACCGCAGGCTTGCCGTCCATGGTGTAGCTGACCGCCCCGGACGACAGCGGTATGCGGGTCATGCGGTACTGACCATTGATGTCCATCACAAGACGGCTCGGCAAACCGGCCTGCTCGCAGGTGTTCCAGTAGGCCGACAACTGTGGGTCGTCTTCGCCGCTGAGGCCGCCCACCGACAGGTTGTCGACGAAGGATTTCAGCAGTTCCGGGTGGGAGCCGTCGCAGTGGTAGCACTCGCGGTTGTTCTCGAACACCAGCTTCCAGTTGCCTTGCTCGATGATGGTCGATTCGAACGCCACTTTGCAGTTGTCCAGATAGTGCGGAGCGATGAACGGGCTGACGGCCTTGCGAAAGCCTTCGAAGTCCGGCGCCTTGGTGGCGACGCAGACATAGATGTAGCTGTGCACGATCTCGCAATGCACGGACTTCAGGTTGTACTGGGCCTTGTCGAAATCCTGGCCCATGTTGCCGGCGTACAGCAGGTTGCCGTCCAGCTCGTAGGTCCACTTGTGATAGGGGCAGACCATCTTCGCGACCTTGCCGTGCTCGTGTTCGCAGATCTTCGCGCCGCGATGGCGGCAGGCGTTGTGAAATGCCCGGACCTCGCCATCCTTGCCGCGCACCACGGCGACCGGGTAATCACCGATCTGCAGGGTGAAGTACTGGCCGGGTTTGGAAATTTCGAAGGTGTGCCCGGCGAAAATCCAGTCCTTGTGCCAGATCTGCTCGAGATCCTGGCGATAGACGTTTTCATCCTTGTAGAGGACGCCCGGCAGCGAGTGCCAGGGTTTGCGCTGGGCGATCAGGTCAAACACGGTGTCTTTATTGTTCATTGTTTTCCTCGTCATGCGCGTAGGGCCGGAACAGGTCCAGCCTATCTGTGCCGGGAAAGCCGTCACAAACGACATTTCCTGCGGGCAATCGATGCGTTGCGGTTATGGGTGAGGGCGTTCGAAGATCGGCTCAAGCGTGGCGATGGCCGACGCAGACTGGTCCAGATTGCGAATCGCCTGTTTCACCGCGAGGCTGCGTTCGCTGCCGAGGCTTGAGGCGAACAGGTCGAATTTCTGCTCCAGTTCTTCGCGGCTCAGGGCCGTTTCGGGATCGCCGCGTGCGGCGGTGATCGGGCTGACAAGCACGTTGCCGTTTTTCAGGGTGACGGTGACGCGCGAAAGGATTTCATTGGGGAATCGCGCGGAAATATCGGCGGCTTCGACGATCTCGATGCGTGCGCTCAAGGCTCGGATGTCGGCCGCGTGGATCGATTCGCCGGTGACTTCGTCCGGTCCGAGTTTGCCCCTGACGATCAGCGCCGCCAGCGGAAAGGCCAGGGCGTATTGCGCCTGATCGGCATCCGCCGGGGTGTGACCTTGCAGGCACATCGATTCGTAGAAGGTCTCGACGCGGATGGTCTCGATCACCTCAGCGTTGAGCGCAGGATGATCCTGTTGCAGTTGCAGCATCGCGGTCAGCGCCGGTTGCGCCCAGCGGCACACCGGCCAGGGTTTGAAATACTGGCTGTCGATTTCCCAGCGCTGACCGAGGTCGAGCCAGTGCTCGGCGACCGAGGCGTCCTCGACGGTTTCCGCTGGCGCGCCGGTTACGCCTTCCTTTGCCATCAGCAGCGCATTCAAACCGACAAAGGCGCCGCTGCCGTGGGCGTCGCGCAACATGGTCGGAAACGCGATCAGGCGCATCATCGGGCAACGGGCGCTGAAGTATTCGGCGATGCCGAGCGCATGGCGAAAGGTCGGTTCGTCAAAACCCAGCAGCCGGGCGCCGGCGCAGACCACGCCAATCGCCGAAAAACCGCCGGAAGCATGGTAGGTCGGGGAGGTCGCCATCAGGGCGGTTCCGGCACGCAGTCCGGTTTCATAACCGATGCACAACGCGCTCAACAGCTCATGTCCGCTGACTTCCTTGCCTTGGTGATGCAGCGCATCGGCGAGGGCGAGCAGGGCCGGCACCACGGTCGCGCCGGCGTGCCCCTTGGATCGGAAGTGCCCTTCGTGGGCATCGAGGCTGTCGGCAGAAAAGCCGCCAGCCCAACCCGCGCCCAACAGGCTTACACGCTGACCGTCGAATAGCAGACGACTGCCGTATTCGCCGGTGGGATAGTGCGAAACAGCAAAACGGCGCAGCGCCACACTGGTGTCATTGGACGCAGCACCGGCCATGACGCCGACGATATCCAGCAGGCTGTTTTGCAAAATCTCCCGGGTCTTGGCCGGGGCCTGGATGAAGTCAAAGTCGCGGCAGAATTCGTAGAGTGACATTCAACAATTCCTTCCTGTGAGGGGAACCGGCCAGATCCCGGCCGGCGCCGCTCCACAATGAGTCAGGAAGGATGTGCGGCTCCAACGACATTTTCGTCGGGCAATTGATAACCAAATCGATGGCTAGCGGCGGGGAAACTTCGACAGGATCCATTCGCGAAACCGTCGTAGCGCGTCTTCGTTGTCGGCGTTTTCGCGGCAGCTCAGGTAGTGCCAGCTGTTGCGTAGCTGGACTTCCTGCTCGATCGGACGCACCAGCAATCCCTGTTGCACCAGCGGTGCGACCAGATGATTCCAGCCCAGCGCGATGCCCTGATGGGTCAACACCATGCTGATCAGCAGGTTGTAGTCGTTGGCGTTGAAAATCTGCGGACTGGTCGCCGGGCGGTCGTCGATGTCGATGGACTGAAACGCCAGCCACACGCCCCAGTCGACATGCTCGGCGACTTGCGAGCGACCGTAAGGGCTGAGGTTGAGCAGGGCGGAATCGCGCACGCCTTCGATGGTGGCGATTTCCGGGTGCTGCTCCAGATACTGCGGCGTGCACACCGGGTAGATCAGGTCATGGCACAGCGGGTAGCTGCGATAGCCTTCGCGGATGCGCGAAATCTTGGTGATGAACACGTCGGGCTGCACGCCCGGTTCCATGGTCAGGAAGTTCTGGGTGGTGATCAGGTTCAGCTCGATGCCTTCGCTCTGGGCGAAAAACTCGGGCAGGTGATTCGACAGCCACAGCGCAGAGAACGCCGGGGAGCAACAGATGGTCAGCACCTTCTTGACCGACTGACTGCTGCGAATGCGCTCGGCGGCCTGAGCGATGTTGACGAACGACAGCTGCGCGGCATCGAAGAACAGCGCGCCCGCCGACGTGAGCTCGACAGCGCGCCCGACGCGGGTGAACAACTGCGCCCCGAGGTAGCTTTCCAGCTCGCGGATCTGCCGGCTGATCGCGGCCTGGGAAACGCACAATGCTTCGGCGGCACGGGTGAAGCTCTGGTACTTCGCGGCCGCGACAAATGCCTTTACGGCCCTCAAGGACGGCATCTTCAGCAAGATGGTGTCTGGGTCGACATGCTTGGTCATCTGTACGGCCTCCTCACGATACGGCTCCCGGGCGAAGCGCGACGAGGGTAGCCCAAGCCTGCGCGCAGGGATACGCCGGCGTCGCAGCAAGGATAGTCGCGGTCGCTGGCAGGCGATGCCTGCTTCAAACGGGGGAGAGCGGCGGAATCGATAACCCGACGTTATCAACATGTCCCTGTAAATGTCGTTGGATTAAGCAGGGGGATGCTAATAAATTTGAAACGTCCCTCGTTCCTGGGGTCCCAAAAATAATAAAAGGAAACCCGTCGTGACGACATATAACTATTACCGCTGCCGCTCAAAACCAGTTTCGCTCGATTGCATATTGTTTGAACCCGAATATGCACTACGCGATGGAGGCAAGGTATGACTCGCTCCGACGAAATAATTTGCGTAAAGAATGTTTATAAAGTCTTCGGTACTCAGCCAGCACTGGCCATGAAGTTGATCGAAGAAGGCGCATCGAAAGCGGAAGTTTTCAAAAAGACCGGCCAGGCCATCGGTGTATTCGATGCCAACTTCTCGGTCAAACGCGGCGAGATCTTTGTCATCATGGGTTTGTCCGGTTCCGGCAAATCGACCATGGTCCGACTGTTCAATCGCCTGATCGAACCGACCTCCGGCAGCATCTTTCTCAATGGCCGGGAAATCACCGGCCTGGGCGACAAGGACCTGTTGCAGGTGCGCCGCAAAGACATGGGCATGGTGTTCCAGTCGTTTGCCCTGATGCCACACATGAGCGTCATCGACAACGTCAGCTTCGGCCTGGAAATCAGCGGCGTCAGCGAAAAGGAACGCTACTGCCGGGCCATGGGCGCCCTTGAGCAAGTCGGGCTTTCCGGGCAGGAAATGTGCTTTCCTCATCAGCTCTCTGGCGGCATGCAACAGCGGGTCGGCCTGGCCCGGGCGCTGGCCAACGACCCGGCCATCCTGCTGATGGACGAAGCGTTCTCCGCGCTTGATCCGATGATTCGCAGCGAAATGCAGGGCGAACTGATCAAGCTTCAGGCCGAGCAGGATCGCACCATCATTTTCATCTCCCACGACATTGAAGAAGCCGTTCGCATCGGTCACCGCATCGCGATCATGGAAGGCGGGCGCGTGGTGCAGATCGGCACGCCCCGTGAGCTGCTGTGCAACCCGGTGAACAAATATGTCCGGGACTTTTTCAACGGTTTCGACACCAGCCGGATATTGCGCGCCGGCGATATCGCCCAAACCGATTCGGACATTGTTTATGAACCGGGTCGCCAAACTCCGATAAAGGCTGACGCTTCCTTGCGCGAGATCTTTCATCTTGTTGCGGCTTCATCTACGCCAATGCCGGTAGTTGATGAAGTTGGACTTTATAAAGGGTCGATCTCGCAAGGGCATCTTTTAAGTTGCCTGGGTAATAGCTGAGCGTCTATTTAACAGAACGTCTGTTTAACAAGAATGATCACGCAGTACGCAAGTGCGAGGTAGCGTTATGTCCGATTTTAACTTTCTGGATCCCTTCCAGAGTTTGAATATTCCGCTGGGGTCGTGGGTTGAAACCGCCCTTAAATACCTGGTGCATAACTTTCGGGATGTCTTCCGCTCGATTCGCTGGCCGGTCGATCAGGTGCTCGACGGCGTCCAGTGGGGGCTGCTCTCGCTGCCGCCGACGGTGTTCATCATCATCGCCGGGCTGATCAGCTGGCAGATCGGCGGCAAACGCATCGCGATCTTCAGCGTGGCTACCTTGACCGGGCTCGGGCTGATCGGCGTGTGGAACGACGCGATGGTCACCCTGGCGCTGGTGCTGACCTCGCTGTTGTTCTGCGCGGTGATCGGGATTCCGCTGGGCATTCTGTGTGCCCGCAGCGACCGCACGGAAATGGTTATCCGCCCGGTGCTCGACGCCATGCAGACCCTGCCGGCGTTCGTTTACCTGGTGCCGGTGGTGATGCTGTTCGGCATCGGCAACGTGCCCGGTGTGATTGTCACGATCATCTTCTCCGTTGCGCCGCTGGTGCGGCTGACCAACCTCGGCATTCGTCAGGTGCCGGCGGACAAAGTCGAAGCGGCGCGGGCCTTTGGCTGCACACCGATGCAGATGCTGATGAAGGTTCAATTACCGCTGGCCGCACCAACCATGATGGCCGGGCTGAACCAGACCTTGATGCTGTCGCTGTCGATGGTGGTGGTCGCCTCGATGATTTCAGTCGGCGGGCTGGGGCTGATGGTGCTCAGCGGCATCGGTCGCCTCGACATGGGCCTGGCCAGTGTCGGCGGAGCAGGGCTGGTGTTGCTGGCGGTGTTCCTCGATCGCCTGACCCAGGCCATGGGTGAACGCAGCAGCGATCTGGCCACCGGACAGCGCTGGTATGAGAGCGGGCCGGTCGGCCTGGTCATGAAGTTGAAGAAAAAGAAGAACGTTGCTCGTGCGGTCATTAACTGAACCTTTCTGCTCACCGATTAAAACTCCAAAGCGTGGTGAAACATGAAACTGGCAAATCTCAAGAAAAGCGTCGTAGCGGGTGTGGTGGCTTCAGTCATGGGCACGATCCTGTGCTCGGCAGCGTTCGCGGCGGACGCGAACAAGCCCGGCGCCGGTGTGTCGATCACGCCGATTTTCCCGACCATCGCCGAAGAGCGCTTTCGCGGTGAAGTGGTCGTGGCCGGGCTCAAGGAACTGGGCTACGACGTCAAGCAGCCCAAAGAGACGGATTACCCGGCGATGTTCCTGGCGCTGTCCTACGGCGACGCGGATTTCACCGTGCATGAGTGGGAGCACCTGCACGAAGCGTTTTATGAAAAGGCTGGCGGCGATGATGTGATGGTCAAGGTCGGGCAGATCATGAAGGGCGTGCTGCAGGGTTACCTGATCGACAAGAAAACCGCAGACGCTTACCACATCAAGGATCTGTCGGATTTGAAGAAGCCGGAGATCGCCAAACTGTTCGACAGCAACGGTGACGGCAAGGCCGACCTGACCGGTTGCAACCCGGGCTGGGGCTGCGAAGTCATGGTCGAACACCACATGAAGGCCTACGGCCTGGAGCCGACAGTCGTCGACAACCGCGGTTCGTACTTCGCGCTCATGGCCGACACCATCGCCCGCTACCAGCAAGGCAAACCGGTGCTGTTCTTCACCTGGGTGCCGCAGTGGATTTCCAGCGTGCTGGTCGAAGGGCGCGATGTGGTCTGGCTGCCGGTGCCGTACACCGATCTGCCTGACGGCAAGGAAAGCAAGGACACCTTCTACGAAGGCAAGAACCTCGGCTTCCCGGTGGACACGGTCAACGTTGTCATGAACAAGGAGTTCGCCGAGAAGAACCCGGTGGCCCGCAAGTTCCTCTCCGAAGTCAGCATCAGCACCGCCGACGAAAGCGCGCAGAACCTGAAGATGCAGCAGGGCGAGAAGTCCCTGGCCGACATCAAGCGCCACGCCGCCGAGTGGATCAAGGCCCACCAGCAAAGTTATGACGGTTGGCTGAATGATGCGCGGGCGGCGGCCAAGTAAGCGGGTTGTTCCTTGTCAAGTGACGGTATCGGGTGGCGCAGCATGGACACTTTCCAAAGCACATTGAAACTGCAGAACATCGGGTTTCGCCAGACCACGGATCTGGTCGGGCATGAACGCGTCGTGCGGGTGGCGTTCATTCTGCTCGATCACTTCTCGCTGACGACCCTTTCGACAGCCATGGACGCGCTGGCCACCGGCAACCTGATCAACGGCGATACGGTTTACAGGATTTCGACTTATTCGTTGCAAGGCGGTCTGGTCGACAGTGATGTCGGCGTGCCGATTTCCTCGCAACGGCTGGCGGCGGAAGGGTTCAATCAGGATGCGGTGATCGTTGTGGGTGGTCAGCGGGTCCGGCTGTCGTCCAGCCCGATGTTGCGTCGGGTTCTGAAAAAAGTGGCTTGCGCCAAAGGCGTCGTGGCGGGTTGCTGGAACGCTGCGTTCTACCTGGCGGATGCGGGATTGCTGGAGGGGCAGGAGTTCGCCTGCCATGGCGATAGTCGCGCACTGATCGGCGAGTATTTCCCGCAATTGAAGGCGTGCACTCGGGACTTCGCCTTTGGCCAGCGTCGCGGGACGTGCGCCAATGCCTGCTCGGCGCTGGACATGACGCTGGCGCTGATGCAGGAGCTGGGTTCGCGCAGCGATGCGTCATTGGTGGGTGAGATCAGACGAGTGCACCAGCCGAAAAGCCGGGAAACGCTGCGCACCGAAGATGTCCGGCCGGCGGCCATTCCAAAGCCGTTGAACATGGCGCTTTCGCTGATGGAACAACACATCGAGGAGCCGCTGGAAATTGACGAGATCGCCAGTCACGTCGGTGTTTCCCGTCGCCAACTGGAAAGACGATTCGCGCGATATCTGAATGCCGCTCCCAACCGCTATTACCTGGAGTTGCGGCTGACCCGGGCCCGGCAGTTGATTGTGCAAAGTGATCGCTCATTGACGGATGTGGCGTTGGCAACCGGGTTTGTCAGCTATCCGCACTTCTATAAACGCTTCAAGGATCTGTTCGGACTGCCGCCCATGACCTTCCGGGATTACTACTACGCGAACGATTCCGATGCCGGGCGATATGCGCTCGCCGCCAACTTCTGAGCGATTGAAAAGATTCAAGTAACGCAACTTTGATGGCTGTTTTCATTCAACGCGATTCCGCGCGTTTGCTTCGTGTCGGGTTCGATTTGTCATTTCAACAATAAACGGTTCAACACTATGAAAGTCAGTTCGCTGCCCGCCGATGATGACAGCTGTGGCTGGTTCCACCTGAGCCGGCCGCGCAGTCCCGAGCCAGGCCATCGCGGCCACCGTTCGGCGCGTTGGGTCGTCGTGGGTGCCGGCTTCACCGGGCTGGCGGCGGCACGCCAGCTCGCGCTGAACTTCCCCGACGATGAAGTGGTGCTGATCGAAGCGCAGGAAGTGGGGTTGGGGCCGTCCGGTCGCAATGCCGGTTTCGCGATCGATCTGCCCCACGACATCGGGGCCGAGGACTATATCGGTGATATCGATCTGGCCCGGATCAGTCTGAAGCTGAACCTGGAGGGGCAGTCGATCCTGCGTAATCTGGTCGATCAGTTCGGCATCGATTGCCAGATGAAAGCCTGCGGCAAGTATCAGGCAGCCGTGGAAGAACGCGGCATCGCGGTGCTGGAAGCTTATCGTCGGGGTCTCGACAAGCTCGGTCAGCCGTATCAGATGATCGAGGCCGAAGAATTGCCCGAGCATCTGGGCACCCGTTTCTACCGCAAGGCGTTGTTCACCCCCGGGGCGGTGCTGGTTCAGCCGTCGGCGCTGGTGAAGGGCCTGGCGGACAGTTTGCCGGCCAACGTGACCCTCTACGAGCGCACGCCGATTCTCGAAGTGGAGTACGGCGCCAAGACTTTGCTCAAGCACGCTCACGGCAGCATCACCGCCGACAAACTGATCCTGGCCAACAACTCGTTCGGCATGCGCTTCGGTTTTCTGCAGGGCCGCATGTTGCCGATCTACACCTACGCCAGCATCACCCGCCCGCTGACCGAAGAGGAGCAGGCGCGTCTCGGTGGCAAACCGTTCTGGGGCGCGATCCCGGCAGACCCGTTCGGCACCACGGTGCGGCGCACTCCCGACAACCGTTTGCTGATCCGCAACAGTTTCAGCTTCAACCCCGATGGCCGCAGCAACAGCAAATACAACGAGCGCTTCGTGCGCCGGCACCGCGCCTCGTTCGATCAGCGCTTCCCGATGCTGCCGGGGGTGAAGTTCGAATACACCTGGGGCGGGGCGCTGGCCATGTCGAGGAACCACAACGGCTTCTTCGGCGAACTGGCGCCGAACGTTTACGGCGCGCTGGGCTGCAATGGACTGGGCGTCACCCGTGGCACGGTCACCGGCAAGTTGCTGGCCGACTGGCTGGCCGGGGAGCGCGACGGCTTGATCGATTTTCTGTTGCAGGCCCCGGGGCCGACGGGCAACCCGCCCGAACCGTTTCTGTCGCTGGGCGTGAACATGAACCTGAAGTGGGGGCAATACCGCGCCGGCCGCGAAAGTTGAACGCTCATCGCCCGACCTGCGCGATGAACTGAAGTAGCGATGCACTGAATACAAGGACAAGAAATGAACAACGTTGCTGTATCAATCGAGGACGTACCGCTCAATGGCTTTCATCGTCTGCTGACGATCCGTTCGGCCGGTGGCTCCTTAGTCGACGGGTATGTTCTGAGCATCATCGGTGTGGCGCTGGTGCACATGTCCAGGTCTCTGGCGCTGGACGATTTCTGGGAAGGCATGATCGCCGCCTCGGCGCTGATCGGCATTTTCTTCGGCGGTTTTCTCGGCGGCTGGCTGACCGATGTGCTGGGGCGCAAACGTCTGCTGTTTGTCGGGCCGACCCTGTTCATCGTGGCCTCGCTGGCGCAGCTGTGGGTCGATTCCGCGGTGGCGCTGTTTTTTCTGCGGCTGCTGCTGGGAGTGGCGGTCGGCATCGAGTACCCGGTGGCGACCTCGCTGCTGGTCGAGTTCATGCCGCGCAAATATCGCGGCCCGCGTCTGGCGACGCTGACAATCATGTGGTTCGCCGGGGCTGCAACGGCGTATGTGGTGGGCGAGCTGATGTTCAAGCTGTGGGGCTCAGATGCCTGGCGGCTGGTGCTGGCCAGCGCGGCGATCATCGGCGCGATGCTGTTTCTGGTGCGCATCGGCACCCCCGAATCGCCGCGCTGGCTGCTGAGCAAGGGCCGCGCCGCCGAAGCCGAGGCGATCATCAAACAGGTCTACGGCAACGACTTTTCCTTGGCCAATCTTCCTGAACACCGGGTGGGCGAGAAGCTGACGATCTTCAACCTGCTGCACTCCGGCTACGGCAAACGCATGCTGTTTGTCGTAGTGTTCTGGACCTGCTCGGTGGTGCCGCTGTTTGCCGTGTATGCCTTTGCGCCGAAGGTGCTGGCCGCGCTGAATCTGCAGGGCGACTGGTCGTCCCTGGGATCGGTGGCGATTACCTTGTTCTTTGTCATCGGCTGCGTGATTTCGACCCGAATCATCAACCGCGTCGGCCGACGCAATCTGCTGATCTACAGCTTTCTCTGCTCGGGCCTTGCGCTGCTCGGGCTGGCCGTCGGTCACGCCGGGCCCAATGCGCTGGTGCTCGCGTTCTTTGCCGTTTACGCCTTGTTCATCGGCGGCGCCCAGGTGCTGACGCTGGTGTACCCCAATGAACTGTTTCCCACGGAAATCCGCGCCTTCGCGGTCGGTGTCGGCACGTCACTGTCGCGCATCGGCGCGGCGGCGGGGACTTATCTGGTACCGGTTTCCCTGAGCACGTTGGGCATCGCCCAGACCATGTACATCGCGGCGGCCGTCACGTTGGTCGGCCTGGTGCTGTCGTGGGTGCTCGCGCCGGAAACCCGATCGCTCAACCTGCAACAGGCTGCCTCGCTGAACTGAACCTTGCCCGGGCCTTAACGGTGTCGGGCCAACGAATTAAACACTGCAATCACTGGAGAAAACCCTATGAACTTTGACGGCATCTTTACCCCAGCCATTACGCCTTTGTCCGCCGATGGCCAGATCGATTATTCGGCGTTTGCCGAAGTGGTCGAGTACCTGATCGAGTCACGGGTTCACGGCATCGTCATCGGTGGTTCGACCGGCGAGTACTACGCCCATACAACCGCCGAGCGGCTGAAAGTGGCCGAGCGCGCGAAGGAAGTGATCAACGGCCGCATCCCGCTGGTAATCGGCACGGGCGGGATCCGCACCGAAGATGCGGTGGCCTTCGCCGAGCACGCCAAGTCGATTGAGGCCGACGCGATTCTGGTGGGCTCGCCGCCCTATGCCTTGCCGACGCAAAAGGAAATCGCCGCGCACGTGCTGGCCGTGGACAAGGCCGCCGGCCTGCCGATCATGCTCTACAACTATCCGGCGCGGATGGGCGTGGCGATGGGGCCTGAATTCTTCGAGGCGATTGCCGGTTGCAAGAACATCGTCGCGATCAAGGAAAGCTCCGGCGACACCGCCCAGTTGCATCGTCTGGCGCATTCACATCCTTCGATTCAACTGTCCTGCGGCTGGGATGACATGGCTCTTGAGTTCTTCGCCTGGGGCGCGCGCAGCTGGGTCTGCGCCGGTTCGAACTTCATTCCGGCCGAGCACATTGCGCTGTACGAAGCCTGCGTTCTGGAGAAGAACTTCGACAAGGGCCGGCGGATCATGTCGGCGCTGTTGCCGCTGATGGACGTGCTGGAAAGCGGCAAGTTCGTCCAGTCGATCAAGCACGGCAGCGAACTGGTCGGCCTGCGGGCCGGCGGTGTGCGCAAGCCGATGCAGCCGCTGGAAGCGTCCGAGAAGGAAGTGCTGGAAAGCGTGATCAAAACCCTCAAACAGAATGTGGCGCGCATCGTCGCGGAGGTTTGAAATGGCCGATCTTCTGAGTCAAGCGCAATACCGCGAACTGGCGGCGAAGCTTGAGTTTCGCAATCAGGCGTTCATCAACGGCGAGTTTCGCAGCGCGCTGTCCGGCAAGACGTTCACCACGACCAACCCGGCCACTGAAGCGGTGTTGACCGAGATTGCTGCGTGCGGTGCCCAGGACGTGGACGTCGCTGTCGCCGCCGCCAAGGAGGCGTTCGAGGATGGACGCTGGCAGGGGCTGGCACCGTCGGCACGCAAGTCGGTGTTGCTGCGATTCGCCCAGTTGCTGGACGACCACTCTCATGAACTGGCGGTGCTGGAAAGCCTGGACAGCGGCAAACCGATCCGCGAATGCCAGAACATCGACGTGCCCGAAACGATTCATACCCTGCGCTGGCACGCTGAGCTGATCGACAAGATCTACGACTCGACCGCACCGACCGGTAGCGGCGCGGTGACCATGGTCGTGCGCGAACCGATCGGCGTGGTCGGTCTGGTGTTGCCGTGGAATTTCCCGCTGCTGATGCTCGCGTGGAAGATCGGCCCGTCGCTGGCCGCTGGCTGCTCGATTGTGGTCAAACCGGCCAAGGAAACCACCCTGAGCACCCTGCGTGTGGCCGAGCTGGCGCATCAGGCGGGGATTCCGGCCGGTGTGTTCAACGTGGTGCCCGGCGGCGGCAAGGAGGCGGGCGAGCCGCTGGGCCGTCACCCCGACGTCGCCATGGTCAGCTTCACCGGTTCGACCGATACCGGGCGGTTGTTCCTCAAGTATTCCAGCGAATCCAACCTGAAACGCATCGTGCTGGAGTGCGGCGGCAAGAACCCGGCGGTGGTGATGAACGATGTCGAAGACGTCGATCTGGTCGCCCAGCACGTGGTCAACGGCGCGTTCTGGAACATGGGCGAAAACTGCTCGGCCTCATCGCGGCTGATCGTGCATTCGGACATCAAGGACGAATTGCTCCAGCGCGTGCAGGTGCATCTGGCCGACTGGAAAATGGGCGATCCACTGGACCCGGAAAACCGTCTGGGCTCGATGATCAGCAAGGCGCATTTCGAGAAGGTCCGTTCGTACCTCGACCATGCCCGGGACGAGAATCTTTCGGTGCTGGCGGGGGGCAACACGGCCGACAACATCTTCGTCGAGCCGACCATCGTCGATGGCGTCAGCCGTGACAGTCGTCTTTTCCAGGAAGAAATCTTCGGCCCAGTGCTGAGCGTGACCACGTTCACTTCCGTCGACGAAGCGATCAGCCTGGCCAACGACACGGCTTACGGTCTGGCCGCGTCGGCGTACACCGGCAGCCTGCGCCATGCGCTGAAACTCTCGCGTGGGATCCGCGCCGGCATCGTCACCGTGAACTGCTTCGGTGAGGGCGATGCTTCAACGCCTTTCGGCGGCTACAAGGAGTCGGGTTTCGGTGGGCGTGACAAGTCGATCTGGGCCCATGACCAGTACACCGAGCTGAAAACCATCTGGATCGACGCGTCCTGATTCATCGCGGTTAATCGCAGGTCTTTTTCGCCCCGATCGGTACGCGCGTACCGGTTGGGGCGAATTGCGTTCATTCCCGAGTATTTTGCCGCCCCGGCGGTTAGCATGGCGCTACAACAATGAAACCGATGGACCACACCTTGATCGAACGACGCCAATTCAGCGGTGGCATGAAGGGCAAGAACCTTCGCTACCTGAACGAGCCCACCAGCGGGCCGGGACGCATGACCCGCACCGGGTTTGTGCTGCTGGAGCATTTTTCCCTGCCGGCCTTCACCCAGGCGCTGGACACCCTTGTCACCGCCAATCTGCTGCGCCCCGGTCTGTTTTCCACGCGCACTTTCGGCTTGAGCGACGGCGAAGTGATCAGCGATCTGGGGCTGGTGATTCGCCCGGACTTGGGTCTGGAAACCAGCGCGTTGCAGGAACTGGATCTGCTGGTGATCTGCGGCGGCTACCGCACGGAATTGAAGGCGAGCGACGAGTTCATCAACCTGCTGAAAATGGCCGCCGAGGCCGGCGTGATCCTGGCCGGGTTGTGGAACGGCGCGTGGTTCCTGGGCCGGGCAGGGGTGCTGGAAGGCTACCGCTGTGCGATTCACCCGGAGCATCGGCCGGCGCTGGCGGAGATTTCCAAGGCGACTCAGGTCAGCAGCGAACCCTACGTGATCGACCGCGACCGGCTGACCGCGTCCAGTCCGTCCGGTGCATTCCACATGGCGCTGGACTGGATCAAGGGCCTGCACGACAAGGCGCTGGTCGAAGGCATCGAAGACATTCTGGCGTTCGAGGAATCGCGCTATCGGCGGATCAAACCGACCGAGAACATCTGCGTCAGCGCGCCGTTGCGTGAAGTGGTGAAGCTGATGGATGCCAATCTGGAGGAACCGCTAGAGCTGGAGCAACTGGCGGTGTATGCCGGCCGATCCCGACGTCAGCTGGAGCGGCTGTTCAAGGAACAACTGGGCACCACGCCACAACGCTATTACATGGAACTGCGCATCACCGAGGCCCGGCGTCTGCTGCAACACACCGAGCTGTCCCAGGTGGACGTGCTGGTGGCGTGCGGATTCGTGTCGCCGAGTCATTTCAGCAAGTGCTACAGCGCCTATTTCGGTTATCGACCTTCCAAAGAAAAACGGCTCGTCAAATGACGAGCCGTTTGGCGTGCTCCTTCAGAGGTGATCGGCGTCGATGATCGCCTGAGCGAAGGCTTTCGGGTCTTCCTGCGGCAGGTTGTGACCGATGCCGCCGTTGATCAGGCGGAACTGGTACTTGCCGGTGAAGCGTTTGGCGTAGTCCTCCGGCGCCGGGTGCGGCGCGCCGTTGGCATCGCCTTCCATAGTGATGGTCGGCACGCTGATCGACGGCGCGGTGGCGAGTTTCTGTTCCAGTGCATCGTACTGGCTTTCACCCTGCACCAGGCCCAGACGCCAGCGGTAGTTGAACACAGTGATCGCGACGTGATCCGGGTTCTGCAATGCCTTGGCGCTGCGGTCGAAGGTGGCGTCGTCGAAGGCCCATTTCGGTGACGCCAGTTGCCAGATCAGCTTGGCGAAGTCATGGGTGTTCATGGTGTAACCGGCCTCACCACGGTCGGTGGCGAAGTAGAACTGATACCACCATTGCAGCTCGGCCTTGGGCGGCAGCGGATTCTTGCCGGCGGCCTGATTGCCGATCAGGTAACCGCTGACCGACACCAGCGCCTTGACCCGCTCCGGCCACAGCGCCGAAACGATGTCCGCCGAACGCGCGCCCCAGTCGTAGCCGCCGAGCACGGCTTGTTTGATTTTCAGGGCATCCATGAAATCGATCACGTCACTGGCCAGCGCCGCCGGCTGACCGTTGCGCACGGTCTTTTCAGACAGGAAATGCGTGTCGCCATAACCCCGGGCATACGGCATCAACACCCGATAACCCTTGGCCGCCAGCAGCGGCGCGACGTCGTCGTAGCTGTGAATGTCGTAGGGCCAGCCGTGCAGGAGAATCACCACCGGGCCATTGGCCGGGCCGGTTTCGGCGTAGGCCACGTCCAGCAGGCCAGCCTTCACATGCTTGAGCGGGCCGAAGGGCAGGTCGGCTTTGACGCTGGCGGCTTCGGTCTTGACCGGCTCGGGTGCTGCGGTTTGCGCCTGAGCGAAGGCGCCAAACTGCAACAGCGCGGTGGCAAGAATCGACAGACCCAGCAGGCGGCGACGGTTTTTCCCGGTGGGGACGGTGGCGTGTGGTGCGTGCTTCATGGCAAGTCTCCTTATGATCGGCGAGGGCCGGGTTCTGGCTGAACCCTTCGTATCTGGCGTTCATTAAAGACTGGCCACGTATCTGCGCTGTTTCCGTTTTCGTGGGCTGATGCACGGGCATGTATCCGGGGGGCGTTCGTACACACTGGGATACAAACCTGCGGCCAACAAAAAGCCCCGAATGTTCGGGGCTCTTGCTGACCTTGGGCTTCAGGCCTGAGTGACGTGCTTGGGCCCGGCCAGCGCCCAGGCGATCAGCCCGAACAGCGGCACAAACACGATCAATACGATCCAGACGCCTTTGTTGCTGGCTTTCCCCTCACTCTTGCGCACCCTGTTGATCGCCCACAATTCGATGAGCAAAAGAACGACGGCCAGTACGATCCACGTGGTTTCAAGTTGCATGGGCTACCTCCTGATGGTCATTGGTTTAGGCGGGGCATGCCACTCAGGGTTCATTTAATTTGCCTGGTGACTTGCTTCGCCCACGTGCACAAATGTTCTAAACGCCTCGGCAAAGTCGCGGTAACGTAGACGTCCTCAACGAACAACCACTGCCTTCGGAGCCTTGCGTGGACAAACGCAACTGGATCGAGCTGTCCCAGGATGCCGACACCGGGATCGAGTCGATTCGTGCCCATTTCCAGGGCCATGCCTACGATCCGCACTGGCATGACAGCTTTCTGGTGGGCGTCACCGAGCAGGGCGTGCAGCAGTTTCATTGCCGGCGGGTGCGGCATCTGAGTACGCCGGGCAAGATTTTCATGCTGGAACCGGGTGAGATCCACGACGGGCACGCGCCGACGGAGGAGGGCTTCACCTATTCCATGCTTTATCTCGATCCGCACTGGCTGGAGCGCGAATTGCGCGTGTTGTTCGAACACGCGCCGGACAACAGCCAACTCGGGTTCACCGATACCCTGAGTCAGGATTCGCGCCTGTCCACGGCCATCAATCAGGCCTTCAACGCCTTGCATCAAGGCGACTTGCGCATCGTGCGCCAGACCGCCATCGACACCTTGCTCGGTTCGCTGACGTCGCACCTCGACTGGCGCAAGCGCCAGCCATTCGATCCGCGCCTGCCACGGGTAGCCCAAGTGGCGCGGGACTATCTGCATGCTCATGCCTTTGAGGACATCGGGCTGGACGACGTAGCCCAGGCCTGCGGGGTTGATCGCTTTCGTCTGACCCGTGCATTCAAGGCCGCTTTCGGACTAGCGCCGCATGCCTACCTGATTCAGTTGCGCCTGGCCCGCGCCCGGCAATTGCTGGCGCGGGGCGAAACACCCGCCACCGTCGCCAGCGCCCTCGGTTTCGCCGATCAGAGCCATCTCGGGCGCTGGTTCCGCCGTGCCTATCACCTGACGCCGGCGGATTACCGCAAGCGCTGCTCAAACCTTCCAGACTGAAACCCGCACAACCGCGACCATGACTTCCTGTTCTGATCCGGGAGTCCTGTCATGGAATCGTTGCTGCCTTTTCTGCTGTTTTCCTTCGTCGCCTCGATCACCCCGGGGCCGACCAATATTCTGGTGATGAGCCACAGCTCGCGGCGCGGTCTGACGGCCACCGTGCCGATCATCTTCGGCGCGTGTGTGTCGGCGGCGCTGGTGGTGCTGGTGGTCGGGCTCGGCGTGGGGGAAACCTTGCTGCGCTATCCCCGCGTGCAGCAGGCGATGGCCTGGGTCGGGGTGTTGTGGTTGAGCTGGCTGGCGTGGCAGATCTTTCGCAGCACACCGCCATCGTTGGAGTCCTCGACGTCGAATGATGACGGCTTCAACGTATTCGGCGCCGCCGGCCTGCAATTGATCAACCCCAAGGTCTGGATGATGGCCGTGGCGGTGGTGAGTGTGTTTGGCGGCAACGGTGACGACAGCGCGCGGATGCTGCTGTTGTCGGCGGTTTTTCTAATGGTCTGCCTGCCGTGCATGACGGCGTGGGCGCTGCTGGGCGTGGGCAGTGCGCGGTTCTTTGGCTCGCCACGGGCATTGCGGCGCATGAATGCCGGGCTGGCGTTTTTGTTGTTGCTGTCGGCTTGGTTGGCGGTGTTGGTCTAGGCATCGGCACCTGCCGCATTCCTGACAGGAATGCACCGCATAAAATCAATGAATTTCTATTATCAATCTTCGTGACGTAGGGTGATTCAAGGACACGGAGAAACGCCCTTGAACACTTCATCTACTGAGAAATTCGACACCTCCCGCGCCAATGAATATGGCAAGCAAAGCCGCATTGCGCTGGCGGGCTATGACGCTTGCCATGACCTAGCCGCGTGCATGCTGGCCGCCAGTCTCGGTAACGCAGGTTTGGCGCGGATTCTGGCGGTTGGCGCAGGCGGGACAGCCCAGGAAATCATCGCGATGGGGCGTCTGGAGCCAGGCTGGCGTTTCATGGCGGTTGACCCTTCAGAGCCGATGCTGGCGGCGGCGACCGAGCAGTTGCGGTCGCATGACTTGCTTGAGCGAACGGATCTGCATCTCGGGCCGGTCGATGACTTGCCTGCCGATGAGTCTTACGACGCCGCAACGGTGATCGGCGTTCTGCATCATCTGGAAGGCGATGAGGCCAAACGAGCGCTTCTGCAATCCATTCGGGCGCGTTTGAAACCGGGAGCTCCGCTGATCGTGGCCGGCAATCACTACGCGTATGCCAGCCAGCCGTTGCTGCTGGAAGCGTGGGCGCAGCGCTGGCGCCAGAACGGTGCCAGCGCCGATGAGGTGAAGGCCAAACTGGGGAAAATCCTCCAGGGCGCCGATCCTCCCCATTCCGAGGCGGCGGTTCAAAAGCTGTTGCATGGGGCCGGATTCGGCGAGGCCACCCGGTTTTTCAGCAGCCTGTTCTGGGGCGCGTGGTTGACGCGTAAAACGAGTTGACCGGTGCCTTAGCGACGAATCCGACCACGCGCATTTGAAATCCCCGCCGTTGCCCCCCAGAATCGCGCCCCGATCCGGTCACCAGTGCCGGGCGTTCAGAGTGAAAGGGGTTGCGGTTGAACGAACAGACATTGTCCATGCGCCTGGAGCGGGTGGCGGCGCATGTGCCCGCCGGTGCGCGGTTGGCCGATATCGGCTCGGATCACGGTTACCTGCCGGTGGCCCTGATGCGCCGTGGCGCGATCGCGGCGGCGGTGGCGGGCGAGATGGCCGAGACGCCGTTCCGTTCGGCACAACGCACCGTGCGCGAAAACGATCTTGAGCAGCAGGTCACTGTGCGCCTGGCCAATGGCTTGATGGCCGTCGAGCCGGCGGACGGGATCACGGCAATTACCGTGTGCGGCATGGGTGGCGAGACCATCCGCGACATTCTCGAAGGCGGCAAGGCGCGCCTGAGCGGCCGCGAACGTCTGATCCTGCAACCCAACGGCGGCGAACAACCGCTGCGCCAATGGCTGATGGACAACGGCTATCGAATCCTCTGCGAAGACGTGCTGCACGAAAACCGCTTCGACTACGAAATCATCGTAGCCGAGCGAGGCGAGCCGGTGACTTATACCGCCGAAGAACTGTACTTCGGGCCGCTGCAGTTGCAGACGCGCAGTCCTGCGTTTGTCAGCAAGTGGCAGCATCGGTTGCGGCACAAGCAGCAGACGCTGAGCCACTTCGCTCGGGCTCGGCATGGGGTATGCGAGCAAAAGGTGCAGGATCTGAAGCAGCAGGTGCGCTGGATCACTGACGTGCTGGGGTGAAACTCTCGGAGATGCTAATGAGGGCGATCCTGTCCGAAGTCAGGTTTGCCCGGTGCTGCGCCTGCCAGCGCCACACCGGGCAATGATTCCAGCGCGATCAGCTACCGAAAGACTCCATCAAAACCTGCACCAATTCACCGCCCTGAGGCGTCGCCCAGCTACCGGCCAGTTCGGCAATCAACTGGTTGGTGCTGGTCAGCGTGACACCAGCCTTGTCCATGCGGCGCAATGCGATGTCATCGGCTGCTTTGGTTGGTGACGCACCGGCATCGGCGACGACCTGGACTTCGTAACCATCACGCACCAGCGAGAGCGCCGGGTAAACGGTGCAGACGTCGTTGGTGACGCCGGCGATGATCAGTTTACGGCGACCGGTCGCCTTCACTGCGGCGGCGAAGTGTTCGTCGTCCATGGCGTTGACGATGCCAAGGCGTTTGATGCGGCTCGCAAACTCAGCCGGCAGGATCTGCTCAAGCTCACTCAGGAGCGGACCTTGTGCGTGCTCTTCCATGCTGGAGGTCAACACGACGGGCATTTTCAGAATGCGCGCGGCCTTGGCGAGCATCAGGGCGTTGCGTTTGAGTTCTTCGAAAGCCATCGATTTGGCCCAGCCCATGGTCCCGACCTGGTGATCGATCAGCAGAAGGGCAGCATTGTCGGCACTGAAGTTTTCGTACGTCATGGTGGTTCTCCTGGCATTTGAAATGGGAGGAATGCCCCCGGTGGTGGAGTCAGCGAAGATTCAGATTTCCAAAATCACCCCGTTGATAGCGGGCCACGGCGGCGGTCAGGGCTTCTGAAGAAGCGAGCGCCATCGGGCCCTGCCAATGCACCGGCTGGTTCAAGGGCGTGCCTGAGAAAACGACGGCCTTGGCGTTGCCGGTCGGCGCACTCAAGGTGACTCTACGATCCGCCCCTTGCGGGAGATTGACCGGTACTTTCGGATCGGACAGATCGAAGGGGTGGCCGTCGACAGACACTTCGCCATCTATAGGCATGACGAACGCCACATGACCTTCGGGAATCGAGACGCTCAGTTCGCGCCCGGCCTCCAGGGATATGTCCAGCAGTCGCACGTCGGTTGGCAGCGACAGAGGAGACACAACGTTTCGGAAGCTGCCCAGAGGTACTCGAACCTTCACGCCCGGCGAATGAACGACCGGCACCTCCTGAGATTCAACGCTGAAGGCAAACGGTGCTTGCGACTGTTTGTCCTCCGGCAGATTGATAAAAATCTGCAGCATGTGAACGGTCTTGCCGGGCTCGGCCGGAACTTCTTCGTGCACGACGCCATTGCCCGCCGCCGTCCAGTGCAGACCTCCGGGCTGGATCAGGTTGCGATTGCCCAGTGAGTCCTGGTTATCGATACCGGTTTGCGAATCCATAAACAGGTAAGACACCGCCGAGAACCCTGCATGAGGGTGGGCCGGAAACGTCGGTCCGCTGATCCAGGCGTGATCGACGCCCAAAAACGGGTCGATCGGTTTCGCATGCCGATCGCCTCGCAGGGTGAACGCCCTGAATCGGCTGCCGTGGTTCATGCGCTGCAAACGTGCGGTGGTGAGCATGGCTGCGTTCCTCAAGCCTCTGCGGACAGGGTCGGGTAGTCGATGTAGCCTTCTGGGCCCGGGGCGTAAAAGGTGTTTTTGTCCGCAGTATTCAGCTCGGCACCACTGCGCAAACGCTCGGGCAAGTCAGGGTTAGCGATAAACGCACTGCCAAACACCACCGCATCGGCCTGGCCACTGGAAATCAGGGATTCGGCGGTATTTTTGTCGAGAGCGCTGCCGATCAGGTAGCGCCCGGTAAAGAGAGGTCGCAGCGCTGCGTGGTAGTCGAACGTGGCGCCGAACAGCGCGACATGCAGGTAAGCGAGATTGAAAGCGCGCAGTTGTTCGACCAGGTGCGTGTAGGTTTCCTGCGGGTTGGCATCGACGATGTCGTTGAAGTTCATTTCGGGCGAAATCTTGATGCCGACGCGGTCACCGCCAATCTCATCCGCCATGGCGGCGAGCACTTCCAGCACGAAGCGGACGCGGTTTTCAACCGGGCCGCCATATTCGTCATCTCGCTGGTTACTGCCAGTGGACAAGAATTGCTCCGGCAGATAACCGGATGCCGCATGCAACTCGACACCATCGAAACCCGCCTCGATCGCGCGGCGTGCAGCCTGGCGATAGCCTTCGACGACGGCAGCGATTTCGACGATGGTCAAGGCGTGCGGGACGACGAAATCCTGCAAACCGTTGGCGGTGTAGGTCTGCCCCTCTACCTTGATGGCAGAAGGTGCCTGCGGCTGAGCGCCATTGGCGAGCAATGAAGGGTGGGAAACCCGTCCGCAGTGCATCAGTTGCATGAAGATGCGACCGCCACGGGCATGCACGGCGTCCGTGACCTGCTTCCAGGCCGCCATCTGTTCGGCAGTTGCGATACCCGGCGTTCGGACGTAGCCCTTGCCGAGAGCAACGGGAAACACGCCTTCGGAAATGATCAGCCCGGCACTGGCGCGCTGACCGTAGTAAGTCGCGACCAGATCCGTCGGTACACCGTCATCATCGGCGCGCGAACGCGTCATGGGTGCCATGACGATACGGTTGGAGAGGGTGTGACGGCCGACCTGGATTTCAGAAAAAAGTGGGTTCATCGCGGTGCTCCTCAGTAGTGATGGAGCTATCATCAGTCAATTCAAATTCGGGATAAATCCGTCAAAATTGAAATTACTGATCCACTGATGGAGCAATCTTTTTGGAATACCTGAACGACATGGCGTTGTTTGTGGAAGTTGTGAAAATGCGCGGCTTTCGTGGGGCGGCGGAGTCGCTGGGCATGCCCAACTCAACGCTTTCCCGGCGCATCAGTGGCCTGGAGAAGGCCATCGGCTTGCGTCTGTTGCACCGCACGACACGCCGGATCGAGTTGACGGAGGCCGGGCAACTTTATTTCGAGCGCTGCAAGCGGATCGTGGAAGAGGCGAGACTGGCCCATGAGCAATTGGGCGAAATGCTTGCCCGGCCCAGTGGTTTGCTGCGGGTTTCGATGCCGGTGGACTTCGCCACTATCTATCTGGCGCCGCTGATTGCCGAGTTTGCCCGTGAGTATCCGGGTATCCGCTTCGATCTTGAACTCACACCACGGCAGGTGGATCTGGTCAGCGACCCGGTCGACATCGTCATTCGGATGGGCGAACCGCCGAACTCAAACCTGATTGCCCGCAAGTTGGCGAGTATGAAGCGTGCTTTTTACGCATCGCCCCGGTATCTCGAACTGTTCGGGGAACCGGAGCAACCTGCCCAACTCATCAATCATGAATGCCTCAGAATGCGTGGCTCCGGTTCTGACCACTGGACACTCATCAGTGAAACCGGGAGCGAACAGGTGGAGGTCGGAGGACGTTTTGAACTCAACAGTGTGGGCATGCTCCGGCGCATGGCGTCTCTGGATCTGGGGATCGCGCTGTTACCGGAGGGTATCGCCGTCCAGGATGTGGCGAGCGGAACATTGCGCAGAGTGCTGGCGCAATGGCAGGCACCACCGGTTTCGGTCTACGCATTGACAGAGACGCGACTGCTCCCGGCCAAGACGCAACGTTTCATCGAGTTTCTGCGTGACAGGCTCGATTGCGCGTGAGGGGTACTCTGGGATCAGTAACGGATTGAAGCTGATATCATCCAACAACTTTCAAGCAGGCCAAATCACCATGAACCGTCAGAAAAAACTGCAACAGCTCTTCAAGGAAAAATCCAGAAAGGCCAACGCCAAACTGGCACCCAAGAGCAACAAACCGAAGTACATCAGCAAGGCGGATCGCCTGAAAATGGCGGCTGAAGCGACCCCCGAAGCAAGTGCTGTCACCGAGGACTGATTGAGCGGGGTTCAACCGTTTCGGGTTTCCCCAAGTATCCGCGCCGCGTCCCGCGAGGGTGGCAACCCGAACACCCGTGCGTAGTCACGGCTGAACTGTGTAGCGCTTTCATACCCCACTTCGAACGCCGCCTGGGTGACATTCCTGGTACTCGCCACCATCAGCGTCCGGGCCTGTAGCAGACGAACCCGCTTTTGATACTGCAATGGACTCAGCGCCGTAACGGCTTTGAAGTGTCGGTGGAAGGCGGACACGCTCATTGACGCAAGCCGGGCCAGGTCGTCTACCCGGATCGGTTCGGCAAAGTCCTGCCGTATGTGCGCAATGGCCAGGTTGACGCGCGCCATGGCGCTGTCGGGGGCAGCGATGTCCCGCAGCATCCAGCCATGGGGGCCTTGCAGGACACGGTACAGAATCTCCCGCTCATAGACCGGCGCCAGTGCCGCGATCTCTTCAGGCTGGCCCATCAGACGCAGCATCCGCACCCAGGCATCCATCAAGGGCGGGGTGACAGCCGCCACCGAAAAACCGGCGTCCTGCTCGTGTTGGCCGAGAGGTTTGGGCAGGTCGGCCAGCAGCGTCGTCAAGACAACCGGATCAAGCGTCAGACTCACTGCCAGGTACGGCTCGCCAGCGGGAGAGGGGTGAACCTGGCCGACGGCCGGCAGATCGATGGACATGACAAAGTAGGTCGCCGGGTCGTAATGCAGCGTACGGTCGGCGATGGTCATGGATTTGCTGCCTTGCAGGATCAGGTTGATCATCGGTTGGTAAACCGCCGCCAGCAAGTGTTCAGGGATTTCACCCTGAACCATGGCAACCCGTGGAATGCCTGTTTCCGTGCGGCGGTTCTGCGCGTTTCGGGCCAGGGCGCGAAGTTCTGTCAGTTGGCTGTTCATGCCGTGCATCTGACCCCACACGGATACACCCGCGCAAGCAAAAAGCAGTAACAGGCAGGTTTCGAAGAGGAACCGCTGCGCTCGCCGCCCGGCCGATGGCTACTGTGGTGCTTCAACTCAAATGACAGTGGAGCAGCGCATGAGCGTTATCGTTATTACCGGCGGCAGCCGTGGCATCGGCGCCAGTGCGGCCGAGGAGTGTGCACGACTCGGTATGGGCGTCATCCTGACTTATCAGCGCAATGCCGAGGCGGCAGCTTCGGTCGTCCAGCGCATTCAAGTCTCGGGTGGCACCGCCGTGGCGCTTCAACTGGACGTTGCCGACGTCAGTCAGTTCGACGATTTCCGCCAGAAGGTCGTTCACGCACTCCAGGCTACTTGGGGCGAAAAAAGGCTATCCGGGCTGGTCAACAACGCCGGCCACGGCCTGTTCAATTCGCTGGAAACAGTAACCGAGGCACAGTTCGACGGTCTGTTGAACACCCACCTCAAAGGCCCGTTTTTTCTCACGCAGACCCTGCTGCCCCTGATGAGCGAGGGCGCCAGTATCGTCAATCTGACCAGCGCCACCACCCGCGTCGCCATGCCCGGCGTCGCGCCCTACGCTGCTGCCAAGGGCGGACTGGAAGTGCTGACGCGTTACATGGCCAAGGAGTTCGCGGATCGTCGCATTCGGGCCAACGCAGTTTCGCCGGGTGCGATCCGCACTGAATTGGGCGGCGGTCTGAATGATGAGTTCGAGGCCTTGCTCGCTTCGCAAACGGCGCTCGGTCGGGTGGGCGAGCCGCAGGACGTCGCTCGGGTGATTGCCCTGTTGCTGTCTGATGAGAGCGGCTGGATCAATGCTCAGTCCATTGAGGTCGCAGGCGGTTACTTCATCTGAATCAATACCCGAATGCGAGGAGGCATCATGCTTGATCATATTTTTCTGTCGGTCAGCGACATTGAACGCTCGATTGCTTTCTACACGGCAGTGTTGACTCCACTGGGCATCACCGCAAGGCTCGATTACGACGGCAAGGACGGCCCACCAGGGCATCCAGACCTGAAGGGATTCGGTGCCAACGGCCGGATGTTTTTCTGGTTGCGTGAGGGCGTAGTAGAGGGGCGGGCCGTGCATGTTGGCTTCGTCGCGAGCAACACGGCGCAGGTCGACGCTGCCTACGCAGCGGCCATCGAAAGCGGTGCTGTCGACAACGGCGCCCCGGGCGCACGCCTGCACTACGACCCCGATTACTACGCGGCCAACGTCCTCGATTCGGACGGCTACAGCCTCGAATTCGTCTACAAAAAATGGCAGCACGGCCAATGAGCACATTAATGATCTATGGGGCGACGGGGTACACCGGGCGCATGGCGGCGGAGCATGCCCGGTCGCTGGGCCTGGACGTCGTCATTGCCGGTCGTACGGCAAAAAAAATCGAATCCCTCGCGGCGCAACTGGATGTGCCTTATCGAGTATTCGCACCTGAGACCCTTGCAGCGGAGTCTCTGGAGGGCATTGCGGTATTGCTGAACTTTGCAGGGCCGTTCGCGCAGACGGCGGACGTGTTGATGCAGGCGTGTATCAGGGCCGGGGTGGACTATCTGGACATCACCGCAGAGATCAATGTCTATCGACGGGCCGAGCAGCTGGGCGTCGAGGCCGCGAAGGCCGGTGTCATGTTGTTGACCGGCGTCGGCTGGGATGTGGTGCCGACCGATTGTCTGGCGATGCATGTCGCTCGACGCGTGCAGGCACCACATTCGCTGAAAATTGCGCTGCAGGTAGCAGGCTCCATGTCGCGCGGATCGGCTCTGAGTGTCGGCGAGATTATTGACGCAGGTTTGCTGGCCCGGGTTGACGGACAACTCATCGCCACGCCCGACGCACAGCCCCGGTCTTTCGATTTTGGTGACGGGCCCGTGCTGTGCGCGCCGTTGTCGTTTGGTGATCTGGTCACGGGCTGGCATTCCACCGGCATTCCCGATATCGCCATGTACGTGCACATCAGTGGCGATGCGTTTCCCGAGGGCGATTTGTCGCTGTTGCCGGACGGCCCCAGCGCCGAACAGCGTGCGGCTCACCGCGCCCGTGCGGTGGCAGAAGTCTCGGGCGCCAATGGCAGCGCCGCGCGGTCGGTCATTGAAACGGTCAATGGCTATACCTACACCCCGTTGGCGGCAGTGGCGGCCGCGCGTCGAGTGATGGAGGGGGAGCGGCGACCGGGTTTTGAAACGCCGGCCCGCGTGTTCGGTGCCGGCTTTGCCGAGAGCATTGCAGGTACAACCGTGACTGACTTCTGAAACCATCGGGCGATGAACCGCAACCCCCTCAGGTACTCGGCGGCTTCGCCAGCTCAATCCCCGCCGCCCCCAGCCGCTTGAGAATCTCGAACAGCAAATCACTCTTGGTCGTCCCGACAATCCTCGGGCTGGCGACATACCCGGTCACCGTCAACGTAATCCCGTCCGGCGTCAGCTTGCTGAAGCGCACGAACGGCGCCGGTTTTTCGAGGATGGTTTCGTGTTCCTTGTAGGTGTCGAACAGCAGGTTCTGCACCTGTTCGGGGTCGATATCCAGCGGGAACATCAGCTCCAGCGTCGCCACGCCCTGGGCGCTGCCGCCGAGGGTGACGTTGCGCAGGTTCTGCGAGATCAGTTGCGAGTTGGGCACGATCACGATCGAGCGATCGCTGAGCTGGATCTCGGTGGCGCGCACGTTGATCCGGCGGATGTCGCCCTCGACGCCGCTGATGCTGATCAGGTCGCCGACCTTGACCGGGCGTTCGGTGAGCAGGATCAGCCCGGAGACGAAGTTCTTCACGATCTCCTGCAAGCCGAAGCCGATGCCCACCGACAGGGCGCTGACGATCCACGCCAGGTTGGTCCATTGCACGCCCAGCGATGACAGGGTCAGCAGAATCACCACCGCATAACCGATGTTGGAAAACAGCGTGCTGAGCGAGGCGCACATGCCCGGGTCCATGTCGGTCTTGGGCAGAAACTCGTTGTCGAGCCAGCGGCGCAGGGCGCGGATCAGGTAGATGCCGATCAGCAGCGCCAGCATCGCGTTGAGCAAATGGCCGGGGACGATGTTCAGTTTGCGCAGGCCGGCGCCGCCGAGGATCGTGCCGATGTTGTTGACCAGCTGGCCCAGGGTGGTGCCGATCCCGCCGACAAACAGCGTGATGACCGCCAACAGCAACAGCGCAGCCCGACCGAAGCCGGCCAGCAGGGTCGAGGCCTGTTCGAGACGTCGATCCCCCACGCCGAGCAGTTGCTTCAGCGCCTTGCCGCTTGAATGGCGGGGTGAGAAGAAATACTCGCAGCTGTCCTTGAGCAACTGCATCAGCAGGTAAAACCCGGAAAACACGATAAACGCCCACACCATTTCATAGGTGATGAACCGCGCGAGCGACACATACCCCGTCAGCAGGGCGCCGAACGACAGCACCATCGCCAGAGTGGCCACGGTGTAGATCACGCCGGCGAAGGTGTTGCCCGACACCTGCGTATCCCCGGCCGCCACCAAGACCTTGCGCACCTTGCCGACACGCATCAGCAACGTCGTGACGATGCCCAGCACCACTATCGCAATCACCCCGCGCCCGGCGATAACGATCTGGCTGCTCATCCCGGAGGCGTTGCTGACCTGCACCGCCGTCACCAGCACCAACAGCGTCGCAGCCAGAATCCGCGCGAACGGCTGGAGCGTGTGTGCGACCTCGTCGGCCACCGCCGGCAGCCGCCACGACGGGTGCTCGGTGGACAGCAACGCGCGGCTAAGGCCGGTGATTAGCACGCAGGCGTAAACGACCTTCTCGAACTCATCGGAAAACGTCGCCAGCATCGGCGGCAACGGCACGTGACGGGTGCAGGCGTAGTACAGCAATTGCAGGGCGATGGCGGTGGTCGCGAGTGTCGCCAGTGCCGAGGCGAACGCCAGCGAACTGCGGCGCAGCCGACCCTCCGGCATGCGGTGAATGCACACCCACGCCAGCCAGCGGTCGGCCAGTCGCCGACCCAGCGTCCAGACGACGAAGGCCAGCACAACCAGCAGGCCGGTGTAAAAACGCTGGCCGGGTTGCCAGGCTTCGGCGCCGGTCTGTTGCACCTGTTCGAGGAAAAACCGCAGGCGCTGGCGGTCATCCGCCGATGGATTGAAAAGGGGCGTCCAGAAGCCGGGATTCAGAATGCTGTGGGTGCTGAGCGTCAGTTCGCTTTCGAGCAACGTGCGGCGGATGCCCGCGATCTGGGTGATCAGGTCCGTGGCGCTTTGCTTGAGGGTGGCGAGGTTCTTCAGCGCCGTATCGACTTTGGTTTTCTGCTCGATCAACGTCGCCCGTTGCGCAGCGATATCGGCTTGTTCGGCGGCGACTGCTTCGGCCGGCGCGGCACCGAGCACGCCCAGTTGTACGGTCAGTTGCGCCTGCTGCGGCAACAGCGATGCCGACAGCCGATCGATGTCCAGAATGAACGTCTGCACCCGATCCTGCGGGCCTTCGAGCTGGTTGTAATTGTTGGCGGACGAGATCTGCTGCTTGAGGCCGTCGAGGCGCAGTTGCAGGGCCTGCAGATCGCTTTGCGTGACGCCGGGGAGCGGGGCGCCAGTGCTGACATCCGGTGTGCCGGACACGTCGGCGGCCGACACCGCCAGGCCCCCCGAACCGAGCACGAGCAGGGCGACGAACATCAATGACTTCAATGCATTACGCATGGGACTGGCCGATTCCGGTTGATCACACAAACATTGAGGTTAGGTGATCGGGCGCCTGCTGCATCATTTTCTGCTGCTAATCCTGGCTTAATGCGTGTCCGGTGAGATCGCCGGGCTGCCGATTGTAGGCGCCCGTTTTCACGACTAGACTCCCGGCCATGAAACGCTATCTGCGGTTTTGTCTCGTTTTCCTGATCAGCCTGGCGCTTCCCCTCAGCGGGATGGCGGGCGTGCAGGCACCGACAGAACCCTGCCCGATGCAAGCCATGGGCATGGCGATGATGGACGGCATGAACATGGATTGCTGCCAGGACATGAAAAGTCCTGCCGACCATGGTTCCCCCTGCAAACCCGGCCAGGAGTGCAAGACCGGCGGCCTGCTGCAAGTCGCGATCCTCAAGCCGCCCGTTACCGTGCTCAGTCCCGTCACGCATTCGTTCTTCAGTGATTCCCTGCCCGTAGCGGCCCCGTCCGGGGTCTGGCGACCGCCCCGCACCTGATTCCTGTCTCCCCTTGAAGCTCATTCCGTCCAGGCGGAGTGATTTGGCTGTGCGCGTGTTTTACGCCGCGCGCAGTGGACGATCACAGGAATCGTAAACATGACATTCAAGTGCAATTGCACGGGTTGGCCTTTGTTGGCCGGCCTTGCGGCAAGCGTGCTCGCGTGGCCGGGTTTCGCCGTCGCGCTGACACTCGATGAAGCGCTGCGGCTGGCCGAAAACAATGCGCCGTCGCTGACCGCACAAGACCAGAAAATCCAGGCCGCCAGCAGCGCGGCCATTCCGGCGGGCGAGTTGCCCGATCCCAAGCTTGTGCTCGGTTTGCAGAACTACCCCGTGGGCGGCCCGGATCGCTGGAGCCTCGATCAGGACTTCATGACCATGCAAATGGTCGGTTACCGGCAGGAAATGCCCAACGCAGACAAGCGCAAGGCGCGCGTTGAGGTTGCCGACGCAGCCATCGAACGCGCGGCGGCCGAGCGACGTGTCGAGCGTTTAAAGGTCCGCCAGGCGACGGCGTTGGCGTGGATCAGCGGCTATTCGGTCGAGCGCAAAGAGGCTTTATTCCAGGACCTCTTCAAGGAAAACCGTCTGCTGAGCGAGACCGTCCGGGCGCAGATTGCCGGTGGCCGCGCGCAACCTGCCGATGCGGTGACGCCGAAGCAGGAAGCGGCCCGACTCGCCGAGCAACAGGACAATCTGACCCTTGAACGCACCCAGGCCCGAGCCGCGCTCAAACGCTGGATCGGCACCGCAGCCAACGACAAGCCCGAGGGCGGTTTGCCCGCGTGGCCGGTCGATGCCTCGACCTTCAATCATCAGCTGCAACACCATCCTGAACTGGCCGCTTTCGCCCCCATGACCCGCGAAGCCGAGGCCAAGGTGCAAGAGGCAATGTCCGAGAAAAAGTCCGATTGGAGCTGGGAAGTGGATTACCAGCACCGGGGCCGTGAGTTTGGCGACATGGTCAGCGTGCAGTTTTCCTGGGATCTGCCGCTGTTTCCCGAGACGCGGCAGAACCCGAAAATCGCCGCCAGACAGGCCGAGGTCAGCCAGCTGCAAGCCGAGCGCGAGGCCTTGTCCCGCGAGCACACCGAACAGCTTGAGAACCAGTTGGCCGACTACCAGCGCCTCGATCGGGCCGTGCGCCGCACCGAGGAAAGCCTGGTGCCGCTGGCCAGAGAGAAAGTCGATCTGAGCCTGGCCAGTTATCGCGCCGGCCAGGGCGATTTGAACGCGGTAGTCAGCGCCCGCCGCGAACTCATCGAGGCCCGCCTCAAACAGATCGACATGGAAGAACAGCGCGCACTGACTGCTGCGCGCCTGCATTTCGCTTATGGGGAGACCAGCCTGTGAACCTTAAACAATGGAACGGTGTGTGGCTGGCCGGCCTCGCGCTGGCGGTGGGCGTGGGTGGCGGTTACGGATTGGCCTATCAACGAATGAATGGTGGAACGGCTGCAGCTCCGGCGCCGAGCACTGAGCCTAAGGCCTTGTACTGGTATGACCCGATGTTCCCGCAGCAGAAGTTCGACAAACCGGGCAAGTCTCCCTTCATGGACATGCAACTGGTGCCGCGATACGCCAGCGGCGCGGAGGACAGTGCGACCGTCAGCATCGATCCGGGGTTGAGTCAGAACCTCGGTCTGCGTGTGGCGCCGGTCAGTCGCGGCGCCTTCACCTCAAGCCTCGATGTGAGCGGCGTGCTGGCGTTCAACGAGCGCGATGTCGCGGTGATCCAGGCGCGTACCAACGGGTTTGTCGAGCGGGTCTACGCCCGTGCGCCGGGGGATGTGCTCACGGCTGGCGCGGCGTTGGCCGACCTCCTCGTGCCGGAATGGACGGCGGCCCAGAGCGAGTTTCTGGCGCTCAGGCGCAGCGGCGATGCCGACCTGATCGCGGCGGCGCGCCAGCGGTTGCGGCTGACCGGGATGCCATCAAGCCTGATCGCTCAGGTGGAGCGCAGCGGCAAGGTGCAGTCCGAACTGACGGTCACCAGCCCTTTGGGTGGCGTACTGCAAGAACTCGACGTGCGGGCGGGCATGACCGTGGCGAGCGGTGAAACCCTGGCGCGGGTCAACGGGCTGAACAGTGTCTGGCTCGCGGTGGCGGTGCCGGAATCGCAGACCGGTTCGGTTGCCGTGGGGCAGGCCGTCGAAGCGCATCTGTCGGCCTTTCCTGGCTGCGTGTTCAACGGAATGGTCAGCGCGATTCTGCCGGACACCAACCCGGACAGTCGTACCCTGCGCGTGCGGATCGAGCTGTCCAATGCCGATGGCCGCTTGCGGCCGGGGATGACGGCGCAAGTGCGGCTGAACCGTTCGACCGGGCAGAGTCAATTGTGGGTGCCGAGTGAAGCCGTGATCCGCACCGGCAAGCGCGACTTGGTCATGCTCGCGGAAGACGCGGGGCACTATCGCCCGGTGGAGGTGCGGCTCGGCCAGGAAAGCGCCGGCAGAACGGTGATCCTAGAAGGCCTGGCAGAAGGGCAGAACGTCGTGACGTCCGGCCAGTTCCTGCTCGATTCCGAGGCCAGTCTAAAGGGCATCGTCGCCGAGCCGCTTGAAACAGACGGGAACGTTTCGGGGAGTCAGCCATGATCGCTGCGCTGATTCGCTGGTCCGTCGCCAACCGTTTTCTGGTGCTGCTGGCGACGCTGTTTGTCACGGGGTGGGGCGTGTGGTCGGTGCAGAGCACGCCGATCGATGCGCTGCCGGATCTGTCCGATGTGCAGGTGATCATCCGCACGCCGTACCCCGGACAGGCGCCGCAGATTGTCGAGAACCAGGTGACCTATCCGCTGACCACCACCATGCTCTCGGTGCCGGGGGCGAAAACCGTACGCGGTTATTCGTTCTTCGGTGACAGCTTCGTGTACGTGCTGTTCGAGGACGGCACCGATCAATACTGGGCGCGCTCGCGGGTGCTGGAGTATCTGAGCCAGATCCAGAGTCGCCTGCCGGCCAGCGCCAAACCGGCACTGGGTCCGGATGCCACCGGGGTGGGCTGGATCTATCAGTACGCGCTGGTGGATCGCAGCGGTGGACATGATCTGGCGCAGCTTCGGGCGTTGCAGGACTGGTTCCTCAAGTTCGAGCTCAAGACCCTGCCCAACGTCGCCGAGGTCGCCACCGTCGGCGGCATGGTCAAGCAGTATCAGGTGCAGCCCGATCCGGTGCGGCTGGCCAGCCTCGGCATCACCCTGGCGCAGGTGCGCGAAGCCATCGGCAAGGCCAATCAGGAAACCGGTGGAGCCGTGCTGGAAATGGCCGAAACCGAATTCATCGTGCGCGCTTCCGGCTACCTCAAGACGCTTGATGATTTTCGGGCGATCCCGTTAAAACTCGGTGCTGGCGGGGTGCCGGTGACTCTGGGCGATGTCGCAACGGTTCAGACCGGGCCGGACATGCGCCGGGGCATCACCGAACTGGATGGCCAAGGCGAAACCGTTGGCGGCGTGGTGATCCTGCGCAGCGGCAAGAACGCCCGCGAGACCATCGCGGCGGTCAAGGCCAAACTCGATGACATGAAAAGCAGCCTGCCGCCCGGCGTGGAGATCGTCACCACCTACGATCGCAGCAAGCTGATTGATCGCGCCGTGGAAAATCTCAGCCACAAACTGCTCGAAGAGTTCATCGTCGTCGCGCTGGTGTGCGGGATCTTCCTCTGGCATTTGCGCTCGTCGCTGGTAGCGATCATTTCGTTGCCGGTGGGTGTGTTGATCGCCTTCATCGTGATGCGTTATCAGGGCTTGAACGCCAACATCATGTCGTTGGGCGGGATCGCCATCGCCATTGGTGCGATGGTCGATGCGGCGGTGGTGATGATCGAGAACGCCCACAAGAAAATCGAGGCGTGGCACGCGGCCAATCCGGGGCAGGCGCTCAAGGGCGAGCGCCATTGGCAGGTGATGACCGACGCGGCGGCGGAGGTGGGGCCGGCGCTGTTTTTCTGTTTGCTGATCATCACGCTGTCGTTCATTCCGGTGTTTACCTTGCAGGCCCAGGAGGGGCGGCTGTTCGGTCCGTTGGCGTTCACCAAGACTTACGCCATGGCGGCAGCAGCGGGATTGTCGGTGACGCTGGTGCCGGTGCTGATGGGCTACTGGATTCGCGGGCGGATTCCGGATGAACGCCACAACCCGCTCAACCGCTGGCTGATCCGGATCTATCAGCCGGCGCTGGACGTGGTACTGCGCCGGCCGAAATTCACTTTGCTGGTGGCGCTGTTGGTATTCGTCAGCGCGGCCTGGCCGATTTCGCGGCTCGGTGGCGAGTTCCTCCCGCCGCTGGACGAGGGTGATCTGCTGTACATGCCTTCGGCCTTGCCGGGTTTGTCGGCGCAAAAAGCCGCGCAGCTGTTGCAGCAGACCGATCGGCTGATAAAGACCGTGCCCGAAGTCGAGCATGTGTTCGGCAAGGCCGGCCGCGCGGAAACTGCGACCGACCCGGCACCTCTGGAAATGTTCGAAACCACGATCCAGTTCAAGCCCCACGATCAATGGCGTCCGGGTATGACTCCGGAAAAACTCGTAGAAGAACTGGATCGAGTGGTGCGCGTGCCGGGCCTGACCAACATCTGGATTCCGCCGATCCGCAATCGCATCGACATGCTCGCCACCGGGATCAAAAGCCCCATCGGCGTGAAGGTCGCCGGCAACGATCTGGCCCAGATCGACGCCGCGACCCAGGCTGTCGAGCGGGTGGCCAAAGGTTTGCCCGGCGTCAGTTCGGCACTGGCCGAGCGCCTGACCGGTGGCCGCTACATCGACGTGGATATCGACCGCAACGCCGCTGGGCGCTACGGGCTGAACATCAGCGATGTGCAATCCATCATCGCCGGTGCCATTGGCGGGGAAAACGTCGGGGAAACCATCGAGGGGCTGGCGCGGTTTCCGATCAACATCCGCTACCCGCGAGAGTGGCGTGATTCGCCCGGCGCGCTGGAGCAATTGCCGATCTACACACCTTCGGGCAGCCAGATCACCCTCGGCATGCTGGCGAAGATCAAGGTCACGGACGGCCCGCCGATGCTCAAGAGCGAGAATGCCCGGCCGTCCGGCTGGGTGTACATCGACGTGCGGGGGCGGGACATCGCTTCGGTGGTGGCTGATCTGCGTCACGCCGTCAGCGAACAGGTGAAATTGCAGCCCGGAATGAGCCTGACCTATTCGGGGCAGTTCGAGTTTCTGGAGCGGGCCAATGCGCGGCTGAAACTGGTGGTGCCGGCCACGCTGCTGATCATCTTCGTGCTGCTCTACCTGACGTTCGCTCGCTTCGATGAAGCGCTGCTGATCATGGCCACGTTGCCGTTCGCGTTGAGCGGCGGTGCATGGTTCCTGTATCTGCTGGGCTACAACCTGTCGGTCGCGACCGGGGTTGGCTTTATTGCACTGGCCGGGGTTTCGGCCGAGTTCGGCGTGATCATGCTGCTCTACCTGAAGAACGCCTGGGCCGAACGCGAAGACCTCGGCGATCACACCGAGCGCGGGTTGATCGCGGCGATTCGCGAAGGCGCCGTGCAACGTGTGCGCCCCAAGGCGATGACCGTAGCAGTAATCATCGCTGGCCTGTTGCCGATTCTGTTGGGCAGCGGCACTGGCAGCGAAGTCATGAGCCGCATTGCCGCGCCCATGGTGGGCGGTATGGTCACGGCGCCGTTGTTGTCGCTGTTTGTCATACCGGCGGCGTATCGCCTGATGCGCCGTCGGCAGTTGTCCGTTGAAACCCTCCAATCTGAAGGAAAAACCTCATGAAACTGATCCCGATCACTGTTGCGGGCACGCTGGTTGCGTTTGCACTGACTGCCCACGCCGAGGACATGCCCGGCATGAAGATGGACGACATGCAGGGCATGCAGATGCAACCCACCACTCAACAGGCTCCGACCGCGAATGCTGAGGGCACGATCAAGTCCATCGATGTCGAGAAGCGCACCGTGACCATCGCCCATGGCGCCGTTGCGGCGTTGCAGTGGCCGCCGATGACCATGGGCTTCGCGGCAACTCAGGAACAACTGGCCGGGTTGGCGGTGGGCGATCGGGTGAAGTTTTCGTTCCAGATGGAGGGCAGCAAAGCGACCATCGTGTCGATCAACAAGTAAGCGTGTGATGTAAAAAAAACCGGCGGGAATCATCGCGCCGGTTTTTATTCAATCTTTCAGATCGACCGCTGATTGACCCGCTGCATCAACTCTTCCGCCGATTCCTTGCGCTCGGAATAACGATCCACCAGGTCCGGGCGATCACGCAGCAACAGCGTGAACTTCACCAACTCTTCCATCACATCCACCACCCGGTCGTACAGCGCCGAAGGTTTCATGCGGTTGCCTTCGTCGAATTCCAGATAAGCCTTGGGCACCGACGACTGATTGGGGATGGTGAACATGCGCATCCAGCGCCCCAGCACGCGCAGTTGATTGACCACGTTGAAGGACTGCGAACCGCCGCAGACCTGCATCACCGCCAGGGTCTTGCCCTGAGTCGGACGCACCGCGCCGAGGGCCAATGGCACCCAGTCGATCTGCGCCTTGAACACCGCCGACATCGCACCGTGACGTTCCGGCGAGCACCAGACCTGGCCTTCTGACCATTGCATCAGCTCGAGCAGTTCCTGGACTTTCGGGTGATCGCCCGGTGCATCGTCCGGCAGCGGCAGGCCCGAGGGATTGAAGATTCGCGTCTCGGCACCGAAATGCTCCAGCAGGCGGGCGGCTTCTTCGACCAGCAAACGGCTGAAGGAGCGCGGGCGGGTCGAGCCGTACAGCAGCAGGATGCGCGGTTTGTGCGCGCCTTCGTCATGCGTGGTTGTTTGAACCAGTGAAGGATCGAGGTTGGGCAGGTCGGTCATGTCGGCTCCGGTTACAGCGTGCTGATGCGGTCGAGCTCGCGCTTGAGGGCATCACGGTCAAGTTCGGCGAAGGGCAGGGCGAGAAATGCCCGGCAGCGGGTTTCGATTTGGGCGAGGGTGGCGCGGAAAGCAGCATCGATGGTGCGCTCATCGCCGCGCACGTCCGACGGATCTTCCAGCCCCCAATGAGCTTTCAGGGCCGGGCCGAAGTACACCGGGCAGGCCTCACCGGCGGCCTTGTCGCACACGGTGATGACGATGTCCGGCGGGTTGTCTTCGAAGGCATCGTTGCCCTTGCTACTCAATCCATCGATGGAAATGCCGGCCGCCTGCAACGTGGTCAGGCTGCGTGGCAGCACCAGGCCCTTGGGGAAGCTGCCGGCGCTGACTGCTTCGAAAGCGGGTGGCGCCAGGTGATTGAACATCGCCTCCGAGAGAATGCTGCGGCAGCTGTTGGCGGTGCACATGAATAGAACGCGCATGATCGTTCCTCAGCAGCAGGCAGATGTGTTGAGCGGGCGATCGCCCATCACCGCCAGCCGCGCGCTGTTTTCTTCCAGCCAGGCGGTGTTGGCGGCGAGCGTGGTATCGAGCAGCGTGCGAATCCATGCCGGCAGATCGGGGTTGAGCCGGTAATAAACCCACTGGCCCTGACGGCGATCCAGCAAAAGACCGCAGGTGCGCAGCTGCGCGAGATGGCGGGAGATTTTCGGCTGGCTGTCGTCCAGCGCGCAGACCAGTTCGCAGACACACAGCTCACCTTCACGGGTGATCAGCAGTGTGGCGCGGGCGCGGGTTTCGTCGGCGAGGCATTTGAAAACGGAGGCGGGGTTGAGCATGACGATGCCTTGAGTACATATGGTTGTCCGAATATACGGATATCCATATGTATTGGGCAAGTCTTGAGTTTGATGAAGTGGCAGCTCTCGACCGAAGGTGTGTTTAGCGCAGGCGCTTCAACGCTTGCTGAAAGCCAGCCGCGCGGCAAACAACACGAAAATCATCCCGGTGGTTCGATCCATCCAGCGAATCACCTTCTCGCGCCGAAGGAACCCGGACAACGGCTGCGTCGCGCCAATCAACACCAGCGACCAGATCAGCCCGAGCACTACATGAATGCTCACCAGCCCGAACGTCCATGGCACCAGCGGCTGCCCTTGCGGAATGAACTGCGGTAGAAACGACACGTAGAAAATCCCGATCTTCGGATTCAGCACATTCCCCAGCATGCCCTTGAGAAACCAGTTCGCCCCCGGTTTGCCGTCTGCCTCGGCCGGTGCCAGCGAGCGGCGAGGGCGCAGCAACATGTTCAACCCCAGCCACGCCAGATACGCCGCGCCGCAGTACTTCAACAGGTTGTAGGCCAACTCCGACACCGCAATCAACGCCCCCAACCCAAAGGCCACCGCCGCGCCCCACAACAGACAACCGGCATTGATCCCCAACGCCGCACGCAAGGCCTGCTGTTTGCCCTCGACGGTGGCGGTGCGCAGCACCAGCGCGGTGTCGAGACCGGGTGTCAGGGTCAACAGCGTGGCGGCGAAAGTGAAGGCGAGGAGGTTGTCGGCGATGGACATGGTGCGTGGGTTCCCTGTTCTGGATGCGGGAACGGTAGCGGTTTCAGGCGGGGGGATCCAGCAGGGAAATCAGGCGTGGTTCGATGCGGTCGGGTTGTATCTCGAGGATCGCCAGCGTGACCGGCAACTTGAAACGCCGAGGGCCGGCACTGCCGGGATTTACGTAGAGACGCTCACCGCGCCATTCGATGCGGGGTTTGTGGGAGTGGCCGGTGATGATGAGCCTGATGCCCGGATCGAGATCGGCGGGAACGTCGGCGATGTCGTGAACGAGGAGTGCTGCCCAGCCGTTGAGGGAGAAGGTCAGGAGGTCGGGGAGGTTTTCGGCCCATGGGCTGTTGAGATCGTTGTTGCCGCGCACGGCGTGGACGGGGGCGATTTTGGCCAGTTGGGTGAGAATGTCCGGGTTGCCGATGTCGCCGGCGTGGATGATCTGGTCACAGCCCTGGAGCGCGGTGAGGGCTTCGGGGCGGAGGAGGTTGTGGGTGTCGGAGATCAGGGCGGTTTTCATGGATATCTCCGATGATGTTTTGAAAGACGAATTGTTGGTTCGGTTATATATGAAGCCATTTAACGGTATCAAATAATTTGAACCGCTTCAGGGCGCTCTCGCCTAATGATCAGCTTGTGGAAAATTTCATAGGCAATGTGCCAATACCGGCACTTCGTGAGGTGGTCGACGTGGCTAAAGAAGAAAAGAAAAATAAAGGTGAGTCCTCGAAAAATGCCAAGGAATTGAAAGACAAAAAATCGTCCCCGGCGAAAAAGTCAGCGGCGGCCTCGGCTCTTGCCAAATCGCCCGAAAAGAAAGACAAGAAAAAAGATGCCGAACCAAAAAAATCTGCGAAAAAATCTGATAGCAAGTCAACCAAGGCTAAAAAATCAGAAAAAGCAGAAAAACCGGCGAACAAGAAAAAGTGATATCAGCTAGGGCTACTGGCCCTAGCGTCCTCCGTCTGTATCCAATCGCTATTACCTCTCGCAGCAATTGCCGATTACTGGCGCGCTTCCGCTATTTGCAAGAATCTCAGCCTCTACTCATGCAGAGTGCATGCTTTTATTTGGCCATCATCCTGCACAAACCGTTGATGTTTAATGACATTTAGAATTTGAAGTGCTGGCACAAAATATGCGATGTCTGTTTGGAATGACGCGAGAATTGCCGACTTGGATCGGCGAACAATAATCCGTGATAGAGGCCTCAAATGAACGCCATCGACCTTCTGAAAACTGACCACGAAAAAGTTAAAGGCATTCTGAATCAACTCAGTGAATCCACCGATCGCGCATTAAAAAAACGTGCGGAGTTGCTGGACAAGCTTGAACTGGAAATCACCATTCATACCCAGCTCGAGGAGCAGATTCTGTATCCGGCTTTCAAGGAAGCAGGCGGTAAGGAACAGGATGAGATGTACTACGAGGCGAAAGAAGAACACCGCACGGTAGATTCATTGGTATTGCCAGACCTGAAGTCCACCGATCCTTCTACACCCGAGTTCGCCGGTCGCGTGAAGGTGGTCAAGGAGCTTCTGGAACACCATATCGAGGAAGAGGAAACCGAGATGTTTCCCCAAGCCAAAAAGCTGCTGGGCAATGCCAAGCTCGAAGAGTTGGGCAAGGAAATGGAAGTGATGAAGGCTTCACTGAAGAAAAGTCTCAGCGGGTCGAATATGGCGGCCTGAACAAATAGATAGATGGACCTGCGGAGCAAGCAAAAGCCCGGCTTAATGCCGGGCTTTTCATTTGGCTACGCCTGGCACATCCATGTTTATCTTGCGCCAACACGCTTCAGAGAAACTGTAAACCGAGAAGGCAATCAGCCCCAGAGCCATCACCATCAAGACAAGCCATCCAGCGGGTAGATTCTGGAGTGCGTCCAGCGCTTCCTTCATGCCGGGTGGGTCCATGGCTTGATAAGCGGAACCGCTGACTGCCAGCAGCAAAGCGATTTCCATAAACACGACTCCGCGGGCGATCAGGCCGAATCGTGACACTGGACGGACGTAACGCATGACCTCGTCGTCGGCCTCAAAATACTTTTCGAACGAAGCCTTCCATCCCTTGATGATGTGAGCCACTCCAACGCCCAGTGGTATGAGCGCGATCAGATACAACAATAAATTCGAGTGTTCCCACGACAGAAGATGCGCCAGCCAGTCTTTGGTCTGCTCTCCTGAATGGCTCGAGCTTCGGGTGCCGCTCACGAGCAGGCCCAATGCGAAAAACGCCAGAGCACCGTTGACCAAACCTCCTGCAAACAGGCCTGCACGAATCACCAGCCCCTTGAGTTGCACGCCGTGATGATCGACATCGCGTACGGCTTGCAGGACACGCCAGGCCGAAAATGCAAGCAGACCCGCGACCACAAGTCCCACCAGAAAATAGCCGAACGGTTGGCTCAGCAAGGCCTCCAGGCTCTTGTGGCTGTCCTTCGGTTTTGTCGAATCATGGGCTGCCATCAGCGCGAATATACCGATGATCAAATAGAGCATTCCGCGGGAGGCGTATCCACCCCGAGCGAGTATTACCAGGTTGCGCTGCGCGGACATTGGATTTACCTCCGAGAGGTCATAAAAGAGCAGACCGTCCTTTCTGGAGGGGGTTCTCTAAATTCATGAACAGCCATCTACTTGAACTATAAGCTGACCACTCAGTCAGGATGGGTGCTAATTACTATTCTGAGGGGGTCATCCATGCGCAATTACACGATCACGTACCTGTTCAACGACCAGCCCCGTACCCATCAGCTGGAACTGAAGCAGCCTGAGTTGCCCATTCAGGACGCGGCCATGCACTTGTTGCAGTTACATTTCGGGGATGGCGAGAACAGCCTGATCATGCCTGATGCAGACTCGACACCTGAGGAGATTATCGAACAGGCGAGTCTGGTCGGAATCACTCGAATCGAAGTGGTGGATGCTCAAGGCGAGTAGGGCGATCCACTCAGGAGAAAAGGGGACTTATTTATTTTCTGAGAAATAAATCAGTCCCCTTTTTTGATGCGCAATTACACGATCACGTACCTGTTCAACGACCAGCCCCGTACCCATCAGCTCGAACTGAAGCAGCCTGAGTTGCCCATTCAGGACGCGGCCATGCACTAGTTGCAGTTACATTTCGGGGATGGCGAGAACAGTCTGATCATGCCTGATGCAGACTCGACACCTGAGAAGATTATCGAACAGACGAGTCTGGTCGGAATCACTCGAATCGAAGTGGTGGACGCCCAAGGCGAGTAGGGCGATCCACTCCGATTGAGCCAATGTTCCTACCAGAGCCGAATACAGCGCCGTGGAACTAGCCGGTCATGGAAAAAAAGGGACTGATTTATTTTCCGCATCTGAGAAATAATCAGTCCCCTTTTTTATGGAGCGCGGCGAGGGCCTCGGGGCGGACGAGGTTGTGGGTGTCGGAGATCAGGGCGGTTTTCATGGGGGGCTCTCCGTTGGTGGTTCGGGTGGGAATGGCTGCTTTCGAGCCAAAGCGGAAGTTCGACAGCACATCTGGCAGTATGGTTTTCTGACAAACCTGTCCTGAATCCATGGCAAAACTGAATTGGCGAGTACTTTTACCCCATGAGCAAAGGTCTGAGTGACGACAACCTTGATTACGTACTTGCGGTCATTGAGAAGGCCCCAAATCCGGAATTAAGTGTGATGTGTGAGCATCTGCAGATTGACAGTCGCGATCTGTTGAATCAATTGGCGATCTCAGTAGCAAGACTGTTTATCACGGGCACCCGCGATTTTCATTACTGTGATGAGGTGATGAATATTGTCATCAGCGATATCGTCGATTTGTCCATTCACGCAGAAATGCCCCAGCCGGCATTTTCTATCTACCAGGCATTCGATGCAGGCGAGTATTGGCACAGCGACGATGACCGGGAAGTATTTCCTTGGGAGAAGTGGACGCGGCCTGAGCTGATGAGAATTTTGCGTGAGGTCGACGACCGAGCAAACGGGCTTTCGAAGTAGGTTCGACTTGAGCCCCCGAAGGACTGCTTTTGGGCGTCTTCTGCTCGTCGCGTGACGGAAGAGAACGACCCGATGCAGCTCTCAAAAAAGGGGACTAAAAAAGGGGCGGGATAGCGGAGTGAATTTATGACCGATGCTGCAAAAATTGACGCGCTGCAAAAAACGATGGGGGAGCCCGTCGGCTTTGATATATCTGAAGCTGCTGCGAAGATAAAAAGAAATCTAATACTTGTTTCTTCGGTAGTTCTTGTTCTGATATTTGGAGGGGTTGAAGCGGCTCCCGGTTTTTCTATTTTTGGAGTGTCATTAACTGGTGTGACTTCAACGAAGCTCATGATTGGTCTTTCTGTCGTATTTCTTTACTCGTTGACACATTATCTTTGGTATTGTTATGAGCTTTATAGCGAGTGGGCGATTCGATTAACTGGCGCAAAGCTTGGTTTCGTAACTGCCGGAACATTCGGCGCAGAGGGTATGGATTATCCTTCCGATCCGAAACAGTCGACGCTTTATAATTGGTGGCGCCAGCAGTCTAGGGCGCTGGTTGATTACAAAGAGATCGCCTCAAAAGTCGATGAGCAAGTTTCACAAATAAATTTGAGAATCGATGAAATCATTAAGAATGAAAACCCAGACGCAAACGGGGCGATGGCCCATCAGGCAATAGTTATGTTAAACACTACTATGGGTCAGATTCACTCATCGATAGTCTCTACTGAGTCTATTTTGACGCAAGCACGTGTACCTGTTTCGCTCGCTCGATTTGATCGACGATTCGGGCTTCTTCTTAAGTCTCAGAATCTCAGGATTTTTTTGATTGAAATTGCGTTTCCAATCGCTCTTGCCGCTTTCGCTGGCGCCTCATTAGCAAAATTTTTCGTCAGCTAAAAAAGAGGGGCTGATTTTTTTTGATAAATTTATCAGTCCACTTTTTCGTCGCTTTTTCGTCCCCTTTTTACATGGGTCTAAGCGGTGTCTATCGTGGTAAGTATCGAGACAGAACAAGCAAAAATCCAAGTATTTCGTTATCATCCGCTTTTACATGAACTTAGGTAGGAGTGGTAAAGGTGGCGTTACGGCGAAGTTTCGGGAGGAGAAACGATCAAAACAACCTCCATGTCGAGGGTTTCGAGGTTGCCAACACACAAGCTGGCCACGATGCAGCAATATCCACTTCCAGCGAAGACTACCTCGACCGATTGCCGATTGCACATTCAATGTATAGAACCATAAAATCCGCACATGGTGGATATTCTACACGCATGGGGTTGTACGGGGAGTGGGGCGCAGGGAAGACCAGTTTACTCAACCTTTTGCGTGACATCGCAGTGGCGCAGGGTGATGTGGTAATCCATGTTTCTGCTTGGCGAGCGGCTGAAGCTGACAGTTTTATGACTACTCTTAGTCGTGAAATGAATTCAGAAATTGAAAAGCGTAATAAAAAAACCTCGCTGAAGTTTAAGCTTAAGCGTCTTGTTCACAAGTTATCTTTAGGCTATGTCAGTATTGCTGAAGCAACAGGGCAGGCGTCAGGAAAGCTTGACGGTGATATCTCCCAGATGATCACAGCCAGTGCGGCGTTTACAGGAGCAATCGCTAAGTCTGTGGAGCAACGTTTAAGCTTGAGCTCAGAGACGGTTGAGCAACTCCGGGAATTACTGAAAGAACATCAGGTAATTGTGTTTGTTGACGATCTTGATCGTGCAGATCCGAGAATATTACCTAAAACCCTGATGACTCTACGCGAATATTTGGATTGGCCGGGATTTGCTTTTGTGCTGGCTTTTGATAAGGAAATAATAACTCGTTCTCTCGATGATTACTCTGCTGCATTTTCATCTGTCCGTCAGCCATTTTTGGAAAAAATAATTGATGTGACTTATGACCTCAAAGTACCACCAAAGCATTTTTCGGTACGCATGGCTGAACAGGTGCTGGACCAGTACTGCGAATTCATTCCAGTAAATGCAAGGAATGCTGCCGCTCAATGGTTCCCCGATAATCCAAGGCAAATAAAAAGCATCGCACGCGAATTGAGCGGACTCAGACAGTCAGCAGTTCGTCATGGAGAGGGTGAGTTGAGATGGGAGGCAATCATAATTCAGACTTTGTTTAGGCGTGAATCTGAAGCGTTGGTAGAGATTGTTGAACGAACCTTGCTGGGCAAGGGAAAGCCATCGTTAGGGATTGCCTTTGACCGGGAGAGAAAAACTGAAGCTGCCACTCTGTTGAACAACGCTATGAATGCATCAGGGTGCGAGCAGGGTAGCCTAGAGTTTGATCGCTTGTATAAGTTGATCGTTAAGCTTCAAGGGTTGCGAACGTTTCAGGACCCAGAACAAATAAATTATGAGATGCAGTTAGGGACGCACGCACCGTGTTTTACACAGCAAGAGATTGGCCAACTAATTGAGAAGTGGAGTACGGATGTTGATGATCAATGTTTGGCTTGCGCATTAGATCTATCCGCAGAGCGAGCGCTTACAGACTCGCTTGAAGCTTCGCATAAATTATTGAATATGACGCTTGATCAATACGTCATCTGTACTCGCCAACTAAGGTTGCCAAAGATAAAGGCTGGCAGGGAAAATTCGCTTGTGTTGGCAGAGCGAATTGCTCAATTTCTCATTAATCTAATTAAACAGGACAAGATAAGTGCTCTCGTAGTTGCTTCTGGTGGTTTAGAGTTCTGTAGCCGCGCATTGGACGTTAGCATTGATCTTTCACAGTATTGTAATGCTGATGAGGCACTGCTGCGTGTGCTAGAACGTCAGCTTGTGAGGCACACGGCGGAGCGTTGCTCAAACAAAGTATCATTGTTTTATCGGTGTTTTAGACACAATAGGCAGTCGGGGTTGCCTGAACTTGCTATGATCGTTCAGCAGCTAACTGCGGATGCGGCGGTAGACAATGCTTTGGAGTTATTCACGACAGCCAACGGTATTTATCTGTCCCACTTGGAGGGCGAAGAAAATCAACGCGCGGCCTTGCTTCGGGATAAGGACTCTTTGCTATATTCCCATAGCCACAAATCTAAGCTTCTAAATTTATGGGAGAATGTCGGCTCTTCAGAGCAGCAAAGTATTCTTGCAAAAAACTCTTTAGACTATCTCAATATGGTAGCCAATCGGATGACAGGGTTTTCATCGTTCGCCATTGAACACATAAAAATAATTGAAGCGTGCTGGGGAGCAGTGACTCGAGAGCGATGGCTCTCAAGCGGCATCGGAGATTTGGAATCATTGAGGTATCAGCTTCAAACCTGGGGAGTTGATGTGGGAGGGTTGCCACTGCCAGAGGCAGAAGATAAATTAGAAAGTTCGGTAGGTAATACGTTTTCATTCCGATAGTTGAATCGCTTCTGCTTCTCTTGATAATTTGACTTTACTGGCTCCTTAAGAAAGTCTGATCCGAATGTCCACTCTTGGGCGAAAGCTGCCATTCCCCATGGCAGCTTCGGTCGACGCTCACTCTCTCTGCCGACGCGTTTACCCGCCCGCAGAAGACAAACGTTTAGCCCTTCACCTCAACATGATCCAACGCCTGATTCACCGCCAACTCACTCAACATCACCAGCTGCGCAATCCCGATCGCAGTCTTGCGATGGGCAGGCTCCAGCGTGGCAGCAAAGTTATTAAGCATTTCGCTGGCGGACCCCAGCGATTCGCTGGCATTGGCCAGTAGGGATTCAGTGTTGTAGGCCGGGTTGGCCATATACATGGGGTCGTGCTTGTGATGGCTGCCCATGATCCGTTGCTGCGGGGTGAGGTAGTGATCGAGCGCGCGTTCTGCCGCTTCGTTCAGGGTTCGGGAATCGGGGAATTTGTAGGGAGAAACCGGATCGGTTTCCGGTGGGTTCGGTGTTGGTTTGAACATGGATGAATCCTCTAGCGCGATTACCAAAAGGAACCATCACCCTTCGCTACCAAACGTTGGGTGGCGGCCATACGCGGGTTGGTAGACCGGTCGCACTAGAACCCGGCGCCCACGAATGAGCCCCACGCATGACCACCATGAAATCCGAGCCCCGAGAAAGGGCTGCACACGGTGACGCCATGAGTCTAGAACGAAGCGGGCTACCAAACCCCATCACTGTTTTTCAGTGACCCGGAAACGATAAAACCCGCGTCCCAGACGCACAAGCCGGCGGATTCTGGCGTAGTCGTAGGCAATGACGCAAGGCGTTGTAGCCTTGAGGAAGTAACGCTGAGTGTCTTTAAACAGCACAGGCCGAAACCCTTAAACAACCTCCGATGGCACCTGCTACTGATTGCCATACGGTGCGACGCATTTGTATGACGCCGAGTTGCAGCTCTCCGCTGTGCCCGCCTGGTGCCAGTGTTACGGACTCACGAGGGCTCAATGGGCTGCGTCAACCGATTGAATCCATGGCAGCCACAACGCTCATTCAGCCCTTATAGAGCAGCGCATCCACCACTACCCCAAACGCCGACGACTGCTCACGACGATTAGGATAGTAAAGGTGGTAACCCGCAAAGGGTTGGCACCAGTCCTCAAGCACCCGCACCAGACTGCCGTCATCCAGCTCCCTGGCGACCATATCCTCCGGCAGAAACCCCAAACCACATCCAGCCACCGCCGCGCGCAGGATCGGCACGCTGCTGTTGAACGTCCATTGCCCCTCGACCCGGGCCTTCAGTTCGTGGCCGTCCTTTTCAAAATCCCATTGCATCAGACTGCCGTGGGTGGGCAGGCGCAGGTTGATGCAGTTGTGCGCGGCCAGATCGCCCGGCGTCATGGGAATTTGTCGGTCTTTGAAGTATTGGGGGGAGCCCACGACGGCGATACGCAACGAAGGTCCGATGGGCACGGCGATCATGTCCTTGGCCACCTGTTCACCCAAGCGAACACCGGCGTCAAAGCGCTGTGCAACGATGTCGGTGAGGGCGTAGTCGACGGTGATTTCGACCTTGATGTCGGGGTAGTCAGGCAGCACCTTCAACAGTTTGGGCCAGAGAATATTGTTCGCCGCATGTTCGGACGCCGAGATCCGCACATTGCCGGCCGGGGTGTCGCGAAACTCGCTGACCGCGGCCAGTTCCAGTTCGATCTCATCGAAGCGTGGCGCCATCGATTGATACAGGCGTTGACCTGCTTCGGTCGGCGAAACGCTGCGGGTGGTTCGCGTCAGCAGGCGCACGCCCAGCCGTGTTTCCAGCGTGCGCATGGTGTGGCTCAGCGCCGATTGCGAGACGCCCAGTTGTGCGGCCGCGCGGGTGAAGCTGCCTTCGCGGGCGATGACCACGAAGGCTTGCAGATCGTTGAGATTGGCGCGGGACATTGATGAGAACCTCTCATGAGGGGCGCGGGATTGATCCATGAAAGCAGGTTGCGCACGGATGCGCGACCCCCACAGAGTTCATTACAAGGTACGGGCGTAAAACCCGCTCAGCTTGCCGATGGCGGCGTCTACATAGCGCGGCACCCAATAGGTTTCGATGTGGGTGGCGCCCTCGAGGATGAACACTTCCTTGTCCGTGGTGCCAGTGGCTTTGGGGAAGGCGTCCTGAGTCATGTACAGGCTGTCAGCCTTGCTGCCGGCGATCATCAGCAACGGTTGATTGATCAGCTCGATCTGGTTGGTGGCGTCAAAGCGCATCAGGTCGATGAGGCTGCTGGTGGTGTATTTGAACGTCGAGTTCGGGTGCGCGTGGGTCTTCCAGTAATACTCGTAGCCCTGGCGATAGAGTTCGAACAGCAATTTGGCGATCTGCTCATCCGTCAGGTTGGCATCACCGGAATACAACACCGCGCCACCGGCGGCTTCCTGCGCGCGGGCCGCCGATGCCTGTTGCAGACGTTGCTGAATGCTGTCCATCTGCGAGTCGTTGTAGCCGTTGCGGCGCACCCGGCCCGAGTTGAACATGCTGACGGTCGCCAGCGATTTGAAGCGCTTGTCGGTTTGTGCCGCCGCCAGCGAATAACCGCCACCGCCACAGATGCCGAGCAGGCCCAGGCGTTTGTCATCGACGCCGGCAAACTGGCTGATGAAGTCGGCCATGCCGTGAATGTCTTCGATGCGATACGCGGGTTTATCGATGCTGCGCGGCTGACCACCGCTGGCGCCCTGATACGCCGCATCGGCGGTGATGGTGATGTAACCCTGTTCGGCCAGACGCTGGGCGTACAAACCGGCGACTTGTTCTTTCACGCCACCATTCGGGTGTGCGACGACCACGGTCGGGTAGGTTCGCTTCGCGTCGTAGTTGGCCGGGGTGTAGACGTTGGCGGCGATGTCGAGTCCGTTGAGTTTGTAGCTGACCGGATGAATGTTGACCTTGCCCGGTTCGTTCCTGGTGAGCGCGCCGTCATAGGCGAGGGTGAACGGGTTCTTTTTGTAGTCGGCGGCCAGGGATTCGCCGGCACAGAGGCCGACCAATGCCGACATGACCGTGGCTTTGAGAGTGTTTTTCACGTGAAGCTCCTGAGCAATCAAAAGGGCGGCAGTCGAAAGAAGGGGACGGGTCAATCCAGCTGTTTTTCTTTGAGGAATTGCGCCACCAGATCGGCGATCTGCACGTTGTTCAGATCCGACATGGGGAAGTGGGTATTGCCGTGGATGCCGATCTCCGGCAGGTGAATCAGGCGTACATCGCCACCGTGCCGATTGACCGCGTCACGCCATAGCCGGGCCATCTTCAGGCGGGCGCGCCAACTGTCCTGAGCAGGCAGGTCGACGGCCTGTTCGGGGATGTTGTCGCCGTACAGGATCAGAATCGGAATACGCGTCAGCGCCATGAATTGCTCGATGGGCACGGCTGCGCCTTGCACCGTGTCGAACGCGCTGGGAATCGGCGCCGGCACTTCACCTTCGGCAAACACAAAGCTGCTGCCAGGCTCGAACGCCACGATGGCCTTGACCTTGTCGTTCTTGATCGCCGTCAACCAGCCCGGTCCGCCACCCTGGGAATGGGTGAACAAGATGCCCGGGCCGATTCGATCAAAAACGGCTGACACACCATCGGAGACCACGCCCATGTCGAAAGGCCCGGTGTTCGGCGTCATCGCACGAAAAAACTGCTCGCGGCTCTGCGCGTCCCGCGCCACTTGTACGCCGTTGAAGTAGTTCGGCCACAGGCCAATGCGGAACTGGTTGAACCACAGTTGCTCGTCCGGCACAGGCTTGATGGTCGTCTCGACACTGCTGCGACCCGCATCGCCGCGCCGAGGCTGATCAATCAGATAGACGCCGTAGTGGCGACGCAGAAACAGGTTCTGAAAACCCTCGCGGCCATCGGCGGTGGTTTCCCAGGTCTTGGAAAACTGACCGGCGCCGTGCCACATGACGATGGGCAGTTTTCGCGCATCGACCGGGGTCTGGTAGAACGCGTAGGCGTGGTCGCCGTGGTAGGTCTGGCCGTCGGGCGTCAGCGGTTTGCGCGGATCGAAGGTGCCCGGTGCGGTGGTCATGGTTCCGCCAGCGGCGAAGCTGCCTTGTTTCTGAATCAGCAATGGGCTTTCGGGCTGGTTCGCGCAGGCGCTCAACAGGCCCAGCAGGGTGATAACCGGCAGGGTTTTGGCAGGCTTCATGTCATTTCACCGAAGCCGCGAGGGCCTGGGTCAGCGCCGTGTTGGCCCGCTCGACGGTCTGTGCATCGCCGTGCTTTTTCAACTGCTCGGTGACTTGGCGCAACTGCGCTGCGCTGAGCCCCACGCGCAGACTCGCCAGCATGTGCGAGCGCAATTGCGGTTCCACGCCCGTTGTCGCCGCCAGCGCCCCGACCGTCGCCAGTTCGCGGCTTTGCCAGTCGAGGTTGTCACGTTCGAAGATGTCGCCGAACAGGTGGGTTTGCAGGAACCGGTTGATCACCGGAGCAAACTCGAACACCGGGCCCTTGACCGGGGCGCCGGAAATCTTCGTCTGATTGGCGGTGCCAGCTGTCAGCAGCTCATCCCCGGTTGGAATCGCCCGGCTTGGCTCACGCCCCCGTGCGTCCTCGATGCCGCGTTGTTTGCGCGCTTGGACCACGGACATCAACTCATTCAACGCATTGAGGCTGCGCGGGAAGCCGACGTAGGCGTAGAGCTGCACGAGAATTTCCCGGGTGTCGCTGATGGTCAGACCCGCGTCGAGCCCCTGGTCGAGCGCCACGTTGAGATTGGGCATGTCGCTGGTGGCCATGAACGCGGCGATCAGGGGAATCGCCTGCTGTTTCTTCGACAGTGTGTCGGCGCTGGCTTGTGTGGTGGTCGTGTCTTGCGGTGTCGCTGGATCGTATTGCGCGTCCGAGACTTTCTCGGCCCACGTGACCGTCTTGCCGTCCTCGGCTTCAGCAATCGCAATGTGCGTCATGCCGGTGCTCGCTGTGGCGCCATGCCAGTGACGGGTGAGCGGGGGGATCCAGACAATGTCGCCCGGGCGGATTTCCTGACGCGGCCCGCCTTCTTGCTGCACGTAGCCAACCCCGGCCGTGACGATCAGCGTCTGCCCCAACGGATGGGTATGCCACGCGGTGCGTGCGCCAGGCTCGAAGGTCACCGTGCCGCCACCGACACGTGCCGGCAGCTCGCCCTTGAACAGGCCGTCCACGCGCACTGTGCCGGTGAAGTTTTCGGGTGCGCCCTGGATAGAAGGTTGGGAGCCTTTCGGGGTAATGCGGATTTCACTGGCGGCTGGGGCTTCTGCGCTGATGAGCGATAAGGCAACGAATGGCGCGATCAATCGATTCATCGGCCGACCCGCGCCTTGAGAGCTTCGGGATAGCGCTCGCCTTCGATGTGGATCTGCGCCAGTGCCGTATCAATTGCCTTGAGTTCGCTGGCGTCGAGCGTGATGTCAGCTCCACCGAGGTTTTCTTCCAGACGATGCAGTTTGGTTGTACCGGGAATCGGCACAATCCACGGTGCCTGCGCGAGCAGCCAGGCCAATGCGATTTGCGCCGGTGTTGCTTGTTTCTGCGCGGCGATCTGCCGGATCAACACCACCAGCCCCTGATTGGCCTGCAACGCTGACTGGCTGAAGCGCGGGACGATGCTGCGAAAGTCGTCACTGCCGTAAGTGGTTTCGGCAGACACGGTGCCGGTAAGGAAACCCTTGCCCAGCGGGCTGAACGGCACGAAGCCGATGCCCAGCTCCCAAAGCGTCGGCAGAATTTCCTGCTCCGGCTCGCGCCACCACAACGAATATTCGCTTTGCAGCGCCGTGACCGGTTGCACCGCATGGGCGCGTCGGATGGTTTGCGCACCGGCCTCCGACAGGCCGAAGTGTTTGACCTTGCCTTCGCCAATCAGCGCTTTCACCACACCGGCCACGTCCTCGATCGGCACGTCCGGATCGACCCGGTGCTGGTAGAGCAAATCGATGTAATCGGTTTTCAACCGACGTAACGAACTCTCGACGGCGATTCGGATGTGCTCGGGGCGGCTGTTGAGGATCTGCTGTTTATTGTCGTCGCCGAAGGTGAAGCCGAACTTGGTGGCGATGACCACTTGATCGCGGACCGGCGCCAGCGCTTCGCCAACCACTTGCTCATTCAAGTAAGGGCCGTAGACCTCGGCGGTATCGAAGAACGTCACGCCTTGATCAACCGCTGAGCGAATCAGGGAAATGGCTTGTTGAGTATCAGTGGCGGGGCCGTAGCCATGGCTCAGACCCATGCAGCCAAAGCCCAGGGCCGAGACTTCGAGTGAACTGTTGCCGAGTGTGCGCTTTTGCATTCTGATCTCCCGTCGTTTGGCGTTGGGAGAACAGTAAGCGAGCGCAGGAGAGGGGACTAGACGGGTAAATCGGCAAGGGTTTATGAGTTGCGCTCATCAATCCGACAGGACCGGTGAGCGCCAGGTGATTTCAGCGGCTCACGAGGTTTTCTCGAACCCATTGCTCCGCGCTGGTGACTTGAATGGATTGCTGTTCGTTGAACGTGCCAGCTTTCGGCCAGGCCACGCCTCTGCCTTGCGCGAACACGGCGCGATACTTTTTGATGTGGTGGGTGGGATCTTTTTCAAGTTCCTGGATCAGGTGCTCAACAGTCCAGACGTTGCGTTTGAACGGACGTTCAAGCACCCGTTCAAGGATGCTCGCCACTTGTCCGTAGGTCACGGTGTCGCCGGAAAGGTAGACGATCTGATTGCGAAAACGAGGTTCGAAGAAGACGATTTCGGCGGTCAACCTGCCGATGTCTTGCGGTGTGGTGAGCGTCACGCTGTTGTCGAGACTGCCGAGGGCGTTCACGGCGTCGTTTTCGAAGTCCACCACCTCAAACACTGGCTCGAACAGGAAGCTGGTGAACATGCCCGTCGAGATGATGACCCACTCGGTTTTATCCTGGGCGCGGAGCAATTCGCGCACATCGAGTTGAGCATCAAACAAATCCTGAGGACTGCCTCGCCCGATGACCTCGAAATCCACGCCAAACTGCCAGGGAAAGTAGCGCTTCACACCGGCCTTGAGCGCTGCGGTGGCAAGCTTCATCGGCGTTTCCCGACCCGCCACCATGCCTGCGCAGCCGATGACGGTATCGAATCGGGCGAAGACTTCAGCCAGCTGATCGATCGAATCACTCACCAGGTCGGCGGCGACCATTTGGATCCCCAGACTCCGCAGCTCATCGATTTCTGCCTTTTTCTCCGGCATCTGGGTGCTGATGGTCGAGGACCGAAGGAGGACACTTACTGTAGAGCCCGGGGCGCGTTTTGCCACATTTGCGAGATTGCGCAAAACCGGCAGGCCGAGTTCGCCGGCGCCGAGTACGAGAATCGATTGGGGGGAAAGCTGTGTGACTTCGGTCATGATGTCTCCTGAAACCTGCTGTCTGTAAGATGGGCAAATACTTGCACCATTCGACAGCACCAGTAAGAAGGCACACGTGTGATACCGGGAGGAGAAATGACCGACCAAGAGACTCTTGGCCAGGCAGAAATGATCTGCCAGACGCTGAGAGACGATGATGACGGCGTCCGTCGAGAAGTCCTCACGCATGCCGGCAGTCGCTGGTCGTTGGGCATCCTGCACGCCTTGGGTGTGTACGGCACGATGCGCCATGCCGAGATCAAGCGACAGATGAGGGGCGTGACTCAGCGCATGTTGACCAAGACGCTGCGCTCACTGGAGCGTGATGGTCTTCTGATTCGGCGGGAGTTCGGTGAAGTTCCGCCGCGTGTCGAATACGAGCTTACGCCACTGGGCATGGGGCTTTTGGTCCGTATGTCGCCTGTGTGGACGTGGGTGGTCGAAAACGTCGACGACATTCGCAAGGCACGTCGTGCTTTCGACACTCAGGTTGACCAAAAACCTTCTTGGCAAGTCCCCACGCCCATGGCAGTGGATTCAGAGGTGCCTTAGTGAATCGGCACGGGCGCGTTGCTTCAGAGAAAAGGGGACATCAGTCCCCTTTTTGATTTTTTGCCATTTTCTGTCTTGGCATTGAGCACTCGGGTCAGCCTTTACAAAACTAGCTAAGCAAGTTAGCTATATGCTAGTGTCGCTCGCCTCGAACCGAATCCCTCGATCTCCGAACAAGACCTGCGCATGTCATCACCCACATCTCCGCCCAATCCCGCCGAAGATCCACGCACGCTGCAGATCGCCAGCGATGCCGTGGGCCAGCAGTTGCAACAGATCGCCATCCTGACCCGTGCTGCGGCCGGCCAGTTGGGCGTGATGCTGGGCATCAATCAGACCGACGTGGCGGCGCTGGAGCATCTGATTACCGACGGTCCGTTGCCGCCGACCGAGCTTGCTTCGCGTCTGTCCGTGACCACGGCGGGCATCACCCAGGTCATCGACCGGCTGGAGCGTGCCGGGCACGTGGTGCGCGAGCGACAGCTCAACGACAAGCGCCGGGTACTGGTGTGCCCGGTGCCGGAGTCGGTGGCACAGGCCTATCGGCATATCGCGCCGATGCTCAATGGGTTGAGCGCGGTGCTGGGTGCGCTGGACGAGCGGGATCGTGCAGTCATCGAGACCTTTCTGGGCCGGGTGATCGAGGTCTACCGCAACACGTTGCCGGGCAGCACGACAGCCACGTCTGAAACGCAGGACGCAGAATGAAGCCACAGAAAATACTCGTCACCGGTGCAAGTATCGCCGGCCCCGCGTTGGCGTATTGGCTGTCGCGTCAGGGTATGGACGTCACGGTGGTCGAGCGGGCGCCGGCGTTTCGTGATGGCGGGCAAACTATCGATGTGCGCGGCGCCGGGCGTGAAGTGGTGCGGCGCATGGGGCTGGAGGAGCTGATTCGTGCGAACACGACGCACGAGCAGGGTATCGCTTTCGTTGACCGGGACAACCAGACCAAGGCGTTCATCGGGGTCGATGCGTTTGACGGTGACGGGCCGATTGCGGAACTGGAGATCCTGCGCGGTGAGCTCGCCAAGCTGTTGATCCAGCACAGCGAGGACCGGGTCACGTACCGGTTCGGTGACAGCATCGAAAGCATCGAGGACGATGGCGAGCAGGTTCACGTGCGTTTCGAGCAGGGCGGGGAGCAGGTTTACGATCTGGTGATCGTGGCCGAAGGGATGGGTTCGACGACCCGCAATCAGGTGTTCGGCGATGAAGTGAAGCGGCGCCCGCTCGATCTCTACACGGCTTATTTCACCGTGCCTCGACAGCCGAGCGACGGCCAGGTGATGCGCTGGCACAACTTGCCGGGCGGTCGCTGCGTTTGTTTGCGTCCTGACAACCTCGGCACCACGCGCGCGTTTTTGTCTTTTCAGCAGGCGCCGAGCGGATACGAAAAGCTTGCGCAGGACGAACAGAAATCCTTGCTCAAAAAACTGTTTGCCGATGCCGGTTGGGAAACGCCTCGCGTACTCGCTGCGCTGGATGACACGACTGACCTTTATCTGGAAGCGGTGGGTCAGGTCAAAATGCCCCATTGGTCCAAGGGGCGCATCGCGCTGCTCGGGGACGCGGCGTATTGTGCGTCGCCCATCAGCGGCATGGGCACCAGCCTTGGACTGTGCGGCGCCTACGTGCTGGCCGGAGAACTCGGGCGCCACGCCGATCACCATCAGGCCTTCGCCGCCTATGAAGCGCTGATGCGTCCATTCGTGGCTCAGGCGCAAAGCGTGCCCAAGTTCGCCCCAAGGCTGGCCTCGCCGCATTCGCGTCTGGGCATTGCACTCGGCCATGCCGTGCTGCGGATGGCCACTGCGCCGGGGCTCAAGAAACTGTTCGGCAAAATCCTTTCGCCGAAAGCCGACGCCATCGTCCTGCCTGACTACGACGACTCACCGCGAGCATAAACCTCACAACTCGATCGCCCAGGTCTGGCTCACCAGCTCTTTGCCGAAGCTGTGAATCGGCTCTTCCTCGACCAACTCAAACCCCGCCCGCTGATACAACCGGCGGGCATCCACCAGATTGCTGGTGGTCCACAGAATCATCTTTTTGTAGCCGATATCACGGGCAAACCGCAGGCATTCCTCGACCAGCCGATTGCCGATTCCCAAGCCCCGCGCGCTGGCATCCACGTAGAGCATGCGCAGTTTTGCGGTGGTTTCGTCGTGGCGGATGACGAACACCGAACCCACCACCTTGCCGTCCTTCTCCGCAATCCAGCAGCGCTCGCCCGTGGGGTCGAATTCGCGCAGGTATTTGGCGACAACCTCTGACACCAGCGCTTCGAACTCTGAATTCCAGCCGTACTCACGGCTGTAGATCGCCGTCTGCTGATGCACCACCAGGCCCATGTCACCGGGTTGCGGATCGCGCAGCAGATAGGTCGTCGGTTGGCCACCTTCGAGCAGGGTTTGAATCTGCTTCATCGAGGCGATCAGTTGCAGTTGCTGCGGTTCGGCCAGGCGTTCGAGCAGGGTGATGACCTCTTGCCGCGAGGCTTGCTCCAGCGGCGCGAGGATCTCGCGGCCGAGGTCGGTGATGTGCAACTGACTGGCGCGGGCGTCGGTGGCGGAGGGGACTTTCTGGATCAGGCCCTTTTTGTCGAAACCGCTGATGAGGCGGCTCATGTAGCCCGCGTCGAGGCCGAGCATCTGGCGCAGGTCGGCGCTGGTCAGGTCACCGCCGGACGCGAGTTCGTAGAGGATGCGCAGTTCTGTCAGCGAGTAATCGCTTTGCAGCAGATGCTCCTGCAACACGCCGATCTGGTGAGTGTAGAAGCGGTTGAATTGCCGAACGATGTCGGCGCGGTCGGTGATGGTGGACATGGCGGGATGCTCATATGGTTGCCTTGGGCAACTATATAGTTGCCTAAGGCAATCAAGTCAAATGAATGATTTCATGATCCCGAACGCAAAGTCCTCCGGATCGAACCGCTCAGTCGTGTCCATTTGTATGCTTCTGAGGCCCACCGTTTCCAGGTGTGTGGCGTAGAGCGATTCGGAAAAACAGGTGATCAACAGAGTGCGCCGGCGTGCGCCGCTAGAGTTCAGGCTGCCGGCGTGGATCAGGTCGGCATCGAAGATCAGGATGTCGCCCGCGTTGCCCGCCAGTTGCACGGATCGGGACTCGTCAGTGAAATCGAACGGAGGCTCGCCCAGAGCAGGGCGATGGCTGCCGGGAACGATGCGGGTCGCACCGTTTTCCGCGCCGTAATCGTCGAGGTACACCAGCGCGTTGACGGTGTCGCCGGGGCGTTGCGCCGACAAGTCGCGGTGCAACTGTTGGTGGCCGCCATTGGTGAGCGGTTCGCGGCCCTCGACCTGAGAGAGGAAGAAGCGCTCGCCGATCAACTCGCCCACCACGGTCAGCAATTGTGGCAATCGGCACACGGCCTGAACGGTCGGGTCAGTGTCCAGCTGCGAATGGCGCCAGTCGATGCCACGGGGCACGGGCCATTCGTTTGAGGGTTTGATGCCGGTATCGAAAGCGAGGCGAAGGGCGGGCAGCCACGTGTTCGGAACCGCTCCAAAGAGCAGTGTGTAGCCTTTGTCATGGAGTAGTTCGCGGCTCGTCATGGCTTCATCAGTCTCCCTTTTTACAATCAGGACGAGTATTGCCGATCGTGATCATGCCGACGCGAACCTCGGTATCACCGCCGTAACCCCAAGACAATCGGTCTCCGTAACTCACCAGATCGTAGATCTCGCGTTCGCCAAGTAACTGACCATCGCGATTATCGTACAAGCGGAAAAAGGCGGGAGACTCCTAACTGACAAACCACTGAGTTTCGAAGACGTCGTCCGGCGGTGCTTGAGGGTGAAGGAAGTTGGGTAGTAGCCAGAAGGGTCTGAACGTTTGCACCCTGAAACAGCCATCAGGGCTGATATGCGCTGCATAGGCAGGTTTCGCCAACGCCTTCTCCCACCACTCGGAAACACTCCACAGCCCGACACAAAACAATAGCCCGGCAAGGACGATCTTCAGCCGCCGAGAAAAGGGCGAACGCCGACTACCTGAGCGCGTAGACATAGGCATCCATTGCCGTTCCGTCATCCAGCGTGACCTTGGTCAACACCCGCTGATACTCCGCCCCTTCAAACTCATCCAGCGCCGCCCAGTGCAGGTGGAAATTCTCGGAGGAGAAGACGTAGCCTTCGATCACATCGCCATCCTCGGCAATCACCAGCCCGGGAAAGCCCATCGCCGCGCCCCATCCGGCCTGCGACAGGCGCCCCTTCAGCGAAGCGGCTTGCCACGTGCCGCCGATGTTCAGCATCACATGCTCATTCGGCCGGCCAGGGCCCAGGGTTCCATAAACGAAGAGACGTTCCACGATTGCTCCTGCCAGTCAAAAAAGGGAGGGATCCTGACGTATCAACGATGTGCAGGCAACACCGTGATCAGTTCTGCACCGACCGACTCAGAAAACCGCCGATCAACGCCACCACCTGTTGCTGGATCACCTCACGGGAACGAGCGCCGCGGTCCGCGCAAATGATGCCGTCGCCTGGCGAATCTTCTTCCAGCAGCGCCACAGCGCCGGGCTTGCACAACGACATGAAGCTGAAATGGCTGGCGTCGCTGATCTCGACATACTGCGAGGTAGCCGAAGGCAGGCGCGTGGCGAGATTCGCCGATTCCAGTTGGGCGGGAAGGTCTTCGGACGGCACGCCCGCGCCGATCACCAGTGTCGGAACCGGCAGCGCGGCGAGGCTGGCGTCGGTCATCCCGCGTGACAGGCCCAGGTCCAGTGACACGATGGCGCGGACGCGTTTGTCGCTCAAGTCTGAGCTGATCTGGCTCTTCGCATCCGGCGTGTCGGCGACGCTGATCGTCTTGTAAACCGAGCAACTGGCGAGTTTTTGATGGGCTGCGCAGTCCTCGGCAAAGCGCTCGGGGTCGAAGCGTGTGCCGGCGATTTCCAGAGCGGTCCAGCCGCCAAGCGAATGGCCGGCGACTGCAATTCGGCCCTTCGAGACTGCGCCAAATTGCTCCGGTTGAGCGGTGACCGCATCGATCACACGGCTGATGTCGGCAGGCCGTTGCCACAACTGTGCAGCGGCTTTCGGACTGCGGTCATGCGTCGTGGTGCCAGGGTGATTGACCGCCGCGACGATGTAACCCTGACGGGCCAGCGCGCTGGCGAGCCACGCCTGATTGCTCCAGTTGCCCCTGAACCCGTGCGAGAGCACCAGCAATGGATGATCGCCGGCTGTTGGCGGCGCCTCGCGCACCGCCGAAGTCCCGACGAACACTGCGTCGTCGGCAATCAATTGCGCGGGCGCGGTGGTCTTGGCGGGATACCAGACAACCATGTCCAGCGGGCGCTCGTTGTGCGCGTCCGCCAGCGTGGCGGAGCGGAAACCGATGGGGTTTTCGTCAGCGTTTGCACTGGCTGAAAGGCAGATCAGAAACAACAGGCCAAAAACGTTTTTCATTGTTTTTATCTTCCTTGATCAAATCGGGCAAACGGGACGTTCGCCCAGACGTTCTACCAGTCTTATGGCGCTCTCTCCATACCTGTAAAAAAACTGACTAGAATCCACAGACACCCATTCATTCAAGGAACGGCCGATGTCCGGTTTACGCACATTGATTGCGACCACAACCTGTATTGCGCTGCTGAGCAGTTCGTTGACAGCGCTGGCCGATCCGGGCAACGGAAAGGGGCAGGGCAAAGGCAATCCGCATAACACCCAGGATCATGGCAATCAGGGGAAAAAAGGCGGGGGCGGCTATCAGGGGCATGGCCCGAGTATCGACCACGCCGGAGTGATCGGGATTGTGGACGGCTATCGCGGCTACTGGACCCCGGGCCCGGCGTTGCCGCCCGGCATCCAGAAGAACCTGGCCCGGGGCAAACCGCTGCCGCCCGGTATTGCGAAGAAGCTCGATGGTCGACTGGTCGGCAGACTGCCGCACTACGACGGCTACGAATGGCAGCAGGTCGGCACCGATCTGATCCTGGTCGCGCTGGCCACCGGGCTGATTTATGAAGTGCTCAATGGCGCCTTCGATTGAGCATGTGCCATAGGTCCTGGGGCAAGCGGTGCGCCAGCGTAGCAAAAGTGCAGACCTTTCTGCCGGAGAAACTTTGCCCTAGTTCACATAGGGTTCATTCAGCTTGTCCAGCGCCTCGATGACTGCGGTCGTTCGGGCTTTCATCGCATCCTCCGTGACTTGATCAATGACTGCCTGAACTTCCACCACTCTGTCGAACAGGGCGCGGCCTTCCTCGGTGCTGGACAGAATGCTTTCGGTTTCCTCCAGACTCTTGTTGTTGGCACGGATCATCACTTCGAGTTCTTCGTTGTTGAAGTGGTCGGCGTAGACATCGACGATCAGGCTTCGGATACCTTCCATATCGAGCTTTTCTATCACGGTCTCGCGAATCGTATCGTCGGGCAGTGCCCAGTAGTGTGAAGAGAACACTTTCATCAAGTCGTCCATGCGCGACTCGAAACCATCGTCGCGAGTGGATTCGACCAGTTCACGCGCCTTGTCCTTGCTACCACCACAGGCTGCCAGTGCAACGGCCAAAAGCACCACAAACGTTATTTTCCGCATAAACATGAGGGCATCAGTCCTTGATTGATCGGGTGGTGTGGGTTGTCTGGCTTTGGTTCAGGCGGCTGCGGTCCATGACCAAAAGTGTCGAGGTGCAGGGCTGGCGATTCTATTCGTTCTGCAGAAAATTCTCATTGAGGACATCCGGATGACACCCAAAAAAACGCGTGGAACAGGGGGTTGCTGTCGTCGTGGATGACCCGTTTCAGTTCCAGACCAACGTGAAAAAGCCCGGCGGATAAGGCCGGGCTTTTGTCGAGACTTGCGGTAAAACCCTGCATTCAGACGTTACGACGTTCGATCAGACGGTCAGAACCACCTTCGGCCACCGCATCGCTGAACAGCGGATCGGTTTCGGTTGCGGCAATGGCATCGCTGAAGAGCGGATCAGTTTCAGTCGCGGCGACGGCATCGCTGAACAGCGGATCGGTTTCAGTCGCGGCAACGGCGTCACTGAACAGTGGGTCGGTTTGAGTCGCAGCGGCAACCGCATCGCTGAACAGTGGATCGGTTTCAGTCGCCGCAAAAGCATTCAGGGCGAAGAGCGAGAAGGCGATGCCGAGGATTGTTTGGCGTTTCATGGTTCTGTACTCCGTGTGCAGTGAGTTGGTATGGAGCAGATCCTACGCTTTGGATTTGATATGAGAACTTCATTGAATTAATGGTTGTTATTGATGCAGTCAATGATTGAGCTCGGTGGCCTGAGATGCGCTGAACCGCACCGATGACACCAATTCGCTTGCCAGTCACTGCGCAATAAACCTGCGAATCGCTTGAGTGGTTTCCACTGGCGCTTCCTCCATCAGCCAATGCCCCGCGCCGGCGATCACCAGTTCGGTGACGTTGTCGGCGGCATTGCGCATCACGATGGCTTCGTTGTTGCCGAAGGATTTCTCGCCGCCGACCGCCAGTACCGGCATTTTCAGTTTGGTCTTCATCGATGCTTCGTTGTCCACCGCGTCCTGGCGGATCGCGCGGAACTGGGCGAATGCCGCGTGCATGGCGCCGGGCCGGGCGTAGAGTTTGGCGTAGTGCTGGCGGGTGGCTTCGTCGACTTTTTTCGGGTCGCCGGCGAACTCGTTCCAGAAGCGGTCGAGGTAGATGCGCTCACGCCCGGCCACCAGCCGTTCTGCATCCGGCCCGCCGAAATCGAAGTGCCAGAGCATCGGCGAGCGAACGATTTCGTTCCACGGCGGGATTCCCGGAACGGGCGCGTCCATCACCACCAGGCGATCGGTTTGCTGCGGATACCGCGAGGCGTAGGCGAAGGCGACCATGGTACCGATGTCATGGCCGACCACCACCGAATGCTCGATGCCCAGCGAAGCCAGTACCGCGCGGATATCACCGGCCTGAGTCTTCTTGTCATAGCCATCGGCCGGGATCGACGACAGGCCCATGCCCCGCAAATCCGGCACTACCACGGTGTGATCCTTCGCCAGATCCGCCGCCAGCGGCGCCCACATATCCCCGGTGTCGCCAAAGCCATGCAACAGCACCACCGCCGGGCCTTTGCCGCCAATGCGCGTGTGAATTTTTGCACCGTCCACGGCGATGTCCTGCGTGCGGAACGAGGCAGGGAAGGGCGTCACGTCGGCATGGGCCGGAACACTCAGGGCCAGCAGCAGGGAAGCGGTGAGCAGGGCGCGGATCATGGCGTTCACTCCAGAGGGGGTGGCTGGAGCGTAGACGGATTTGTTGTAGCTGAAGTGTGAAAAATGGGCACAGGTCGGCTTGTATGCATCGACACCAATTCTCATATCAACCCCTTTTTGCCGGGTCTCGATACTGACATCGGTTTCGGTGAGGTCGGCTATCTGGATTTTTCCCTTGAGTAGCTCGGCAATCCTCGAAGGTTTGATTGTCCATTTCACATCTTTGGAAAGGTGTCCCAGACGCAATGCCAGTTTTCGTTTGCTTCGCAACCGAATGTGCAGCTCTCTTCGAAACACGGCTTCTCTTGATTTGGAGAAATCGACGAGCTTTTTTGTGATGGGGTTGTGTTGCTTGGTGTCCAGAGGAGGGCAGTCGTAAAAGAATATTCTGTATAGGTCTTTTCTGGAGGGCTGTTGCAGCCTTGAAGCCGGGCAGTTTGGGCGAGATGGCATCCTGGTTATCAGATGCGCCGTCGCCCATCGGTGGACGAGATCAGCGGCCCGTTCAGCATTGAATGCATTGTGGGGTTCGATCCTTCGAAATCGCTTGATGAAGTAGGCGCCGTCAACCAGAACTGCTGTGGGCATGCGTTCTTCCTGAAAACAAAAACGCCCAAGGGTTTGGCACGTCCTGGATGATTAGGACGGCTTACTGCCTTGGGCGGGATGTGGGCAGATTAGGGAGCGATGACGATGGCGTCAACCGTTCACTCTTTGAGTCGATCAAGGGATAACCTTCGATCCTGAATGTCTTCTGCGTTCAGTCGATGGGCAGTGACGGAAAAAGCATACGGTTTGAGGGCGAACTCTGAAAGCCGGCGCTTTCTGGCAAATTTGTAGGTACTTGCGCAAGGGTTTGTAGGCTCAAGTATCGAATTTCAGATGTTTAAACGTTGGTGTTTAAGTACTGATTCGCCAAGATCATTCGTAACGCTGATTCATACGAAATCCGGCAACAGTGTTTGTCCAGCTGGCCGATTTTTTAGCACCACCCCAGCCCTTAGCATCGTCTCCAACCCGTGAACAAACACGGTCCTCAACGAGACGGTGAACATCATGAGCCTCAAGAAAATCGCGCTGGTTTTAATGCTTGGCAGTTTCGGTGCACACGCTTACGCCGATAACGCGGACGCGGCGAACATCCCGGTCGAGACCTACAGTTCTTCGACGAAACTGGACATCGAGCACGTCATCTCCATCACCGAACCGGCCAACGAATGCGCCCCGGTGCCGGTGCAGATGACCTACGAAGATTCCCATGGCGAGCGCCACGTCCTGCAATATCAAGTGATGGGCACTGGCTGTTCCAGTTGAGTCAGGTGCAGAAGATGGAGGGTCGACACTCCATGTCTGCTGTACTCAAACCGCTTTCTTTCCAACGATGTCTTCATCCGATGCCAGCAATTGCGGGATCGACTGCTTCAGAAACTCCACCCAGGTCTTGATCTTCGCATCGACAAACTTGCGCGACGGATAGATCGCGAACAGGTTCAACTCCTCCAGCCGGTATTCCGGCAACACCCGCACCAAAGTTCCCGCCCTCAAACCATCCACGGCCGAAGCAATCGGCTGAATGCCGATGCCCATGCCTTTTCTGATTGCGATGGTCATGCCGTCAGCGGTGTTGATGTGGAAGGGCGACACGGGAATGGTGATGGTTTCCATGCCTTCGGGCCCTTCGAATGTCCAGTTCTCCACCGGCATCACCGTGTTGACGATGCGCAGGCACTCGTGTTCGCAGAGTTCGCCGGGTGTTTGCGGCAGGCCGCGCTTGGCCACGTAGGCGGGCGAGGCGCAGAGGATGCTGTAGGTGATGCCCAGACGTTGCGCGACGAAGCCGGAATCCGGCAGGTCGCGGGCCAGCACGATGGACATGTCGAAGCCTTCTTCTAGCAGATCCGGGACGCGGTTGGTCAGGGTCAGGTCGAACATCACCGTGGGGTGAATCTCGCGATAGCGCGCGATGGCATCGATCACGTAGTGGTTGCCGATGGCCGACATGGTGTGGATCTTCAAACGGCCGACGGGCAGGGTCTGGGCGGTACCGGCCTCTTCGTCGGCTTCGCGCACGTCATCGAGGATTTTTTCGCAGCGCTCGAGATAGCGCACGCCGGCTTCGGTCAGAGCCAGACGCCGGGTGGTGCGATTGATCAGCCGTGTGTGCAGACGTGCTTCGAGGGCCGAGATGGCTTTGGAGACGTTGGTGGTGTTGGTGTCCAGCAGCTCGGCAGCGGCAGTGAAGCTGCCGCTTTGGGCGACGGCGATGAAGAAACGCATGCTTTGGAAGACGTCCATCGGTGTCGTCTCAACAGTCAGGTGGAAAGAGTATAGGGGCGACCTCACAGGAGGCCGCCCCTTTGCCATGTATCACTTCTTGCGGGGGATGAAACCGGGTACGCCGGTCTCGACCACGGAATTGAAGCGGATCCGCGTGGTGATCTCTTCCTTGATCTCGCGCATCGCCCGGTGCGGCAAGGTCGCGATATCGAAGTTTTCCTGAATCCGGCTCGGGTTCGCCGAGGTTGTAAGGAACGCCGTCCCACGCTGCACCGCCCAGGCCAGGGCCACTTGCGCCGAAGTTTTCTGTACGTGCCGGGCGATTCCGGTGAGTACGGAGTCCTCGAGCACATTCGGCTCCATACCATGCCCCAGCGGTGCGAAGGCGAGCAGGATGATGCCGTGTTCCTTGCAGAACTCCAGCATCTCCCACTCGGGCAGGTACGGATGGGATTCGATCTGCACCACCGACGGCTTGATCCGCGCGGCGGCGACGATGTCCTTCAGCGCATCGAGGGTGATGTCGGAAAGGCCGATGGACTTGCAGCGACCTTCATCCACCAGCGCTTCGAGCGCATGCCAGGTGTCGATCAAACGGGTTTCGCCATCGTAGATCACGTGCCCGAACGCATCCCGTGGGTCCTGATCGTCGCCGGGCTGGAAGGCGAACGGCGTGTGGATCAGATAGCAATCGAGATAGTCGACCTGCAACCGCTGGCAACTGGCTTCGAACGCCGGTTTCACCCGCTCGGGGCGATGGTTGGTGTTCCACAGTTTGGTGGTGATGAACACGTCTTCGCGACGGATGTTGCCCGCCGCAAACACCTGCGCAAAGGCCTCACCGATCTGCGTTTCGTTGCGATAACGCTCGGCACAATCGAAGTGGCGAAAGCCCACCTCGAGCGCGCATTTGACCGCTTCGGTGGTGGTGCTCAAGTCGCGAAACAACGTGCCGAACCCCACGGCCGGCATCGAGCCTGCGCCGTTATTAAGCGCAATTCGGGTGTCGCGAAGTTCATCGTGAAAGGCTTCATAAGTCATGTCGTGTCTCCGGTATCTGCCGTTAAAGAAGCGTTGAGGTCTTGCGGGCGGCGAGCTTCTGATCGAGCACGCCCACCGAGTTGCCGCCCAGCGCCACGAACAGGCGCACCGAGTCGAGATAACGCGTGGTCTTCACCTGGATCTGCCCGAGCAGCGCCTGTTGGTAGGCGCGTTCGGCTTCCAGCACCTGCAACAGGCTGGTTTCGCCCTGGACGTAGGCCTGGCGATTGAGGCGCAGGCTGGTGTCGGCCGCGCGCAAGGCATCGTCCTGCGCCAGGTTTTGCTCTGCGCCGTGGTTGAGGGCCTGCAAGGTGTCCGCGACCTGGCCGAAGGACTGAATCACCGTCTGTTGATAGCGGGCGAGCGATGCGTTGTAGCCTTCGACGGCGCCTTCGCGTTCAGCCTTGAGCGTGCCGCCATTGAAGATCGGCGCCGTCAGCCCAGCGGCAAATCCCCAAAGTGCAGCGCCGCCATTACCCGACGCGGCTTGCATCAGCGAGGCCGACAGCTCGACATGCGGGTACAGATTGGCGGTCGCGACACCGACCGCCGCGCTGGCGAAGTGCAGTTCGGATTCGGCTTGCAGGATGTCCGGCCGGGTGTGGGCCATGGCCGACGGCAGGCTGACCGGGATGCTCGATGGCAAGGCGAATTCGTCGAGGCTGAAGTCCGGCGCGATCCAGTCCGCCGGGCCTTTACCGGCCAGAATCGACAACGCATGACGCGCCGCATCGCGCTGCTGGGCGAGGGGCGGCAATAGCGTGCGATCCTGGGCGAGGCGGGTTTCGGCCAGCGACACATCGATTTGCGTGGTGCTGCCGCTCGCCTGGGCGCGGCGCACCAGATCGAGGTTTTTCGCGTCGTTGGCCAGCAGGGTTTCCACGGCCTGGATCTGCGCGTTGGCCGAGGCCAGCAGCAAGGCCTGACTGGCGACATCGCCGGTCAAAGTCAGCCACGCCGCTTCGTAGCGATGCTTTTGCAGATCGGTCAGTGCTTGCTGCTGTTCGACCGCGCGTTTGTTGCCGCCAAACACATCCAGATCGAACGCGACCCGTGGCCCGATCCCGTAGAAATTGGAGACCACCGGTTGCGGGCCGTTGTGGGTGCGCTGGCGCCCGGCCGAGGCAGCGAAATCCACCTGCGGATAAAGCACACCTTCCGCTGCCGCGACTGAAGCGGCGGCCTGGCGAAGGGTGGCGTCAGCGGCGGCCAGGTCGAGGTTGCCGTCGATAGCGCGGCGTACCACTTGATCGAGCTTCGGCGAACGGAACGCCGACCACCAGTCGCCGTTGATCCGCTGGCCCATCGCGAAATGCTGTTCGGCCGCCTGATCGTAATGCTGCGACGGGCTCTCGGCAGGCCGTTGAAAATCAGGGCCGACGGTGCAGGCGGACAACATCACCAGCATCGCCAGCGGGGTGAAGCGCATAGAAGCTTTCATGGTTCAGACTCCACGTCATCAGTTGGCCGCAACAGGCTTGCGCAGGAACATCACCAGCGGACTCACCACGAGCATCGCCAGCATCAGAATCTTGAATTGGCCCATCACCGCGACGAACGCCGCCTGATGGGTGACCAGATGGTTGAGGCCTTCGAGCGCCGGCAACGACGTCGGCATGACCACGCGATAAGGCGTGAGCTGACTGACCAGCGCCGAGTGCATCGCCTGGGTGTTGTTGAAGAAAAAGATCTGCACCACGGCCACCCCGAGGGTGCTGCCGTAAACCCGCATCAGGTTGAAGAAACCGGTGGCTTCCGGGCGCAGTTTCGGGTCGATGGTGCTGAACGCGGTCTTGCTGAGCGCCGGCATCAGAATGCCCAGACCCACGCCCTGGATGAACCCGGTGACGGCCACGGGCGTCCAGTCCATCAGCGGCGAATAACCGAGCATCAGCCAGTTGGCGTACACCACCAGCGCGATGCCGGCGGCAATGAACAACCGGGCGTCGATCCACGCCGGGGCGCGGCCCATCAGCAGAAACGCACCCACCAGTCCGATGCCACGCGGGACGGTCAGCAACCCGGTGGTGTCCGGCGGATAACCGAGGATTTCATCGAGCATCGGCGAGGTCAGGGCCATGGTCGACAGCAACACGAATCCCAAGGCAAAGAACATCACCGTCGACAACATGAAGTTGCGGTCGCCGAACAATCCCTTGCTGAGAAAGTGGGTCTTGCGGGTCAGCGCATGGACGACGAACAGGAACAGACCGAGGGCGCTGGCCAGCGCTTCGATCCAGATTTCCGGCGAGTCGAACCAGTCCAGCCGTTCGCCGCGATCGAGCAGCATCTGCAGGCCGATCATGCCGACCGTGAAACTGGCGAAACCGAAGAAATCGAACGTCGGACGCGGGTCTGCTTTCTTCACGGCGAGCAGCAACGTCACCACCATCAGGATGTACGCGGTCAGCGGCAGGCTGAGGTAGAACATCGGGCGCCAGTCGAAATACTCGCAGATCACGCCGCCGATGCTCGGGCCGCTGACGATGCCGAACAGCACCAGCGCCGTCCATTTCGGGCCGAAGGCGGGGCGCTTCTCTGCTGGCAATGTCTCCAGGGCGATGGCCATCGACAACGGCGCAATCACGCCGCTGGCCAGACCTTGCAGGATGCGTGCGCCGATGAACTCCAGCGGCGTGTCGGCCAACGTGCCGAGCCACAGACCGAGGGCGAACAGCACCAGTGCGGTCTGGTAAACCCGCTTTAATCCGAAGCGTCCGGCGAGCCATTGCGCAACCGGCATCGTGATTGCGCTCGCCGCGAGGTAGGCGGTGAAAATCCATCCCGCCTGATCGTCGGTCATCGACAGACTGCCCTGAATCAATCGCAGCGCGGCGTTCGGCAACGGTAGGTTGGCCGACTGCATATAGGTGGCGAGCAGGGCGACGAACCGCAGTGCCCGCGCATCAGCTGTTGAGCTGTTCATCACGAGTTACCCGCAGACAACAACGACTTGAGCGGATGCCACCATGGCGTGCGGTGCCCGGTATCGACCTTGACCGTGGCGCTGGTGCCGGAGAACAGCGGCAGGGCAGGGTCGGCCTCGTCCAGTTCCAGACGAACCGGCACCCGCTGCACCACCTTCACCCAGTTGCCGGTGGCGTTTTCCGGCGGCAACAGCGCGAAGTCGGCACCGGCACCGGGGCTCATGCTGATGACGTGCGCCTTGAACGGGCGATCCGGGTAGGTATCGAGGGTGATGGTCGCGGTCTGGCCGGGGCGCATGTGCGTCACCTGGGTCTCGCGGAAATTGGCCTCGACCCAGATCTCCCGGTCGGAAATCAGCGCAAACGCCGGTGCGCCGTTGTTGACGTAATTGCCCACCTGCAAATCATCGACCTTGGCGACGATGCCGTCGTCCGGCGCCGTGACCGTGGCGTAGGACAGATACAGCTGCGCTTCTTCGAGTTGAGCTTTGGCCTCGCGCACGGTCGGGTGATTGTCGAGGGCGATGTCCGGGTTGCCGTTCAACGCGACGACGGTGCTGGCGATCTGTTGCTCGATGGACGCGATGCGTTGGCGCGAGACTTTCAGATCGGTTTCGGCGCGCTCGTAAAGGGCCTTCGATACGAACTCGGTGGCGATCAAGGCTTTCTTGCGGCCGAACTCTTTCTGGTCGTAATCCGCCGAGGCCTTCGCCGATTGCAGCTCGGCCTGTTGCTGGCGGTAGCTGGCCTTGAGCCCGTCGATGCGCAGGCGTGCGTTGGCCAGTTGCGCTTCGGCCCGGTCGACCGCGATCTGCAGCGGCTTGGGATCGATGCGAAACAGCACCTGGCCTTTGTGCACGGGCTGGTTGTCGTCGACCGCGATCTCGACCACTTGCCCGGAAATCCGCGCGTTGATCGAGGCCTTGGCCACGCGGGCATAGGCGTTGTCGGTGGAAACGAAGGGCTCGTTGGCAACGTACTGGCCGTAGCCAATTGCGGCGAAAAGCGCCGGAACGCCGAACATCAACACGGGGCGCAGTTGCTGCTTGAGCGGCTTTTTCGGCGGCGCGTCCACGGGATGAGCGCGGGCTTGTTCTGCGGTGAGATCGAATTGCTGAGTCATGAACGGCTCTCCAAAGGGCTGGGCGCCTGGACGGCATTGAATGCGTGATTCATCAAATCCATTCGCGGTGGGGGAGGATCACTCCGTGCCGCTGTTTTCGTCGTCGCCAGACCCGGTTCGAGCGCTGTTACAACAAACCTGCCGATCAAGGAATTTCTGATTCCTTAATTTTGTGCGATGGTGTAAGAATATGAGCGACTTCATTTCCCCGCAAGGAATTTGTACGACATGGCACAAAATAAACCGACAGAAGGAAAAGGCCGTGGCCGTCCACGGGCCTATGACCCGCAAACCGCGCTGCAGCAGGCACTCGGGGTGTTCTGGAACACCGGCTATTCCGGCGCCTCACTGGACAGCATCGCCAGCGCCGCCGGCATGAACCGCCCCAGCCTGTACGCCGCGTTCGGCGACAAACACGCGCTCTACATCAAGGCCCTGGATCAATATTGGGCCACCGCCCACGCCGCCATGCAGGCCGCGCTGAACGACAGCAGCCTGACCCTGGAACAGGCCCTGACCGGTTTTTACGAAGGGCAACTGGCGATCTATTTTTCCGGCGACGGCCAGCCACGCGGCTGCTTCGCCATCGGCACCGCGACCACCGAAGCGGTCGAAGATCCGGAAATCCGCAACGTGCTGTCCCAGCGTTTGAGCCAGCTCGATGCCGATCTCGAAGCCCGTTTGCAACGGGCGATCGACTCCGGCGAACTGACGGGTGATGTGGATGCAGCGGCGCGGGCCATGCTCGCGTCATCGCTGCTGCACAGCATCTCGATCCGCGCCCGCGCCGGTAAATCCCGCGAAGAACTGGCGGGGCAGGCGCGCGATGCGGTGAAGGTGATCTGCGGTTGACCGGGCTTGAGGACATCCTGACCGAAGGTCTGTCCGTGGTGTTCTGTGGAATCAATCCGGGCTTATTGGCGGCAGAGCAGGGCCATCACTTCGCCGGACGCAGCAACCGCTTCTGGCGCACGCTGCATCTGGCCGGTTTCACGCCCCACGAGTTACGCCCGGAAGAAGGCCGCACGATCCTGCAATTCCACTGCGGCTTGACTGCCGTGGTCGAGCGGCCGACGGCGAGTGCAGATCAACTGTCTGCCGAGGAATTCACCGCAGCCGCCGCCAGCTTTGAACGCAAGATCGCTCGTTACGCGCCGCGCTTCGTGGCGTTTCTCGGCAAGGCTGCGTACGCCGGGTTATCCCGCAGGAAGTCGATTGAATGGGGGCTGCGAGAGGAGACGTTCGGCGGCGCTAAAGTCTGGATCCTTCCTAACCCCAGCGGTCGCAACCTGGCGTTCAATCAAGCGCAACTGGTGACGGCGTATCAGCAGCTTCAGCGCGCATCGAGCGCCATCACATAAGCGCTGAACATGTCCGCCATCCCCTCGGCACGGGCGGTGATTTCCGCGTCGGTGCGCGAGGTGAGTGAAAAATCCTTCCCCACCGAACTGAGCGTGGCCAGGATCAGATCGCAGGCCTGCGTGCGCACGGCTTCGCTGGCCCCGGGCAGCAACTCCTCCATGAACGTCGCAAAGATCCGCTTGCCCGCCGCCCGCACTTCATGGGCCTCCGGCGCATCGCGATAAAGCGGTGCCGCATCACTCAAAGCGCTGCGCATCTGCGCCTCCTCGCACTCCGAACGAATGAACGCATGCACCAGCGTGCGCAGGCGTTCCAGCGGCGGCTCGTCATGATTTTCCAGAATCCGCTGCAGCATTCCGGTTGTCTGCAACCACTCATCACTCTGCAAGCGAAACAGAATCGCCGCCTTGTTCGGGAAGTACTGATACAGCGACCCGACACTCACACCAGCCTTCTCCGCGACCCGCGCCGTGGTGAAACGCGCCGCGCCTTCCTTGGCCAAAACCTGAATAGCCGCCTGCAGAATCGCCGCCACCAACTCGGCGGAGCGCGCCTGCTGCGGCTGTTTGCGTGAGGAAATACGGGCGGTCTGGCGATCGGTCATGGGCAGCTCGGGCGTCGGGGCGGAATGCGAATAGCGAATAGCGCCATTCGCTCGCATCATTTAAATGCGACGAATCATTCGCATATTAGCCCTCAACCCACGGAAAACCATCATGACAACCCTGACCACCGAACCGCTGGCGACCCTGATCGAACGCCTCTACACCCAGGCCAGCGCCGCCACCAGCCCGGCGCTGAACAACGTATCCGGCGAAGAACGCGACCGCCTGATGCACAGCAAAACCGAATACCGCGAACTCTACGCCATGCTCAAAGACCTGTGGCTACCCGTCTCCCGCGAGACCGGCAAACTGCTGTACATGCTGGCCCGCAGCACAAAGGCCAAAGCCATCGTCGAATTCGGCACCTCGTTTGGTCTTTCGACCCTGCATCTGGCGGCAGCGCTGCGGGACAACGGTGGCGGAGTGCTGATCGGCAGCGAGTTTGAACCGTCGAAGATTGAACTGGCTCGGCATCATTTTGTTGAGGGCGGGGTGAGTGATCTGATTGAAATTCGCGAAGGGGATGCGCTTGTTACTCTGGCTCGCGACCTGCCATCGACCGTCGATTTGCTTCTGCTCGATGGTGCGAAAGCGCTGTATGGCGACGTGCTGAAACGGGTGGAGAAACACCTGCGACCGGGTGCGCTGGTGGTGGCGGACAACACCAATTACTGCCCGGAGTATCTGGCGCATGTGCGCTCGCCGGTGAATGGTTACGTGAGCGTGCCGTTTGCGGATGATATTGAGGTGTCGATGCGGTTGGGGTGATAGCCGTTGCTGTCCGCGTTTCAAAAGAAGGTGACTGATCCACGGATTAATGGATCAGTCCCCATTTTTCGCTACGATCAAGTGATGACGCGCAAGGAGCGGCCCTTGATGGATTACCTGATTCGAAACGCTACGAATGCAGATGCGCCAGCGATCAGTCGAACGATCCTCAGTGCTCTGCGCGAATCCAACGTTCAGGACTACTCCGCCGAAATCATCGAGCAAGTGGCGCAAAGCTTTTCTCCCCCGGCGATCCTTCATCTGTTGAGTGAGCGTCAAGTCCTGGTGGCTACAGCCGGCAGCTATATCGTTGCAACCGCGAGTCTGGATCACGACATTGTTCGAAGTGTGTTTGTCGACCCGCGTTATCAAGGAAAGGGTGTCGGAAGACACCTGATGGAGAGGCTTCAATCACTTGCCATCAATGTAGGTCTGAACCGGCTGCGTGTGCCTTCTTCAATTACCGCGGAGGGCTTCTATGCTTCGCTTGGGTTTGAAAAGGTTCGAGACGAGTTTCACGGGGCGGAGCGCACGGTCATCATGGCGAAGGCATTGGAGCTGTAGCGCCCCAGAGTGCAGAGAGGCACGAGGCCAAAGAATGGATTACATCTTCGATATATTGCTCAACCGGTTGGCTCATCGAATCGGTGTCTATGTGCTTGGCTTGCTGAGTGGTGGTCGATTCAAGGGTGAAAGTGGTTTTGCCTGGGGCTGGGCGGTCGCCGTCGGTGGGCTGGTGTTGTTCGCACCGTTCGTGGCATTCATTGCTTTGCTCATCCTGTCTCGCAGCGGGTAAAAGCCACTGATCCTGAGTCAGGATTCGTCTATCGTCTAAAAAATCATCACAGGGTCAAGATCAGGGAGCTGATCATGAATCGTCAGGAAGACCTGAACATCATCTGGAAGCGGATATTCTGGATTTTCATCGCCCTGTTGGTGCTGGCGATCATCGTCACCTACAGTTTGCCCGACTACAAAGTGCCCTTTATTGTTTGTATCGCCGGGAATATCGGGGGCTACGTTGGGTTTCACAGGCGACTGTCGATACTCACTGATCCGGAAATCGAAAACCTCTCCAAATCGTGGTTCGCTTTGATCCTGCCTTCATTCATAGGCGGGATATTGGCGGGGCTTCTGTATCTTCTGTTTCTTTCCGGCGTTATCAAGGGCGATCTGTTTCCGGTGATCGTTCCAGACGACGATCCGCAGTGTTTGAGGCAAATCTTCAACGATATCTTTTGCCAGCATGCGGAAGGGTATGCGGCGTATGCCAAGTTGCTGTTCTGGTCATTTGTGGCGGGCTTCAATCAAGATTATGTCGTTGACCTGATCGAGAACATAAAAGGCTCCGACAAAAAGACGGGCTGAAGCAGAAGGGGGCTGTTGCACGGCTTCATTTAAGTGGGGACAAATCTATTTTCAGATTTGCTGCCGGGGGCTCCCGGCAGCCAGTGAACACTGAGGACTCAAAAAATGGGGATCGTTACATTCACGGTCGTTTCAGATTGATCCACTCTTGTACGGTCGGGCGCTGCCATTGGCGCTGAGTGTAATCCTCCAGTTGAGCCGGCACCGTGTCCCCGTTGAGTATCAATCGGTTCAGCATCAACGCGAGATCAACGTCGGCGATCGACCATTCACCAAAAAGGTAATCCGGATTGTCGGTAAGCAGCCATTGAGCGACCTCAACCAACTTTTTCTTGGCAGCCTCAGCCGACGCTGACAACGGTCCGTATTTCTGACCATAGAACACGACGAGGGTAGAGCGCTCCTGTCGGATCGGGAGCAAATCACTGCGCAGCCACGCTTGAACTTGCCTCGCCGCCGCGCGCTTCTGTGGGTGCTGTGGGTAAACAGCTGTCTGGGGGAATACATCTTCCAGGTATTCCGTGATCGCCGATGACTCCGACAACGCAAAGTCGCCATGCACGAGGGTGGGGACTCTCTGAGTCAGCGAAAGACGGGCGTAATCGCTGGCCTGGTTCTCCAGTTTGTCCAACTCCAGGGTGCTCATTTCGAACTCGATTCCCTTTTCTCGAAGGGCCACAAAGCACGACATTGCGTAGGGACTGGTGAATTGAGCATCGACGTAAAGGCGCAGGCTTGAGTCATTCATAGCGTCATCTCCATATGCAGAGTGGACGACGCTAAAAGATTGGGCGCCTTAAATAAAATTCATGTTTTTTATGGGGGCATTCCTGTCAGGAATGCAGTACCACAGGAATGGGGACCAGGAATGGGGACGGATCTATTTTTTCACCACCGGATAAATAGATCTGTCCCCATTTTTATTTGTCCGTGTGGGAAATCACACCGCTCATATATTGGTGCAAGTCGCGAAAGTCGTTAACGCTCCAAGCGTGTGGCGGGATCTTCACGCCATTCTCTCGCAGGGTCTTTGGAATCAAGTCCCCGTTGGGGCGGAGTATTACCGAGGATACGATCACGCCCGGATAATCACTCAGTCGCTTCTTGAACGCGGTGGTTGTCAGGTCAGGTGTCGGCGGATTGCTTTTCCTGGCCAACGGCCCGGTGCCCTTGATATCGGCTCCGTGGCACACGGCGCATCGCTGTGAATAGAGGGCTTTTCCATTGGCAGTATCCGCGTGGGATATGGCTGCTTGGGGGAGGGCGAAGAAGCCTGATATGACGACGAATAATGTTTTGAGTCTCAGGCGTCCCAGTATGGATATGCCCGTACCCGATGCTTCTGTCCCGTAGATCCGCACTTTGTTCCTCCATGAATGCACGTCGATTTCACGGCCGGCACGATATCCCATGCCAGTCTGAGTCGCACTTTTCCTTCACTGCGCATCCAGGGTGAGCCGTATCGCCCCTCAATCAACGTGGAAACAAGAACGTGACGGCGGCACGAAAGCCCCAGCCCTGGGGCCCGTCGCCTGATCGATCCAGCCAGTACCTCGGGCCTGCCTGAATCGTCAGGGGATGGCCGCCGATCTTCAGCAGTTGGGTGACGTTCAGGTTGATGGGCACCGACCACTCGCGCGCTTGCCAGTCATAGGTCGATTCGGTGTTGATGCCGTAAGTAGTGAGCGTCTTGGTGGTGTAGGACAGGAAGGGTTGCAGGAATGTCTGGTTGACCTTTTCCTTGTCGTCCGGCGGGCTGCCGTCCAGGCCCCAGATGTGGTTGGTGAGTATGCCGTGGGTCCAGCCATTGGATTGTTTGAGCGCCACGGCGGTCGGGCCCAGGCCCCATTGCTTGTTGCTCAGCAGATCGTCACTGCCGGTTGGAATCAGCAGGGCAGGGCCCGCCCCCAGAATCCAGCCACTGTCGGTGGGTTTGCGGGGGGAGAAGAAAAAGCTTTGCGTGATATCTCCCACCCCCGACTTGTCTGCCGCACCATTGGGGGCCAGGCCGTGCTGGTCGATGACCGGCAGGATGGTGCGCGAAATGAGGTTCCAGTCCTCGTTCAATGTGAACGGCAGCACCGGCTGAATATTGGTCACGCTGTGCATGCCCTCGCCGGTGGGCCCCATCTTCTGATCCCAGTTGTACTGCACCGGCAGGCTGTACATGGCCGCGACAGGGTTGAGCGCTGCCTTGGCCAGTTCTGCGGAATCCTGAGCTTGTGCAATACCGGCCTGTGCGGCGATCACCATGACTGACAAGTGTGCGAGATGAGCGCGTTGCATGGGCTTCCCCTGTTGGCGGGTCTCGAGTGCAAACGATAAAAAGTTGAACCCCTGTCAGCCATTGCCCTTCCTTGTGGGAGGGCAATTGCGAAAGTGCTGGCACTTTGTCTGGCGACAACTTGTAGCTTCTGATCAAGCCTTCACTTCACTTGGACGACCGCAGGCGGTGTCCACTGTCCATTGAGCACCTCTGCCTTTGGCCAGTAGGTGCGGATGGTGACTTCAAACTCGCTTTGCGGGGCTGGCAACCAATTGCTTTCCTTGTCCTTGCCGGGAAAGTTGTGTTGCACATAAAGAGTCAGCGAACCGTCATCGTTGAACTTCATGTTCTTCTCATTCTTGGTACCCAACGAGTAGCGCTTCATGGCGTTAGGGGCGAAGAAGTGTTGAGGGTCGTACAGGGTCAGCGACCAGAAGCCGTCCACAGGCGGCGTTTGCCCCTTGGCGAAGGTCACGGTGTATTTGTGTTTTCCGTTAAGTCGCTGACCACTCTGATCCACCTCCTGGAAGAAGTAGCGAGTCTCTTCCGGTTGGTTGGTATACATGTTTGATTTGGAAGTGGCGGTACGCGTCAAGTAGTCGTTACCCCAACGTGCAACGTTGGTCGGTGAGTTCCAGCCATCGGGCAGGCGCGAACCATTGGTGCGGAACGAAAACAGCGGTGCGATCACGTCCTTCTCGGTTTGGACTGCGGCCTTGACCAAGACATCCTTGATCGCCGGATCCTTCGCAGCGGCATCAAGCAGTGCGCGCATCATCGCGTAGCGGCTTTCCTCACCCGCCAGCGGTGGCACCTTGTCGAGAACTTCCGGTAGAAGGTCAAAGAATGTGTTCGGGTCCACCCAGCGGGTTTCGGTGGACGAGTTCTGTGCGGCCGGGAAATGTGGCGTTTTCGTCCAGTCCTTGGTAACCGAGTCGCCGGTGTACTTGCTCAACGGATAAACCACGACCTGCTGGAGCAGCTTGACGACTTCCGCATGGTCTTCCTTGCTATCACCCATGAACACCCGTGGCCCCATGGCAACAAGCTCGGTAGGCGCCTTGATCACTTCGGTGATGCCCTGCGGGACGGTGCCTTTCCAGTTCGGCCCCACTACCAGATAGTTGCCAGGCTTGGTTCCATATTGCTTGCCAAGTTTGGAGAACTCCTCGCTGCGTGCGTCATACAACGCATAAACCCAGAATCGATCGCCAAAGTCAGGCACTTGCAATACGACTGGATCGTCGTCAGTCGCACCGTAACCGAAGCCGTAAACCACATCCTGGTTCGGGTGAGCTACCCATCGTTGCTCAGGCGAGATGTATCCACTAAGCATGCTCACATAGCCGGTCGGTGCCGCAGGCAGGATCCCGCCCATCAGCCCTGGCTCCGGCGCCTTGGAGAAAGAAGTACGGCGGTTGAACGCATTGACCAGAGGCCATCCCCACAGATAAGTGTCTTGCGCGATGACCTTCGCACTGGACGGGGTGATCACCGTTCCAGCGGGAATGCCGGGAACCTCCGCAGCCGGTTTGCCAGAGGAGTTACCTCCCGCTTGAACACCACCAATCATTGCCGCGCTCAAAGCCAAAGCCAGCACGGTGTAACGGGAAGGCGACTTCATCATTTGAAAACTCCTGTTTCGAATGGCAATCGGTTGCGGTGTTGCGCTGGTGGAAGGGCGCTCATGGTTCGGTCAAGGCTTGACCACTTCCACGGCAGGGAACTTGTAGCCACCTGCCTGCACTTCCTTGCTCGGGCCGTACATCCTCAGAATTATGTAGACGTCTTTTTCCGGAATGGGCAGGTAGTTGGAATTGCTCGCATCGCCCTTGGCACTGAGTTCAATGGTGTAGTTGCCCTCGGCGTCGGGTTTCAAGGTGCGGTCGCCACGGCTGTGGCGGTTCATGTCGTTGTGCGCCATGAACCGGTTGTCAGTGCCGTACACGGTAAAGGACCAGAACTCGCTGACGTCCGGTGCCTTGAAGTGCATGCGGTAGGTCTTGCCATTGGCGCCATTGATGTTCTTGCCATCGCTGCCTTTGACGGCTTGAAGGTAGATGGTTTCGTCCGGCGGCAGCCCCCATTGGCCCAGGTAGGTGCCTTCGGCAAACAGTTCGCGCGGATCGTCACTCAACTGCTTGCGGGTGCCCAACAACTTGCCGGCATCGGTCAGGGTCGGCGCCAGTTCCTTGATGCGTTTCATGCCCAGTTCTTCGCCTTTCTTCGCGGCGGCGAGCTGATCCGGGGTGAAGTCTTCCTTGCAGGGTTCAACGCCCACGGCCTTGTATTGGTCCAGCCATTTCTTGTCGGCCTTGCCCATGGTGCCGTCACACAGAACAAAGTTGACCCGTTGCAGCCAGTTGGTTTTCGCAGGGTCCAGATAGGTGCGCGTCTTGGCCTTGGGACCGGGCTCACCCAGGTAGGCGGAGAGTGTCCGCACGTTCCATTCATCCATGTAGTTGAGTGCGGTTTTCTGATCCTCGGGGCCCGTGGCCATGATCCGGCCCATCAGTTTCACCAGGTTGGAGTCGACGCGGATCACTTCGGTAACGCTGCCCGGCACTTCGCCCTTCCAGTCCTGTGCCGCAAACATGAAGTGACCACCCTTCGTCTCGCGAGTACGCGATCCGATCATGGTCACCGTGTAATGGCCCATGTCCATGGTGTGCAGGATCCAGTAACGGCCTTTGTCCATGTCCGGCACGCTGACGATCACCGGTTCGGCAGCCACATCGAGCCAACCCATCAGGTGCAGGGTGTCGTTGTTGATGGTCGGGTGATCGGTGTATTTGTCGTCGGCCAGATGGCGGATGTTCTGGAAGCGGTTGAGCGGCGTGTCGGTCTTGACCGCCGTCTCGTAGAAGAACTTATAGGCTTCGTCGATGGAATAACCGTAGGTGTAGGCGTCCTGAGCCAGTTTGTCGGAGATCTGGGCAAAGGCCGGAACGGCCAGTGAAAGCAGGGTTGCCGCAAGCGTCAGTCGTTTCATGAGCACTCCAATGAGGCAGAGAAAAAGTCAGGGATTGACCTGCTCGAAGTCAGGCATCTTGAAGCTCTTGTCGTTAAACGCCTGGGTCGGCCCATAGAAGCGCATGGTCGGCATCGGACGCTTGCCGGAGGTGGGAATCCAGTTGGATTCCTGCCCCTGAGGGGCATTCGGCCCGACGTAAAGCGTGACGCTGCCATCGGCATTCTTCTTCAACTTGTCGAGGTCGAACGACGACAGCGTGGTGCGGTTGCTGTCGCTGTAAATGAAGGAGAAGGTGGCGCGGTCGTAGACCGTCAGCGCCCAGAACTGCTTGACCGGCATCTGGGCCGGAACGTTGACCTTGTAGGTTTTGCCGGCCTCGAGCAGATGCCCGTCCTTGTCCGCCAGCGCCACCATGTAGGCAGTGGCGGGGGAGTCGCTGAGCACCTTGGGCATGTAGGTGCACCAGAAGTATTCCGCGGCACGTTCGATCAGATCGATTTTGTCGTCGTACGTGAATTTGAACTGGCGATTGACATCGGTCTGCAACAGCGAGACGTAATGACGATCGGGCCAATAGACGCGCTTGACCATTTCCTTGTCGAACCACTCCTGCAGAAAGAACCAGGCGTCGATGGCGGCCTGGTGCATGGCACGTTTGGCGGTTTCGTCCGGGGTGAAGGGTTTGCCTTTTTCGATGCCCAGGGACTTGAGCATGCCCATCATGACCTTGTCGTGCTCCCTGACGGGCTCCACGCTCATGATGTCGTACATGTCCTGAAAGTGCCGCTCTTCGTAGAACGGCAGGGTCGGGTAGCGCTGATGGCTGGGGTCGATGAACTTCTGCTGCGGCGGATTCTTCGCTTCGGACAAGGCGTACATGCGCAGGCGCTTGGCGTACACGTAGGCGTCAGCAGCGGTCTTGCCGGCCGGCGGCACCGAGCGGAAAGCCAGGGCGATCCGATAGTTGGGCGAGCTGACGTGGAAGTAGCCCTTGGGAATCGCACCCTTGTAGTCAGGTGCGGTGAACAGGTATTTGCCGCCCTTGCCCTTGTCGATCCCGGCCGGCCCTACGTCGGCGATGGTGAACTGCCAGGCGTCCACCACCTGGCCATAAAGGCTGCCGTCGGCTCCGGCGGGCGGGACCTCCAGCACCACGGGGCCGTTGCGCAAGTCGGTGTAGGCACCGAGGTAAGGCGTGGAGCTGTTGGCGGTCAGGGCTTCGAGTAGCGGGGTGGCGGTCGCCGAGTAGGCGATGATGTCGTTGTCCTTGTAACCCAGGTCGTTGATGGCCGCGCGGCGGAAGGCGTAGATGGAGATTGCCGGCATGTTCCACAGCACGGCCTCGAAGGCGCGCTGGTACTTGATCTGGTAGTCGAAGTCCTTGACCGACGGGCTGGATCCCGGCGGTGGCTGCCCACCCAGAGGGTCGGTGGCGGCCTGTACCGAAGCGATGCCGCCCACGGTGAGCAACACCGTCAGCAGTCCGGGCAATAGCGCATTGGCAACGTTCGTTCTCGCGAGTGGCGGGGCCACACAGGTCATCAATCCTTTTACAACGCTCATGGTGGCTCCAGATTCGGGGGTGACAGGAGGCAACGCGTCGACAACAACAGCAGGGCAGACCGGATGGTTTCAAGGGCAGGAAACAGGCACCCGCGAAAGTGTAGTCGACCGTGACGACTGCGCTACCCGCGCCCGATCCCACCGGGCAAATCTGACAAGTAATGGGCCCTGAACTAGGCTGCGATCTGAACGCTCAGTCCTCACACCCATGGCGGAAGGAACCCGGATATGCGAAGCAGGTTGTTCGCCGTCCTGTTGGTCATTTGCGGTCTGTGCTGGTCTGCACTGTCATTGGCCGTGGACGAACCCAGGGCGGCTGATGATTTCGTCGAGTTGAAACTCGCCAACCGCAGCATCATGGTGTTCCGCGCCACGTTACTGGGCGAGGCACCGGCTTCGCGGGTGAAACGCGCCAGAACCGTCATCGGCGAAGCACTGGATGAGTCGGATGCGCCGACGGTGACCGTCGAGCCTCTTCAGGAAGACTATCTGGTGCTGCTGGGCAACCGGCGTGCATTTATCGTTGCCCCCAAGGACGTCGACGGACTTGAATACAGCTCAGTGCAGCAGGCTGCGCAGGGAGCGGCGGACAAGCTGCGGCTGGTGGTGGCGGAAACCCGCGAAGCGCGCAGCTTGCACCTGATGGTGCGCTCCGCCGGTCTGGCAGCCGTCGCGACGGGCATCTACCTGGCGTTGCTGTGGAGCATCGCCTGGTTGCGGCGCCGGTTGCTGCAACGCCTGCCCGATCTGATGCATCGGCACACCCGCGCACTGAAAGTGGGGCAGGTCCAGGTCATTGATGCCAACTACCTTTATCCGCTGGTGATACGCCTGTTCTGGCTGCTGCGCTGGCTGGTCATTCTGTTGCTGACGTATGAATGGCTGGGTTTTGTCCTTTCACGGTTTCCTTACACCCGGCCATGGGGGGAAAGCCTCAACAACTACCTGATCGAAGTCGCCAGTTATTTGCTGCAAGCGATTGTCGGAGCGATCCCCGGTCTGGGTGTGGCCCTGGCGATCTTTTTCATTGCCCGTGGCGCCTCGGCCTTCAGTCGCCGGGTGCTTCGGCGCATGGCGACGCCGGGCACCTTCAGCTGGCTGAACCATGAAACCTTGCAACCGACCCAGCGCCTCACTTCGTTGGCGATCTGGCTGTTTGCACTGGCGATGGCTTACCCGTATCTGCCGGGGGCGGGCACCGACGCGTTCAAGGGCTTGTCAGTGCTGATCGGCCTGATGATTTCCCTGGGCGCCACCAGCGTGGTGGGGCAGGCGGCCGCCGGGCTGATCCTGACGTACACCCGCACCTTGCGTCCCGGTGAATTCGTGCGCATCGGCGAATACGAAGGCACCGTGACTGAACTGGGCATGTTCACCACCAGCATCCGCACGGGGCTGGGTGAAGTGCTGACCCTGCCCAATTCGATGATCACCGGCACCGTCACCAAGAACTATTCGCGCACCGTGCAAGGAGCGGGTTATGTGGTCGATACGGTCGTGACCATCGGCTACGACACCCCGTGGCGTCAGGTGGAAGCGATGTTGCTGGAGGCAGCCCGGCGCACGCCCGGTGTCCTGCAGGAGCCACCGGCGCAGGTGTTCCAGACCGCGCTGTCCGATTTCTACCCCGAATATCGTCTGGTGGCCCAGGCCATTCCCAGCCTGCCGCGACCGCGCGCGGAGCTGCTGAGCATGCTGCACGCGAACATTCAGGATGTGTTCAACGAATACGGCGTGCAGATCATGTCGCCGCACTATCTGGGCGATCCCGAGCAAGAAAAACGAGTGCCCAAAGACAACTGGTTCGCGGCTCCGGCCAAAGAACCGAAAGATACATAGCCGGCGTTGAGCGGGAGTCCGTCAGATGCTCGAATTTTTCCTGAACGCCCTGCGCGCCGATCCCGAAATCGCCGTGTTCCTGGCCATTGCTTCCGGTGTGTTCATCGGTCGCCTGCACATCGGCAGCTTCCACCTCGGCTCTGTGGCAGGCGCGTTGTTGATGGGCCTGCTGATCGGGCAGATCGGTGTGGAAGTCCCGGCGGGGTTGAAGTCGATCTTCTTCGTGCTGTTCATTTACGCCGTGGGGTTCAAGAGCGGGCCGGAGTTTTTCGGCAGCCTCAACCGAGGCACGCTGAAACTGGTGGTGCTTTCCGTGGTGCTGTGTGCGACGGCGTTGGGCGCGATCCTGTTGATGAACGCGATCTACGGCTTCGACGCCGGCTTCACCGCCGGACTCGGCGCCGGCGCGTTGACCGACACCGCGATCATGGGCACCGCCACCAGCGCGCTCAACCAACTGCCGATCGACAGCGTCGCCAAGGCCACGCTCAACAGCCACATGGCCATTGCGTATGCGATCACCTACCTGTTCGGCACCATCGGCCTGATCGTCTTCGTCGGCAGCATTGCGCCACGGTTGCTCGGGGTCGACCTCAAGGCCTCGGCACGGGAGCTGGAACTGGAGCTGGGGATCGAGAAAGACGAGGACGCGATCACCGTTTCCTACACACGCATTGTCGTGCGCGCCCATCAGGTTGCAGCGGTCGGCCAGGCCTGCGGACAGTCCATCGCCGAGCTTGAAAAGCTGCATGACGCGCTCAGCATCGAGCGCGTGGTGAGGGGCGGGCGGATCATCGAGCGCGATGAAAGCTTCGTGCTCATGGAGGGCGATATCGTCGGGGTGTATGCGTTGCGTGAGGCGGTCGGCACGCTCAGCCACTGGATCGGGCCGGAAATTGACCATCCGCCGTCGTTGTCGTTTCCGACCCGCGAGGCGGACATCGTCCTGACCTCGAAAGAGTTCGCCGGCAAGACCTTGCATGAAATCCGGGCTCAACTGAAAAACACCCAGAGGCTGGGCTGTTTTCTCAACACCATCAGCCGGCAAGGCTACGAATTGCCGCTGCTGCCCAATACCGTCCTGCGCCGAGGCGACGTGATCCGCGTGACCGGGCGCACCGCCAGCGTCGAAGCATTGGCGCAGCGCCTGGGGCGGATTCGAAAGCAGGGCTATAAAAGCGACATTGCGATGCACACCCTGGGCATGGTTCTGGGGGCATTGTTGGGGCTGCTGTCCACGCACATCGGCATGATTCCGGTGGAGTTGGGCATCGGCGGCGGGGTGTTGGTAGTGGCGTTGGCCATCGGTTGGTACAACTCACGCCATCCGGAAATCGGCGCGCTGCCACCTGCCGCGCAATGGGCGTTTTCCGAATTCGGCCTGACGGCCTTCGGCGCGGTCATTGGTTTGCTGGCAGGGCCCGCCGCCTTCGAGGCGATGAAGGAACAAGGCGTGTCACTGCTGATCTCCGGCGCAGTGGTGACCATTCTGCCGCCGCTGGTGGCGCTGTATTTCGGTCGCTACATCCTGCGCCTGCACCCGATGGTGCTGTTCGGCGGTCTGGCCGGGGCGCAGACCGAAGCCGCGTCGATGAACAAGATCATCGAGCAGTCCGGCAGCAACACGCCGGTGATCGGCTTCACGGTTTGTTATGCGGTGTCCAACGTGCTGTTGGCTGTTTGTGGCCCCATTATCATTTTTGTGGTGGCGGGTTAGGGGCCCGCCGACTCAGCGTTGCATCGGTGGAAGCGGCCCCACAAACATCACCTTCAGCCGATCACGTCCAATGACACGCGCCAGCTCTGCGATCACGCAATACATGAATATCAGCGTGATGAGCAGGATTTGCACCGCCCAAAACCGGGGCCAGTTCATCGAAGACCACAGCAGGTTGTTCGCATCCATGAAGCTCGGGGCTTCCTTCCAGTAGTCGTATAGCCGCTCCAGGTAATGGACGATCAGCGCGACCAGGTTATACATGAGCGTCTTCCAGGTGACATTCCAGATCAGCGGCTTATCGGGAAAACGGTTGATGAAGGGCAGCATGTCCGCGACCAATACCGACTTTCCGAGTATGAGCGACGCGATCAGAACGGAGGCTGAAACCGGAAGATCGACCCCCGACCCTTTAATCATGAGCGCACGGATCAAAGCAACGATATGCAAGATCACGAAAAAGAAGATCGTGGGTGGAAGCGCCTTCATGAACTCATGTTTGATTTTGTTTATCACCGGGCTCATATCGGCGTCCTTTGGAAGTCAGGAAATCGGTTAGCCGAGACAAAAGTGCCCCGGCATTGAAGGCTCAAAAACGCCACGTCGCGCCCCCACCGAGGATGTGCAGGGCGGCGTTTCGGTAGGTGCCGGACAGGGTTTCCCCGGAGCGGGATTTGGTCTGTTCGACGTCCATATCGCCGAGCCAGACAAGGGTGTAGGCCGCATGGACATCCAGCCCTTCATCGATCTGGTAATTGACGCCTGTCGCCAGACGCCAGGCCTCGCCCATGGGGTTGTCGACAGTACGATCCTTGTCATCCACCGCCGAGCTGTCATACCCCAGCCCCATGCTCCAACGCAGGCGCGGCGTCATCTGGTATTGCGCGCCCATCGAAGCGTGCCAGGTGTCCTTGTATTTGCGGTCGGCGGTCCGGGTGACGTCGGTCGCATTGGCGTCGACCTCCACGCCGATTTCACCGAACTGGCTCCAGTCCTGCCAACCGAGACTGCCCAGCAGTTTCCATTGCGGACTCAGGTCGTGGGCGATGCTGAGCAGAACGGTTTGCGGCACAGACATGTCCAGTTCCAGTGAGTCGGCGTCCAGGCGCCGCAGGGCGGCATTGATGATCGGGTTGTCGACCTTGCGCACGCTCGGGCTGTCCTTGAACTCCAGGTCGATCTTGCTCGTGTAGGCCAGGCCGATCTGCGTGCGTTCGCTCAAGCGATAAAGCAGGCCGAGATTGATGCCGGCGCCGACGTCGGTGTCCTTGTATTCGAGCTGGCCGTCGGGACTGTCGCGCAGCCCGAGCAGGTTGTTGTTGATCGCTGTTTCATTCCGGTAATAGGCGTACATGATGCGCGGGCCGATGCCGATGGACAGGTCATCGGTGAACTTGTGCGCCAGTGTCGGCTGAAAGGACACGCCAATGACGGCGGCCTCCTGATTGAAATATCGACCTGCCCAATCGTCGTCGTAATCCAGGGCCAGACCAAAGTTGCCATACATGCCAAAACCGACGGCCGAGCGTTCATCGATCTGGTGACTGACGAACAAACTGGCACCCGGCAGGTACTGCAAGGTATTGCCGCCTTCGTTGCCATCAAACTGGTTGTTGCTGTCGCGGGAGAAGCGCATGTCACCCAGAATCAACTGCCCGTTGGCGCTGATCTGCGTGCCTTTGAGTTCGGTGAGTCCGGCGGGGTTACTCATCAATACACTGGGATCGGTCGCCAGGGCAGCGGCCCCGGCATTGGCCAGGCCATTACCTTCCTGGCCTGCTTCATAAATAAGAATGCCGCCGGCCTGAGCATTGCTGCTCAGCAAACCCACGGCCAGGACAGAAACACTGAGTCGGCAAGCGTATCGGCTTACGTTCATGGCGCGTCCTCTGCGAAATCATCAACACATTGAATGTCTGAAATGCGACTACCGGTTTCTTCGAGGTTGTCTTGAAGTCAGATAAACACTAGTAGTGATTGGACGTTCCGGCAGAGAAACGACGAGTGGTAACTTTCGAGTAGCGATTTTGTGAAGTGAGTCGGGTGTGCTCGCGGGTCAGTTAGCGGGGCGGATTCACCCAAGGCGCACCTTCAGCAAAAGCCCCCTCGATCCAGTCCTTGAACGCCGTAGTCGTCGCCGTGTTGAACCGCGCTGACGGCCGCACCAGATAAACCCCCGTGTCAGCATCCAGTTGCCACTCGGGAAGCACCCGCGTCAGACGCCCCTCGCGCAGGTCTTTGGTCATCAGCCAGTCGCCGCCGGCCAAAATTCCCACGCCCATACGCGCGGCACACAGCTGCGCTTCGTTGTCGTTGCTGACCAGACGGCTGCGGACTTTGACGGTTTGTTTGTCATCACCGCGAGTCAGTCGCCATTCGGGATACGAATGCAGCCCGGTGAACCCCAGGCAATGATGGGCAGCAAGATCCGCCGGCGTTTTCGGCTCGCCGTGCTGTTGAAGGTAGGAGGGCGCAGCACACAGGATTCGGCGGTGATCGCAGAGCTTTTTCGCCACCAAACGGTTGTCAGCCAGTTCGCCGATGCGGATCGCTGCGTCGAAACCTTCAGCGACGATATCGACGAAGCGCTCGGCATATTCAACCTCCAGCGCCACGTTCGGATGGGCCAGGGCAAACGCCGAAATGATATCCCCCAGCCACAGCCGCCCCATGGCGGCCGGCAGGGCGATGCGCAAACGCCCGCGAACTTCGGCGGCACCCTCGCGCGCATCCTGCTCCGCTTCGGCGATCAGGCTGACCGCATGCCCGAACCGCGCCACCAGCCGTTGCCCCTCATCGGTGAAACGCAATTGCCGGGTGGTGCGCTCGATCAGCCGCACCCCCAGCCGCGACTCCAGCGCGCTGAGCCGTTTCGACAGCACCGAGGGATGGCGCTGCAACGTCCGGCCCGCCGCCGCAAACGAGCCGTGCTCGGCCAGGGCCAGCAGGGTGGCGACTTCATCGGCCTGACGGCTATCGAACAGATCCATGCAACGACAACCCTCGTGGATGACCCGAAAAAAGACTCAAGGCACCAGCACAATCGCCCCCGGCAAACCGCCCCGGTACAGATCGGCATGGGCCCGGGCGGCGTCCGCCAGCGGATAACGACGCCCGACATTGGGCTGGATGATACCGGCGTCAATCGCTTGCAACACGTCCTTTGCACGCTGCTGGTATTCCTCCGGCGTGGCGGTGTGGGCGGCGAGGGACGGTCGGGTCAGGAACAGCGAACCCTTGGCATTCAGGGTGCTGATCTCGACCGGCGCCGGCGCCCCCGACGCCATGCCGAACGACACCAGCAACCCGCGCGGGCGCAGGCAATTCAACGACGCCTCGAAAGACACCCGGCCAATCGGGTCGTACACCACATCCACTTTCTTGCCTTGGGTGATGTCGACCACCGCGTCGGCCAGCGTCGCCGCATCGAACACCAACACCTCATCACAACCCGCCAACCTGGCCCGCTCGACACTCTCGTCGCGGGACACCACACCAATCACCAACGCCCCCAAATGCTTCGCCCACGGCACCATGATCTGCCCAAGCGCACCGGCCGCGCCGTAGATCAGCACCGTCGAACCCGGCCCGACGGGGTAAGTGGACTTGAGCAAATACTGCGCGGTAATGCCCTTGAACAGCACAGCCGCCGCGTCCTCGAAACTCAGGCTGTCGGGGATCTTCACCAGCCGATTGGCTGGGTAAAGGCGGGCGCTGGCATAGGCGCCGATGGGGCCGGTGGCATAAGCGACGCGGTCGCCGACCGCCACGTTCGTCACATCGGCTCCCAGCGCCACAACCCGCCCGGCGCCCTCAAGCCCCAGCCCGGAAGGCAACGCCAACGGCGCGGCACCGGAACGTTGGCTCAAGTCGAGCGGGTTGACGCCAATGGCCAACTGCTCAAGCCAGACCTCGGCGGGGCCGGGTGTTTGCGCGGTGGATTGCTCCAACTGAATGACTTGAGGCTCACCGGTTTGATGGATGACGGCGCTGGTGACCATGTTGAACGCTCCCTTACGTTGATCGTGGGGAGAGTCTAAACGCCTGCGTGTGGAGCACTAGTCGGGTTAAGTGCAGTTCATATGTGCATTCAATGCAGCAATTGGATCAAGGCCCCGTAGTTCGAATTCAACGCCCTTTATTGAAACGCAAACAGCCCGGGCCGACGCCCTTCGTCGTTAACGAGGGTGTCGGCCCGGGCTGTTTTGCATTCCATTACCTCTTGAGCCGCGCTTTTTCCTGGAGCAGCGGGAGACTCAACACATCGCGCTGTAGAAGCCGCAGCGAAGGGCTCCTACAGCCATCGCCTGGTTACGCGACCTCGACGTGATCCAGCGCCTGATTCACCGCCAGCTCGGCAATCATCACCAACTGCGCAATACCGATCGCCGTCTTGCGACGTGACGGATCGAGCGTGGCCGCGAAATTGCTCAGCATCTCACTGGCCGCACCGAGGTTTTCGCTGGCGTTGGCCAACAAGCATTCGGTGTTGAATTTGGGATTGGCCAGATACATCCGCTCGGGCTCGTTCAAGGACGACATGATCCCGGCGGCGGGGAAGAGGTAATGATCCAGCGCGCGCTCGGCGGCGTCGTGGAGTTTTTTGGAGTTGGGGGATTCGTAGGGGGAAGTGGGGTCGGTGTCGGGTGGGTTGGGTGTTGGTTTGATCATGATGTATCTCCTGGAAAGCAATCTAGGAGCCATCACCCTTCGCTACCAAACGTAAGGTGGTGGCCATGCTCAGGTTGGTAGACCGGTCCAGGAACCCGGCGCTTCCGAAGAAGCCCTGCGCACGGCCACCATAAAAAAGCAGAGACGAGAACGATCCCTGCAAAGAGGTGGCGCTATGCGCCTGGAAATACCGGGCTACCAAACCCGATCACTGATTTTCAGTGACCCCAGAACGATAAAAGCCGCATGCCAGGCGCACAAGCCGGCGGATTCTGGCGTAGTCGTAGGCAATGACGCAAGGCGTTGTAGCCTTGGGGAAGTTACGGCGGGTTGCTTTAAACGGGCTTGTTTAAGCGCTCAAAGGTGAGGGCTTATTTCCTGAAAACAGTCCCGTCCCTCATCGGCTGAAAGGGAAAGGGCGAAGCTATTTAGAGGTCGGAGAAGGCGGGGCCGTGCGAGTAGTTCGCAGCAGAGAGAAGCGCTTGGCACGGAACCAAGCGCTCAGGGTAGGGCGGGGCACTTACGGCTCCACCCTGATGTTTCAGTTTTTGCTGGCGTTCAGCTTACGCAGTTCTTCGTAGGTCGCCGACTGGACGAACCAGAAGCCGGAAATGATGCACCAGCACAGGGTGCCGGCCACGAAGATACCCAGCGCCGGCAAGAACCCGCTGGTGAAAATCGCGACGACAGCGACCAGCCAGATGAATGCCAGGGAGAGATAGAGGACGGTGTTGTTGACGCTGATGACGAAGTCTTTCACGAGGGCATATTCCTTGCGGGATGTAGAAAAAATTCCCCCTCTCCGGGGGGAGCGAACGCATGCTATCACATGGCCTTCACAGATCAACAAAAGCGAAGCGGACTAATGATCTGAGGATATATCTTTCCACCTTTCTCAATTCCTAAAGCCTCGCGAGACTACTGCATAGAGTCACGGGTGAGTTGTAGGACGTTTCTGTATTTATATGGTTCGAATTCTTTTTTCGAGAAAGTGTTGTTATTTAAGCTCGTGAGTAAAGTATTGGCTGTTCAAGTCGTCGATTTGTAGATAATAATGCGAACACGTTGGGCGTGATTACTATATTTATCCGAAAGGTTAAAAATGAAAGGCGCGAAGCTTAAAGTCGGGTTGCACGGTTTTTGTGTGTGGATTTTTCTTCTGTTGTTTGTAGTGGCTACCAATTGTTTGATTTATTTAGCGTCGCTGCTGGATTTTAGTGAGGGGTGGCAACTGATTTTTGTATTTAGTTTTTATTTGATTAGTTATCTTGGTGTGTTGACTTTGTTAGCGTCGGCGTGGAGATTTCTGCAAAAGTTTTTAGTTGTGAAGGATTGGCCGGGGCAAAAAATTTTGGTTACGTACGAAGTGACGTTTGATGAGTATGAAAAAATCAAGTGTTTTTTAAGTGATATTCGTGCATAGGAAAAATGGAAAAGAGGGGCGGAGTGATCTGCTTTTCTGAGCAGTACTTAAAAATAAATCCGTCCCCTTTGCTGTCAGTCCCCTTTGCTGTCATTTCTTCTCATTTTATTAATTTAAAATTTTCACCTGATTGTACTTTTCCTAATAAGGTTACGGCGGCCTCTGAGTATTTTCTAGTAAAGCTACTGTCCGATTTTCCGGTTTTCAGTTTGAAGTGGTAAGGGTTGTCCGAGTTCTTCATATCGAATCCAGTCATATCTTCGAGTGCTTCTATAAGTTTGTGTGCGCCGTTCCAACTGGTGAACCCGAGTTTCTCTGCCACCATTTGGAGCGTGTATGGATAATTGGCGTTTACGCTTGCAGGGCCATCTAGAGATGTAATGCCCAGTATTTTTGCAAAATTTTCATCGCTCTCCACTGCATGCTCAAGCATTGAAAAGTTGACTTCTACTTGCTTTGTTAACGTGTCTCTCCTTACCAAGTTGAATGCCCGAGCCATGAGGGCGCGCAATAGTTTTACGTTGATCTGCTCAAGAGTCCCATTATTCCCAAATGCATTAAATACCCAGTCAAACGATGAGGCGGTTATGCTTTTTATGCGGATCGTTACATCTCCGCCAACATTAATTATCCGCTCGCGAGGGGGGTAGGAGTTTTTGCTGATGTCCTTGTCCCACTCTAAGATGTAAATGTTTGGAGTTAAGGCTTGAGTTGCCTTAAACATTCGAGTGACATCGTAGAGTATGCTTTTTATATTTTGATCTTCGGCACTATAGCCAATAAAAAGAAGTGGATGCTCTGCAAAATAGGTAAGTAGTTTTGCACTTAAGTATTTTTTGTCTGCCTCGAATACTTTGTAATCTTCTTCCGTTAATACGAGGGATAGTGGGTCGGAGATGCATCCGTGTATCTTAAATATCTCTCCAATTGATAAGTATGGTTTGCTTAGTACTTGCTGTCCCACGACTCTTTCAAAATCAGGGAAGATTAATTCTAGCAGTTGGTCATAGTTTGTTGTTATGAGTGCGTGCGGGCTCATTGCTTTAAGGGCTGCAATTTCATTATTCAGATGATCTGATCCGTAGGACCCATTTTTGTCCGGCCCCATTCCATCGAGAATAGTCGCAATAGAATGCTTTATGAAAATGTCGGAAGGGTAAGCTTCAGAGAAATACTCAGGCGGAAACTGATCTCTCCCATCAGTCCACGCCCACTCTCTGAAGCAGTCAGAAAATATGCTTCCGATTTCCACTAAGCTTTTATTTTTTTGTTTGTAGTAAGCCAAATCCAAACTGATATTTGGGCACTTTGAAGCCAAGGCCTTGAGTAGTTCTTCCCAGCTTGGACCATTGGAATACCGTTTTGAAAAGCCTGAGCCTACGAATAGAATTGGTTGGCATGCGGCTTGGCCAAGAACATTAAGTATGTCGGACGTTACCTCTTCTTGATATTGCTCGTAGCTTAAAGGCATGCGACCTCCATTTAGCGTCGTGAAAAACAAAAAAGAGGTGACAAACTTATTTTCAGAAAATAAATCAGTCACCCTTATAGTCTAGCTCATAAAATGCCTGCTCATTTTGCTCTAACGATTTTTTCGACAGATTGATTGGTCAGAGAGCCCCAATTATCGCTGTAGCCAGTGAAGTTATGCTTGCTATGTGAGGGAGCGCACTCAGTAGTGCGGTAATAACGGTTTTGCTAGGGGTCGGTAATGCTAGTTGTGACTCAACGCTATCCAAAATCTCAGACGCCTCATTTTTTTGCCTTGCGTCTTCAATGGTTTCAATTATTTTTCTAATAGAAGTGAGGTGTTCATTCAGTTGCCCATTTATGGTCACGGAGTTTGTCGAATTGTCAAAAGAGTCATGGTTGATGCGTGCGTTGTGTCCTGTAATGTTGTACGTGATGCTCTTAATTCGTTGTTGGGCTTCTGGTAGGCCAAGTTTTTTTACCTTCATTTGGTAGTGCGCATCGATGCCATGAAAAGGTTCATGAAAACCTGGATCAATGACATCGAAAGATTCCACGCCTCCATTGGACATTCTTCGTTCAATTAGATCGCCTGGCTCGATAAGTATGTCTGATCGATCTAGGAAGATATTATTTGATTGAACGCTTGCTTTCAGGTCGGTAATAATTTCGCCAGTACTTTTTCTTACTGTAATCGTATCTGTCATGAAATCTGAAAATGACATAAATTCTCCGTGATTTTTGGAGGCGCTTCGGGGTTGCGTCGTCTTGGAAATAGTACGCTAGCTATTTGATTGAGTTTTTCAGCTAGCAGGTGCCCAAGCTTAACAAGTTGTCTGTCCAGACACCGTCGGCGTATGTTCGTAAGTAAGGCAAACCTTGAGATGGACGAACAACCCCTACCTCAGCCCGTATCCCGAATGAGTTCTTTACATAAAACGTATCGGTCTTTGCTTCTATTCGTTGTACTGCGTCTGCTGTAGTGAGATACCACGGTACTGACGCATTACCAACCTGTGTTATCCGGTCGTGAGATTTAGAGCCGGATAGTGTAATGCAGGTGATTTGACAGTCTCCCAATTTCCCTCTCCTTTATACGTGCGGCTTTCAAAAAATGCTCATCGCCATATGAATGTAGTGGAGGTTTCTTGGAAGCTCCGAATCTTTTCGCCATTTTAATATTTTTTGAATGTGTTTTTTTAGAAAAAATCTAAATAGAACAGTGGGTTAGATATACAGTAAGCAATGCCTGCACCAGCCTTGCTACCATCACGGTCGACTATTGCCGCAATCTAAACCTTAACCCACCGCCCCCGACCCCAACCACTCAACCAATCCACCCCCCACACAAGCACCAACATCGCCAAAATCACCATCCCCTCCTGCGCCTCCTGAAACAAACTCAAGCTCACATACAACATCTGCCCCAACCCCCCAGCCCCGACAAACCCCAGCACGCTCGCCATCCGGATATTGTTCTCCCACCGATACAAACAATACGCCAGCAACTGCGGCGCGAGGTTCGGCAGCGTGCCGTAGCAGAACGCCGTCACCGGATTCCCCCCCTGCAACCGAATCGCATCCGCCGGTTCCGGTGGTGTGTTCTCCAGCGCCTCAGCAAACAACCGCCCCAACACGCCCGTGGTGTGCAGGGCCAGCGCAAGTGTCCCGGCATTCGGCCCAAGCCCAGCCGCAAGCACCATCAACGCAGCCCAGACCAGTTCAGGAATCGCACGCAGTGCATTGAGCACCAGACGCGCGGCACTCTGAAAAAACCAGCCAAACCGACCAGCAGCAGGGAGCGCCAATAACAACCCCAGCACGGCAGCGAGTAGGGTGCCAAGCGCAGACATGGCCAGCGTTTCCATCGACCCGCGCAAGATGGCCGTCAGGTAGTCGGCGCTAAGGTCCGGGCTGAGAAAGCGCGCCACATACAAGCCCATCTGTTTCAGGCTGGTCGGACTGCCGAGCTCTTCAAGATCAAGGCCCAGGTAGGCAAACGAGGCAATGACGGCCGCGACAATGGCGAGAATCAGCACCAAATTGATCAGGCGTTTCATGCCAGCCTCCAGCGCAGCAGGCGGCTGAGTTGGTCGGCGCCGAGGACGAGGAGGAGGAAGGTCAGGAGCATGCTGGCGACTTCGCCGCCGGCGAACATGCGGATCGACAGGTCGATCTGTTGGCCGAGGCCGCCGGCGCCGACGAAGCCCATGACCACCGAGGCGCGGATGGCGCATTCCCAGCGGTAGACGGTGTAGGAGAGCAGTTCCGCTGCGACGTTGGGCAGTACGCCGTAGGCGAAGCTGGCGAGGCGGCCGCTGCCGGCCTGGAGCAGGGCGTGGGCCGGGCGTTGGTCGGTGGATTCGTAGATTTCGGCGTAGACCTTGCCGAGCATGCCGCTGTAGGTGATGGCGATGGCCAGCACGCCCGCCGCCGGGCCGAGGCCGACGGCGCGCACGAACAGCAGGGCCCAGACGATTTCCGGCACGCTGCGCAGGAAGATCAGCAGCGCGCGCACCGGCCAGCGCAGCAGTCGGCCCAACAGGCTCGGGCGGCCGCTGCGGGAGGCGGCGGTCAACGACAGGGCGCGGCTGGCGAGCAGGCTGGCCGGCACCGCCAACAACAGCGCCAGGGCCATGCCGGCGGTGGCGATGGCCAGGGTTTGCAGGGTGGCTTTGAGCAGTAGTTGCAGAAACTCCTGGTCATGGGCCGGTGGCCAGAACATCGACACGAAACGGCCCATTTCACTCTGGCTGTCGGCGTGAAACAGCACGCCCAGATCCAGCTCACTGAGCTGAATGCCGGGCCAGAGCAAGGCAATCGCCAGCCCGGTCAGCAGCAACCGGGGCAGTGCGGCGGGGTCGCGGGTGTCGGCGCTCAGCATCGGGGAATCTGCACAATCAGCGGGGGGACGGCGGGCGCCGGGGATTGCAGTTGTTCGTTGGCGTAGAGGGTGTCGAGCATGTCGCGGCTGACTTGCGCGGACGGGCAGTCGAACAGGATTTGCCCCTCGCGCAGACCGATGATCCGCGGGAAGTGCGCCAGCGCCAGCTCCACCGCGTGCAGGCTCGCCACCAGCGTGACGTTGTGCTCGCGGGCATGGCGCGACAGGATCGACAGCGTGTGCCCGGCCAGCACCGGGTCCATCGCCGAGACCGGCTCATCCGCCAGCAACACCTCCGGCGCCTGATACAGCACGCGGGCAATGCCGACCCGCTGCAATTGCCCGCCGGACAGTTGTTGGCATTGGCTGAAGAGTTTGTCGGCCAGATCCAGTCGCGCCAGTGCGGCGCGGGCGCCGGGCACGTCGAGCGGATGCAGCAGATTGATCAGGCTTTTGCCCAGGCTCCATTGCCCGAGTTTGCCGGCCAGCACCGCCGTCACCACTCGTTGCCGGGGCGGCAGGGGCGGCGCCTGATGCACCAGGCCGATGCGCGCACGCAGGCGTTGCCGTTGGCGGGCGGACAAATGCCAGGCGCGCTCGCCCAGCACTTCGATGTCGCCGCTGCTGGGCCGAATGGCGGTCGCCAGCAGGTTCAGCAGGCTGGATTTGCCGGCGCCGGACGGGCCGATGATCGCCACCTGCTCGCCGGCTTCGATGTGCAAATCCACGCCGCGCAAGGCCTCCACGCCATTGGTGTGGTGCAGAGAAGCCTGTTTGAGGCGCAGCGTCATTTCAGCAAGTCGGCGGCGCGGGCGGCTTCCTCGATGCCTTTGTAATTGTCCGGGCTGGTTTCGATGAAGCGGCTGGCGGCTTGCAGGTCGAGGATTTTCTTGTGCTCGGGGTTTGCCGGGTCGAGGTCGAGGAAGGCTTTTTTGATCTTCGCCGCCAGCGCCGGATCGAGGGTTCCGCGCACGGTCCAGTTGTAATCGAAGTAGGCCGGGGTGGTGGCGAAAACCTTGACCTTGTTGGTGTCGACCTTGCCGGCGTCCACCAGTTTTTGCCAGACGCTGGCGTTCAGTACACCGGCGTCGACCTTGCCGGCCTGCACCCAGGCGACGGTGGCGTCGTGGGCGCCGGAGTAGCCGACGCGGCTGAAATAGCTTTCCGGTTTGATGCCGTCCTTGAGCATGAAATAGCGCGGCATCAGGCTGCCGGAGGTGGACGACACAGAGCCGAAGGCGAAGGTCTTGCCCTTGAGGTCGGCGAGGCTTTTGACGTTGGGGTCGGCGGTGATGAATTTGCTGGTGAACTGGGCGTCTTGTTCACGCTGCACCAGCGGAATGACCTTTGGATCACTTTTCAACTGCGCCTGGACGAAAGTGAAGCCACCGAGCCAGGCCATGTCGAGACGGTTGGTGGCCAACGCTTCGACCACCGCCGGGTAGTCGGCCACCGGCACAAACTCAACTTTCATGTTCAGTTGCTTCTCCAGATAAGACCCCAGCGGCTCGAACTTGCGCAGCAGCTCGGTCGGGGCTTCATCGGGAATCGCGCTGACCTTCAACACCTCAGCGGCTTGCGCCAGCACGGCGGACAGGGACAGGGCCAAACCAGCGGTCAGTGCCAGGGTTCGCTTGAGCATGGAATTCTCCGTTTCGTGGGCATCAAGATCAGTGCGCCGACGATGGGGAATCATCGTCGGGTGCAAAGTCAGGTTAGACGAAACGGCGCGATTGCGAGGGCTCAGTCAACCTGCGCAAACCGCTCCACCAGCCAATCGATAAACACCCGCACCCGATTGCTCAAATGCCGGTTCGGCGGATACAGCACATGAAACGGATACGCCGGCGGACGCCAGTCCTCGAGGATCGGCACCAGTTCGCCGCGCTCGATGGCGGTCCTGACCGTGTAGCTGAAAGTGTGGATGATCCCCAGCCCGGCGAGCCCGGCCGCCAGGTGCGCGTTGCTCTCGTTGACGCTGATCAGGCCTTTGCCTTCGATCTGATGGCGTTCGCCGTTACGTTGGAAATTCGACGGCAGGATGCGCCCGGTGGAGGCCGAGCGGTAGGCGATCACCTGGTGGCTGGCCAGGTCGAGCGGGTGGCTCGGGGTGCCGTGGCGTTGCAGATAATCGGGTGTGGCGCAGGTGCTCCAGGACACTTCACCGAGGCGGCGCACGGCCAGGGTTTGTTCGGTCAGCGGGCCGCCGCGAATCACGCAGTCGACGCGCTCACTGATCAGGTCCACCGGGCGGTCGCTGACGCCCAGATCAACCTGGATGTCCGGATAGCGTTCGAAGAACTTCGGCAGCTCGGGGATCACCAGCATCGTCGCGGTCGAGCCGCCGATGTCCACGCGGATCCTGCCGCGCGGCAGCCCTTGCGCCTGGCTGAAGCCTTGGTCGATGTCGTCCAGTTGATGCAGCAATTGTTGGGTCAGTTGGTAATAGGAAGCGCCGTCGGCGGTGACGGTGAGGCGGCGGGTGGTGCGTTGCAGCAGGCGTACGCCGAGGTGGTTTTCCAGTTGGCCGATCAGTTTGCTGACCGTGGTTTTCGGCAGGTTCAGCGAATCGGCGGCTTTGGTGAACGAACCGCTTTCCACGACGCGGGCGAAGGTGCGGATCGCCATTAACTGATTCATCGATTCGGGCTCAGTGGATTGGACACGGCTGAGTATTGTGCATGTCTGTGCACAAACAAAACCGATTTGGCGGATTTTTCAATTCAATCGATCGGCCTAAAGTCGCTTCCAACGGCTCACCTACGACCCGTCACCTACCTCGAAACGGTTATTGGAGATTCATCATGAGCAACAGACTTGAAGGCAAAATCGCACTGATCACTGGCGGCACCACCGGCATCGGCCTGGCGTCGGCGCAGGAGTTCGTCGCCCAGGGCGCTACCGTATTCATCACTGGCCGTCGTCAGGCCGAACTGGACAAAGCGGTCGCCGCCATTGGCCCGCGTGCCATCAGCATCCAGGGCGATGTGGCGAAGCTGGACGATCTGGATCGCATCTACAGCGAGATCGCCGCGAAGGCCGGGCACCTCGACATCCTGTTCGCCAATGCCGGCGGCGGGGACATGCTGCCGCTGGGTTCGATCACCGAAGAGCACTTCGACCGGATTTTCGACGCCAACGTGAAGGGCACGCTGTTCACCGTGCAGAAGGCCTTGCCGCTGCTGCGCGATGGCGCCTCGATTCTGCTGACCTCGTCGACCACCTCGGTGCAGGGCACGGAGAACTTCAGCGTCTACAGCGCGAGTAAAGCGGCGGTGCGCAACTTCGCCCGCTCATGGTTGCTGGACTTGAAACCACGGCGCATCCGCGTCAACGCCATCAGCCCCGGCCCGGTGCGCACGCCAGGTCTGGCAGGGCTGGTGCCGGCGGAACACACCCAGGGGCTGTTCGATCAACTGGCGTCTATCGTGCCGATCGGGCGTCTGGGCGAGCCGAGCGAGATTGCCAAGGCTGCGCTGTTCCTGGCCTCGGATGACAGCAGCTTCGTCAACGGCATCGAATTGTTCGTTGACGGCGGTACTGCGCAGATCTGATCTGACTCAAACCGCTTGATGCCCCGGCACTTGTTCAGTCGAGTGCCGGGGTTTTTCCGTTTCTTCGTCCGGCGCGTTGTCCCAGATCAGGCGCGGGTCGAAACTCATGGCCGAGAGCATGGTGAACACGACCACCAGGCCGAAAAACAGAATCCCTACGCGCGGCTCGATATCCCCCAGCGCCTGGAATTTCACCAGCGCCGCCACCAATGCGACCACCAGCACATCAAGCATCGACCAATAGCCGATCAGCTCGACGAAACGGTACAGCTTCGAACGCTCCTTGCGCGCCCAATGGCTGTCCCGTTGCACGGTGACCAACAGCAAGGTCAGCGCAACGAATTTCACCCCCGGCACCGCAATACTGGCGATGAAGATGATCAGGGCGATGTCCCACGCGCCATGTTCCCAGAACTCCAGCACGCCGCTCATGATGGTGCTGTCGGCGCCGCTGCCGAGCAGGGTGGTGTTCATCACCGGCAGCAGATTCGCCGGCACGTAAAACGCCAGCGCCGCGAACATGTAGGCCCAGGTGCGGGTCAGTGAGTTGGTCTTGCGCCAGTGCAGCGGCGCATCGCAGCGCGGGCACTGGTGCGGTTCGCCGGTCATGTCGCAGGCCAGCCCGCAGCTGTGGCACAGGCAGAGATTGAGTTCGGTTGCCGTCGGTGGTCGTTTCATAGGATGTCCCACAGTTCGCGCACGTCGCGCCCGGCGATGCGGATCAGCAACAGACTGAGCACGGCCAGCGCAAACAGGCCGATACCAGGAATGACGTCGAGCATGCCCGCCAGTTTGAACACCGCCACCATCGCGCCGAGCAAACACACTTCGAGCATGCTCCACGGCCGCAATGTTTCCAGCCAGCGCATGCACAACTTGAACCCCGGCGAACGGCGTGAGGCGAGGGCGAAGCTCAGAACCCAGATCAACAACACCAACTGAAAGGCCGGGGCGATGATGATCGATATGGCCGCGACCATCGCCATGAAGGTGATCGGCCCCTGACTCAGGGCCAACACCGAATCCCAGAGGGTCGCGCTGTTTTTCAGGCCCTTCATGCTGATGCTCATCACCGGGTAGAAATTGGCGAACAGCCACAGCATCGCCGCGGTGAAACTCAGGGCCAGCCGTTGCTCCACGCTCAGGTTGTTGTAGCGCTGGAGCACGGCGCCGCAACGCACGCAGAGGGTCTTCTGGTGTTTGGCCAGCACGACTTTTTCGTACACGCAGTCGCAATGCTCGCAGATGATCAGTTGATCGGTGCTGGCCATGGGGCGCTCGACGGAAGGAGGGCTTGAACCCCTTCACTATAGAAGCGCTGGGGCATTCGGCAACCGGGGTGCCATTCGTCCAATACCGGGCACTAAGCACCACTCACTCGTTTCACACCTTCAGGTACGAACATTGCGCACCAGAACGGAGAACCTCATGGACATTGATGAAAATGCACCCGGCAACCTGTCACAACAGGCCGTGACGCGCACCACCGACAACGAAACCGGCCATGATCCCCGCAAGGATGAGTCGCCAGTCCCCTTGCCGCCGGACGATGAAGCACCACTGGAAGAAGACATGAGCGATGTGGCGGCCAACGATTCGGTGGGATCCGAGCATCCGCAGGACGGCAACCGCTCAGGAAGCGCCGACGCCAATCCTCAGAGCACCGCCAAGGATGATGAGGACCCAGAAGCGCGGGGCCTGCCAGCGAGCGATCCTGAGTCGGGGGCCTGACTGCGCGACGGCCCATTTGAGAGCGTTCAACGCAATCGGTCGCGTCAGAGGACCGGTTGCGTGGCTTCCTCTTCCGCGATGGCCGCCCGCACGCTGGGCCGTTCGCCGATGCGCGTCATGTAGTTCGCCAGCGCTGGCCAGTCTTCGATGGCGATGCTGAATGTCGGTAACCACTTCAGCACGGTGAACAGATAGGCATCCGCGACGCCGAATGCCTGCATCAGAAAGGGCTGGGTCGCGAGGATGCGGTTCAGGTAATCCAGACGCTTGAACAGTTTGTGCTTGAAGATCGTTTTGGTGGTTTCCGGGATTTCGCTGCTGAACAACGGCGCGCTGCCGCCATGAATTTCCGAACTGATGAAATTCAGGTATTCCTGCAAGCGTGAGCGTTCCCAAGTGCCATTGGCCGGGGCCAGCGAATGACCGGGTACGAGGTCGGCGAGGTACTGCAGAATCGCCGGGCCTTCGGTCAGCACTTCACCGTTGTCCAGCATCAGCGCAGCCACGTAGCCCTTCGGATTGATCTGGCGAAAGTCCCGGCCGTCGGCGGTTTTCTTGGTCTGGTTGTTGACGCGGATCAGCTCGAATGGCAGCTCCAGCTCGCGCAGCACAATGTGCGGCGACAGCGAACAGGTCATGGGGGCGAAGTACAGTTTCATGGGATCTCCTTGCAAATGGAGCCTCAGAATCCGCCATCGCCGCAGCGCTTCGCAAAGGACAAATGCAGTGCTAGCGTATGACAAAATCTCATGGACTGAAGAGGTCATATGCTCCCCCGACTGCCATCGCTCAACGGATTGCGAGCCTTCGAATGTGCGGCCCGGCACCTGAGCTTCACCCGCGCCGCCGAAGAACTGAACGTCACACAAACTGCGATCAGCCATCAGATCCGTCGCCTCGAGGATGAACTCGGCGTGCGTCTGTTCATGCGTTTGAAGGACGGGTTGGCGCTGACGGAGGAGGGCAATGCTTATTTTCCCGGCATCCGCTCGGCGTTTCTTGAGTTGCGTTACTCGACTGAAAAGCTGCTGGAATCGGGCAACAACAGTGTCCTGACCATCAGTACTTTGGTGTCGGTGGCGTCCAAATGGTTGTTGCCGCGTCTGCCGTCGTTTCGCGAAGCGCATCCGCAGATTGATGTGCGGATCAGCGCCTCCACCGAGCTGGTGGACTTTCGCAAGGCCGGGATAGACGCGGCGATCCGCTACGGTAACGGCGAATGGCCTGGGCTGCGGGCTGACTGGTTGATGTCCGACGAGATCTTCCCGGTGTGCAGTCCGCGACTGCTCAACGGCGATAAGCCTTTGAAGACGCCGGCGGATCTGGCCCATCACCCTTTGCTGCAAGTCAGCGGCCTGACCGCCAATGACTGGAACGACTGGCTGCACGCGGCAGGCCTGCCACCGCTCACGGCCAAAGGCCCGCGACTGACCTTCGATCTGGCAATGATGGCGGTGCAGACCGCGATTGACGGGCAGGGCGTGTGCATCGGGCGTTCGACCTACGTCGATGACGATTTGCGCGCCGGGAGACTGGTGGCGCCGTTTGATCTGCGGCTGAAGTCCACGTCGGGTTTCTACTTTGTCACGCCCCATGAAAACGCCGAGTCGAAAAAAATCGTGGCATTCAGGCAATGGCTGTCAGAAGTGCTGTGAGTTGTATGCGCGTGTATCAATCCCGCTGCCGTACACAATCGGGTAACAAACCCCGACCTCAGGACACATCCCGCGTACATGCCTCGGCCAAAGTAGTCGTCAACACATCACTACTTCCAAGAGGGCAACACCATGCGCCGCACACTTCTGATGACCGCTGCCGCCGTACTCGTTTCGCTGACCGGCCTCGCCCACGCGGCTGACACCCAATCCGCCGCCCCGGCGAAAAGCTGGCAGCAGGGCCTGAGCCGCACCGATCTGGTTCGTCAGGATCTAGGCGCTGCGGATCGCGAAGTGATCCAGGCCCGTGTCGATTTCGAACCGGGCGTCACCTCGCCCAACCATGCGCATCCGGGTGTGGAAGTGGCTTACGTGATCAGCGGCACGTTCGAGTATCGGCTGGAAGGGCAGGCACCGGTGACGCTGAAGGCGGGGGATTCGCTGTTCATCCCTGCGGGCGTGGCGCATATCGCGAAAAACGTCGGCAACGAGAAGGGCTCGGAACTGGCGACTTACATCGTCAAGAAGGGCGAGCCACTGCTGATTCTCAAGCAGTAACGCTCCGCGAAAACGAAGAAGGCCTGCCGATGTGGCAGGCCTTTTTGCGTCCGCTGTTCAGCGTATCAGTGGACGTGCACCGGGTAGTCGGTATAGCCACGCTGATCGCCGCCAAAGAACGTGCTCGGGTCCGGTGTATTGAGCGTCAGCCCTTCACGGATTCGTCGAGGCAGATCGGGGTTGGCCAGAAACGGACGGCCAAACGCGATGATGTCGGCGCGCCCGTCGGCCAGCGCCTGTTCCGCCGACTCGGGGTCGTAGCCGCCGGCGATCATCAACACGCCAGCCCAGGCATCACGCAACTGAGCGATGATCGCGTCCCAGCGCGGATCGAAGTTTTCATCCTTGACGGTGCCGACCACGGCGGGCTCGACCAGATGCAGGTAGGCCAGTTTCCAGCGGTTCAACGAACTTACGATGTAGCCGAACGTGGCTTGCGGCGATTCATCGCCCATGCCCATGAAGCGGCCCATGGGCGTCAGGCGCACGCCGACCCGGTCGGCACCGACTTCGTCGACCACGGCCGCCACCACTTCCAGCAACAGGCGCGCGCGGTTTTCCAGGGTGCCGCCATAACCGTCGGTGCGCTGGTTGCTGTTGCTGTTGATGAACTGGTCCAGCAGATAGCCGTTGCCCGCGTGAATTTCCACACCATCCATCCCGGCGTTCAGTGCATTGCGGGCGGCGCGGCGGTAGTCGTTGATGATGTCGGCGATTTCCGAAACCTGCAGTGCGCGCGGCACGGGCACGTCGCCCCAGACACCGTTGCCCTCGGCATCGACGATGAAAGTCTTGCCCGGCACAGGCAATGCGCTCGGCGCCACCGGCAGTGCGTTGTCCGGTTGAAAGCTTGGGTGCGATACGCGGCCCACATGCCACAGCTGCATGAAGATCAAGCCGCCGGCCTCGTGTACCTGGCGGCCGACTTCGCGCCAGGCTTGCACCTGTTCGTCGTTGTAGATGCCAGGCGTCCACGCATAACCCTGGCCCTGACGGGAAATCTGCGTCGCCTCGGTAATGATCAGCGCGGCGCTCGCCCGCTGGCGGTAGTATTCGGCGTTCATGGACGTCGGGATGTCGCCCGGTTGCCCGGCACGGGAGCGAGTCAACGGCGCCATCGCCACCCGGTGGGGAAGTGTGTAGGGGCCGAGGGTGATGGGACGGAACAGTTGTTGTGTCATGGGGGTTCTCCAGTCTTCGAAAAAGGTCGGTGGACGGTGTCGGGCGTTGGGGCCGACACCGGATGGCCCTACGTTAAGCGGCTGTCCGGTGCTTGATAATCCACACACGACGCCACGCTGCATTGCGTGAAATGCAACGTGGCGCGGTTCAGGAAGGCTGTTGCGAGCGGGTCAGGGGCAGGTTCAGCCAGCGCCGTCCGGTGGCATTCGCCACGGCATTGCCGATGGCGGCGGCCATGGGGCCCTGGACGATTTCGGCGGCTCCCAGAAACGGTTGCCCCGGCTGGTCGAGCAGGTGAACGTCGACCTTTTTGGGTACTTGCGAGAAGCGCAGGATCGGGTAACCGCTCCAGTCGTAGCTGCGGATGCCGCCGGCGTCATAGGCGACTTTTTCATACAGCGTCCAGCTGGTGGATTGCACGATCCCGCCCTCGACCTGGTTACGCAGGCCATCGGGACTGACGATCTGTCCCACGTCGACCGCCGTGACGACGTGATCGATCTGCACTTCGCCGGTTTGCGGATGCACCCGCAGACGCACGGCAATGGCGCAGTAGCCCATGATGTTTTTGTAGCGCGCGAAGGCGAAGCCAAGGCCTGCGCCGGGTTCACTGCTTTTTTGCGGCCAGCCGACGGCATCGCGCACCCGTTCCACAACAGCCCGTGCCCGAGGATCGGTCAGGTGTGCCAGGCGCAGGGCAACCGGATCGACTGCGGCCTTGGCGGCCAGCTCGTCAATACAGGCTTCGATGGCGAAGACGTTGATGTGTGCGCCGAGCGAGCGCAAGGCTGAGGTGCGGAATGGCATCTCGGTGACGAAGTTCATGTCGATCCGCGAGGAGGCCACGGTGTACAGCGGCACCGCGTTACGATCGCCATCGCCTTCAGGCTGGGCGATCGGCACCGACGGTGCGGAAGCGAACGGCCGGGCCAGCAGGCGTGCAGGCAGCAAGCGCCCGGCGTTGACGATGCGTTCGTTGTGCGGCGTGGTCCACAGCTCATAGTTCCAGTCCTGCAGCCGACTCTGTGCGTCAAGGTTGGCTTGCACCTCGGTGACCATCGCCGAGCTGTACGGCTCCCAGAGGTTTTCCTGCTCGCGCATCCATTGCACCCGCACCGGCGTGCCCGGCACGCGCATGGCAATCAACGCCGCGTCGGCTGCTGCATCGTCCGCGCCGTTGTGGCCGTAACAGCCGGAGCCTTCGGTGTGGATGCAGCGCACGCGCTCGGGTGGTAGCCGCAGCATCTCGGCGATGCCGGCGCGCAGCGGATATACGCCCTGGGTGTGGGTCCAGACGGTGAGGGTGCCGTCCTTGAACCAGGCCACGGCGCAGGACGGACCGATCGAACCGTGCATCAGGTATTGCTTGGTCACCCGGGCGCGATATTCGTTGTCGGTCGCGCCTTGTGGGGTGCCTTCATGGCTGATCGGATAACGCCGTGAAGGCAGGCGTTTGAGCAAGGTGTGGATGTCGCGCGATTCGGGAATCGCCTGTCCGCCGTTCCAGCGCGCCGAGGCGTATCCATGACGCATGGCTTTGATCGCTTGCCATTCGTCCCGCGCTACCACGGCCAGATAATTGCCGTCGCGAATCACCTGCACCACCCCGGACAGCTTCTTGATCGATTCAATATCGATGGCTTCCAGCGTGCAGCCGGGGCGCGGCGGGCGGATGACCCGGGCGTGGAGCATGCCCGGCAGGCGAATGTCTTGCACGAACGCCGCGCCGCCGCTGACTTTGCCCGGGATATCCAGGCGTGGCAGCGAATGGCCGATGAGCTTGAATGACGCCGGCGGCATCGAGGGCGATGCGGATTTTGCGTAGTGGTGCAGATCCACATCCTGCACGGCGTCGGCGTAGGACATGCGTTGCCCGGTCGGGCCGAGAATGATGCCGTCGCGAGTCGTCAGCAGTGCCGGCGCAACGTTCCAGCTGCGCCCGGCCGATTCGAGCAGCATCTCGCGCACTTGTGCCGCCGCGTTGAACAGCGCGGTGCCGCTGTCGAAAATCGTGTGGCTGCCGGCGGTGTAGCCTTCGTTGGGCGTCAGTGCGGTGTCGGCGGTGAGCAGGTTGATCGCTGTGGGGGCGACCTCCAGCCGTTCAGCGGCAATTTGCAGTAACGCGGTTTTGACCCCGGTGCCCAGTTCGACCTTGCCGGTGTAGACGGTGATGCCGTCGGGGCCGACGCGGATCCACGCATCGAGCCAGGGGTTGGTGCGCAGGCTGCCGGGCAGGTCCGGCGCCAGCACGACCGTACCGAGGGTATCGACTTCGGTGTCAGCTAGGGCGCGGCGCGAGACCGGTACCAAAGCAAACGCCACCAGCAGCGCGCCCCCGCGCAGGAACGCGCGGCGACTGTGATCGACCTCGTTGATCGTCGTCATTGCGCACTCCCGTTTTGCCGGGCGACAAGGTTGATCGCCTCGATGATGCGCAAATGCGTGCCGCAGCGGCACAGGTTGCCTGCCATGTGTTCGCGAATGGTCTGTTCGTCGGGATGCGGATTGCTTTCGAGCAGTGACTGCGCACGCATCAACATGCCGGCGATGCAGTAACCGCATTGAGCGGCCTGTTTGTCGATGAACGCTTGCTGCAGGGAGCCGGGGCGTTCGGCGGTTCCCAGACTCTCGACCGTCCGAACCTTTTTGCCTTCAAGGCCGGCGCAGGGTGTCAGGCAGGAAAACACCGGTTGGTCATCGACGATGACGGTGCAGGCACCGCATTGGCCCAGACCACACCCGTACTTGGCGCCGTTGAGGCCCAGGTGATTGCGCAGCGCATAGAGCAGCGGCATGTCGGGTTCCAGCTCGAGAGCCCGGGAAGATCCGTTGACGTTGAGGGTGATCTGAGTCATTTCGTCTCCTGACGTAGCGCTTGGAGGGTGGCAGGAAGGTCGGTCCAGGGTTTGTCGGGGCTGGCCTGATGGCGCAGGTAGACGGCCAGGGCGTCGAGTTGAGCGTTGCCGAGGCTGGCGGCGAACGAGGGCATCACCGGACCCGGTTGGCCGGGTTCTGCCGGGATGCCTTCGAGTACGGTTTTCACAAAGTTGCGCGGGCTGGCGGACTGCAGCGCCGAGGTGCGATCCAGTGCCGGGCGTCCGTCGATTTCACGCATCGGCGCGCCTTGGGCATGGCAGCCGGCGCAGGCACTGGCGAACAGCAGCGCGCCAGTGGATCGATCCGCAGGTTCAGCGCTGGCGCTCGGAATTTCGTTGATCGCGGTTTTCGCCGGCAGACTCAGCAGGTATTCGGTAATCGCCTGAGCATCTTCCACGGGCAAGCGCGCCAGACCGAGACTGACCGGGCGCATCGGGCCCGCTGCCGTGCCGTGTCCGTCGACCACTTCGGCCCGCAGGTAACTCACCAGTTGCTCGCTGCTCCACGGGTTTGCCCGGTGCGCCATGCCCAGCAGTGACGGCGCGTCCCAGCCATCGACGCTGCCGCCGGCCAGGTTTTCGCCGGACTTCTCGGCGCCGATCAGGTTCAACGGCGAATGACAGCCCGCGCAGTGACCCGGACCTTCGACCAGGTAACGCCCGCGATTCCACGTCTGCGATTGCTCCGCCAGTGGCGTCAGCGGCTTTCCGTGCAGGAACAGCAGGTTCCAGAACGACACCAGTGGCCGGATGTTCATCGGGAAGTTCATGCGGTTCTGTTGTGGCGGCGAGTCCACGGCGGGGCCGCTCATCAGGTACGCATAGGCGTCGGCGATGTCGTCCTGGCTCATGCGTCGGTAATGAACGTAGGGGAAGGCCGGGTACAGGAAGTGGCCGTCGCGGGAGATCCCTTCACGCATCGCCCGCTCGAAGGCCGGCAGCGACCATTGGCCGATGCCGGTCTGTGGATCCGGAGTGATGTTGGTGCTGTAGAGGGTGCCGAACGGCGTCACCAGCGGCAGTCCACCGGCCAGGTATTGGCCGCCGGGACGCGTGTGACACACCGCACAGTCGCCAGCCTCGACGATGCGCGCGCCGCGTTGCAGTTGTACGGAGTCGAAGGTTTGCGGGCGTTCGACCGGCGCAATTGCCGGCCGCCACATCAGCGCCAGGGCAGCGATTGCGCCGATCGACGCGAGGGCTGCCGCGCTGACCCACAGCGCTCTGGATCTCATGAAATGGCCGTTCATGAGCGTTGGCCCAAGAGGCACGCGGTGGGCGTGAGGGACGGATTCGGCATCTTCGACAACTCCTTGAACGACCGGGGAAGGGCGCCGATGCAAAGCCCTGCGCCAGGTGCCCAAGGGTAGAGAAGGTGCAAACGTCCGAGTATTGCCAGACCGCGCAATAGCACGTTGCGCCAAGTGCAACGCCGAGGGTCGTTGCATTTGGCGCATCACTCAATTGCCTTTGGGATGGATACTCGAAGGCCTGCGCGACCCTTAGCCTTGGCGTCACTTTCCCAACTCATTGAGGTGTCATCATGCTTACGGGCAATCCGGCAGCGGCGGCCAAGGCCGAACCATCCGCTTCTCTTTCCGGCCTGATGGTCGCGTTCCTGGCATTCTGCTGCGGCGCGGTCGTGGCCAACCTTTATTACGCTCAGCCGATCGTCGAACTGATCGCGCCGCAGATCGGCCTGTCCAGCGCCAATGCCAGTCTGATCGTTTCACTCACGCAGTTCGGTTATGCATTGGGCCTGCTGTTGCTGGTGCCGCTGGCCGACCTGATGGAAAACCGCCGGCTGGTGGTGGGCTTTACCCTGGCGGCGAGCGTGACCCTGTTGTGCGCCGGTCTGACGCACTCGCCGTCGATGTTCCTTGTCCTGTCGTTGCTGATCGGCCTGACTTCGGTGGCGGTGCAGATTCTGGTGCCGTTGGCCGCGCATCTGGCGCCCGAGGCGACCCGTGGCCGGGTGGTGGGCAACATCATGAGTGGCCTGTTGCTGGGCATTCTGCTGTCGCGGCCACTGTCGAGTCTGCTGGTGGAAGTGTTCGGCTGGCGCGGTGTGTTTTTCAGCGCGGCGGCACTGATGGCCGTCATCGCACTGATCACGGCGATCGCCTTGCCGCGCCGCGTTCCGAGCCATCAGGCGACGTACGTGGCGCTGATCGGCTCGGTGTTTGCGCTGGCCCGTCGGCACGCGGTTCTGCGCCAGCGTTCGCTGTATCAGGGCTTGCTGTTCGCCAGCTTCAGCCTGTTCTGGACCCTCGCACCGATCGAGCTGATGCGGCACCACGGTTTCAGTCAGGCACAGGTGGCGATTTTTGCCCTGGTTGGCGCTGTCGGCGCGGTCGCAGCGCCGATTGCCGGGCGGCTGGCCGATGCCGGGCACGGTCGGCGCGGGACGCTCGTTGCACTGTTGCTGGCGCCAGCCTCGTTGCTGATCGCCGCGCTGCCGGGCAGCAGCTATGTCTGGCTGGTGATTTGCGCGGTGCTGCTGGACTTCGCCGTGCAACTGAACATGGTGCTGGGCCAGCGCGAGGTGTACGCCATCGACCCGCACAGCCGCGCACGCCTGAATGCCGTGTACATGACCAGCATCTTCGTCGGCGGCGCGCTGGGATCGTTGGTTGCCAGTCCGCTTTACGAGCATTTTGGCTGGAACCTGTCCGCCGTATCCGTGGCGTTGCTGCCGGCGCTGGCTCTGGCGCTGTTCCTGAGCCGCAAGGCCGATGCCTGAACCGCAGGCACCGCTGAGTCCGATGAAGCACGGTCCTACAAGACGATTGGCGAACGGTGATGCACAATCATCACCGTTTCCTTTCGATCGGGCTCCACTTATGGACAAGTTGCTGGCACTGAAGATGTTCGTTGAAACCGTCCGTTGCGGTGGTTATTCCTCGGCGGCGCGCAAACTCGGCATCTCCACCTCTTCGGTGACACGCCAGGTGGCCGGGCTGGAAAACGAATTGGGCGCCAGCCTGCTCAATCGCACGACACGCAACACCAGCGTGACGGTCGCCGGCCAAACCTATTTCGAGAAAGCGGTGGCCATTCTCGATGCCATCGATGAGGCCGACGCGGTGGTCGCCGACCGTGGCAGCGATGCGCAGGGACGCCTGCGCATCAGTGTGCCGGTGGAGTTCGGCCGACAGATCATTGCACCGCAACTGGGGGTATTGCTCGACCGCCATCCGGGGCTTGAAATCAGTGTGTCGTTGAGCGATCAGGTCAGCGATCTGCTGAGCGAGCAGATCGATGTCTCGGTGCGACTGGGATCGTCGGTGGTCAGTGACGATATCGTCAGCAAGCGGGTGGGCGGCTTCCAGCGCTGGGTGGTGGCGAGTCCGGATTACCTGAGCGGTCACGCTGTGCCGGCGCATCCACGTGACTTGCTTGAGCATCAATGCCTGCGCTTCGACTACGCTGGTTCGCACCAGCACTGGACGTTCCAGGGCGATGAGGAAACCATCCAGCTCAATGTGCATGGCCGCCTGCAAAGCAACAACGCCGACATCCTGCGCGAAGCCGCGGTGGCGGGGCGCGGGGTGGCCCTGCTGGCCGACTGGCTGGTGCGCGCCGATGTCGAGGCGGGTCGGTTGACGCGGCTGCTGGAGGGGTATGAAGTCAACCCCGGCAATGCGAGCTGCTGCATCAATGCGTTGTATCTGCCCAATCACCGGGGCTCCAGTCGTATCAATGTGTTCATTGATTTTCTGGCGGAAATTCTGGCGACGGATCCATCGAGTCAACGCTAGATTGCCGTTTGCTGACGCTGCGCTATTGGTGGGTCAGGGTTCTCCCGCCGGCAGTGCTCCATTCCCTTAACACCTTCGTTTGATTGCCGCGTGTCGGTTTTACTGCAAAGATTTTCGTTGGTTTTTCCCCCTGCATTTCTCTCAGCTACGGTTAGCAATGGTGCCGAACGGCATACAGGTAACGGTGCCCCATGATCCAGCGATTACCAACGGCTGCGACGGCGATGAATGAAGGCATGCAGATTCTGTGGGACGACGGAGAACGCATTCTCCACCGGGCCAGACGTGCTTCTGGCGGTCGCGAGGTTGATGTCCTGATCGCCTCGCTCGCTGCGGAGCAACCATCGGGCGCCAGCGTCGAGCGTCTTGCCCATGAATTTTCCCTGAGAGACCAATTGGAGGGCGACTGGGCGGCGTGCCCCCTGGAGCTGTTGCAGGACGATGGCCGCGTGCAACTGGTGCTCGAAGACCCGGGTGGTGTGCCGCTGGCCCGTTTGCTGACGGCTCCCCTGGACGTTGCGACGTTTCTGCCGTTGGCCATCAGCATCGCGGTGGCGCTGGGCAAGTTGCATCGGCGCGGTCTGATTCACAAAGACATCAAGCCCGCTCACCTTCTGGTGAATTGCCCCGACGGGCACGCGCGACTCACCGGTTTTGGCCTTGCATCGCGCCTGCCTCGCGAACGCCACGCCGCTGAACCACCCGAGACGTTGTCCGGGACCCTGGCCTATATGGCTCCGGAACAGACGGGCCGGATGAACCGCTCGGTGGATTCGCGCAGCGACCTCTATGCGTTCGGCGTCACGCTCTATCAAATGCTCACCGGGTCGTTGCCGTTCAGCGCCGCCGACCCCATGGAATGGCTGCATTGCCATATCGCGCGCATGCCAATGCCGCCGAGTGCGCGCGTAGCGACGGTGCCGGAGGTGCTGTCTCGAATCGTCATGAAACTGCTGGCCAAGACTGCCGAGGAGCGCTATCAGTCTGCGCTTGGCGTCGAGCAGGATCTGCGCCGTTGTCTGGCAGGCTGGCATCAGCAGCACGTGGATGAGTTTGCGCTGGACGAGCAGGGGACATGCGACCGTTTGCTGATCCCCGAAAAACTCTACGGCCGAGAGGCTGAAGTCCAGACGCTGATCGCCGCATTCGAACGGATCGCCGTCAGCCGCCGACCGGAGCTGGTGCTGGTTTCCGGCTATTCGGGCATCGGTAAATCCTCGGTGGTCCACGAGCTGCATCAAACCCTGGTGCCGGTGCGCGGATTTTTCGCCAGCGGCAAATTCGATCAGTACAAACGCGACGTGCCTTATTCGACCCTGGCCCAGGCGTTTCAGGGACTGGTGCGCACGCTTCTGGGCCAGAGCGATTTGCAGATGGCCGGCTGGCGCAATGCGCTGCAGCAAGCGCTGGGCGCCGAGGCGCGGTTGGTGACGGACCTGATCCCGGAACTGAAACTGATCATCGGCGATACGTCGCCTGTGGCGGATCTGGAACCGCCACAGGCGCAACGCCGGTTCTTGCGGGTATTGCGACGGTTCATCGGCGTGTTTGCCCGCGCCGAACATCCACTGGTGCTGTTTCTCGACGACTTGCAGTGGCTGGACGTGGCGACGCTCAATTGGCTGGAGGAACTGCTGACCCGTTCCGACTTGCAGCACTTGATGCTGATCGGCGCTTACCGCAGCAACGAGGTGGATGCCTCGCACCCATTGACCACCCGGTTGAGCGCCATCAAAGCAGCGGGCGGCCGGGTGCAGGAGATAACTTTGTTGCCGCTGGCCGGATCGCATATCGCGCAATTGGTCGCCGAGTCGTCGCGTTCCGAGCCGTCGTACATCGCGCCGCTCGCACAACTGATTCTGGACAAGACCGCGGGCAATCCTTTCTTCGTCATTCAGTTTCTGCAAACCCTCGTCGAACAGGATCTGCTGACCTTCGACCATGACAGCAGGCAGTGGGTCTGGGACGCACAACGCATTCATGCCAAGGGCTACACCGACAATGTGGTCGATCTGATGCTCGACAAACTGGCGCGGTTGCCCGCTGAAACGCAGCAGGCGTTGCAGCAGATGGCCTGCCTGGGCAACGTCGCGGATGTCGCTTCACTGGCTACCGTTCTGGGCCTGCCTGACGCGCAGGTTCACGGGGTGTTGTGGCCGGCGGTTCGTCACGAGTTGATCACGCGTCAGGACAGCGTCTATGGCTTCGTTCACGACCGGGTCCGGGAAGCCGCGTATCTGCTGGTTGATGAGGCTTCCCGTGCGCAGCATCACCTGCGGATCGGGCGTTTGCTGGTGGAGAAGACGCCGGCAGACAAGCATGCAGAAAAGATTTTCGAGATGGTCGGCCAGCTCAATCGTGGCGCCGTGCTGATGGACCGACAACAGGAGCGCGAACACCTCGCGCAGTTGAACCTGCTGGCGGGCGAGCGGGCCAGAGCGTCGACGGCCTACGCTTCGGCGCTGACGTATTTTGCCCAGGGCGCAGCGCTGCTGGATGAGGACGGCTGGGAGCATCAGCGTGAATTGATGTTTGCGCTGGAGTCCGGCCGGGCCTTGTGCGAATTCCTCACCCGGCAATTAGGGGCAGCCGAAGCCCGTCTGCGGCAATTGTCACGCCGTGCAGAGTCCTTGATCGAACGCACCCGGGTCGCCTGCCTGCAAGCGGATCTCTACCTGATTCTGAACCAGAGCGACAACGCGGTGACGGTCTGCCTGGCTTTCCTGCGTTATCTGGGGATCGAGTGGTCGCCTCATCCCGATGACGACGAGGTGCGTGACGAATATCAGCGGATCGGGCAACGGCTGGGCGAGCGCCCCATCGAGGCACTGATCGACCTGCCGCCCATGGTGGATGAAATCGCACTCGCCACCCTTGAAGCACTGACCAAGCTGATCGTCACGGCGGTCCACATGGACGGCAATCTTCCGGGCCTGGCCATGTGCCGGGCGATCAACCTGAGCATCGAATACGGCAACAGCGACGCCTCGTGCGTGGCCTATGCCAACGTCTCCCGGATCGCCGGACGACGGTTCGCGGACTATCCGGCCGGTCTGGCGTTCGCGGAGCTGGGCTGCCGGCTGGTCGAACGGCGCGATCTGGAACGCTACAAGGCACGTACGCAACTGGCGTTCTGGCTGTTTGCCAAGCGCTGGGCTCAACCGATACGCACGTGCCTTGAACCTTTGGCCCAAATATTTGAAGTGGCGAACCGCACCGGCGATCTGCCGATTGCCGCGTTTACCGGCAACAGCCGGGTTTCCAACCTGCTGGCCACTGGCGAGCCTTTGGCCGGGTTGCAGGAGGAGGCTGAACGCGGGCTGGCGTACGCCAGAAAAATCGGCTTCGGCGTGGTCATCGATTTCATCGAAACCCAGTTGGCGTTTATCCGGATGCTTCGGGGCCAGACGCCAATCTTCGGCGATATCGGCCCGGGAGCGTTTTCCGAGCGCCACCCCGAGGATCACCAGACCTCGCTGGTCGCGATTTGCTGGCACTGGATTCGCACGTTGCAGGCCTGCTATTTCGCCGGTCAGTACGAGGCAGCAGCAGAGGCCGGCGTGGCCGCTCGACAATTGCTTCGCTCATCGCACTCGTTCCTCGAGGAGGCCGAATATTGCTTCTATCAGGCCTTGACCTTCGCCGCCCTGTGCAGCGCCAAGCCTGCCGGAGAGCGGCACGAGCAACTCGAGGTCATTACCGCACAATACCGGCAACTGCAGGTCTGGGCCGAACTCTGCCCGGATAATTTCGCCAGCCACGCCGCGTTGCTGGCGGGTGAAATCGCTCGCCTTGAAGGTCGATTGCTGGAGGCCGAACATGGCTACGAGCAGGCGATCGAACTGGCGCAGCGCAGCGGCTTCCTGCAGATCGAAGCATTGGCCAACGAGCTCGCCGCGCGCTTCTATCAACACCGTGGGTTGCAAAAGATTGCCCGGGTCTATCTGCAGGATGCCCGCTACGGCTACCAGCGCTGGGGTGCCGAGGGCAAGGTTCGACAACTGGAGGCCGAGCACCCGTTTCTGCGGGTCGAAAAACCGCTGCCCGGTCCCACCAGTACCGTCGCGACACCGGTCGAGCATCTGGACTTGGCCACCGTGCTGAAGGTGTCGCAAGCGGCCTCCAGTGAAATCGTCCTCGAAAAGCTGATCGACATGATCATGCGCACGGCGATTGAACAGGCCGGCGCACAGCGCGGCGTGCTGATCCTGACGGAGCAGGGCGAGCAGCGGATCGTCGCCGAGGCAACTACCCGCGATGACACCACTCACTTGGATCTGCACGATGCGCCGGTGGCGACGAAGCTGCTGCCGGAGTCGGTCCTGAACCACGTGCTGCGCACCCAGGAAAATCTGGTGCTGGATGATGCTTTGGGCGAACCATCGTTCGCTGCCGATCCGTACGTTCGCCAGCATCGCGCGCGCTCGGTACTGTGCCTGCCGTTGCTCAATCAGGCGAAGCTGATCGGCGCGCTGTACCTGGAAAACAACCTGACGTCACGGGTATTCAGCCCTGCACGAATCGCTGCGCTCAGGCTGGTCGCTTCTCAAGCGGCGATCTCGCTGGTCAATGCGCGCCTGTACCGCGATGTCGCCGAGCGCGAGGTCAAAAGCCGCGAGAGCGAGCAGCGTTATCGCGAGATACAGGCCGAGCTGGCCCATGCCTGCCGCGTTGCGACGATGGGGCAGCTCGCGGCCTCGATTGCTCATGAAGTCAGCCAGCCGCTGGCCTCGACACTGGCCAGCGCCCAGGCTGCCTTGCGCTGGTCGGGTGCCGCGCCACCTAACCTTGAAGAGACTCGCCTGTGCCTGGAGCGCATCGTCAAGGATGCCCATCGGGGCAGTGAGGTGCTGGATCGCATTCGCGGGCTGATTCGCAAGGCCCCTCAGCCGAAGGAGCCGGTCAACTTCAACGAGGTGATTGGCGAGGTCATCGAGATCACCCAGAGTCAGGCGCAGAAGGGTGGAGTGCTGGTGGAGGCGCAGATGGCGTCCGGTTTGCCACGAGTTGATGGCGACCGGGTCGAGCTGCAACAAGTGGTGCTCAACCTGGTGATGAACGCGCTGGAAGCCATGAGCGGTGCAGGCGTCATCAAGGGAGTGCTGCGTATCTGCACGCAGACCAATGAAGCGGGGCAGGTGTGGGTTTGTGTCAGCGATTCGGGACCGGGTTTCGGCGCGCATTCGATCGGGCAGTTGTTCACGCCGTTCTACACCACCAAACCCACGGGGCTGGGCATGGGGCTGTCGATTTGCCGCTCGATCATCGAGACCCATGGCGGCCAATTGTGGATCGAGGCCAATCAGCCGTGCGGTGCGATCGTCCAGTTTGTTCTGCCGGCCGATGCCGTACTGCTTCCGTAATCACAAAAAAAGGCGCCCGCCAAAATAACCGTGGCGGGCGCCTGGGAGTGCGCAGCAGTAGAGTGATCGTGGAGCGTCGGGGGATCAGGCCACCGGAATCAACGGGTCGGCAGCGGCCAGTGCGGTTGCACGATCGGCGGCCGGTGGGTAAATCCATACGGTGTTGATCTGGGTCTTGAGGTCTTTGGCTTCTTGCCCGACCAGTTTCAATTGGCGGTCCCAGCCTTCGGTGAACACCGCGCCCCAGGCGCCGAGATCAAGGCAGGTCACGTACTTGGGCTGGCTGTAGGTCATCGGTGCGACGCCGATCAGGTCAGCCGCTACATTGTTGCCGGCATAACGGCCCAGGCAAATGGCGTGCTGGCAGGACATTGCAGCGTAGTTTCCGAGGTCATCCGTGGCGGCATAAGCCACATCGCCGGCGGCGAAGACATCCACGTGTCCCAGCACTTTCAGGTTGCCGTCGACATGCAGACGACCTTGCGGATCACGGCTGCCAGGCACCTGTTCGGTGAGCGGGCTGGCGCGGAAACCAACAGTCCAGACTACGGTGTTGGACTCGATCCGTTTGCCGTCGGCCAGGGTCACGCCGCCGGCATCGACCGAGGCGACCGAAGCGTCGAGTACCCATTCGATGCCCAATTCTTTGGACGCTTCGACAATGGACGGGCGAATGCCGTCACCCATGGTCGCGGCGATTTGCGGCGCGCGATCCACCACGATGACCTTGATCTGCGCATCGTCACCCAGTGCGGCACGCAGGCGGGCCGGCATTTCGGTGGCGGTTTCGATCCCGGTAAAACCGCCACCGGCGACCACCACGGTATTTCGCGCAGCGCTCGGTGGCAGGTTCTTCAAGGACTTGATATGGGCTTCGAGGCGGGCGGCCTCTTCGATCTGATCGACGTCGAAGGCGTGTTCGATCATGCCCTTGAGCGGTGGGCGAATCACGCGACTGCCGGCGGCCAGTACCAGTCGGTCGTAGCTCAGCGTACCTTGCGTGCCGAAGGCATCGCTGTAGGTCACTTGCTTGCTGGCGGTGTCGATGCTGTCGGCGATGCCTTTGACGAATTTCACGCCGACCGCATCGAACAGTTCACCCAGCGGCGCCTTCATGTTGTGGACATCCGGCTCGTAGAAACGCGGGCGGATGCGCAGTTCTGCCTGGGGCGCGAGGACGGTGATCTGCACGTCGTTACGATCATGCTGGTCCAGCAGACGTGCGGCGCTCAAGGCGCTCCAGACTCCACCAAACCCTGCGCCTATCACTAAAATGTGCTGTTTCATCGGATGACTCCTGAGGAAATTCTGATCGTTGAACGGCTTGTCTGTTCACGCGTGACCGTCTCCCGGTCTGTACGAAAATGGTTGTTGTGAACAACCGCAGAACCGGTTCGATTCGCTGGAGAAGATGCTATCGGGGAAGGCACGGCGAGACACTTCTACATAGGGTCAGTGTCGACATGCTTAGGTGTGAGGTGGGGTATACACAGGTATAGGTAGAGGGCGGTCAAACGGGCCGATTGAACGCACTTTCGATGCAGGTGATGAGTTCGCCGCAAGGAAAAGGCTTGGGGAAGTAGGCAAGCGGCTCGGGGAATGCTGCGTCGACCTGAGGCGGTGGCCCTTGATAGCCAGTGATGAAAATGATCGGGATGCGGATGCCTCGGGCGCACAGCGCGTCGTACATCTGGATGCCCGACAGACCGGGCATCTGGATGTCCGAGATGATGCAGCCGGGGCGGGGCGGTGCAGTCATCGCCAGAAAAGCCTCCGCGTTCGGGTACAACTGCACGGTGTAGCCGTGCGAACGCAACAGGCTGTCCAGCGCCATGCGCACGGATTCATCATCATCGACAACCGAAACAACAGCGGTGTGGGACATTGCTTTACCAGGGCTGATCTCGGGTAGCCCGTCAAGGACGCCCGCCATTTCCGCACCATACGCCGCTCGGTCCGGCGGCGTACTTATACGTGTGTATAGCGACAGTATTTGAATGTCTGCGGGCCCGGTGCCATTGCGGCGTGTGGCGTCAGCGCGAGAACCGGCTGCGGTATTCCCGGGGCGTGACCGAGAGGTGACGGTAGAAGGTATCGCGCATGCGTTCCTCGTCGCCGAACCCGCACAGCAGAGCGATCTGGTCGATGTTGCGCTGAGAATCCTCGAGCATCCGTCGTGCGGCTTCCAGCCGAAACAGCTCAAGCGCCTTGGCCGGCGTGCGACCGACCTTGCGCTTGTAAACTCGCGCGAAATTGCGCGGACTCATCTGCGCCTGGCGGGCCAGGGATTCAACGTTCAGGCGGGTGTCGCCGAGGTTTTCGCTGATCCACAGGTGCAATTCGTCGAAGCAGCCTCGGTCGTCGATCTGCGATTGCAGCAACTGGCTGAACTGCGCCTGACCGCCGGGACGTTTGAGAAAAACCACCAGCTCCCGCGCCACCTGCAACGCGACCGCACGGCCGCAATCGGCCTCGACCAGCGCCAGCGCCATGTCGATTCCGGTGGTGACCCCGGCGGAAGTCCAGACTTTGCCTTGCTGGATGTAGATCGCATCAAGGTCGACATCGACACTTGGAAAACCACCCTTGAGCATGTCGCACATTCCCCAGTGGGTGGTCGCGCGCAATCCTTCCAGCAGCCCGGCCTGGGCCAGCAGAAAAGTGCCGCTGCACACCGAGGCGGTGCGTCTGGCGTTGACTGACGCCGCGCGCAGCCAGTCCACCAGTGCAACATTGTCGAGCATGGCCTGACGGATGTTCGGCGCACCGGGCACGATCAGCGTATCGATCGCGGTTTCGTCAAAGGTGTGCAGGGGCAGGGTGTCGACCGACAGCCCTTCGGCAGTAGTGATCAATCCGCCTTCGAGACTTGCGGTGTGTATCGCGTAGCCAGGCAAGCCGCGTTCAGCCCTGGCTTTGGACGCTGCCCAGAACACGGTCTGTGCGCCGGTCAGGTCCAGCAAGCCCATTTGCGGATACGCCAGGAACACCAGGGTGCGCGGTTGCGCGAGCAAACAGGTGAGCGGGTCGGGTTGGAGAAGAATCGAGTTCATGACTGCTTTGAAGGCTGGGTGACCGCCAGTTTTCGACGATCCGGTGTGCCGTAGTGTCCGCGTTTGCGGACAGGAGCGCGAATATACATTGGTATGGGGCACAGTCTCTTTAGCGCCGGTCGTACTCGCTCAATCCGGCGAAAACCCTATACCCGCGTATGGTGTTGGCCGTCGTGGTCGCGATGCACACTCGATTTCAAGGAGCGCTATTTCGCTCTTGCGGCATTCCTCCGAGAAATCCTGACTCAGCCAAAAGGAAAGCGACCATGTCTACCTATCTGAACCACTCCCAACAAACCAGCACAGCCACCAGCCTGCCGTTCACCTCGAACTTCGGTCAGGCCCAGGAGCTGGTGCCTTCGCGCTACGCACTGCAGGTCGGCGACATCGACGTGGTGGTGATCAGCGATGGCGTGCTGCCGCTGCCGACCTCGACCATGTCGACCAATGCCGATCCGCAGGCTCGCGCCGCGTGGTTCAAGGACATGTTCCTGGGGCCGGACGCGTTCGACTGGGCACTCAACGTGCTGGTGGTGCGCAGCGGCGAGCAGATCATTCTGGTCGACGCGGGCCTGGGCGGGCAGTTTCCCGGCTTCCCTCGGGCCGGCCAGCTGCCGAAACGGCTGGAAGCGGCCGGAATCGATCTGGCAGCCGTGACCGACATCGTGATCACCCACATGCACATGGACCATGTCGGTGGTCTGCTGGTGGATGAAGTGAAGAGCCGGCTGCGTCCTGACGTGCGCATCCACGTGTCGGCGAAAGAGGTCGAGTTCTGGGAGACGCCGGACTTCACCCAGACCGTCATGCCGGCGCCGGTGCCTGACGTTTTGCGCGCGACGGCCAATCAGTTCATCAACGATTACCGCCGCCAGGTGCGCACCTTCGACGATGAATACGAAGTGGCGCCGGGTGTGGTGGTCAAGCTGACGGGTGGACATACGCCGGGGCACAGCATTGTCTACGTCAACTCGGGTGGCGAACGCCTGACCTTCGCCGGCGACGCCTTGTTTCCGGTGGCCTTCGAGCACCCGGAATGGCACAACGGTTTCGAGCATGATCCTGAAGAGTCGGTGCGTGTTCGGGTGCGCCTGATGCGCGAGGCGGCGGCGAGCGGTGAGTGGTTTGTCGCCACCCACCTGCCGTTCCCGTCGGTGGGCCGAGTGGCGGTCGATGGTGATGCGTTCCGCTGGATCGCAGCGTTCTGGGATTACTGATCGGCTGTCGGCGGCCCGGCTGCATTCGGCCGGGCTCGATAGAAATCAGGCCCCGCAAGTGGTGAACTTGCGGGGCCTTTTTTGTTTTGAGGTTTATCGATCGGGCAGGGCCGCGGCTCTTTTTGGGGGCTCAACGTCCACGCATCAGCGCCTGCTCGATGCAGGCCAGCAGTGCTTCGGTATGGAAGGGTTTGGAGAAGTAGCCTTGCGGCGTCTTCACACGGGTGCTGAATTCAGGGGGCAGGCCTGGCTTGCCGGTGATGAAGATCGTCGGAATGTGGATCTTCCTGGCCGCCAGTGCCTCGTACATTTCGACCCCGCACATGCCGGGCATCTGAATGTCCGAAATCAGACACCCGGTCTGCTCTGGCGCGCTGGATTCAAGAAATGCCAAAGCGCTGGTGAAAGTCTTGACTGTATAACCGCAAGACCGCAGCAAACTGTCCAGTGAAACCAGAACAAGTTCGTCATCATCGACAACTGAAATAATAGCTGAGTTGAACATGGGGTAAACCTTGCGTCTTTTGCGGGTGGCTGTAGCGCCCGCCATACTTGCAAGATACGCTTTCAAAAATTGTGGAATAGTATACGTGCGTATGTTTGGTTGGTTTTTTGTTAGTTGCGACAGTTAATCAATTATTCAGGAAACAAGTGGTTGTTGATTAACGAAAGAAAATAACCGTTATGCCGAGTGCAGGCCTCGAAAAGTTGCCGGCTGGCGTAGTCGTTGTTGGCAATTGCGCTGGCGCGACAGTCACGGAACAAGGCGTCGGCGGCCCGTAGCGTTCGCAGGGCGCGATCGATGCCTTTCAGGCAGTCGGCGAAACACAAAAGCTCTGCAGCGTCATTGAGACGGTAAAGCGCGTCACGCTGGGCATGGCCGCCCAGGTCTGTGATGCCGGTGACGAGGAAGTCGGCGTATCGGGTATTGGCATTCAGCAATCTGCGCAACAGTGTCTGCACCGGCAAAAAGCTGACGGTGCGCAATGTCTGCTGGCTGTGTCTGAGTCGCGCCAGAATGCCCAGCGTAGCGCCCAGAGTCTGCGTCAACGCGTCGATGATCTCCACGCGTTCAGCGGTGGACAAGGATGTGTGCGTGCCATAGCGACTGACGCAGGGCGGGTGACTGACAAGATAGAGTTTGTGCGGTGCGTTCATGACCACCGTCTCCGGCTAGCGCTCGGGCGCGATTGAATGTTGTGATTGCAGCAGCGGACTCCATTGCTCCTGGTTGTCCGGGCGCCGGTAGTAAACAACCATGCGCCGGGCGACCTGCATGGCCACATCGCGACCGTTGTCGGCCTCGACCAGCGCCAGCGCCAGATCGATCCCCGCGCTGACACCGGCGGAGGTCCACACCGAGGCCTGGCGGACGAAAATCGCTTCGCGATCCAGTTCGACCTTGGGGTACAGCCGCTCGAACATGTCAGCCATCAACCAGTGTGTCGCCACGCGCAGACCATCGAGCAAACCAGCCTGGGCCAGGAAAAAAGCGCCGCTGCACACCGACGTCGTACGGCTGGCCGTGGCTGAGGTGACGCGCAACCAGTCCACCAGCGGCGCGTTGTCGAGCATGGCCTGGCGGATGGACGCCGAGCCCGGAACAATCAGCGTATTGATCGGCTCGTCGCTTAGCTCATCCAGCCGCTGGGTTTGCACCACTAGGCCTTCGCCGGTCCGCACCGGCCCGCCTTGCAGGCTCGCGGTGTGCAAGGCATAACCGGGCAAACCGAGTTGCGCCAGTCGGCAGGTCGCTGCCCAGAACACGGTCTGGGCACCGGTCAGATCCAGCAGGCCCATTTGCGGGTACGCGACGAAAACAACGGTACGGCCTGATTGCGGGGTTTCGGGTCCAGCGCCAGGGTTTGTACTTTCGATAGGCAATGCGGATCTCCATATCGCCACCGGGCGACGTCAGGGATGTATGACGGTCATTGATCGTGTTCGAGCGCAGCCAATGGAATCGCAAACACAAACTGCGTGCCGACGCCCTCGGTGCTGTTGACCCAGATGCGCCCGCCGTGGAATTCAATGATCGAGCGGCAAATCGAGAGCCCCATTCCCAGGCCCGTTGGCTTGGTCGTGAAGAACGGATCGAACAGTGAAGGCAGGATGTCTTCGGCAATGCCGACGCCGGAGTCGGCGATTTCAAGCACGGCCTCGTTGTGCAGGATCGAGGTGGTGATCCGCAGCGTCCGGGCCCGTTCATGCACGTTGGCCATGGCCTGGCAGGCGTTGATGATCAGATTGATGATGACTTGCTGCAGCTGCACCCGGTCGCCTTTGATCAGTGCGCTGCTTGTGCCCAGTTGGGCGTGCGGGCGAACCTCATGGAAGCAGATGTCGTGTTGCATGAGCGTCAGCGAGTCACTGACGATGTCGTCGAACACTTCGACATTGCGCTGCACCTCGCTGTGTCGTGACAGGGCCCGAATGCAGGCGATGACATCGGAAACCCGGACGGAGTTTTGAATGATTCGATCCAGCGAACGGCGCGCTTCTTCCAGGTTGGGCTCGGGACGGTTGATCCAGCGCTTGCAGGATTCGCCGCTGGTGATGACCGCCGCCAGCGGCTGATTGATTTCGTGGGCAATCGACGCGGCCAGTTCGCCCATGGAGGTCAGGCGCGTGACGTGGGCGAGGGTGGCTTGCGAGTGAAACAGCGCCTCTTCGGACTGTTTGCTGGCGGTCACGTCCATCAGCGCCCCGGCATATTCCGTGCGCCCGCGATGCCTGGGCATGGGGCTGGCGATCATCTGTACATGCTTGATCCGGCCATCGGGCATGACCAGCCGATGCTCTGCTTCGATCAGCTCCTGCCGGCGCGCGAACTGGTCCAGCACCTGATCGATCACCGGCAGATCATCGGGATGGGTGCGTGACTTGACCAGGGCGAGTGTCGGGGGGACGTTCGGCGGATACTCGAAAATGCGCGAAGACTCTTCCGACCAGGACAAGGACACGCTGACTTTCTTGTCGATGATGAAACCGATACTGCCGGTGTGACTGAGCTTCTGTGCGCCGAGAAAGAACGCTTCCTTGCGCCGCAGCGTTTCAGTGGCGCGCTTGCTGCGCAGTGCCAGCAGGGAAATGGTCGTCAGCGCGATCACGCACCTGACGAATCCGGCGATGCCCCGGTGATCGCGATAGCCTTCGTCGACCAGGAAGTCGGCGGTCAGCAGCGTGAGGCAACCCAGCGCGACGGCCAGGAATACCGGAACCGGGAAGATGTTCGCGGACATGAACACCAGCGTGATGTAGAACAACGTCGGCGCAACATCCAGATCAAGGTACGCGTTGGTGATATAGATCATGCTGCCGACCGCAATGGCGGCCAGCCAAGCGAAGGCGTCTGAGCAAAGAAGTTGTGCGCGACGTTTGATGATAGACATTTATTCTTCCAGATTTTTGCTATCGGACGGCAGGTCGTGTTCTTTCGATGAAGCAGGCAAACGCTATGAAAGGCGTATTAATGAAGAGGTTTAAAGTCTGAAGTTGTTTTTCAGGCATGACGGTTGTTGGCGACTGTCGGTCATTCACCAATCGTTGTATTGAGTAATGTTTATTTGAATAAAGATGTTATTCGAAGACTTATTCTCTGGCACCGCTGCATTGGGTCAATCGAAGTATGACTGTGTATGAAAGGGATATACCTAAGTGTTAGTTGCGCCGGGTCTGTCGATGTCTTGTCTGATGGCACAAGCATGCGCCATCCCGGCAATCCTGAGCCGTACCGTATCGGTTCATCCGGTCACCGATTGACAGGCTGCGCCGCGATGACTTCGGCCATGCGTACCAAATCGGCAAAAGAGCGCGCGCCCATCTTGCGCATGGCCTGGCCCCGGTGGATCTTCACGGTGATTTCACTGAGGCCGATTTCTCCGGCGATCTGCTTGTTCATCAGGCCCGAGGCTGCCAGCGCCATGACCGTTTGCTCACGGGGAGTCAGCGTCCCATGGCGCGCGCGCAGTTCATCGGCATGTCGCCCGGACTCGCGACGCTGCTTGTCCCGCGAGTGCGCGGCACACACTGCATCGATCAGGTCCTGCTCGCGAAACGGTTTGGTCAGGAAGTCCACCGCGCCGGCTTTCATGGCGCGCACCGTCATGGCGATATCGCCGTGTCCGGTGATGAACACGATCGGCACGTTGATGCCGGCGGCGGCCAGTTCACTCTGGAAATCCAGCCCGCTGCTGCCTTGCAGGCGCACGTCGAGCACCAGGCAACTGACGGTGTCCGGACGTTGATATTTCATGAATTCGGCGACCGACCCGAACAGTTCGACCTTAAGGCCAATGGAACGCAACAGGCTGCCGAGGGATTCGCGCAGCGCTGCATCGTCGTCGACGATGAATACCACCGGCTCGCTGGGGGTGTTGCTGATGGGATTGTTGTTCATTGCTTTTTTCCCAAGAGTTATGACGTTGTGGGTCTCGTCGTGGTATCGGCGAGGACCCATCAAGAATATGCGAATCCCTCGGCACGGGGGCCTGTTTTTGCTCGTTCAAGTTTATGCCCGACCAAAGGCACGGTCATGCTGCAGGTGTGGGCGGGGGAGCAGATAAACGGTTCAGCATCGTAGTGGCGCGGCACTCCGTCAGCTAGGACAAAAAACCCGAAAAAACCGCCATCGCAGCGGTCTTTTCGCGGCCGGATACAGCCACCCGTATCAAACGGTTCATACGCAAGTATCAAAACACTCACCTAACGCATGATCTCGCTGACCCCAAGTACCACAGACGCCCGGCAGGCTCGCCCTTAACCTTTATGAGCTCTCCGTCGATCTCAATGGCCGCGTGCCGGGTGGTGAACTTCATGAACAGAAATGATCTCCGTCGTGTCGACATCCATCTGCTGGTGGTCTTCGAGACGCTGATGCATGAGCGCAATGTCAGCCGGGTCGGCGAGAAGCTGTTTCTCGGTCAACCGACCATCAGTGCGGCATTGGGCCGTTTGCGCGTACTTTTCGACGACCCCTTGTTCGTGCGCGCGGGGAGGGTGATGGAGCCGACGGCGCGGGCCGAGGAGATTTTCGCCAACCTGACGCCGGCGCTGGATGGCGTGGTCGCGGCGTTGAGCCGTTGCCAGCCCTTCGAGCCGGGCACCAGCGAGGCGACCTTTCAGGTGGGCCTGTCCGACGATGTCGAATATGCGTTGCTCCCGCGACTGCTGCGCCAACTGCGTATCGAGGCGCCGAACATTGCCCTGGTGGTGTTGCGCGTCGATCAGCAGCAGATGTCGCAGCGGCTGTTCAATGGCGAGATCTCTCTGGGGATCAGCCCTACGCTCGATCTGCCGGCCAACGCCCGACGCAAGAGTCTGCGGTCGATCCGGCCGATGCTTTTGCGCTCGGACATGCGCCCGGGACTGCTGGCGCTCGATGAATTCTGCGAGCGACCGCACGCCATCGTGTCGTCCATGGGCAAGGCCAGGGATGACACCGACCACGCGCTGGACCTGCTCGGGCGTCGGCGCAAAGTGGTGCTGGCAGTGCCGCAGTTCAGTGCCTTGCCAAGGTTGTTGGCGCAGAGCGACATGCTGGTTATCGTGCCGGATTACGTGGCCAGGGCCATGGCCTCGGTTGAGGGTATCAGGGCCGAACCGGCCCCTCTGTTGCTGCCATCGCGGGAGCTTTCCATGGTCTGGCGTGCCGCTGCGCACAACGATTGCGCTCAGCGTTGGCTGCGTTCGCGTTGCCAGGCGTTTTTCGGCACGCCGATCGAGTTGCAGGTAGTGCCCAAGCTGCGCCCGGCGTTGCCCGTCGATCAGACGTTGATGATGGCGCGGTAGATAACTGCAACGGCTGTGTCATTCGCTCAATAAAAAAGCTCCGACTTGATCGGAGCTTTTCTTTTTACGGGGTTTTACGCGGCTTGCCGTGGGGGCGCGGACCCGGCACATCACGCATTGATGAACGCCAGAAGGTCCGCGTTGATGGTGTCGCCGTTCGTGGTGCACATGCCATGGGGCAGGCCGGGGTAGGTTTTCAGCGTGCCGTGCTTGAGCAGTTTGATCGACAGATGGGCCGAATCCGCGATCGGCACGATCTGGTCATCTTCGCCGTGCAATACCAAGGTCGGCACATCGATGTTTTTCAGGTCATCCGTGAAGTCGGTTTCGGAGAATGCGCTGATGCAGTCGTACTGCGCCTTGATCCCGCCGTTCATGCCCTGACGCCACCAGTTTTCGACGATCGCTTCAGACACTTTCGCGCCGGGGCGATTGAAGCCGTAAAACGGGCCGCTCGGAAAGTCGCGATAAAACTGGCTGCGGTTCTGCGCGAGTGCTTTGCGCAGTCCGTCAAACACTTCCATTGCAAGGCCGCCGGGATTTTTTGCGGTGCGCAGCATGATCGGCGGCACGGCGCCGATCAGCACGGCCTTGGCCACCCGGCCGCGACCATGCCGCGCCACGTAGCGCGCCACTTCACCGCCGCCGGTGGAGTGGCCGATGTGCACGGCGTTGCGGATGTTCAGGTGCGCCATCAACTCGGCAACGTCGGCGGCGTAGGTGTCCATTTCGTTGCCCGTGGCGGTCTGCGAAGAGCGACCATGGCCACGTCGATCATGGGCGATGACGCGAAAGCCCTTGCTGAGGAAAAACAGCATTTGCGCATCCCAGTCATCACTGGAAAGGGGCCAGCCGTGATGGAAAACGATCGGCTGGCCCTGGCCCCAGTCCTTGTAGAAAATCTGCGTGCCATCTTTGACGGTAAGCATTCCCGAGCCACTGCCGTTGCCGGCGCTTTTGCTGACCCCTGACGCGGATGCCGGTGTCTGCTGCGTCGCCAGCGCCGGTAATGCCACCGCCAGGGTCGCGGCCATGGCTCCCGTCGTGATCAAGCCACGACGCGTGGTTCCGTTTTTCTCGTCAGTCATTTTGAACACCCATTGAGTTATTGAAGTCGCACAGGCGGCGCAAGGCTGCTGCCCTGGCCGAAGGCAATCTTTGGGCAAAGGAAAGCCGCTGAATACCAGACATGGGTTTTCGAAATTAACGCTTTGGTATGTAGGTGTGGCGGGAGGAATCTTGGCGGGGTTGGCGCGTCCCTGCGCCCGGACAGCTTAGAAGGTGTATTTGGCCGTCAACATCATGTTGCGCGGCGTGCCATAGCTGTCGCCGCCGTAGCTGACGGAGTTGGCGATGGTGGAGTAGTACTTGCGGTCGAAGATGTTGTTGGCGTTGAGTTGCAGGTCGAGGTTGTCATTGACCCGGTAGCCGGCCATCAGGTCGGTCACGGCGTACGCGCCTTGCTTGAGGCGGTAGTTGCCGCCATCGAGCAGTTCGATGTCGTTGTACATGCGGCTCTGCCAGGAGATGTTGCCGCCCACACGCAGTTTTTCCAGTGGGCCCTGGAAGTTGTAGCGGGTGGTCAGTTTGAACAGGTGTTCCGGGGTGTCGGTGTCGAACTGCTTGTTCACATTCTGCGGGTTCGCCTCGTCCTTGATGGTGTGCGTGCGGGCGTAGGTGTAGCCGCCGCCGACCTGCCAGTTGTCGGTGAGCGCGCCTTGCAGTTCGAAGTCGATACCCTGGCTGCGGATCTCACCGGAGGCCTCATAGCAGGAAGACTGCGGGCAATTCGGCACGAACACTTGCACCGCGCGGTTTTCCTGATCGACGCGGAATACAGCGAGGCTGGCGTTCAGTGCGCCGCCCAGGTATTCGCCCTTGATGCCGACCTCGTAGTTCTTGCCCACGATCGGCTTGACCGGGTTACCGGAGGTGCCCTTGTTGCTCTGCGGGGTGAAGATGTCGCTGTAGCTGGCGTACACCGAATGATGGTCGTCCAGCTCGTAGATCAGGCCGGCATAGCGGGTGACGTTGCGGGTGACTTTGTAATCGCCGTCGCCATCGCGGTTGTCGTAGTCGTACCAGTCCAGACGTCCGCCGAGGATCAGTTTCAGCGGGTCGGCCAGGCTCAGGCGAGTCGTCAGGTACACGCCGTCCTGAGTGGTGACTTCACGCGTGTTATTGGTGTGAACGAAGTCCGGTTTGCCGGCGTTGATCGGCCAGTTGGTGTCGTACGGCGAGTAGTTGTGGGTGGTCAGGTCGTAGATACGTTTGCTGGCGCCGACCACCAGTTCATGGCTACGTCCGAAGGCTTCGAACGGGCCGCTGAAGAAGGCGTCGAGACCTGCCTGGTTTTCATCGGCCTTGGACTGGTAAACCGTGCGGGCCAGGGTGTCGTTGACCCAGCGCGACTGGTACGAGCCGGAGAACAGCGCGTTCTGCTCGGAATAGTTGGCGTTGACCTGCAGCTTCCAGTCGTTGGCCAGTTGCTGACGGATCTCGGCGAAGACCGTGTTGATCTCCTGATCCTTGTTTTCCCAATAGGTGCCGGGGTTGTAGGAGCGCGGCAGGTCGAGGTGATGACCGTCGAGGCCGATCATCGACGAGCCCCAGAAGTAGTTGGTCTTGTCCTTCTGGTTGGAGAAACCGAGGGTCAGGGTGGTGTCATCGCTCAGGTCGGCTTCGGTGACGGCGTAGAAAAGGTTGTGTCGCTCGCCCACGTCATCGATGAAACTGTTGGAATCGCGGTAGGAAGTAACCACCCGGCCACGAAGGGTACCGCTGTCGTTGAGCGGGCTGGAAGCATCGAGCTCGCCGCGATAGTTGTCCCAGGTTCCGGCGGCGCCGGTCAGGGTGACGCGCTGCTCGGCCAATGGCCGTTTGCGCACCAGGTTGATCGCCGCCGAAGGGTTGCCGGCACCGGTGACCAGACCGGTCGCGCCCCGAACGACTTCAACCCGATCGAACATCGCCAGATTCGGCTGGGAGCCGACGTTCACGCCGTCGTAGCCGCTCGGAATGCCGTCGTACATCAGGTTGTCGATGTTGAAACCCCGGGCTTTGTAGGCCTGTCGGCCTGGGCCGTTGGAGTAGTCGAGGAACAGACCCGGCGTGGCGTTGACCACGTCATTGATGCTGGTCATCGCCTGATCGTCCATGCGCTGGCGGGTGATGACGGTGACGGCTTGCGGCGTTTCGCGCAGGGTCAACGGCAGTTTGGTGGCGGTGGCCATGGTGCCGGTGGTGTAGGAGTCGGAGCCTTCGGTGGTGCTGCCCAACTGGGTGGATGTGATGGCGGTCGCGCCGAGTTCGAGGGTGGCGGGCGGGGCAGAGTCTTGCGCCTCGCGGGTTTCATCGGCCAGCGCCGGGGTCATGACGGCCATGCAGATGGCCATGGACAGGAGGTTGCGTGACGGGTTGAAACGACTCTGCGAGGTGGGACGCGACATTGAGGCTTCCTGATTTTAAATAGCAAACAAAGAGCAGTTGAGAATCATTGCCAATAATTGTGTCAGGGTTTTTTACAGCGACAAAGCGATTCGTGAAAAAAATGTGAAATCGCGCAACGGGAGAGGGCGGTAGGCTTGAGTCATTACGGAACCGCTCAAGCACGGACGTTGCAGCGCAGACAGCGGAAAAGCCGTTTGTCAGTTTCCAATGCAAACCAACGGGTTGGCGTCTATTTTTGTGGCCGGGTCAGCCAAATGACAGGAGAAATTCTGAAGTCATTGAAGCGAATTCGAACTGGCCCCGTGACGTTGATTTCAGGATGGATCTTGAATGAGGCGCGGAGCGTCGCTCAGGCGATGCGCAACGGAAACCCGCGCCTTTTAACTCGTTAAGGAGAACGCAGATGGCAATCAGCCGAGTCACCGAAACAACCGATAAAACAGCGCTGGTCCAAGCCGAGGTGTACCGCTGGTACAACCTCTTTTTCCCGTGGTCGCGCGGCGTGGCTTCCCAGTCGGAAGACGCGATAAAGCCTTTGTACGATGCCCTGGCGAACGATTTCCGGGTGGTGCTCACGGACGGTCAGATCATGGACCGGGAGAACTACTGGGAGCGCCTTTGGGGCCTGCACGGCAAGCGTGCCGGAAGCCCCGAATCGCACATCATCAATCTCTCGATCACGCCACTTCCCGGTGACTGCTTCCTGACGGTTTTCGACCTGGTCAAGAACGGGATCACCAAGAAAAAAGTCGACTCGGCGCTGATGCGCCTCGACCCGGATTCGCCATCGGGAATCTCGTGGATTTACGTCCACGAAAGCGAGCACGAGACGTCGTTTGCGTAAATCGTTGAATGACCATTTCGCTCCTCTGGTTGTTTGAACCGGAGGAGCGGCATCGCTCCAACCCTGTAAAAAAAAAACCGCCCGAAACCGTGCATCGGGCGGTTTGTCGGATCAAACAGGGCTGATTCAGATCAGCCGCAGGGTGACGTCGATGTTGCCGCGAGTGGCCTTTGAGTAAGGGCAGGTCTGATGCGCAGCGTCCACCAGCGCCTGAGCGACCGAAGGCTCCAGCCCCGGCAGGCTGACACTCAAGAGCGCCTGAAGAAAGAATGCATCGCCGGCCTTGCCCAGATCGATTTCGGTTTCGACCGCCACATCCGCCGGAAGCCTGATCTTCTGTGCCGCGGCTGCCTTGCCCATGGCGCCGATGAAGCAGGCCGACCAACCGGCTGCCAACAGCTGTTCCGGATTGGTGCCGCTGCCATTTGAACCGGGTGGCGAGAGCTTGATGTCCAGGTTGCCGTCCGAACTGCGCGACGCGCCATCGCGCCCGCCAGTGGTGCGAGTCTTGCCGGTGTACAGCACGGTGTCGATTTGATTGATCATGGAATACCTGCCTGAGTGATGGTTGATGTCGGACAGTGAAGGTTCCGATGGCTCACACTTTTGCATTGGCATGTACCCGGGATGTGTCGTGCAGCGGCGTTTTTGTATCGCTCTGTAGCCTGGCCTGGACATCGGGGACGAGGCAGGCCATTGGTTCCTGTCGTTTATCACGTGGCGATATGCATTGATGGCGTACAGACGTCGCTGTGCATTGCGCAATGGGGCAGGCTTGCGTCTGCCTGCCTCTTTCGCGATCCGGGTGGATAACCGTTCCCCGCGTCTGCGTCGAAGTGCGGGATTTACCCAGTGCGACGCGTGCGGCTGGCATCTTTGGAAGGTGGGCAGCCAAACTGGCGACTGTATTCCCGGCTGAATTGCGACGGGCTTTCGTAGCCCACACGATAACAGGCGCTCGCCACGTCCAGCCCTTCGCCGAGCAACAGACGGCGGGCTTCCTGCAAGCGCAGTTGTTTCTGATATTGCAGCGGGCTCATGGCCGTCACTGCCTTGAAGCGATGATGCAATGTGGAGTTGCCCAAATTGGCGACCCGGGCGAGTTCTTCGATGCGCAAGGGTTGGGTGTAGTGGTTGTTCAACCAATCGATTGCCCGCGTTACCCGGCGCGTTTGCGAGTCGCCGAGGGCAAGCTCATACAGACGACGGCCGTGCATGCCGCGTAGAAGGCGGTAATACAGCTCCCGCAGGGCCAAAGGTGCCAGCATGCCGATGTCTTTCGGGGTGTCCAGCAGTCGGACCAGTCGAAGCATGGTTTCCAGCAGGGGCACATCGACCCTTTCAAGGAAAAGGCCCAATTCCGGCTCGTCCGGTACGCCCGAGGGCGGAGCGTCGGCGATGACCTGCGCAATTTCCGTGGCCTCGAAATCGAACCGGATACACAGGTAGGGCGCTTCCGGACTGGCCTTCAGCACGCGCCCGGCAACCGGGAGCGTCACCGAGACCACCAGGTAACTGAGCGGGTCGTAGAGGTAATGATCGTCACCCAGGCTGATTTCCTTTTGTCCTTGCACGATCAGGCAAAGTGCCGGTTTGTGCACGGTATGGATCAGCTCCGAAGGTGCATCGAAACGAATCACATGCAGGGGAGCTATGGCGGTCTCATAGATCCCGGGTGTGGTAAAGCGTTGAGTCAGCAGGCGAACCAGTTCGTCACGGTAGACGGCTGTGTTTTGAAGGATGAAAGCATCGCTCTGTTCCATTTCAAGGCTCTCACAAGTGTTCATGAGCGTCTGCCTGAAGCTTTTCAGGCAGACGATATTCACCCGACATCATCAAAGTACTCATTGCCGATACAGGATCATTCCGGCGTGATACAGCACGTCGTCATGAAAGTGGCCATCAGCGGTGAAGCCGGTGTCGTCCCAGTACTGGATGTAATCACCGACCAGTTCGTAGCGGCCCTGATAGGCGCTCTTGTTTTTACCACGGGCCTCGTCATAACGACCAGTCGTCAGAAGCTCATGCCGGATGAATCCATCCGCGGTGACCCACATGCCTGCGTAACGATGATCCTGAGTGGTTTGTCTGGCATTTTTCATCAGCTTTTCTCCTCTATTTTCAGACTCAGCCGATACGACCCAAAGCCGTGCGATCAGCGCCGTCTTCGGCAACCCGGAACCCTGGTGTGCGGTCACTGCCGCCTTCACTCACGCGCATGCCGGGAGTTCGGTCAGATCCGTCAGCGGCCAGGTACAGGCCGGTCGAGGAAAGGTTGATCGCGCAGGCCACCATCGCGCCGATCAACAGTGAAAGGGAAAGCCGTTTTGCGTTTTTCATTGTTCAGTCCTCATTGACGTTGTTCATCTGAACGGCCTGCCGTGGCCTGTGTGTGCATCCGTTGCGTGCTTTCAGATTACGTAGCCGGGCGCAGCGGTGTTAGGACGAAACTGCCGCAGAGTTGCCTGATCCTCTCGGGCTGGTCGGGCATGTCCTGCGGCGCGTTTGTGCTGCGGCTCAGCCGGCCGTGACTGTCATCCCGCCGTCGGCCATGACCACCGAACCGACCATGAAGCTGGCCCGATCCGAGGCGATGAACGCGACCACTTCGGCGATTTCTTCCGGTTGGGCGGCACGGCCGATCGGCGCCGCTTCGCCATGTTGGGCGAGAAAGGCAGGGCCGTCGTCGACCACATTGTTGAGGATGTTGGTCACCACATCGCCGACACCGACAGCGTTGACGCGGATGCCGTGGCCAATGACCTCAAGCGCCAGGGTGCGCGTCAATTGGGCCAGCGCGCCTTTGGAAGCGGTGTAGGCGGCAATGGTGGGGAAGGCGAAATAGGAAGCGTAGGACGCGATGTTGACGATCGATCCGGACTTGTTGGGCATCATCGCTTTGACCGCCTCCCGGCTATGCAAAAAGGCCGCCGTGGCGTTGACCGCCTGAATGCGTTCCCAGTCTTCGCGGGTCATGTCGATGACCAGTTTGTTGATGATGATGCCGGCGTTGTTGACGAGAATGTCCAGCCGACCGAATTGCTCGACGGCCAGGGCGACGGCGCGTTCGGCTGCTCCGTCCTGAGTGATGTCTGCCACCAGGGGGATCAGGCCTGGGCGGGCCAGCGCTTCAACCTCAGGGTTTATATCTTCAGCAATGACCTGGGCGCCGCGGGCATGCAGCAGCAGTGCGATGGCCTTGCCGATGCCACTGGCCGCGCCAGTGACCAGCGCAACTTTACCGGCCACTTCGTTTGGGGTGCTGTTCTTGAAGTCGTTCATGATGTTCTCCAGCGATTTGATCGAGTAGCGACAAGCCGTGTTGGCGCCGGCGAGGCGCTGTCATCGGCGACAGGCCCACTGTCTCGCAGCGAAGCGAAGTCGGCTTTCGTGGGATTGCCCGCGCTGTCGGGGTTTTGCGCTGAATGTCAGTGAGGAAGGTTCGGTGCTCGATTCAATCCACGGCAAAAGCCCGATATCATCGAGCCGGTCTGCTGACACGGCGTGCGGGCAAGCATCCAAGACCTGTCGGGCTTGGCACAGCCGAATCTGAAAAGGACGAGTTCATGGCAAATACCGGGCGTACCTCCCAGGAACCGATATCGACATCTTCTCGAGACTTGCGCATCACCGGCGAGTCGATGGGTGAGTTCCTGCCAGGCGAACCGCAGGCGTTACCCTCGCGCCCGGAAATCACCGACGTAGTGATTCAGCTGTTTACCCATCGCAGCGTTACTGAGCCCATTCTCGTGCCTGCAGTGGTGGAACCGCTGCTCGTTCTGGTTCTGGCCGGGGCGGCCAGGGTGGAGGAGCGCGCATTGGGTGGCGAGTGGGAAGCTGCGCAGGTCAGTGCCGGCGATTTTTTCCTTACCAGTTCCGATGAGCCGTATGAAATGCGCTGGCAGACGCACGGAGGCGATACCTTCGAAGTCATGCATCTTTATCTCGGGCTGCCGCTGATCGAGCAAGCGTCTCGAGAGCTGTCGGGTCAGCACGCAGGGTCTGTGCGTTTGCGCGATGTTTCAGGGGCACGGGACGGGCGCGTCGCGTTTGTCATGGAGCAGTTGCGCACCGAGCTGCTCCTGGAACGCTCGCCCAGCGCGCTTTTCGCCCGCTCTCTGGCGCAGGCGCTGGCCGTGCATCTGGTGCGCAGCTATCTCGCTGAAAGCCAGCCCGGGCGTCGGGTCAACGCCTTGCAAGCCTACAAGCTGCGCAAAGTCACGGACGCCATGCGCGCGCAACTGAGCGCTGAATTCAGCCTGGCAACACTGGCCAGCCTTGCCGAGCTGAGCGAGTACCACTTCAGCCGCCTGTTCAAACGTGCGACGGGGCTTTCGCCATCGCAGTACTTCATTCGCATGCGCATGGTTCGTGCGCGGCACCTGCTACTGGAAACCCGCCTTAGCGTCATCGACGTCGGGCTGGAGGTCGGCTACTCGAGCCCCAGTCACTTCTCGCAGGTCTTTCGTCGTGAAGTGGGCGTAACGCCCAGCGAATTCCGTGGGGCCTGAGCGGCGCTTCATTAAAAATTTGCAGGCGATGCACACAGACACGAATAGGCAAAAGTTGCGCAGGTTTCGGCACGCGTCGACGAGGCTCGTGCCCTTAATCTTTTCGACGTACCCCGCAGCACCGACCGCGTCTTCAGCGGTCGGTGCTGAACTTCAATGCAGACAGCAGGAGCTACGGATATGTCGAACATTCAAAACAAAGTCGTCCTGATTACCGGTGCAAGCAGTGGTATTGGCGAAGCAGCGGCCAGGTTGATTGCTGCCAAAGGCGCGCATGTGGTTCTCGGCGCCCGCCGTACCGAGCGTCTGGACAAACTGGTCAGCGAGATCCAGGCCGAAGGGGGCTCCGCAAGTGCCTGCGCACTGGACGTTACGGATCTGCAATCGATGCACGCCTTCGTGGCATTCGCCAAGACGCAACATGGCAAGGTCGATGTGATCATCAACAACGCGGGGGTGATGCCTTTGTCTCCGCTGGCTTCGTTGAAGGTCGATGAATGGAACCAGATGCTTGATGTCAACGTTCGCGGTGTGCTGCACGGTATTGCCGCCGTCTTGCCGGACATGCAGGCGCAGGGCTTTGGGCAGGTCATCAATATCTCGTCCATTGGTGGCCTGGCGGTTTCTCCGACAGCGGCGGTGTACTGCGCGACCAAATTCGCAGTCAGGGCTATCTCGGATGGCTTGCGCCAGGAAACGGACAAGATCCGGGTGACCGTGGTGTGCCCGGGTGTGGTCGAGTCCGAACTGGCCGATACGATTTCCGATGAGGTGGCACGCGAGGAAATGAAAGCCTTCCGTCGTGTGGCACTCAATGCAGACGCCATTGCGCGAGCGCTCGCCTATGCCATCGAGCAGCCTGACGATGTTGATGTGAGTGAGATTGTGGTTCGCCCGACCGCCAGTCCACACTGAGCAGTCTGGAGGCTAGCCAGTCCCGCGCCGTGCGCGGGACCCGCAAGTCGATGTTTTATCAATCTCTCCTCTAGCGCATCTGCAGGATGATCGGACTGCTGCTGGCCGGATCGGTGTGCTCACGTAGCTTGCCCACCGTCTGCGCATCAACGGCACTGCCGTGGTTGCCCCAGGTGCTGCGCATGAAGGTCAGCACTTCGGCGATCTGCTGATCCGACAGCTGCTCACGGAAGGCCGGCATGCGATAGGCATCCGGCACGCCGGCCGCCACCACACGTTGCGCGCCATTGAGGGTGATGTTGATCGCCGAGGCGCTTTCCTTGGCCAGTGCAGAAGTCGCGCCGGCCAGCGGCGGCATCCATTGCGATTGACCCTTGCCGTCCAGACCGTGGCAAGACGCACAGCGTGTCACGTAGGTATGCGCACCGGGCGAGTCCAGACGTTGCGCTGCCGAAACCGCTTGGTACTGCCAGGGTGCGCCATCCCGTTCACGATCGCCGGGAAGCGACTTCAGGTAGTGGGCAATCGCGGTCAGATCATCATCGCTCATGAACTGCGTGGAGTTGTTGAACGCCTCGGTCATCGAGCCGTAGACCACCGCGTGCTGGTTGCGACCGGTCTTGAGGAACTGCACGATCTCTTGCTCGCTCCAGCGGCCCAGCCCGGTGTTGTGATCATCACGCAGGCTCGGTGCGTACCAGCCATCGAGCAGGGCGCCGGCGAGGTATGGCTTGCCGGACTCATCCAGTGCCTTCTCGTTGAACGCCAGGCTGCGCGGCGTGTGGCAACTGCCACAGTGTCCGGCACCCTGCACGAGATAAGCACCGCGGTTCCATCGTTCATCCTGCGACGGTTTGGCTACGTAGGGCTCGGCGTCGACAAACACACCGTTCCACAGTGCAATCGGCCAACGCAGGTTCAGCGGAAACGGAATCGCACTCGGGATGTTCGCCTGTTTGACCGGCGCCACGCCTTTCATGAAGAACGCATACAGCGCACGCACGTCATCGTCACTGAGCTTGGCATAGGACGGGTAGGGCATCGCCGGGTATAACCGGCGACTGTCGGGAGCTACGCCGTGGCGCACGGCACGGTCGAAGTCCGCCAGGCTGTAGTGGCCGATTCCGGTTTCCGTGTCCGGGGTGATATTGGTCGCATGGATCGCGCCCAGCGGTGTGGCCATTTCCAGCCCACCGGCGAACGGCGCGCCATCCGGCACGCTGTGACAGGCCACGCAATCACTCAACCTGGCGACGTATTCGCCCCGAGCGACCAATGCCGGGTCGATGTCGGCCACGGCGATCTGGTGGTTTTCCAGGCGCGAGACGGGCTCGCGGGTGACATACCAGGCCAGCAGGCCTGCCGCGACCAGACACGGCACGGCCAGCCAGCCAGCGGTTCTTGCGAATCGGCTGTTATTCATGAACGCTCCGGCGCTGATCAAGTGAAGGTGTGTCGGCTCAGGGGCAGGCTGCGCACCCGCTGACCGGTTAGCGCTGCCACCGCGTTAGCGACAGCGGGCGCGACCGCAGGCAATGGCGGTTCACCGATGCCACCCATTTTTTCCCCGCTCTCGACCACACGCACGTGAACGCGTGCCATCCGCGCAGGCGGCAGGATCGGATACAAGTCGTAGTTGCGCGCCCGCGGTTTACCATCCACCCACACGGCTTCCTCCACCAGCGTTTGCGACAGTCCCAACGCCACGGCGCCATTGACCTGAGCGTCGACAATCGCCGGATTGACGATGCTGCCCGGGTCAATCGCCTGCCAGATGTCATGCACCTTGACCTGGCCGTTCTCAATGGACACCTCGGCGATCACCGCCGTCTCGGTACCGAACGGCGAAGCCATGGCCACGCCGCGCGCACGTCGGCTGCCATCCTCGGCGGTAAACGGCCCACGCTTCCAGCCGCCCGACAGTTCACCCACGGCTTGCAGCAGTGTGGTCAGCCGTTGGTTGTCACGCAGCAAATGCAGGCGCAGGTCGAACGGGTCCTTGCCGCCCTTGTCGGCCAGTTCATCGAGGAACGATTCATAGAAGAAGTCGTTGAGGGAATTGCCCACCGAACGCCAATAGCCGAGCATCGCCGGACCTTTGACGTAGATCTGTGCGATGCGCTTGTTGGGGATCGCATAGGACTTGCCCGATAAGCCTTCAAGCGCGGTCGGATCGAGCTTTTCACCTTGCTTGCCGGCGAGGGCTTCGGTCGGCCCTTCGGTGGCACTGACCGCTTCGATTGCCAGCGGCCAGCCGTCGTTGTCCAGTGCCGCGCGGAAATTCACGGCGGCAACCGGGCGGAGCACGTCACGCAAGAACTCTTCTTCGCGGCTCCAGATCAGCTTGACCGGACGGCCAACTGCCTTGGACAGCGCAATCGCCTGCGGATACGGACTGGCCGAGTCATAGAGGAAATGCCGGCCGAAGAACCCACCCAGCAGTGGCGAATGCAAGGTGATGCGCGAAAGATCGAGGCCCGTGCGTTTGGCGATGTCGGCACGGAACATGTCCGGCGCCTGATTCGGCAGCCAGACTTCCAGCGAACCGTCCGGATTGAATCGGGCCAATGCCGACGGAGGCTCCAGTTGGCCGTGGTTCAGGTATTGGTTGTGGTAAGTGGCGTCGATCCGGGTCTTGGTCTCCTTGAGAATCGAAGCCACATCGCCCTCATGTTCATCGTCTCTGGCGGGGCTTTTATCTTCAGCGAGGCGCTTGAACCAGGCATCGCTGGAAAAGTCGGCGGGCATCGGCCGCACCTGGCTGTCTGCGGTGGGTTCCTGCCAGTCGACCTGAATCGCTTCTACCGCACGCTTTGCATGCCACCAGCGCTCGGCAACCACCGCCACAGCGCCCGGCAGACGATGCACGGAATGTACGCCTTTCATCGCCTTGACCTGGTCTTCGTTGCGCAGGTTGCCCACGGTCATCCCCAGGCGCGGGGCATGTTGAACGGCGGCATGCAGCATGTCGTCAACCTTCAGATCGATGCTGTACAGCGCCTTGCCCGTGGACTTGTCGTAGGCATCGAGGCGCTTCACCGGTTTGCCGATCCAGCGGAACTGGCTCGGATCACGCAGCTTCACAGAGGCTGGATCAGGAACCGGCAGATCCATCGCGCGCTCGGCCAGTTCACCGTAGGCCAGCGAGCGGCCCGACTTGGCGTGCACGACTTTGCCAGGCTCGGTGGTCAATTCACTTACCGGCACGCCGAGTTGCTGCGCGCCCGCCTGCAACAACATGGCGCGGGCGAGGGCGCCGAGGCGGCGCATCACCGGATAGCTCATGCGCACCGACATACTGCCGCCGGTGATGCGCATGCCGTTTTCCATCACTACGTAGGCTTCTCCGGGCGGCGCTGCTTCGACCAGGAAGGTTGCCGGGTCGGCATCCAGTTCTTCACCGACGATCTGCGCCATCGCAGTGAACGTCCCTTGTCCGCCTTCCATGAACGGGCAGAGCAGGCGCACCCGATTGTCCGGGCGGATCTCGAGAAACGCCGGGACCTGTGTGCCGCGCTCGGCAGTCGCTGCCGCTGCCGCTTGTACCCGTGTCACACCGAGTGGCAGACCGAAGCCGAGCACCAGTGCGCCGACGGCGGTACCGGTCAGGAAACGTCTGCGCGACACATTGATCGGTTCCTGCAGATCCAGGACTGAAGCGTGTTGTGAAGGATCGATACGAACGTCCATCACGCGTCCCCCTTGCCGGCAAGTTCATGCACGGCGGCATGAATGGCGTTGTAAGTACCGCAGCGGCACAGATTGACCATCGCCGCCTCGATCTGCGCATCACTCGGTTTGGGGTTCTGCTTGAGCAGCGCGGTGGCGGCCATTACCTGCCCGGACTGGCAGTAGCCGCACTGGGCGACCTGCAGATCGACCCAGGCCGAGACCACTCGTTTGCCCACGTCATCGCTTTCGATGGCTTCAATGGTGGTGACCTCGCGGCCAACCACACCGGCCACTGGCGTGACGCACGAGCGCACGACGTTGCCGTCCACCAGCACCGAGCAGGCGCCGCATTGCGCCAGCCCGCAGCCGTACTTGGTGCCGGTCATGCCCAGATCATCGCGGATCACCCACAGCAAGGGTGTATCGGCGTCGGCATCGACCTGATAGGTCTTCTGGTTGATTCGTAGTTCCATGATTCACCCGCTGATCATCGGTTGACGTGCATTGTTATGAGCGGTGACACGCGGCGGGGCGCATCATCGGTGACGCTGGTTGTTCGTTCAATTCGCGACTGTGCCGAGGGCTTCTGCCTCGAATGGCTGCCCACGCAAAAGGGCCATGTCACGACTCGGTGCGGTGCCGAACAGCCGGCCATATTCGCGGCTGAACTGCGAAGGACTTTCATAGCCGACCGCAAACGCCGCCCGCGACACGTCCAGGCGCTCGACCAGCATCAGCCGCCGGGCTTCGTTGAGCCGCAGCCATTTCTGGTACTGCAGCGGACTCATGCCGGTGAGCTGGCGGAAATGATGGTGAAAGGTCGGCGCGCTCATCTGCACCCGCGCGGCCAAATCATCGATGCGCAGGGCATCGGTGTAGTTGACCTTGAGCCAGTCGATCGCCTTGGCGATGCGATAACCCTGACCGTCGACGGCAGTGATCTGCCGCAGCCGCGGGCCTTGGTCGGTGTGGAGCAGTCGATAGTGGATTTCTCGCAGAATCAGCGGCGCCAGGACCGGGATCGCCTCGGGTTCATCGAGCAATGCCAGCAGTCGATCGAGCGCGTCCTCCAAAGCTGACGACAGGCTGCCAATCGCAGCGCCCGTACCCATTGATGGCTGGCGTTTCGCGGGCAAGCCGCTCTTGGTAATGACCTCGGCGAGCATGCTGACATCCAGCTTCAACACGAGGCCCACACAGGGCTGTCCGGGACTGGCGAGCATCACTTCGGAGTTGGCGGGCAGATCCAGCGACGTGACCAGAAACCGCGACGGGTCATAGCTGTAACCCTCACCGCCCACCCACAGGCGCTTTTCGCCGCGGCCCACGAGAATCAGGCTGGGCTCGATCATGCACACAACGGGAGGCGCCGGCTGGTCGCGACGAAACAGCGACAGCCCGGGTATCGACGTGGCGAAGTCACCCGGTGCGTTCACACGCGGGTCGATGTGCCGTGCCAAAGGTGATTCCTGGGGCAGAGGGGTCGGGATCATGTGGGCTCGCTCCTTTGACCGAACTCTAATGCGCGCGCGCGACGTTTCCTATCCATGACCCTGCATCGCCAGAGGATCAGGCAAGCATTCAAGAGGAATGCGCTAGGGAAGCACCGGACTGACCGGGAGAATGTGTCTATCTGTTACAGGGGCACTGCCCGGATAGGCGACAAACTGTTTGCCCCTGCGCATCACCCCCCCCCCACACGTTTTTCGCACCACAGGTAGTTCCCATGACGTTTCCTTCTACAGATCCTTCTAAAAGAACAGGCGGCTGGAGCGCCGTGCTGGCGATGTCGTTAGCGGCATTCGCTCTGGTCGCTTCAGAGTTCATGCCTGTCAGCCTGCTGACGCCGATTGCGGCGGACCTGCACATCACCGAAGGCCAGGCCGGGCAGGGGATTTCCGTGTCCGGTGCCTTTGCCTTGATCACCAGTTTGTTGATCGCCTCGGTCGCCGCTCGCATCGAACGCAAGCAGCTTCTGCTGGGCCTGACCCTGCTGATGATCGTCTCCGGAACGGTCGTCGCGTTCGCCCCAGGCTACCCGTTATTCATGTTTGGGCGTGCTCTGATCGGGATTGCGATCGGTGGTTTCTGGTCGTTGTCGGCGGCGACTGCCATGCGCCTGGTGAAGCCTGAACAGGTTTCCCGTGCGCTGGCCATCGTCAATGGCGGTAACGCATTGGCCACGGTCATCGCCGCTCCGGCGGGCAGCTTTCTCGGCTCGTTGATCGGCTGGCGCGGTGCATTCTTCTGTGTGGTTCCGGTCGCGGTGCTTGCCGCCGTGTGGCTGCTGATCAGCCTGCCGTCCTTCAAGGCCGAACGCCAGGCAGGTAGCGGCAACGTTCTGCGTCTGATGAAGCAATTGCCAGTGGCCTTGGGCATGGTCGCCGTGAGTGTCTTTTTCATGGGGCAGTTCATGCTGTTCACCTATCTACGGCCCTTTCTTGAAGGCGTGACTGGCGTCAGTGTCTCAACCTTGTCCTTCATGCTGCTGGGGCTGGGACTGGCCGGGTTTATCGGCACCTTTCTGATCGAACGGTTTATGGGCCGTGGTCTCTACCGCACGCTGACTGCCATTCCACTGATCATGGCGGTGATCGCGCTGGCGTTGGTCAGCTTCGGCAAATCGCCGGTGCTGACCGCCGTGTTGCTCGGAATCTGGGGGCTGGTCGCCACGGCCGCGCCGGTTGGCTGGTGGACGTGGCTGGCGCAGACGCTCCCGGATGATGCGGAAGCCGGAGGCGGCTTGCTGGTAGCCATCGTTCAACTGGCAATCGCCGGCGGCGCAATCATTGGCGGTCTGGCCTTTGATTTGAGCGGCTACAAAGCCACCTTCGAGCTTAGCGCCGCTGTCCTGGTCGCCGCGTCTGTGTTGGCCTGGCTGGCCGGACGCAATGCCACGGAAGTTCATCTTGTCGAGCCGAACGCGACAGCCTGACGAGATCACCTGCAACCGGTTTCGCCTTATGGCTCAAGCATCAAACTGCGCCAAACGATAACGGGCGGTTCAACCCGCGCAACATCCGGTTGCGGCGCTTGCTGTTCTTGCACCTCTGGCGAAATCACTTCGGATGATGAGCGCTCAAGCAGTAAAAGCTGTGCAGTTTCTATGGTCGACTCATGAGTAGGCGGCGTGGTCATTTGAGCGCAACAACGACCTTGCCCTTGGCGCGTCCCTGCTCAACGTACTTCAATGCTTCAGCCGTTGATTCAAAGGGGAAGGAACGATCAACCACTGGTTTGATGATCCCGTCCTCCACGAGCGCGGTGATGTGTTGCAGTTGAGCGCCATTGGCCCGCATGAACACGAACGCGTAGCTGACATCCTGCTTGCGCGCTTTGCGACGAATGCCAAGGCTCAGCAGGCGCATGACTTGCTGCAATGGCCAGGACAACCCTTGCTCCCGCGCGAACTGCACAGTGGGTGGGCCCGAGATGGAAATGAGTTGACCACCGGGTTTCAGGACCGCGAGTGATTTCTCCAGCACGTCGGCGCCAAGGCTGTTCAGCACCACGTCGTAGTCACGCAGCACATTTTCGAAGTTCTGTTGTTTATAGTCGATGACTAGATCGGCCCCCAGCGCTTTGACCCATTCGACATTGGCGGTGCTGGTAGTCGTGGCGACAAACGCACCGAGGTGTTTGGCAAGCTGAATCGCAATTGTGCCGACGCCGCCGGAACCCGCGTGAATTAGCACTTTCTGGCCCTTTTGCAGCCGGGCGGTTTCAACCAGTACTTGCCAGGCGGTCAGTGCAACCAAGGGCAGGGATGCGGCTTGTGCCATGTCGGTATTGGCGGGTTTCAGGGCGACCGCGTTTTCGTTCACGGCGATCAATTGGGCGAACGTCCCGATCCGCGCTTCGGGCGGGCGAGCGTATACCTCGTCTCCCGGTTTGAAGCGTGTCACCTGCGGGCCGACTTCAACCACAACCCCCGCCAGGTCATTGCCCAGGATCAACGGAAAGGCGTAGGGCAGGATCAGTTTGAACTCGCCTTTGCTGATCTTCGAATCCAGCACGTTGACGCTGCTCGCATGGACCTCGATCAAGACGTCGTGGGCACCGACTGCAGGGGCGGGCGCTTCGCCAATGCGTCCGGGATTCTTGCCATAGCCATCAATCAGAAATGCTTTCATCGTGGTGCGGCTCTTGCTGGTTGTACGGAGGGTAGTCGGTGGGTTGCGGTGTTGCTGCGTGACGTGGTCAAGCATCGAGAAACGCCTGCGCCTTGGCCACAAAGTCGGCGTGATGCTGGAAAATCCCACCGTGCCCGGCATCCTCAAAAATCACCAACTGTGCGTTGGGGATAAGCCTGGCCAGTTCAAACGAGTTAACGCTGGGCACCATGATGTCGTTGTCGCCGTTGACGACCAGCGTCGGCGTGCGCAAGCGTCCAAGCGCTTGTTGCGGTTGTCTGCCCCACGCGGTGATGGCTTTCAATTGCCGCAGGAAAGCGCGGGGCGTCGGGCCCTTGTCGCGATTTTTCTTGCGTGCCTTGAGGCGTCTTAAATACTGCGAGGCAGACCGTCGCCCATTGGCCGACGAGGTGAAGAAAAGGTAGAACTTGGGATCGCGCAGGGTCAGCAAACCTTTGAGGATCAATGGCCATGAAACTGTGCCGACCTTGTCTATGCCGGTGCCGCCCGCCGGTCCAGTACCGGTCAGAATCAACCGGCGTACCAAGTCAGGCGCCTTGAGGGCAATGTCCTGAGCGACGAAACCTCCGAGGGAGAAACCGAGCACATCCACGGTTTTCAGCCCCAGCGCCCTGATCAGCTGGATGGCATCGTCGGCCATTTCGCCCACCGTCAGTGGCGCGGTTCCACCCGAGTTGCCGATGCCGCGATAGTCGGTGGTGATGACGCGTCTGGTTTGCGCCAGGCCATCGATGATCGCGGGGTCGAAGTTGTCCAGTACCGCGCCCCAATGGTTGAACAGTACCAGGGGCATGCCGGTTGCGGGCCCAGTGTCGCGATAGGCGAAGGGAATGCCGTTGACCGTGATCGACTGGTTCGCCGCGTCGATGAATGACGTCGGCGAACCCGAGCGGGAATTTGTCTGTATTGAACTCATTGTCACTCCGGCCAGCGGGCAGGATTCGATGCAATGCCCTGTGCCTGCATCGAATCTGCCGCGAATGCTCGCTAGCAAAAAATCACTGTGGCGTCTGGTAGCGTTGGGCAACCGCAGACTGGCGGATTTGTCCCAGCAGGCCCTGACGTGCGCCCTGCAGGTCATCCCAGCGCTCGGCTTCGTGCAGCGGCGGGATGGTCACAGGTTCGCGACGATCGAAACCAACCAGTGCGGCATCCACCAGATCACCCACTTCCATGATTTCGCTCAGGGTGTTGATGTCGACGCCGGAGCGATCCCAGATTTCCGTGCGAGTGGCGGCGGGCAACACGGCCTGCACGTAGACGCCCTGAGGCGAGAGTTCCAGGCTCAGGCCCTGGGACAGGAACAGCACGAAGGCCTTGGTCGCACCGTAGACGCTCATGCCGAACTCCGGCGCCAGGCCCACCACCGAACCGATGTTGATGATTGCGCCGTCGCCGGCCTTGGCCAGGCGTGGGGCGATGGCGCTGGCGAGCCGCACCAGCGCCGTGGTGTTCAGGGCGACCAGTTGCGCAACGCTGTCGGTGCTTTGATCGACGAAGTGGCCGGACAGCGCGGCGCCGGCGTTATTGACGAGAATGCCGATGCGGGCGTCGTCGCGCAGGCGGCTTTCAACGGTGGTCAGATCGCTGAGTTGGGTCAGGTCTGCCGGGATGACATCGACGGCGACGTCGTGCTCGCTGCGCAAGCGCGCTGCCAGTGTGTCCAGGCGAGCCTGATCGCGGGCGACCAGTACCAGATCGTGGCCACGTTTGGCGAAGCGTTCGGCATAGACGGCGCCGATACCGGTGGAGGCGCCGGTGATGAGAACAGTAGGGCGAGTGCTCATGGGGTATCTCTTTTTCAGGAGGTGAGAAACGGAACGCGCTCAGCTTGCGCTGACGCTCGATTCAGCGAGAGCCGGGTAGTCGATGTAGCCCGCCGCGCCGCCGCCGTAGAGGGTGGCGGGATTGAAAGCGGACAGCGGCGCGCCCTGCTTGAGGCGCTCCACCAGATCCGGGTTGCCGATGAACGGGCGACCGAAGGCGATCAGGTCGGCCTGGTCTTCGGCGAGCCGCGCGTTCGCCAGGTCCAGGTCATAGCCGTTGTTGGCGATATAGGTGTTTTTGAAGCGTTGGCGCAGGGCCCCGAAATCGAAAGGGGCCACGTCGCGCGGGCCGCCGGTCGCGCCTTCGACCATGTGCAGATAAACCACACCGAGGGCGTCGAGTTGCTCGACGACGTAATTGAATTGCGCCTGCGGATCGCTGCTGGATACGCCGTTGGCCGGCGACACGGGAGACAGGCGCACGCCAGTGCGATCCGCGCCGATCTCATTGACGACGGCCGCCGTCACTTCGAGCAACAGACGCGCACGATTTTCAATCGAGCCGCCGTAAGCGTCGGTGCGCAGATTGGCGTTGTCCTTGAGGAATTGATCCAGCAAGTAGCCGTTTGCACCGTGAATCTCCACGCCATCGAACCCGGCGGCGATCGCGTTGGCCGCAGCCTGGCGGAAATCGGAGACGATCCCCGGCAGTTCGCTGGTTTCCAGGGCGCGGGGTTCGGAGACGTCTTCAAAGCGGTTGTTGACGAACACTTTGGTCGCGGCACGCAGCGCAGAAGGGGCCACCGGTGCGGCGCCGTTTTCTTGCAGGTCAACGTGTGAGACGCGGCCGACATGCCACAACTGCAGGAAGATTTTTCCGCCCTTAGCGTGGACGGCATCGGTGACTGCGCGCCAACCATCGATTTGCGCCTGGGTGTAGATCCCGGGTGTGTCCTGATAACCCTGGCCCTGTCGGGAAATCTGCGTCGCTTCGCTGATCAGCAAACCGGCGCTGGCGCGCTGGGTGTAATAGACGGCCGCGAATTCGCTGGGGACAAAGCCCTGGCCTGCGCGGTTGCGTGTCAGCGGCGCGAGAACTACGCGGTTCGACAGCGTGAGACTGCCCAGGGTGTAAGGGGTGAACAGAGTCTGCTTGGTCATCTGATGAATCTTCCGTGCCCGTGAATGGAGATCGGTGGGTGTGAAATTAGGATGATGATCGAAATCTAAACTGTCAACAGTTTTGATTATGGCCAACATCTATGTATCATCGGACGCAGGAAATCCCGCTGAACACGAGGTATTGCACGTGAGAGTGACCAAGGCCCAGGCGCAGGCCAATCGAGAACACATCGTCGAGACGGCCTCAGAGCTGTTCCGTGAGCGTGGCTTTGACGGCGTCGGTGTGGCGGATCTCATGGCGGCTGCCGGTTTCACCCATGGGGGCTTCTACAAGCATTTCGGGTCGAAGGCCGACCTGATGGCCGAAGCTTCGGCCTGCAGTCTCGGCAAATCGTTGACCGGCGCCCAGGCGCTCGATGTTCCCGGTTTCATCAACGTCTATGTGAACAGAGAACATCGCGACGGACGCGGCAGCGGTTGCACGATGGCCGCACTGTGTGGCGACGCGGCGCGTCAGTCGGACGATGTGAAAGCCACGTTTGCCGAAGGCATTGAACGCACCCTGCAAACTCTGGGGGAAAAATATCCGACAGGGCCGGATGCTGGGGAGGGCGAGGGGAGAAAGAAAATGATCGACCTGCTGTCGCGTGCGCTCGGCGCAATCATCCTGTCACGCGCCTGCCCGGATGATTCCGCCCTGGCGGATGAAATCCTTGAGGTATGCCGCGCTGAAATGTTTGCTTCATTGCCGGTGTTGCCGGTCGATGAAGTAGAAACCTTGTAGAAGGACTGATCCGCCCTGTTCGATGACTTGAACGTCAGCCCGTTTTAGACAGCCGTTTTTCGTGAATATGTACTCTATTGGTCACGATTTGTAAGACCTCGACAGGGTGAGTAAGCTACGCCCATGAATCAGCCATCCATATCTTCGCCCGGCCCACGTGGCCCAGTCGATCACGACATTCGTGATCAGATCGTCGCGGCAGCCAATGAACACTTCAGCCAATACGGCTATGGCAAAACCACGGTTTCCGATCTGGCCAGGGCCATCGGTTTTTCCAAGGCGTACATCTATAAATTCTTTGATTCCAAGCAGGCGATCGGCGAAGCGATCTGCTCAAATTGTCTGGGGCAAATGGTTGCAGCGGTCGAACAGGCTGTTAACGCAGAGGCGATTTCGCCGACCGAGCGTTTACGCCGGCTGGTGAAGACCGTGATTGCCACGGGTGTGGACCTGTTCTTCAATGATCGCAAGCTTTACGACATCGCGGCATTCTCGGCAGCGGAGCGTTGGCCAAGTGCTCAGGTGTATGAGGAGCAGATCAAGCGCTTTATTTTCGACATCGTGCGTGAAGGGCGAGAGCTCGGAGAGTTCGAGCGCAAGACTCCGCTGGACGAGACCGTCGAGGCGATTCATCTGGCTCTGCGTCCCTTCGTCAACCCGTTGCTGCTGCAGCACAATCTCGATTTTATCGAGGTAGCGCCCACGCTGACCTCGAACCTCATTTTGCGCAGCCTGATGCCCTGACCTGAAAGCGATCTGGTGGTGCTGCTCAGCGTGCCGCTACAGGTTGTGATTCAGTGGGTTGCCAGCCACCACCAAGTGACTTGAATACCGCCACCGCCGCACGGGCCGATTCCGTCCGCGCCTGCGCTCTGGCGTCGGAGGCCTGCAACAGTGTTTCGTCGGCGTGCAGGACATCAATCAGGCTCGCGGTGCCTTTTTCATAGGCGGTGAACGAGGACTGGCGAGCTTGAGTCAGCGCGGCTTCGCCGCCGGTAAGGGTGGTGGTCTGGGCTTGCCGATTCACCAGTGAGGACACCGCGTTCTCTACATCTTCGGTGGCACGCAGTACCGACTGGCGATAGGCCGCCAATGCTTCTGATTCCTGACCTTTGGCCTGATCGATCCGGGCGTTGATGCGTGCGAAGTCGAAAAGCCGCCAGCGCAAACCCAAGACACCGGCAGACTGGCTTGCGCCACCAGTGAAAAGATTGCCGCCGGAGACGGCTGTCGCGCTGCCCAGCAAGGCGCTGAGAGAAAATTTCGGGTAGTACTCGGCAATCGCTTCGCCGATACGCGCGTTAGAGGCCGCAAGGCGGCGTTCGGCCACGATCAGGTCCGGTCTGCGCCGCAGCAGATCTGCCGGTGTGCCCAGCGCAGTCAGCGACGGCACATCGGGAATTTCGTTCTCACGTGCCAGTTGCGTGCGGTGAGTGCCGGGAGGCGTGCCGAGCAGTACGTCCATCGCATTCATTGCTGCTTCCAGACCGCTTTGCAGTACCGGAACGGTCGCCTCGACTTGCGACAACTCACCCTCGGCCTGGCGCACCTGATACTCCGCGGCCAGACCCTTGCCGTAAAGCAACCGGACCTTTTCCAGCAACGCGCGCCGAGTATCGACTTGCCGGTTGGCGATGTCCAGCCGCGCCTGTAATCCGCGCAGGGTGATGTAGATATCGGCCGTTTGCGCAGCGATCGCCAACCTCGTCGCCGTGAAACCGGCTGCTGAGGCCTGATACTCAGCCAGTGCCGCCTCACGCCCGCGGCGCAGTCCGCCAAAGACATCGACTTCCCAGCCCGCCTCGAGATTGGCCTCGTAGGCATTGCCGTAACGGTCATAGCCGGGTGTTGAATTCAACACCTGGCCCAGTGGCGTCTCGACGGACTGATAAGCGCGTGCCGCCTGTGCGCTGATGTTCGCCGAGGGCAGCAGTGCTGCATTTGCGGCGCCCAGGCCGGCCTTGGCCTGGGTGACGCGCGCTGATGCCTGTGCAAGGTCCAGATTCTGCTGCAAGGCCTGGTCGATGAGGTTGCTCAGTAGCGGATCGTTAAAGCTTTCCCACCAGGCGGCAAGGCTGTCCGGTGTCGATCCGGATCGCGGTTCGACAGCAGACCGCGCCAGGTAATGATCTGAAAGCGGGGCGTCTGGACGATGGTAATCCGGACCCACCGCACAACCTGCCATGAGGCTGGCGCTAACCAAAAGAGCAATCGGGCGCAGGGGAGGCATCGGCGTTCCTTAACGAGATTTTTGTGACCATATTAAGCAATGGTCACAGCGTGTCAATTAAGGCTTGAAAAGGCAATCACGGCATAAATGATAAAACTGGAGCGTCGAATACCTCATTTAATGTGACTGTTGACGATATTGGTCACAAAGATGAGAATATGATGATCATCCTATTTCAGTAAGTGAACCTATGCGCCGGCTTCGAATTTCCCCCATTGCCGCATGCCTGTTGCCACTCGCCCTGGCGGCGTGCGGTGATTCCTCATCCGTTGCAGACCCGCGCACACAGGCGCCTCTGGTCAGGTTCACCGCCGTTCAGGCTGCGGCTGACGGTTCTCGCACCTTCACGGGAGTGGTGACGGCGCGCATTCAGGGCGATCTGGGGTTTCGCGTTTCGGGCAAGGTGCTCGAGCGTCTGGTTGACACGGGGCAGAGCGTCAAACGCGGTCAGCCGCTGATGCGGCTCGACCCCATCGACCTGGGGTTGCAGGCACGCGCGCAGCAGGAGTCGGTCACCGCCGCCCGGGCCCGGGCCAGGCAGACAGCCGATGACGAAGCCCGCTATCGCACTCTGGTCAGCGCCGGCGCCATTTCCGCATCGGCCTACGATCAGATCAAAGCCGCCGCAGATACCGCCAAGGCGCAACTCAGCGCTGCTGAAGCGCAAGCGGACGTAGCCCGCAACGCTTCCGGTTATGCGGTGCTGGTCGCCGATGCCGACGGCGTTGTGGTGGAAACACTCGCCGAACCCGGACAAGTCGTCAGCCCTGGACAACCGGTGGTTCGACTGGCGCGGGCAGGGCAGCGCGAGGCCATCGTGCACTTGCCCGAGACGTTGCGCCCCGCAGCAGGATCCACCGCGCAAGCCACGCTCTATGGCGACGCCTCGGGTGCTGTTACCGCGAAACTGAGGTTGCTTTCCGATTCGGCAGATCGCACGACGCGTACGTTCGAGGCGCGCTACGTACTGGAAGGCGCGCTGGCCAATGCGCCGATAGGTTCGACAGTCACCCTCAGAATCGCCGAGGGTTCGACACCTGCCGCATCGTTGCAAGTGCCTGTTGCCGCGCTTTACGACGCGGGTCAAGGTCCTGGCGTGTGGGTCATCGACGGCACACCGCCAACCGTGACCTGGCGAGCGGTTCGGGTGCTGGGGTTGAGCGACGATTCGGCCCGAGTCGCTGGCGATCTCCGGGTTGGCGAACAGATTGTGGCGCTGGGCGCTCACCTGTTGCGCGAAGGTGAAGCAGTAAGAATGCCCGTGCCTGATGCGGCGACCGTTGCCGGGAGTCGTCCATGAGCGAGGGCCTATTCAACCTCTCTGCCATCGCCGTTCGCGAGCGTTCGATCACGGTCTTTCTGATTTTCCTGATCGCCGTTGCCGGCACCCTGGCGTTCTTCCAGCTGGGGCGTGCCGAAGATCCTCCGTTTACGGTCAAGCAGTTGACCGTCATCACGGCGTGGCCGGGGGCGACCGCACAGGAGATGCAGGATCAGGTCGCGGAGCCACTGGAAAAGCGCCTGCAAGAACTCAAATGGTACGACCGCTCGGAAACCTATACGCGGCCAGGGCTCGCTTTCACGATGGTCTCGTTGCTCGATAGCACGCCGCCCTCGCAAGTGCAGGAAGAGTTCTATCAGGCGCGTAAAAAACTCGACGATGAAGCGATCAAGTTGCCGGCGGGCGTCATCGGGCCGATGATCAACGACGAGTATTCGGACGTGACCTTTGCGCTGTTCGCCCTGAAAGCCAAGGGCGAGCCGCAGCGTCTGCTGGTCCGCGATGCGGAGTCCATGCGCCAGCGCCTGTTGCATGTGCCGGGGGTGAAGAAGGTCAACATCATCGGCGAACAAGCCGAACGAATATTTGTTTCCTTTTCGCATGACCGGTTGGCGACCCTGGGCTTGTCACCGCAGGACATCTTCGCCGCGCTGAACAGTCAGAACGCACTGACCCCGGCCGGATCAATCGACACCAGCGGGCCACAGGTTTTTCTGCGCCTCGATGGTGCGTTCGACAAGCTGCAAAAAATCCGCGACACCCCTGTGATCGTGCAGGGGCGGACACTCAAGTTGTCTGATGTGGCGACGGTCGAACGAGGTTACGAAGACCCGGCCACCTTTCTGGTGCGCAATAACGGCGAAGAGGCGCTGTTGCTCGGAGTGGTGATGCGTGAGGGCTGGAACGGCCTTGATCTGGGCAAGGCGCTGGATGCCGAGACCGTCAGGATCAATGAGGAAATGCCCTTGGGCATGAGCCTCTCCAAGGTCACCGACCAGGCGGTGAATATCGACTCCGCCGTTGGCGAGTTCATGGTCAAGTTCTTCGTCGCGCTGCTGGTGGTCATGCTCGTCTGCTTTCTAAGCATGGGCTGGCGTGTCGGCGTGGTGGTCGCCGCTGCGGTGCCGTTGACCCTGGCGATCGTGTTTGTGGTGATGGCGGCCACCGGCAAAAACTTTGACCGTATCACCCTGGGGTCGTTGATTCTGGCGCTCGGGCTGCTGGTCGATGACGCGATCATCGCCATTGAAATGATGGTGGTGAAAATGGAGGAGGGCTACGATCGCATCAAGGCCTCTGCCTATGCCTGGAGCCACACGGCGGCGCCGATGCTGTCCGGAACCCTGGTGACGGCGATCGGTTTTTTGCCGAACGGTTTTGCTCAGTCCACGGCCGGCGAATACACCAGCAACATGTTCTGGATCGTTGGCATAGCTCTCATCGCTTCCTGGGTCGTGGCAGTGGCGTTCACCCCTTATCTGGGCGTGAAACTGTTGCCGGATATCAAGGCGGTGGACGGTGGACATGCGGCGATCTACAACACGCCGCGATACAACCGCTTCCGCCGGATTCTGACTCGGGTCATTGCGCGCAAATGGCTGGTCGCGGGCATGGTTATTGTCCTGTTCTTCGTGGCAGCGGCGGGCATGGGCCTGGTGAAAAAACAGTTCTTCCCGACCTCTGACCGTCCCGAAGTCATGATCGAGGTGCAAATGCCCTACGGCACTTCCATCGAGCAGACCAGCGCCACGGCCGCCAAAGTAGAAGCCTGGCTGCGCCAGCAAGACGAGGCAAAAATCGTCACGGCCTATATCGGCCAAGGGGCGCCGCGTTTCTTTCTGGCGATGGCGCCGGAACTGCCCGATCCGTCGTTCGCCAAGATCGTTGTACTGACCGACAGTCAGGAAGCACGGGAAACCCTCAAGTTGCGTTTTCGTGACGCGGTCGCTCAAGGGCTCGCCCCGGAGGCGCGTCTAAGGGCAACTCAAATCGTGTTTGGTCCTTACTCGCCGTTTCCGGTGGCCTACCGGGTGATGGGGCCTGATCCGGCCAAGTTGCGGGTGATCGCCGAGCAGGTGCGGGGCGTGATGCAGGACAGCCCGATGATGAGAACCGTGAACACTGATTGGGGTCCGCTGTCTCCGTCGTTGCATTTCAATTTGGATCAGGATCGTCTGCAGGCAGTGGGGCTGACATCGACTGCGGTTGCACAGCAGTTGCAGTTCCTGCTCAGCGGAGTACCGATCACGGCGGTGCGTGAGGACATTCGTTCTGTGCAGGTCATGGGGCGGGCAGCGGGCGATATCCGGCTCGATCCGCAGCAAATCGAAGGCTTCACCTTGGTCGGTGCGGCGGGGCAGCGTGTCCCGTTGTCGCAGATAGGCGAGGTCGATGTGCGCATGGAGGATCCGATCCTGCGCCGGCGTGATCGCACCCCGACCATCACCGTGCGCGGCGACATTGCCGAAGACTTGCAGCCACCGGACGTTTCCAGTGCGCTGCTGAAGCAACTGCAGCCGATCATCGAGAAACTGCCTTCCGGTTACCGGATCGAGCAGGCGGGTGCGATTGAAGAGTCCGGCAAGGCCGGCAAGGCGATCCTGCCGTTGTTGCCGATCATGATCGCCATGACCCTGGTCATCATCATTGTGCAGGTCCGTTCGATCTCGGCGATGATCATGGTGTTCCTGACCTCGCCGTTGGGCTTGATTGGCGTGGTGCCGACACTGCTCATTTTCAATCAGCCGTTTGGCATCAATGCGTTGGTCGGGTTGATTGCACTGTCGGGGATCCTGATGCGCAATACGCTGATTTTGATCGGTCAGATCCATCACAACGTGCAAGAAGGGCTGGATCCGTTTCACGCTGTCGTCGAAGCCACGGTGCAACGTGCGCGACCGGTACTGTTGACAGCCCTGGCGGCGATCCTGGCGTTCATTCCCCTGACACACTCGGTGTTCTGGGGGACGTTGGCCTATACCCTGATTGGCGGTACGCTCGTCGGCACCGTCATGACGCTGGTGTTCCTGCCCGCGATGTACTCGATCTGGTTCAAGATCGGTCCCGACGCCAGGGCGCGGGCTGCAATAGTCAAACCGATGTAGCGATAAATGCAGGAAATCGAGGCCCGTTCTGGCGGGCCTCTTTGTCCGCGCACGTGAACAGCCTGGCGCTATTGGCTCGTCATTTCCAAACCCCGGAAACGTCCGCGTGAGCCCTTGGTGCCATAGCTTATGAAATCGTGTACCAGTGGAAATGGATGTACTCGTCTTCATACTCCGCGAACAGTGAAACGATGAAATCCGTCTTCATTGAGTACATCAACAACGCTCCGACAAAACCTGTCGGCTCATGCAGCGGTTGCTTGAGCGGAGCAATCAAATCAATCGTCCGATCCACAATCATCTGATTGAAAACAGCTTCCGGGATTTTCTCAAACTTGGCGTCGGATACGTGTTGCGGGAAACGGCTGTCACTTTCAGGTCGCCAATCCAGGTACTCCGCCTGGAGCCAGAATTTCAGTCCGTCTTCACCATGCCGTTTGGGTGCGCGAGTTATTCTGATGGTCTCCTGCGACTCAGAATATCGAAAGGCGTCGTTTGGATAGGTGACGTAGTAGAGACCGCGATATTCACTTCGTGTAGCACTACAAATCTGCTGGTCACTCGATAGTTGATCGAAATCGCTTCTGTCGAACATGTAAATACCTGCGGTTTACTTCGTGCAATTGGGCTGGAGCGCGCGATGTTAGCAAAATAGTCTTGCCGATTTTTCCAGGAGGCGTCTTCACCCCGTTTTGGCCAGACTCAAAGCAAGTCTTCAGGCTGCATCGTCAGAATGATTTTCCCGACGTTCTCGGAAGACTCCATTCGGCGGTGAGCATCGGCAGCCCGTGATAACGCAAACGTGCTATCGACGACAGGCTCAAGGCTTCCGGCCCCTTCAAAGCGATCAAGCCAGTGCTCGCGGAAGCGCTTGATCATGTCGTGCTTCTCCGGCTGCGTACGCGACTTCATCACCGTACCGATGATTTGCAAATGGCGGTAAAGAATGTCCTCCAGCGCTACGGTCACGTTGCCGCCTGCGCCGAGGATGCCCACCTGAACCAGGCGACCGCCCTTTGCAAGGGATGCGATGTTGCGTGCGAAATAGGGCGCCCCGATAAAGTCGATGATGACATCGACGCCGCGACCCTGGGTTTTGGCGGCGATTACGTCAGCGAAATCCTGCGTCTTGTAGTCGATCGCCACGTCAGCGCCCAAATGCTCGACACGCGCCAACTTGCTGCCTTCGGTCGTCGCATACACCGTGGCACCCGTGGCATAAGCCAGCTGCACCGCGGCAGACCCGACGCCGCCGGCGGCCGCATGAATCAACACTGAATCGCCGGCCTTGAGCCGAGCCAGATGCATCATCGCTTCATGGGCCGTGACGAAGACCTCTGGAATAGCCGCCGCGTGTACATAGTCAAGCTGCGCCGGGATGTGCATGGCCATGCGGTAATCGATGCGTGCCAGTTCGGCGTAGGCACCGCCTCCGACCACGCCCATGATTCGATCACCTGCTTCGAACCCCGTCACCGCGCTACCTTTCCCGATCACTTCGCCGGCGATTTCCAGGCCGATGATCAGCGAGTCGCCGAAATTCGGATGGCCGTACCCACCGGTTCGATGCGTCAGATCCGCACGGTTCACCCCGGCGGCATAGACACGTACCAGCAGGTCGTCAGGCCGCACTTCAGGATTGGCGACTTCCACGAGTTCAAGGACGTCTGGCGCACCGAATTGTCTGATGTTGATGGCTTTCATTCAGTTGTTCTCCGTTTCGCTGAACGTGGCGTTGGCAATAGCAGAAGCAGTGATGGCGCCAGGGAAGCCCACATAGAAAGCCAGGTGCGTGATCGCTGCCGCCAGTTCGCCTTGGGTTACACCGTTGCCAGCCGCGCGGCGTAAGTGGGCAGGCAACTCTTCCGAGTGACCAGCGGCAATCAATGCCGCCACGGTGATCAGGTTACGGTCGCGCGGGGACAGCGCGGGATCGCTCCAGATGTGCGGATAAAGCGTCGAGTCGACGAATTGCGCCAGCTTCGGAGTGAACGCGCGCGCTGCTTCGCGAGGACTGTTGAAATTGATCCTGGACATGGGCGAGCTCCTTAAACCTGGCTGATGAATTTGTGGGTGAGATAGTGCTCGATACCTTCAATGCCACCTTCGGAGCCGTGACCGCTTTCTTTCATCCCGCCGAAGGGGAGCTCGGTAGCGACGATGCGGTATTGGTTGATCCCGATCATCCCGGCCTCCAATCCGTCCGCGACGTCAATGGCCGTGCGAGCGCTGGTGGTGAACGCATAGGCAGAGAGGCCGTAGGGCAGGCGGTTGGCTTCTTTCAAACCATCTGCCAGTTCATCGAACGGCATCAGCACGGCGATAGGGCCGAAAGGCTCTTCGTGCATCACGCGGGCATCCATCGGCACATCCGCCAGAACCGTGGGTTGGAAGAAGTAGCCTTCGCCTGACAAGGCTTCACCACCGACCAATACCCGCGCACCTTTTTCGACGGCATCGGCCACCAGTTCTTCCATCTTTGCCAATTGCCTCGGGTTGGCCAACGGTCCGACCTGGGTGTCAGGATGCAAGCCGTCGCCGATCCGCAGGGCCTGGGTCGCAGCGACAAAGTGATCAACGAAGGCTTGATAGGCACCACGCTGGATCAGAAACCGAGTGGATGAAATGCACACTTGCCCGGTCCCGCGAAACCGATTGGCGACACCTTCGATGGCGGCTTTTTCAATGTCGGCATCTTCGAATACCAGAACCGGTCCGTGCCCACCCAGTTCGAGGGTGATGGGCTTCACGCCTTCAGCCGCTCGTGCAGAGAGCAGGCGCCCGATGGGCACCGAACCGGTGAACGTCACTTTGCGAATGATCGGCGAGGCGATCAGATGGCTGGACACTTGATCCGGTACGCCAAAGACCACTTGCAGCACACCCTTGGGCAATCCTGCATCGTCGAGTGCACGCGCCAGGGCCAGCGCTGTGGAGGGGCTTTCTTCACCTGGCTTGAGAATGACGCTGCAACCCGCAGCCAGCGCTGCCGCGAGTTTGCGTGCCGGGGTGATGGCCGGGAAATTCCAGGGCGTGAATGCGGCCACCGGGCCGATGGCCTGGCGTTTGACCAGTTGCAGCACGCCTGGTCGATTGGCCGGGACCACACGGCCATCGATTCGCCGGGCACTTTCGGCGAACCATTCGAAATACTCCGCCGCGCGGGTCACTTCATCCAGGCTTTCACCCAGCGGTTTGCCTTCCTCCAGGGTCATCTGCGCAGCAATCTGCGGTGCACGTTCGAGGATCAGGTCGGCGGCACGTTTTAGAATTTTTGCGCGTTTGTCGGGTACGGTCTGGCGCCACTGCTCAAAGCTCAGTCGAGTCACTGCCAGGGCGTGATCAAGATCGTCTGCGGTGGAGAGTGGGACGCGTCCGATTTCCCGGCCGGTTGCCGGGTTAACGACGGCGACAGTCTCGCGCCCTTCGGCGTTGAGCCATTCACCACCGATGAAAAGATAAAGCGGATCGTAGGAAGTCTTCATGATGTGGCCTTCAGTTGGTTGTGAGATTCGTATGAAGCTCGGTGCCTGATGGGCTGTACTGCAAAGCCTGATCAGGAAGCTTGTGCAACCAAGTCTATGGAAGGAGGGCCCGTTGATTTAGTCGGGCCGGAGGGAATCATTGTTGTCTGCAGAGGTAATATCGGGCTGCGGGCCGACCGTGTAGCATCCTGAACAAAAGCGGTTATCACGGGTGTGCGCCAGATCCACAGGAAGGTCGCGATGGATAAGCTTTCGAACATGTCGGTGTACATAAAGGTTGTCGAGATGGGCAGTTTCACGGCCGTGGCCAATCATCTGGACTCCACGGTCGGTAACGTATCGCGTGCTGTATCTGCGCTTGAAAACGTGCTCGACGCACGACTGTTGCAGCGCTCGACGCGGCGCCTGTCGGTCACCGATGCGGGGCGACGGTTCTATGAGCGCTGCACGAAAATTCTGGCTGATCTGGAAAGTGCCGAAGCCGAAGCCAGCAATGCGGCGCTGGAGCCTCGGGGAACACTGCGGGTGCATTGCGTTCCGGGGTTGGCTCGGCATCTGGTCACGCGGGCCGTGCTGGAGTACCGCCAGCAATTCCCGGAGGTGTCCGTGGATTTACTGCTTTCGCAACGAATGCCAAACCTGCTGGAAGACCAACTGGATGTCTCGATTCTGATCGCCCGAGCGCTACCCGATTCCGCGTACGTCAGCCAAAAGATCGGTGTCAGCCACTGTGTTCTGGTGGCGTCGCCAGACTACCTTGCCCGGCATGCGCCTCTTGAGACGCCTGAAGATCTGCGTGATCACCAGTGTTTGCTGCTGGGTACGGTGGACTATGCGCGGGATGAGTGGCAGCTCAAAAGCAAGGCGGGAGACGCGACATTTATCCCGACAGGGCCGAGTTTCAGCGTCAACGATATGGATGCGATGGCGCTTGCCATTCGAGAGGGTGCCGGGATTGGCTTGCTGGCCGGGTTCACGGCCATCGACGACCTGCGCTCCGGCAAGCTGGTGCGGGTTTTGCCTGACTACCATACCTACGAGCGTAACGTGTATGCCGTCTATACCTCGCGACAGTTCGTCGATGCAAAAATCACGCGTTTCATCGAAACGTTGAAAGATCAGGTTGGCAGTCAGCTGGCAGCCACGGCCAAAGCACTTATCGGTTGAAACACTGCGGGGCAGAAAGGTATTTGCGCCTCGATGAAGCAACTTCCCGAGGCGCAATGATCGGCGAACAGGTTACTTAGCCCTGGCTGCAGCGGCCCATGACGTTATAGGCCAGTACGTGTTGTTTGCCTTGCGAATCCTGGTAGGTCATGTGTGTCGGTACGACTGCACAAATATCCGGCACCGGGTCTTCAGAGATGACCTTGGCGACATCAAGGTGGGTGCCGTAGCCATATTGCTCGACCTGTTGATTCTTGGCAGTACCGTCCTGTGCCGCTACCACAGAGCTGAAGCCCAAGAGTGCGACGATGATCATTGCAGTTTTCATGATGAGATTTCCTGAAGTAAGTTTGATCTTGCTGGCAGGACGAACTTTAGGCTTGAGGGTTTTGTGGAAACAGGAGTGAATCAGGGAAAGACTTTTCTACATTCCGAACACAATCGTCAGGTTTCGGACGTCAGAACGCTTGATTTTGGGACTGTCGGCTTTTGACTGAAAACTGCATGTTGAAGACAGCTGCCTCCCTCAGTTGCGAGGTGGAGACAACTAATTTTTTTTGGGGGGGGGCGCCGCCTTGTCGGAAGAGCAGGGGGTGCGGAAGTGACCGAAAAGATGCGCAAACCATCCTGAGGGAGAGGAGTAAAATTCCTGGAAGCCAGAAACGACAAAGCCCTGAATAATCAGGGCTTTGTCGTACATAAGATGGCGGAGGCGATGGGATTCGAACTCATGGACCTGTTACAGTCGACGGTTTTCAAGACCGTTGCCTTAAACCACTCGGCCACACCTCCGTTGCGTTGCGGGCGCCATAATACCTGAATGAAACACACTGTCAAACTCTGTGCATGGCTTGTTACAGAGCGTCTGTTATGATCTTTGCGACTGAACGTTTCAAACCAACAGGAGTGTCGCCATGCGCGAACAGGATTACGCAGTTCACAACAGCGTGCAGGCTGAGCAGCTAGAGGTTAGCCGCGTCCTGCGCAATACTTACGGTCTACTGGCGCTCACCCTCGCATTCAGCGGTGTGATGGCGTTCGTGGCCCAGCAGATGCGGGTCGGCTACCCGAATATTTTCGTGGTGCTGATCGGTTTCTACGGGCTGTTCTTCCTCACCAACAAGCTTCGTGATTCCGCCTGGGGCCTGGTGTCGGCGTTTGCCCTGACCGGTTTCATGGGTTTCCTGCTCGGCCCGATCCTCAACCGTTACCTGGGCATGCAGGGCGGCGCTGAAGTGGTCAGCTCCGCGTTCGCGATGACCGCACTGGTGTTCGGTGGTCTGTCGGCTTATGTGCTGATCACCCGCAAGGACATGAGCTTCCTCGGTGGTTTCATCACCGCCGGTTTCTTCGTCCTGCTGGGCGCGACGCTGGCGAGCATGTTCTTCCAGATCAGCGGCCTGCAACTGGCGATCAGCGCAGGTTTCGTGCTGTTCTCGTCGGTCTGCATCCTGTTCCAGACCAGCGCCATCATCCACGGCGGCGAGCGCAACTACATCATGGCGACCATCAGCCTGTATGTATCGATCTACAACCTGTTCGTCAGCCTGTTGCAGATCTTCGGCATCATGAGCCGCGACGACTGATCGCTGCACTGCAATAAACAGAAAACCCGCGAAAGCGGGTTTTTTGTTGCCTGCGAAAAAGCGAGCAGGCGATCAATTGATCACGATGCTGCCATCGGCCTGTTGCTTGTAGATCGTGTAAGGCAACAGCAACGTATCGAGCACTCCCGACACGGCCGCATCGACCAGCAAACCCGGCGTCGCGTTCTTGTAGTTAAACGCATCGACGTCATCCGGCTTTTCGGCGTGCAGCAAGCAGAAGTCGTACGTCACGCCGCTGTAGATGCGTGGTACGGCGCCGCAGTAGGATTTGTTCGCTTTCAACTGGTCGGTGGAGTGCTTGTCACTGAACGCAACGGTCTGCACCGTCCCGCACCCAGCCAGCATCAACGCCGTCAGCATCATTGCCTGAATTTTCATACCGCCAATCCTTCGCCGGAAAAAACTCAATTTACGCCGCTCAGGCCATCGGCGGCAATCGACGTTTCACCGGGGTCTTCTTGACGATTGCAGTATTGGTTTCCGCCAGCGTATTCAGCCGATCAAGCAGGGTATCCAGCTGTTCCATCGAGCGCACATGCAGGCGGGCGATAAAGCAGTCCTCGCCGGTGACCTTGTCGCACTCGGTGAACTCCGGAATCGACATAATCTGCCGCTCGACTTCCTGCAACTGCCCCGGCAATGGCCGCACCCGGACAATCGCCTGCAACTGATAACCGAAGCATTTGGGATCGATCTCCACGGTGTAGCCCTTGAGCACACCGCGTTCTTCCAGCCGGCGCAAACGCTCGGCCACGCTCGGCGAGGACAACCCGCTGATCTGCGCCAGCGCCTTGAGCGAGCGCCGCGAATCCTCCATCAAGGCCCCGATCAGGATCTGGTCGATATCGTCGGTCATACAAATAACTCCCGCATTAGGCGAATGACGCAAACCACCCCTGATAAAAAGGCAGAAATCGAGTTTAGCCTGCTTTTTGCGCTGGAGAAGCCCCGGTCGCGCTTGGCATACTTTTGCCACACATTAAGGAGATTGATGATGGACAAAACAATCCGTCGCGGCTCATTCGAAATGACCGCCGCCATGTTGATATCCGGGACCATCGGCTGGTTTGTGCTGGTGTCCGGGCAACCGGTGCTGGACGTGGTGTTCTGGCGCTGCGTGTTCGGCGCCGGGACCTTGCTGCTGATCTGCGCTGCGTTCGGTTTCCTGCGGCCGGGCATCCTGACCCGCACCACGTTTCTGCTGGCGGTGCTCAGCGGGATGGCAATCGTCGGCAACTGGGTGCTGCTGTTCGCCTCCTATTCACGGGCCTCGATTGCCATCGGCACGGCGGTGTACAACGTGCAGCCGTTCATGCTGGTGGGTTTGGCGGCGCTGTTTCTCGGCGAGAAGATCACCCTGCAGAAGCTGTTCTGGCTGGCGATTTCTTTCATGGGAATGCTGGCCATCGTCAGTGCCCACGGCGGGCAGGGCGAGGGCGGCAATGATTACCTGACGGGGATCGCGCTGGCGCTGGGGGCGGCGTTTCTTTACGCCATCGCCGCGTTGATCATCAAGCGCCTGACCGGCACGCCGCCGCATCTGATTGCGCTGATCCAGGTCTGCACCGGGGTGTTGCTGCTCGCGCCGTTCGCCCATTTTTCAGCGATGCCCGAGGCACCGAGTGCCTGGGCCAGTCTGGTGACGCTGGGCATCGTCCACACCGGTCTGATGTACGTGCTGCTCTACGGCGCGATCCAGAAATTGCCGACCGCATTGACCGGCGCTCTCTCGTTCATCTACCCGATTGCGGCGATTTTCGTCGACTGGTTTGCCTTCGGCCACCAACTGCAAACCCTGCAATGGATCGGCGTGGCGGCGATTCTGCTGGCCGCTGCGGGTATGCAACAGGGTTGGGGCTTCAAGGCGCGGCGCCTGGCCGCGCAGTAAACCTCAGATGTTCCAGCGCGGCGCAGTCTTCGCAAGGCGCTGGCGCATCTCGCCGACGTTGGCCGCCAGTTGCCGGGTCAGCAGACGGTAGCCATCCAACGTGCTGTAGACCGGCGTGTCGAGGCTGGCGTCCGGCAATTCCACCGGACGCCCCAATCGACCGGACGCCCCGGTTTTCAACGCCCGGGCCATGCCGATCAATTGCACGCGAATATGCCGGTGCTCAGCCTTGAGCGCCGCTTGCAGGTGCGCCATGGCGTCGGGGTCGTTGGCGTACGGGCGGATATTGCCGAGAATTTCCAGGGTGCTGATGCACATGCGCAGGTTGCGCTGGATGGCGTCCAGTTCGGTCATCGAGACTTTGACTTCCTTGGACACCGACGGCATCAGCGAACGCAGTTGCACCATCGCCGCGTTCAGCCGGTTCATCAATTTCAAGTGTTCGTCGGCGGTTACAGGCTGGCCGCCGATGATCCGCCCGTACACCGTGGCGCAATCGCGCAGCGCGTCGGCCAGGTTGTATCGCCACGAGTACACCGCGTACAGCGGCAAGGCGAAGGAAAAGGCCAGGGCCAGGGCGATACCGATCAGGATATCGACCCCGCGCCACAGCCCGTCGGTGATCGGGTTGTCGCCATGCCCGGCGACGATGAACACGGTGATGGCCGAGAGCAGGGCGGTGTAGCCGCCCTTGCCGATGGCGTGATACGAGAAGAATCCGCACACCACCGCCATTGCAAAATAGGTCAGCCACGGCAGGCCCAGCCATGCCTGTTGCGCCACTATCAGCAAACCGACGCCGGCGCCGATCAAGGTGCCGGTAGCGCGTTCGGCGGCTTTCTTGCCGATGTTGCCGTGATGCTGCAAGCCGCCGATCACCACCAGCATAGTCACCGACGCCCATTCGCCGTGGGGCAGATTGATGCCGGTGGTCAGCAGGATCGTCGCCAGCAACCCCAGCGCCACCCGAACCGCGTGAATCGTTCGTGCATGGCGATAACGTCGATACGGGTCGAGCAACGGCCGCAGGATCCGCCGCAACAGCGGCGGCCAGCGGTGGGGGCTGAAAGTGCTCAGCGCTGATTCCTCCTCAGAAGATGTAGTCGGTGGCGATGAAATTCGAATCGCGCCCGCGAATGATTTCGCTGATCAGATCCTTGTTGGGTTCCTGGAACTTGGTCGCTACCAGCGTACGGATCGAAAACACCCGCAGCGCATCGTGTACCGACAGCGTGCCCTCGGCGGAGTTCTTGCGACCGTTGAACGGGTAAGTGTCCGGGCCGCGCTGGCACTGGGCGTTGAGGTTGATCCGCCCGACCTGGTTGGCGAAGGTGTCGACCAGTCGGCCGACCGCCACCGGGTTGGTGCCGAAGATGCTCAGTTGCTGGCCGAAATCCGACTCCAGCACGTAGTCGATCACGGTATCGAGATGACGGTACGGCACGATCGGCACCACCGGGCCGAACTGCTCTTCCTGATACACGCGCATCTGCGGCGTCACCGGGTACAGCACCGCCGGATAGAAGAACGAGGCCCGCGCTTCGCCGCCATTCGGGTTGACCACCTGGGCGCCTTTGCTCTGCGCGTCAGCCACCAGCCCGTGCAGGTAATCGACCTTGCCAGACTCCGGCAGCGGCGTCAGCGAAACCCCGCTGTCCCACGGCATGCCCGGTTTGAGGCTGGCCAGCTTGGCGTTGAATTTCTCGATGAAGCTGTCCACCACATCTTCATGCACGAACAGGATTTTCAACGCGGTGCAGCGCTGGCCGTTGAACGACAGCGAACCGGTAACTGCTTCGTTGACCGCATTGTCCAGGTCGACTTCCGGCAGAACGATGCCCGGGTTCTTCGCATCCAGCCCCAGCGCGGCGCGCAAACGGTGCGGTTTCGGGTGCAGTTTCTTCAGGTCGCTGGCGGCCTTGTTGGTGCCGATGAAGGCGAAGATGTCGATCTTGCCGCTGGCCATCAGCGCACTGACGGTCTCGCGGCCGCTGCCGTAGATCACGTTGATCACGCCGGTCGGGAAACTGTCGCGGAAGGCTTCAAGCAACGGGCGGATCAGCAGCACGCCGAGCTTGGCCGGCTTGAATACCACGGTGTTGCCCATGATCAGCGCCGGAATCAACGTGGTGAACGTCTCGTTCAACGGATAGTTGTAAGGCCCCATGCACAGCGCCACGCCGAGCGGGACGCGGCGGATCTGGCCGAGTGTGTCCTGTTCCAGCTCGAAACGGCTGGAGCGGCGGTCGAGTTCTTTCAGCGCATTGATGGTGTCGACGATGTAGTCGCAGGTGCGGTCGAACTCTTTTTCCGAGTCCTTGAGGTTCTTGCCGATTTCCCACATCAGCAGTTTCACCACGGCGTCGCGCTGTTGACGCATGCGCCCGAGGAAGGCTTCGACGTGCTGGATGCGCTCGGCCACGCGCATGGTCGGCCACAGGCCCTGGCCCCGGTCGTAGGCGCGCACGGCGGCGTCGAGGGCGGTGAGGGCGGTGTCGGCGTCCAGCAGCGGCGTGCTGCCGAGGATCACTTGTTCGTCGCCGTTGTCGCCGTGCAGATAGACCGGGCTGCGCAAGGTGGCGAGCGGGCCGTCCCAGCGGCGCAACTCGCCATCGACCAGGTATTCGCGTTGCTCGACCTGACCGTCGAGGCGGTATTTTTCCGGGATGTCGCTGACAGAAGGGAACAGGTTGCCAAGGATGTTTGCTGTGGTCATGTCGCTACCCCGTGTTGATGTCCGCATGCAGATCAAAAAGTCTCAACAGGTTATACGCCTGAATGCGCGGAAATTTAAACCCGCAAATGTCACGCGAATGTCACGCGAAACCGCACAGCAGAGCGGGCATCCACACATGATCGTTCCCACGCTCTGCGTGGGAATGCCTCAAGGGACGCTCCGCGTTCCAAGCGGACGCAGAGCGTCCAGGGCTGCATTCCCACGCGGAGCGTGGGAACGATCGTCTTCAGATAATGGGCTGGCCCCGTTTGCCCCCCTCAATGTCCCGCAATGCCCTCAACCCGCCGACCCGCCTGCCTTAAGGTGTGACCACAACAATAAGCGAGGCCGTTATGCGGGCAATCCGACTCACATTATTACTGGCGTTGGCCATGACGCTGCCTGGCTGCGGCGAAGACCCCAAACCCCCGGCCAGCACCAACAACTCCATTCCCAAAGACCCGGCGCTGGCGCAGATCTACGCCAACAGCTGCCAGCTCTGCCACGCCAACCCCGCCGCGAATGCGCCGCTGACCGGTGACCGCAAGGCCTGGGAGCCGCGCATCCAGCAGGGCGCCGACACGCTGCTCGACCACGCCATCAATGGCTACAACGGCATGCCGCCGATGGGCCAGTGCGTCGAGTGCTCGGAAGAACAATTCCTTCAGTTGATCGGCTTCATGGCCGACCAGCCGCTCCCACAGTAAGGATCCTGGCATGCCGATAGATCTGACACGCCGGCAGTTGTTGCACCGGGCAAGCATCGTCGGCGCGTTCAGCGCGCTGGCTTCCAATCCGGCCCTGGGCCAGTTGATGCGTGCACCGCGGCTGATTCCCTGGCGCAACTGGTCGGGCGGGCAGAGTTGCCTGCCGGCGGCGCGAGTAGCGCCGAAGAATCTGGACGAACTGACGACGATCATTCAGCAGGCCCCCGGCAAGATTCGCCCGGTCGGCTCGGCGCATTCCTTCAGCGCGCTGGTGCCCACCGACGGCACGTTGCTGTCGCTGAGCTACTTCAACGGTCTGCTCGACCACGATCCGAAAACCCTGCAAGCCGAATTCGCCGCCGGCACGCCGATGTCGCGCATGGGCACGCCGCTCAAAGACATCGGCCAGGCGCTGCAGAACATGGCCGACATCGACTACCAGACCCTCGCCGGGGCCATTTCCACCTCGACCCACGGCACCGGCAAAACCTTTCAGTCCTATTCCGCCCACGTCTGCGGGATGCAACTGGTGACCGCCAGCGGGGGAGTGCTGGACTGCGACAGCCAGCGTCATCCCGACGTATTCAACGCCGCCCGGGTGTCACTCGGCGCACTCGGCGTGGCCACCAAAATCCGCCTGCAAAACCGCCCGGCCTATCGCCTGCGGGAAACCCAGTGGATCGCCAAAACCGAAGAACTGCTCGAAGACCTGGACAAGAACACCCGCGAAAACCAGCACTGGGAAATGCTCGTCGTCACCCATTCCGACTACGCCTTGTCGATCGCCCTCAACGAAACCACCGACCCGCCCACGCCGCCGATTCCGCCTGAAGAGGAGGGCGGCAACGAGTTCGTGACCCTGATCGAGAAGATCGACAAATACGGCAGCGATTTTCCGGGCTTGCGCAGTTCGCTGCTCAACAGCCTGCGGCATCTGGCGAGTTTCGATGACCGGGTCGGCGACTCGTTCGACATCTACGCCAACGTGCGCACCGTGCGCTTCAACGAAATGGAATATTCGGTGCCCGCCGAACACGGCCCGGCCTGCCTGCGCGAGATTCTCAAGCTGATCCGCGACAAGGACCTGCGCACCTGGTTTCCCATCGAGTACCGCTACGTCAAGGCCGATGACATTCCGCTGAGCATGTTCGAGGGCCGCGACAGCTGCTCGATCTCGGTCCACCAGCATTACCAGATGGACCACCACAACTTCTTCGCCGCCGTCGAGCCGATCTTCTGGAAGTACAACGGCCGCCCGCACTGGGGCAAGTTGCACACGCTGAATGCCCGCACATTGCAAACGCTCTATCCACGCTGGCAGGAATTCATTCAGGTACGCCAGGCGCTGGACCCGAGCGGCAAGTTTCTCAACGGGCATCTGTCGTCGATTCTGGGGGTGAGCTGATGGCGGTCAATCGACGTAATTTCGTGCTCGGGACTTTGGGCGTTGGCGCTTTGCTGGTGGGTGTTGGCGCATGGCTGCGGCCGGGGGATCGCGGCGGGCCTTACAGCGAGTACTTCCGGGCGCTGAACAACGAGCTCAAGACCAAAGGCCCGATGCGCCCAGTGTTGCTGATCGATCTGGATCGCCTCGACCACAACATCGACGTGGTGATGCGCTCGGTGAAACGCGCCGGTAAGCACCTGCGGTTGGTGGAGAAATCGTTGCCGTCGCCGGGTCTGCTTAGCTACATCGGCCAAAGGGCAGGGACGCAGCGACTGATGTCGTTTCATCAGCCGTTTCTCAATCACGATGCACAGGTTTACCCGCAGTCCGACATTCTGCTCGGCAAGCCCTTGCCGGTACGCTCGGCGGAGCTGTTCTACCAAACCCACAAAGGTCCGTTCGACCCGACGAAGCAACTGCAATGGCTGATCGACAACCCCGAACGCTTGCAGCAATACCTCGCCCTGGCCCAGGGCTTGGGCACGCGGATGCGGATCAACATCGAGCTGGACGTCGGCCTGCACCGTGGCGGCGTCAGCGATCTGAACGTGCTCGGGCAGATGCTCGCGCTGATCGCCGCCAACCCGCAGCACCTGGAGTTCGCCGGATTCATGGGTTATGACCCGTTCGTGGGCATGGGCGTGCCGGGGATTCTCGGTTCGCCCGAAGAACTGTTCGCCAAGGTGATGGTGATTTATCAGCGCTGCGTCGACTTCACCCGGCAGCAATACCCGGCGCTGTGGCATGACGGCTTGTGCCTGAACACCGCCGGCAGCCCGAGTTATCGCATGCATGAAAATGAAAAACTGAGCAGTGAAGTGTCGGTGGGGACGGCGATGCTCAAGCCGACTCATTACGACTTGCCGTCGCTGGTCGAACATGAACCCGCCGCGTACATCGCCACACCGGTATTGAAAAGCACGGGGGCGGTGAACATCCCGGCGCTGGACGACAAGTCGAAGCTGTTTTCGTGGTGGGACACCAACCAGCGGCAGACCTTTTTCATCTACGGCGGCAACTGGATGGCCGAGTTCGAATCACCGCCCGGATTGCAGAGCAATGGGGTTTACGGCCGTAGCTCGAATCAGGAGATGGTCAATGGCTCGAATGCCGTAGGGCTGACTGTGGAGGATCAGGTGTTCCTGCGACCGACCCAGACCGAGGCTGTCCTCCTGCAATTCGGCGACTTGCTGGCGGTGCGTGGCGGCAAGATCGTTGACATCTGGCCGGTCTACACCTGACTCAAAGCCACCATAAATCCCCCTGTGGGAGCGAGCTCGCTCGCGAAGGCGTCCTGCCAGCCACCCTCTACTCGGCTGACACACCGCTTTCGCGAGCAAGCCCGCTCCCACAGGGTTTTGTGCTGTCTGCAATTCCCCGATCAATTTCTGTAATGAAGCTTTTATGACAAAAGTTCGGTAGCACATCGCCAGTCCGGTCATGCCTATGTAACGCGCTTGAGGGGCCCAACAGGGCGCTTTTCACAAGCCGAGGCGGGACGCCGGGAGTGAGGCAATGGGGACTATGGAACGCTACTCGAAAGTGGGCATGCAGGAACTCGATCAACGCCTGTCGAAGATCGTCGAAGCCGCGCGCAAGAAGCCGGTTTCGGTGTATCGCTACGGCGCGCCGTGGGTCTGGATCGTGTCGCAGGATGACTGGCAGGGCGCCTTGAAAGAGGTCTCCAGCTATATTCCGCCGGGTCATTCGCTGGTGCTGCTGCGCCCGCAGATCGACGACCTGCTCGACGCCCACCGCGACCTCCTGCACGACCTCAATGCCCAACCCGGCATGCTGATCGCCCCGCAGACGGTCATGCACATCCTGCTGCTGCAACTGCTGTATTCGGTGCCCAGCGAGCAGCAGCTCTACGAACAGCTCAATTACAACTTGCTGTTCCGCTGGTTCGTCGGCCTGGGCCTGAACCAGAAAGTCTGGAGCTTCAACGTCCTCAGTCGCGACATCGCCACGCTGCTCAACGAGCCGCGTGCGGTGCAGCTCATCCAGAAAATCATCGGTGAAGTGTTCTGCGGCGCGCTGCTGCAAATGCCCGAGTTCTCGCTGAACTTCGCGCTGCTGCACACCTGGCTGGGCAAGCACACCGGGGCCTGCACTTCAGCAATCAAGAACGCCAGTAACTGACGCACACGCAAGGCGCATGAGCGCCAACAGGTCATCGCGAATTTCAGGGGGTAGTGTGGATCAGATTTTCACGTCACGGCTGGCGCTGTGGGGCTGGCTGCTGGTGACGGCCGGCGCGCAGCCGGCGTTCGCCGATGAGGCCGGGAACGCAGCGGCGCAGCGTCTGGTGGACGTCAACGAATACTTCGTGCGCGGCAACACCGTGCTCGATGCGCGGGCGATCGAAGAAGCGGTGTACCCGTTCCTCGGCCCGCAAAAAGCCTTGAGCGACATCGAAGGCGCGCGGGATGCCTTGCAGAAGGCCTATCAGGAACGCGGCTACCAATCGGTGTTCGTCGAACTGCCGGAGCAAGCCGTAGCCGACGGCATCGTCTACCTGCAAGTCAGCGAAACCAAGGTCGGCCGGGTGCGGGTGGTCGGCGCCAAACACTATTCGCCGCTGGATATTCGCGACAACGTCCCGGCGCTGAAGGAAGGCGAGGTGCCGGACTTCGCCAAGGTCCAGGGCGAACTGGCGCAACTGAACAAGACCCCGGGCCGCCAGGTGATGCCGCTGGTGCGCGAAGGTCAGCGCCCCGGCACCATGGACGTGGACTTGCAGGTCGAAGACCAGAACCCGTGGACCGCCAGCGTTGGGCTGAACAACGACTACAGCGCCGACACCGAAAAGCTGCGCACCGTCACCAGCCTCGGCTACAACAACCTTTGGCAGTTGGGGCACAGCGTCAACCTGACGTTCTTCACCGCACCGCAAGAGACCGACAACGCCAAGGTCTGGTCCGGCTCCTACACCGCGCCGCTGACCGAGCGCTGGAGCGTGCAGTTCTCCGGTTACCAGTCCGACAGCAACGTCGCCACCATCGGCGGCAGCAACGTGCTCGGCAAGGGCCATTCCTACGGCGTAGCGGCGATCTACACGATCCCGTCCAGCGGCAACTGGTCGAACTCGCTGTCGGCCGGCATCGACTTCAAGGACTTCGACGAACGCCTGACCCTGTCCGGCGAAAGCGACAAGGTGCCGCTGAAATACGCGCCGTTCACCTTCGCCTACAACGGCTATCGCTACAGCGAAAAGAGCCAGCTTGGCCTAGGCCTGAGCCTGGTCGCGGCCACTCGCAGCATCTTCGGCTACGGCAGCTCCGACGAAGACTTCGACTACAAGCGCTACCGCGCCAACCCGAGTTTCGCCGTGCTCAAGGGCGACACCAACTTCACCTGGACCTTCGACAACGACTGGCAGAGCGCGAGCAAAGCCGCGTTTCAGCTGGCGTCGGGGCCACTGGTTTCCAACGAACAATTCTCTGCCGGTGGCGCGACCTCGGTACGCGGTTATCTGGCCGCAGAACGCACCGCCGATGACGGCTTCCTGTTGAGCGAAGAGCTGCGCACACCGTCGCTGGCCAAATACGTCGGCGGCTGGATGCAGGACTGGCGCTTCTATGCCTTCGCCGAAGGCGCGCAACTCTACCTGCGCGACGAGTTGCCGGACCAGGACGCCAATTACGCCCTGGCCAGCGTCGGCCTCGGCACCCGCGCCAGCCTGAGCAAATGGCTGTCCGGCAGCCTCGACTGGGGCTACCCGCTACTCGAAGGGCCGAACACCTCGAAACAGGAATCGCGCCTGCACTTCAACCTTCAGGCCACTTTCTAACAAGGAGCACTTCCATGCAGCGCCTTTTCCTTTCGTTGTTGATCTGCCTGGGCTTCGTGCTCCCGGCCACGGCTCAGGCCTGGTGGCAGGACGACTGGCATTACCGCAAACAGATCGCCGTCGACACCACGCCGCAAGGCGCCGCGATCAATCAGGCCCTGGGCCGCACCGCGCTGCTGGTGCGCCTGCACACCGGCAACTTCACGTTTGACGGCGTGAAAGAGGACGGCTCGGACCTGCGCTTCGTCGCCGCCGACGACAAGACCGTGCTCAACCACCAGATCGAAAGCTTCGATGCGCTGATGGGCATGGCGCTGATCTGGGTCGATGTGCCGAATGTCGAGGGCGGCCAGCGTCAGGACATCTGGATGTACTACGGCAACCAGAAGGCGCCGGCGACCGGCAACGGCCAACTGACGTTCGATCCGAATTACACCGCGCTCTATCACTTCGACGGCGCCACCGGCACTCCGGCCAAAGACACCACCGCCTACGGCAACACCGCGCAGAGCGCGACCGGCGCCGCCATCGACGGCGTAGTCGGGCGGGCCTTGCAGTTCAGCGGCCAGCCGTTGCTGCTGCCGGCCAGTCCGTCGTTGCAGCACAACGCCGGCAGCGCGTTCACCTTCAGCGCCTGGCTGCGACTGGATCAGGCCAATGGCGAGCAACTGGTCCTGGCCCGCCGCGAAGGCGCCAACAGCCTGCTGGTCGGGGTGAATCAAGGCGTGCCGTTTGTGGAAATCGATGGCCAGCGCGCCGTCGCCGCGCAACCGCTGAATCCGGGTCAATGGCAGCACGTCGCACTGACCGCCGAAGGCGCGAAAGTGACGCTGTATATCAACGGCCGCGAGGGTGCGGCATTTGCGCAGGCGATGCCGGCGTTCAATTCGGTCATAGCCATCGGTGCCGATCTGCACGAAGGTCCTTTCCAGCCGTTCGTGGGCGCCATCGATGAGCTGCGCCTGTCGAAAGTCGCCCGTCCGGCGCCTTTGCTGCTCGCCGACGCCACTTCCCAAGGCGCCGAGTCGAAACTGGTGGCTTACGGCGTCGATGAAGAACAGTCCGGCTTCGGTTTCGGCAGTCTCGGCTTCCTGCTCAACGCCGTACCGGTGGACGCCTGGGTGATCATCGCGGTGCTGGTGCTGATGATGTTCCAGTCGTGGATCATCATGCTGCGCAAGAACCGCACCCTCAGCCGTGTCACCGCCGCCAACGAAGATTTCCGCGTGCAGTTCGCCAAGGTCGGCACCCGCCTGGAAATGTTCGCCGACGACACGCAACTCGCCCAGCGTTTGCAGCACTCGCCGCTGTGGCGTCTGTACCTGGTGGCGGTGAAAGAGATCCGCACCCGCCGCGAGCAGGGCGCCGATACCTCGTCGGTTTCCGCTGCAACCATCGAAGCGATCCGCTGCTCGATGGACGGCGTGCGCACCCGTGAAAACCAGCAGCTCAGCTCGAAACTCTCGACCCTGTCCAACGCCATCGCCGGCGGCCCGTACATCGGCCTGCTCGGCACTGTGCTGGGGATCATGGTGGTGTTCCTCGGCACGGCCATGGCCGGCGACGTCAACATCAACGCCATTGCGCCAGGCATGGCTGCAGCCTTGCTGGCCACGGCCATGGGCCTGTTCGTCGCGATCCCGGCGCTGTTTGGCTACAACCGCCTGATCACCCGCAACAAGGAAGTCAGCGCCGACATGCGCGTGTTCGTCGACGAGTTCATCACCCGTCTGGCGGAGATGCACGGCGAAGGCCAGTCCAGTGAAGTGGCGCATCAGCGCGGTCATCACGCCAACCACTCCGTACCGGCCTGAGGAGCACAGACATGGCGTCCGTAAATGCCTCCCACGACGATGACGAAGATGCCGCAGTGGACAGCATCAACATCACGCCACTGGTGGACGTGCTGATGGTGGTGTTGGTGATGTTCATCCTCACCGCTACCGCGCAGGTCTCCGGGATCCAGATCAACCTGCCCAAGGCCAGCGCCGCGGTGTCGCTGTCCGAGGCAAAGACCAAGGCGATTTCGGTCAACGACGGCGGCCAGGTGTTCCTCGACGCCTACCCGGTGACGTTGCCGGAGCTGGAAGAACGCCTGCGCATCGAGAAGGCGCAGAACCCGGACTTCCCGGTGATCGTGCGCGGCGACGCCACGGTGCAGTACCAGAAGGTCATCGAAGTGCTGGATCTGCTGCGCCGGCTCGAACTGTCCCAGGTCGGTCTCGTTACCGGCAAACCGACGCAGGGCTGAGTGATGACTGCACAACTGCCAATCGAGCCTTTGCCGGTGAAAAAGTCGCCACTGCGTTACGTGAAGTGGGGCGCCGGGCTGTTGCTGGGCGCCGTCGCGGCATTCCTGTTGTGGCAGTGGGCCAACGACATGAGCGGCATCCGCCGGGAAGCGCCGAAGGTGCCGACGATCATCCCGTTGCCGCCACCGCCACCTCCGCCGCCGGAAAAACCGCCGGAGCCGGAAACCCCGGTCGAGGAAAAAATCGTCGAGCCCGAGCCAACGCCCGAGCCGCAAGAGGTCAAGCCCGAGGAAGAAGCACCGCCATCGCCGGCGGACGACCTGGCCAACCCGATGCAGATTGACGGCGACGCCCAGAGCGGCAGCGACGCCTTCAACATCGGCGCGGGCAAGGGCGGCGGCATGGCCGGTTCCGGTGGTGGGCGACTGGGCAACGGCACCTACAGCCAGTTCCTCGCGTTCACTTTCCAGAAGCTGCTGCGCGAGAACCCCGACCTGCGCAACCTCGCGTTTTCGCTGCAGGCCGATGTGTGGCTGAGCAGCGTCGGCGAGATCACCCGGGTCGAGCTGATCAAGTCCAGCGGCAACCCCGAGATCGACAGTCAGGTGCTGGCCGCCTTGCGTAACGCGCCTCACCTGAGCGAGCGGCCACCGGCCTCCATCACCTTGCCTGTGCGCATGTCCCTGCAAGGGCGGCGTCCGGGTTAACCGAATTCATAAAGCTGTATGAAAAGGAGTTGTGTGCAGATGATTTCCAACGTGAATCGATTGTCCCTGGCGGTCGGCATGGTCATCGCGACCCTGGTCGGTCAGGCCGCGGCAGCGCCTGCGCCCTCGGAGAACGCCACGATCAATCTGATCCGCTTGCTGGTCGAGCAGGGCATTCTGAAACAGGACAAGGCCGACGCGCTGATCGCCCAGGCCCAGAACGAAGCGGCCCAGGCCAAACAGGCTGCGGCGTCTACTGCCGTGGCTGCCGGGCCGGTTGCCGCACCGGGCGATGTGCGGGTGCAATACGTGCCGGCGGCGGTGCGCGACCAGATCCGCGATCAGGTCAAGGCCGAAGTCATGGCCACTGCCAAACAGGAAAACTGGGCCGCGCCCAACACCTTCCCGGACTGGGCGTCGCGCATCAGCTTCGATGGCGACATCCGCCTGCGTGACGAATCGCGCTACTACTCGGGCAGCAACAGCAACGAAATCGTCGACTTTGCCAAGCTCAACAACAACGGCCCGTACGACGTGAACCCCAACAGCAGCACCGCGTTGCCGCCGTTGCTCAACACCCGTGAAGACCGCGAAAACCTGTTCCGCCTGCGCGCCCGGCTGGGCATGAAAGCGGTGATCTCGCCGGAATGGACCGCTGGCATCCGCATCGGCACCGGCTCGGACAACAACCCGGTGTCGACAACCCAGAACCTCGGCGGCGGCTTCTCGAAAAAGGACATCTGGCTCGATCAGGGTTACCTGACCTGGAAGCCGTCGGATGAACTGACCCTGACCGGTGGCCGCTTCGCCAACCCGTTCATGTCCACCGACATGCTGTATTCCAACGACCTGAACTTCGACGGTGTGGCGGCGATTTTCGACCACAAGCTCAGTCGCGACTGGGGCGTGTTCGGCACCGTCGGCGCGTTCCCGGTGGACTACACCAACGACACCACCACCAGCAACGGCTTCGACAAGGAAGAAAGCGACAACAAATGGCTGTACGGCGCGCAGATCGGCGCCAAATGGGCGATCAACAGCAACAACCGCCTGAAAGGTGCGCTGGCCTACTATCGCTTCGACGACATCGAAGGCCAGCGCTCCAGCCCTTGCGAACCCTGGGCCGGCGCACCGGGCTGCGACAGCGACGGCACCCGCGCGGCATTCATGCAGAAGGGCAACAGCGTGTTCCTGCTGCGTGACATCACGCCGAACCCGCTCAACCCGACCACCACGCCGCAACCGCAATTCGTTGGCCTGGCGTCCGAGTTCAACCTGCTGGACCTCAACGTGGTGTGGGACGCCGACCTGCCGGAAGACTTCAAGCTGCGCAGCCAGGGCAACTACATCCACAACCTCGGCTACGACGAAGGCGACATGCGCAAGCGTTCGGCGGGGCAACTGGTCAACAACCTCGACAGCAACGGCAACATCGAAAGCGGCGCCAATGCGTGGATGGTCCAGTTCACCCTCGGCAACGCGCTGGAGCTGAAGAAGCAGGGCGACTGGAACCTGTTCGCCGGCTACAAGTACATCCAGCCGGATGCCTTGCCGGACGGCTTCAACGACTCGTCGTTCCACCTCGGCGGCACCAACGCCAAGGGCTACTTCCTGGGCGGCAATTACGGTCTGGCGAAGAACGTCTACGCCACCGGCCGCTGGCTGAGTTCGGAGGCGGTGTATGGCGCGCCGTTCGACATCGACGTCATGCAGCTTGAGATCAACACGCGCTTCTAAAGCGCCGGGAGAGGGTTATGAAAATCCGCTTTTTATGGCTTGGGCTCGGGATGTTGATCGCCACCGGGGCGAGCGCCGAAGGCATGGAGGAACGCCTGCGCACCCAGTTGCGCAGCACCACCCAGCAGTTGCAAACCCTGCAAAGCCAGCAGGCCCAGGCCAGCGCCGCGCAACTGGCGGCGCAGAACGAAGCCAAGGCTGCGCAGGCGCAAATCAAGCAATTGACCGCCGAACTGGCCAAGGCCAAAGGCCTCGCCGAGCAACTGGCCGGGCAGCAGCAAAGCCTGCACAGCCAGGCTCAGGCACAGGTGGCGGCGAGTAACGAGCAGACCGGCAAGTTCAAGAAAGCCTATGACGAGTTGTTGGTCATGGCCCGTGCCAAAGAGGCAGAACGGTCTAAGCTTCAAGCGCAATTGACTGAACGTGACACACAAGTGCAGCAATGTTCGGTCAAGAATCAGCAGATGTACGGCGTGGCCAAGCAGATTCTCACCGCCTACGAAAACATCGATGTGGCCGAGGTGATGAAGATCCGCCAGCCCTTCGCCGGCAGCGCCCGGGTCAAGTTCGATGAACTGGCTCAGGGCTTTGGCGACGAACTGTACAAGACTCAATTCGATGCGCCGCAAGCCGCGATCGCGCACTGATTAAAAGACTCATGGACAAGGAAGAAGTAATGACTCAATTGATCTCCCACGTATCCCCGCAATCCCTGACCGACGCACTGCAAGCCGCCGGTTACCGCGTCAACCAGACCGAACAGAACGGCATCGTCCAGTTGCTCAGCGCCAGCCAAGGCATCGGTTACGCCGTGCGTTTCGGCAACCCGGCGGTGGCGGAGCAGGGCAGCTACGTCGACTTCACCTTCAGTTGTGCCTTGCGTGTGCAAGGTGAATTGCCGGCCGGTGTGGCCGAGCAGTGGAACGCGACCCGCCGGTTTGCCCGGTTGTCGTTGCAGGGCGAGTTTCTGGTGATGGAGATGGACGTGGTGGTGGCCGCTGGCGTCAGCAGCGATTACCTGCGCGGAAACCTGGAGTTGTGGGATCGCCTGTTGCAGGAGTTCATCGTTTATCTGCGTGATTTCACCCAGAACGCTGCTGCCGCCCAGGCTCCAAAGGTTGAGCAAGAGGAAGTCGCGCTGTGACGAAACCTGCCATGGTAATCAGCGCCGCTGCGGTGGCGCTGTTGGTGGTGGCCGTGGCGCTGGTGGTGCGGCCGGGCAATGACCCGGTCGCCGCCCAGCAACCGGCGCCGGTGATTGCGGCGAACAGTGGACCTGCGGTGGCGCGGTTGGGTAATCAGCAGGTCTCGCCGGAGGAATTGCAGGCGTTGCTGGCGGCCGTACTGCCGCAGACCCGCGAGCAATTGCGTGGCAATCGCGAGGCACTGGAGCGCTGGATTCGTTCACGTCTGGCCGAAAAAGCTGTGCTTGAACAAGCCGATGCTCAGGGCTGGGCGCAGCGTCCGGACGTGGTTCGGCAGACCCGTGCCGCCACCGAACAGATCGTGTTCCGCGACTATTTGCAGTCCGTGAGCCAGGTACCGGCGGATTACCCGAGCGCTGCCGAGTTGCAGCAGGCGTATGACGCGGGCAAGGCCAACTGGCAGACGCCGGCGTTGTATCGGGTCAGCCAGATTTTCCTGGGGGTGAATGAGCCACAGAATCTTGAAGCCGTGCGTAAGCAGGCGGCGGATCTGAGCAAGAAAGCACAGTCGACCCCTGCGGAGTTTGCAGCGCTGGCCAAGGAGTTTTCACAGGACCGGCTCACCGCTGAACGTGGCGGTGACACGGGGTTGCAGCCGTCGCAGCAACTGGTACCGGAAGTGCGTGGTGCGGTAGCGCGACTCAAGGTTGGCGCGGTCTCCGATCCCGTTCAAAGCAGCGCCGGCTTCCACGTGATCAAACTCACCGAACAACAACCAGCCCGCACCGCGACCCTCGACGAGTTGCGCGATCAACTGACCCAGGCCTTGCGGGCACAGCGTCAGGAGCAGATCGCCCAGGCCTATCTGGACGGCATGCTCAATACCGCGACGCTGAGCATCGACGGGGCCGAGCTCAACAAGGTGCTGGAGGAAAAGCTGTAATTCAGACTCACCACTGAACCTATGTGGGAGCGGGCTTGCTCGCGAAGGGGCCATGCCAGACAACTTATTCGTTGAATGACACACCGCTTTCGCGGGCAAGCCCGCTCCCACATTAGAGCCGTGACGCTTTCCAAAAATACAAAGATCGACAGGGAGTCATCGATGTCATTCACCGAACCCGCAGCACGACAGAGCAGCGCCGATTTCCGCTGGCCCCGGGACAAGGACGAACCCTGGCTGGCGCAAGCGGCGACGCTCGACAGCGACGTCGCCCAATACTTTCTGGTCAGCGCCCGCTGCGGCTGCTTCATGCAGGCCGCCCGCAGCCTCAACGTGCGGTCGACCCTGCTGCGCAAACAGCTGGCGCAGCTCGAACAACAACTGCAATGCGCGCTGTTCAGCTTTCAGGGCAGCGCGCTCAGCCTGACCCGCGAAGGCCAGCAATTGCAGGCGCAACTGATCGCCCTGGCTCACGAACGCAAACTCCCGGTGATCGAGCAACCGCTGATAAGGCTGGCCGTCGCCGAATCGATCCTGCATGACATCCTCGGTCGCGACCTCATCGCACTGCTGCGCCGCAACGCCAGCGTGCGTCTGGAGATCATCGCCCTCGACAGCGAACTGGCCCTGCGCGCCGTCAGCGCCGACATCGTGCTGTGGCTCGCCCACGGCGACACCCCGCATCCGGGCCCGACCTTCGCCACCAGCGAACCGCAACGCCTCGCGCAACTGGAATACCAGCCGCATATCGCCAAACGCTATTCCCGCGTGACTGCGCGCCCGGAAAGCCCCGATGACCTCGCGGATTTCATGTTGGTGCAATGGCAGCATGATCGGCAGATCGACAGCTTTCGGCCGTGGAATGAACTGGTCGAGCAGCGGTTGGCCGGGGTGGTGCAGATGCAGTCCTATGAGCTGATGCTGGAGATGATCCGGTGCAGCGCGTGCATCGGGTTGCTGCCGATGTACATGAGCCGGTTTGATCGCGGGTTGGTGGCGTTGCCGGGGTTGTTTGAGGAAGCGATGCGGTTGCAGGCGTGGTTGGCGGTTAATTCCGCATCGCGGGATGTGGCTGAAGTGCAGACGTTGGTTGAGTTGATTCAACGGACGTTCAATGAGCGACAGGAGTGGTTTGAATAGGCGTGTAAAAAGGGCGGACTTATTGAATTAAATAAATCCGTCCCCCTTCGTTTTTTTGATTCCTTCACAGTTTCATATAGAAAACGTAGCCATGATAATTCGGAGTATCTGCGTGTGGGATTTTTAATCCATACCAATAAAAAAACCAAAAGGTCCCAGGGTCTGCGGGAGTTGTGGTCCATGATCCATGATAGGTACCAGACGTTTGGTATATGGCAGGCGTGAACTTTCGATATTCCGACTCAAGCTCCGACAGTGTGAACAAACGTCCGCCATCCGCGGACGCTAACTGAGCAGCGGCTCTCCAGCTGATCTGGTTTAAGTGGGCGACGACTTGCTTTGCGATGCCCGAAGTCGTCACTCGGTAGCTTTTGCTCTGGTTCGCAGAGTCTTTGGCTGTAATTACAGCGTCCCCGATTGCCCTGGCGTACACCCTTCCGCTAGCACTGACAGATGCAACGTTGATGTCGTTCGACTCGTAAGTTATTTTACCGACTCCATCCGTTGCCACTCGGTCCGCGAATGAGCCTGGCATAGGGGCAGATGGGAACTCATAACCGGGTGCACTCGGTAACGGGTGCACGTAATATCGTGTTCCACTCAGTTGCAGCGGACTGGTATCCAATTTCAATTCTGGTAAACCAGTTCCCACAACCTGAGCTTGGGCAATTTTGGAAACACCAACGATCTTTCCTCCCCTGATCTGCTTGTGTGTCACCCGCACCGTACTGCCAGGTATCACCTTGGCGTTGGGAATATCCACTGACAATTGTCCCGGTACCTGACTGACTGGCACCTTCACTTGATGGGTAGCAGTCACGACCCCGTTCACCAAAGCCTCGAAAGTCAGATCGCACTCATCCCCCGCCTGCCAAATCGAATCGACCAAGTGAATCAGCGCCCACAACGGCCCGCCATTCATCTTGCCCAGATCAACGATGGACGAATCGTCATTGTTGTCTGGGAGGAGCTCCCGAAGGATGGCTTCCAGCAGTTCTACCCAATCAAGATGCACATCAACCACGCAGTCCTTGGACCAGAATTCCTGCGGGTTGAATACTCCGTTCAATGACGTGCCGGAAAAGTTGTCTATCTGACTGGTGACGTTGTACTTGAATATGAACTGCGGGTTGTTGGGGGCGTGGGCGAAGTCGGCAGTGTAAAAGGGCAAGACCACTGGTTTGGTTTCGGGGTTGGGATCCTGCGCAGTTGGCACGAGCTGATGGGTGAGGGTTTTACCGCCAAAGTTGATGGTCAGCAGGTCATACAGCGCCATGTCTGGCCAACTCATTTTCAGCTTCACGCCCGCTGCTGCCTCGACCGGACCGATACTATTCGGGGTGACATCAATGTTCAGCAATGAATTGCCAGGATTCGGATCCGTGTCACTGCCGGCGGGGGCATCGAGGGAGTACAGCACGCGCAGCTCTGCCGAATCCTCATTGCTCGACTGGCGCTGGAGGCTGACTTTCAGAATGTTCACTCCATCTGATAGCAACCCCGGTGGCACGCGAAACTCAAGCGGTGACGTCGTATCTTTGGTGATCTGGACCGGGACCGGCGCAGGCGAGCCATTGATAAACATCCGCCCGGACTCATTGGGCAACTGACCCCAATAAGGCCCAAACAACACCAACAGCCAGAGCGGGTCCGCGTGATAGTTGAGCCGGGAGAGCCCGACCTGGGCGACCGGGTGAATGATCGGGTAGGACTTGCTTGGAATATCGGGCGGTGTCAGTGCCAGGGCGACGATGGGGCCGCCGCTGGATGCGGGATTGTTCATGGCACGCAACTCCTTGGTGATTGATGTGCCATGAAAACCCTGTGCGAGCCGTTTCGGCTACTGTCAGATCTGACAGGTGACGATGGTTTTAAGACGGACGGTCATCAAACGGAGTCGTCCATACACCTCCCGCAGATAAAAAAACGGCCCACAGGGGGCCGTTTCGGTCTCATCACTCAGACGCGGGGCTCTGCCGCCACCTCCAGATTATCCAGCGCCCGGTTCACCGCCAGTTCCCCCAGCATGATCAATTGCGCAATCCCCAACAGCACATGCCGATGCGAACCATCCACCAGCCCGGCGAAGTCGGTGGCCATGGTTTTGGCGGAGGTCAGGGTTTCGCAGGCGTCGGCCAGCAGTTCTTCGCTGTCGATGCCGGGGGCGATGAGGTAGCGGGTGTTGGGTTTGAGCAGCGGTTTTCTGGGGAGGAGGGGATTGAAATAGTGGTCGAGGGCGCGTTCGGCGGCTTCGTGGAAGGTCTTCGAATCCACGGATTCGTAAGGCGAGGTGGTGTCGGTTTCGGGCGGGTTTGGCGTTGGTTTGATCATGGTGAAGCTCCTTGATAGACGGAGCTGCAACCGTTCGCGGTCAATCGAAAGGTGGCAGCTGTACGCGGGTTGACCGACCGGGAATCAAGGAACCCGGCATACCCGAAGGTATCCCACGCACAGCCACCGCAACACGTAGGTTCAGAAAGATTTCTGAATCCGGTCTTGGGCACTGGCGCGCCTTGATTGAGTCGGACGGTCAAATCCGATCGCTGATTCATCAGCGACCCGGAAACGATAGAGCCGGCCCTCAAGGCACACAAGCCGGCGGATTCTGGCGGATGCGTAGGCAATGGCGCAAGGCGTTGTGGCTTGCCGGACGTTTCGGTCAACGGCTTTAAACAGTCATGGCGAATCCGTGAAGAAGCGGTTTACAGTGACCGGCCACGCACTGATCCAGGGGGGATCTTTCATGCCTGAGCACAACCCCGCCATTCACCTCGAACGCTACAACGAATCCCACGTAGAGGGCATTACCGCGCTCTATAACGACCCGGCCGTGACCCGGCAGGTGTTGCAGATGCCGTTTCAGACCACCGAGGTCTGGCGCAAACGCCTGGCTCCGGACAACGAGCGGGTGGTGCAACTGGTGGCGCTGCATCAGGGGGTGGTGATTGGCAATCTGGGGCTGGAGCAGTTCTCGCGGATTCGCCGCAGTCACGCCGGCAGTGTCGGCATGGCCGTAGCGGTGGCGTGGCAGGGCAAGGGTGTCGGTTCGAAGCTGTTGGCAGCGGCGCTGGACATCGCCGACAACTGGATGAACCTGCACCGGGTCGAGCTTTCGGTGTACGCCGACAACGAGGCGGCCATCGGGCTCTACCGCAAGTTCGGCTTCGAAACCGAGGGCCTGTTTCGCGATTACGCCGTGCGTGACGGGCAATGGGTCGACACCCTGAGCATGGCGCGCCTGCGCAAATGCTGACCTTCTGTCCGTCAATGGCCGACGAGGCGACCGTGCAGGCAAATGACTTGCACGGTCGTCATCGGCATCTGCCATGCTCGACGTCCGCAGCACCGCTCCTTGAAGGAACACCGCAATGGACGACGTACAGCAACTGGGCGAAATGCTTCGCCACTATGCCGACAGCGAAGCGCACAAGAAGCAATTGTTCGAGACGCAATCGGCGACCTGGGCTACACGGATTACCCAGTTGTTCGGGCAGATTCAGCAATGGCTGGAGCCGGTGCAGGCGCCGGGGTTGCTGGAGGTCAGCCGGGAGGATTATGTCGCGTTCGGGCCGAGCACACCGGTTGAGACCTCGACCTTCAAGACTGAAAAACTGAGCATCGTGATTGCCGGCAAACCGGTGGAGTTCGTTCCGGATGTGATGGGCAGTGGCGGACAGATTTCGCTGGCGGTGATGGGGTTGACGGCGGCACGGTACGGAAGTGTTTCGTTGGTGGGGTTGCCCAATGGTGATTGGCAGTGGCGTAAGACCAATGGGTTGAAGGATCCGGATACCTTTGCCTTCGATGCGAATTTCCTCGCGCAGCAACTGCAGAGCCTCATCCCACGCGACCGTACTTAAGATCAAAAGCCAACCCTAGCTGATCGTTCCCACGCTCTGCGTGGGAATGCCTAAAGGGACGCTCCGCGTTCCAGCTATGGAAGGGACGCGGAGCGTCCCGGGCTGCATTCCCACGCGGACGGTTCGACGCCTTGACGTGGGAACGATCAACATCAACGGAAGTAGCTCACATTTCGAGGGTGACCCACCCCGGCTTCGCCACCTCCGGCGCCACCGCTTTCACGGTCTTACCGGTGGCCATCTCAACCCGCCGCGCCACCTCCGGATCATCCGCAAACGGCGTCAGACTCGCCTCATCCAGGCTCTCCGCCGTCTCATGCCGCAAGCAGTACTCCACCGCCAGCCACAAAAACAACACGCCCAACACATTCAGAAAAATATCGAACATGACCAGCTCCCTTGATCAGGCGATCTGCGCTTCACGATGGGCAATTGCAACATCCGCCACCCGTACCGTGCGCCACACGTTATAGGCCATCAGCAACATGCCGCTGAGGAAGAACACCCCACCGGCAAACCGCACGACAAACCCCGGATGACTGGCCTGCAGCGCCTCGACGAACGAATAGGTCAGCGTGCCGTCCTCGTTGATCGCCCGCCACATCAGGCCCTGGGTAATCCCGTTGACCCACATCGAGGCGATGTACAACACCGTGCCGATGGTCGCCAGCCAGAAGTGCAGGTTGATCAGCGGCGTGCTGTGCATGCGCTCGCGGCCAAAGACCTTGGGCACCATGTGATAGGTCGCGCCGAAGGTAATCATCGCCACCCAGCCCAGCGCCCCGGCGTGTACGTGACCGATGGTCCAGTCGGTGTAGTGGGAGAGGGCGTTGACGGTCTTGATCGCCATCATCGGGCCTTCGAAGGTCGACATGCCGTAGAACGCCAGCGACAGGACGAGGAAGCGCAGAATCGGGTCGGTGCGCAATTGATGCCAGGCGCCCGACAGGGTCATCATCCCGTTGATCATCCCGCCCCAGCTCGGTGCCAGCAGGATCAGCGACATCGCCATGCCCAGCGACTGCGCCCAGTCCGGCAGCGCGGTGTAGTGCAAATGGTGCGGGCCGGCCCAGATGTACAGGGTGATCAGCGCCCAGAAATGCACGATCGACAACCGGTACGAATACACCGGCCGATTCACCTGCTTGGGCACGAAGTAATACATCATCCCGAGGAACCCGGTGGTCAAAAAGAACCCCACCGCGTTGTGCCCGTACCACCACTGCACCATGGCGTCGGTGGCGCCGGAGTACACCGGATAAGACTTGAACCAGTCCACCGGAATCGACAGGTGATTGACCACGTGCAGCATGGCGATCACCAGGATGAACGCGCCGAAGAACCAGTTGCCGACGTAGATGTGCTTGGTCTTGCGCTGCACCACGGTGGTGAAGAACACCACGGCGTACGCGACCCAGACCACCGCCATCCACACCGCGCCGGAGAATTCGATCTCGGCGTATTCCTTGGTGGTGGTGTAGCCCATCGGCAGGGTGACCAGCATGATCACGATCACCGATTGCCAGCCCCAGAAAGTGAAGGCAGCGAGTTTGTCCGAGTACAGCCGCACCTGGCAGGTGCGCTGCACCGCGTAGTAACTGGCGGCGAATTGCGCGCTGCCGGCGAAACCGAAAATCACCAGGCTGGTGTGCAACGGTCGCAAGCGGCCGAAGGTGGTCCACGGCAAGTCCAGATTCATGTCCGGCCATACCAGTTGCGAGGCGATCCATACCCCCATCGCCATGCCCACGACACCCCAGAAAACAGTCGCGATGACGAATTGGCGGACGACCTTGTAGTTATAAGCCTGTCCGATTGTTGCTGTGCTCATGGTCAGTTCATCCACGGTTGCAAAGTCTTGCCAGGCCACCCGGTCTGGCACGAACTGCACTGTAGAAACCCCACCGGAAACAAAACAGGCTCAGGAATTGTTCATTTATGCGGATCAGATCAAAGCGCTGCCTGCGGCCATCTGCCGCGCCCTGATACGGTTTTTATGCGTTCAGGTGAATCTGTTGTGCACTGCGCCGTTCGTCCATAGTCAGGGAAAATACTGTGGGAACGGGCGAACCCGAGATAGCGCCAGACGCGAACTGGCGCTATCTCGGGTTCGCCCGTTCCCACAGGAATCTGTGCATTCCTGATGAGGTAGCCGATGTATCAATACGATGATTACGACCGGGCGCTGGTGTTCGAGCGCGTTGCGCAGTTTCGCGATCAGGTCGAGCGCTTCATGGCCGGGGAGTTGAGCGAAGAAGAGTTCCTGCCGCTGCGCCTGCAGAACGGCCTGTACATGCAAAAGCACGCTTACATGCTGCGGGTGGCGATTCCTTACGGCACCTTGAGCGCCGAACAGATGCGCACATTGGCGAGCATCGCCAGTGACTACGACCGAGGCTACGGCCACTTCACCACCCGGCAGAACATGCAGTTCAACTGGATCGAACTGCACGAAGTGCCGGACATTCTCGAACGTCTGGCGCAAGTCAACATGCATGCGATCCAGACCTCGGGCAACTGCGTGCGCAACATCACCACCGAAGCCTTCGCCGGGGTCGCGGCGGACGAGCTGATCGACCCGCGTCCGCTGGCGGAGATCCTGCGGCAATGGTCGACGATCAACCCGGAATTCCTGTTCCTTCCGCGCAAGTTCAAGATCGCCATCTGCTCGGCGAAACAGGATCGCGCGGCGATCATGATGCATGACATCGGCCTCTATCTTTACCCCGGTCGTAACGGCCAGATGCTGCTGCGAGTGATCGTCGGCGGCGGTCTGGGACGCACGCCGATTCTCGGTCTGCAGATTCGCGACGATCTACCGTGGCAGCACTTGCTGTCCTACGTCGAGGCGGTGTTGCGGGTCTACAACCGTCACGGCCGGCGCGACAACAAGTACAAGGCGCGGATCAAGATTCTGGTCAAGGCGCTGGGCATCGAGGCGTTCGCCAAAGAGGTCGAGGAGGAATGGCAACACCTCAAGGACGGCCCCGCGCAGTTGACCGAAGATGAATACCAGCGGGTCGCCAGTGCCTTTGTGCCGCCGAGCTACCGCACGCTGGCGGGCACCGATCTGGATTTCGGCACGCACCTGGCCGACAACCCGGCGTTCGCCCGTTGGGTCGCGCGCAACGTGCAACCGCACAAAGTGCCGGGCTATACCAGCGTGGTGCTGTCGACCAAACCGGGTCTGGCTTCGCCGCCGGGGGACGTCACCGATGCGCAGATGTTGGCCGTGGCTGACTGGTCCGAGCGCTTCGGTTTCGGCGAAATCCGCATCGCCCACGAACAGAATATCGTCCTGCCGGATGTGCCCAAGTCGGAGCTATATGCGCTGTGGCAACTGGCGAAGGAGCAGGGGCTGGGCGCCGCCAACGTCGGTCTGCTGACCGACATCATTGCCTGCCCCGGCGGTGATTTCTGTGCACTGGCCAACGCCAAGTCGATCCCGATTGCCCAGGCGATTCAGGCGCGTTTCGACAACCTCGATTACCTGCATGATCTGGGCGACATCAGCCTGAACATCTCCGGCTGCATGAACGCCTGCGGCCATCACCACATCGGCAACATCGGGATTCTCGGCGTCGATAAAAACGGCAGCGAGTGGTACCAGATCACCCTCGGCGGCGCGCAGGGCAAGAACAGCGCACTGGGCAAAGTCATCGGCCCGTCGTTCAGCGCCGCCGAAGTGCCGCAGGTGATCGAGCGGATCATCGGCACCTTCGTGCGTTATCGCGAAGCTGAAGAACTGTTCGTCGATACCGTGGCGCGCATTGGGTTGGAGCCGTTCAAGGAACGGGTTTATCCGAAAGCGCTGGAGGTGCCGGCATGAACAATCTGCTGAGCATGGAGGAGAGCGGGGCGCGGATCGTGCTCGACGATCCGTGGACGTTGATTCGCTCGCCTGAAACGGCTGACAGCACTGAAATGCTGATTCTGCCGCTGGCCCACTGGCTCGAATCGCCCTCGACCCATGCGGTCTGGCTCGGCCCCGACGACGGCGTTGAAAGCCTGTTGCCATGGCTGACTTCGCTGCCGCTGATCGCCCTCGACTTCCCGAGCTTTCGCGACGGCCGCGCCTACAGCCAGGCCTATCTGCTGCGCAGCCGTTTCGGCTGGAAAGGCGAGTTGCGCGCCATCGGCGATGTATTGCGCGACCAGCTCAGCCACATGCGCCAGTGCGGTTTCGACAGCGTCGCCGTACGCGAGGACAAATCCGCCGAGGATGCGCTCAAGGGCCTGGCCGGGATGAGCGTGTTGTACGGGCGCTCGGTGATCGAGCCGCGACCGTTGTTCCGGCGCAGGTGATGCAGGGGAACCCCTTAGAACCCTGATGAATCGGGGATTTTTCCTTGGGTCGATGGTGGCCTTTTGGTAGAGTCCCCGTCGCCAGCGGGTTTTCGGCTGGACGACGGAACGAAGAAGGGAGTCTGATCAGTGAGTCCGGGCAAAAAAATTCTGGGCATCACCGCGTTGCTGTTGATGGTGACGCTGTGGGCCGGTTACATCTACGTATTCAACGAAAACCGTGGCGGCCAGCTCGGCGGCGTCGGCGAAAGCACCGCCTGGTGCGGCACGCCGCCGAACACCGAAGCGGCGCTGCTGGGCAAGGATCAGCTGACCCTGCGCATCACCAACAACCTGCGCGGCGAGTTCATGCTCAGCGGCGCGGTGGTGGTCTCCGAACGCACTTTCAACCGCTATGACCTGGGCCGCAACGAATTGCGTCTGCGCCTGGAGCCGTTGCAGTGGTCGTTTGGCGTCACGCCGATCTTCCTCGAACAGGTGAAAGTCCTGCCCCTGAGTCGCAACCTCGCCTCGACCGACAAGAGCGCCTTCGCCGAACTCGAATCGCGCCCGATCAGCGTTCAGGGCCGGGTCACCGAATTTCCCTTCGACACCTACCGCTACGGCTACAAACCGGTGCTGTATTACCTCAAGGGCAGCGAGCGCATCGACCTGCGTTTCAAGAACATCACCACGCTGATGGAAATGTCCAACACCTTCACGCCGATCCAGAAGTACAACCGCGCCGACTACATCAACGAGAAAAACTCGATGATCCGCGACGAGGACTACAAGGCCTACGGCCCCCACGAATGTGCGTTCAGCGTCGAGCGCAAGGGCTCGTTCAAGGTCGTGGTGCTGTTGATGCTGCTGGTGCTGTGCCTGCCGTTGCTGCTGGTGTTCTACCGCGATGAACCGGGGATCGACTTCCTTGCCACGCTGGTGGGGATTGGCGTGGTGCGCACGGTGCTGGTGGGGCCGGTGCAGGATTTCCAGCTGTACAACATCGACTTCCTGTTTGGTGCGGCGATTCTGCTGGTGGGCACGGTGTCGCTGATCAAGGCGATGCGGGCGAACAGCCGGCGGGAGATGGCGTTGAGGAGTGGGGAGACTTCGAGCTGGTGACGCAATCAGGCGGGAGCAGCTGAGTGCTGCTCCCGCCTGTTTTCACTTCAAAGCCGGATCCCCCATATTCAGCTTCTTCCACCCCTGCAACACCACCTGCGCCTTCGGCTCCTGCCCGCTGTCGAGGTACCACTGAATCAGCGACAACCGCGCATTGCGGTTCGCCGGCTGCTGCTTGAGCAGTGCTTCCAGCTGCGCGCACGCCTCATCCACCTTGCCACTTTCGTGCAACGCCACCGCCAGCACATACCCGTACTGCGCGTTCTGCGGTTCCAGTTGCGCGGCCTTGCGCAGGGGTGACATGGCCTCGGCCGGCTTGCCGGCGCGGATCAATGACAGGCCTCGGGTGTGCTGCAACAGGGCAGCATCCGGATGTTCCTTCAGGCTTTCTTCCAGCAGTTGCTGCGCCTCGGGACCGCGACCATTGGCCTCCAGCCATTGCACCAGCGTGACCAGCGCCGGGTAGAAATCCGGGTCGCGCTTCAGGGCCGTACGCAACAAGCCTTCAACCTCCGAGCTGCGACCGCTGGCCTGATAGAGCATCGCCAGATTCAGGTTGGCCTCGGCGCGTTCGGCCAGGCTTTTCTGCACCGCTTCGTACTCGGCAATCGCCGCGTTCCAATTGGCCTGCGCCGGGCCCAGGCCATTGCGGGCCACACTCAGCAGATCTCGTGCTGCAGCGATGCGCACGGCTTTCACCGGATCGCCCAGCAACGGCGCCAACAGCGATAAACGCTCCGGCGGCGGCAAGAACGCGCTGACCGCCCGCACGGCATTTTCACGAACCTGTGGCGCCGGGTTTTTCAGGTCAGTCGTCGCCAGCGTCAAAGCTTGTTCACTCGGATAAAGCGGCAATTCCGCCAGCAACGTCGCCCGCTGGATCGCCGGCAGATTGCTGCGCTGCAACTGCTCATACAACGCCTGCGCAGCACCCGGCTGGCCGTTGCGAATCAGCCACAGGGTTTCGTCGTAACGCGGCGCTTGCGGCGTGGTCGAGGCATTCCACAATTTGAATTGCGCGGTGACCTTGTCGCCAGCCTTGCCCTGATGGCAGGTCAGGCAGGCGTCCGGCGTGTCGAGCTTTTGCGCGCGTTCGGGGTTGGGAATGCTGAAGCTGTGGTCATGCCGGAAGTCGTTGCCCATGTAGAACTTGCCGGGCATGTGGCAATCCACGCATTGCGAGCCGGGCTGGCCCATGGTGTGGCGGGTGTGTTCGATGCTGTCGTAGTTCTTCGCTTGCAGCCCTTTGCCGTCGACGCCTTCGACCGAGGTCTTGCCGGCGGTGTTGTGGCATTGCAGGCACACCGCGTTGCCCGGTGCCTTGAGCTCGGTGCTGTGGGGATTGTGGCAATTGCTGCACCGCACGCCCTTGTCGAACATTTTGCTTTGGGCGAAGGAGCCGTGTTCGAACACTTCGTCCTTGATCTTGCCGTCCAGCGCATACAGCTCGCGGGTCAGGACGCTGGGCAGGTAGTCGTCCATCAAGCGATTGCCGACGGTGTAGCCATCGCCCAACGGTGCACGGCGAGCGTGGCAGCGGGCGCAGGTTTCGATTTCGACGGTGGCGTTCTTGTCCTTGAGATCGACGGCGAATCCGGCGTGGATCAGGTCGGTTTTCTTCGCCGTCCATTCCAGGTGATTCGACGCCGGGCCGTGACAGGCCTGGCAGCCGACGCCGAGGCTGTTCCACTGGCTGGCGAAGGTGTTGCTGGCCGCATCGAAGTTGCGCTTGTACCCGGTGGTGTGGCACTCGACGCACATGAAATTGGCGTTCTGGCTCGGCTTGCTCCAGTGCAGCGGATTCTTGAAATTCACGCCCTGGCCGGGGTAGAGGTGAAACCAGCGGTTCTTCTCGGTATCCCAGGCCACGCCCAGCGCCTGCAATCGGCCTTCGCCGACTTCGATCAGGTATTGCTGCAGCGGGGCGATGCCGAACGTGTAGGCGACTTTGAAGTCCGCGTTCTTGCCGTCGATGCCTGGCGTGTTGACCCAGAAATCGTCGCCCTTGCGCGAGAATCGGGTGGTCTCGTTTTCGGCTTTGACAACGACGTTGTTGAAGTCGCCAAGCATGGTTTCAGCATTCGCCGGTTGCATCGCCAACTGGTGATGAGAGCCTTGCCAATCCTTGACCTGCTCGCTGTGACAACCCTGGCATTGCTGCTCGTCGACCATGCTCGCAGGCGCCGCCGCCACGGTGGGTGCAGGTTTGGCCGGCGCCGCAACCGGGGCGCTCACGGGCATCGGTTTGACCGGCACCGGCGCCGGGCTGAACAGAAACCAGCCGATCCCCGCCACGGCGGCCAGCAGCACGCCGATGGAAACAGGAAACAGGTAACGTGAAAGCGAGGTCGGTGAAGCATCAGGCTGAAGCGGTGCAGCTTTATTCTTATGCTTGGGCATTGCGACTTCCGTAGTCCAGGTGCATTTGCCGTCTGGCGCGCGTTCAAGCTTGATGCAGCTTTGCCGCCTGACCTGCATCTGTCAAATGAGCGCAAGCCGCGTGGTGTGAATATTGTGTTTTGTGATCGCAAACCGCGCGGTTTTAGCTATACCTGTAACTCCCCAATGCAATAAATCCGGCCTTCCGACAGGAGTTACAGCATGAAGCTAGCCGTAATGATGAGCACCCTGTGCATTGCCACGCTGGGCGTGGTGGGCTGCTCCAGCAAAACCGTCGCACCCGACGAGTACTCAGGCTTCCTCAAGGACTACAGCCAGTTGAGGGAGGCCAAATCCCCGTCGGGGGCTGAAGTGATGCGCTGGATTGACCCGAAAATCGATATCAGCAAATTCACCAGCGTCTACGTCGAACCGACCCAGCTCTATCCCAAACCGCAACCCACCGTGAAGATTCCGCAGCAGACCCTCAACGGCATCACCAGCTATTACGATCAGGCGCTCAAGCGTGAACTGGGCAAATCCCTGCCGCTGGCCTCAGGCCCAGGGCCTGGTGTGATCGTGGTGCGCGCGGCGATCACCGCCGTGAGCAGCAAGACCGAAGGCCTGCACGCCTATGAAGTGATTCCGATTGCCCTGGTCGCCGCAGCGGTCAGCACCGCGAGCGGCATTCGCGATCAGGAAACTACGCTGGCGACCGAAGCGGTGTTCCTCGATGGCGGCACCAACAAGGTGGCGGCGCAGGTGGTGCGCAAGGGCACCGGCAAACCGCTGGAAAACGATTCGCAGGTGATGAAGGCCGATGACGTGAAAAGCGTGATCGATGGCTGGGCGGCGGATCTGCATCAGTCCTACCTCAAGCTCAAGGCCAAGTAAGACCGGCACGCCGGGTCGCCACAGAGGGCGATCCGGCGTGTGCGCAGCGTCAGAAACTGGCGCGTGCCAGTCGGTTGTAATGGCTGAGCAAGCCGTCGTAACTGCGGGTCACGGCGTAGTAGTCCTCGCTCAAACGTTCGGGCTTAGCGTGGTTGTGCCAGTCTGCTTGCAGGGTATTCAACGCCTCGAGATAGTCTTGCCCCGGCTCGCCGATGCGCAGCCACAGATCCCGCGCGGCATCGGTCTTGTTCTGGAATCCACCCGTGCGCGGCGCGAGCCAGGGTTCGCGACGGTTCCACGCCAGTTGCAGTTTCGCGGTGGTTTCGGCCAGCAACTTCGGGGTCAGGGTGCGATTTTTCATCGCTTCGTCGAGCACATCGACGGTCTCCCGCGCCTGAATCATGTACGCCAGCAAGTCCCAGTGAATGTCCCTGCCCAGACGCGCCTCGATCAGCTTGAGCTGTTCAGGACGTTGCGCGGCGTCGAGCGGCAGCAGGCTTTGCCGCAGAGCCGTCGAGGCGCCGATGTACTCCTGTGACACGCGTTCGATCGCGGCGAGTTCTCCAGGCGAGGGCTGTTGCGACCCGGAGGTGAAACTCGCCTCTCGGTAAAACCGCGTGGGGGCAATGGTGGTCGTGACGTGACTCAGCGCCCGAACGTATTCGTTCGCCTGTCGCACCAGTTCAGGCTGCCAAGCCAGAAGATCGAGTTTTTCCGTGAGGCCCTGACCGCAGACATCGCGCTGAATGTCCCGCACATTGAACGCATCGCTGTCGTCGAAATCCTTGAGGCTCTTCAACCAGCGCTGGTCGCGAGGCAAGGGCGGTTGAGGGTTTCTGTAGCGGTCGTAGGCCGCTCGCCATTGCACGTCGATCCGGTTGACGCAGGCGATCACCGGGCTCAGGGCATTGGCCTGGGCGGTGACCGGCGCATCGCGCCCGTCCAGCCAGAGATCGAGCTGGAGGAAAGGGCGGGTCGCACTCGTCAGTCCCATCACCACCAGCGCGAAGAAGATACCGACGCAAAACATCACTCTGGTGGTCATGGGCGCGCCTCCTTGCCGTACCACTGTTCAACGGTGGCCGGTGCGCTGCATTCGGCGGTGGTGGCCGGCAAACGGCTGCACAGGCGTTCGGTCCAGGGTTGCAGACCCTGATTACGATTGACCGTGCCTTGGCTGGCGACCACTTTGAATACGCCGAGCACGAGGGCCAGCACCAGAATGCCGAGGATCGTCACGCCGACTTTCATGGCCGGACGGCTCTCTTCCCAGGAAACCCGTGGCCTGGATTGCCAGCGGCGCACCAGGCCGAAGGTCGCCAGGGTCGCGGCGTACACCCCGCCGGCAATCGGGCCGAAAAACCAGCCGAGCCCGGCCACCATCAACGCGCCGGGCACCAGGTCACGCAGCACGCCGAACGGCGGCGAGTCTTTGAAAATTCCGGGGCAAAGAACAGCGCTGAGCCGGTCATCCAGCCGCCATACGCGATGGGCACCGTTATGCACCAGCCAATTGAGCCCCGCCACGATCACGCCAAACACCACGGTCGAGATCATGACGATATTGATCAACCCGCTGAAGCGCACGCCCAAGGGAATGTAATGAGTGAACGCGCCAATCAGGCAGGCCAGCACCACGCCCACATATGTCGGCCAGTCATTGAAGCTCAGTTCCCAGTCACGCCAGAAAAACGCCGTGCCGCCGGGCATCTGCGCGCAGACATTGGGGTGATTGGCGTACAGCTCGGAACTCAGTTTCCGGCACTGCGCCCAGTCTTCTTCGCTCAGGCGTCGGGCCAGTGCACGGCGGGCGCTGAACGAGCCGGTGCCCAGCAGCAGGCGGGCGGCGCGGTGTTCGGGGGTGGCCGGCGGTTCCAGGGCGAGCTGTTGCTGGCGGGCCACAAAAAACGGCGCATTCTGGCGAGCCAGCAGGCGTTGCCATTCGCCGTTAGGGCAGGGATTGCCCGTGCTGCCGTGCCAGCCTTGACCGCTGCGCACCCGTTCGAAAATCTCGGGAGACCAGACCGGCGCATCCAGCAGCAAATGGCTCAGGGCACGGTTGAACCATTGCCGATGTTGTTCAATCGCCAGCCAGTTGAAATCCGCGCAGCGGGCATAGGCCTGGAGAAATCCGTCGACGTCTTCCCGTTCGAGGGCGTCGCGCATCGGTTGCGCAATGCGCGCGCGTTGTTGATCCAGCAACAGGTCGATCGATATTTCGTCCAGCTCCAGGCGTTGCCAGGCGCTGAACCAGAAGAAGGTCGGGATGGCCCAGTCCACCAGCGTCTGCGAAGTCTCAGGGTGTTCAATGCAATGATGCAGCACCGTGTCTTCGAAGAAATGCGCGCAACCCTGTTCGAGGGTGACGGCATGGCGATGATTCAGCTCTTCAACGCTGAGCCCGTCCAGCGAACGGGTCGCCAGTTGCAGGGCATCGACCTCGACCACGGTCAGGCCGCTCAGGTCCCAGGATTCTTCAATACCCTGTTCCTGCTCTTCGTCCTGATTCTGCTCGTGATACTGCTGCCATTCCTTGTACGCCAACGCCTGCTCATAGGCATCGCGCAGCCGCTGGAAACCCTCGGGGTCATCGTCGGGGCGGGTCTGTTTGAGCAGGACGGCATATTGGCGTTTGATCGTGCGCACATCGGCGTCGGCCGACAGGCCAAGGACGGTCCAGCAACTCATTGCGATGACAACTCCATAAAAACCGCGACGCGATCCAGTGGTGGCATTGTGATGTTGCGCACCCTACCTGTTTCGCGTCGAAAAGTCCTCGTGTCTCGCTCAGTCGCCGACGAACCAGCGGAAATACGGATTGCCGCCATCCCCACGCATCACCTCGCGGATGTCCCGGCCCCAGGCATCGCGGTCGCCGTCGTAGGCATGCAGGCTGGCGCGATAGAACTGCATCAGGCGCTGGCGGTGGGCTTGCATGCGCTCGTCGAACCCGGCATCGGCGTTCACCAGCGGTGGCGCGACGTACAGGTCCAGCAGCGCCGGCAGCACGCGGGTGATTTCCTTGGTGCGAACCCACGGCGCGTACTCGATGCGCGGCTGGTCGTCGGTCACTGCCGGTGCGTCGGCGGCAAAGCGTTCCAGCCCGGAGCGGTCGGTGACCCAGGTCGACAGCAGTGCCGCCGCCGAGCCGATGCCGACGTCCTGCAAGGCGCCGCGTACGCTGTCCTGTTGCAGGCGCTGGGTGATTTTCCCGGCGTCCAGTTCGATAGGCGTCAGTGAACCCACCAGCAGCATTTCGTGGAACTCGCTGGTCCACAGCGTCGCGTACGGGAACACGTCGAGGAAGCTGCGCACCAGCGAGCGCGAGTCGTCGATGTTCTGGGTCGGCAGCGGCAGCCATTGCGCGACCAGACCCTGTTTTTCCAGGCGGCTGGCGGCCAGTTGGTAGAAGTCGCGGGAATACAGGTTCACCACGCCGGCGGCGGAGGGCGGCGGTGGTTCGAGGGTGATCAGGTCGTAGGTCTGCGGACTGCGCAGCAGTTCCTGACGACCGTCGCGCAGACGCACATCGACGCCGGGGTCACTGGCGGCGTTGAAGTTGCCCTTGAACAGCGGCGCGGCCTTGACCACCGCCGGCAGCAGTTCGGCGACCACGCGGTGTTCCAGCCCCGGATAACGCAGCAGCGCGCCGGCGGTGATGCCGGTGCCGAAACCGATCACCAGCGCCGAGCGCGGTTCGCCGTTGTGGATCAACAGCGGCAGCAGCGCCTGAATCCTCATATAGCGTAGCGACGGCATGGCATCGCCGGTGTTCGACACACCCTGAATGTACAAACGTTGGAAGGCATTGCGGCCTGTGCCCTGGCTGATCACCGCCACCGTGCCGCCGCGTCCTTCCTCGTAGAACACCAATGTGCCGTTGCGCGCACCGGGCAGCAGGCTGGCGAGTTTGTTCACGGGCGTCAGCACCGCCAGTGCCACCGACAACAGCCCGAGCGCGACCACGGCCTGACGCCGGCCTTTCTTCACGCCATGGCCCTTGCGCACGGCGAACCAGCCGATGCCGGCGGCGATGATCGCCAGCAGGCCCAGCGTGCGCACCAGCCCCAGCAGCGGGATCAGCACGAAACCGCAGAGCATCACCCCGACAATTCCGCCCAGGGTGTTGAACGCCACCACCGCGCCGACATCGCGACCGATGCGCTCCTGCCCGACACTCAAGCGCAGCGCCAGCGGAAATGCCGCGCCCAGCAGCAACGTCGGGACAAACACGATGGCCAGCGCCGCCACGGCAAAGCGCGCGCTCATGCCGGCCAGTTCACTGGCGCCCTGGGTCAGCAGCCAGATTTCCGCCTGGCTCTGGGCGATCACCAGCCAGCGACCGAGCACGGCGATTTCCAGCAGGGCGATCAACCCCGCGCCGGCAATCAGCAGGCCGAACACGCCCCACGGATCACGAATCCGTTCGACCCGGCGGGCGAGCAGGGCGCTGCCCAGAAACAGCCCGGCCAGATACGTCGCCAGCACCACGGCGAACGCGTAGGTGCGAGTACTCATGAACTGCACGATCGACTGCGACCACACCACTTCGTAGCCGAGGGCCACGCCACCGGCGATGGAATACAGCCACAGGGCGGTGCGATCCGGCGCCTTTTCCGCAGGATGTTTGACCGGCGCCTCGACCGACATCGGACGTAGGCGCTGCCAGCCCAGCGCTCCGGCGGCGGCCAGCAGGTTGAGCATCGCGGCGGCCAGCGCACTGCCGCGCACGCCGAGGGTGGCGATCAGCAGGAATGCCGCGAGCAACGTGCCGGCAATCGCGCCCAGGGTGTTCGCCGCGTACAACTGACCGCCGGCCTTGCCCGGACTGGCCGCCAGCGAGCGCACCAGCACCGGCAACGTGCCGCCCATTAACACCGCCGGAGCGCCCACCAGAAGGAACGGCAACAGCCAGGCCAGCAGCCCGACATGATTCTGCAGCCAGGCAAACGGGCCGGCCGCCACGCTCATGGCAAAGGTCGCGCCGACGCCCAGCACCGCCACCAGCACTTCCAGCCCGGCATACAGCAACACCGGCTGCTTCAGCCGATCCGCCCAGCGCCCGAACCACCAGCCACCGAGTGCGAGCCCGGCGAAGAAGGCGCTGATACCGGTGGTGATCGCATAGACCTCGACCCCGACCACCAGCGACAGCTGCTTGATCCACAGCACCTGGTAAACCAGCGCCGCAGCGCCGGAGATGCACAAGAGCAGGGCGGGGATCAGCAACGCCGCCGTGGCGGTGTGCGGGACGGGCTGGGCCGGGGATTTGCTGGCGACACGTGAGGACATTGCGACTGCCTTGTTCCAGTTTGAAAGTTGCTGTGACTGTGTCGGCCTCATCGCGAGCAGGCTCGCTCCCACAATGGAATTGTTTACACCACAAATCCCCTGTGGGAGCGAGCCTGCTCGCGATTGAAGTCACCTCGGTCACAAGCCGAAAACAGTGCCGCTCGCCAACGAAGGCGAGCGGCGGTCACGCAGTTTTTAGTTGGTCGCTTTCATTTTCTCGGCAATTTTCTTGTCCACTGCCTCGCGAACCTGGTCGATGCTGAAGCTCGCCGGACGTTGGCTTGGCGGGTAATCGACGAAGGTTTGCAGGAACTTGGCGGATCGGCTTATACCCTGGAAGATCAGGTAGTCGTTTTTCGCCAGCCAGTCGAAGTATTGGTCGGAGACCACGTCGGCGCGTTCGTACGGGTCCATGCGCAGATTGAAAATCTTCGGTACGCGCAGGCACGTGAACGGTTCGCTCCAGACCTTGAAGCCGCCCGGTGCACGCTGCTCGCAGAAGACAAACTTCCAGTCGTTGTAACGCATGCTCACCAGTTCACCGTCATCGTTGAAGTAGTAGAACTCGTTACGCGCGCTCTTGTCGGTCTTGCCGGTCAGGTAGTCCAGCTGGTTGAAACCGTCCAGATGCACCTTGAAGTTCTTCCCGCCGACGTCTGCGCCCTTGAGCAGGCGATCCTTGATGTCGAGATCGCCCACGGCCGCGAGCAAGGTAGGGAACCAGTCCAGACCGGAGAACATCTGCGTCGACACTTCACCGGCCTTGACCTTGCCCGGCCAACGGATCATTGCCGGCACCCGATAGGCGCCTTCCCAGTTGGAGTTTTTCTCGTTGCGGAACGGCGTGGTGGCCGCATCCGGCCAGGACCACTGGTTCGGGCCGTTGTCGGTGGTGTAGACCACGATCGTGTTGTCGGTGATCTTCAGGTCATCGAGGGTCTTGAGGAGCTTGCCCACGTCGCCGTCGTGTTCGAGCATGCCGTCTGCATACTCGTTGCCGGGCATGCCGCTCTGGCCCTGCATGGACTCACGCACATGCGTGAAGGCGTGCATGCGAGTGGTGTTCATCCAGACGAAGAACGGTTTGTCGGCCTTGGCCTGTTTCTCGATGAACGCCTGCGCGGCGGCGGTGGTTTCATCGTCGATGGTTTCCATGCGCTTTTTGTTCAAGGCGCCGGTGTCTTCGATCTTGCCGTCGGCAAAGCTGTGGATCACGCCACGGGGAGACGCGGCCTTGACGAACTCGGCATCATCCTTGGGCCAGTAAGGGCGTTCCGGCTCTTCTTCAGCATTCAGGTGATAGAGATTGCCGAAGAATTCGTCGAAGCCATGGTTGGTGGGCAGGTATTCGTCTTTGTCACCGAGGTGGTTCTTGCCGAACTGGCCGGTTGCATAACCGTGGGCCTTCAGCGCCTGGGCGATGGTCACGTCACGGGCCTGCAAACCGACCGGTACACCCGGCATCCCGACCTTGGACAGGCCGGTGCGCAGCGCTGTCTGGCCGGTGATGAAGGTGGATCGTCCGGCGGTGCAACTGTTCTCCGCATAGTAGTCGGTGAACATCATGCCTTCCTTGGCGATCCGGTCGATGTTCGGCGTCTTGTAGCCGACCACGCCCATCGAGTAGGCACTGATGTTGGTCTGGCCGATATCGTCGCCGAAGATCACCAGAATGTTGGGTTTATCGGCCGCTGAGGCAGTTGCCGACAGGGCCATGACTGAAGTCGCCACCAGGGCGAGCCTGGGTATCCACTTGCGTATGCGAGTCATCTGACTTGCTCCTTTAGCGCGGGGGTGGGGTGCACGACAAACGTATTTCCTGTTACTTCACTTGCTCGGTTACGGGCGGATCGAACGGGTAGATCCGGCGCCAGTCGCTCGCCATGTCCACCACGGTCCAGCCTCGGGAATTCGCTTCGTCGAGGGCCTTGTCCAGGCGCCCGATATCGGATTGGCGGTCGTAGGCCCATTCGCGTTTGGCGTCGGTGTGATGCACCAGACCCATGAAGCGTTTGCCGGGACCGGCGGCGGTCCACTGGAGCATCTGCAGGTCGCCGTCGGAATTGCCGAAGGCGAGAATCGGCCGACGCCCGATCACCGAATCGATGCTCACCGGTTTGCCCGGGCCATCGTCGTTGTGCGCCAGTTTGGCGGTGCGCACGATCGAGGCCTTGCCGTCCTTGTATTCGAATGCGGTCACGAAGGTGGTGCCGATCACCTGTTCCGGCGGGATGCCGTAGACCTTCTCGGCGAAGGCGCGCATGAAGCCGGTGTCGCCGCCGGAAACGATGTAGGTCTTGAAGTCCTGGCTGCGCAGGTAGTCGAGCATTTCCAGCATCGGCTGGAAGATCATTTCGGTGTACGGCTTGCCGGTTTTCGGATGGCGGGCCTGGGTCAGCCAGGTTTTCGCGTAGTCATCGAACGCTTCGGTGGTCATGCCGGTGTGGGTGGCGGCGAAGATCTTCAGGATGCCGTCCATGCCGGCGGCGGCCAGCGCCTTGTGATCGTTCTCGATCACGGCTTTGAAAGGCTGTGTGGTCTTCCATTCCGGGTGCTGCGCGGCGGTGCGCTTGACCTCGTCGAAGGCGAACAGCAGCTCGAAATACGCCGGTTGCTCGCTCCACAACGTGCCGTCGTTGTCGAACACGGCAATGCGTTCGGCGGGTTTGACGAAGTCCTTGCCGGACTGATCGGTGACCGCCTCGACGAACTCGATGATGTGCTTTTTCGCCGGACTGTCGTTCCACGACGGCAGCGGTTCGCTGGCCTGCGCCAGCAGCGGCAATGCGAGGCCGAACAACAGGGCCAGACCGAAACGTTGGCGGTGCAGCATCGGGTTCGTCATGGGAAATCCTTCTCGTGAACGGGGTTGAGCGGGCGCAGGGCCGGGGCCGGGCGGGCCTGCTGCTGTTCGGCCTGACTGTGAAGCGTAGACAACGATTGACGCAGCTGACCCAGTGCCTGCCCAGCGGCCGGATCGCGCCCGTAAAGGCTGCGCAACAGTCCTTGCAGGCGCGGCCCGGCGTGGGTCAGTTTCAGGCCCAGACCGCAACGCCGCAGCCACAGGTAAAGGGCCGTCAGCTGCGGCGGTTGCCCGGCCAGTTGCCCGGCGACCTGTTGCCACGCGAAGTCGGCCGATTGCTGGCGGGCCTGTTGCCGCGCGAGCTGGCGCTGCTGCCATTGACGGCGCGCACGGCTGAACGCAGGTCGGCCGAGATAACCGAGTACGCCCAGTGCGACCAGCACGGCGAGCCAGATGAATCCCTGGGTCGACAAGTGCAGGCGATGATTCTGGCCGAGCTGGCGCAGGTCCTCGGTGATCGAGAACACCGGTTTGTAGGCATTGTTGGCACTGGCCTCGAAGGTGACTGCCGGGACTTGTGCGGTGCGGATCTGTTGCGTGCGCGAATCCCACCATTTCACGTCGATGGCCGGCAGGGTGTAGGCCCCGGCTGTGTCGACGCGATAGCTGACGCTGTCGATGCGCTGACCGCCGAGAATATCGCCGCGTCCGTCATCGAGGCTGCTGACTTGCGGCGTCTTCACATAGCGGCTCAGGCCTTTGACTTCGCTCAGCGCAGGCACCGGCAGGGCCATGGCCAGTGCGCCGTCGGCTTGCAGGGTTAACTGGCGGGTGAGGCTGTCGCCGACCTTAAGCGGCGTGGCCGACCGGGTGACGGTCTGGCTGAGGCGCAGCCCGGTGGCCACCAGCGGGGTTTCTCCGGGGTTGAAGCCGGGTGGCAGGGCGGCGCTGAATTGCAGTGGCTGGCTACGGGCACTGATTTCAGCGGTGGCCTGGCCGGGTGTGGTGCTTACGGTCAGCGCCGGAATGTCGAAGGTCCGGGCGGCATTGGGCGTAATCAGGTAGCTGTAGCGCAGGCCGCTGAAGGCCTGGCCGTCGATGGTCTGGTTCAGATGTTGGGCCTGACCGTCCGGTGGCATCACCAGCGCGCCGTCGAGCTTCAGCTCGGGCAGGGTGGCGGCGCTGGTGAACCAGGTGTCGGTAAGCACATCGAGTTGCAGCTCCACCAGACCGCCGACCTTGATGCCGTCGGCGGGTTGCAGGTGGGCCTGAACGCGCAGTTGCGGTTCGGCCGCGAGGGCACTCAAGCCAAGCAGGAAAGACAACAGCAACGTGCCGAGATTTTTGCTGATTGAGCGAACGCTATCGCCAGCAGGCTGGCTCCCACAAGGGACCTTCATGCACCGCAGATATTCTGTGGGAGCCAGCCTGCTGGCGATGGGCGCGACGCGGTTCATGGCCGGGCCTCCGCCTGATCCTGCAGGCTGAATTTCTGCCGGAGAAATTTCGCCGGTGAGGTGGTGAGGTTCTGCAGCCACAGCGCATCCGACGTCGCCTGTTCGGTGGTCACGGCTTTGCTTTGGCCCTTGCCCGGTGTCTTGTCGAACTTGACCTCGTCCGGTTTGGTTTCGGGGGCGTTCTGTTCGGCGCTTTCGGTGTCTTTTTGCAGGGCGATGGCCAGCGTCAGGTTGGCCGTGGCTTCGGGGAATTGTGGTTGCAGCTTCAACGCCTGCTGATAGGCCGCGATGGCTTGATCGAACTTGAAACGGCGCACGTAGATGTTGCCCAGATAGAAATACGCTTGTGGCGTGTCCAGCCGGGCGAAGGTCGCCAGCGCCAGATCGAAATCGGCGGCGTGATAAGCCGCGACGCCTTTCCAGTACGGATCGACAAACAGCGCCGCCGCTTGCGGGAAGTGCTCATGCTCGAAGGCCCAGCGCCCTTGCTGGTCGCGGGTGAAGAACGCGTCGGTCAGGGCATTGGCCTGCGCCGGCGCTGACGGCCAGCCGAGGCCCACGGCCAACGCCAGCGCCGGCATCCAGTTCACGCTCCAGCCCCTGCGCACGCTGAACAGCGCCAACAGCAACAACGGCCAGCACAGCCAGTATCCGGCGTCTTTCCAGTGCAATTCCTGCTGTTCGGCGCTGGCGCTGTGAAAGTGTTGTTGCGCGTGCAGTTCGACCCAGTCGAGATCGTCGTTCGTCAGGGTCAGGCTACCCAGCGGCGCATCGAGTGCCGAGGCCAGTTGCTTGATCGCCGCCGGATCGAAACTGCCCAATACCGGGCGACCGTTGCTGTCGGTGCGCGGCTGGCCGCTCGCATCCTGAATCAACCCGCCGTCCTGATTGCCCACCGCGAGCACCAGCACTTGCAACCCGGTGTCCTGCAACTGTTTGCCCAGTCCATCGAGCTGCGCAGTGTCGGCGCCGTCAGTGATCAACAGCAGGCTGCCCGGGGTTTTCTCGGCCTCCAGCAGACGTTTGGCTTGATCGATCACCGCACCGACATTCTTGCCCGGTTTGTCGATCAGCCCGGTGCCCAGAGCCTGAATGAAACTGTCGAGCAACGCCGGATCATCGGTCGCCGGCAGCACCAGGTGCGCGCTGCCGGCGTAGGCGATCAACGCGGTGCGCGCACCGGCGCGGCGCTGGATCAGGTCGTGCAGGGTGTGTTTGGCGGCTTCAAGCCGAGTGGGCGGTACGTCGCTGGCATCCATCGACGGCGACAGGTCGACAGCCACGATCAGCGGCGCACGATTCTCCAGAAAGTCCGGCCGATCCTGCTCCCAGGTCGGCCCGGCGGCCGCCACGGCGCCCAGCACCAGCAACGCACACAGCAAATGCACCGGGCGCAGGCGCTGGTGATCCTGCGGGGTGACCAGCAGGTGCGGCAGCAGATGCTCGGCGATGTTGCCGCGCAGGCGCCGCTGCAAATCGCGGCTGCGTTGCCAGATCAACGGCAGCAGCGCCGCGAACAGTGCGAGCAGCAGCCACAACGGGCGCAAGAAGTGGAAGTCGCCGAGATTGATCTCCATCTCAGGCCTCCTGCCGCTGACGTGCAACCGCCAGCCTTGGGCGCAGCAGCGCGCCGAGGTGATACAGGGTCAGCAACACCAGAGCCACGCCCAGCGGCCAGTAAAACAATTCACGCTGAGGTTGATGGCTGAGGGTTTTCACTTGATGCGGCGTGAGCCGGTCGAGGGTACTGTAGACCTGATCCAGCGCGGTGCGGTCTTCGGCGCGGAAGAACTGGCCGCCGGTGGCCTGGGCGATCTGTTGCAGGCTTTGCAGATTGACCTTGGCCTCACCGGAGGCGCTGGGGTCGCCAATGCCGATGGTATGAATCACCACGCCTTTGGCGGCAGCCATGTCGGCGGCATGGTCGGGGGTGATGGCGCTGCTGGTGTCGTTGCCGTCGGTGAGCAAGATCAGGACTTTTTCCTGTTCATGAGCCTTGTCCAGCAGCTTCAGGCTCAGACCGATCGCATCGCCAATCGCAGTGTTGGGGCCGGCCATGCCGATGCCGGTGTCCTCCAGCAACAGGGACAGGCTGGCGTGATCGAGGGTTAGCGGCGACTGCGGATAAGCACCGCTGCCGAACACGATCAGGCCGAGGCGATCGTCCTTGCGCTTGTCGATGAAGCCTTGCACGACCTCTTTGACGGCGGCCAGGCGATTGATTTTCTGGCCGGCGGCGTTAGTGAAATCTTCGGTTTCCATCGACTGCGAGAGGTCGATCGCGAGCATCAGGTCGCGCACCGGTTGCTGGCGTTCGATGGGTTTTTCGACGAACACCGGGCGGGCGGCGGCGACCAGCAACAGGGCCCACACCAGCACACTCAGCCACAGCTGCCAGTGATTGTTGCGGGTGCCGGTACTGGCCGGTGTTTCGCCGACGGCGCGGCTCATGGCGCCGAAGAACGGCACCCGCACGGCGCTGCGCGCTTCCTGGTAGGCGGGCAGGTAACGGTAGGCCAGCCAGGGCAGCGGCAGCAGGAGCAACAGCCACGGGTAATCAAGCTGCCACATGATGACGCTCCACCCAATGCTGGCAGGTATCGAACAGCGCCAGGCGCTGCGGCGCGGGCAGGGCGCGCAAGATGTCGTCCGGGGCGTAGGCGAGTTGCGCGAGTTGTTCGCTCAAATCCGCCGGCAGCGGCTTTTTGCAGTGCCGCTGCAAGAAGGCTTGCCAATCCAGTCCTTCGAGCGCCGCCGGATCCTGTGGGAGCGAGCCTGCTCGCGATGAGGGCATTCCATCCAATACATTCATTGACTGGCCTGACGCCTTCGCGAGCAAGCCCGCTCCCACAGGTACGACATTGCAGTTCGGCATCGAAAACGCCACGCGCTTGAGCAGTTCCGGCAATTCGCGCAACGCATTCAAGTCATCACTGCGGCTACGCAATTGCGCCAGACGCGCCAGGCCTTCGCGCCGATAAGCATCCCGTCGCCATTGCCGATAACGCCGCACACCAATCAGCACCGCGGCCAGCACCAACACCGCCAGTAACACCCACCAACCCCAGGTCTGTGGTGCGTAGCTCACCGGCGCAGGCAGGCCCAGCTCCTTGAGCTGTCCGATGTCCGGAACGTTCGGATTCATCGCCTCGAACCCGTGGATTTACCAAGCTCGGCACGTAATTGCTGATGCGCCTCTTCGGCGGTGCTGAACATCATCAGCGGCACCTGACTGCGGCGCAGCAGGGTGGCGACGTCCTTGAGCCGGCCACCGAGGAAATCCCCCAATGGCTGGTGCACGCTGCGTTTCTCGACCGCCAGCTCTACCTGCAACTGGCCCTGGGTTACCAACAGCCGGCCGTCGCTTGGCAATTTCAGCGCCATAGGGTCGTAGACTTGCAGGGCGATCACGTCGTTGTGCGCCGCCAGTTGCCGCATCAATTGCAAGGTGCGCTCGCCGGCGCCGGCGAAATCACTGACGATGCAGATCAGATGATCATGCCCGGCCACCGCGAGGCAACGCTGCAAGGCCTTGTCCAGTTGATCCTCGTCTTCGGCGTCCGGGTTGCCGGCATTCAGCGCCTGATTCTGTTGGGCGATGCGGCTCAGCAGCGCCTCGACCCGTTTGCGGCTGCGCAGCGGCGCGACGCTGTCGATGCGTTGATCGTTGAACACCAGCCCACCAACCCGGTCGCCGGCATGGAACACCATCCACGCCGCCAGCGCGCCGAGTTCGGCGGCGACGGCGGATTTGAAGCTGCGTTGCGAGCCGAAGAACATCGACATGCGCTGATCGACCACGATCAGCGCCGGGCGGTCGCGCTCTTCGGTAAAGGTGCGCACCACCGGTTTGCCGGTGCGCAGCGAAGCGCGCCAGTCGAGGTGGCGCAGGTCATCACCCGGCTGATAACGGCGCAACTCATCGAAGTTCAAACCCCGGCCACGCAGGCGCGAAGCGTGATTGCCGGCAAGGATGCTGCCCTGTGGCTGGCGGGCGAGAAAACTCAGGTCACGGGCCTTGAATTCCAGCGCCATCAATTGCGCGAGAGAGACATAGACCAGCCCGTCGGCGGTTTCCATAACAGACCTCAGGCCGGAATGGCGACTTTGTCGAGGATCCGGTCCAGCACCTGATCGGCACTGACGCCGTCGGCCACCGCGTCGTAGCTCAGTTGCAGGCGATGCCGCAACACCGGATGCACCACGGCGCGTACGTTGTCCGGCGAAACGAAATCCTGGCCCTGCAACCACGCATCGGCGCGGGCGCAGCGATCCAGGCCAATGCCGCCTCGCGGGCTGGCGCCGATGGCGATCCAGCGGGCGAGGTCTTCGTCGTAGTCCGCCGGATGGCGGGTGGCGTTGATCAGGTCGATCAGATAGCGGTCGATGGCGGGGGAGACGTGCACCGCGCTGACCTCTTTGCGCGCGGCGAAGATCACGTCCTGCGCCAGCTCGAAACCCTTGGTTGGCGCGGTGTTGGCGCCTTGGGCAAACTCCTCGGCGCGCAACAGTCGCAGCACCTGGCTTTCGTTTTCGGCGCTGGGGTAATCGAGCAGGACTTTCATCAGAAACCGGTCCATCTGCGCTTCAGGCAGCGGGTAGGTGCCTTCCTGCTCGATCGGGTTCTGAGTGGCGACCACAATGAACAACTCCGGCAGCGCATGGCTGTTGCCGGCCACGGTGATCTGCCGTTCTTCCATGGCTTCGAGCAACGCGGCCTGCACCTTGGCCGGCGCGCGGTTGATCTCGTCGGCCAGAATCAAATTGCCGAACAGCGGGCCGGGCTGGAAGCGGATCTCGTTCTTGCCCTCGACCTGATGCAGCACCTCGGCACCGGTGATGTCCGAGGGCAGCAGGTCGGGGGTGAACTGGATGCGGCTCATCTTCGCGTCCAAGTGTTTGGCCAGCGCCTTGACCGTGCGGGTCTTGGCCAGCCCCGGCAGGCTTTCCAGCAGCAGATGCCCGTTGGCCAACAGGCCGAGCAGGATCTGCCGGATCACCTGATCCTGGCCGAGCACCGCTTCGGCGATGCTGGCTTGCAGGGCGTTGAGGTCGGTCAGTGCAGTCATGTAGCTTCCCTTCTCGACACGTGAGGATCGAATGGCCGGCTATAAAGGAGGCCGGCCGCGGTCTAGAAAAACGCCAGGGTCAGGTTGACGGCGACGCCGTTGCCTTCAGGCCGGTTCTTGGTGTCGAACTCCGGCACCCAGCGCGCGCTGACGCTGGCCTGCGCATCGGCGAACTTGCCGCTCCAGCCGACAGTCGGGCCGGCGCCCACCGAGCGCCCGCGAAAGCCGTTGAGGGTGTCGGCGGTGTCGCCCTTGTCGTCGCTGATCTGCTGGACGTAACCGGCGACCAGCCCGGCGTTCCAGCCGTTGCCGAAACCGTGGGTCCACAAGGCTTCAAGGGTGAAGATGTCGCCGGTGCGGTAATCGGTGGCCTTGTTCTCGGTGTAGAACTGCAGGTTGCCGGAGAGGGTGAATTCGCCACCCTTGCCGTCCAGGTGAGAGAACGCCACGGTGGGCATGAACGTGTAGTTGTTCTGCCCGGCGTTGGCCAGACGATCATCGTTATAGGCGCCGGTCGGCACGTAGATCGGCAGCGAAAACGCGATGTGGTTGAGCTCGTCGAAGTGGTAACCGGCGGCAATCGGCGTGATCAGCGCATCGGCGAACTGTGTGCCGGAATCGCTGGTGCCGAGGGTGCGACCGCGCGGGCCGGTGACGGCGGCATCGATGTCGGTGTACTGCACCGGAACACCGATGGCCGAGGCGTAATTCCATTGGCCTTTGCCGGTGTCCCAGACGTGAGTGAGGTTGGCCATGGTGTAGGAGACTTTCATCTTGATCCCGGCGCTGACCTCACCGGAAATCGGCGCGCCGCCACTGCCCTTGATCTCGCCGTCGTACCAGATGCTGGTCACGGACATCACCCAGCCCGGCGCCGGCGGAACCACGCCGGCACTGGAGAAAACCTGCTGGCCGGTGATCGGCCGACCGACGCCACCTTCAGCCGCGTACACCAGCGGACTGCCGATCATGCACAGCGCCAGCAACGGGCGGACAACGCAAGGCTTGACCATGAAGCACTCCGTTTATGGTTTTGAATGGACCGGGTCGAGCAACGTTGATCTGCTCTGGTCGTCATACTGGGTCAGTGACCAGGAGGGAGCGGTCCTGGGCTGGACGCACTCGGTGATGGCTTTGGCGTTGTCCGTGCTGGCGGTGAAATCCTGAGCACCGACGCCGCAGCTGACGAACATGCTCATCACGCCGTAACCGGCGGCTTTGATCAGCGTTTTCGAACGGCCGCTGAAGACTGACGTCAGCACGCTCGCCGACCACAAGACGTTGATCCTGTTGTGCTTGGACATGATTCCCCGGTTCCCTGGTGGCTCAGTGGACGACTCGGCACTCTCTAGGCCGTTACGACGTAATCCCTTTCTTATCAAGCCTGTAGGACATGTCTGTTGACGCTAGCAGTTAATCGGGGGTTAGCCAGTCTAAGGGGTTAATTCTTTGGTTTTGTGCGCAGGATCACGTTGCTTTGTGCACGAAAGTGATCCTGCGCAAATTTTCGTTATTCAGTGTTTCTTGGCTTGTTCGCGGATGCGTTCTTCCTGCTCACGCAGTTCCGGGGTGAACTCGGCGCCGAAGTCTTCCGGGCTGAACACCTGGCGAATCTCGATTTCCGATTCAGTGCCCGGCATGGGATTCGGGCAACGCTTGACCCATTCGATGGCTTCTTCTTTCGACTTAACGTCCCAGATCCAGTAACCGGCGATCAGCTCCTTGGTCTCGGCGAACGGGCCGTCAATCACGCTGCGGTTTTCGCCGCTGAAGCGCACACGGGCGCCTTTGCTGCTCGGGTGCAGGCCGTCGGCAGAAACCAGGATGCCGGCCTTGGCCAACTGTTCGTTGTAGTTGCCCATGTCGGTCAGCAATTGCTCGCTGGGCATCACGCCGGCTTCGGAGTCGTGGCTGGCTTTGACAATGATCATGAAGCGCATGGTGTTTCTCCGCAGATAGGTGAGGGATTCATGGCTTAGTCGAACGGCCGGGGTCTGAATCGACAGGTCGTTAAAGAAAAGATGCAGACTCGCGTTTTAACAAGCATCACCCTCTTTGAGAGCAGGAATGTGGGGAGACTGGAGAATGTGTATCCAGTTTCAGGTGCCAGCACATGACAATTTCGGTTCAGGCATAGGTCGTCGGACAATTTCGTGGTTAACTTCCGCCTCTTGCATGCTTTCCCAACAACGTTAAGAAGGACTCCGTTCATGGCTCAAGTCACTCTCAAAGGCAACCCGGTTCAAGTCAACGGCCAACTGCCACAAGCCGGTTCCAAGGCGCCAGCCTTTTCCCTGGTAGCCGGCAATCTGTCCGACGTCACCCTGAAAGACTTCGCCGGCAAGCGCAAAGTGCTGAACATCTTCCCAAGCGTCGACACCCCGACCTGCGCCACCTCCGTGCGCAAGTTCAACGCTCAGGCCAACGACATCAGCAACACTGTTGTGCTGTGCATCTCGGCTGACCTGCCATTCGCCCAGGCTCGCTTCTGCGGCGCCGAAGGCTTGGAAAACGTACAAAACCTGTCGACCCTGCGCGGCGCCGAGTTCATCGAGAACTACGGTGTGGCCATCGCTGACGGCCCGCTGAAAGGCCTGACTGCCCGTGCGGTGGTTGTACTGGACGAAAACGACAACGTCCTGCACAGCGAACTGGTCAAGGAAATTGCGGAAGAGCCTAACTACGATGCGGCACTTGCTGTATTGAAATAAGTGTTCTGAAACAAGCGCTTTACAATTGTTAACGGCCTGGCCCTGTCCAGGCCGTTTTCATTTGTGTATCAGTGTTTTGCCTCACACCTTGAAACGTAAGTGGAAGGTAAATTGCCGGTAAAGCTGCTTTGCTAAATCCCCACCAGTGCTTATCGTTCAGCCTCCCGTAAAAGAAGCCCACGCGCCCAATGGTTAATCACTCCATGCAATCCTCCTCACGTAACTCCCGTCGCTGGCTGTTGAGCCTGCTTGTCCTGCTGGTCATTGCCGGTCTGTGCTGGAAATTCTGGCCCGCCGCTTCGACCCACAAGGAGGGCGGCGAGAAGGCGCAGGCCGGTCACACCGGTCGTTCGGGGATGATGCGTCCGGGCTTTGGCGGGGCGGGCGGGCCGATTCCGGTGCGCGTGGCGCCGGCAGTCACCGGGGACTTCCCGCTGTACTACAAGGCGCTGGGCACGGTGACGGCGCTCAACACCATCAATGTGCGCAGTCGGGTCGGCGGCGAGCTGGTGAAGATCTATTTCGAGGAAGGGCAGATGGTCAAGGCCGGCGACCTGCTGGCGGAGATCGACCCGCGCCCGTACCAGAACGCCTTGCTCCAGGCTGAAGGCACCTTGCTGCAGAATCAGGCGCAGTTGAAGAATGCCCAGGTCGATGTGGAGCGTTATCGCGGTCTTTACAAGGAAGACAGCATCGCCAAGCAGACGCTGGACACCGCTGAAGCGCTGGTCGGCCAATACCTCGGCACCGTGAAAACCAATCAGGCGGCGGTCAACGACGCCAAGCTCAATCTCGAATTCACCAAGATCCGCGCACCGATTGCCGGTCGCGTCGGCCTGCGTCAGCTCGACGTTGGCAACCTCGTAGCGGCCAACGACACCACGTTCCTCGCAGTCATCACCCAGACCCAGCCGATCAGCGTCGCCTTCACCTTGCCGGAAAACAGCCTGGAAACCGTACTCGCCCGCTACCGCAGCGGCGCCAAACTGCCGGCCGAGGCCTGGGATCGTGGCGACACCAAACTGCAAGCCACCGGTGTACTGCAAAGCCTCGACAACCAGATCGACGTGACCACCGGCACCCTGAAATTCAAGGCGCGATACGAGAACCGCGATCAGTCGCTGTTCCCCAACCAGTTCGTCAACGTTCATTTGCTGGCTGACACCCTGAAAGGTGTGGTGCTGGCTCCGTCGGCCGCCATTCAGTTCGGCACCAACGGCACCTTTGTCTACGCGCTGGACGGCGACAAGAAAGTCACCATCCGCCAATTGAAGATCGGCGCCAGCGATGGTGAAAACACCGTGATCACCGAAGGCCTGGCCGCCGGCGACCGCGTGGTGCTGGAAGGCACTGACCGTCTGAAGGAAGGCAGCGAAGTGGAAGTGGTCAACGACAGCAAGGATGTGCCGACCACCCCGACCGAACACCTGCAAGGCAAGTCCGCCGCCACCGCGCCTGACGCCACCGTCACTGACAAGGCCAAGAAGGGCGCATGAACATTTCGCGTCTGTTCATCCTCCGCCCGGTCGCCACCACGCTGAGCATGCTGGCCATCGTTCTGGCCGGTCTGATCGCTTATCGCCTGCTGCCGGTCTCGGCCTTGCCGCAGGTCGATTACCCGACCATCCGGGTCATGACCCTGTATCCGGGCGCCAGTCCGGACGTGATGACCAGCGCCGTCACCGCGCCGCTGGAACGTCAGTTCGGGCAGATGCCGGGCCTCACGCAAATGGCCTCGACCAGTTCCGGCGGCGCGTCGGTGCTGACCCTGCGTTTCAGCCTCGACATCAACATGGACGTCGCCGAACAGCAGGTGCAGGCCGCGATCAACGCTGCGACCAACCTGTTGCCGACCGACTTGCCGGCGCCACCGGTGTACAACAAGGTCAACCCGGCGGACACCCCGGTGCTGACCCTGGCCATCACCTCGAAAACCATGCTGCTGCCCAAACTCAATGACCTGGTCGATACGCGCATGGCGCAGAAGATCGCCCAGATCAGCGGCGTCGGCATGGTCAGCATTGCCGGCGGCCAGCGTCAGGCGGTGCGGATCAAGGTCAACCCGGAGGCGCTTGCGGCCAACGGCCTGAACCTGTCGGACGTGCGCACGCTGATCAGCGCGTCCAACGTCAACCAGCCCAAGGGTAACTTTGACGGCCCGACCCGGGTGTCGATGCTCGACGCCAACGACCAGCTGACCTCGCCCAAGGATTACGCCAACCTGATCCTGGCCTACGCTAACGGCGCGCCGCTGCGGCTCAAGGATGTCGCACAGATCGTCGACGGCGCCGAGAACGAGCGTCTGGCGGCGTGGGCCAACCAGAATCAGGCCGTGCTGCTGAACATCCAGCGTCAGCCGGGCGCCAACGTGATAGAGGTGGTCGACCGGATCAAGGCACTGCTGCCGAGCATCACCGACAACCTGCCGGCCGGTCTCGACGTGGTCGTGCTGACCGACCGCACCCAGACCATTCGTGCCTCGGTCACCGACGTGCAACATGAACTGCTGATCGCCATCGCTCTGGTGGTGATGGTGACGTTCCTGTTCCTGCGGCGTGCCAGTGCGACGATCATTCCGTCGGTGGCCGTGCCGCTGTCGCTAATCGGTACGTTTGGCGTGATGTACCTTGCTGGCTTCTCGGTCAACAACCTGACGCTGATGGCATTGACCATCGCCACCGGTTTCGTGGTCGACGATGCGATCGTGATGCTGGAAAACATCGCGCGTTTCATCGAGGAGGGCGACAGCCCGATGCAGGCGGCGCTCAAGGGCGCGAAGCAGATCGGATTCACCCTGATTTCCCTGACCCTGTCGCTGATCGCGGTACTGATTCCGCTGCTGTTCATGGCTGACGTGGTAGGGCGGTTGTTCCGCGAATTCGCCATCACCCTGGCAGTGGCGATCCTGATTTCCCTGGTGGTCTCGCTGACCCTGACGCCGATGATGTGCGCGCGTCTGCTCAAACGTGAGCCTGAGCCACATGAACAGGGCCGTTTCTACCGCGCCAGTGGCGCGTTCATCGACTGGATGATCGCCGCTTACGGGCGTAAGTTGCAGTGGGTGCTCAAGCACCAGCCGCTGACCCTGCTGGTGGCTATCGGCACACTGGCCCTGACCGTGTTCCTTTATATGGTGGTGCCCAAGGGCTTCTTCCCGGTGCAGGACACCGGGGTGATCCAGGGCATTTCCGAAGCACCGCAGTCGATTTCCTTCGCCGCCATGGGCGAGCGCCAGCAGGCGCTGGCCAAGGTGATTCTCGAAGATCCGGCGGTCGAAAGCCTTTCGTCTTACATCGGTGTCGACGGTGACAACGCCACGCTCAACAGCGGCCGGTTGCTGATCAACCTCAAGCCCCATGGCCAGCGTGATCTGACGGCGACCGAAGTGATTGCCCGCCTGCAACCGCAACTGGACAAGCTTGTCGGCATCCGCCTGTTCATGCAGCCGGTGCAGGACCTGACCATCGAAGACCGCGTCAGCCGTACGCAGTACCAGTTCAGCATGTCGTCGCCGGATTCCGAATTGCTCAGCCTGTGGAGCGGCCGTCTGGTCGAGGCCCTGGCCCAGCGTCCGGAACTGACCGACGTCGCCAGCGACTTGCAGGACAAAGGCTTGCAGGTGTTCCTGGTGATCGACCGCGACGCCGCTTCAAGGCTGGGTGTGTCGGTGTCGAACATCACTGATGCGCTGTACGACGCGTTCGGTCAGCGACAGATCTCGACCATCTACACCCAGGCCAGCCAGTACCGCGTGGTGCTGCAGGCTCAGGCCGGGGAGAAGATCGGTCCGCAGGCGCTGGATCAGATTCACGTCAAGACCACCGATGGCGGGCAGGTGCGGTTGTCGAGTCTGGCCCACGTCGAGGAACGGCAGGCACAACTGGCGATCACCCACATCGGCCAGTTCCCGGCGGTGATGATGTCGTTCAACCTCGCGCCCGGCGTGGCGCTGGGGCATGCGGTGGACATCATCGAGCAGGTGCAAAAGGACATCGGCATGCCAATCGGCGTGCAGACCCAGTTCCAGGGCGCGGCCGAAGCGTTCCAGGCATCGTTGTCGAGCACCTTGCTGCTGATTCTGGCGGCGGTGGTGACCATGTACATCGTGCTCGGCGTGCTTTACGAGAGCTATATTCACCCGATCACCATCCTCTCGACCTTGCCGTCGGCGGCGGTCGGGGCGTTGCTGGCGTTGCTGCTCAGTGGCAATGACCTGGGGATGATCGCGATCATCGGCATCATCCTGCTGATCGGTATCGTGAAGAAGAACGCGATCATGATGATCGACTTCGCCCTCGACGCCGAACGCACTCAGGGTATGGCGCCGGAGCAGGCGATTTATCAGGCGGCGCTGTTGCGCTTCCGGCCGATTCTGATGACCACGCTGGCTGCGCTGTTTGGTGCGGTGCCGTTGATGCTGGCTACCGGTTCCGGCGCTGAATTGCGTCAACCACTGGGTCTGGTGATGGTCGGCGGGTTGCTGGTGAGTCAGGTGCTGACGCTGTTCACCACGCCGGTGATCTACCTGTACTTCGATCGTCTCGGCCGGCGCTGGGGCCGTGCTCCTTCGGCCGTGGAGCCGGTGGAACAGCCATGAACCTGTCCGGTCCTTTCATCAAGCGCCCGGTGGCGACCATGCTCCTGAGCCTGGCGATCATGCTGCTGGGCGGTGTGAGCTTCGGTCTGCTGCCGGTGTCGCCGCTGCCGCAAATGGACTTCCCGGTGATCGTGGTGCAGGCGAGCCTGCCCGGCGCCAGTCCGGAAGTCATGGCGTCCACCGTAGCCACGCCTCTGGAGCGCTCGTTCGGCGCCATCGCCGGCGTCAACACCATGAGCAGCCGCTCCAGCCAGGGCTCGACCCGGGTGATTCTGCAATTCGATCTCGACCGCGACATCAACGGCGCGGCGCGGGAAGTGCAGGCGGCGATCAACGCCTCTCGCAATCTGCTGCCGAGCGGGATGCGCAGCATGCCGACCTACAAGAAGGTCAACCCGTCGCAGGCACCGATCATGGTGCTGTCGCTGACTTCGGATGTGCTGGAAAAAGGCCAGCTCTATGACCTGGCGTCGACCATACTGTCCCAGAGCCTGTCCCAGGTGCAGGGCGTCGGCGAAGTGCAGATCGGCGGCAGCTCGTTGCCAGCGGTGCGCATTGAACTCGAACCCCAGGCGCTGAACCAGTACGGCGTGGCGCTCGACGATGTGCGCAAGACCATCGCCGAAGCCAACGTGCGCCGGCCAAAGGGTTCGGTCGAGGACGACCAGCGTCTGTGGCAGATCCAGGCCAACGACCAGTTGGAGAAGGCCAAGGATTACGAATCGCTGATCATCCACTACAACGGCGGCGCGGCCCTGCGCCTGAAAGACGTGGCCAAGGTCAGCGACGGCGTGGAAGACCGCTACAACAGCGGTTTCTTCAACGATGACGCCGCGGTGCTGCTGGTGATCAACCGCCAGGCCGGCGCCAACATCATCGAGACGGTCAACGAGATCAAGGCGCAGTTGCCGGCGTTGCAGGCGGTGCTGCCGGCCAGCGTCAAACTGAACCTGGCCATGGACCGTTCGCCGGTGATCAAGGCCACTTTGCACGAAGCGGAAATGACCCTGCTGATCGCCGTGGCGCTGGTGATTCTGGTGGTGTTCCTGTTCCTCGGTAACTTCCGCGCGTCCCTGATTCCGACGCTGGCGGTGCCGGTGTCGCTGGTCGGCACCTTTGCGGTGATGTACCTCTACGGCTTCTCGCTGAACAACCTGTCGCTGATGGCGCTGATTCTCGCCACCGGGCTGGTGGTGGACGACGCCATCGTGGTGCTGGAGAACATTTCCCGGCACATCGACGAAGGCGTCAAACCGATGAAGGCCGCGTACCTCGGGGCCAAGGAAGTCGGGTTTACTTTGCTGTCGATGAACGTCTCGCTGGTGGCGGTGTTCCTGTCGATCCTGTTCATGGGCGGGATCATCGAAAGTCTGTTCCGCGAGTTTTCCATCACCCTGGCCGCGGCCATCGTGGTGTCGCTGGTGGTTTCCCTGACGCTGACCCCGATGCTCTGCGCCCGCTGGCTCAAACCTCATACACCGGGCGAGGAAAACCGCCTGCAACGCTGGAGCCGCCGCACCAACGACTGGATGGTCGGCAAGTACGCCACCAGCCTCGACTGGGTGTTGCGCCACCGTCGCCTGACGTTGCTGAGCCTGATCATCACCGTCGGGGTAAACGTCGCTCTCTATGTGGTGGTGCCGAAAACCTTCATGCCGCAGCAGGACACCGGCCAGTTGATCGGTTTTGTGCGCGGTGACGACGGTCTGTCGTTCAGCGTGATGCAGCCGAAAATGGAGATTTTCCGCCGCGCCGTGCTCAAGGACGAAGCGGTCGAGAGTGTCGCCGGGTTCATCGGTGGCACCAACGGCACCAACAACGCGTTCATGCTGGTACGCCTGAAACCGATCAAGGAGCGCAATCTGTCGGCGCAGAAAGTCATCGAGCGCCTGCGCAAGGAAATGCCCAAGGTGGCCGGTGCGCAGTTGATGCTGATGGCCGACCAGGACCTGCAATTCGGCGGAGGTCGCGAGCAGACCACTTCGCAGTACAGCTACATTCTGCAAAGTGGTGATCTGGGCGCCTTGCGCGAGTGGTACCCGAAAGTGGTCACCGCGCTGCGGGCCTTGCCCGAGCTGACCGCGATCGACGCCCGCGAAGGGGCGGGTGCGCAACAGGTGACACTGATCGTCGACCGCGATCAGGCCAAACGCCTGGGCGTGGACATGGAAATGGTCACGGCGGTGCTCAACAACGCTTACAGCCAGCGGCAGATTTCCACGATCTACGACAGCCTCAACCAGTATCAGGTGGTGATGGAGGTCAATCCGAAATACGCCCAGGATCCGGTGACGCTCAAGCAGGTTCAGGTGATCACGGCTGACGGTGCGCGGATTCCGTTGTCGACCTTCGCTCATTATGAAAACAGCCTGGAAGACGACCGGGTCAGCCACGAAGGCCAGTTCGCCTCCGAGAGCATTTCCTTCGACATGGCCGAAGGTGTGACGGTGGAGCAGGGCAGCGCCGCCATCGAGCGGGCGATTGCCAAACTTGGCCTGCCGGAAGACGTGATCGTGAAAATGGCCGGCACCGCCGATGCGTTCGCCGCCACCCAGAAGAGCCAGCCGTTCATGATCCTTGGCGCGCTGCTGGCGGTGTATCTGGTGCTGGGCGTGCTGTATGAAAGCTACATTCACCCGCTGACGATCCTGTCGACGCTGCCGTCGGCCGGGGTCGGCGCGTTGCTGTCGATCTACGTGCTGGGCGGCGAGTTCAGCCTGATCTCGCTGCTCGGATTGTTCCTGCTGATCGGCGTGGTGAAGAAGAACGCGATCCTGATGATCGACCTGGCGCTGCAACTTGAACGTCATCAAGGCATGGCGCCGCTGGAATCGATCCGCAGCGCCTGTCTGCAACGCTTGCGGCCGATCCTGATGACCACGCTGGCGGCGATCCTTGGCGCCTTGCCGTTGCTGCTGAGCCGGGCCGAAGGCGCGGAAATGCGCCAGCCGCTGGGCCTGACCATCATCGGCGGGCTGGTTTTCAGCCAGGTGCTGACCCTTTACACCACGCCTGTGGTTTACCTCTATCTCGACAAGCTGCGCCATCGTTTCAACAAATGGCGTGGCGTGCGCACCGATGCCGCTCTGGAAACTCCGCTATGACTGACCGTTCGCTTATCAATCTGGCTACCGTTCGCGGCTCGCGTCTGCTGAGCCTGTCGCTGTGCGTGGCGATGCTCAGTGCCTGCGCCGTCGGCCCGGACTACCAGCGCCCGCAGACCGCCGAAATCGCCCAGTACAAGGAAGCCGAAGGCTGGCGTCAGGCCAACCCGAGCGATTCCCTGGCGCGCGGTGCCTGGTGGGAGCTGTATGGCGACCGCCAGCTCAACGAGCTGATCGAGAAACTCAACAGTTCCAACCAGACCGTCGCCCAGTCCGAAGCACAGTACCGTCAGGCCCAGGCCTTGGTGCGCAGCGCGCGCGGAGCGTTTTATCCGAGCGTCGATCTGAGCGCCGGCAAGACTCGCTCCAGCCAAGGCACAGGCAGCAGCAGTTCGAGCCTGAGCAGTTCCTCCAGCGGTATCCGTGACACTTACAACGCGCAGCTGGGCGTGAGTTGGGAAGCGGATGTCTGGGGCAAGTTGCGCCGTGGCCTGGAAGCCAATGAGGCCAGCGCTCAGGCGAGCTACGCCGATCTGGCGGCAATGCGTTTGAGCCAGCAATCGGAGCTGGTGCAGAACTACCTGCAATTGCGGGTCATCGATCAGCAGAAACGTTTGCTCGAATCGACAGTGGCCGCTTACGAGCGCTCGCTGAAAATGACCATGAACCAGTACAACGCCGGGGTTTCCGGGCGGGACGCGGTGGCGCAGGCGCAGACCCAGCTGAAAACCACCCAAGGCGATCTGGTGGACCTGATCTGGCAACGGGCGCAGTTCGAAAACGCCATCGCGGTGTTGACCGGTCAGCCGCCTGCCGAATTCAATATTGCCGAGACTCAGGACATTCCCAAGCTCCCGCAGATCCCGCTGAGCCTGCCGTCGCAGTTGCTCGAGCGCCGCCCGGACATCGCCTCGGCCGAGCGTTCGGTGATCGCCGCCAACGCCAACATCGGCGTGGCCAAGGCTGCGTACTACCCGGACTTCAGCCTGAGCATGAGCGGCGGCTACAGCAGCAGTACCTCACAGAACCTGATCAGCCTGCCGAACCGCTTCTGGTCGGTCGGGCCGAAAATGACCCTGCCGCTGTTCGACGGCGGCATCCGCTCCGCTGAGGTCGATCGCACCGAAGCGGTGTACGACCAGACCGTGGCCAAATACCGCCAGACCGTGCTCGATGGCTTCCGCGAAGTGGAAAACTATCTGGTGCAGTTGAAGGTGTACGAAGACGAAGCGGCCGTGCGCCAGGAAGCCCTTGATGCAGCACGGGATTCGTTGCGCCTGACCGAAAACCAGTACAAGGCCGGAGTGATTGCTTATCTCGATGTGGTGGTGGTTCAGGCGACGGCGCTGAGCAATGAACGCACTGTCCTGAATATCCTGCAGAGCCGTTTGATCGCCAGTGTGCAGTTGATCGCGGCGTTGGGCGGTGGTTGGGACGGGCAGCTGGAAACCCCGGCGAATAGCGTGCAGTGATCTGACCTCCCTCAGGGCTGTTATCAGGATGTAGCAGGCACCCTGCCTTTTGCGGTAGACCATTGAAGATTGGTCTACCGCTGCTTGGGTTACTCCTCTGACCTTGAGGTTTACTCTGGCAAAGGTGCTTGAATAATCGACATGTCCTGATCTTGCTCCTCGATTCCCATCGCACCCATCGATCCCGTATCCGGTATCGCAGGCACTTTATAAAAACCCAGCCCATAGTCTTTGCTTGAGTTAATGTCCGCGGTATAAAAAGTTTTCGACGTGTCATTGTAAACTTCGCCCGCAGCGGCGCCTGTCCAGGCTTCGGGATGCTGAGGTTGATCCCATTTGATCCATGGGTATGAATAGCACCGTTGCAATACTGCACGTAAGTTGGCGGTCAGCCCAAAATGTCCATTCTGATTGATCCAAGCCGAATATTTCGGGTAAGTCCACGGGTATCCGCCATGGAAGACACGGAGTGCATGGATATTCTCAGCATGCGCGGAGTATCTGACTTCACTGCCAACCTTGTCACGTATGACGATCTCGCCTGTACCATTCCACACGGCAGTCACCTTGCCATCAGCCGCTGCTTGAAACGCATTGGAGGTTGATTCGAACGTGTACGGTTCAACACCACCAACCGGGAGTCGTGTTGCGGTGGTATCAATTGCGTCAACACCATTCGGTGTCCCTAGGTAAGAGCCTACGACCTTTAACCCCTTCAGCCGAAGTAGTGAAGTGTCAACGGACAGCGGTACAAAGGCTTCGACAATTGCCGATGCGATTCTGGAAGTCCCCTGCGAAACGTTATTTCTGAACAACTCGTAGGTCATCAGTGCAGTACTTTTGGGGATGACTTTCTCGTTTGGAATCTTGAGTACGCAGGCCTTTTTCTGCCCCAGTTCATCCTCTTCCACAACGCCAGTTGCATCGGTTATTTCATCCGGCACGCCATCTAATCGGGTGATGTATTTCGCTTTGATTGTGTCACCCGCCTCAAAACGTTGGTGTTGCGTCAAAATGATCAGAGATAGCGGGTTGGCTCCCAGTTTCTTCAAACTGATGGTGGTTTTGTCATCGCTCGTATCACTGGGGATTTCTCGAGGGATAGGCGCTGCCAGCAGTGTGCCCGCCTGATCTACAACTACTTTCTCGACGGCTGACCATGGTGCATCAGAATCCGGACCATTTTTGAGTTGATCATTTACCGTAAAGGAAAACATGAACTCAGGATCGTCTTTCAAATCGGCGCTGGTGACTTTGAAGCAGATCCGGGTGGGAGTGGCTGAACCATGAGCGGGTGGAGGCGGGGCCTGATTTTCAGTGACCGTGTGAAATACATCATGGCCATTACAATTGAGCCGAATACGGTCATGCGCACGGCACCATGCATATTCCACACACACGATGGCTCCGGTGAATCCCGGACCGACACCGTCCGTGATTTCTTTCGGCAGCAGCAGCTTCAAAGAAGAATTTGCACCGTCGCCGGGTGTGACGTCCTGTTTACCGGGTCCCTCCTTGTTATAAATGATTTCTACAGGTGGCTCAGAGGTTCCCTGGTTTGAACTGCCGCGCATCACGGTGTAGGTCAATCGATTGACGATGCCTGGAATTAGCAGGCCATGGAGAATGTAAAGCTTGACCGAATCACTGGTTCCCTGAGTCGTGGCACGGGCGATATTGGTCTGGCCGTTCAGGTTTAAACGAACTTCGTCACCTTGCTGTTGCCCCCAAAACGCGTCAACCACTACCTCACAGCCCTTGGGCATCAAATCGTAGATAGCCCGGAGTACACCGTAGTGAGCCCCGATTATGGGAGCGGTCGCAAGTGAAATACGTGCCGGATACAGTACCAACGTGGATTGCGAAGGGGGCGTTGAGCTAGGCATGGACTGATCCCTCTGTGGGCGAGTAATGGGCCGATGAGTTATCAGATATCCAGTGACGACCGCGCACAACTGTCAGAACTTACAGGTAGCAGGGCCATTCCGATAAACGGTCTTAACTTCGGGGGGCTTCCATCAGAATAAAAACGCACACGGCACGTACTTCCGAGCCTGCTCGGTGCTTTCCTTAAATGCTCGAGTTCTGCTGCTCACACCGGAAAGATGTTCAATCCCGATTGCCGTGCCAGAGCCTTGTAAGACGATCAAACAAGCGTTTCATCGGGTTGATGGCCATTTGATTACTTTGTCAGTGCGTTCTTTTGTGCAATCAGTACAATCGGCGCATTTGGCCCCGCTGAGAACGGACGCAGTACGGCGGGGTGGTCACGAGAATTCTCATGCTCATCGGTAGCTATTCCTTCACGCTGGTTTTCATTTCGCTGTGTGTGGCGATCCTCGCTTCCTACACCGCGCTCGATCTCACCGGGCGCATTGCCACCGCCAAGGGCCGTGCCGTGCATTTATGGACGGCCGGCGGCGCGTTTGCCATGGGCATCGGCGTCTGGTCGATGCACTTCATTGGCATGCTGGCGTTCAAGTTGCCGATCAGTCTCGGTTACGACATTTCAATCACGGCGCTCTCATTGCTGATCGCCGTGCTGTCCTGCGGTTTTGCCCTGTGGCTGGTCAGCCAGCCGAAACTGCCGGCCTGGCAACTGGCCTTTGGCGCGTTGATCATGGGCGCCGGCATCAGCGCCATGCACTACACCGGCATGGCCGCGATGCGCATGCAGCCGGGCATCGACTACGATCCGACACTGTTCGGCGCCTCGCTGTTGATCGCCGTCGGCGCGTCGGCGGCAGCGTTGTGGATCGCCTTTCGTCTGCGTCAGCAGTCGCCTTACGTGCGGTTGTTCCGTGCCGGGGCGGCGATTGTCATGGGCGTGGCGATTGTCGGCATGCACTACACCGGCATGGCGGCGGCGCGGTTTCCCGATGGCAGCTTTTGCGGTGCGGCACTCAGCGGCCTGAACGGCAACGGCCTCGACAATCTGGTGCTGATCACCACGCTGGCGGTGCTGGCCATCGCGCTGCTGACCTCGATTCTCGACGCGCGCCTCGAAGCCCGCACGGCTGATCTGGCCCATTCGTTGACCGTGGCCAACCGCGAACTCACCCAACTGGCCCTGCACGACACCCTGACCGGCCTGCCGAACCGCATGCTGCTGGACGACCGGATCAATCAGGCGATGAAAAAGGTCAACGAGCAGGGCGGCTGTTTTGCGCTGATGTTCATCGATCTGGACGGCTTCAAACCGGTCAACGACGCTTTCGGTCACCACATGGGCGACCTGTTACTGCGCGAAGTGGGAATACGTCTGCGTGAAGATTTGCGCAGTCTCGACACGCTGGCGCGGATCGGCGGCGATGAGTTTGTCCTGCTGGTGCGCCTGACCGAGCCCAACGATGCGCTGGGCCTGGCGGCGCGTCAGGTCGGCCTGATCGCGCAGTCGTTCCGGGTCGCCGAACATGAGCTGCAGATTTCCGCCAGCGTCGGCATCGCCCTGTACCCGGGCAACGGCCAGAGCGCCCAGGAACTGCTGATGAACGCCGACGCCGCGATGTACCACGCCAAGGGCGGCGGCAAGAACGGCTACAGCTTCTTCGACGCCTCGATGAACAGCAACGCCCGCAAGCAGCTGCAATTGCTGCAGGACTTGCGGGCGGCGCTTGAGCACGGCGAGTTCAGCCTGCATTACCAACCCAAATTCCATGCGGCCGATGGTCGTCCGGTCGGTGCCGAGGCGCTGTTGCGCTGGGAACACCCGACCCACGGCATGCTGATGCCGGACAAGTTCATCGATCTGGCGGAGAAGACCGGGCTGATCATTCCGATTGGCGAGTGGGTGCTCAACGAAGCCTGCCGGCAGATGCGCGAGTGGTATGTGCTGGGCTACACCGACTGGCGGATCGCGGTGAACCTGTCGGCGTTGCAGTTCTGCCATACAGGGCTGGTGCGCAGCGTCGCCAAAGCCCTGGCGACTCACCATCTGCCGGCCAACAGCCTGACCCTGGAAATCACCGAAACTACCGCCATGAGCGACGCCGACGCGAGCATGACGGTGTTGCAGGAGCTGTCCGACATGGGCGTCGACCTGTCCATCGACGACTTCGGCACCGGTTATTCGAGCCTGATGTACCTCAAGCGTCTGCCGGCCAACGAGCTGAAGATCGATCGCGGTTTTGTCCGCGATCTGGAGCACGACAGCGATGACGCGGCCATCGTCTCGGCGATCGTCGCCCTCGGTCAGGCGCTGGGCCTGCGCATCGTGGCTGAAGGTGTGGAGACCGATTCGCAGCAGGATTTCCTGACGCAACTGGGCTGCGATTCGCTGCAAGGTTATCTGCTCGGTCACCCGATGCCGGCGGATCGCTTCCTGCAGGACATCGTGCGCGGCAAACCATTGGCGGTGAGCTGAGCCGCTAATCGCAGGTCATGCAAAACCCTGCAATGACGGTTATTCTTGCCCCGACTGTTACGTGTGCATCGGGGGAAAGGCCAGCATGGATAAAGTCATTGTGATCACCGGCGGCGGTCGTGGAATCGGCGCCGCCACTGCGTTGTTGGCTGCCGAGCAAGGCTACCGGATCTGCATCAATTACCAGACGGACGAACAGGCCGCTCACCACGTGCTCGATCAGGTGCGTGAACGCGGCGCCACGGCCATTGCGGTCCGTGCCGATGTCAGTATCGAAGACGAAGTGATCGCGCTGTTCAATCGGGTCGACAGCGAACTGGGCCGGGTCACCGCCCTGGTCAACAACGCCGGCACCGTGGGGCAAAAATCCCGGGTCGACGAAATGTCCGAATTCCGCATCCTCAAAATCATGAAAACCAACGTCCTGGCACCGATCCTCTGCGCCAAGCACGCGATCCTGCGCATGTCGCCAAAACATGGCGGGCAGGGCGGCAGCATCGTCAACGTCTCCTCGGTTGCTGCGCGGCTGGGCTCACCCAATGAGTACGTCGATTACGCAGCGTCCAAAGGCGCGCTGGATACGTTCACCATCGGTCTGTCCAAGGAAGTGGCGGGCGAGGGGATTCGGGTGAATGCGGTGCGTCCGGGTTACATCTATACCGATTTCCACGCGTTGAGCGGCGACCCGGATCGGGTCAGCAAGCTGGAGTCGGCGATTCCGATGGCCCGGGGCGGGCGGCCGGATGAAGTGGCGGAGGCGATTGTGTGGTTGCTGTCGGACAAGGCTTCGTATGCGACGGGGACTTTTGTCGATCTCGGCGGCGGGCGCTAAACCTCTATGATCGTTCCCACGCTCCGCGTGGGAATGCAGCCCGGGACGCTCCGCGTCCCATTCGAGAGCTGGAACGCGGAGCGTCCCTTGAGGCATTCCCACGCGGACGGTTCGACGCCTCGACGTGGGAACGATCAACACGGAAAGTGATTGTCAGAACGACCGCACAATCCGCCCCAACGTCTCCATTGCCTTCTCCGCATCCTCGGTCCACGGGCTGCCGTAGTTCAAACGAATGCAATTCCTGAATCTTTGGGTCGGCGAAAAAATCGGCCCCGGCGCAATGCTGATCCCCTGTGCCAACGCCATCTGAAACAACTTCAACGAATCCATCTGCGGTGGCAGTTCCAGCCACAGGAAGTAACCGCCGGCCGGTTGGCTCACACGCGTCTGTGCAGGGAAGTAGCGGGCGATGGCGGCGAGCATGGCGCTTTGCTGTTCTTCGAGGGCGTAGCGCAGTTTGCGCAGATGGCGGTCGTAGCCGCCGTGTTGCAGGTAGTCGGCGATGGCTGCTTGGGCCGGCATCGAAGCGCACAGCGAGGTCATCAGTTTCAACCGTTCGATTTTCTGCGCGTAACGGCCGGCGGCGACCCAGCCGATACGGTAGCCGGGGGCCAGGCTTTTGGCGAACGAGCCGCAATGCATCACCAGACCTTCGGTGTCGAAGGCCTTGGCCGGTTTCGGCGCCTGCTGGCCGTAATAGAGTTCGGCGTAGACGTCGTCTTCGATCAGCGGCACCTGATGCTGTTTCAGCAGTTCCACCAGTTCCTGTTTCTTGGCCTCGGGCATGGTCGCGCCCATCGGGTTCTGGAAACTGGTCATGCACCAGCACGCCTTGATCGGGTGCCGCTCGAGTGTCTGGGCGAGCACGCCGAGGTCGATGCCGTCGCGCGGGTGCACGGGGATTTCCACGGCTTTGAGTTTCAGGCGTTCGAGCACTTGCAGGCTGGCGTAAAACGCCGGGGCTTCGATGGCCACCAGATCGCCGGGTTCGGTGACCGCTTGCAGGCACAGGTTCAGGGCCTCGAGGGCGCCGTTGGTGATCAGCAGTTCTTCCATCGGCAGCATCAGGCCGCCGACCATGTAGCGCAGGGCGATCTGCCGCCGCAGTTGCGGGTTGCCCGGCGACATGTCGGTGACCACCATGCGCGGGTCCATTTCCCGGGCGGCGCTGGCCAGTGAGCGGGACAGGCGTTGCAGCGGGAACAGGGTCGGGCTGGGGAACGCTGAGCCGAACGGCACGGTGCTCGGGTCCTTGATCGACTCGAGCACAGAGAACACCAGTTCGCTGACGTCGACCTTGGTGGACTCGTTGACCTGGCTGCTGATGACTGGCTCCGAGAATGGGCTCGGGGCGTGGGTGTTGACGAAGTAGCCAGAGCGGGGCCGGGCGCGGATCAGGCCTCGGCGTTCCAGCAGGTAATAGGCCTGGAATACCGTGGACGGGCTGACGCCGTAAGTCTGGCTTGCGTAGCGCACCGACGGCACCCGCTGACCGGGGCCGAGGACGCCGGAGCGGATCAGTTCAGCGATGTCGTCGGCGAATTTTTCGTAGCGTTTCATCGGGGGCCTTGGTGCGTGGTGTTTGATGTTTTTGTGGTGGGTCAGGGGCATCAGCCCCTCACCCTAGCCCTCTCCCGGAGGGAGAGGGGACTGATCGTGGGATGCTTCAGAGTTACATCGACCTGATCGTGCTGCTGTGAATCCATAATCAACTCGATATTTCAGGTCGATGTACAACTCATTACACCTCGGTCGGCTCCCTCTCCCTCTGGGAGAGGGCTGGGGCGAGGGGGGCGATTCTAACGGCTCACCGATTCATCGGAGCAACAAACCGGCTCTTCGCCACGCTATAAATCTCTGGCTCATCACTGTCGGCAATCTTGAAGCTCAAGGTCTGCGAACTGCTGGCCGCACGTTCGGTGGTCATCGCCACCGACACCGGCACATCGACGATCTCGCCAGGCGCCAGGCTCAGTTCGGTCTTGCCTTGCAGCTGGAAGCCTTCCCCGTCCACCAGCGTCAGGATGTAATCCTGGCGCTGCTGGGTCTTGTTGATGACCTTGAGGGTGTAGATGTTTTCGATCTGGCCCTGACCGTTTTCACGGAACAGGCCACGGTCCTTGGTCACGTCCAGCGACACCATCGGCCGTTCGACCAACGCCAGGGCGAGGGCGCCTATCATCACCACCAGCACCGCGACGTAGCCAATCAGTCTCGGGCGCAGCAGGTGTGTCTTGCCACCATGCAATTCACGCTCGGAGGTATAGCGAATCAGGCCACGGGCGTAATTCATCTTGTCCATGATCGAGTCGCAGGCGTCGATGCACGCCGCGCAGCCGATGCATTCCATTTGCAGGCCGTCGCGGATGTCGATGCCGGTCGGGCAGACCTGCACGCACAACTGGCAGTCGATGCAATCGCCGAGGCCAGCTTCGGCCGGTTTCACCTCGCGTTTGCGCGGGCCACGGTTTTCGCCACGGGCCACGTCGTAGGAAATCGCCAGCGTGTCCTTGTCGAACATCACGCTCTGGAACCGCGCATACGGGCACATGTGCATGCACACCGCCTCACGCAGCCAGCCGGCGTTAATGTAGGTGGCGGCGGTGAAGAACAGCACCCAGAACAGGCTGACGCCACCAATCTGCAAGGTCAGCAGCTCTTCGGCCAGCGGACGGATCGGAGTGAAGTAACCGACAAAGGTCAGACCGGTCAGCACGCTGATCGCCAGCCACAGCGTGTGCTTGGCCGCGCGCCGCGCCAGTTTGTTCAGACTCCAGGGCGCCGCTTGCAGCTTGATCCGCTGATTGCGCTCGCCTTCGGTGATCTTCTCGCACCACATGAAGATCCACGTCCACGAACTCTGCGGGCATGTGTAGCCACACCAGACCCGGCCGGCGAACACGGTAATCGCGAACAAGCCGAACGCAGCGATGATCAGCAGCGCAGACAGCAGGATGAAATCCTGCGGCCAGAAGGTCGCGCCAAAGATGTGGAACTTGCTTTCGGAAAGGTCCCAGAGCACCGCCTGACGACCGCCCCAGTTCAGCCACACCGTGCCGAAAAACAACAGGAACAGGAAACCCGCGCCACTCATGCGCAAGGTGCGGAACAGGCCGGTGAAGCTGCGGGTGAAAATCTGGTTATCGCTGGTGGCGTGTTTCGCCTTCATTGGGCGCGCCGGTACTTTTTTTATCTGGGGAGATGCTTCTACGGTTCGGACGGGGATTCGTTCGCTCATGGTCGTTCGCTCATCAGCCTCCATCAGGCCAGGGAACTATGAGCGCCGATCTGTTTGCATAACAGACTCAGGTATTTCAATAAAAAGCGTATCAGATGAGTTTTAAAGCAATGCCTGCGACAACTTGAAGCAGCCCGCAGGCCAAGGCGCAGATGCCTATCCCAGACGCCTGCGCCGGTTGTTGATCGAGGTCAGTCAAATCACCGAATCACTGTCGTCGGCCTTCAGGTGTTTGCGTCCATCCCGGGCGCCTGCGACGGTCAATGCATCAGCTTCCGCTTCGGTGACGTAGATGCGCCGTCCTTCCACTTCGACGAACGACATGGCTTTTTCGCTATCTGTCCTGACTTCCAGCGTGTCGCAGATCCGAATCTCTTCACCATTTTCCACGGTGAAAAAACAGACTTTCGATTCCGGATTGCTTTCATCGATACGAAGGGGCATGGGGCTGTCCTTTTTCACAGGGGATCTGAATCGTTAGGGCCCGCGCTCCGCCGATCGTTCTACGCAACCGATTAATGGTCGCCGCTGTCCACCTTCTATAACCCCTTCACAAGGACTGCACGATGAACGCCTGGTGGCATGAAGTGTGGGAAACCCTGCAAGCCGAATTTGCCGACATCGGCGATGCATCGCAGCTGACGCGGATCACCGTGCGCCTGCTGATGGCAGCGATATTGGGCGGGATTCTCGGGTTCGAGCGCGAGCACAAGGGCAAGGCTGCCGGGGTGCGAACGCACATGCTGGTAGCCCTTGGCGCGGCGTTGTTCGTGCTGGTACCGCAATTGTCCGGTTCCCAGGCCGATGCGATGAGCCGGGTCATGCAAGGTGTGATCGCCGGGATCGGCTTTCTCGGCGCCGGCACCATCCTCAAGAACCACGAAGGTGACGAAGGGCACGTCAAAGGCCTGACCACCGCCGCCGGTTTATGGATGACCGCCGCCATCGGCGTCGCGGCCGGGTTGGGGCGCGAGGCGACGGCGGTGCTCAGTACGTTGCTGGCGTTGGGGATTTTCAGCGTGATGCCGAGGATCGTCAGAGTCTTCGAAAACGATCATCTGGATAAGGATCGCATCGAGAAGGACCACAACGACCCACGCTAATCAGACAATCACCGGCGGCATGGTCGTCGGCGGTTCCTCCTTGGGCGGTGGCGTGGTGCCAGGCGGTTCTTGCTCGGGGATCGGTTGCGGTTCGGTCTCGGGCAAGACCGGTTTGTCGATGTTCGGATCAGGTGTTTCGGCCGGAATCGGAATAGTCATCGGGTGAACCTCCGTGTGGCACTTGGCGTGGGACGTGCTTAAGTGGGTTGACCACTTCACTGCGAAATCGATCCGATTTTGTGGCGGGGCAAATCCCTGTGAACTTTTCCCGGCAACGGTCGCTCGGAACCTGAGAGAGTTCATCGCCGGGCGCAGGCCCGGTCGTGACCGCCAAACAGGCAAACGAGCGTCCTTGGGGCGTTAAGGAGAGATGCTCAATGACTGCTGAAAAACCCTCCGAACTGAGCTACAACCCGCACATGCCGCTGTCGCAGGCTCTGCTGCTGCCGCGCATCGTCATTGAAAACACCGCGCCGACCCTCGACGGCGGACAGTTTGCCGTCAAGGCGATTGCCGGCCGGGAGATCGTGGTCACCAGCAAGGTGTTCGCCGACGGTCACGACAAGCTGGCGGTGCGCATTCGCTGGCGCGAAGAGGGCGATGAGACCTGGCAGACCGAAGTCATGAGCGATCAGGGCAACAACGGCTGGCGCGGTGTGTTTCAACCGCAGCGCATGGGCCGCTATCTGTTCCTGATCGAAGCGTGGATCGACCAGTTCGCCAGCTTTCAGTACGAACTGGAGAAGAAGCACACCGCCGCCGTCCCGGTCAGCCTCGAACTGCAAGAGGGGCGCACCATGGTGCAGCAGGCCGCCGAGCGCAGCGAAGGTCAGCTGAGCGAACAACTGGCCGGCCTGCACCACGAATTGTCCGGCCTGCTCGAAACCGAGCAGGTCGCGTTGTTTCTGCACTCGCGCAGTGCGCAACTGATGGCCGAGGCCGATCACCGCGCCTACTTGAGCCTCAGTCCGGAATTTCCGGTGGACGTTGAACGTGAACTGGCGGAATTCGCCAGTTGGTACGAACTGTTTCCCCGCTCGATCACCGACGATCCCGCCCGCCACGGCACTTTCAATGACGTGCACTCGCGCCTGCCGATGATTCAGGACATGGGCTTCGACGTGTTGTACTTCACGCCGATTCACCCGATTGGCCGCAGCCATCGCAAGGGTCGCAACAATTCCCTGACCGCCGGCCCGGACGACCCCGGCAGCCCATATGCGATCGGCAGCGAGGAGGGCGGTCACGAAGCGATCCACTCGCAGCTCGGCACCCGCGAGGACTTCCGTCGGCTGGTGGCCGCTGCTGCTGACCATGGTCTGGAAATCGCCCTCGACTTCGCGATCCAGTGTTCCCAGGATCACCCGTGGCTCAAGCAGCATCCGGGCTGGTTCAACTGGCGGCCGGACGGCACGATCAAATACGCCGAGAACCCGCCGAAGAAATACCAGGACATCGTCAACGTCGACTTCTATGCGCCGGAAGCGATTCCGAGCCTGTGGGTCGAGCTGCGCGACATCGTGGTCGGCTGGGTGCAGGAGGGCGTGAAGATCTTTCGCGTCGACAACCCGCACACCAAGCCGCTGCCGTTCTGGCAATGGCTGATCGCCGATGTGCGCACGCTGTACCCGGAAGTGATCTTCCTCGCCGAGGCCTTCACCACCCCGGCGATGATGGCGCGGCTGGGCAAGGTCGGTTACACCCAGAGCTACACCTATTTCACCTGGCGCAACACCAAGACCGAACTGGCGACCTACTTCAGCGAGCTCAATGAATCGCCGTGGCGCGAGTGCTACCGGCCGAATTTCTTCGTCAACACCCCGGACATCAACCCGGCGTTCCTGCATGAATCGGGACGTCCCGGATTTCTGATTCGCGCGGCGCTGGCGACCATGGGTTCGGGCCTCTGGGGCATGTATTCGGGGTTCGAACTGTGCGAATCGGCGCCGGTGCCGGGCAAGGAGGAATACCTCGATTCCGAGAAATACGAGATCCGCGTCCGCGACTTCAACCAGCCCGGCAACATCATTGCCGAGATCGCCCAGCTCAACCGCATCCGCCGCCAGAACCCGGCGCTGCACAGCCATCTGGGCCTGAAGATCTACAACGCCTGGAACGACAACATTCTGTATTTCGGCAAGCGCAGCGCGGACGGCAGCAACTTCATTCTGGTGGCCGTCAGCCTCGATCCGCATAACGTTCAGGAAGCGAATTTCGAGCTGCCGCTGTGGGAAATGGGCCTGCCGGACGATGCCACCACCCACGGCGAAGACCTGATGAACGGCCATCGCTGGGACTGGCACGGCAAGTACCAGTTCATGCGGATCGACCCGGCGTATCAGCCGTTTGGAATCTGGCGCATTACTTCCCCTTGATCGTTCCCACGCTCTGCGTGGGAATGCCGCCATGGACGCTCTGCGTCCGCCTTTGGGACGCAGAGCGTCCCGGTATGCATTCCCACGCGGAGCGTGGGAACGATCAGTAGCAGGTTTGGCTTCAACGAATTGAACAGGAGTTTCACATGGCGAAGAAACCCAAGGCAGCCACCTTCATCAAGGATCCGCTCTGGTACAAGGACGCGGTTATCTATCAGGTTCACGTCAAATCCTTTTTCGACTCCAACAACGACGGGATCGGCGACTTTCCCGGCCTGATCGCCAAACTCGATTACATCGCCGAACTCGGCGTCAACACCATCTGGCTGTTGCCGTTCTACCCCTCGCCACGCCGCGACGACGGTTATGACATCGCCGAATACCGTGGCGTGCACAGCGATTACGGGACGATGGCCGATGCCAAGCGATTCATTGCCGAGGCGCACAAACGTGGCCTGCGGGTGATCACCGAGCTGGTCATCAACCACACCTCCGATCAGCACCCGTGGTTCCAGCGGGCGCGCAAGGCCAAGCCCGGCTCGGCGGCGCGGGATTTCTACGTGTGGTCGGATGACGACCAGAAATACGACGGCACCCGGATCATTTTCCTCGACACCGAAAAGTCCAACTGGACCTGGGATCCGGTGGCCGGCCAGTACTTCTGGCACCGCTTCTATTCGCACCAGCCGGACCTCAACTTCGACAACCCGCAGGTCATGAAAGCCGTGCTGTCGGTGATGCGTTACTGGCTGGACATGGGCATCGACGGCCTGCGGCTGGACGCGATTCCGTATCTGATCGAGCGCGACGGCACCAACAACGAAAACCTTCCGGAAACCCACGACGTCCTCAAGCAGATCCGCGCCGAAATCGATGCCAACTACCCGGATCGCATGTTGCTGGCCGAAGCCAACCAATGGCCGGAAGACACCCAGCTGTACTTCGGCGACACCGACTCCGAGGGCGTGAATGGCGATGAATGCCACATGGCGTTTCACTTCCCGCTGATGCCGCGCATGTACATGGCGCTGGCCCAGGAAGATCGCTTCCCGATCACCGACATCCTGCGCCAGACTCCGGAGATCCCGGCCAACTGCCAATGGGCGATCTTCCTGCGCAACCACGATGAACTGACGCTGGAGATGGTCACCGACAAGGAACGCGACTACCTGTGGAACTACTACGCCGCCGACCGTCGCGCTCGGATCAATCTCGGGATTCGCCGGCGTCTGGCGCCGTTGATGGAACGCGACCGCCGCCGCATCGAACTGCTCAACAGCCTGCTGCTGTCGATGCCCGGCACGCCGACCCTGTATTACGGCGATGAAATCGGCATGGGCGACAACATCTATCTGGGCGACCGCGACGGCGTGCGTACACCGATGCAATGGTCGATCGACCGCAATGGCGGCTTCTCCCGCGCCGATCCGGCCAGTCTGGTACTGCCGCCGATCATGGACCCGCAGTACGGCTATCAGTCGGTCAACGTCGAAACCCAGGCCGGCGACCCGCATTCGCTGCTGAACTGGACCCGGCGCCTGCTGACCGTGCGCAAGCAATCCAAGGCGTTCGGTCGCGGCACGCTTAAGATGCTGTCGCCGGCCAACCGTCGCGTGCTGGCCTACACCCGCGAATACACCGGGCCGGACGGCAAGCACGAAATCATTCTGTGCGTGGCCAACGTGTCGCGCAGCGCGCAAGCGGTGGAGCTCGACCTGTCGGCCTACGTCGGCATGGTGCCGGTGGAGATGCTCGGCGGTAACGCGTTCCCACCCATCGGCCAACTGAGTTTTCTGCTGACCCTGCCGCCCTACGGTTTCTACTGGTTCGGCCTGGCGGCGGAAAACCAGATGCCGAGCTGGCACGTCGAGCCGGCGCAGAGCCTGCCGGACTTCACCACGCTGGTGCTGAAAAAACGCATGGAAGAACTGCTCGAAGCACCGTCCCGGGCCACCCTCGAACAGGCGATCCTGCCAAGCTGGCTGCAGAACCGCCGCTGGTTCGCTGGCAAGGACGCCGCCATCGAACAAGTGAAACTGGCCTACGGCGTGCGTTTCGGCGACGCACAACATCCGGTGCTGTTCAGCGAAATCGAAGTGCAGAGCGGCGGGCAGACCAGCCGTTATCAATTGCCGTTCGGCTTCATTGCCGAAGATCAGGTCGGGCCGGCGTTGCCGCAACAATTGGCCTTGGCGCGCGTACGTCGGGTTCGTCAGGTCGGGTTGATTACCGATGCCTTCAGTCTTGAAGCGTTTATTCGCGCGGTGTTGCAAGGCATGCAGAGCGGTACGGTGCTGGAATCCAGTGAGGGCGAGATCCGTTTCGAGGCAACGCCACAACTGGAAAAACTCGGTCTCGGCGCGGAATCCGAAGTGCGCTATCTGTCCGCCGAGCAATCCAACAGTTCGGTGGTGATCGGCAACAGCCTGGTGCTCAAGCTCATCCGCAAAGTCGCGTCCGGCGTACACCCGGAACTGGAGATGAGCGCTTATCTGACCGCTGCCGGATTTGCCAATATCTCACCGCTGCTCGGTTCAGTGATTCGCCGCGACGGGAAGGGCGAAGACAACCTGCTGATGATTGCGCAGGGTTATCTGAGCAATCAGGGCGACGCCTGGGAATGGACGCAGAACAACCTCGAACGGGCGCTGCGCGATGAACTGGCCGATGCCGTGTCCGAACAGGCGCAGCACTACAACGCCTTGGGTGAACTGAAGGATTTCGCCGGGATGCTCGGCCAGCGTCTGGGGGAGATGCATCAGGTGCTGGCCGCGCCAAGCGACAACAAGGACTTCGCGCCGCAGGTCAGTTCGGCCAAGGATGCGCAGGCGACCGGCAAGGATGTCGCGGCGCAGGTCGAGCATGCGCTGAAGCTGCTCAAGCAGCATCAGGGCGAACTCGACGCGGCGGATCAGAAGCTTGTTGCTCGGTTGCTCGACAACAAAAAAGCCATCCTTGCCCATGTGCAGGAACTGGCGAAGCAATCCGCTGGCGGCTTGCGGATCCGAGTGCACGGCGACCTGCATTTGGGGCAGGTGCTGGTGATCAAGGGTGATGCCTACCTGATCGACTTCGAAGGCGAACCGGCGCGGCCACTGGCCGAGCGCCGAGGCAAGCACAGTCCGTACAAGGACGTCAGTGGTGTGCTGCGCTCCTTCGACTATGCCGCGGCCATGGCCCTGAATGTGCACAACGTCGACAACAGCCCCGAGGCCGAAGCCGCGCGTCGGCGGGTCACGGAGCGTTACCTGCGTGAAGCCCGGGCAGCATTTCTCCAGGCATATCGCCAAGCGGCAGCTAGTCTTGATCATGCCTGGCAAGATCCTGAAGGTGCCGACGCCGCACTGGCGTTGTTCGGTCTGGAGAAAGCGGCCTACGAAGTGGCCTATGAAGCCGAAAATCGCCCCACCTGGCTGCCCGTGCCGCTGCACGGTCTGTATGGGTTATTGACGGGGCTCAAACCCTTTTCCGATCTTGGTGGAGAGTAGTCATGAGTTTCTCGAACAGGGAACAGGGTCACGCTAAAGAAAGATTGCTGCCCACTGCAAAAGACATTGATGCCTTGGTGCGCGCAGAACATCACGACCCGTTTTCCATTCTTGGCCCCCACGGCGATGGCGCCGGCGGGCAGTTCATCCGGGCGTATCTGCCCGGCGCGTTGAGTGTTTCTGTCGTCGATAAAAACAGTGGCGAAGAGCTCGGTCCGCTGGAGGCTACCGAAACGCCGGGGCTGTTTGTCGGGCATTTCGAAGGCTCACGGCCGTACCTGTTGCGCACCCGCTGGGCCGGTGGTGAACAGGTCGCGGAAGATCCCTACAGTTTTGGCCAGTTGCTCGGTGAAATGGACTTGTATCTGTTCGCCGAAGGCAATCACCGCGACCTCAGCAGCTGCCTCGGCGCGCAGTTGAAAACCGTCGATGGCGTCGACGGCGTGCGCTTTGCCGTGTGGGCGCCGAATGCCCGGCGGGTGTCGGTGGTCGGCGATTTCAACGTCTGGGACGGGCGGCGGCATCCGATGCGCCTGCGACATCCGTCCGGCGTCTGGGAGCTGTTCATTCCACGCTTGCAGGCAGGCGAGCTGTACAAATACGAAATCCTCGGCGCCCACGGCATCCTGCCGCTCAAGGCTGACCCGATGGCGCTGGCCACCAGCCTGCCACCGGACACCGCGTCGAAAGTCGCCTCGCCGTTGCAGATCGACTGGCAGGATCAGGACTGGATGAGCGGCCGTCGCGAGCGCCAGCAGCACAATGCGCCGCTGTCGATCTATGAATTGCACGCCGGGTCCTGGCAATGCGAACTCGACGACCTCGGCGAAGTGGCCCGCCAGTACACCTGGCCGGAGCTGGCCGAGCGGTTGATTCCGTATGTGAAGGAACTGGGTTTCACCCATATCGAACTGATGCCGATCATGGAGCACCCGTTCGGCGGTTCCTGGGGTTATCAGTTGCTGTCGCAATTCGCCCCGAGCGCCCGTTATGGCACGCCGGATGAATTCGCGGCGTTCATCAACGCCTGCCATCAGGCTGATATCGGTGTGATTCTCGACTGGGTGCCGGCGCATTTCCCGACCGATACCCACGGTCTGGCGCAGTTCGACGGCACGGCGCTGTACGAATATGGCAACCCGCTGGAAGGCTTCCATCAGGATTGGGACACGCTGATCTACAACCTCGGCCGCACCGAAGTGCACGGCTACATGCTGGCGTCGGCGCTGCACTGGTTGAAGCATTTCCACGTCGATGGCCTGCGAGTCGATGCGGTGGCGTCGATGCTCTATCGCGACTATTCGCGCAAGGCTGGCGAGTGGGTGCCGAACCGCCATGGCGGTCGCGAGAACCTGGAAGCCATCGACTTCCTGCGGCACTTGAACGATGTGGTGGCGCTGGAAGCACCGGGCGCGCTGGTGATCGCCGAGGAATCCACGGCGTGGCCGGGCGTCAGCCAGAGCACCCAGCAGGGCGGGCTCGGTTTCGCTTACAAATGGAACATGGGCTGGATGCATGATTCGCTGCATTACATCCAGCAGGATCCGGTGTACCGCGCCCATCACCACAACGAGTTGAGTTTCGGTCTGGTCTACGCCTGGTCCGAGCGTTTCATCCTGCCGATTTCCCACGACGAAGTGGTGCACGGCAAGCATTCGCTGATCGACAAGATGCCCGGCGACCGTTGGCAGAAATTCGCCAACCTGCGGGCTTATCTGAGTTTCATGTGGACCCATCCGGGCAAGAAGCTGCTGTTCATGGGCTGCGAGTTCGGCCAGTGGCGCGAGTGGAATCACGATCAGCAGCTCGACTGGTATCTGCTGCAATACTCGGAGCACAAAGGCGTGCAGAAGCTGGTCGGCGACCTCAACCGGCTCTACCGCGAAGAGCCGGCGCTGCACGAGCAGGACGATGCGCCGCAAGGCTTCCAGTGGTTGATCGGTGACGATGCGATCAACAGCGTTTACGCGTGGTTGCGCTGGAGCAAGGACGGCACGCCGGTGCTGGTGGTGGCCAACTTCACCCCGGTCCCGCGTCAGTCTTATCGCGTGGGCGTGCCGTTTGCCGGGCGCTGGAAGGAATTGCTCAACAGTGACGCCGACACGTATGCGGGTTCCAATTATGGCAACGGGGGCGGGGCGTTTACCGAAGAGGTGGCCAGTCATGGGCAGGCGTTGTCGCTGGAACTGAATTTGCCGCCGTTGGCGGTGTTGATCCTTAAACCCGAGGGCCCGAGCGCGTAACGGATCGCCACGACGTAGATCGTTCCCACGCTCCGCGTGGGAATGCCTCTAGGGACGCTCCGCGTTCCAGCTCCGGAAGGGACGCGGAGCGTCCCGGGCTGCATTCCCACGCGGAGCGTGGGAACGATCATGACGGGTGCTCACCAGCGCATCCGGACCCCCAGGCTGCCAATCAACCCGTTCAGGTCGTTGTCATCCACGTCGCTGCTGTAATCGGCGCTGACGTACAGACTCACTGTCGGCGTCATTTTCGCCACCAGCCCCAGTCCGACTTCCACCGTCGAGGATTTGCGGCTGCTACTGATCTTGTCCACCTGATCCAGCGTCACCGTGTTGCCGGTATAAACCGTGTGCCACAGGTTCGTGCGCACGTAGGGTTCGACCGGCAGGCCGTTCAGATCGTAGCTCCCTTTCAAGCGTGCACCGACCCGGCCGCTCCACGATGAAATGTCGCTGGAAGAAGCGTTGCCCGAGCCCGCGTAGGGCGTGTTCAGGGTGATGCGCTGGTTGATCAATTGCGCCTGCGGTTCAACCACCCAGTTTTCACCCAGACCGATCGGGAATCCGCCTTCCACCGACAGCGTCATTGCGCTGCCCTCGGTGGCCAGGCGTGCGCCTTGCTCGTTACGGCTGAAACCGCTGACCCGGCCGCCACTGGCCGACAGGTCGACGTGCCAGCCCTGCGGGCCGATCAGGCTGTAGTAAGCGCCCAGGCTCTGGCCTTGCAGGTTGAGGGTGTCGGTGTTCGGGTCGGCGAGGGCGCGGCTGGTGATCAGGCCGTTGCTGTTGCCCTGAATCTGATTGACCCCGCCGATCAGGCCGACCTGCTGGGTGTGGCCGCTGCTGCTTTTCAGGGTCAGTACGGCGGGCCCCTTGAAGTCGCCGGTGCCGGGCGTGGCGAAGCCCGGGCTGAGGACGTCGGTTTGCGCCTGGCGGGACGTCGGCCCGTAAAGCTGCTCCCAGGCAGAGGGGGCGAGATCTTCGGTAATCAGGTTTGTCCCGCGCAGATCCGGCTGTGGGCTCAGCCGTTGCGGGCCCGGGGTCACGACCGTGGCGGGGAGGGTCATGACGGGAATGTCCTGGCGATACCAGGGCGTCGCCTCGTCCGCCACAGGACCCGCCTGCGCCTCCATGGACGAGCACAGCAAGATAGAACTTGAAACGGTGCAGAACGTGACTTTGATCTCTTGTGAGGTGAGTGAGGTTTTCATGGAGTTCTACCTTGCTAGCGCATGTGGTATCTCGCCTTGGCGTCTCTCCTACCCCGAACGAGGGGCGACCGAATGGAGCGTGGCGAGCCCGAGGCCGCACGTTTTGACGAGTGGCCTGAGGTTCGCCCCGAGTAGTATTTCCGGGGGTAGTAAGGTAGAGCTAAGAAGACCGGAGCCCCTGCGTCAAGAAATTGGACGATGAGTGGTCGGGTCAAAACGGGTGATGCAAGCTTATGTTTTTGCGTATTTATCTAAGTGCTTGTTTGTAGAGCCAATGGCTGCGAAAGCCGCGAGGCAGAGACGTTTTATAGCCGACAGCCGGTCTGCGAAACCGAATGCGGCAACCGGTTCGCATGGCTTTTAGGGTGAAGACAGCTGTCAGTATCGCGCTACAAATGCACTTCAACCGCCAGCGGCAAATGATCCGAGAGATGCGTCCACGGCTTGTTGCCGAGGATCCGCGGGTCGTGGCTGCTGGCATTGCGCAGGTAGACCCGGTCCAGTCGCAGCAACGGGAAACGCGCGGGGTAGGTCTTCGCCGGGCGGCCGTGATGGCGTTCGAAGGCTTCGTGCAGGTAGTCGCGGCGGGCGAGGGCGACGTTGCCTTGCAACTGCCAGTCATTGAAGTCACCGGCGATGATCACCGGCGCATCGTCGGGCAGCGATTCGAGCAACTGGCAAAGCAGCTGCAACTGCAATTGCCGATGGCTTTCGAGCAGGCTCAGGTGCACGCAGATGGCATGCACTTCGGCATGCCCCGGCACATCCAGAACGCAGTGCAACAGCCCGCGTCGTTCCGGGCCGGTGATCGAGACGTCGAGGTTGCGGTATTCGCGGATCGGGTATTTCGACAACAGGGCGTTGCCGTGATGGCCATCGGGATACACCGCATTGCGGCCGTAGGCAAAATCGCTCCACATGCTGTCGGCAAGGAATTCGTACTGCGAGGTTTGCGGCCATTCGTTGTAGCGGCTGGAATGCCGCTCGTGTTCGCCCACCACTTCCTGCAGAAACACCAGATCGGCCGAGGTGCTGCGCACCGCTTCGCGCAGCTCCGGAAGGATGAAACGTCGATTGAGCGCGGTGAAACCCTTGTGCGTATTGACCGTCAGCACCCGCAGGCGATGGATGGCGGACGGGGTCGAGGTCTGTGCGTCGACGGCATGACGCTTGGGATCGCTGGACACGTTCACTCCTCTGAATCATGACTGCCTGTTCATGCGACTGATCCGGGCGCGGGCAGTTCACTTTGAGTGGCTGCCCGCGCCCGACGGATCGTCAATCGACGAAGACGATTTCGTAGGGCAGGCGCATGCGCTCCAGAATCGACTTGGGCAGCAGCGGCGCGATACCGATCGCCGGTTCGCCATTGAGCTGGCTGGCGTAGGCGTGGGTGGCGTGGCTCTTGCGCGCAACGGTCCAGGTGTCGAGGCGCAGCTTGCGTGCGCGATGCCACGGGATCTGCGCCTGATCCCGTTCCGGCCAGTGCCAGGCCCAGACCGGCACATCGTGGTAGGTGGCGCCAACCTGTTGTGCCGCTTTGGCACTCGCCCGGCCGACCACTTCATGATCGGTGGTGCCGTCTTCGCGCCAGGTGCTGAACACCACGTCGCCGGGGCGCAGGTAGCGGGCAATGAAATCGGTCAGTTGGGTTTCCTGGTCGAGCAGGGCTTTGTCGGTGAAACCGCCGCGCACCCATTTCAGGCTGTGCATCGGCAAGCCCAGACGGCGCAGGGCTTCGACGCTTTCCTGCGGGCGGAACACGCTCAGGCGTTTCTCCGACCACTGACGCGAGCCCGGATGACTGGCGCTGCCATCGGTGATCGACAGCAGTTGCAAGGGATGGCCGAGGCTGGAAAGCAGTTGCAGCAGGCCGCCGCAGGTCACCACTTCATCGCCGGGGTGCGGGGCGATGACCACTGCGCGGGCACCGGGCGGGACCAAAGTGTGGGTGTTGATGACGGGAATATTGTCGAGCTGCGGGGCGCTGTTCCAGATCTGCGCCGGCAGGCCGCTCTCGCTGAGGGATAACGGTTTCATGAGTGATACGTCCTTGTTGAGTCTCGCCCTCAGTCGCCCAAACGCTGGTGATACCAGGCGTGTGCGACCCGTGAAGGCTGGTGGATAGCCCTGCAGCGCTCCGAACCCTGGATTGCTGCGCAGCAGAGTATTGCTCAAGACGGGCGGTTCGTCGCGTCACAGATCAACCTGATCCGCTTTTTTTTATTCAGTCTGTGCCAGCTGTCGCAGATAGTCGCCAAAACCGCCGCGTGCGCGGCTGTCCAGACGGGCGCTGGTGATGACTTGCGGGCGATGGCTCCAGGCGATGCTGGCCCCTGAGCGCTCGAGTTGACGCACCAGCTGCACGTCCTCATCACAGGACAGCGGCTCGAAGCCGCCGGCGCGAACATAAGCTTGCGCGCTGACGCCCAGGTTGGCGCCATGGATGTGCCGGTGACCTTCGCAGGCCCGGTAATCGCGGTGATAGCGAATCTGCGCCGCTTCATCGAACCCGTCCTGCCAGCGGTCAACGGTCACCGTGCCGCACACGGCATCGGTGCCCAGCCCCAGTTGCGCCACCAGCCAATCCTCGGCGACCCGGCTGTCGGCGTCGGAGCAGGAAATCCAGCGCGCACCGCGTTCAAGCAATTGCTGCGCGCCGATGGCTCGCGCCTGGCCGACATTGCGCGCTTCGATGCTCAAAGCTTGCACCGGATACTGGCTGACGATGTGCGCCGAACGATCGGTGCAGCTGTCCAGCACCACCAGAATTTCCACCGGTTCACCCGCCAGCATGGGATGTCCGCCAGCGCGCAAAGCTGCGTGCAGACATTCATCGAGCCACTCTTCCTCGTTGTGCGCAGGAATCAGGATGCCAATCATCGCAACCCCTCCAGCGCGGCCACCGAACGGGGTTCGCGGCTCCAGACTTCCAGCAGGAAATCGGCTTCCTGATGCAGGACCAATCGCGGCAGGTGCAACTGTTCGTGAATCAGGTCGTGAACCTGTCGCGCATTGAGCGGGCAATCTTCGATGGGCGGGCGCCAGTGACAGGCGAGCAATTGCCCGTCCGCCGTCAATGAATCGCTGATGCGCCGGATGACCTCTGTCAGATCCTGTCGATCGAGGTAGTAGCCGATTTCGCTGAAGACGATCAGGTCGAATTTTTCCTCAGGCCAGTCAATCGGCAAGCGCCCGTGACGCACCTCGGCGTGGTCGAACAGACTCAACCGTGTGCGCGCCAGATTGGCTGCGGCGGCGCTGGTGTCGCAGCACAACAAACGATCGCAGCGTTCGGCCAGTGCTGCACTCAGTTCACCGTTGGCGCACCCGGGCTCGAAGATGGCCCGGTAGTGCGGCCGGGGCAGGGCCGCCAGGGTCACGAGACGTTTGCGTTGTTCGTACCAGCGCTGGCGAAATCCCCACGGGTCGTTATTGCCCGCGAACAGGCCTTCGAAGTAGCGATCCTCGACACTCATAAGAAGACCACCTCGAACGGTTGCAGCAGTCGATCAATGACATAGGGTTTGAGCACCGGAGCCAGGCCGGCTTCGGGATCGCCCTCTAGCTGGCTGGCAAACGCATGCACCGCATGACGCTTGCGCGCAACCTGTGCCGGGCTGAGCAGGATTTTGCGCGCCCGTTCCCAGGGCACGATGGCGTCTTCGGGGGTTGCCCAATGCCAGGTCCAGACCGGCAGTTCGTGGCAGATCGCACCTACGCGGCGCGCCGCTTCGACGCTGGCACGGCCCACGGCTTCGTGGTCGCTGTGACCGTCTTCGCGCCAGGTGGTGAAGATCACGTCGTCGGGTTGCAGGTAGCGGGTCAGGTATTCGCACAGCATCGATTCGAGCGCGGCGACCTGGGTGTCGGGGAAGCCGCCGCGCAGCCACTGCAACTGGTGCATCGGCAAGCCGAGACGGCGCAGGGCTTCGGCGGATTCCTGCGGGCGCACTACGCTCAGGCGCTCCACCGGCCAGCGATCCGAGCCCGGATGACTGGCGCTGCCATCGGTGACCGAGATCAGTTGCAGGGTACGTCCCGCCTCGGCGAGACGTTGCAACAGTCCGCCGCAACCCAGCACTTCATCGTCCGGGTGCGGAGCGATCACCACGGCCCGCGATCCCGGCGGCACCAGATCAAGAATGTCGATGCTGCCCACCGCCGCCAGATGCCGTGAGCCTTGCCATTCCTGCAGGGAAGTTCCCTCGCCGACGATCGGATTGCGTTTCATAGGGCCCAACCCTCGCGCGGTTGTTGCGCAATCAATTGGCCCAGTGCTGCCAGATCACGCTCGGCATGGCTCTGGCGCAAATACACCGGCAAGTCGGCCACCAGACGGGCAAAGTGCGGATCCTTGCAGAACGGCCCGGCGCCGAGGGCCCGACCGGTCTCGCGGATCACCTGTTCAGCGGCATCCTCGACCACGGCGCGTACGCGGCGGGCCAGCAACTCGGCGTTGCTGTGGGGATGGCTGTCGATGTCCAGAGCACTGACGCGCAGTGCTTGAGCGGCCGCATGCAAGGCGCTATCTACGGCGCCGAGGCTGGCCAGCGCATGGGGCTCTTCTCGTCGCGCACATTGCTGGCGCAAGCGTTCGCCGATCTCCCTCGCGGCGCCGTACCAGCACGCGGCGATCCCGATTCCGCCGTGCCAGAAACCCGGCCGTTGCAGGTAGTCGCCGGGGTCGCCAATCGCCTGGGCCTCGACATCATCGAACAGCACCTCGACGCTGCCGGTGGCCGCCATGCCGACCGCTTGCCAGCCCTGATCGGTCACGGTCACGCCCGGTTGATCGAGGGCCACGGCCACCAGTTGCTGACGATCATCTTCATCCCAAGCCGTAAGCAGGGCATGACTGAGCACCGCCGCCCCGGAGCACCAGGCCTTGCGCCCGTTCAGCCGCACCAGTTGCCCCGAACGGCTGACCCGGACCCGCGCCTGCGGTGGTTCGGCTGCCCACATGCCCCACGTGCTGCCGGGTGTCGGCGAGCCACCGAGTTGCTCGATGATCGCCAACGCATCGGTATGGCCTTCGTAGAGTTTGCACAGGCCCAGATCATGCCCGCCGACCTCGGACAGCCGTTGCCAGCGCTCCAGCGTACGACCGCTGCCGGGCAATGGCAGACGGTCGAGGCCGGCCTCGACCATTTCCCGCAGACACGTGCCGAGGGCGGCGGTGTCGCGGTAATCCGGGGTGTGCCGTGAGAGGTAGCCGGGCAAGTCCATGTCAGTCCTCTTCTTCGCGTTGCAGTTCGAACAGCAGCAGCGAGCGGCCGGTGACCGAATACTCGTGGCCGAACGTGAAGCGTTCCTGCCCACGGATCGATGGCTGATTGGTGTCGATCATGCAGGTCCAGAAACTGCCTTCAGGCACTTCCGGCAAAGTGAAGTTGACGATGTCGTGATGGGCGTTGACCACCAGCAGCAGCGTGGCGTCGGCGCCCTTGCGGCGAATCCCGGTTTCCTGGGCGCGGCCGTCGAGCAACATGCCCATGCAGCGGTTGTGCGCGTCATGCCAGTGTTCGGTGGTCATCTCGGTGGCGTCCGGCGCGAGCCAGGTGACGTCCTTGACGCCGATGTCCTCGTTGTATTCGCCGACCAGAAAACGCCCGCGCCGCAGGATCGGGTAGGCCAGGCGCAACTTGATCAGGCGTTTGACGAATTTCAGCAGCGCCTTGCCGTCCTCGCTCAGATCCCAGTTGACCCAGCCGATCTCACTGTCCTGGCAGTAGGCGTTGTTGTTGCCGTCCTGGGTGCGGGCGAATTCGTCGCCGGCCACCAGCATCGGCGTGCCTTGGGACAGCAGCAAGGTGGCGAAGAAATTGCGCATCTGCCGGTGGCGCAGCGCATTGATTTCCGGGTCGTCGGTAGGGCCTTCGACGCCGTGATTCCAGGACAGGTTGTTGTTGCTGCCGTCCTGATTGTTTTCGTCGTTGGCCTCGTTGTGCTTGTCGTTGTAGGACACCAGATCGTTGAGGGTGAAGCCGTCGTGGGCGGTGACGAAATTCACCGACGAATAAGGCCGGCGGCCGCGCTGATTGAACATCTCGCCGGAGGCGGTCATGCGGCTGGCGAAGTCGGCGAGCTGGCCGTCGTCGCCTTTCCAGAACGCGCGCACGGTGTCGCGGAATTTGTCGTTCCACTCGACCCAGCCCGGCGGGAAGTTGCCGACCTGATAACCGCCGGGACCACAGTCCCAGGGCTCGGCGATCATTTTCACCTGACGCAGCACCGGGTCCTGACGGCAGGCCACAAGGAAGCTGTGACGTTCATCGAAGCCATCGTGATAACGACCGAGGATGGTCGCCAGATCGAAACGGAAGCCGTCGACGTGCATTTCGCTGGCCCAGTAGCGCAGCGAGTCGGTGACCATTTGCAGCACGCACGGGTGGCTCAAATCGAGAGTGTTGCCGGTGCCGGAATCGTTGATGTAGAAGCGCTTGTCGTCCGGCATCAAGCGGTAGTACGAGGCGTTGTCGATCCCGCGCATCGACAGGGTCGGGCCTTGCTCGTTGCCCTCGGCGGTGTGGTTGTAGACCACGTCGAGAATCACTTCGAGATTGGCGTCGTGCAGGTGCGCGACCATTTCCTTGAACTCGGCAATCTTGCCGCTGGCCAGGTAGCGCGGGTCCGGGGCGAAGAACGCGATGCTGTTGTAGCCCCAGTAATTGGTCATGCCCTTGTGCAGCAGGTGCTGGTCGTTGACGAAGGCGTGGATCGGCAGCAGCTCGACGGTCGACACGCCGAGTTTGCGGATGTGTTCCAGCACGTCGTCGACCATCAGCCCGGCAAACGTTCCGCGCACGTTCTCCGGCACGGAAGGGTGACGCATGCTGATGCCGCGCACGTGGGTCTCGTAAATGATGGTCTTGTCCCACGGCACGCTGACGCGATGGTCGTGGCCCCAGGTGTGCGCCGGGTCGATGACTTTGCACTTGGGGACGAAGGGCGCGCTGTCGCGCTCGTCGAAGCTGAGGTCGGCGTCCGGGTGGCCGATGGTGTAGCCGAACAGCGCCTCGGACCATTTCAACTGGCCGACCAGTTGTTTGGCGTACGGGTCGATCAGCAATTTGTTGTGGTTGAAGCGGTGGCCGTTGGCCGGGTCGTACGGGCCGTAGACCCGGTAGCCGTAAATCAGCCCCGGATGCGCATCGGGCAGGTAGCCGTGGTAGATCTCGTCGGTGTATTCCGGCAGCTCGATGCGTTCGAGCTCGACTTCGCCGGCATCGTCGAAAATGCACAGTTCGACCCGGGTGGCGTTGGCGGAAAACAGCGCGAAGTTCACCCCCAGACCATCCCAGGTGGCGCCGAGCGGGAAGGGCAGGCCTTCACGGATGCGCGAGGGTTCGGCGTGCGCGGAGGGCTCGGCTTTCTTTGGACGGGTCATAGGTGCTCCTGCAAAAAATCGGGGGTTGGCATTTTTTCGAGGACGAGTGCGCCCTCGGTGGCGAGCGAACCCGCCACACGGTCGTTCAATTCAACGGTTCGGGACGCGTCAGACCGCTGGCGGCTTGCGCGGCGCGCGGGGCTTTTTCTCGGCGGCTTTTTCGCCCGGGGGAATGACCTTGGCGGCACTGGCTGGCTTGGCCTTGGCCGTCGTGGCCTTGGGCTTGGCGGCGGGCGCCTTGCCATCGACGGCTTTGGCGGTGGCGGTCTTGCCAGCGGTTTTACTGCCGGCAGCCTTGGGCGATTTTTTCGGTGCCAGCGCCTCGGACTCAGCCAGTTTGCGCGCCATCTCCCAGTGGCGCGCTTCCTGGCCTTCGGGTTTACCTTCGGATTCCCAGATCTGATAGGCGAATTCGCGGATGCGTTTATCGTCGGTACTCATCGCAATGCTCCTGAACTGAACTCATGCTGCTAGACGTGTTGGATAAGCAGATTGACCGGGAAATCCCCCAGCGCGGTGCTGACCTGCAGCTCCCTGTTTTTTGTGACTGCGGTGCTCGAAAAAAGTCCCTTCAGATTTTCGTCAGAGGCGTCGAACGGTAAAACCACCCGCGTATCGCCCCAGCGCAGCGCATCGACCATGGGTAGGGCACTGTTTTCCAGCAGTGTTGCGCAACGGATCGGCACGATCACGATGACCCGTTGCTCCCCATGCTCGCGGGCAAACGCGAGCACGTTGTGCGCCTGGCTGCCCAGCACCTCGAGGGCCTGGTACGAACCGCGGCGGAACAATTCGCTGTGTTCGGTGCGCAACTGCAGCACCTGGGCGATCAAGGCCTGCTTGATTCGCCCGTCTCGCCAACCGGACAACAGTTCCTCTGCGGGCGTCGCCGTCAGGGTCTGTTCGCGCAGACCGTAGTCCACCGGCCGGCGGTTGTCCGGATCGACCAGACTGAAATCCCAATACTCGTTGCCTTGGTACAGATCCGGTATCCCCGGCACCGTCATGCGCAGCAAGGTTTGCGCCAGACCGTTGAGGGCGCCGGCCGCAGCGATGCTGTTGACGGTCTTGGCCAGCGCCCCGCGCAGCAGTTCGCCTTCGGGGGCCAGCAGCAATTGTTCGGTGAACGCTTGAGCGGCGTTTTCGTATGCCTCGTTCGGCGCGCTCCAGCTGCTTTGCAGCTTGGCTTCGCGCAGGGCTTTCTGCTGCCACTGCCAGATTCGTTTGGCGTAGTCGGCGAAACCGGCCTGATCGTCGTCGCGCAGGTCCAGCGGCCAACTGCCGAGCAGCGCCTGATAGAGGATCAATTCGTCCGCCGACGACGGCAGCTGATCGTCATGACGCAGCGGCCGGGCGAGGGCGCGCCACAGTTCGATCTGTTCGGCGTACCAGTGGCTGCGTTCGCTGAGCACGGCCAGCCGCGCGCGGGTGTCTTCGCCGCGTTTGTGGTCGTGGGTGGCGGTGGCCAGCAGGTTGTCCGGGAAGCTCGCCAGACGTTGCTGGTTCACCGCGTGAAAGTCGCTGACCGGCGCGCTGAACTGCTCGGTGTTGTAGCCGACGTCATTGCGCGACAGCAGCACCGCCGAGCGATACAGCGCGGTGTCTTCCACCGCTTTGGCGGCGGCCGGTGAAGTGAGTTGCTGAAAGCGCACGCAGGCATGCTTCAGAATCTTGCGCGAACGGCCACGGGGCTTGCGTCGCCACGGCTGGCCGCCAAGCCAACCGGCTACAGAGTCGAGCACCGGCCAATCGGCTTCGCTCAATGTCTGCCGCGCACCGTCCATGGCCTGCTGGAAAAACACCTCGTCCCGCGCCGAGCGGCCCATCGGGGTGATGTAGGTGCGATAGACCGGGAAGTGCACGATCAGCGCCTGCAACACCCGACGAATCGAGCCGAGCGTGAGGTCTCGGGTCATCAGGTCATCACGCGCCACTTGCAGCAGGGCCTGGGCGACGCTTTCGCAATCGCTGGCCAGCGAGCCGTTGAGGATCTGCTGGCGCGCCAGCTGCGCTTCTTCGATAAACGCAGAGGGACGCTCGGTGCGGCGTTTCCACAGATCGCCAAGCACATGTTCGCCGTCCGGATCGTGTTGCAGCAGCGACAGCTGGTTCATGAATTCATAACCGGTGCTGCCGTCCACGGACCAGTCGGTGGGCAGGGTTTCGCCGTCGCCGAGGATCTTCTCGACGTAGATCGGCAAGTGTCGGCCCGGTGCCAGGTGGTCGAGGCGGCGGCGCAGTTTGCGGCAGTAACTGCGCGGGTCGGCGAGGCCGTCGATGTGGTCGATGCGCAGGCCGTCGATCAGGCCTTCGCCGATCAACTGGAAAATCTTGCCGTGGGTGGCCTCGAACACCGCCGGACGCTCGACGCGCAAACCGCCGAGTTCGTTGATGTCGAAGAAGCGCCGCCAGTTGATGTCATCCGCCGCCGTGCGCCAGCTCGCCAGGCGATAGCTTTGCCGCTCCAGCAATTGATGCAGGCGCTGAAAACCTTCTTCGGTCTTCGAGTCGTAGTGGGTCAGGTTGCGCTGGATAGCCTCGAGGTTCTGCGGGTCGCTGGCCAGTTGCTGGAGTTCTTCCTTGAGCGGGATGGCCAGCGAGCGGGCGTCGGTCTGATAACTGAGCGCGCTGAAGCGGTCGGCGAGGGCCTTGAGCGCTTCATTCGGGGCGTCATCGGATTTGAGCAGTTCACCGTAATCGCCGGGGCAGATCGGAAAGTAATGTTCGTAATGCTCGACATGAAAGGTGCCGCTCTCTGCGTTGAACACCAGCGGCAGGGTCGCGTCCTGTAGCGCGACGCCGTAATCGCTGCCGAGAAATGGCAGCAGCAACTGGCCTTCCATCAACGGGTCGGGCGAGTGCCACTGAATGTCGAAGAATTCGCCGTAGGGGCTGAGCCGTCCCCATTCCAGCAGGTCGAGCCACCACGGGTTGTCACCGCCACCGACCGCCATGTGATTGGAGACGATGTCGAGGATCAGCCCCATGCCGTGTTCGCGAAGGCTGGCGACCAGGCGGCGCAAGGCCGGCTCGCCGCCGAGTTCCGGATTGACCCGGGTCGGGTCGACCACATCGTAGCCATGCATCGAGCCCGCGCGGGCGGCGAGCAGCGGCGAGGCGTAAATGTGGCTGATGCCGAGTCGAGAGAAATACGGCACCAGCGGCACCGCTTGATCGAGGGTAAAACCGCGATGAAATTGCAGGCGGACCGTGGTGCGCAGTGTCTGGATAGGCAGTGCACTCATCGGTCACGCTCGGCTGCCTGAAGACGCGCGCAAGCCAGCAGTTCCAGGCGTCGTGCGGCGTCAACGCCGTCGAGCAGCGCTTCACTGGTGCCCGGCAAGCGACGCGACCAGTTTGGGTGGGTGTCGATGGTGCCGGGCAGGTTGGCCTGTTCGTCGAGCCCCAGCGCATCTTCCAGTGGCAACAGCACCAGCGGCGCCCGGGTGTGGCCGAGGAAACGTACAGCGGCGTCGACCACCTGATCGGCTTCGTGAGATTCCTCGCGAAAGTTTTGCGGGTCCTGGCTCAGGGCACCGCGCAGGCCTTCACGCTCGCGTTCGCGGTAACGGCGCCAGTCGATTTCGCCATTGGCGTCGATCAGCCCGAGCCGCGCGTTCCAGTCGATGTCGCGGCCATGCCACCAGCCGTTGAGGGTCGGCAGATCGTGGGTGCTGGTGGTGGCGAGGGCGTTGTCCGGCCAGTCGAGGATCGGCTTGAAATGGGTGTTGTCCTGTTCAAACAACAACACGCGCATGCCGAGCATGGCCCGGGCGACGAGTTTTTCCCGCAGACCATCGGGCACGGTGCCGAGGTCTTCGCCGAGCACGATCGCTTGATGGCGATGGGATTCGAGGGTCAGCAGACGCAGCAGGTCATCCACTGGGTAATACAGGTAGGCGCCGTCCGCCGGGACCGCGCCGTTGGGGATCACCCACAACCGTTGCAGGCCCATGACATGGTCGATACGCAACCCGCCGGCGTGGGCGAAGTTGGCGCGCAGCATGTCGATGAACGCGCGAAAACCGTTGCGCACCAGACCTTCCGGGGAAAACGCGGAAATGCCCCAGCCCTGGCCCGAGCGATTGAGGATGTCCGGCGGTGCGCCGACGGTCAGCGAGGCGAGCAATTCATCCTGAAAGCTCCAGGCCTGACTGCCGGCACCGTCCGCACCCACGGCCAGGTCGGCAATCAGGCCGATGCCCATGCCGGCGCTGCGGGCGGCGGTCTGGGCGCGTTCGAGGCAGCGGTGGATCAACCACTGGCAGAACGCGAAGTAGCTGATGCGCTCGGCGTATTCTTCGGCAAACGCGCCAAGGGCGGCGCCGCGCGGGTCATGCCAGTGTTCCGGCCATTGGCGCCAATCGAGGTTTTCGCCACGGGCGGCGCGCATTTCCTGAATGGCTTCGAAGCGGCAGTGGTTTTCCAGCGCTTCGCCGCCGGCATCGCGGAAGCTGGAGAAATCCGCATGTAACGGGTGCTCGCCGCTGATGAAGCCGTCGTACAGGGCTTGCAGCAGTTTCAGTTTGGCCTCGGCGGCTTTCGGCCAGTCGATCAGTTTCAGGTTTTCCAGTTGCTCGAACTGATCGGTCAGGCCGGCCGCCTCAATCGCATCGCGCAGCGCGCGCTCGCCGAGTATCGCGCCGGGTGCGGCGTACAGCGCATTGAGAAACAGCCGACTGGACGGCGAGTAAGGGCTGTAGCGCCCGGTGTCGGCGCTGAACATCGCGTGCAGCGGGCTGATCGCCAAGGCATCGGCACCGCGCTCGCCGGCCACCCGGGCCAGTTCTTCCAGGGCCTGGGTGTCGCCGAAACCGCCATCGCCGGGGCGGCGCAGGCCATACAGCTGCACGCTCAGGCCCCACGCGCGAGGTATCGGGCTGTCCACCGCGTCACCCACGCTGAAGCAGCGTTCCGGTGCTACGGCCAGGGTGAATTGCTGGTCGGCGATGTGCACTTGCTGATAGCCGACCGGAATCTCGCCGGGCAACACGGCCTCGGCATCCAGCTTCAGGTTCAGGCGCGAGCCGTCTTCAAGGTGAATCTCGCAAGGGGTTTCGGGTTCGAAATAACGGGCCAGGTCCACGCCCACGCCGGCGTCGGCAGTGAGTAGCGGTGGCAGATGGCGATTTTCCTGCACCTGTTGCAGTTCGAGCAGGCTGGCGTCGATTTCCTGGGCCGTTCCGGCCGGGTGACCGAGGCCGGTCAGAACATTGCGCAGCACCGCCGGGGCGACTTTTTGCGGTCGGCCGTTGGCGTCAATCCAGTCGACGGCAAGGCCGGCTCGGCTGGCGAGAATTTCCAGTTGCGCATCGCTCATAGGCGCTCTCCATCCAGGGGTGGCAAAGGGGTTGCGGCCGTGAGGCTGGCGAGCGCGCAATACGGGGGCAGTTGCCCCTCATCCGACAGGCCAGCGTCGGATGGCTGACGAAACAGCCACACCGAATCAGCCTGTGGAAGGTTGACCACTGGCGTATCGCTGAGGTTCAGGTCGATTCGCAGCTCGCTGCCATCGCCCAGCCGCCAGCGCGCGCTGACCGCCCCGGGCCCCAGCACCTGTGCGCCGAGTGCCTGCGTTCCGGACAGGTTGGGAATGATGTATTGATGGCGCAATTGCAGCAGTTGGCGGTACAGCGCCAACGTCTCCCGTTGCCGAGCTGTGCCGCTGCCGACCAGCCGCGGTTGTGAGGCGTGAAACGTTTGCTCGGCGTTCGGATCGGGAATCTGCTCGCGCTTGTGCGGATCGGAGAAAGCACTGAACGCCGCAAACTCGTTACGCCGACCTTCGCGCACCAGCTTTGCCAGTTCGCCATGGTGGCTGGTGAAAAACAGGAACGGTTGTTCGGCGGCGTATTCGTCGCCCATGAACATCAGGGGAATCATCGGCGACAGTAACAACAGCGCTGTCGCAGCATCCACTGCGCGCGGGTCGGACAATTGATGCAAGCGTTCGCCGAAGGCACGGTTGCCGATCTGGTCGTGATTCTGCAGGAACAGCACGAACGCCGTGGAGGGCAGATGCTCGCTTGGCTCGCCGCGGGGTTCGCCGTGGCGGGTGATATGCCCCTGAAACACGAAACCCTGGCTCAGGCAGCGGGCCAATTGCTCGGTGGGTTGCAGTGCATAGTCCGCGTAATAGGCGTCAGTTTCACCGGTCAGCAACACGTGCAGGGCGTTATGGCCGTCGTCGTTCCACTGCGCGTCATAGTTTTCCTCCAACAGGCTCGACTGGTTGAGTTCGTTCTCGATGGTCAGCCACACATGGCGGGCGGGGTCGATCTGCTGACGTATGCGATGTGCGAGTTCAGGCAGAAAGTCCGGGCTTTGTATGGCATGCACCGCGTCCAGTCGCAGGCCGTCGAAACGGTATTCCAGCAGCCACATCAAGGCGTTTTCGACGAAGAAGTCCCGCACTTCGCGACGACGAAAGTCGATAGCCGCGCCCCACGGCGTGTGTTTGTCTTCGCGGAAAAAGCCTTTGGCGTAGCGATGCAGGTAATTGCCGTCGGGGCCGAAGTGGTTGTAGACCACGTCGAGAATCACTGCCAGGCCATAACCGTGGGCGCTGTCGATAAGGTGTTTGAGTTGTTCCGGCGTGCCGTAACTGGCCTGCGGCGCGTAATGCAGCACGCCGTCGTAGCCCCAGTTGCGATCGCCGGGAAACTGCGCGATCGGCATCAGTTCAATGGCGGTGACGCCCAGCCCGGCCAGACGCGCCAGATGCTGCTCGACTTCGGCAAACCCGCCGAGCGCGCCGACATGCAATTCGTAGATCACCGCTTCATTCCACGGCCGACCTTGCCAGGTGGTGTTGCGCCAGGAATAGAGGTGCGGATCGACCACCACGCTGTGGCGGTCGAGGTCACCGTCCTGCGCCCTGGAGGCCGGGTCGGGCACCTCCAGCTCGCCATCGATGTTGAAACGGTAGCGGCTGCCGGCGGGGCAGCGGGTCTTGATGACAAACCAGCCATCGCCCTGGGGCAGCATGGGCAGGGACTGGCCGTTGTCCAGCTCGACGCTGACGTAAAACGCATCCGGCGCCCACAACGCGAATTGCGTGTGGTCGGCATCCAGCATAATCGCGCCGTGGGGCCAGCTTTCAGGTGTCCGTGACGGCATCGTTGAAAACCTCCCTGGTTATTTGTGGTGCGTTTTACCCAGCGCCTTGGCCACCAGTTGTTCGTAGAGTTCGGCGTAGGGTTCGACCGCCTTGCACCAGTTGAACGGCGCGGCCATCGCCCGGCAACGCATTGCGTGCAGCAGGTCCGGGAAAGCAAACACCTTGAACGCGCGGCTCAGGGCTTCGCGGTAGCTGTCCGCGGTCGATTCGTTGAACAGGAAACCGGTGACACCGTTTTCAATGGTGTCGGCCAGCCCGCCGGTGTTGCGTGCTACCGGCAGCGAGCCGAAACGCTGGGCGTACATCTGGCTCAGACCGCAGGGTTCATAACGCGATGGCATCAGCAGGAAATCGCTGCCGGCGAACATGCGTCGGGCGTCGGTTTCATTGAAGCCGATGCGCACGCCGATCTGGCCGGGGAAGCGCAGCGCCAGTTCGCGCATGGCCTGTTCTTCTTCCGGTTCGCCACGGCCGATGATCGCGATCTGGCCACCGTTCTGGACGATGTATTCCGAGACGGCTTCGGTCAGGTCCAGGCCTTTTTGATAGACCAGACGCGAGACCACGGCAAACAGCGGTCCTTCGGAATCTTGCAGACCGAACAGTTCGCGCACATGGGCGGCGTTGACGGCTTTGCCTTCCCAGTCGCCGATGGCAAACGGTGCGAACAGGTGTGGATCGGTGGCGGCGTCCCAGCTTTCATCGATGCCGTTGGGGATGCCGCTGAGCAAACCTTGCTGGGTCTTGGCAGCGAGAAAACCGTCGAGACCGCAGCCGAAGTCCGGAGTGGTGATTTCCTGCGCGTAGGTGGCGCTGACCGTGGTGATGTGGCTCGAATAGGCCATGCCGGCCTTGAGGAACGACATCTTGCCGTAGAACTCCATGCCTTCCTGTTGCAGGGCATGGGCGGGAATCCCGAGTTCCGGGCACGAGCCCAGGCTGGTCACGCCTTGATAGGCGAGGTTGTGAATGGTGAACAAGGTCGGCGTGCGTTGCCCGCGCCAGTGCATATAAGCAGGCGCCAGCCCGGCCGGCCAGTCGTGGGCGTGCACCAGATCCGGGCACCAGTGGATTTGCGCGAGGTTGGCGGCGATATCGGCAGCGGCCAGACCCAGACGGGCGAAGCGAATGTGGTTGTCCGGCCAGTCGCGACCATTGTTGGCGCCATATGGGCCACCGTCACGGGCGTACAGTTCAGGGCAGATCAACACATAAATGACCAGACCGTCGGGCATGTCCATGCGCCCGATCTTGCAGGGCGGCAGCGCGGCGTGGCCACCCAGTTCACCGATGATGTGGATCGGATTTTCGCTGTTCATCACTTGCGGGTAACCGGGGATCAACACCCGGACGTCATGCAGGTGCGCCATGGCGCGGGGCAGGGCGGCAGAAACGTCTCCCAGACCGCCGGTCTTCACCAGATCGGCGATTTCCGAGGTCACGAACAGCACTTTTTTCTTGTTCGGGTTCTGGCTGGCCACCGGGGTCAGCGTCTTGGTGCTCGGGACGTTGATCGACCGGCTGCCGGGAATGCTTATGGTGCTCGATTCACCCATCGGCTGATGAGCACGCTCTCCCTGAATATCCAATGCCGCACTGATCATATGAATCTCCCGTCTTTTTTGATCTGATTCTTGTGTTAAACAAGCGATGTCCATGGCCAAGTCCTGTGGCCGGGCGCAAACGCGCCACGCATCGGTGAGCAAACGCTACCCAACACGCGCAAGCAGAATGGGTGAGAGGGCCATTGCAAGACTTGAACCAGTCACTTTGGCCCTGCCTATCAGATGACCCGCCGCCATCAGCAAAAGTTTCGACGAATTTTTGACTTTATGACCGGCCGGTTTTACCCCGCGAAAACCAGTCTAGGCCAGATACTAGAGCGGGCCAGGCCAATCGGATGAATTGTTCGACAATCTGTTGCAGGCTCACGAAATCCGTGGCTTCGGGAGGGGGTGCGCCCCGACGAAGTGCATGTTTGGCGGGGTCGATGATGCAAAATGGTGACCGGCCGGTCACGAATTCGGGCGCCGGGAAAGTGCGGGCGCACTGTTGCGGTGCGGACAGTTGTGTTGGCGGGCGAACAGCGGGTGCTGCTTCGCGGGCAGGGATTGCCCGCGAAGGCGAGGAGTTTCAGTTGAGCAGGCGGATCGGTTCCCCGGCTGACCAGGCTTGAATGTCTTCGATCATCTGCGAAAAGAACAGCTCATAGTTCTGGCGGCTGACGTAGCCGACATGCGGCGTGGCCAGCACGTTGTCGAGGGTGCGAAACGGGTGCAGCGCAGGCAGCGGTTCCTGATCGAACACGTCGAGGGCTGCACCGCCGAGGCGCTGTTTCTGCAAGGCTTTGATCAGCGCCGCTTCGTCGACAATCGGCCCGCGCGCGGTGTTGACCAGCAGCGCGGTCGGCTTCATCCACTCCAGCGCCTGAGCATCCACCAGACCCCGGCTGCGGTCGCTGAGCACCAGATGCACCGACAACACGTCAGCCTGTTCGAACAATTGCTGCTTGCTGACATAAGTGACGCCGGCCTGTTCGGCGCGCTCGGCGGTGAGGTTTTCGCTCCAGGCGATCACGCGCATGCCGAACACCTGACCGAACTGCGCCACCCGCTGACCGATGCTGCCGAGCCCGAGAATGCCGAGGGTCTTGCCGTGCAGGTCGCCGCCCAGGCCTTGCTGCCACTGGCCGGCGCGCAGGGCGTTGGCCTCGTTCAGCAGATTGCGGGTGGCGGCCATGATCAACGCCCAGGTCAGTTCCGGCGCCGCGTGTTTGTAGCTGTCGGTGCCGCAGACCTTGATCCCGAGGCGGGCGGCGGCCGGCATGTCCAGCGCGGCGTTGCGCATGCCGCCGGTGACAAGCAGCTTCAGGTTCGGTAAGCGTTTGAGCAGGTCTTCATCGAAGCGCGTGCGTTCGCGCATCACGCAAATCACCTCGAACCGGCCCAGACGTTCGGCCAGCGTGGCGTTGTCCGCCGGGTACTCATGGACGAAGGTGACTTCACCAATACTGCCCAGCACCGACCAGTCGACCACGTCCCGCGCGACGTCCTGCCAGTCATCGATCACCGCAATCTGCACCGCCATCAGCGTTACCTCTTCAACGAACGGGATTGGTTTTGTCCAGCCAGCCGAGCAGTGCCTCGTGGAATTTCGCCGGCTCTTCCATCTGCGGGGCGTGGCCCATGCCGGGGAATTCCACCAGCGTCGACTGAGGAATCAGTTTTGCCACCTGCTTGCCCAGCGCGTCGTAGTGGCCGATTTTCGCCTTCACTTCCGGCGGCGCAATGTCCTTGCCGATGGCGGTGGTGTCGGAAGTGCCGATCAGCAGCAGGGTCGGCATCTTCAGGTCCTTGAACTCGTAGTACACCGGCTGGGTGAAGATCATGTCGTAGATCAGCGCCGAGTTCCATGCGACCTGAGTCTTGCCCGGGCCGTTGCTCAGACCCGCGAGCATGTCGACCCAGCGGTCGAATTCGGGTTTCCAGCGGCCGTCGTAATAGGTCGTGCGTTCATAGTCGCGAATGCCCTGGGCGGTGACTTTAAGTTCGCGCTGATACCACTGATCGACGCTGCGATACGGCACGCCGAGGGCTTTCCAGTCTTCGAGGCCGATCGGGTTGACCAGCGCCAGTTGCTCGACCTGATCCGGGTATTGCAGCGCGTAACGGGTGGCGAGCATGCCGCCGGTGGAGTGGCCGAGCAGAGTGGCTTTCTGGATGCCCAGCGTCTTGAGCAGTTGCTGGGTGTTGGCCGCCAGTTGCTGGAAGGTGTACTGGTAGTGATCGGGTTTGCTGGAGGTGCAGAAACCGATCTGATCCGGGGCGACCACCCGGTAACCGGCCTCGCTCAGGGCCTTGATCGAATTGTCCCAGGTCGCGCCGCAAAAATTCTTCCCGTGCATGAGCACCACGGTTCGCCCGTTGGCCTTGCCGTGGGCGGCGACGTCCATGTAACCCATCTGCAGCGACTTGCCCTGGGACTGAAAGGCAAAGTGCTTGAGGGTGTAGGGATAATCGAAGCCTTGCAGCTCCGGGCCGTATTGCGGGCCTTCGGCGTGAGCAAGCAGGGGTAGGGCGGCGGTCAGCAGGAGGCCGGGCAGCCAGCGGGTCAGCGACACAGACATAGGACAACTCCACAAGAAATCGGCCGATGCTGGAACGGCCGGATTAGGGCGACGTTAAACACAGGCAATCCTCGGGCCCGATCGTTCAACCGAGCCAGCCGAGGGTGAGCATCGCCAGCACCCCGTAGCGGGCGCCTTTGGCGAGAGTGACGATCAACAGAAAGCGCCCGAGAGGTTCGCGCATGACCCCGGCGATCAACGTCAGCGGATCGCCGATCACCGGCAGCCAGCTGAGCAGCAGCGACCAGTGACCATAACGCTGATAGTGAACGCGGGCGCGCTCCATATGCCTGGGGTTGACCGGAAACCAGCGCCGGTCCTGAAACCGTTCCAGCCCGCGCCCCAGCCACCAGTTCACCAGCGAACCGAGGACATTGCCCAGCGTCGCCACCGCCAGCAGCCCCCACAGCCAGTAACGATCGCTGACCAGCAGCCCGACCAGCACGGCTTCCGATTGCAGTGGCAAGAGTGTCGCTGCGCCAAACGCGGCCAGGAACAGCCCGAGATAACCCGCCGTCATCAATGGGCCGGGTAATCCGCCACCACCACATCGGCGCCGTCTTTCTTCAGGCCGATCACTTGATACGCATCGCTCATGCCGTCCATTTCCATGCCCGGCGAGCCCATCGGCATACCCGGTGCGGCAACGCCCAGCAGATCGTCACGCTTGCTCAGGGCCAGTACCTGTTCCGCCGGCACGTGGCCTTCGACGAATTTGCCGTTGATGATCGCGGTGTGGCAGGACGCCAGACGTGGCGGTAGGCCGTGTTGCTGCTTGAAGCTGCTCATGTCGGATTCGACGTGGTCTTCGACCTTGAAGCCATTGGCTTCCAGGTGGCTGATCCACTTTTTGCAGCAACCGCAGTTGGCGTCGCGGTGGACTTCGATCGGGATAAGGTCGGCGGCTTGCGCCAGGGAGGAAATGAACAGGGCGCTCAGGGCGGCCAGACGCAGGTGGTTTCGCATGGAGGGCTCTCGGCTCGAAGGAGGAACGGTCAAAAAAGGAAGGCATTTTGACCGGTTTTTCCTGCCGGGCATCAACGGAGTGTTTCCAAGTGATACGAGGCAGGCCTGCCAACATGATCGTAGATCAAAGCTGACAGGCCACTGAGCGCAAGATGACAAAACCGTCAGCGAACCTTGAAGCGCCCCATGATCGCGCTCACCCGGCTGTTGGCTTCCAGCAGCTGGCGGGTGTTGAGTTCGCTGGCTTGGCCGCTTTCCACCAGCTCATCAACCATGTGGCGGATCTGCACCATGCTGCGGTTGATCTCTTCGGTGACCGCACTTTGCTGTTCGGCAGCGGTGGCGATCTGGGTGCTGAGGCTGTTGATGTGGCTGACGGAGCCGGCCATCTCGTCGAGACCGCTGTTGACTCGCGCCGTGGCGTCCGCAGCCGACTGGCAGCTGGCCTGGGTGTTTTCCATGGCGCTGACCGACGAGCTCACGCCCTGGGTCAGGCGGGTCAACATTTCGTTGATTTCCGAAGTGCTGGCCTGGGTGCGGGCGGCGAGGGCACGCACTTCGTCCGCCACCACCGCAAAACCACGACCCTGCTCACCGGCGCGTGCTGCTTCGATGGCGGCGTTGAGCGCCAGCAGGTTGGTCTGGCCGGCAATGGCGCCGATCACGCCGAGGATTTCGGTGATGCGCTGGGCATCCTGCTGCATGCTTTCGACTTTGTGAGTGGCGCTGGCCACTTCGTCGATCAGTGCGACCACGCTGCTTGACGCTTCGCCAACCACCACGCGCGAGCGGTCGGCGTTTTCGTTGGCGCGCTGGGTGAAAGCGGCGGTTTCGGCGGCATTTTGCGCGACGCTTTCGGCGGTCGAGCTCATTTCGTTGATGGCGGTAACGGTCTGGTCGGTTTCCGAGGCGTGGCGCGCCAGAATCTGGCTGGTGTGCGTAGACGTACGTTGCAGGTTGTCGAGGCTTGAGGCCATGGCGCCGGTGGCCTGGGTGACTTCGCCGATCATGTTCTGCAGGTAGGCGATGAAGGTGTTGACCGAATGCCCGATGGCACCGAGTTCATCTTCAGCGCGGATGGTGATGCGCCGGGTCAGGTCGGCATCGCCGCTGGACAGTGAATCGATGTTGGCTTTCAGCGCTTTCATGCGCGAGACCAGTTGGCGGATCGCGTAGACCTGCAACAGCACCAGCAGGATCACCAGCGGAATCTGCAACAGGCTCAGGCTGCTGAGCACGTCGTCACGCTGGGCGGTGAGCATTTTGGTCGGCAGTGCGGTGGCGAGGAACCACGGGGTGCCTTCGATCGGGCGCATGAAGAAGGTGCTGGCTTCACCGTGGTTGTCGAATTCGACGCGCTGCGCCTGCTCGCGATTTTGCAGACCGGCCTTGACCTGGCTGGCGAAGGTCGAGCCGCCGGCCAGTTCGCTGATGTTCTTCAACACGATCGGCCCGCTGATGCGCGAGCTGTTGCTGATGATCTTGCCGTCGGCCTCGACGATCAGCATTTCGGCGTTGAGGTCTTTTTCCTTGCGCGCCACCAGATCGTTGAAGAAGCCCAGGGTCACGTCGATGGTCGAGACGCCCCAGGCGCTGCCGTTTTTCTGGATGGCCATGGCGCAGTTGGTGCGCGGTTCGGCGCTGGCGTCATCTTTATAGGCAGCGGCCCACGCGCACTGGCCGCGCGGGGTTTGCATGCCGCCCTTGTACCAGCTCTGGTCGTAATAATTGGGGGCCGCGTCGCTGTTCCAGAAGGTGTTCACCGCCAGTTTGCCGGAGGCATCCCGGTGCCAGAACGTACTGAACTTGTTGCGCCCGGCCTCACGCTGGCCGGGCAGCGGCCAGATGCCGCCGCCGAATACTTTGAGTTCGCCGTATTGATCCACCAGCCCCGGCAACACCGTGTCGATGGCCGCGCTGTCGAGCAGCGGAATGGTCTGGGTGATGCTGCGCTGTTGCGCCTGGACCTTGTTCAATTCGCCCTGGATCTGCTCGGCCACTTCAGCGATGCGGTTGAGCACGACCTGTTCTTCGGTATGGCGCAGCTTGGGCGCGACCAACTGGCTGATGCCAACCACGGTCAGCACCGACAACAACAGAATGAACAGAACCAGAAACAGCGTGTAGCGAGCCTGAATGGTGCGGAATGCGGGCATGGAAACCGGTCCTTGAGCAGGGATTCTTATTGTGGGCAGGGGAAAAACAGCGCGGGTTTCCTAACGTATCGTCGGGTACTCGGGAAGCTTTAGGTACTTTCGTCCTAAAAGAGCCGATCCCGACCAAAGGAAGGTATCTGGCCTGATACACGGGAACTAACCGTCCCGAACATTAGAGCAATAAACCCACTTTCATCACCTTGTCATGAACGCTCTAGTCCCGTATTTCCGGGGCTGTTGCCGATTTGTATCGTGAATGTACAAAAATTGTAAAAAAGTGCAGAAAGGAGTTGGTGCCATTAGTTTGCCGGCCGATACTCCGGGCAACTCAAATGTGGTTCAACAAGGAATTTTTCATGTTTTCCTCGCAAGGAGCTTGCTCATGACTATCGGATATACCGGTGCCTGGCAACCCAAGGCGGGTTTGCTGGTTCGAGACACAGGCAGCTCGAGCAAACCGGTTTCTCAAAGCGTGAAGGTCAAGCAGATGCTGGCCCTGGTCGGCAACGATCCCAACGCGATCAGCATCGCGGAGATGGACAAACAGGGGCTGCACAAGAACATCAAGGGTTTCGATCCCACCAATGTTTCTGCCAAGCAGTTGGGCAGTCTCAGTGCAATGCTGCGTGGCCGGGGCCTGATTTCCGAGATCACGTCCATGACCCTGCTCAATGCCGGCGACAAGTTTGATCGCTTCGGCATACAGAAGGACCCGGATGCCAAGTTCAATGCGCTGGAGTACTTCGCAACGCAGCTGGATACCATCCAGAACAACAATCTCAAGGGCAACAAGTACGCGAATACGTTGATCCCCGAGTACAAGAAAGCCATTTATGTACTGCAGAACCTGCAGACTTATGGTCAGGGCGGGGAGCGCAAGCCTCCTACCGATCAAGGTATAAAAGCCAAGGCATGACAGACAGGGCCCACCCCGACAACGGGGCGGGCCCTTTCTTTATGGACGGTTGGCGTGAACCTGAAGCCCTGTCAGCGGGGCTATCTGCCGCTGCATATCGTCATGCAATCGCTGCATTTGCGGGCAATGCAATATCAGCGATTTGGGCTGGAACCCCCGATGAAACAACGCCAGCCATCCAGCGCCTCGTTCATCGGGCGCCAGTCCGCTGAACACGAACCCCATCGTCGATAACTGGCGCCAGGCATTGTCGAAACCCTGCGCCAGCCTGAGCCTGATCGAAATCAGCCAATGGTCGGGCAGTTGTTGCAGCTGCTTGAGCAAACTGTCGTCCACTTCGTTGAATACCCCGTCGTATCGCCCCCAGCGCTGTTCCAGCTGCGCCGGTGCGCCGACCCAGGGCGACACGTTCAAGCGCGTTCCGAACACGTCGCACATCTGCTGCATGAACTCACGGCATTCATCCGGCCAGGTCAAGGCCGGCAACGGGCGCTGATAACCATCGCCCGGGGCGTAACCCAGCACGAGCGATTCCGTCACCGCGCCGCCAAAGGGCGACGGTGCGTGATCGGGCAACACGCCGGTGTTGTGAAAACCAAGGCCGGCGGCCATTTTCTGGGTGTAGGGGTGATGGGTCATTTGCTTGATCGTGACCCCCTGATAACCCAGCGCCTGTGCATGGATCAGCAAATGCCGGCCCATTTGCGTGGCGACGTTTTGCCCACGGATCTGCGGATCTACCACGCTCAGGGCCAGTTCGGCGAGGGATGATCCTTTGTCGAGAATCAACGCGGAGTGACCTGCCACCTGACCGTTCGCCACCGCTACCAACGAGTGCCAGCGGCGGTCGGCATGGTTCTGGCTGATCATGCGGGGCAGATAAACATGCGGCTGAGCGTAATGGTCGCCATAGATCTTTCTGAACAGGTGGCTGACGGCCGGGGCGTCACTGGTGCGGTAGCCTCGCAGGGTGATCGCGTCCATCAGCAGGTTCCCTGGCCAGAGCCGTTGTAGACGCGCCGATCGAGCACGTGTTGCCGTTTGCCGGAGCGTGGATGGCGTGCCAGTTCCTGAACCTTGCAGCAGCGAATCTGCAATACCAGCAGGTGATCGGCGCTCAGTTGCCTGATCAACGGATAGTCTTCGATCAAGGCGCTGTGCAGCGTCTGGTCGGCTTCAGCGTTTGCCGGTGTCAGGGCGTCCGGCGCCCAGTGCAGGCGCAGGATATCCGTGGCGTCATCCTGCTCGATGACCAGTTGCCAATCGTCGCTGCCGGTGATGCGCAGCACGGTCTCGCCGATCGATTGCGGCAGCAGAGTCAGAATGCCCACGCGCACCCTCTGGCTGTCGGCACAGCGCCCCATCAGCGCGAACTTGCGCCCCGACGTGCCTGGCGGCTCTCGCCAGCACGCACGGTCACCGACCGGGTAGCGGATCAACGGCATCAACCGGCGCGTGAGGTTGGTCATGACCAGGCGCCCGACCCGACCGCATTCTTCGATCACTTCACCGGTCTGTTCGTCGAGAATTTCCAGCACACCGTGGCCTTCGGGAGCCCGGTGTTCGCCAAGAGCGCAGTCACGATGGCTGGCACCGATGAATCCGGCGTCCACGCTGGCGTAGCCGATCGAGGCCACGCGGGCATTGGGGAACACCCGCTCAAGCCGTTGCAACTGTGCGTCAAACAGGCTTTCGCCGGCGTAGAGCAGGGCGGTGACACCCTCGAGGGCCCGGCCATTCTGCTCGAGCCACGCGGCAAAGCTCAGCAGATGGGCCGGTATACCCGCGAGCACATTGATCCGGTGCCGGTCGATCGCATCGGCGAGAAGGTTCGAGTCGATATGGCCGGTGAAGGGAAACTCGACGATCTCGGTTTCAACCTGCGCCAGCGCATCGTGGGTGAAGATGAAACTGGCATACAGGTCACCCGCAAAGAACAGGTTGGCCACCCGGTCCCCGGCGCTCAGCTGCGCGTCGAGACTGCGACCGAAGTCCGTCACCAGCGTCTGCCATTCCTCGCGCCGGAACAGTGAAAACTTGCCGGCGCTGGTGGTGCCTCCGGTCTTGAAAACCAGTGCGTCATTCAGCGGCGCCGTCAGGACAGGCCAATGGTCAAGGTCATGACTGCCTTTCCAGTATTCCACGGGGTCGATCACCGGCAGTTGTTCCAGTGATGAGATGTGCGGGGGAATGTCGGCGAAGTGGCTTGCATAAAAGCCGGAATGCCGTCGCGCCAAGGTCACCAGTTCTTGCAGTTCAAATCGTGTGTTCATGTTCGGCTCCTTGCCTGTCTGCGCAGGGAACAACGCCCCGATTGTCGATCAGCAGCGGCGTCTTGCCGCTGTGTTTGTTGCGGGTGAACCGATCGCTGGCGCAAACCTCTACCTCAACGGTCAGCAGTCCGGTGTGGATGAGCGTCGCCAAGGTCGGATAGGTCAGCAGGCGACGCTGTACATCATCGGCTTGCCGTGGGCTGCGAAAGCGCATGCGCTCCAGGCCGTCCGGGGCATGTTCGAGGATCAGCTGGAACTCGGTCTGCAGATGCTCTGCCAGTTGCGACAGGCAGATGAAGTCGGTGCCGATGCGCATCAATCTGCCGTGGCGTTGCAGCAGTTCGAAGCGCGGCGTGGGCAGCCCGCAGTCACACGCACCGGGGAGCCAGCGACCGCTGTCGCCGACGTCGTAGCGCTGAACGTCCTGCCCCTCGCGCTCGATGGAGGTGAATACCAGACGCCCGGTTTCACCATCGATCACCGGTCGATCAGCCTCGAATTCGACGATCTCCAGATGCTGGATATCGCTCATGAGATGAAACACGCCATCGCCGGTGGCCGGGCAAGCATGGCCGAGCGGCCCGGCGTCGACACTGCCGTAAATGGCCGAGCGAATCAGCCTGACGCCGCAGCTGCGCATCAGCGCAAGGCTTTGTTTGCCAGGATGTTCGCCGCCGAGGAAGACTTTTTCGATCCCGCCATATTCGCGTAGCCGTTCCTGCTCATTGAGGAACAGACGGTGCAGGGTGCTTGGCATACCGACCAGCACGGTGACGCGCTGGTCGATGATTATCTGCGCGATCTCGCGGTAATCGTCATCGGCCGGCGCCCCCATCGGCAGGTGCGTGGCCCCCAGCAGCTCCAGCACTTTGGAAAAACTGAAAAAACCGCCATACAGCCCGCCGCTGAAGAACAGGTTCATCACCCGGTCGCGGCTCGGGTCGAGTCCCGCCGCGAACAAGCCGTCGGCGCTGGCACCCATCTGCCGATCGAAGTCGCGGTAGCTGTAACCGGCCAACGCCGGGGTGCCGCTGCTGCCGCCGGAGCGGAAATACAACCGCGACGTTGAATGGATCGGAAGGGTGACAAAGGTGTCCTTGCTCATGATCGGCAGATTGGCCACGCAGGGTGGCGTCGGCAGAGGGTCGAGCGTGGCACGGGTCGCAAGCTCTGTAGCCGGCAGACTGACCGATACCCGACGGCTCAATCTCTGCAAGGCATACACACCGTCGTGGGGTTCGCCCTCATAGCCCTCGTGAATCGCCTGCACCGGAGTGACCCGTGTGACACCTGCAGCGATCAGCGTTTGAGCCAGTTCGGCCATTTCTTGTTCGGCACACATCAGTCCGGCGCTTTGCAACACGTTTCGCCAGGGCAACAGCGCCTCGGCGATCCGTGCGCGCGACATCGGTTTGAGCAGCAGGCTGCGAAACAGCGGCGAGGGACCGAGTTGCTGGTCGTGGGTCCAGATCACCCGCCAGTCCGGCGCCTGCCACACATGACCGCTGGCCCCGCCAAAGCTCTGGGCCAGGCGCGCCATCGCCGTTCGGGTGGTGATTTCCGAGGCCTCCTGAATCGAAGGCGGCAGGACTGGCCATTGCCGGGATCGACGCTCGAACGCCTCGGCCAGTTCTTCGCCGATTGAGCGCAAAGTGTTTTCATCGTCACTGTCCACCAGCAGCCATTGCGGGCTGGAGCAGGCCTGCTGATCGAGGCGGCAGACTTCATCGGCCACGCTGTCCAGGGCTTCTGGCGTGACCGTTGCCGGTGTCAGGTAGATGAAGCTGATGCGGTGGCCCCAGTCGATCCAGCGACATCCGGGTGCCAGTTGCTGGCGGATGGCTTGCAGCGCCGACTCACCGCCCCACGCTGAAACGCCGTTGGCCTGTTGGCACAACTGACCGATCTGGGCCGTGCTGGCCGGAACGACGGCGACATGCCCGGCGATCTGGCCGGTCACATCACACTGCGCCAATCCATGAAGCAATTGCGCCGTCAGACCCTGATCGCTGCTGCTGGGGCGCAACCAGTTGACGTTGCCGGCCAGCAGGCCTTCGATCACCGCACAGAAAGCCAGCAGCGGTGCATTGCCGGGGGTGATGTGAACCACCAGTCCCAGCGGGCTCCAGCGTTCAAAGCGTGACTGGCGATAGTCGAGGCGACGCAGGCTGCCCGGCTGCTCGCCGAGTTCGCGCTCAAGCTTGCGCCGAAGGGCCGCGGGTTCGCAGAACTCGATCAGTGACTGGCGTTGCTCGGGATCGATAGGCAATGCCGTGTCCGGATCCTGCAGACGTTTGGCGAAAGCGGCTGCTGCGCTCAGCACGGTCGCTGTTTCGAGTGTTTTGGCCAATCGTTCCGGCAAATCCAGGTAAAGCTGTTGCAGTGCGCCGTCGAGGATGCAGTCGTCGTGAAGCTGTCCGTTGATCAAGTACATATCAGTGCTTCCCCAGCAGTTCAGAGGCGGCCAGGGCGCAGCTACGGCCAGCGGTGGTGGCCGCGCGGCCATGCAGTTCGAACCAGTCGGTGGACAGACCACAGCCACAGCTGGCGCCGGGATGCAGGGTGGCGAGATCGCTCATGACCACCGCGTGCGCGGGGCTCGAAGAAATGTAAGGCGAGACAAAACTCAGCAAGCCCTGACGGCCGTAAGGCTGAACCGTAAAGTCAGCGGGATGGCGCACGAAAACCTTCGAATAGACCGGTACATGGAAACGGTGGTGAGCACATTCGAGATAAGGCACCGCATGCTCGACTGCGCCGTAGCCGTCACGGCAACGGGACATCTCGATGCCCAGTTGGCGGTGAATGCGTTCGTACAGTTGCTGGCGGGGAATCTCTTGCGCCGCGTGGGTTTTCCAGCCGCCGCCAAACAGCGTCAGCGAGCCTTGCGCCAGTTGCAGGTCAGCCACCCCGGTCGCCTGCATGCGTTGCAGGGTCTGCCAGAGAAAGGCCGGGAAGCCGAAGATCCGTACCGGCAAACCTTCTTCGGCGAAGGACTGCAAGGCTGCGATCACGCCAAAGCCGTCGAATTCATGACCGCCACCCGTTCGGCGCAGTGCGTAGGCCACGCGATTGACGGGCGCGAAGCCGCACAGAAACTGATCGGTGAATGATGTTCCCAGGCTGATGCTGCCCTCGGGTTCATAGCTCAGCAGCAGGTAGTTGCACGGCGTGTGCAGGGTGTCCCAGTCATAGTGCTGGAAGATCCGCTCGACCATGTTCTGGGCCGCGCCCAGGCTGCGCTCGTCGTAACGCATGCGGCTTTTTTCGCCGCTGGTGCCGGAGGAAGTGAGTTCCAGTGCGTCCGCTGCGGTGGAACTAAGCAACGCCTGGCGCTTGAAATAACTGGCGAAAATCGGCGGTAGCCGCGACCAGTCATCAAGGTGATCCAGGTCACCAACGATCAGGCCATTGGCGTTCAGCCAGTGTTCGTAGCCCGGAGTGTGCTGGCAGTGGAACCGGCTCATTTCGGCCATGGCCTGGTTAAACAGCCCGTCCGGCACGGAATCCGGGCAATAGGGTTGCGTCAGCGCGCAGAGTGCGTCGCTGTAGGGGAAGTGGTTCATCAGGCGTCCTTGTCGTTATGTTGAAGAAGCGGTGTCTGCCGGGACGTGTGGCAGAAACCGGTACAGCAGGGGCAGGCTGAGCAGGCCGCCCAGCGCCGCCCAAATAGCGAAGGATTCAAGACGGGTGCCGCCGCCGATCGCTGCGATCAACGAACCACCGACACCCATCACGGCAATCGAAATCATGCCGATCGCGGCAGACACCAGACCTTTGCTGTCATCGCTGGAAAACAGTGCCAGTCGGTACAAAGCGGCGTTGCTCATGCCCAGCCCCACGGCATACAGCCCAAGGCCGGTCATCAATCCGGCAAGCGAAAGGCTGGTCACCGCGGTGGCGATCAAGGTCAGCAAACCCAGGCAGAACGGCCAGAGCGCCAGGCGAATCAATTGCGGCAGATCCCGCGACGCCAGCAGTCGGTCGAGGATCAGATTGCCGACGATGACCGCCGAAAACACCGGAATCTGCCACAGCGCATATTCGCGCGTGGTCAGGCCCAGCAACTGGACAAGAAGAAGCGGCGCCAGTCCGATCCAGGCAATCAGCGGCAGGCTCATCAGACCCAAGGCCAGGCAGGTGCCGACAAACCGGTGATTGCGCAGCAGTGTCAGGTAGCGGCTGCTGATCTGGCGAAACGAGAAAGGGATCGGCGCTTGTCGACCTCCATCGTGGCGGACAACGCCGATCGTCTCCGGCATGCAGGCATACAGTCCGAGCCAGGTCAGTGTCGCGATCAGACCCAGACCGAGGAACAGCTCGCGCCAGCTCAGCCATTCCAGCAGCAGACTGCCGAGCAGCGGGCCGAGCAGGGGCGAAAGCAGCGCGACATTACCTAGTAACGCCATCAGGCGCACCGCATCGGCCTCGCAGAAGACTTCCTGAAGCGCGGGGTAACTGACCGCCACGACGAACCCCAGGCCCATGCCTTGCAACAGGCGCAGGGCGTTGAACACTTCGATGCCGGGCGTGGCGACAGCCGCCGCGCAGGTCACGCCGAACAGTGCGCAACCGCCCAGCAGCAACGGGCGCCGGCCGAACCGATCGGACAGCGGCCCGATCAGCCATTGCAGGCAGACACCGCCGATCAGATACAGATTGAATGCGTTGGGGATGTGAGCGGCCTCGGCTTCGAGATCCCGGGTGACGGTCAGCATGGCCGGCATGACCATGTCGCTGGCCATGTAGGTCAACCATTCGAACAGGGTGATGGCCAGACAGAAGCCGAGTGCCTGGAGTGGGGGGAGGGGGATGAGAGTTCTTTGCATGCGCTTTCACGGTCGTCGAGAGGGAGCGCAAAGGGTAGGGATGAGCAGGGATTGTTCCTACGCCATTGGTGTGACGGTCTATGACTCGGTTATGCGTGATGTTGCAAAGGGAGACTTTCTTGCTTGCAAAGGTGAAACGCCCTACGGCATTGATGGCCGAGCCATAAAAAAAGCCCACATTCCTGTGGGCATTTTTCCTGACGCTTAAATCCGTTGTTGCATTTGAATGGTTGGACGCTGGCATCCTTCCGGCGAAATGACTTAACGATGGTAGTAGTAGCCCGGGCCAGGCCCATAATGGCGATGATCGCCATGCCAGCCGCCGTGGGGAAAGATGATGCAGCCACTCAGGGTGAGCAGTGCAAGGACAGGAATCAGCCAGGTGATTCGACGCAGCATTTCAAGGATCCTCATGGTTAACGCCGTTTGAAGCCAAAGCTCTTCATCGGCTGTAACATGAGACCCCGTTTACCGCGGCGCATCCCCGTCAAACGGTATGCGCATGGCATCAACGCCGATACAAACCCGATACATTCCAACGGTTCAGGAACCTGTAATGACCCATAAGCAACGCTTGATATATTCGATTCTGATCGCCGTCGCCGTACTGCTGATCATGCTCGGCCTGTCATGGCTGCAAAACGCCGGCAAGCTTAGCGAGCAAACGTTCCAGTACATCGCCATCGGTGTGGCGGTGGTGGTCGTGGTGATCAACGGCGTGATGCGCCGCAAGGTCAAGCCCTGACGGCGTCTGCCGGGTGCTTCAATCGTTGTTGAGCACCGCGGCAGCCTGGGGATGGAGGCTGTAGCTCTTGTCGTCGTTGAACGTGATCACGCCTTCGGCACACAGACGCTTCAACACTTCACGAACGCTGAGGAAGGACAACGGAATGTCCAGATCCAGCAGTTGGCTATGCACGCCACGCACACCCAGACGACGGTCGTCCTCGGCGGCGACCAGCAGGGTGTCGATGACTTTGAGGCGAATCAGGCTGGTGCGCAGGCCGAAGCTTTTAAGCAGCAAACGGATGCGCTCATTGCCGTGACGCTCGATCCGTTGCCCGAATACGTCGACGTGCGAACCCATGGGCGCTCCTTGTGGGGTCTGGCTACCTTCCGATGGTAGGGGTGGGTTGTACATGCGATTACTCCTTTCAGAGCCTGATCAGGAAAGGTTTTTTGTGCTCTCTCTAAACAAGACGTTTCAGCTCGACAAATCATGAAGCGAAAAATGTAGAAAATTTGTCGCCGTTTTGTCTTTTCCCCGTGATTACGGTGCGAGAGGGCTGTATTACCGACTAAATTTTTTTTCCGCGGCTTCGTTTTCTGGACAGGCTCATTGCGCGTGACGCGTGGGTGATTTCAGAGCGAGCCGGGCCCGACGTGTTCACGGTGGCGGGCGGTTCGCTCTACGGCATTTCGATCAGGAGCGAGCGTGACTATTTCCAGGCAATTCACCGGACTGACCCTTGCCGGCCTGTTTCTCGGGCTGAGTCTGTCGGCGCAGGCGTTCAGCCCGTCCGTTCAGACCGGCGCGGATATCCGTCGCACAGGCTTTGGCGTACCGCACATCCGTGCGGAGAGCGAACGCGGTCTCGGATTCGGCATCGGTTATGCCTATGCGCAGGACAACCTGTGCCTGCTGGCCAACGAGATCGTGACGGTCAACGGCGAGCGGTCGCGGTACTTCGGGCCGGAGCAACTGACAGTCGAAGAGCGCGAGAACCGCGTCAGCGACGTGTTCTTCCAGTGGCTCAACACGCCGCAGGCAGTGAACGCTTTCTGGCAGGCCCAGCCGGTCGAAGTGCGTGATCTGGTGGAAGGTTATGCCGCCGGCTACAACCGTTACCTGGCCGAACGTCGCCAGCAGGGACTGCCGCAACAGTGCCAGGGTGAATGGGTGCGCGATATCGCCGCCGAAGACCTGGTGAAGCTGACCCGTCGCCTGCTGGTCGAGGGCGGTGTCGGCCAGTTCGCCGAGGCCCTGGCGGGTGCGACGCCGCCGCAGGCCACTGCGCAGATCGAAAGCGATGCGCGGGCTTACCAACTGGCGGACGCGCGCCAGCAACGCTTCGCGCTCGACCGTGGCAGCAACGCGGTGGCGGTGGGCAGCGAGCGTTCGTTCAATGGCAGTGGGATGCTGTTGGCCAACCCGCATTTTCCGTGGGTCGGCGGCATGCGCTTCTATCAGATGCACCTGACCATTCCGGGCAAACTCGATGTGATGGGCGCGGCGCTGCCGGGCCTGCCGATGATCAACATCGGCTTCAACCAGCACCTGGCCTGGACCCACACCGTCGACTCGTCCAAGCATTTCACCCTGTATCGCCTGCAACTCGATCCGAAGGATTCGACCCGTTACCTGCTCGACGGCCAGTCGTTGCCGATGAGCAAGCAGACGGTCGCGGTGCGGGTCAAACAGGCGGACGGTCAGGTCGTACCGGTCCAGCGGGATGTCTACAGTTCGCAGTTCGGCCCGATCGTGCAGTGGCCCGGCAAGCTCGACTGGAACAACCAGTACGCTTACAGCTTGCGCGATGCCAACCTCGACAACGACCGGGTGCTGAAGCAGTGGTACGCCATGAACCGCGCCGGCAATCTCAAGGATCTGCAGGATTCGGTGCACACCATTCAGGGCATCCCGTGGGTCAACACCCTGGCGGTAGATGACAAGGGCCAGACGCTGTACATGAACCTGTCGGTGGTGCCGAACGTCAGCGTCGACAAACTGACCAAGTGCAGCGACCCGCGCGCCGGTCTGAAAATGATCGTGCTCGACGGTTCCAACAGCGCCTGCGCCTGGGACATTGACCCGCAAGCTGCGCAAAAGGGCATCTACGCGTCTAACCAACTGCCGCAGCTGTTGCGCAAGGACTTCGTCCAGCACTCCAACGACTCGGCATGGCTGGCCAACCCGGCGCAACCGCTGACCGGCTTCTCGCCGCTGATCAGTCAGGACGGCCAGCCGCTGGGCCTTCGCTCGCGCTTTGCGCTGGATCGTCTGGCGACCCTGAGCAAAAAAGGCCCGGTATCGGTGCAGGACCTGCAACACATGGTGATGGACGATCAGGTGTTCCTGGCAACGCAGGTGTTGCCGGATCTGTTGAAGTTCTGTGCTTCCCAGCCTGATGCAGCGTTGAAATCGGTGTGCAGCAGCCTGAAGGCGTGGGACGGCCGGGCGAATCTGGAATCGGGCGTCGGGCTGGTGCATTTCCAGACCATCATGCAAGCGATGCAGGAATCGCCGCAGGCCTGGCGTGTGGCCTTCGATCCGAAGGATGCGCAACACACACCACGCGGGCTGGCCATTGAAAAGCCGGAAGTGGCCAAGGCATTGCGCGAGGCCATGCTGGCGTCGGCCGAGTCCGCCACCAAAATGGGCCTGACCGAGAAAACCCGTTGGGGCGATGTGCAGGTGGTCAGCAGTGGCGGCCAGCAAACGCCGATCCACGGTGGCCCGGGGACGCTGGGCATTTACAACGCGATCCAGAGCGTGCCCCGTGAAGACGGCAAGCTGGAGGTGGTCAGCGGCACCAGTTATCTGCAAGTCGTCACGTTCGACGACAAGGGGCCGCATGCCCAGGGCCTGCTGGCGTTCTCGCTGTCCAGCGATCCGGCGTCGAAGTATTCCCGCGACCAGACCGAGGCGTTCTCGAAGAAACAGTGGAGCGTGTTGCCGTTCACCGAGCAGCAGATCAAGGCTGATCCGCAGTATCAGGTGCAAACCGTGCACGATGATCTGGAAAAGGCGGGGAAAGTCGCGGCGCAGTAATCACCGGTAAACATCGCTGACAAGTGCCAAAGCAGAAGGCCGCTCCCTCACGGGAACGGCCTTCAGTTTTTTACCGGTTGCTGCGGCATCGGATTGATGACCGGATTGCCGTCCTTGTTGCGGGTCAGGAACACCGGCAGGACTTTGGGCAGGGAACTGGCGAAGCTGTTCAGTTCCTTGATGTTGTAGATCCCGCCGACCCGGATCGAGCCGGTCGAGCTGTCGGCGAGCATCAGCGGTTTGTCCAGGTAACGGTTGATCTGCGGCAACGCTTCGTTCAGCGACAGGTTGTCGAGCACCAGTTTGCCGCTGCGCCAGGCCAGCGAGTTGTCGTTGGCGTAGGTCTGGCTGATTTGCGGCATGTCGTCGCCGTGTTTGTAGCGCGCCTGCATCGAGGGGCCCAGACGCAAGCCGTCACCGGCCAGTCGGGAATTGCTGGTGACCAGCACGGAACCCTCGATCAGGTTGACCTTCACCTGATCCTCATACATCCAGACGTTGAAGCGGGTGCCGGTGACGCGAATCCTGCCTTCGGCGGCCCTGACAATGAACGGGTGGCTCAGGTCGTGGCTGACTTCAAAGAACGCCTCGCCTTTTTTCAGGGTGACGCGGCGTTCGTCCTTGAAGTTGCTGTAGGTCAGCTCGGTGTTGAGGTTCAGCTCGACCTGACTGCCGTCACCCAGGGTGACATGGCGGACGTTATCGGTGGCCGCGAAATGCTGATAGCTGTTGGGCAGCCAGCCGAGGTTCCAGCCGGTCCAGGCCGCCAGTGGCAAAGCCAGTGCGCAGACAGATGCCGCAACGGCGTACTGGCGCCATGAGCTGACGGGTTGGCGAATCGGCACAACCGGTGCGGGTTCCGGGCGCGGCAAGTGTTCAGCCACGTCCCAGATTTCCAGCATCGCCTCATACTCGAACGCGTGAAGCGGGTGTGCATCGCGCCATTGTTCGAACGCCAGCCGCTCTTCGGCGGTGCAGTCGACGGCGTGCAGACGCATGCACCAATGCGCGGCGGCATCGGTGATCGCATCGTATTCGGCTTCCGAGAGGGTGTTCTGGGTCATTGACTCATCCTGATTTCCCGCATTCTAACCTTGGGGGGGAGGTGTCGAGAACAACCGTCATGGCATTTACCCATCAAACTTGGAACTTTTTTTCCCTCAGACGCCCCAAAAAACAGGACGTCCCGCGAACATTAATCATAAATGGAGTGAAAAAATGATCAAAAGAACCTTGGCCGCTTTCGTCGCAACCGCCAGTCTCCTGAGTGCCGGTGCGGCGCTGGCCGACCGCCCGGGCGCTGGATGGATCACCATCGAAAAAGCCATCGAGATCGTCAAGACCAAGGCCGGTTATGTCGAGGTCTACGAGATCGAGGCCGACAACAACGGCTATTGGAAAGGGGAAGGGCGCAAGGCTGATGGCGTGGTGTACGAATTCCGTATCGACGGCGCATCGGGCAATGTCCTTCGTGACCGGAAGGATTGAATTCAACGCGGTTGAACGGAATGCGCAGGTATCGAGCCTGCGCATTTTTTGTGTGGATCAAGGGGACGATGCAACTTCCAGCTGCCGGCCCACTTCGCAGATCAGCAGCGCGATCGAATCGGCGTTGTGCAAGATGACACCGACGCGGGCATCCGATGTTTGTTGATCCATGAACGCATTGCGCGCCCCGTTCATGGTGGTGCTGTGCGTTTGCCTGAATATCTCCGCGGCCGTGGCCTCTTTTTCGGGAATTCTGTCAAAGTCAATCCAGACCGCGCGCTCCGGGTTCCATTCCGCAAACAATTGCGCCCGGGGAGTGGCCAGTGAAAGCGCCATTCTTCGTTCGTCCTGCAACTCCTGGAGCAGCTTGGCGCCGTCGGGTGTCACGGACGAAATCAGGTCACAGAAAGGCTCTCGCCCGCGTACGGTTGCGATATCCCAGGCGTTGCTCAGTTGATGGGCGAGTTCGTGGATCAGGGTTTCGGCTTGTGCGTGGCCGTCGATATCAAATCCAGGCGCAGTGACGGGCACGTAGTCCCCCAGGTCCTGGTCAAAAAAGTGCTGGGTGAAATGGACCTTGTTCTGCTGGTCGCCATCGAGGACAAACGCGATCACGTCGTGAAACCACCTGGTGGAGCCGACGATGAAGCGGTCGGTGTTGAGCAGATCGTCCGTCGGGTCTACCAACGCATTGCAGATCGGCAGGATCGCGGTCTTGATCCTGGACAGGATCTGCGTTGTGACTTTCGGGACATCAAAGAACTCCATGAGAAACCGGTTGACCCGTCCGCCGGGCACAACGTTGATGTCCAGGATGGCCAGGTTATGCAGGCAGTTGAACGCATAATCCCGGGCCAGTCCCACTGCACGCCCCAACACCCGGGCTTTTTCAGGGTAGCGCCGGGTGATTTCTTCCATACCGTGGGCTTCTATGTTGAGCATCGTGCGACGAATCCGAGTGTATTTGCTGTGCTCGAGCATTCGGGAAAAGGCTTTGCCGTAATGAACGGTCTGGCCCGGCGTGATCCGCACGATCCGTGAGTCGGTCTTGCGCAGTGACGGGCCGCGCTCTTCACCCTTTGCCAATTGCCAGTCCGAGCCGTTTTTGACGACCCTGTATACCTTGCCGTCCACCGCGGCATAGCTGCGGTTGTTGGATGTCTTCTGGTAAACGCCCTGGGTCGCACTGAAGGTGAGGTCCTTGAGCGCTACGTCGGTTGCTTCGAAAGGCTGCAGCAGTGTGCGTTGTGGCGAGGTCAGTTCAATTTCGTCCAGGGTCGGCGCAACAATCTTTTCGATCTGTGTGGCGCCGGCTGCGGTTGCCTGTTCGCCGATGTCGGTGACAACTGCGCTTTCGGCGGACATTTCCGGCAGAAGGCCGACGGTGACCATTTGCTCTGCGCCATCGATAAACGACTTCAGCGCCTTCTTCCAATGATGATTCTGCAGGGCCTCGGCCGAATCCTTGAAGTCATCGTAGGCTTGCCAGAGAAAGCGCCCATAGGCGAGTTTGCCTTGCAACATGTCCGCGACCTGTTGGATGTCATCACTGAACAGGACTTTGGCGTTCTCCCAGTCGGATTGGCCGTCGCTGTCGCGCTGAGAACCGAGCATCTGTTTCAACAGCTCGAGATTGTCCTGATACAGACGTTCCAGCAGGTTGCCGCCAATCGGGCGGTAGTCCAGCGTCATTTCGCTGGTCTGTCCCAGGCTGCTGGCAAGCAGGCTGCGGAAGGTCGCTCGCTGCGTCTGCGGCAAACGGCGAAGCAACAGGTCTTGCAGGAATCCCGGAATATTCAGAGCGGCAATCAGGGCCTTTTCGTCGAAGAATTCGTGAAATGCCTGCTTGGCAAACGGGGTATAGAGCAGCACTGGCCCCTTGTGGGCGGTGCCGGGTGCCAACACATACAGTCCGCATGCCTCGACGGCAGTAGCCCCGGCGGTCTTGACCAGGGACAGTGGACACACCATGGCGTGTGTGCCGGCGACGGCGGCACGGGCGATGGCATCCGGCATGTCCAGCACCTGGCGGATGTAACTGAACGCGGTTTCGGACAAATGCTGCTGCAGTTTCAGCGCGTGAGCATGCTGCAGCAATTGCCAGGGCAACTGACGGAAGAAAACCTGCTGCCGGGCGAGCCCGGCAACCGTAGTCGTCGCCAGTGCCTGAATGACTTTTTCGCTGTAGCGGGTGGGGATTTCGAGCGACAGCAGCAGTTGCCTGACGGCGCTCTGATCCAGCCCTTTGGGCAAGGCGCTGGCGTTGATCGACGTGACTTTGAAACCGGTGCCTTGGGCGATGTTGATGTGATTGAGGGCAAACTCGACCAGGTTGCGCGCAGGGCCGGCCAGGGCCAGATTGGGTGTTATCCGGATGTGGCGAGGATTGATCCGGCTATCGGGGAAACGGCTGTCGAGCAGTGATTTCAGGGTTTGTTCGACATGGGTGACCAGTGTCGGCACACCTGTCAGGTAGTCCTTGTCGTCGACGACGCTCTGGCGCCATTGCTCCATCAGTTCGACGTGCAGTTTTTGCTCCGCAACCGCCGCCATGCCGAGCCAGGCAGGGTAGTTCTGCTGTGCAGCGATTGCCCGGGCATGGGCCGTGGCCAGTTTCAGGTTGGTGTGAAAAGCCGGCTCACTCAACGCTGTCAGCGTCTTGCTGCGCCGGGCGGGATCCTTGACGCGGCTGCGCACCTGCTCGCAGCGCCCGAGAAAATGCTCGATGGCCGATTGCATGCGGTTGTGCAGCACGTTGTGTTCGATGAACTGAAACGCCCCCAGGGAATAGCGCTGATGCAGCTGAAACTGTGCAGGCAGAATGTTCTCCAGCAATGACAGGCGTTGCACGTTATGCAGCAGGCGTTGCTCGAGCCTTTGCCGGGCAACCGCGACGGTGTTGAATACTTCAAGCCCGAGCGCGGGTGTCCACAGTACCGCGCGACCGGAGTGCCGGGCGTCGAGGCCGCCACGCTCGGTCATCAGCAGGCAATGGGCGAGCGGCAGCAGGTTTTGCTGGCCGGCAGACTGCAGGGTGAGCCCATAGGCGTCCGGGCGAAAACCCTCCAGCGCCCGACGCAGCACGCGGGTCGGCTGGTCGGGGTTGACCACGGCATCGACGATCGCCCGCGCCGACGCTTGCAGCGTACCGTTCAATGCTCGCAGCCGGGCTTCGCCGGTCACCCCGAGAAACCAGGCATGGCCCAGGTTTGACTTGAGGTTTTCGAGAAACGGTCGCTGGACTTCCAGGGTTGCCATCGGTTGCGTCTTGAGTAATTCGCCGAGCGAAGCTTCAACGCTGCTGAACGTCTTGATCGCGGCACGCGCCTTGTCCGCCAGGACCAGGGACGGCTGTTGATTGCCCGACAACACCGGTTGCGTGCTCCAGCGTCCAGCGCTGTCGAACTCGAGCAGACGCGCATGAATCATCGAGCGAATGTCCAGGCTCTTGTCGAACAGGGCGTGCAGATTCACCGCGCCATCGCTGTGGCGAAACACCTGCAAGGCGTACTCGATGTTTTGCCGTTGCTTGGTGATGATGGATTCAAAGAGGATCTTGAAGACCTCTCCAAGGACCCGCTCTCCCGACACCTGCGGCTGATCGAAGCCAATGAAGCGATTGCGCTCGTCCAGGCTGAGCAGGCTGTAGAGTTCGTCTTCATGCCCCTTGGCCATGAACTTGCTCAGCAGCGTCTGTTTCAGATCGCTGTAGTCGGTGAGTACCTGCAGGCCCTGCACCGGCGTGTAAAGGAAGGCGTGGGTGCCGCTAATCATCAGCGAACCCGCCAGTTCGACGTAGTTGGCTTCACGTTCCCAGAGACGCACGGTTTCGGTCAATGGACGAATGGAGCCGTCGTTGCGGGGCCGTATCAACTGGTGCAGTGCGTTGAATTGCGGTGCATCGAGAATGCCGGTTTCGCGTTTGATCATCCATTCGGCGCGCGCCTGATCCTCGAGTACTTCGGCAAAAAACGTCCGACGCGACGAGCCGTCGCTGGAGGGCGCATCCCAATAGCGTTCCAGATGTTGAAACAACAGCGCCGACAGCTTGCCGGCAGCACTTTTGACGGCGTCTTCCCATTGCAGTTGGTCATCCTGAGTGGCCGTTCTGTCGGGGTGGGTGAACTCACGCAATGCAGCGGTCGGCCATTGCTGGTGGCGGTAATACAACAGCACTGCGTCGCTCAGGCTCATGGATTCGAGCCAATGCCTGTCGGGCGCCGCACGGTCGGAGCCGGTGGCGCCGTCCAGGGTGTAGAAGCCGACGCGGGTTCGGCTCTGCTGCAAGCTGCCGAAGTGCGGCTTGAGCAATTCGTCGAGAATGTTTTCCAGCAGGTGCGTCAGCGTCGGCAGTTTCTCCAGCTCCGTACGCATTGCCTGCGCATTCAACAACTGGCTCTGTTTGATCGCCTCGGTGGTCTCATCGAATACATCACCTTCGATCAGTGTGAACGACACGGAAATCTTTTCCGCGTCGAGCAGCCGTTTACGTTGTGGCAACGACAGGAGCGCAAACAGCGAGGTCTGGTCGTCGGCGTCGTTCAGGCTTTGCTCGAACTGTTGCTTCAAGTCGGCGCGGTCAGCGTATTTCTTGATGCCGTCGAAGGCGGTGTAAAGGATATGGGCCTGATTGACGGGTGTCTGGCTGAGAACAAACGCGCCCGGAAGCGGCACCGGGATTTCACTGCCAACGTTAAGCAGTACCCGCTCGGCGCGCATGGCCGGGGTCTGCTGGCTGCGCAAGTTGTGGGAGGACAGCCTGGCGTGGACGAGCCATCTGAATTCGTGTTCGGACAGACCGTGGGTCTTGCCCAGTTCGGTCCATAGTCCGGGGGAGTCGAAGACTTCGGGGAACAACAAGGGTTTGATGGGGGCTGACATGATCGAGTCTCGATGAGGGGCGCATGCGGGCAGGCGCCGGTGGGTCGAGACGCAAGGCTAGGGCGGGTGACGCTGGCGAAGGTGGTAGATAAATATTGCGGGGTTGACAGGCAACCGGCCGGCCATGGTTAATCCTCTGGCGGGTTGTTCGTTCGCTGTTGTTCCCTCCAATAATTACTCTGGAGCTTCAGATGTCTGCGCCACACGATCATGCGGTCTCGTCCACGGTCTCGCTGGACGAGCTGACTCAATTGCTGGAAACGATTTTCACCCGTCACGGCACCTCGGCCGAAGTCGCCCGAACGCTGGCCGCCAATTGCGCCAATGCCGAGCGGGACGGTGCGCACAGTCACGGCGTATTCCGGATCCCCGGTTATGTCTCGACGCTCAACAGCGGCTGGGTCAACGGCCAGGCTGTGCCGAAAGTCGAGGACGTGGCGTCAGGATTCGTCAGCGTCGATGCCGGCAACGGTTTTGCTCAACCTGCGCTGGCGGCGGCGCGTGCACTGCTGGTGGAAAAGGCCCGCAGTGCCGGGATCGCGGTGTTGGCGATCCGTAATTCCCATCACTTCGCCGCGCTGTGGCCGGACGTCGAGCCTTTCGCGGATGAGGGTCTGGTGGCGTTGAGCGTGGTCAACAGCATGACCTGCGTGGTACCCCACGGTGCCGACCGGCCATTGTTCGGCACCAACCCGATCGCCTTCGCCGCACCCCGGGCTGACGGTGCGCCGATCGTGTTCGACCTGGCCACCAGCGCCATCGCCCATGGCGACGTGCAAATCGCCGCACGCAAGGGCGAGAAACTGCCGGCAGGCATGGGCGTCGACAGCCTTGGCCAGCCGACCTGCGACCCGAAAGCGATTCTGGAAGGCGGTGCATTGCTGCCGTTTGGCGGACACAAAGGCTCGGCGCTGTCGATGATGGTCGAGCTGCTGGCCGCCGCGCTGACCGGCGGCAACTTCTCGTTCGAGTTCGACTGGAAGAACCATCCGGGGGCCAAGACCCCGTGGACTGGCCAACTGCTGATCGTGATCGACCCGAGCAAGACCGCCGGGCAAAGCTTCGCCGAACGCAGTCAGGAACTCGTGCGGCAGATGCACGGGGTTGGACTCAAGCGTTTGCCGGGTGACCGGCGGCATTTGCAGCGGGCAAAATCATTGGCCAGTGGCATCGAACTGGATCAACAGACCCTGTCGCAGCTGCGTGAACTGGCCGGCGAATGAGTGTTTGCCGGACATGAAAAAGGCGAGCCCGAGGGCTCGCCTTTTTTGTTCGCGCTCAGCGGCGACCGAGCAGCAATCCGACCACCAGACCGAAACCGGCGGAAATCGCCACGGTCTGCCACGGGTGTCCGCCAATGTAGCTCTCGGTGGCGTCCACCGCCGGTTTGGTGCGGTCACGCACGCTGGTGACCGAATCCAGCGCCTGCTGCAGTTTCTGGGCGATTTGCCCGCGCAGGGTCTCCGCTTCCTCGCCGACCAGCGAGGCACTGCTCTTGAGCAGTTTTTCCGACTCTTCGATCAGCGCCTGAAGTTCGCTGAAGGCCTGGTCCTTGATTTGGTCTTCGGCGGCTTGAACGGCGGTTTTCCGGGCCATTGGGTGACTCCTTGCAGGTGAATGGACAGTGAACAATGGAGTGTGGCGCGACTTGAAAAGTTGCAGCGATTTTCCATCCGGAGCAAAAACCAACGTCAGAGGTTTCCGTCCAGCGTGTAAGATGTCGCCATTTCATGCAGCAGGTAATTCCCGATGAGTTTCAATCTGGCCGACAAATCCCTCGCAGAGCGCGCCGCGCTGGAAGATGAAAAATCCCGACTGTTCGAACTCTGGCAGAACAATCTGGGCAAAGCCAAGGGCGAAGCCGCGCGGTTGTTCGGCGAGCGCTCCAAGCGCAAGGGCAAGTGGGCCGAATTCGTGCGCGCCGAACTGGACGGCATGTCGCCGCCGGAGTTCGCCAACATGGTGCGCAGTGAAGTCAATCGCCTGATGGCGGCCAACAAGTAATCACTCGGCCCTGAAACTGGCGCCAATCGCTTCGCGCACCGTCAGCACCACCGGATCGATCTGGGTGCTGGTGCGCCAGCCCAGTTCGATCGGGTAACGCGGCAGCGCCAGAGGGCAGGGCAGCAGCGCCAGCCCGCTCATTGCAGCAATCGCCTGCGCGGCGTGGGCCGGAATTGTCGCCACCGCATCGCTGCCCTTGAGCAGATGCGGCAACGCCGCGAAATGCGTGGTCGAGGCGCAGACCCGGCGACTGCGGCCCAGCGCCGCCAGCCCTTCATCGGTAATCCCGATAAAGCCGCCCGACGACACCAGCAGGTGCTCGCGGGTGACGAATTCTTCCAGATCGATCTGCTGCTGGCCCGGCGCCAGGCTCGCCGGATCCACCAGACACGCGTAACCCCCTTCACCCAGCACCTGACGGCTGAGCAGCCGCTCGGCGAACCCGCCGGCGGTGATCGCCAGGTCGATGCTGCGCTCCATCAGCGCCCGGGCGACGATCTGGCTGTGGGTCTGGCGGAAGATCAGCCGCAGTTTCGGCGCGCGGCGGGCGATTTCCTCGATCAGCCGCCGGCCGTAAGCGATCTCGAAATCGTCAGAAAGGCCCACGGTGACCGAGCGTCCTTCGTAGTGATGGGCGGTCGGGTCGACCATGGCCAGGCTTTGCCGGCATTTGTTGAGCGCATCGCTGACAACCGGTTTCAACTGGTTGGCCTTGAGCGTCGGCGCCAGACCCCGGCCGGTGCGCACGAACAATTGATCGCCATACACCTCGCGCAACCGCCGCAAGGCCGCGCTGACCGCCGATTGGGTCACGCCCAGGCGCAACGCCGCGCGGCTGGCGCTGGACTCTTCATGCAGGGCTTCGAAGACTTTCAGCAGGTTGAGGTCGACGGTTGCGATATTCATCTGGCTCATATCATTCAGCAGTGGATCGGTCTTTATTCATGATCCCGTGGCGCCGGAGAATGAGCAACACCTGAACTTCACGGAGTGACCGCCATGCCCAAATCAATCGTTGCCGCCCTGCAGATCGGCGCCTTGCCCGGTGGCAAGGCTGAGACCCTGGATCAGATCCTGAGTTGGGAAACCGCGATCATCGAATCCGGCGCCGCGCTGGTGGTGATGCCCGAAGCGTTGCTCGGCGGTTACCCGAAAGGCGAGGGCTTCGGCACGCAGCTGGGTTATCGCTTGCCGGAAGGCCGTGAGGCCTATGCCCGTTACTTCGCCAACGCCATCGATGTGCCGGGCGCGGAAACCGAAGCGCTGGCCGGGCTGTCGGCGCGCACCGGGGCCAATCTGGTGATCGGCGTGATCGAACGGGCCGGCAGCACCTTGCATTGCACCGCGCTGTATTTCGACCCGCAGGCGGGTCTTGTGGCCAAACACCGCAAACTGATGCCCACCGGCACCGAACGGCTGATCTGGGGCAAGGGCGACGGTTCGACGCTGCCGGTGCTCGACACTCAGGTCGGCAAACTCGGCGCGGTGATCTGCTGGGAAAATATGATGCCGCTGCTGCGCACGGCAATGTACGCCAAAGGCATCGAGGTCTGGTGCGCACCGACCGTGGACGAGCGCGAAATGTGGCAGGTCAGCATGCGCCACATCGCCCATGAAGGGCGCTGCTTTGTGGTCAGCGCCTGTCAGGTGCAGGCCTCGCCGAATGAACTGGGCGTAGAAATCGCCAACTGGCCGGGGGATCGACCGCTGATCGCCGGTGGCAGCGTGATCGTCGGGCCGATGGGCGATGTGCTGGCCGGGCCGTTGCGCGGCGAGGCCGGGCTGCTCACCGCCGAAATCGATACCGCAGAACTGGTGCGCGCCCGCTACGACTACGACGTGGTCGGCCACTATGCGCGGCCGGATGTGTTCGAGTTGAGCGTCGATGAGCGGGCCAAACCGGGCGTGCGTTTCACGGTTTGACGGTTTGTCGGCGCCGCCATTCTTCGCGGGTGATTTCCCAGATTTCCCGTGGGAAGCGGCCGCCGACGAAGTCGTCCTCATCGGTGCGAATCAAGCGCATGCCGCTGCGCTCCGAGAGCTTTCGTGAACCAAGGTTCGGTGCGGCTTTCGGTACGCGCATCAACGGTTGATCGAGGGTTTCGAACCAGTACCGGGTCACGGCTTCGCTGGCTTCGGTCATCAAGCCCCGGCCCTGCCAGGCCGGGGCGAGCCAGAACCCACGGTGGTTGTCCGGCTCGTCCATCAGGCTGATGTTGCCGATCAATTGCTCCGGCGCCGATTTGAGGCGAATCGTCCAGTGCCACTCTTTGTCTGCCGCAATGGCAGGCAGCGCAATGTCACGCAGGTAGGTGAGGGCGCCGTCGTCCGGATAAGGCCAGGGCACGAAAGCGTTCAGATATTGCACCACTTCCCAGTGGGGAAATTGCTGCTGGATGGCCTCGGCATCCGCGAGTTCAAGCGGGCGCAACATCAGCCGTTCGGTGTACAGCGTGGGCGTGTCTTCCATAAACCACGGCTTCCATGTTCTGACAGTGGGCCGTGCAGGCTACCGCATCTTTACCAGGTTGCGGCACTGGCCCTCGGCAGACTCAGCTTGCCGGTATCGACAAAGCGCATCGTGCCAAACAGCCCGCCCGCCAGCTTGCCGCGCAGCACATAGGGCAGGTTGTCGAGAGTTTGGGTCTGGCTCAGGCCGAGGGTCTGGCGCAGCACCGAGAACGCGGAAATGCTCACCGGGACACTGACGATGGTTTCGGAAAACCGTGGAATCGAGCCGCTCTGATCGCTCACACCCGACGCCAGCGAGTGACCGTTGACCTCCAGATCCAGCGCGATGCCGTTGTAGTCGATGGCGGTTTCGTTGGGGTTCTGCACCCGCAGCTTGATCGCGAAGCGCACTTCCAGATACTGGCTCGGCAGCGGTTCGAGGCCGACCACGTTGATGTTCACCGGGTCGCGGTTGGGAAACAGCGCACAGGCGCTGAGGGAGAGCAGAAGCAGGGACAGGATGACGGCTTGGAGACGGCGCATTGATGCTCTCTCATTGAAAAAGGGCTGAACCGTCGCCGGTATCAGCCCTTTTTTCATCGAGCGGACAGGATCAACGGTTCAACTGTGCGACAGCGGCCTTGGTTGCAGGTTCAGCTTTGGCCGGCAGGTCGGGGTTTTCCATGACCTGAAGGATAGAGGCTTCCGGGTCGAAGTCATCTTCTTCCAGCTCGATGAACTCTTCCGGCAGGAAGATGTTCAGCACGATCGCACACAGCGCGCCGACGGTGATCGGCGATTCGAAGATGTTGCGCAGCGCCTGCGGCAGTTCGCGCAGCACTTCCGGCACGGCGGCAATGCCCAGGCCCATGCCGACGGAAATCGCAACGATCAGCATGTTGCGCCGATGCAGGCCGGCCTCGGCGAGGATCTTGATCCCGGCTACCGCCACGGTGCCGAACATCACCAGCTCTGCGCCGCCGAGCACCGGTTTCGGCATCAGTTGCAGCACCGCGCCGATCATCGGGAACAGCCCCAGCAGCACCAACAGGCCGGCAATGAAGAACGCCACGTAGCGGCTGGCGACGCCGGTGAGCTGAATCACCCCGTTGTTCTGGGCGAAAGTCACCATCGGCATGCTGTTGAACACCGCGGCCATGGCCGAGTTGAGGCCATCGGCGAGCAGCCCGGACTTGATCCGGCGGATGTACAGCGGGCCTTTGACCGGCTGCCGGGAAATCATCGAGTTGGCGGTCAGGTCACCGGCCGCTTCCAGCGGCGACACCAGGAAAATCACCGCCACCGGCACGAACGCCACCCAGTCGAAGTTGAAACCGTACTTGAACGGCACCGGCACGCTGACCACCGGCACTTCAGGCAGGTTGGCGAAATCCACGGTGCCCATCAGCCACGCCACCACGTAGCCGAGGGTCAGGCCAATGACGATCGCGCCCAGCCGCAGGAACGGCACATCGACCCGGTTCAACACCACGATGGTGCCCAGCACCAGCGCCGCCAGGAACACATGGCTGGCCGCGCCCAGATCCGCAGCGCCGAAGCCGCCGGCAATGTCGGTCATCGCCACTTTGATCAGCGACAGGCCCATCAACGTGATGATGGTGCCGGTCACCACCGGGGTGATCAGCATGCGCAATTTGCCGATGAACTGGCTCAGCACCACTTCGATGAAGGCCGCAAAGAAGCACACGCCGAAAATAGTCGAGAGGATTTCATCGGTGCCGCCGCCCCGGGCCTTGACCATGAAACCGGCGCTGAGAATCACACTGATAAAGGAAAAACTGGTGCCTTGCAGGCACAGCAGCCCCGAACCGACCGGGCCGAAACGCTTGGCCTGAACGAAGGTGCCGAGGCCCGAGACGAACAGCGCCATGCTGATCAGGTACGGAATTTCGCTTTGCAGGCCGAGGGCGCCGCCCATGATCAGGGTCGGGGTGATGATGCCGACGAAGCTGGCCAACACGTGTTGCAGGGCGGCAAACACCGTTGCGGTGAAGTGCGGACGGTCGTTGAGGCCGTAGATCAGATCGTTGTTGCGCGGGGCTTTTTCAGAGACGGTCATGGTGGTTTGCGTGCCGCAATGCGGGGCCGGGTCGGAAAATGGGTGCGCAGGATGCCGTAAGAGGGGAGCGAGGGCAACGCATTAAAACTGCCCAAAAGGTCAGGTTCGACCAAAGGCTGACAGCAGATCTTCCTCAAACGCCTTTTGTGCGTCTCCCGGTACTTGCGCCCGGTGGCGGGCCAGATGGAACGCCACGTCAAAGCTCAACTCGCCTTCGCGCACCGGTCGCAACAGGCCCTTGTCCTGCCATTGGCGCGCGTAATGGTCGGGCAGATAACCAAGGTGTTTACCCGACAGAATGAAGGCGAGGGTGCCTTCGACCTGCTCCGAGCGTGCCGAGCAGACCTTGCCCTGAAACGGCTCGTCACTGCGCAGAAACCGGTAGGGGTGATCGACCCGGTCGCAGGCCTGCAACGCGGCGTCATCGGGAGCATCGTTGGTGAACAGAGGATGGCCGGGCGCGCAATACAGATGCTGGGTTTCGCTGAACAGTTCACGGTAGTCGAACGCGCTCTGCACCTGGGAGAAGTAACCGATGGCCAAATCCAGCCGCTGTTGCAGCAGCAGACGCTCCATCTCGCCGGGCATGGCGCTGATCAGCTCGATACGCACCGATTCGTCGCGCTCGCGAAACCGGCGGATCGCATCGGCCACCCGTTGCAGCACCGACTGATCGACCGCTTCCGACAGTCCCAGCCGTACTTGGCCGATCAAGCGTCCGGCGACGCCGTTGGATTGATGGCGGAAGGTTTCGATCGAGTCGAACAGCGCCCGCGCGGCAATCAACAGTTGCTCGCCCTTGGGCGTCAGGCTGAAACCGCCCTTGCCCCGGTTGCACACCCGATAGCCGAGACGGGTTTCAAGCTTGGCCATTTGCTGGCTGATGCTCGACTGGCTCAGGCCCAGTTCACCCTGCGCGGCACTGAAACCATTGGATTCGACCACGCCGAGAAACAGCCGCAGAAGCTGAAGATCGACATCGTGGAGCTGACCGAGCATCACATTACTCCGGGATAAAGTCAGGTTAACAAACTTGATATTTCTCGAATGTATTCGACGGCGCATCCTGCCACCACTTCCTTCGGTCAGGTGTTCGTCATGGCTCCCGTCTTCAAGCTGTGTTTGCCCGCTTTGTTGCTTACCGTCTCCATCGCCGCTCAGGCCGAAGAGAAAACCCTCAATCTCTACAGCTGGGCCGATTACGTGGCGCCTGAAACCTTGCAGCGCTTCGAAAAGGAAACCGGCATCCACGTGCGCTACGACACCTTCGATACGTCCGAGGTGCTGGAAACCAAGCTGCTCACGGGCGGCAGCGGTTATGACGTGGTGGTGCCTTCGTCCAGCGTGCTGGCCCGTGGGTTGGCCGCCGGCGCGTTGAAGGAAATCCCCCACGAAGGGCTCAAGGGTTACGCCAATCTCGATCCGGATCTGCTGGAAAAACTGGCGGCGGTCGATCCCGGTAACCGCTACGGCGTGCCGTACACTTGGGGCACCCTCGGCCTGGGCATGAACGTCGAGGCCGTCAAACAGCGGCTGCCGGACGTGCCGCTCAACAGCCTCGATCTGCTGTTCAAGCCTGAATACGCCAGCAAGCTCAAGGATTGCGGGATCGCCATTCTCGACTCGCCGCAGGAGGTGATCGGTCTGGCGCTGCATTATCTCGGTAAAGATCCCTACAGCACCGACAAGACCGATCTGGCCGCCGCCGAAGCCTTGTTGCAGAAGTTGCAGCCCTCGGTGCTCTACGTCGCCACCGGCCGGCAGATCAGCGATCTGGCCAATGGCAGCGTCTGCCTGGCGCTGACCTACAACGGTGACGCGAGCATGGCGGCCGATCAGGCTCGCAAGGCCAACAAGCCGTTTGAGGTGGCTTACCGGATCCCCAAGGAAGGCACGCTGGTGTGGCAGGACAACCTCGCCATCCCCAAAGACGCGCCGCACCCCGAGGCCGCTCGCACCTTCATCGAGTTCATGTTGCGCCCCGAATCCGTGGCGGCGCTGACCAATACGTTGTTCTTTGCCACCGCCAACCAGGCCGCCACGCCGCTGGTGGATGAAGCAGTGCGCAACGATCCGGACATTTTCCCGAAACCCGAAGTGCGCGAGCGGCTGTACGCCGACCACAGCATGAGCCTCAAGGACATGCGCCAGCGCACACGTTTGTGGACCACTTTCCGTAGCCGTCAATAGCCCTTCATAACAACAGGAACACACCGATGGACGTGCCCATGCAAAACGATCAGGCCCTGACCCGTGACAGCCTTTTCGGCACCGCCGCCGAAAGCACCTACGCCGGGATCACCAGTTTCATGCGCCGGCGCTACAGCCGTGATTTGCGCGGCGTGGACGTGGCGGTCAGCGGTGTGCCGTTCGACACCGCCACCAGCAACCGTCCCGGAGCACGTTTCGGGCCGCGCGGGATTCGAGCGGCGTCCACCGGGATTGCCTGGGAACGGCACTGGCCATGGGCGTTCGACCCGTTCGATCATCTGGCGGTGATTGATTACGGCGATTGCGACTTCGATTACGGCTCGCCGCATACGATCCCGGAAAGCATCGAGGCCCACGCCGAGCACATCCTCAGTTCCGGCAGCGCGATGCTCACCTTTGGTGGCGACCACTTCATCAGCTACCCGCTGCTCAAGGCCCATGCGCGCAAGCACGGCACGTTGTCGCTGATTCACTTCGATGCGCACAGCGACACCTGGCCGGACGAGGGTGGCAAGCGGGTCGATCACGGCACCATGTTCTGGCATGCGGCGCGGGAAGGGCTGGTGGATCCGTCGCGTTCGGTGCAGATCGGTTTGCGCACCACCAATGACGATCACCAGGGTTTCCAGGTGCTGGATGCGCGTCAGGTGCATCGCCGTGGCTGCGAAGCGATTGTCGAGGCCATTCGCGCGCGCGTCGGCGATAACCCGGTGTACCTGACGTTCGACATCGATTGCCTGGATCCGGCCTTTGCACCGGGCACCGGTACGCCGGTGTGCGGCGGATTGAGCACGGTGCAGGCGCTGGAGATCCTTGGCGGCCTGCGCGGCATCAATCTGGTCGGCATGGACGTGGTGGAGGTGGCGCCGGCCTACGACCACGCGGACGTGACGTCGCTGGCGGCGGCAACCCTGGCCATGGAGATGCTCTGCCTGTACGCGGCCCGGCACAAAGTCGACGCGTAATCCCCTCCGAGCCTGGTGATAGCTCCTGACAATTTCTGACACCAGGCTCTGCTAAGCTCCGGCAAATTTTTGCCCGGAGCCTCACACCGTGTCGCGAACCACTCGTCTGTTGACTCTGCTGCAAGTGCTGCGCGGCAAGAAACGCCCGGTGACCGCGGCGACGCTGGCCTCCGAGTTGGAAATCTCAGAACGCACGCTCTATCGCGACATCGCCGAACTGACCGCACTCGGGGCGCCGATCCATGGCGAGGCGGGCATCGGTTACGTACTGCGCAGCGGTCTGTTTCTGCCGCCGCTGATGCTCAACGCCGACGAGACCGAGGCCATCGTGCTGGGCCTGCGTTATGTCGATCAGCGCGGCGACGAAGTGCTGAGCAAGGCTGCGGCGGATGCTTTGGCGAAAATCGCTGCGGTGCTGGACCCGCAGGCCCAGGAAGCGCTGCGCAATCCGACCGTCATGCCCGGGCCTTCGGGCTACGGCTTTCCGCAAAACGCGGTGCCGTTGAACGTTTTCCGTCACGCGATCCGCGATCAGGCCAAGCTGCACATCGATTACGCCGATGCGCAGCAGGTACAGAGCCAGCGCTTGATCTGGCCGCTGGCGCTGGGCTTTCTCAACGAGGTGCGGATCATCGTCGCGTGGTGTGAATTGCGCGGCGCCTATCGCACCTTTCGCACCGACCGGATTGCCGCCGCCAGCCTGCAGGGCGAGCGATATCCGGGGCGTCGCAGTGACCTGTTGCGAACCTGGCAGCGGCAGATGCAACTGGACGAAAACGGCCGTTTCACTCCTGACAGGAATTGACGCAGGGCTGTTCTAGGATGGCGACAGAACCCGAAAAAAGGAGCTGTAACCATGTTCCATCCCACCTCGATCCTCGCCCCGGCCATCGTTGAGTACATCAACGCCGCCAATGCTCGCGATACGTCCCGGGTCGGCAGTTTTTTTGCCGAGGATGCCCATGTGTTCGATGAAGGCCATCATCAGGTCGGCCCGCAGGCCATCGCCAACTGGATGCAAGACACTGCCCAGCGCTATCAGCCACGGGTCGAAGTGCTGGGCGTCCAGCAGCGCACCGGCAAAGTGCTGGTGCAAGGGCTGATCTCCGGAACGTTTCCCGGCAGCCCGCTGGAGCTGCGCTACACGTTCCGGCTCAACGAACAGGGCAAAATCGCTCGACTGGATATTTCCCTGTAGCCATCGTGGCATACTGCCGCGCATGACTTTCGACTCCCCCCTGAGCGCCTGGCAATACGCCGTCGACCACAAGGGCTTCATCCAGGATGAAGCCCAGGAACACGCGGTCTGGGCCTTGCAAAAATGCCATGAAGCCCTGCATTCCGGTGCCCGTTCGGTCACCGGCGTTTACCTGTGGGGCCCGGTCGGGCGCGGCAAAACCTGGCTGATGGACCAGTTCCATCAAAGCTTGCAGGTGCCGGCGCGGCGGCAGCACTTTCATCACTTCATGGGCTGGGTGCATCAACGTTCCTTTCAACTGACCGGGATCGCCGATCCATTGCGGGCGCTGGCTCGTGAGTTGGCGGCCGAAGTGCGGGTGCTGTGTTTCGATGAGCTGTTCGTCAATGACATCGGTGACGCGATCATTCTCGGGCGGCTGTTTCAGGTGATGTTCGACGAAGGCGTGGTGGTGGTCTGCACCTCTAACCTGCCGCCGGATCAGTTGTATGCCGACGGCTTCAACCGCGACCGCTTTTTGCCGGCGATCACCGCGATCAAGCAGCACATGCAAGTGGTCGCGGTGAATGGCGCCGAAGATCACCGATTGCATCCCGGCGCCATTGAGCAGCGCTATTGGGTCGCATCTCCGGGGGAGGCTAGCGCACTAAGCCAGGTATTCGACGTCTTGGCCGCCGGGCAGACTGTCAGTGCCGAACCGGTGCCGGTCGGTTACCGCGCCCTGAACGTGGTGCAGGCCAGCGATTCGGTGCTGTGGTGCCGTTACGCCGACCTGTGCGAGCAACCGTTCGCCGCCATGGACTTCATCGCGCTGTGCGACGCCTACCGGGCTATCCTGTTGAGCGAGGTGCCGAACCTCAGCGCGAAAAAACGCGAAGGGCGGATCGCCCGTGGCACCGAGGACGGCGCGGAACGGGTGGTGGCCGGCGATCGCGAATTGCCGCAGTTGTCGGTGCACGATGACGGCGTGCGCCGCTTCATTGCGCTGGTCGACGAGTGCTACGACCGCAAGGTGCCGTTGTACATCGAGGCCGAAGTGCCGATGGACGCGCTGTACACCGAGGGCTACCTGGAATTCCCGTTCCGCCGGACCCTCAGCCGCTTGCAGGAGATGCAGCTGCAACGCTTCGCCGAGACCTGAAACACGGAGGGCGCGACATGACTCAGCCACTGTCCCACCATTTGCTGACCATGGCCTATCAGAATGCCTGGGCCAACCATCGACTGGCCAAGGCCTGGAGCCAGCTCGATGACGCGCAACTGGCCGCGCCACGGGTGAGTTTCTTCCCGAGCATTCGCCTGACTCTCAACCACATCCTCACCTGTGACTGGTTCTACGTCGATGCGCTGGAACGCGAGTTGCGCGGTGACGAGCCGCATCCCGATTGCTACGTGTTCTTCAACGCTGACGAACCCTTCATCGAGGCGCAGGCCTTGCGCCGCGAACAGGCGCATGTCGACCGTCGGCTGATCGCCTACTGCGAGCAACTGCGCGATGCCGATCTGGGGCGCATCGTCACCATTGCCCGCGACACGCCGCAGCACGACAGTCGGCTGCGGATGATCTCGCACCTGTTCGAACACCAGATCCATCATCGCGGCCAGGTCCACGCGATGCTCAGCGGCACCTCGGTGAAACCGCCGCAGCTGGACGAGTTTTTCTGTGCCGGCGAGTCCGGTCTGCGAGCCGAGGATTTCGCCGAGCTTGGCTGGACCGAAGAACTTATCTGGGGGCACTGAAAACGCCGGGTTGTCGCCGGGACCTGCCTCGCGCTAAGGTCGCCGAGCCTATCAGTGCGTATCAAACGCGCCGGGGCCCCGTGCGATCGAGGAAGGAAATGGATTCCGCAGAAATTCTTGTGCTTCAAGCCAGTTACACCAACCCGGTGCATGCCGAGGCCATCGGTGTGGTGCTCAATCATTACGCCCAAGACCCGATGGGCGGCGGCCATCCCATTGCTCCCGAACTGTTGCAGCAACTGCCCGCCGAACTGGCCAAGCGGCCCCACGCATTCAGCGTCCTGGCGTTTGTCGGTGGCGAGCCGGCAGGGCTGGTGAACTGCTTTGAAGGGTTTTCCACGTTTGCCTGCAAGCCGTTGGTCAACGTGCACGACGTCTCGGTGGTGACGAAGTTTCGCGGTTTGGGGCTGAGTCAGAAAATGCTGCGCAAGGTCGAGGACATCGCCCGCCAGCGCGGGTGCTGCAAAATCACTCTGGAAGTGCTTGAAGGCAATGCCGTGGCGCAAAATTCCTACACCAAATTCGGCTTCGCGCCGGGCATGTTCGACCCGAGTCACGGGCGCATGCTGTTCTGGATCAAGGATCTGCAGGCATAAAAAAAGGCGCCCGAAAAGGGCGCCCAACTGTCATCTGCGGGGCCAGAGCGGAGCCATCGCAGGTCCATCGGTAAAGCGTTCGCTCATGGGCGATAGGACTCGGTGACCTGGGCGGTCTGGTCGTCCGGAACCTTGAGTTCGTTAGTCTTCGCCTCAGCCTGCTGGCTCTGTGCGGAATGAACCGGGAAGTTTGCCCAGTAATGTCTCATGCGCTCGGCGCCGCCTTCGGCGAATGCGCTGGCGGATGCCAGGGTGAGTAGACCGGCAAGGATTGCAGTCGTGGTTTTCATGGTGCCTCCTACGAAAAATGTCGGAGCCGTTCGTCCATGAATCTGGTCCTCGGGGCGCAGTGTCCGTCGAGGACATTAACGAGAGGTTAACGCTCGTTCAGTGTAGGTTTTACCGGGTGTTTCCACGGCGTATCGGACGAACGCTGCACGCGTGAATGACGCGCGCAGGTCGTAAGGGAAGGGCGTCAGAGTTTCCAGTCGAGGCTCAGCGTCACGGTGCGAGGATCGCCCCAGAACACGCCGTTGTAGAAGCCGACGTTGTCGTAATACTTCTTGTCGAACAGGTTGTCGACGTTGAGGGACGCCGACAGGTGTTTGTCGAACTCATAACGCGACATCAACTTGACCACCGTGTAGGCGTCCTGACTGATTCGCGCCCGCTCGGTGATGATCCGGCCATTGGCGTTGCGTCCGACCGGGCGGTTGGAATTGCCGTAGACGTCGCTCTGCCAGTTCACCGCGCCGCCCACGGTCAGGGCGTTCCAGTTGCCCGGCAAGCGATAGGCCGTGGACAAACGGAACAGGTTCAGCGGCTGGTTGGTGTTGGTGCGATTTTTCTCGCCGTTGACCGAGTGGGTGTAGGTGTAACCGGCGGTCATGTTCCAGCCGTCGAGAACTTCGCCCGAGATCTCGGCTTCGAAACCGTTGACCTTGTTGCCTTTCCCGCCGGACTTGTAGAACTCCTCCAGCGTCACCGGATCCGGCGGCACCGAGTCATCCACTTCGGCGACGTTGTCCTGCTTGCTCCAGAAAATGGCGGTGGCCAGATTCAGGCGTTCGTCCAGCAGGCTGCCCTTGAGCCCGATTTCATAGTTGCTGCCAACGATCGGCTCGATGAACTTGCGGTTGGCGTCGCGGTAGGTCTGCGGTTTGAAGATGTCGGTGTAGCTGGCGTAAACGGTGTACTCCGGCGTCAGGTCATAGAGCAGGCCGGCGTAGGGAGTCCACATGTCGTTGTGCTGCTGGCGGCTGGCATCGACGCTTTCCAGTTGCAGGTTGTCGTCGAAGGTGTTGGCCGTTTTTGACGCCTTCCAGCTGCCGTAGCGAGTGCCGAGCACGGCGTGCAGGTCGTCCGTCAGGCTCAGGCGGGTCGCCAGATAGCCGGCTTTTTGTTGCGTGCTGTCTTTGGCACTGGTGAGCCCGGTCACTGTGTCCGGAAATTTGGCGATGTCGCCCATGTATTTCCAGTCGCGGATGGTGCTGTAGTTGCGCGCCACCGGACCGTCAACGGTGTACGGCGAGCTGGAGCTGCGTTCGGCTTCGCCATAACCGATCATCATCTGATGTTCGCGACCCAGCAGCGAGTAGGGGCCGGACAGGTTGAAGTCGTACGCCTTCATGCGCTGCGGGCCGATCATGTGCGAGCTGTAGGCGGTCATGCCGCTGCGATCGGGCTCGGGGAAACCGGCGCCGGCGTAGTAGACCTTGCCGTCGGTATCGCTCTTGCGGTGGGTGTAGGCGGCTTTCAGGTGCCAGTCGCCCGCCAGGGCTTGATCGAGGGTGGCGAACGCGGTCTTGTCGCGCAGCGGCCAGGAACTCCAGGAGGTTGCCATGTTCGTCGAGCGTCCGAGGCTGGCCTTGCTGCCGTCGGCATTCCAGTACGGCAAGGTGCCCCACGAAGAGCCTTGTACCTGTTTGTCCTGATAGTCGTAACCGACGGCCAGCACGGTGGAGTCGGTCAGGTCGGCTTCGAGGATGCCGTAGCCGACTTCCCGTTGCAGGGCGTACTTGTCGCGAAACGATCCCTGGTCGCGATAGGCCAGCACGCTGCGACCGCGCAGGCGCCCGTCGAACGCCAGTGGGCCGCCGACATCGACGTAACTGTAGTAATCGTCATAGCTGCCGCCGCTCGCACCGGCCTGAGCCTGCCATTGGGCGGTCGGGCGTTTGCGCACCATGTTGATGGTTGCCGACGGATCGCCTGCGCCGGTGGTCAGGCCGGTGGCGCCGCGCACGACTTCGATGCGGTCGTAGATGATGGTGTCCGAATCGGACTTCATGTACTGGAAGGTGTTGAGCATCCCGTCGATCTGGAAATTGTTGATCGAGTAGCCGCGGGACGAATAGCTGACCCGATCCGAATCGTTGTGTTGCACCACGATGCCGGTGGTCTGGCTCATGGCCTCGGACAATGTACCGAGTTTGAAATCATCCATCTGCTGGCGAGTGACCACGGACACTGACTGCGGGGTTTCCTTGATCGACAGGTTCAGCTTTGTCGCGGTGCTCATCGCGCCCGTGGTGTAGGAATCGGTGTTTTCGGTGTTGCTGCCCAAGCCTTGGGCAGTGACGCTGGTCGAGGCCAGTTCGAGTGCCGTAGAGGCGGGCTCAGGCGGCTTTTCGGCGGCGGTTTCAGCCAGCAGATCCGGGCTCAGTGCAACACTGCACAGGCCCAGGGTGAGGGTCATGGAACGGGTGATGGGCGCGAACATCGCAGCCGACTCCTTGTCTTCGAGGGAAAAATTCCGTTTGCTCAAAGACGAAGGCGGGCAGTGCGATTTAGTGTCAAACGAGAAATATTGTTATTTGAAGATGTTTCGCCGATATGAAAAAAGGGCCGTTTCCGGCCCTTTTTTTTATTCCTGCAGCACCACTTCCGTGGTTGTGGCAGCGGGTTTTTTCGGCTTCATCAGGCTGAAGTCGATCAGGGCCCGCTGTTCGCGCTCGTAAGGGTTGCCGATCAACAGCGGACGGGGCTTGAAGCTGTCGCTGACCAGGCTCTTGCTGCGATCCAGTTCATCGAAACTCAAACCGGCCAGGTCCGCCCACGTGTGGATCAGGTGCGAGCTGCTGTAAGGGCGGCTCAGATCCCCGGCGAAGCTCCAGTCGTGGTTTTCACGCCACTTCGGTGACGCCCAGGCCATGAACGGAATGGTGTACATCGGCGCGGTCGGCTTGTTCTCGTTGCGGCCCAGCGTGCTGTGACCCACCGAGTCGAACACGTCTTCACCGTGGTCGGAGAGGTACAGCAAAAAGCCGTTCGGATCGGATTTGGCGTAGTCCTTGATCAGGCTCGAGACCACGAAATCGTTGTACAGCACCGCGTTGTCGTAGCTGTTGTAGGTCGGCACCTGATCGTCACGCACGCCGGCCGGAACGCCGTTGCGATCCTGGAACTTGTCGAAGCTCGGCGGATAACGGTACTGGTAGCTCATGTGCGTACCGAGCAGATGCACAACGATCAACTTGCGCGGAGCCGCGTCGGCCAGGGCCTTGTTGAACGGTTCGATCACGTCGCCGTCGTATTGCGCGGCGTTCTGGTTGCGGTTGTTGTTCAGGTACACCTGCTCGTCGGCCTGTTCGGAGAACGTCGTGAGCATGGTGTTGCGCTTGGTCATGGTCTGCTGGTTGGTGATCCAGAACGTCTTGTAGCCGGCCTGTTTCATCATGCTGACCAGCGACGGCGTGGACAGGTACAGGTCCGGGTTTTCTTCGTCGGCGAAGGTCAGCACCTGTTGCAGCGCTTCAATGGTGTAAGGGCGCGGGGTGATGACGTTGTCGAAGACCGACAACTGATCCTTGAGCTTGTCCAGTTCCGGCGTGGTTTTACGCGGGTAACCGTAGAGGCTCATGCGCTGGCGGTTGGTGGATTCGCCGATCACCAGCACCAGGGTCGCCGGCTGGTTGGCGCCCGAGTCCTTGAGGTTTTTCAGCGGCGGGATCTTGCTCGCGCTGTGCAGCATGCCCTGCATGTCGGCCAGGGTTTCCTGATAACGGTGATAAGCCACGGCCATCTGCCACGGCACGGCCGGCTCGATGCGGGTTTCGAATTTCTCAAAGCCCTGGGCGAAGCTGCCGGTGCGCATCGTCTGCTTGACCAGCGGATAACCGATCACGGCCACCAGAATCGCCATGGCGGCAACGAGTGCACGGCCACGGGGCAGGTACACCGGACGCAGACGGGTCCACAGGAAATACGCGAACGCGGTGTGCGCGAGGAACGCCGGGACCATCCACCAGGCGAAGTACTGGGTCATGTACTCGCCGGCTTCGGACACGTTCGACTCGAACATGATGAAGATCACGCTCTGGGAGAATTCCTGCTGGTAGATGAAGAAGTAACCCAGGCTGGCCATCGAGCAGGCCCACAGCACCACGCCGATCAGCGCGGCGAGCAGACGGGTGCGTTTGGGGAACAGCAGCATCGGCGCGAGCCACACGGCGCTCATCACGAAGGCCTGGCGAAAGCCGGTGAACCCGGAGGTGCCTGTCAACTGGATCAGCAGTTGGGTGATACCGGAGAAGTACCAGAAAAACACGAACAGCCAGAGAAAACCGGCCCAGTCGAAACCTGTCGCAGTCGTATTGCTGCGTTTGAACACCGCCATTCAGCACTCCAGCTCAGTCGTCACATCCACCGCCGGGCGCTTCATGCAACCGGCGCATGAACCCGACGAACGGAGGCCATGCGCAGACACGCACGGCCAGAATGCGCCGGAGTATCAACAAGCGAATGTGAAAACTTTGTTAGTTGCCGGAATCGGCTGGAGGTGCAGCATGTCGGGAACGGCAATGGCCGCTCCCGAAGCGGGCGGGGAGATCAGGCGTGAGGCGATCGCTGTACGCGCGGCAGAGGCTGTGGCTCGGCGCCCTGGGTCAGCAGGCGCAATTGCGCGAGTTCCTGCTTGAGCTGATCGCGTTCATCTTTCAACTGTCGCAATTCATCGCGACGGATGGTGACGTACAGGGTTTGTGGCGGCATTGCTGTGTGTACTGTGCCCATTGCTCACCTCGCAAATGGCGTGTCTCAACTGCAGATCAGTCCCGGTTTCGGACCTTGACCTGCTATCGGCGCCGATTTTGATTTCTTTTGCTCGTGAATGGAACTTTTTTATTTTTCATGGTCGTTGTGTCTTCGGCACGTTTCCAGACGTTATCAGTCTGGATCGGGCACAATGCACGGAAACTTCAACCTGACGCTCTGGACTAACCTCCATTAGTCGCGTTGGGCTATACCTTTGACACACTTTTATTTGTAGTAAGGAGCATCAGCACATGCAACTCGGGATTATTGGACTGGGCCGCATGGGCGGCAATATTGCGCGACGTCTGATGCTCAACGGTCACACCACCGTTGTTTACGACCGCAATACCGCCTTTGTCGACACCCTGGCCGCCGAGGGCTCTACCGGCGTCGCCGACCTGCCTGCACTGGTCGCAGGCCTGGCCAAGCCGCGTGCGGTGTGGGTCATGCTGCCGGCCGGCGCACCGACTGAAGACACCATCGAAACCCTGAGCAATCTGCTCGAAGCGGGCGACACCATCATCGATGGCGGCAACACCAACTACAAGGACGACATCCGCCGGGCCAAGACTCTGGCCGAGAAAGGCCTGCACTACATCGACGTCGGCACCTCCGGCGGCGTCTGGGGCCTGGAACGTGGCTACTGCATGATGATCGGCGGCGATGCCGAGACCGTTAAGCGTCTCGACCCGCTGTTCGCCGCGCTGGCGCCGGGCATGGGCGACATCCCGCGCACCAAGGACCGCAAGTCTGATGACCACCGTGCCGAGCACGGCTACATCCACGCGGGTCCCGCCGGTGCCGGTCACTTCGTCAAGATGATCCACAACGGGATCGAGTACGGGATGATGGCGGCCTTCGCCGAAGGCTTCGACATCCTCAAGACCAAGTCCAGCGAGCGCCTGCCGGAAGATCAGCGTTTCGACCTGAACGTGGCCGACATCGCCGAAGTCTGGCGTCGTGGCAGCGTGGTGTCGTCCTGGCTGCTGGACCTGACCGCCGACGCGCTGGCCAGCGATCCGAAACTCGACGGTTTCTCGGGCTCCGTGGCGGACAGCGGCGAAGGTCAATGGACCATCGAAGCGGCCATGGAACAAGCAGTGCCGGTACCGGTGCTGTCCAACTCGCTGTTCTCGCGCTACCGCTCGCGCGGCCAGGGCACTTTCGGCGACAAGATTCTTTCGGCCCAGCGCTTCGGCTTCGGCGGCCATGTGGAGACACCGAAGAAATGACCCATACGATCCGCAGGAAATCCAAGGCAGAACCGGCGCCACCGACCACGCTGTTTCTGTTCGGCGCCCACGGTGATCTGGTCAAGCGCCTGCTCATGCCGGCGCTGTACAACCTGAGTCGCGACGGCCTGCTGGATGATGGCCTGCGGATCGTCGGCGTTGACCACAACGCCATCACCGATGAAGCCTTCGCGCAAAAGCTCGAAGATTTCATCCGCACCGAAGTGGCAGCGAAAGTCGGCAAGGGCGATCAGATGCTTGATCCGGCCTTGTGGGCCAAGCTCGCCAAAGGCATCAGCTACGTCCAGGGCGACTTCCTGGACGACAGCACTTATTCAGCCCTGGCGGCGAAGATCGCCGACAGCGGCACTGGCAATGCGGTGTTCTACCTGGCCACCGCGCCACGTTTCTTCAGCGAAGTGGTGCGCCGTCTCGGCAGCGCCGGGTTGCTCGAAGAAACCCCGGAAGCCTTCAGAAGGGTGGTGATCGAAAAGCCGTTCGGCTCCGACCTGCAGACCGCCGAGGCGTTGAACGCCTGCCTGCTCAAGGTCATGTCGGAAAAGCAGATCTACCGGATCGATCACTATCTGGGCAAGGAAACCGTGCAGAACATTCTGGTCAGCCGGTTCTCCAACAGCCTGTTCGAAGCGTTCTGGAACAACCACTACATCGACCACGTGCAGATCACCGCCGCCGAAACCGTCGGCGTCGAAACCCGTGGCAGTTTCTACGAACACACCGGCGCCCTGCGGGACATGGTGCCCAATCATCTGTTCCAGTTGCTGGCCATGGTCGCGATGGAGCCGCCGGCCGCGTTCGGCGCCGATGCAGTGCGGGGCGAGAAGGCCAAGGTAGTCGGCGCGATCCGCCCGTGGACTACCGAAGAAGCACGGGAAAACTCGGTGCGCGGTCAATACAGCGCCGGTGAAGTCGCCGGCAAACCGGTGTCCGGTTATCGTGACGAGAACAACGTTTCGCCCGAAAGCACCACGGAAACCTACGTGGCGCTCAAAGTGATGATCGACAACTGGCGCTGGGTCGGCGTGCCGTTCTACCTGCGGACCGGCAAACGCATGAGCGTGCGCGACACCGAGATCGTCATCTGCTTCAAACCGGCCCCGTATGCGCAGTTCCGCGATACCGAGGTCGACGAATTGCAGCCGACTTACCTGCGTATCCAGATCCAGCCCAACGAAGGCATGTGGTTCGACCTGCTGGCCAAACGGCCGGGGCCGGCGCTGAACATGGCCAACATCGAGCTGGGGTTCGCCTACAAGGACTTCTTCGAAATGCAGCCGTCCACCGGCTACGAAACCCTGATCTACGACTGCCTGACCGGTGACCAGACGCTGTTCCAGCGCGCCGACAACATCGAGAACGGCTGGCGTGCGGTGCAGCCGTTCCTCGACGCCTGGCAACAGGACGCGAGCGTGCAGGGTTACGCCGCGGGCGAAGACGGGCCGAAAGCTGCCGATGACCTGCTGACTCGCGATGGTCGCGTCTGGCATGGTCTCGGATGAGCGAGCCGATCCGTTTTCTGTTGAGTGACATGGACGGCACGCTGTTGCTGCCCGATCACAGCCTGAGCCAGCGCACCATCGATGCCGTTCGTGCGTTGCGCGAGGCGGGCGTTCTGTTCAGCCTGGCCACCGGGCGTCCGCCCAAAGCCATGTTGCAGCAGATCGAAGCGCTGGGTGTCGATCTGCCGACGGCGGCGTTCAATGGCGGCACGATCGTCAACCCGGATGGCAGCATTCTGGTTGCGCATTACCTGCCCGTAACGGCGGCGTTGACTGCACTGGCGCTGTTCGCCGATCAGCCGGACGTCGAAATCTGGGTGTTCAGCGGTGGCGACTGGCTGCTCAAGGATCCGCACGGGCCGATGGTGCCTCGCGAGCAGCACGGGCTCGGTTATCCGCCGGTGGTGGTGGAGAGCTTCGAACCGTATCTCGAGCGTATCGACAAGATCGTGGCGACCAGCAACAACACTCAATTGCTGATCGAACTGGAGGCGCAATTGCTGCCGAAGGTCGAAGGGTTGGCGCAGGTGTCGCGCTCGCAACCGGTTTTTCTGGATGTGACTGCGATGGACGCCAACAAGGGTGCCGCACTGGCAACCCTGGCGGAGCACTTGGGCGTACCGCTGGCGCAGACCGCCGCAATTGGCGATGGCGGCAATGATCCGGCGATGTTCCATGTTGCCGGGTTGTCGATTGCCATGGGGCAGGCCGAGGACGCGGTGAAGCGTCAGGCCGACGTGGTGACGGGGCCGAACACCGAGGATGGTGTGGCGCAGGCCATCGAAAAGTACCTCTTGCTGCGCTGATCGATGCATAAAAAAACGGGAGCCCCAGGGCTCCCGTTGTTGTTTCTACAGCCAGTAACTCACGGCGTACCAGCCGAGCAATCCCATCACCACGGTGTAAGGCAACGCCATCCACACCATCCGCCCGTACGACAATCTCACCAGCGGCGCAATCGCCGACGTCAGCAGAAACAGGAACGCTGCCTGACCATTGGGTGTCGCCACGCTCGGCAGGTTGGTGCCGGTGTTGATCGCAATCGCCAGCGTCTCGAAATGCTCACGGCTCATGTGGCCGGACAGGAATGCCTGCTTCACTTCGGTGATGTAGATCGTGGCCACGAACACGTTGTCACTGATCGCCGACAGCAGGCCGTTGGCGATGAACAGCATCCCCGGCTGCTGATCGGCCGGCAGCGCCAGCACCCACTGGATCAGCGGCGCGAACAGTTGCTGGTCGTGAATTACCGCGACCACGGCGAAGAACACCACCAGCAGTGCGGTGAACGGCATGGCGTCCTTGAAGGCGCTGCCCAGTCGGTGTTCGTCGGTGATGCCGGTGAAAGCCGTGATCAGCACAATCACCATCAGGCCGATCAAGCCGACTTCCGCAATATGGAACGCCAGCCCGGCAATCAGGATCAGTGCAGCGCAGCCTTGTACCACCAGGGCGGCGCGTTGGCGCGGGGTCCGCTCGGCGTTGTCTTCGGCGGCGTAGTTGGCCAGCACGGCGCGTACGTTGTCCGGCAGCAGCGTGCCGTAACCGAACCAGCGCAGTTTCTCCAGCAAGATGCAGGTCACCAGCCCCGCGACCAGAACCGGCAGGGAAACCGGCGCGACCTTCAGGAAAAACTCGGCGAAGTGCCAACCCATTTCATGACCGATCAGCAGATTCTGCGGTTCGCCGACCAGGGTGCAGACGCCGCCCAATGCAGTGCCGACGGCGCCGTGCATCAACAGGCTGCGCAGGAAGGCGCGAAACTGCTCCAGGTCCTCGTGATGCAGTTGAGGCAGATGCTGGTCATCGCTGAATTCGCTGTCCTGGCGCGGATCGTTGCCGGAGGCCACCCGGTGGTAAACCGAATAGAAGCCCACGGCGGCGCTGATGATCACTGCGGTTACGGTCAGTGCGTCGAGAAACGCCGAGAGAAACGCCGACAGAAAGCAGAACATCAGGGCCAGCAGCGCTTTCGAACGCACGCCCAGCAACAGACGCGAGAACAGGAACAGCAGCAGGTCTTTCATGAAGTAGATGCCGGCGACCATGAACATCAGCAGCAGAATCACCGGGAAATTGTGCTGCAGCTCTTCGTACAGCGCCTGGGGCGTGGTCATTTTCAGCAGCAGCGCTTCGATCAGCAGCAAGCCGCCGGGCATCAGCGGGTAGCACTTGAGCGCCATGGCCAGGGTGAAAATGAACTCGATCACCAGCAACCAGCCGGCCGCGACCGGGCCGACAGTCCACAGCACCAGCGCATTGAGAATCAGAAACCCGACGATGCATGCCTTGTACCAGCGGGGCGAATGCCCGAGAAAATTGTGCGCGAACGCCTGGGCCATCGAACCGGACATCGGTTGCTCCTTGTTTTAAGAAGCGCGCAAGTTGCCGTAAGCGATGGGCAAGATCAAGTGCAGGAAGGTTCGCATCATTGATTCAGATAACGCGCGACCACAGCGCGGTAGTTGCCATCCAGCGAATAACCGCCCACCAGTATCTCGCCACCCGGCTGGATCGCCAGTGAAGTGGCGGTATCGAGGCTGCGGCCCAGCCGCGTACGCAACCAGCCATTTCCGGAACCGAAGCTTCGATCAAGGCTGCCGTTGGCCAGATAGCGGGCGACGATGAAGTCCGCTTCAACCCCGCCGATGGTCGCACCGACCGCGAGGGTGCGACCGTCCGGCATCACTTGTGCCGCGCTCCACTGGCAGCCGCTGGGGCCGATTTCCAGCAAATGCGGCTGACCACCGTTGCAGTGCAGATCGGGGCGACCGTTGCCATGAACAGAATGCGCCATGCATCGAATCGGATCGCGACTGCTGCCAAAACAATGCAGATGCTCTGCCGATTCGATGACTTGATTGACCAGTGCGCTGCGCCCCTGGACTTTGAAGGCGAGGAAACCATCCACTGCAAAACGCTCGTCGAGCCGCCCGTCCGGCAGATAGCGGGCGAGCAGGCCTTCCTGTGGGAAATCGATGGAGCCGGCCACCACGATTCTTCCATCGTCTTGTAGCAGCAGACCGCCTAACCAGGTATTGAGCAGCAAGTGGCGAACCATGACGAACCCGCGACCGTTAAAGGACGGATCGAGGTGGCCGTCGGGTTTGAGGCGAATCAGTATGCCGACGTGATCGGCCAGTTCGAAGTGATGGTTAGCGATCAGCAGGATATGTCCGTCCGGCTGCACCGCGAAATCACAGGCTTCGGCGCCCGGAACGCCCGGCGGGAGCCAGGCATCGCGGGTGCCCATGGACAGGTCGCCGGGCAGGCGGACAATTTGCCGGCCGTTGTCACCAAAATCCGGGTCAGGTCTGCCCTGAGCATCGAAGAGGGCCAGGGCGGGCAGGGTGCGATGTTCCGATTCGTAGTGCAGACCCGCCAGCAGAATCCGACCATCATGCAGGACTTGAACCTTGCTGCCGGTGGCTTCGAAACCGGCAGCGAACCGGCCGATGACGCTGCCTTGAAAGCCGAACCCCAGATCCGCCGAGCCGTCTTCGAGCAGGCGGGCCAGACCGAAACGGCTGCCTTGAGCAGTGCCCACCTTGGCGGCGACCAGTATCCGGCCTTGCGCATCGAGCGCCACGCTCTGGGTCAGGCTGGACGTACTGCCGGCGAAGTAGACCTGCGCCACACCGCTGCTGGAAAAGGTCTTGTCGAGTTGTCCGGCGTTATTCGCAAGCGTCGGCAGCGCTATGGCGATCTGGGATGACATGCATGCTTCTCCTTGCGAGTCGACCGATTTCCGGGAGGCGGAACGGGTAACTGCATGAGCGAAACATTCAATCCCTGAATACGCGTTAGTACAACTGTAAGAACTAACAGATGGAGGGTCGCACTGTGCCAGAACAGTGTCTTTTTGAACCAGTCGCAAGCCTGCCAAGCATTCAGGCGCGAAAGTATTGAGGAAAGTTGTACAAAAAGACTGAAATTGGAAAACGATTCGCAACTAACAGAAGAGGGCGGATGACTTGAGCGTCATCCGCATTACCCGCAAATATCAGTGTGGCATCGACCAGGATTGCAACGCGTAACCTTCTTCGCTCAGTTCGGCGCGGGCCTGTTGCAGCAGGTATTCAAGTTGCGCCGGATCGGAGTAGGCGCTGCTCGGGATCTGGGTGCGACCGATCTGGGAGTTGGTACGGTCAATGACGGTCAGGCTCAGTTCGCCATTGCCGTCTTGTGGGGCCCAGGCGACGCATTGAAAAGGTTTAAATGCGCGGTTGGCAATCAAAAGAGCTTCGTTGATACGGAGCGGGGCGGTCATGGGGTCTTCTCTCTATTAATGCCCAATCAAGTGATGTGCCGTCGGTTGGGCTTACCGTTCGGCGAGTTACTTGTACTGATGCACGCAACCCGCTGGCGGGTCACACAGAATCTGAAGAAATTTCGACTTTCTTTCATACACTCAATATTCAGACAGGTTTTGAAAGCCTGGCGAAAGAATCAAGTCGATAGCTAACTAATAAAGCGGGTTCTTATAACTGCTTCACTTGTACACCTATAAGCAATCGATACAAGACGCCGTCAAATTCTTGCTAATGTAACAGTCAGGTTTGCCAAATGACTGTTTTTACGATCATTTCCTAAAATTTGGCGCCAAGGAACAGTCATGAGCGAAGCGCCTGCATTAAGACGTTTATTGGTCGTCGACCCGTGCGACGACTGTCACCGATTGCTCCCGGGTTTACGTGCCGTGGGTTGGGACGTCGACAGTTGTAGCCTGGAAAATGCCGCCGACCGAAGCTGCGATGTCGGCCTGTTGCGGTTACAACCTTTTCACCTGGAACGTCCCGAAGCCGTCAAAGAGCTGATCAGCCGCAGTGGTACCGAATGGATCGCCGTGCTGAATCAGGAAGTGCTGCGCTTGCAGAACGTCGGCGACTTCGTCTGCGAATGGTTTTTCGATTTCCATACCTTGCCGTTCGACGTGTCGCGGGTGCAGGTCACCCTCGGCCGGGCGTTCGGCATGGCGCGCCTGCGCGGTCAGGGCACGATTCACGTTGACCAGCCGGAACACGAGCTGTTGGGCGACAGCAAACCGATCCGCGAGCTGCGCAAGCTGCTGAGCAAACTGGCACCCACCGAGTCGCCAGTGCTTATTCGTGGCGAAAGCGGTACCGGTAAAGAACTCGTCGCCCGCACCCTGCACCGGCAGTCGCAACGCCACAGCAAACCGTTTGTGGCGATCAACTGCGGGGCGATTCCCGAGCATTTGATCCAGTCCGAGCTGTTCGGTCACGAGAAAGGTGCATTCACCGGCGCTCATCAGCGCAAGGTCGGGCGTATTGAAGCGGCCAATGGCGGCACCTTGTTTCTCGATGAAATCGGCGATCTGCCGCTGGAACTGCAAGCCAATCTGTTGCGCTTCCTTCAGGAAAAACACATTGAACGGGTTGGTGGCAGCCAGCCGATCCCGGTGGATGTGCGGGTACTGGCGGCGACTCACGTCGACCTCGAAGCCGCCATCGAGAAGAAGCGCTTTCGTGAGGACTTGTACTACCGGCTCAATGTGTTGCAGGTGGTGACCGCGCCGTTACGCGAGCGCCACGGCGATCTGTCGATGCTGGCCAACCATTTTTCCCACTTCTACAGCCATGAAACCGGCCGCCGTCCGCGCAGCTTCAGTGAAGACGCGCTGATCGCCATGGGCAAGCACGACTGGCCGGGCAATGTCCGCGAACTGGCCAACCGCGTGCGTCGAGGCCTGGTACTTGCGGAAGGGCGGCAGATCGAGGCCCGTGATCTCGGCCTGATCAGCCAGCAGTCGATCGCGGCACCCATGGGCACGCTGGAAGACTATAAGACCCGTGCCGAACGCCAGGCGTTATGCGATGTGTTGAACCGGCACAGCGACAATCTCAGTGTTGCCGCCAAAGTGCTGGGGGTTTCCCGGCCGACGTTCTACCGTTTGCTGCACAAGCACCAGATCCGCTAGGGCGCGGTGCTTCCTGAAGACAGGAAGCTGAAAAGGCCCGCTGCGATGCAAGTCGCAGCGGGCCTCTTTATGGTGTCGCGGTTTAGAAGTAGTAGGGGAATTTCAGGCTGAAGGAGAAGTCCGGGGCATCGTCCGTCATGCCGATGGACAGGTTGGGCACGATGGTCAGGTTGTCGGTGGCCGCGATGGTCATGCCGACGTTGAAGTAACCGGCGTTGGCGTCGCTGGACACCACCGATTCCCAATCCCCGCCATCCTGTTTCAGCTTGCTCTTGCGTTGCACCAGGTCGGAGACGGAGAACGACATACTCATCTTCTCGTTCAGTGCGAAGGCAACACCTGCGCCGATCTGGAAGCTGTCGCCGATGCGTACCTTGCCCGGGTTTTTCTGGTTGACGGTCGAACTGATGTCGTCGAACGATTCCTCGAAGTTATGGGTGTAGGACAGGCTGCCGAACAGCACTGCCGGGTCAAACGTCTTGACCAGCGAGATGCCCGGGGTGATCGACCAGACGCCGTTGCCGGTGGGCAGGGTGTCAGGCACGAACAGGTTCGAGTTGGCATCGGTCTGGCGTAGCTTGATCCCGAACGGATCCTTGCCCGTAGGCGCCTTGACCCGCAAGGACACCACGGCGTCCGGGGTGTTGACCGACTCGTCCAGGAACTTGTACGCAATGCCGAAGTTGACGTCGCCGATGGTCGGGTCGCGGCTTACGTCCTGTTCGGTGGTGACGTTGGAGGCGCCTCCGTTGCCGCCGCCCGACTGATAGGTCGATTCACGGTAGACCACCGGCACGTTCAGGTCGAACTGCCAGCGATTGTCGAAGTTGTAGCGTCCCGTCAGGTCGAGGGTCCAGGTGTCGGCCTTGATCCGGTCGAGGTTGATGTTGCCCAGAAAGATCGAGTCCAGGGCGAGGAAACCGTTGAGAATCAGTTGGCGGGTGTCGTAGCGCGAGTAGGTCACGCCGGTTTCAAAGCTGAACTTGCCGCCGCCAAAGAAGCCGCTGGCTTCGTCGTACAGGTTGGACACGCTCTGTGCCGGTTGCGAATCATCGGCCAGCGACTGGCCATAGGATGCGCCGCTGCCCCCGGCGGCGCCCCCCGACGCTGCTGCGGCCCCGGTGCCAGTGGCAACCCGGTTGCCTTTCATGTCCGAAGGCGATTTGGCCAGGCGTTTTGGGGGTGGGGAGGCGGGTTGCTCTTCGACCTGGCGGACCCGTTGTTCGAGCACCGCCAGGGCCTTTTGCTGCACTTCGTATCGTTGCTTCAGCTCCAGAAGTTCCTGTTTCAGGGCTTCTACATCTGCGTCGGGTGCCGCTTGCAACATCGCCGCGGGTAGAAGAGTACTCAAACATACAGCGGCACGCAGTGATACTGATCGATACATGAATAAGCCGTCCCTTTAAGCCCAATGATCGAGACTCAGCGTAGTTCAATATCCGATGTTGCGTAGTGCCCTGAGTTGAGTCAGGTTGCAGTCCAGTGCGCCGGCACTCATGCCGTTATTGTTAAGGACAACGTTGAGTTGTGTCAGGTTGTTGACTACGTTCGCGTTACCCAGCAAACGGGTGTTTTGCAACAATCCGCCTTGGGCGACCTGTTGCAAGGCTGTACCCTGATTGCCGGAGGCCTGAATGGCCATTTGCACACCGCCATTTGTGGCTGAAACCGCGACGCTGCCGGCGCCGTTGCTGCCGGAGATGGTCTGGCCGGCCATCAAGGCCTGGCCCTGGGCAGGCATCAGGGCAGGTGCCTGACTGGCTTCTTTGACGTTGATCGCAACGTTGTTATAGGCGGAGTTGCCGTCGCCAGCGGCGCGCACACTCTGCGTCACGCCCTGGCTTGAGTTGAGTCCCGCGCCACCCACGACCGAGCCAGTCCCCAGTTCCGGGGTACTGCCATTGCCGTGTTCCTTGATGGTCGAGACGTAGAATTCAGGTTTAACCGAAGCGGCCTGCAATTGCATGGTGGCCGAAGCCCCGATCAGATCTCCACTGGCGTTGCGCCAGGTGCTGCTCATGACGACACCGAAGCTGATGATCCGGCCCGGCATCACATAACGACCACGTAGCTCTGAAAGCTCCTGGTCCTTGATTTCGATGGGTTTGAATCCTGCATTGGCATAGCCTGACGCACTCGCTGCCAGGCAGGCGGCGGCCAGCCAGTATGAGGTTTTCATCTGCTGCTCCCGGGACATCCAGCCCCACTCTTGTAATCGGCGATTAAAAGAAGTCGCTCTGTATGAACCCGAAGTCCATCAATTCAGCATCTTTGACCGGGTTGAAGGCATCCAGCTTGTTTTTGGCCGTTACCGGTACCGGAGGGCTGCGCAAGGCATTGGCCTTGTCATATCCGGGGCCGACGATGGCAAAGACAATGCCGTTCCAACCTTTGACAAAGTCATCATGGGAGTAGCGTTTGTGTCCTAAAACCGGGTCTCCGATGTAAACCCAATCCTTGTCCGCCCGCTGCATCACCACGAAATGCTTGTAGCCGCGAATTTCCATCAGTACCACCACCGGGATCGTGACAGCGTCGAGTTTTTCCGGCGGAATCTTGTAGCCCCTGGCGCGCATGCCGATGCTTTCTATGTAGCGCTTCATGTCCAGCATGGAAAAACCCTGAGTACGAACAAGGTCCTGGTCAGCGTTGACCAGCATGCCTTTGATGATGTGCTCCTCATCGACGTCGAGCCAATAAGCCTGGCGCAATACCGTGGCCAGTGCGGCGGCGCCGCAGCTGAAGTCGGTTTTCTGTTCGACGATGTCGGCAAACTTGCGCTCACGAATGCTTTGCACGTTCTTGTAGACGAGTGTGCCGCCAGGCAGGGCGGCAACGGGCATCTGGGCAGCCTGGGTCAGGCCACAGAAGCAAAGCAGAGCGAGGAGGGCAGTCTTACGCATGATCGATACGCCTTTGCGGACTGAGGAAAAGCCCCGTTTCCGGGGCTTTCGTTTCGATCGCGATTACATGCAGGCTTTGCAACCTGCGGCGATGGACAGCGAGTTGCTTTGTTGGTTGCCAACACCAGCGGCGTTGTTGTAACCAGCGTTACCCGAGAAGTTGTTACCAACATTGGAGATGGAAGCGTTGTTGGTCACAGGGTTTTTCCAGCCATCAGGGGTCATCACTTGTTGAGTGGTCACACCTGCCAGGCCAAAGACGCCCACTGCTTCGAATTTGGCTTTTTGATCTTTGTCGCCGCCATGGCCTCTATCGTTATTGCCATATCCGCCATGACCGTGATCGTCGTCTTCGATTTTTGCAGTGCCCTTCGCGTAGAACGCGCCAGCCCCGGCGAAAGTGCCGGTGAGGGTATCTTTTTTGTAGGTTTGAGTGCCGTTGTTGGCTACGGTCAGGCCAGTGGAGGTTTGGTTCGCAGCAGCAGCAGCGTTAGCTACACGACCACCCGATACAGCAATTGCCAGGTTGTTTTTCTGTTGGTTGAAGTTGCCGGCACTGTTGTTCACGCCAATGTTGCCGGAACCGCCGTTACCCACGTTGTTGAGGTTGGCGTTGTTTGTGGTGGAGTAGTTCGCAACGGCGTTGTTGGCGTTGACTTGAGTTGCGCTGGAGACCGACACCGCAGAGCCGAAGATGAAACTTTCATCGGCAGTTGCCAGAGCGGCGGCATTGTCTTGCTGGTTGCCATCGCCGGCGGTGTTGTTCATGCCAACGTTGCCGTTGGTGCCATTGGCCGAGTTGTTGACGTTGGCATCATTTTTGGTGCCTTGGTTGCCGACCAGGTTGCCAGAGCTGCTTTGCGTGTCGAGCACTGCCGCCCCGGCGCCAGCGCCGATTTGCAGCAGTTGTTCCAGGGTTGGGCCTTTTGGTTCATGGTTGCCATGCCCGTTACCATGACCGTGATTATCATCACGACCGCCTGCCTGTGCTGCGATTGCCATCACTGCTGCGAGTGCGAAAACCAGTGGTTTGAGGGCCATTGTAGGTTTCATGGTGTTTCTCCGTGCTTATTAGTTGGTTAAGTGTTGGTACTTTCTAATTGCACTGCTTTTGTTGTTTGGGTCAGTCAGCGACCCGGATGCTCAGGGTGTTAGCCATTCGGTTCCCCACCCCGGCACTCTGGTTCACCTGGATTACCCCTCGGCTGCCGGTGAAGGCCTGATCACTTGTCGTGACCTGGCGACTGCCGGGTGAGGTACCAGTTGCTCCTGAGCTCGGTAACAACGCCACGTTCTGTTGGGAAAGGGCGCTATCGTCAACGCTCTGCGGGGCAGCACTGATGCTGACGCGCGTAACGTTGGCCATCTGGTTGTTGGCCCCGGCGCCCTGATTCACGCCCAGGATTCCGTTGCCATTGCTGAAAGAGTTGCCGCCAATGGTGGCGCTGGCATTGCCAGTGCGCTCGGCGGGTGTGTTGATGTGCTGAATGACACTCGTGGTCGCGCTGGCACTGGTGCCGATGGCGATCGCTTTGGTGTTGGTTTGTTGCATCTGGTCGCCGGCCGCCTGGTTGACGTTGTAGTTGCCGCGGTACTGGATGCCGGTTTCCTGAATGTTCGCGTTGTTCACGGAACTCGGGTCAGCCATTGCGCTGGTGCAGCCGAGGAGGGCGAGCAGGAGCAGGGAGCGATTCATTTATTGGCCTCCAGCCATGCGAGTCAGAGGGGCAAGACCGGAGCTCATGGCACGGTTGACGTTATTGGAGATCGAGCCGCCGGCACCGCCGCCGTGACCGCCTCCCATACCAGGCAAGCCATTCGGATTGGTCACAGTGTTCATGCCGGGGATGTTCGAAGTCGGGGTGGTGATACTTCCGCGAATCGAGGATCCGCTGGCTACACTGGCAAATTCACCGTCGTTGAGTTCGGTGCTGGTCATTGCTTGACCGATGCGGCCCGAAGGATTGGCATTGACGGTGGTGGGGTACGGGTCTTTGCCGCCGCTGCGGCCGATCGGGATCGGCTGGACGTCACGATTGAGCACGATCACGCCATTGCCTTCGGCCTGAACGTTGAAACTGAGGAAAGTGCTGGCGGCTGATCCGATCAGCAGAAGGCAGGTGAAGGCTTTTTTGATATTCCCCACGACGGCAATTCCTTCTTCAGTGGGCTGAGCCTGTTCAGCGTTGTGAAGGAGAGAGCGAAAGCTGTGCCGCTTTTGAATTGTCTTTGAATTTCAATATGTTGGGTTTGACGAGCGCAGGTCTGGTACAAAAGCTGTTTCATCGTTGAAACAAGTCATTGCCTTCGCAACCTCACAAAGTCATTGCAAAGCTCTGGAACAAGGGTTTGCAGGGCTGTGTTTCAACCGCGTAACAAGTCGCATGACAAAGGGATGAAGGGTGCTGAGACGGGCACTTTGAACCCGAAGGAGTGTTTCAGGAACGGACACTTTGGCCCCAAAGCAGGGGGATACGACGGGGCAAACGCCCCGAAAACCGGGTCAGTCCGCGAGCAGGGCGCGAACCGCGTCGAAGGCTTGCTGCTGGCGATCCGCCCAACTGCCCTGAATGATCTGCAAAGGCTGGTGATGGGTTTCCAGCCAGGTTCGGGTTGCCTGATAGAACGCAAGCCGTTCGCTCAAGTCGGGCTGGCAGCGCTGACCATCGTCCGCCCACTCGATCTGCTCGGGGGAGAGCAGCAGGTGCAGGTCGTAATGACGCGCCAGCAATTCGGTTTCCAGCCAGGGCGGGCAGTCTCCGAACAAGGTCTGGCTCCACAGGATATTGCTCAACAGATGGGTATCGAGAATCAGCAATTGCGGCTGCTGCGCGCGTGCCGCGTCTTCCCATTGCAACTGGCCGCGCGCGATCTCGGGGATATCGGCGAGGCAAGTATCCCGCTGGTTCTGCTCGATGAACCAGCGCACATACTCGTCTACGCGCAAACCGCCGAACTGCTGTTGGATTCCGGCCGCCAGCCAGCTCTTGCCCGTCGACTCGGGGCCGGTCAGGACAATCACTTTCATCGTTGCAACGCCGGATCGGCACGCCATTCGCGCCAGCCTTGCACTGCGATCAGGGTGAACAGGGCATACAGCGCCGCCGTGAGGTACAGCCCTTTATAGAGGAAGAGGCCGACGAAGATCACATCCAGCACGAACCACAACGCCCAGCATTGCAGACGTTTGTGGGCCATCCAGAATTGCGCGACCAGACTGAAACCGGTCAGCGCCGCGTCGAGCCACGGTTGCGCAGCGTCGGTCCAATGGGCCATCGCAGCGCCCAGCAGCAGACTGCCCACCGCGCCGATGGCCAGCCCTTGCGCAATCGAGCGATTGTCGAGCCGGCTGACCTCGCGCCCGTCATGCATCGTCCCGGCCCGCGTCCATTGCCACCAGCCATAGATTTGCAGCCCGGCATAAACGACTTGCAGCAGCATGTCCGAATACAGCTTCACCTCGAAGAACACCCAGGTGTAGAGCGACACCATGACCAGCCCGATCGGCCAACACCACGGATTCTGTTTGACCGTGAGCCACACGGCGATCACACCGAGGGCGGCCGCAAACAGTTCAAGCCCGGACATGCAGGATCCTTGGGGGGAATAAAAGAGGGAGCGGATTGTACCGAAAAACAGGTGGGAAACGAGTTCCCACCTGCAAGGGCGATCAGACTCTGAACTGACGCAGCAAACCGTTCAGTTGCTCGCTGAGTTGGCCCAGACGCACGCTGGCCACGCTCGATTGCTCGGCCGCCAGTGCGGTGCTGTGGGACAACCCCGCCGCCTGGGTGACGTTCTGATTGATGTCCTCGACCACGTGCGCCTGCTGCAGCGTTGCGCTGGCAATCGAGGCGTTCAGGCCGTTGAGGTTGCGCAGCGCCTGCCCAATGGCATTCAGGCTGGCACTGGCAAGACCCGCCTGTTCAATGGTCAGTTGCGAAGCCTTGCTGCTGTCGCCGATGACCTTCACGGCGGCTTCGGAATGGTTTTGCAGACGTTCGATCATCGTCTGGATTTCCGCCGTGGACTTCTGCGTGCGCTGAGCCAGCAAACGCACTTCGTCAGCCACCACCGCAAACCCGCGACCCTGTTCGCCAGCGCGAGCCGCTTCGATCGCGGCGTTGAGGGCGAGCAGGTTGGTCTGCTCGGCAATCGAGCGGATCACTTCCAGCACGCTGCCGATCTGCGTGCTTTCGGTCGCTAGCGTGCGAATGACTTCGACGGCCTGATCGATGGTGCCGGACAGCTTGTCGATCTGTTGCAGGCTGCCGTCGATGTTGATCTGGCCTTGCTGGGCCTGAGCCTCGGCGTCACGCATTTCGCTGGCGGCGTGTTCGGCGTTCTTCGCCACGTCCTGCACGCCGTAGGTCACTTCGTTGACGGCGGTGGCCACCAGCTCCATCTGCTGCGACTGCTGCTGGCTGCGTTGCTGCGCTTGCGTCGCATCATTGCCCAGTTCGCTGGACGATTGGCCCAATGCGCTGGCGGACACCTGCAAGTCACCGATCACCCGGCGCAGCTTGGCGGTAAAGGCATTGAAGTGATGGGCCAGCTGAGTGACTTCGTCCTGGCCGTGAGTATCGAGGCTGCGGGTCAGATCGCTTTCGCCGCTGGCGATGTTGGCCATGGCGTTCACGGTTTCCTGCAACGGACGAACGATGCTGCGGGCAATCAGGATCACCAGCAGCGCCATGATCACCGCAATGACCAGGCCGACTACCGACGCCTTGATCACCTGACCCTGGAACTCGGCCTGCACATCATCGACGTACACGCCCGAACCAATGACCCAGCCCCACGGCTCGAACAGTTTCACGTAGGAAGTCTTGGCCACCGGCTCACTGGCGCCGGGCTTGGGCCAGCGATAATCGACCATGCCGGCGCCCTTGGCCTTGGCGATGGCGACCATTTCGTTGAACACCGCAAAACCGTCCGGGTCGCGGATTGCCGAGAGGTTCTGGCCTTCAAGCTTGGGATTGGTCGGGTGCATGACCATCACGGGTGTGAGGTCGTTGATCCAGAAGTAATCGTTCTGGTCATAGCGCAGGCCACGGATGGCGGTCAGCGCCTGTTTCTGCGCCACGTCGCGGGTCAGGGTGCCTGCCGCTTCGAGGCCTTGGTAGTAAGTCAGCAAACCGCTGGCGGTCTGCACCACATGCTGGGTTTTCTGGGCCTTGGCGTGGTAAAGGTCATCGTGGATCTGCTTGAGCATCAACACGCCCAACGTCAGCAGCATGACCACTGCCACAATCAAGATGAGCCACAAGCGTCGGCTGATCGACACACTGCGCAAGCTGTTCATAACGCTGTCACTCCGGATTCTTTTTCTTGTAATAAACCACCGCCAGCATCCAACCACGTTTCGGTGACCGGGCATACGCGACCCAAGTCGTATAACGCGGCAGCGCTATTACGGCTTGTCTGTTAGGATTTCGGCGCCGCGCGTGAAAACCTGAATCCAAATTGATTTTTCACGGAATTTTGACTGTTTCGTGTGGATCCTGTGCGTGCGGAATCGGTACAGCTTTAACCAGCTACGCTGAACGCAGTGAACGTAAAAAAATACTATCGGGGCATGCCGCCGGGCATCGCTCTTTGGGGGATTGATGGATCTTTGGACCGCCTTGCAGGCATTGATTCTAGGAGTTGTAGAGGGGCTGACGGAGTTTTTGCCCATTTCCAGTACCGGACACCAGATCATTGTTGCCGACCTGCTCGATTTCGGAGGCGAGCGGGCCATGGCGTTCAACATCATCATCCAGCTCGGCGCGATTCTCGCGGTGGTCTGGGAATTCCGCCGCAAGATCCTCGACGTGGTCATCGGCCTGCCAACCCAGCCGAGTGCGCGGCGTTTTACCGCCAACCTGCTGATCGCCTTCCTGCCCGCCGTGGTGCTGGGCGTGATCTTCGCGGATCTGATTCACCATTACCTGTTCAACCCGATCACCGTGGCCGCCGCGCTGGTGGTGGGCGGCATCGTGATGTTGTGGGCCGAGCAGCGTCAGCATGAAGTGCACGCCGAAACGGTCGACGAGATTCGCTGGACGGATGCGCTGAAAATCGGCTTCGCCCAGTGTCTGGCGATGATCCCCGGCACTTCGCGTTCCGGCTCGACCATCATCGGCGGCCTGTTGTTCGGCCTGTCGCGCAAGACTGCCACCGAGTTCTCGTTCTTCCTGGCGATGCCGACCATGGTCGGTGCGGCGGTGTATTCGGGCTACAAGTATCGCGACCTGTTCGTTCCGGCAGACTTCCCGGTGTTCGCCATCGGTTTCGTCACGGCGTTCATCTTCGCCATGATCGCGGTGCGCGGGCTGCTCAAGTTCATCGGCAGCCACAGCTACGCGGCGTTCGCCTGGTACCGGATCGTCTTCGGTCTGGTGATCCTGGCGACCTGGCAGTTCGGCTGGATCGACTGGACGGCCGCCCAGCCATGAGTGATTCCCGCGCACGCCGCCCTGATCGCGGGCCTTCCGGTGGCAATATTCAGCATCTTAAATTGAAGCTGGTGGTGCTGCTGATCGTCTGCGCGTTGCCGTTGTTCGGCTCGCTGTCGATGTGGCTGCGCGGGATTTCCCTGGTACCGCTGACGGCTTACGGGCTGGTCAGCGTGCTGGCGTTTTTCCTGTACTGGGCGGACAAGCGCAAGGCGCGAGTCGACGCCTGGCGCACACCGGAAAACATCCTGCACGCGGTGGAACTGGCCGGCGGCTGGCCGGGCGCATTGATCGCCCAGCAGGTCTTCCGGCACAAGACGCGCAAGGTGTCGTTTCAGGTGCTTTTCTGGATGATCGTGGCGTTGCACCAGGTGTTCTGGATCGATCAGTTGTTCCTCGGTTCGAACCTGCTGGCGCTGTTCTAGAGCAACAGCCCGACCTGCACGCGCTTGGGCAGCTTGCTCACCACCAGTTGATGGGAGCGCTGCAGCAACCCTTGCAGCTCCTCGGTGCCCAGCGGGTAGGGCGGGTGCATGATGATCCATTGCGCCCGGGCCAGATACGGTGCCGGGTGAATGCCCGGACGGTCGCAATGACCGAGAAACAGGTCCTTGTCGACCTTGAACGCCAGCGAATCACCGCGCAAACCCTGCAAGGCAAACATCTTGTTGCCGGCAATCGAAAACACCCGCACGCCACCCCATTTGTAGTCTTCCCGGGCGCCGGGCAGGGCCAGACAGAAATCCGCGACATCCTGCTCGTTCATCTTCCCTTGTTTCATAACAGCCGCTCTCCACAGGCATTGAACGATTCGACCAGATGATCGATCCATGCGCGCACCGCCGGCATCACCCCACGCCGGTGCGGATACACCGCTTGCAGCCAGCCGCCGGGCAGTGACCAGTCCGGCAGCAACTGCACCAGCGTGCCTTTGTTCAGCTCCGCTTCGCAATACATCATCGGCAACAGGGTGAACCCCTGGCCGGCCAGCACACAGGCCTTGCGCACGATGAAATCGTCGATGCCCAGCCGTGCTTCCAGCGCCAGATCACAACTCTTGCCGTGCTGATCGAGCAGGCGCACATGCACCATGCGATCCGCTTCCAGCGCGCCCAGCACCGGCAGGTTCTTCAGGTCCTGCGGATGATTGATTTCCACGCCCTGTATAAAGGAAGGGCTTGCGACCACCACCATTTGCGCCTGACGCAGGCGGCGGGTCACCAGCATCGGCTCTTCATCACCGTGTTCGCGCACGCGCAGGGCGACGTCGATGCCTTCGGTGATGAGGTCGACCCGGCGATTGATCAGGGTCACTTCCAGTTGCACCTGGGGGTATTTGCCAAGGAAATTGCTGATCACCACCGGCAGCATTTCATGGGCCAACCCCGTCGGGCTTGAAACCCGCAGGCGTCCACGAGGCTCGCTGGACATGCTGGCGACCGTCTCGTCGGCCATTTCCGCTTCCAGCAGCATTGCCTGACAGTGACGCAAATAGCGTTCGCCGACGGCTGTCAGCTTCAATTGGCGAGTGGTGCGTTGCAGCAAGCGTGCGCCGAGGCGTTCTTCCAGCTCGGCGATGCGCCGCGAAAGGCGTGACTTGGGAATGCCCAGCAAGCGGCCGGCGGCGGCGAATCCGCCGGCTTCGACCACTTTGGCGAAATAGTAGAGATCGTTGAGGTCTTGCATCTGGAAATCCGACTGTTCTATCAGTGGGACAAACTATCGCATTGTTGCCGTCTAATCAGCTATTCGTTTCGTCGGTAGGATTGTCTCCATTCCGTCGCCACCGGCGATTCATTCCAGGAGATTCCACATGAAACTGCTGCACATCGATTCGAGCATTCTGGGCGACAACTCCGCTTCCCGTCAGCTGAGCAGTCAAGTGACTCAAGCCTGGCAAGCTGCCGAGCCAAGCGCTGTCGTAACCTACCGCGACCTGGCCGCCGACGCCATCAGCCACTTCTCGTCGACCACCTTGGTGGCCGCCGGCACCACCGCTGAACTGCGCAACGCCGCACAACAGCACGAAGCCGAACTGAGCGCCACCACCCTGGCCGAATTCATCGCCGCCGACGCCATCGTCGTTGCTGCACCGATGTACAACTTCACCGTGCCGACCCAGCTCAAAGCCTGGATCGACCGCATCGCCGTCGCCGGCCAGACCTTCCGTTACACCGAAGCCGGCCCTGAAGGCCTGTGCGGTGGCAAGAAAGTGGTGATCGTGTCCACCGCTGGCGGCATCCACGCAGGTCAAGCTTCGGGCGTAGCGCACGAAGACTACCTGAAACTGGTCTTCGGCTTCCTCGGCATCACCGACATCGAAGTCGTGCGTGCCGAAGGCCTGGCCTACGGCGAAGAAGTGCGCAACAACGCCATGACTGCCGCTCAGGCGAAGATCAGCGAGCAACTGTTCGCCGCCGCGTAAGGCTTGCGTAAAGAACAGCTCCTGTTCAGGCAAACCCAAAAAAACTCTGTATTCTGGTTCCGCAAGGGCCAGATACGGAGTTTTTTGTTTCTGACTGTTACATAATCTGGCCCAGGTTATGCAGTCTGATGATCAACGTCTGAGTGCAACGTCGCGCCGGATCACCGAACCTCGGAATTTCGGGCGTCGAACACAACGGGTCTTTCGATTGAGTAACAACAGGGTGGGGCATCCCATGATGCGTCTTTGTGCAGCGTTACTGATTTGCCTGCTCGGCAGCCTGAATTCAGTGCACGCTGCGCCCGGGCAGCACCCGCGCTGGAGCGTCGGCTATCACGAGATGACGTTCCTCGATCCGCTCGACCTGCAACCGATGCGCGCCATCGCGTTCTATCCCTCCAGCGACCGCGAACACATGAGCCTGCTCGAAGGCTATTCTGTCGAAGCCGGCGAAGACACCAAAGTCGCCATCGGCCGCTTCCCGATGCTGATGCTGTCCCACGGCAACACCGGCACGCCACTGGCACTGCACGACCTGGCCACGTCACTGGCACGCAAGGGCTTTGTAGTGGTGGCGGTGATTCACCCCGGCGACAACTCCAAGGATCACAGCCGCCTCGGTACGTTGAGCAATCTCTATGGCCGGCCGATCCAGATTTCCGAAGCCATTACTGCGACGTTGGGCGATCGCATGCTCGCGCCGTATGTGAACGCCGAACAGGTTGGCGTGATCGGCTATTCGGCGGGCGGCGAAACGGCGTTGATTCTGTCCGGCGCACAGCCGGATCTGGATCGTCTGCGCCGTTACTGCCAGGAGCGCCCGGACGACCGCGACGCCTGCAACACCCAGGGTGAGTTGATTGTCGACCGCGACGATCTGCAACCGGTGGCCGATCCGCGCGTTCATGCGTTGCTGCTGATGGCGCCGCTGAGTCTCAAGTTTGGTCGTCACACCCTGGCCGATGTGCATGTGCCGGTGCTGCTGTACAGCGGCGATGGCGACAAGCTGGTGGCCTTCGATAAAAACGCTGCCGCCCTGGCGCGCAAGCTACCGACCGCACCCGACTTCAAATTGCTGGCCGGGGCAGGGCACTTCGTGTTCATGGCGCCGTGCACCGAAGAGCAGATCCTCGCCATGCCGGCGCTGTGCACCGATGCCGATGGCGTGGACCGCGAAGACATCCACCGCAATCTGATTTCCGAGGCCGGGCGGTTCTTCTCCCATGCCTTGGGCCGGCCGACCCGCGCGGGGATGCAGACGGCGGATCAGTGAGCCTTTACGTCATGGCTCGGCGCTTGAGCAGCAAGGTCAGTCCCAGTCCGGTCACGGACAGCACCGCTGCGCTGAAGAAAATCCACGAATAGCCCAGATTCAGCGCCACCGCGCCCATCAACGGCCCGGCAATCGCCAGCGCCAGATCGAAAAACACCGCATAGGCACTCAGCCCGGCACCGCGACTGGAGTTGGGCACTTGCTTGATCGCCTCGACGCCCAGCGCCGGGTACACCAGCGACAGACCGAACCCGGCCAGACCGGCGCCAATCAAGGCATACGCGGTCGAGGGCGCCAGCCACAGCATGACCAGGCCGACGGTTTCGATGGTCATGCAGGCAATCGCCGAGGTGAATCCGCCGAAACGCCCGATGGCCGAAATGAACAGCAGCCGCGACAGAATGAAACACACGCCGAATACGGTCAGGCAGTACGCCGCACCAGTCCAGCCGCGATTGAGGTAATACAGGGTGATGAAGGTGGTCAGCGTGCCGTAGCCAATCGATGCCAGGCTCAGACTGGCGCCGAACGGTGCAATCCGCCCGAACACTGCCCAGAACGGCAGCCGTTCACCGCGCACCACCGGCACCGACGGCTTGTTGCGGATCAGCAGCAGTGCGCCGGCTGCGAGCAGCGACAACGCAATGCCAAGGCTTTCGAAACCGTAATCGGCGACCATCACCACGCCCAGCGGCGCACCGATGGCAATCGCACCGTAGGACGCGATGCCGTTCCAGGAAATCGAGCGTGCGGTGTGTTCGGCACCGACCTGGCCCATGCACCAACTGATGGTGCCGACGCCGATCAAACCCTGCGCGATCCCCAGCAACAGGCGACCGACGATCAGGATCGACAGGCTCAACAACGGCAAGCTCTGCAGCAGCGTCGAAACCAGCGTCAACACGCCGCTGAGCACAATCCCCGACAAGCCATACACAATCGCCCGTTTGGTGCCGATGGTGTCCGACATGCGCCCGGCCATCGGTCGGCTGAGCAGGGTGGCCAGGTATTGCGAACCGATCACCAGCCCCGCGATCACGGCACTGAAACCCAATTGCTCGTGCACATAGCCGGGTAGCACCGCAATCGGCAGACCGATGCAGAGGAAGGCAATAAAGGTATAGAAAACGATGGAGACGATCTGCAGGGTGATCGCCATGGAGCTTTGCGGTGGCTGTTGCTGCGCAGACATGAGGACTCGTTCGCGGGCGGCGGTGGGAGAGTCCGCATCATGGCGTGGCGCTGAAATAAAAGAAAGCAGGCTAACTATCGTTTCCCCGTTTCCCCGTTTCCCCGTTTCCCGTTGATCGTTCCCACGCTCCGCGTGGGAATGCAGCCCGGGGCGCTCCGCGTCCCTTCCAGAGCTGGAACGCGGAGCGTCCCTTGAGGCATTCCCACGCAGAGCGTGGGAACGATCAGGAATGAGTAAAAAAAACCCTGTCACAAGGACAGGGCTTTCTGTTTACCGCTCGATTCGACTTAGAACACTACGCCTTGGCTGCGCAGGTAATCGTCGTAGGTGCCGCTGAAGTCGGTCACGCCGTTCGGGCTCAGCTCGATGATGCGCGTGGCCAGGGACGATACGAACTCACGGTCGTGGCTGACGAAGATCAGCGTGCCCGGGTAGTTTTCCAGCGCCAGGTTCAGCGCCTCGATCGATTCCATGTCCAGGTGGTTGGTCGGTTCGTCCATCACCAGTACGTTCGGCTTTTGCAGGATCAGCTTGCCGAACAGCATGCGACCTTGCTCACCACCGGAAATCACCTTCACCGACTTGAGGATCTCGTCGTTGGAGAACAGCATGCGACCGAGGGTGCCACGGATCACTTGCTCGCCCTGAGTCCACTGACCCATCCAGTCGAACAGGCTGACGTCGTCTTCGAAGTCGTGGGCGTGGTCCTGAGCGTAGTAGCCCAGCTCCGCGCTTTCGGTCCACTTCACCGTGCCTGCGTCCGGGGTCAGTTCGCCCATCAGCGTGCGCAGCAGAGTGGTCTTGCCGATACCGTTCGGGCCGATGATCGCCACGCGCTCGCCGGCTTCAACGGTGAAGCTGAAGTTCTTGAACAGGGTCTTGCCGTCGAAGCCCTTGGACATCTGCTCGATGGTCACGGCCTGGCGGTGCAGCTTCTTGGTCTGTTCGAAACGGATGAAAGGGCTCACGCGGCTCGATGGCTTGACCTCGGCCAGTTGGATCTTGTCGATCTGCTTGGCGCGGGAAGTGGCCTGCTTGGCTTTCGAGGCGTTGGCCGAGAAGCGGCTGACGAACGTTTGCAGTTCGGCGATCTGGGCTTTCTTCTTGGCGTTGTCCGACAGCAGTTGCTCGCGGGACTGGGTCGCCGCGGTCATGTACTCGTCGTAGTTGCCCGGGAACAGACGCAGCTCGCCGTAGTCCAGGTCGGCCATGTGGGTGCAGACGCTGTTCAGGAAGTGACGGTCGTGGGAAATGATGATCATGGTGCTGTTACGCGCCGTCAAAATCGTTTCCAGCCAGCGGATGGTGTTGATGTCCAGGTGGTTGGTCGGTTCGTCGAGCAGCAGCACTTCCGGATCGGAGAACAGTGCCTGGGCCAACAGAACACGCAGTTTCCAGCCCGGCGCAACTTCAGTCATCGGGCCGAAATGCTGTTCCAGCGGAATGCCCAGACCCAGCAGCAGTTCACCGGCGCGGGATTCGGCGGTGTAGCCGTCCATCTCGGCGAATTCGGTTTCCAGCTCGGCCACGGCCATGCCGTCTTCTTCGCTCATTTCCGGCAGCGAGTAGATGCGGTCGCGCTCGGCCTTGACCTTCCACAGCTCTTCGTGACCCATGATCACGGTGTCGATCACGGTGAATTCTTCGTAGGCGAACTGATCCTGGCGCAGTTTACCCAGGCGAATGTTCGGCTCCAGCATGACCTGGCCACCGGACGGCTCGAGGTCGCCGCCGAGGATTTTCATGAAGGTCGACTTGCCGCAACCGTTGGCGCCGATCAGGCCGTAGCGGTTGCCGCCGTTGAATTTGACCGAAACGTTTTCAAACAGCGGCTTGGCGCCGAACTGCATGGTGATGTTAGCTGTAGAAATCAAAGGTTTTTCCTGCGAAGCGTGCTGAGTAGCGAGGGTGCAGCCGGAGCGCTTGGCCCGAGTCGAAGTGCGCTGAGGCGGGACAATCCCGTCATCAACCAAGGGGGGCGCGTAAAGTTTGGCGGCGATTGTACTGGTCTGGCTCTTTAAACGATAGGGCAGTGACATCCCGATTGCCGTTTGGCGCGATCGCGGGACAGTTTTTCACAGATGAGTGTTCACTATTGGTTACAAACTGTGGCTAAAATGCCATCCATTCACCCAATGCCTTGTACGGCATGGGCTCAAGGATGCGCCACCGGGACGCTTTTTGATTTCAGACCACTGCCACAGACCTTGGGCCACAGCCCTAAAGGCGCGCAGTTTGTTCACTTCTGACGTGTGACGATTTCCGTGAAACTCATCATTGCCGCTGTATATGTCATTTCCATTGCATACGTTCACCTGCGCGGTCGCGTGCGCCACAAAATCGGTCGTCAACTGAGCGATCACTCTTCGTTTCTGGCACCGATCAACTGCTTCCTTTACCTGTTCTCGAAAAAACCCAACACGCCGTACCTGGATCCGAAGGACTTTCCGGATCTGAGCCCGTTGCAGGCGCACTGGGAAGAAATCCGCGAGGAAGGCCGCAACCTGCTGCGTGCCGGCGAAATCAAACGTTCCAACCAGTACGACGACGTCGGTTTCAACTCGTTCTTCAAGACCGGCTGGAAGCGTTTCTACCTGAAGTGGTACGGCGACAGCCACCCGTCGGCGCTGCAATTGTGCCCGCGCACCACTGAACTGGTGCAGAGCATCGGCTCGATCAAGGCTGCGATGTTTGCAGAATTGCCGCCGGGTTCGAAACTGGTGCGTCACCGCGACCCGTACGCGGGTTCCTACCGTTATCATCTGGGCCTGGAAACGCCGAACGACGCCGGTTGCTACATCAACGTCGATGGCGAGAACTATCACTGGCGTGATGGCGAAGCGGTGATGTTCGACGAGACCTTCATTCATTACGCAGAAAACACCACCGACCAGAACCGCATCATCCTGTTCTGTGACGTTGAACGTCCGATGAAGTATCGCTGGGCAGCGGCGTTCAACGGCTGGTTCAGCCGCACCGTGATGTCGGCGGCCGGTGCGCCGAACGATGCGGGTGACCGCACCGGTGGCATCAACCGTTTGTTTACCAGGATCTACAAGATCCGCCTGCGCGGCAAAGAACTGAAGAAGCGCAATCGCAAACTCTACTACATGGAAAAGTGGGCGATCTTCGGCGGTCTGCTGGCGATCTTCATTCTGATCTGACGAATCGGGCGACTGTTGAAAGACAGTCGCCCGATTTCATTTTCACGACGCTTTTTTGGTTTTTTTCGCCGCTGTGGTCTTGCTGGCGGTCTTCTTCGCCGGTTTGGCCGGGGCTTTCCCGCCGAGACTGCGCTTGAGCAGTTCGGTCAGGTCGATAACATCGGCCGATTTACGCTCTTCTTCACCGGAAACCGTCTCAACGTCTTCGATCTTGCCTTCATGGGCCTTTTTGTCCACCAGCGCCATGATTTTGTTTTCGAACTCGTCGTTGTAATCCTCTGGCGTCCAGTCCGCCGTCATGTCTTCCACCAGCCGTTTGGCCATGTCCAGTTCACCCTTGGCCAACTGCGGCTTGGTCACTTCGCTGCCCAGCGCCAATTCGTCGAGGCTGCGCACTTCCTGCGGCCAGCGCAGCTTCACCAGCACCAGCGCCGATTCCAGAGGCATCAGCGCCGCCAGGTATTGGCGCGTGTGTAAAACCACACGGGCGAGGGCGACCTTCTGGGTTTTGCTCAGGGTTTCACGCAGCAAGGCGTAGACCTTGCCACCGCGCTTGTCCGGGGCCAGGTAATAGGGCGTGTCGATGTTCTGCAACGGAATTTGCTCGCTGTCGACGAAGGCGAAGATGTCGATGGTTTGAGTCGATACCGGGTGCGCCGAACGGATTTCTTCTTCGCTGAGCACCACATAGCGGCCTTTTTCGAACTGCACGCCTTTGACGATGTGCTCTTTGGTGACTTCCTTGCCGGTGACCTTGTTGACCCGTTTATAGCCGACCGGATCCATGCTGCGGCTGTCGAGCCAGTCGAAATCGACGCCTTGGGACGAGGTCGCCGAAACGAGCGCCACGGGGATGTGCACCAGACCGAAACTGATTGCGCCTTTCCAGATTGCCCGAGCCATGGTGCTGTTCTCCGAGTGATGTTCGGGTGACCCGTGGCCCGGCGTAAAAGTTTCCGTTGTTTGCGGGGTGCGGCGGTAAACGGCAGGTCAAGCCGTGTTACATCTTGTTTAGCGGTGACGGGTTAACAAATCCGAACCCTGGGCGTAGCGTGGACTCGAAGGCTCTAATCCACGTGCATCGAGAGAGGCCGTTCATGAACCGTTTCCTGCTTGGCATTGCGTTGCTGGTCCTCAGTGGCGGGCTGGTTCACGCCGAGGACGCCACCACGCATTCATCGTTGTTGCTGGCACAAAGTCCGACCGGCAACAGCAACAACCCCTACAACAGCCCGATCCGCCGGGCGAACCCCAACAGCATGCAAGGCACCCAGCCCAGCGCTCCGCCTGTACGCGGGCCGAACACGGTGCCCGTGCCTCGGCCGCCGACCCTGGAAAACCACGGCATCGGCAATGGCCAGCCGCTGCGCTCGGTCCCGAGCACGCCACCCACCTTCATTCCCAATCCTCCAGCCCGTGACAGCGGGAGCAACCGTTGAATGGCAGAACCGCTTCTGTCAGCCCTTCAAACGAACAAAAGGAATCGTGCATGTTGCGTAAAACCCTTCTGGCCGGCCTGTGTGCCAGTGCACTGATCGCCGCCCCGGCGTTCGCTGCCGCTCCCAAAGAGCTGCAAAGCGAGCAGGGCACCCTTGAAGTCACAACGATTACCCAAGGCCTCGAGCATCCATGGGCCTTGGCGTTCCTGCCGGATCGCCAGGGCATGCTGGTGACAGAACGCCCCGGCAACCTGCGTGTGGTCGGCGCTGACGGCAAACTGTCTGCGCCGATCACCGGTGTGCCGGATGTCTGGGCCAAAGGGCAGGGCGGATTGCTCGACGTGGTGCTGTCACCGGATTTCAAACAGGATCGCCTCGTGTACCTGTCCTACGCCGAGGGCGGCGGAGCGGGTGACAAGGCCGGCACGGCGGTAGGGCGCGGGCGTCTGTCGGATGACCTGAAAACCCTGAAGGACTTCAACGTGATTTTCCGTCAGGAACCGAAACTGTCGGTCGGCAACCACTTCGGCTCGCGGCTGGTGTTCGACCGGGACGGTTATCTGTTCATCACTCTGGGCGAAAACAATGATCGCCCGACCGCGCAGGATCTGGACAAGCTGCAAGGCAAGGTCGTGCGGATCTACCCCGACGGCAAAGTACCCGATGACAATCCCTTTGTCGGCCAGTCCGGTGTGCGCCCGGAGATCTGGTCCTACGGGCACCGCAATCCCCAGGGCGCCGCGCTCAATCCGTGGACCGGAACCGTGTGGGAAAACGAGCACGGCCCGCGCGGTGGCGACGAGGTGAACATCATCGAACGCGGCAAAAATTACGGCTGGCCGCTGGCGACCCACGGCATCAATTACTCCATGCAACCGATCCCGGAAGCCAAGGGCAAGACCGCCGAAGGCACGGTCGGGCCGCACCATGTGTGGGAAAAGTCCCCGGGTGTCACCGGTATGGCGTTCTACGATGCCGATCGCTTCAAACCGTGGCAGCACAACGTGTTCATCGGAGCGCTGGTGACGCAGGAATTGATTCGCTTGCAGTTCGACGGCGACAGGGTGGTGCATGAAGAACGCTTGCTGGGCGAACTGAAACAGCGGATCCGTGATGTGCGCCAAGGGCCGGACGGTTACCTGTATGTGCTGACCGATGAGTCCGATGGCTCGCTGTACAAGATCGGACTCAAATGAACCTTCACGCGGGCGAGCGAGCATAAAGCACCACCGCTGCCCGCAACTTGCCGCGACCGAAGCGGCACATCTTCTCGAACTCCCCATGGCTGACCGGCACGTGCTGGCAGTCCATGGGCTGACGATGCTGGCTGTGATCGACATCAGGGTCGTGCAGGTAGACGAAGTCTTCATCGCAGTCGGTGACGATCACCCAGTGCGGCGATTTGGAACGGGTCAGGCGGTAGCTGCTGATCAGCACCAGAGGCTGTCCGCCGTTGGCCAGCAACGTGGGTAAATCCAGCGCTACGCCGATGACTTGATTGACATCGGTGTCGTTCATTTGCGCCATGAACTCGTCGTGTACCAGGCGCATGACATCTTTTTTATGCGCATCGCGCACGCCGTCGAGAAATAGCGGCCCGGTCATGCTCAGTTGCAAACGCACGTTGAAACCCCGGCGCCACGCCGCCAGTGCCAAGCCTTGCGGGCTGCAACCGCCATGGCCAGCCGTCATGAACACCGTGGTTGCCTCGCGCCATAACTGCAATTCTTCGCGCCGCTCCAGCAAGCGATCGGCCTGCAATGCGCCCATGGCCATCAACAAGCAGGCCGGGCCGCAGGTGAAATCGGTGGTTTGTCGGTAATAGGGGACCTTGATGTTGCGTGAGCCGCGGTGCTGGAGAATGCGTTTCTCCAGACGCGCCGCGTCGGCGTGATCCTCGTAGTAGTCATGGATCAGCGCAAAGCGCCGGTAACCGTTGCGCTCGTACAGGGCGATGGCGGCCGGATTGTCGGTGCGCACTTCCAGCCGCAGGTAGGCGCAGTCGTGCTCGAGCGCGCAGGCCTCGATCCGTTGCAGCAATTGCTTGCCCAGACCACTGCCGCGCGCCTCGGGAGCAATCGCAATCGAATACAGCCGGGCCAACGAGGTGCCGCGATGAAACAGCACCAGCGCATAACCGGCGAGTTGGCCCTCGCGTTCGGCCACCCACAATTGCCCGTGGGCCCGGGTGATCATCCATTGGAAACTGCGGCGGGTGAGCCGGTCCGTGGTGAAGCAGTGCATTTCCAGCGTGAGCAACGCTGGCAAATCATCAACGACCGCCAGGCGAAAAACAGCATTCATATGACCACCGTAAAAGTTGCGTAACGAAACGGGACTTTCGAAAAACTTCGTGCTTAATAGAAAAGGTCTTGTTCTCCAACGGATCAATTTCTATGTCAGCGGTACAGGGTCATTGGCGCGAAGTATCCAGTCAAAGTTTGCCACCGGCAACTTATTTAAAACCGCAGATCAGAACTTCCAGTCAAGTGTTGATCATCGTCGAACGCAAGGAAGACTGGGCCTCGTACTTTCCCAGCGAAGACATCCTGACGGCCCAGGAATACCTCGAACAACCACCCGACAGCGAGCCGGGAAAACGGGTGCAGGTGATCAATCTGTGCCGTAGCTACAAGTACCTGGGGCACGGCTACTACTGCTCGCTGCTGGCTGAAGCCCGGGGGCACAAGGTGATTCCTTCGGTGCGCACCATCAGCGAACTGACCCGGAAATCCCTTTACGGTCTGGCGCTGGATGACCTGGATAAAACCCTGGAAAAAGCCCTCAGCCATCATCTCTACAGCGATACCGAAGGTTTTACGCTGACACTTTATTTCGGCAGAACCCATATTGAGCCATTGCAGGATCTGGCCCGGCAATTGTTTGAAGTGTTCCCGTGTCCGATTCTGTTAGTTGAATTCCGTAGAACTAACGGCTGGCACATCGAAGGTATAAAGTCCGGCGCCTTGCACAAGTTGCGCGACGATCAGGAAGATCAGTTCGCCAATGCGCTGGACGGCTTCAGTCGCAAGATCTGGCGTGTTCCGCGTTCGCCGCAAGTGGCGCGTTATGACCTGGCGATCCTGCATGATCCGCAGGAGGCGTTGCCGCCGTCCAATGCCCGCGCTCTGGAAAACTTTGTGCGGGTCGGCAAGGGCATGGGCATCGATGTCGAGCTGATCGAACGCAAGGACTACGCAAGGCTGGCCGAGTACGACGGCCTGCTGATCCGCGAGACCACCAGCGTCGACAACCACACTTACCGCTTCGCCAAGAAAGCCGAAAGTGAAGGGCTGGTGGTGATGGACGACCCGACGTCAATCCTGCGTTGCACCAACAAGGTCTACCTCACCGACCTGCTCAACAGCCATCAACTGGGCATGCCGGCCACGGAAATTCTTTACAAGGAGCGACCCGAAGACTTCGAGCGGGTCGGCGAGCGCCTCGGTTTTCCGCTGGTGCTGAAGATCCCCGACGGTTGTTTCTCACGTGGCGTGATCAAGGTCGAGAGCCAAGAGGCTTTGCTGGAAGCCACCGCCGAGCTGTTCGAACATTCTGTACTGTTGCTGGCCCAGGAATTCTTCTACACCGAGTACGACTGGCGCATCGGCGTGCTCAACCGCAAACCGATCTTTGCCTGCCAGTACTTCATGTCCAAGGGCCATTGGCAGATCTACAACCACAAGGCCAAGGGCCAGGACGTCAACGGCGAATGCCGCACGCTGGCGGTCCACGAAGCGCCGCGTGCGGTGGTGGAACTGGCGGTGAAGACCGCCAACCTGATCGGCGACGGCTTGTACGGTGTGGATCTCAAGCAGGCCGGCGACAAAGTCGTGGTAATCGAGGTCAACGACAACCCGAACCTCGACGCCGGCATCGAAGACGCTTATTTGCAGGACGATCTGTATTCGCTGGTGCTGGAAGAATTCGTGCGGCGTCTCGAACTCAAGCGCCGTGGCCAGGCCTGGTGACCGGCCGATGATCAACAGCTTTGCACTCAATCACGGCGCCTTGCAGCGGGTCGAGCGGCTGGACGCCGAGGTGATGCTGTTCAGCGACCCCGACGCCGCCGAGCGCGACTTGCTGCACAGTCACTTCAAACTCGACGAGCACGCGCTGGCCTCGGCGCTGGATCCGGACGAGGTGTCGCGGATCGAGTTTCACCCAGATCACTTGTTTCTGATCTGGAAACGCCCGGAGAACTATTCCGGCGGCGGCAGCCTGGCGTTCGAGGTGTCGTCCTGTGGTTTGCTGTTCTCACCGGGCCAGTTGCTGGTGATCGCCACCGACGACACGCCGCTGCATGGTGTCGGTACACGTCAGCCATTGAACACGCCGCTGGATGTGTTGCTGGACCTGTTGTTCAACAACATCCATCACTACCTCGGGCATCTGAAGGTGATCAAACTGGTCGCCCGGGAGTTGCAGCAGAAATTCAACGCCTCGATGCAAAACCAGCATCTGGTGCAGATGTTCAACCTCAGCGAAAGCCTGATCTATTACATCAACGCCCTGCACAGCAACGGCGCGGTGCTGACGCGGCTGCGCAATCACGCGGAAAAGCAGCATTTCGGCAGCGAAGCGATCGGCCTGATCGACGACCTGATCATCGAAAACAACCAGTGCTACAAACAGGCGGAAATCTATTCGACGGTGTTCTCCGGGCTGATCGACGCCCGGGGCAACCTGATGAACAACAGCATGAACAACCTGCTGCGCAAACTGACGCTTATCAACGTGGTGTTCCTGCCGCTCAACCTGATTGCGAGCATCGGCGGCATGTCGGAATTCAGCATGATGACCGCCGGCACGCCGTGGTGGGTGTCGTACCCGTTGTTCCTGGCGGCGATGCTGTTGGGGGCGGGGGGGATGCTGTTCGGGCTCAGGCGTCTGGCGAAATGACCGGGGCCGGGCGTTTGCGATCCTGCAGGCCCCGAATCACCAGGTACAAAAGCGGCCCGACTGAAACAAACACCGCCGTCAGCAACAGATACGGCACCACGGACCAGCCCGACTGCCCACGCTTGCGCGCGTCCTTGTACATCCAGACGCCGGCCAGTGTTGCCAGCAGATAGAGGTCGATCACCACTTGCGCGGTGTCGGGCCGCGACATCAGGCTGATGCCGAAGTCGATCAGCGATTGCTCGGCTTGCAGCATCACGGAAACGGTATAGCCGCTGAAAGCGATCAACGCGGTGAGGGGCAGGGCGATGGACATCAGGTATTCCTTCCTTGGGCAGATGAGCGAAAGGCCAGCCTACAGACCCGCCACAAAATTCGCCATTGACTTGCCAGCAGCGCCCGGGCTAATTTCGAGCCCATGACTTCCACCGTACTGCGCTGCCAGCCAAGCATTATTACCGCCATTCCTCATTTGGCGGGCTAGCTCACGACTGCAGCACCCAACCCGCCCTAGAGGCGGTTTTTTACTTTCTGTCTCCGGGGTTCTGAATCAAAACGTCAGGAGACGACCATGCGCTACAACCCCGCCCAGCAAGCCCTGCTTGAGCAGTACGTGAAAAAGATCCTCGCCGCGCCGGTGTATGAACTGGCGGTGCGCACGCCGCTGCAACCGGCGCCGGCGCTGTCCGAAGCGCTGGGCAACCGGATCCTGCTTAAGCGCGAAGACCTGCAACCGACGTTCTCCTTCAAAATCCGTGGTGCCTACAACAAACTGGTGCAATTGAGCAACGAGCAAAAGGCGCGCGGGGTGATCACGGCGTCGGCGGGCAATCATGCGCAAGGCGTAGCGCTGGCGGCGCGGGAACTGGGTATTGCCGCGACCATTGTCATGCCGGCAACCACCCCGGAGTTGAAAGTGCGGGGCGTCAGCAGTCGTGGGGCCGAGGCGCTATTGCATGGCGAAAGCTTCCCCTTTGCCCTGGCTCACGCGCTGCAACTGGCTGAGCAGACTGGGCGAACGTTCGTTTCGCCTTTCGACGATCCCGATGTGATCGCTGGCCAAGGCACGGTCGCGATGGAAATCCTGCGCGAGCACCAGGGCGCACTGGATGCGATCTTCGTCCCGGTGGGCGGCGGCGGGTTGATCGCCGGCATCGCGGCGTATGTGAAATACCTGCGACCTGAAGTACGGATCATCGGTGTCGAGTCCGAGCACTCGGCCTGCCTGAAGGCTGCCATGCAAGCAGATGAGCGAGTGGTGCTGCCCAATGTGGGCACTTTCGCCGATGGCGTGGCGGTGGCGCAGATCGGCGCCTACGGGTTCGCGGTTTGTCGCTTCTGCGTGGATGAGGTCATCACCGTCAGCAACGATGAGCTCTGCGCGGCGATCAAGAATATCTACGACGATACCCGCTCGATCACCGAGCCTTCCGGTGCATTGGCGGTCGCAGGCATCAAACAGTACGTCGCGCAAACCGGCGCACGGAATCAGACGTTTATCGCCATCGATTCCGGCGCCAATATCAACTTCGACAGCCTGCGCCATGTCGCCGAGCGAGCGGCGGCGTGCGGCGTTGTGGCTTGAGATTATTCGGGAATGGCCACGCCAACCTTGTCCGCAGCCGACCAGATGCGGAAGCGCACTTCGACGTCCTGCGGTGCGTAGATCACGATCGGCAGCTTGCTGTTGTAGCGCACGGTGAAACCGTCACCGATCACCGGTACGAACGCGCGTTTTTTCGGGGTGTCGGGTGGGCAGGCCATCAGCGTGCTCATCGGGCCGCTGACTTTTTCCAGTCGGTAGAACGGATAGCCCCAGCCTTCGAGGTTTTTCTCTTCGAGGGTGCCGCCCAGACGCTGGCGGTTGCAGTCGACTTCGAGGGTCTTGCCAGCGAGGATTTCTACTTTGAAGTTTTCTTCCTGGGCTTGTTGCGGCAGGTGGATGACCTGACGCGTGAAGCCCGCTTCGGCCTTCGGATAGGGCGCGGTGTCTTCAAGTTTGGCGGCGTGGGCGAGGGTGGACAGGCTGGCGAGCATCAGGCCGGCGGTCGCGTAAACAGTGAAATTTCCCATTGAAGCCTCCTGGCGGGTGTACGTTGGTTGACGGGCATTCTCACTGTCACAGGCGATGAATGCAAACTGCCAGCCGCATGCAAATTGCAGTGCCTGCACGATCGAATCTTGCATTTTGCAACTGGCCAGTGGCGTCCCTTTTCCACAAGTCATTGATTTGCAAGGAGGTGAAAGCGACCCGATGAAAGGCACGTTTTATGCGTTGATTTGGTGCGGCGCACCGAGTCTGGGCGCCTACACTCCAATGGGCATTTCGCAGTACAGCCGCTTGTCACACCCAGGGATTCAGCGGGGATACACCCGTGGGAAGCCGTGGCAACGGTCAACGTGAATACTTGATTGGCAGTCTCACAGTAAGGAGAGGTTTCGCCATGTTTCTGTCTGCCTTGGAACTCCGCAACATCATAGAAAGCAGCTTTCTACCAAAACGCTGCCAGTGCACGCTGTCCCCGGATCTGTCGATGACCGTCAAGGTGTATGGCGATCACCAGACCGATCAGGTTGAGCTGCTGGTGAGTGGCATCGATGCCAGTCACTTGAACAGCTGTCGCGAAATCAACGGCCTGATCGCCGGGTTGCGCTCGGATCTTGCGCAACATTCGGCAACTCATTCAGTGCCGCGATCCCGAGTCGTCTAACCGACTGTTTCACCCAGTTCGACCGTCACGCGCCGGGCCTGCAAGAAGCCAAGGCCCAGCGCGAGCTCGACCAGCACCGCAAGCAGAATCCCGGGGCCGGCGTGGCCGTTGAGCCATTCAGCAAACCCCAGCACCGCCAGGCCAAAACAGCCGACGATAAAGCCGTTGCTCAGCGCATTGCGCGCGATCGACACCGGCGCGTTGCGCACCAGATAAAACATCACTCCTAACGCTGCAAACAGCACTGCGCTGCGCCGTGCGACGAATCCGGCTGCTTCCGAATACTCAATGCTCCAGATCGCCAGCAACATCTGTGGTGCCAGACCCCACGCCAAGGAAAGCAGGAAACACAGGGAGAAGGTGAGGGTCGAGAGTGTGCGGAACGACAACTGCATGGCGAATCCTTGCGGCAGTGAGGAGGGCCCCGAGCATACTCTTCGAGACCCGTGCTCGCCTACCGCAAAGGGGCAAATCAGAGCTTTCTGTCAGTTCTGGAAGCTGCACGCGTCAGATAATTTCCGGTAACTGATTTCCTCCGGTTTCCCGGTGTTGTCGAGGTACTTCATGTCGGCGGTGATGACCTTGCACTCCTGCGTCTGCGGCTCGGTCAGGGAAACCACTTTGGCGACATGCAGCGGCATGCCGTATTCATAGGGAACAGCCTTGGAGGTGTCATTGGCCTGGGCCAGCCCCGCAAATGCAGTGCAGGCGAGGACGGTGGTGAGCAGGAACGGACGAATGTTCATGATGGACTCCGGTGCGACGGAAATGGAGTTCGGCATGTTGCAAGCCAAACCTGCCGCACTGGGCGTCAGCCAGGGGCTGAGGGCGTGCGGTTCAGTAGAGTTTTTGACCGCGGCGTTAAGCGATGGTTAACCGGGCTGAACGCCGGCTGTCTGGGCGGGGATCGATTCGTGGGGGAGTCTCGGCGGATTCCTACAAGGGTGGATGCCTTGTCTGCTTTCGAGGGCTGGAGTGGGGCGGTTATGGTTTGGCGTCGCTGCAAAATCAGCGTCTTAGGTTTGGTCACCTAACGTAATCACCTGTGCATGTGTGCCATTATTCGCCCCGACGAACATTCGTGTCCGTGGAGTGCATTGCTGTGGCGGCTGTGTGCAGGGTCGCCTTCGGGCGAGCCGAGTCAGGTGGTTCTCGGTTGACCAAGCCTGTTCACAGTCCGCCTCCCCATCGTTTGGTCACGGTGCTGGCGGTTACTTTCAAGCTGCCTTGAGTAATTCCAATGCCAATCCTGAAATTAAGCTCCGCCCGCTACCTCCCGCTCAACAGCGGCGTCACCGACAGCGCACCGCTGGTCATCGACACCCAAGCCAACCCGAAAGACCTCTTCGAAGCCGCTGTGCAACGCATCCGCGCCGCCAGCGACCTGCTCGAAACCTTGCACTGCCTGTGCTTCAAACACGCCGATGTCCAGGACATTCCCCACATCACCCATGCGCTGTATCTGCTGACGCAGGATGGCAGTGATTTGCTGCAGGTTGCGCAGCAGAGAATGTTGAACTGGCAGGCGCCGGTTTGATGGTTTGAAAAGCGGCCTGGTATTCACGGGCAGAAGCATTATCTGCCCGTGATGCTGTTGGAGGCTTTCGATGAGCTAAAGGCGAGGCTCTTCATCCGGGACTGGATCATTTATGAAATCAAAGATATCCAAACTAGTCTGTCAGGGGGCAATTTGAGCCTAACCTTAGACTATCCTTACTTCGACTCTAAGCGCCTGACGATTGCGTCGATGGCTTACGCATCGTTTGCTCCATGTAGTCTGGCGACATTCCTTTAGTCTTTGTCAAATCAGGAATATCGAACTCTCGAACAAGGAAATATTTTATTGTGCTCGGGGATTGCGTCATATTGTTTATCATGAATCTATCACTCAGATAGAGCTCCAGAAGATCTTCGATGTCGAAGCTGAGGCCCTTTGGTTGCGGGGCAAACCATTCATCCAATAATGCCTTTTCTGATTTCGAAGCAAGTCCGATGCGCAGACGTTTGGCTTCTCTATCAACTTCCTCAAGCCAACCAAGCTCAGCGCGAAGACTTTCTTTGCTCTCACGTGTCTGTTTTAGAGACGTATCACGCTTTTTGGCTTGAGCTTCGGTTTCGCTACCCATTCCTAACATGCGCTTGAAAGATCCATTTTCACCAAAAACCGGTCGCTCCAAACGCTCTTCTTCCTCGGAATAAGCACGGTGTTGCTCACTGTACAACTCCCACAGCCCGCGAAGTCTTTGAATATAAAGACGGCGATGGGCGAGAAAGGCATCGGCAGAAACTTTTTTATTGCCAGCCTTGGAAATGTATCGATTACTCGCCTCAATGGCGCTTGTGCCATTAATGTGGTCGTGTAACTCGAAGAAACTGGACACGTATCTATCTTTTTCCTGGAGCTTTGCCATCGAAGGGAAGGGAACTCCGGCACTGTAGGCTGCGCGGTACATATCGTGCAGAGCTGCCATGTGTAGTTCGCGACTGTGAGGGGTACTGTCTTTTTTTAGTCCTCCCCCTACATCAAAACTTGTTCCTGGAACCAAGCGCTCTTCCCAGCGCGGGGTGAGTGATCCAGTGCCAATCAGTCGAGCACGCCTGTTATCCCTGCATTCATGAGCAGCAACTAGATGAAGGGCTGATTTTACAGGGCCCGGCAGACACTCTCCGTCATCGACTTTATTGGAGATTGGCAGCAAAAAATCAAGAACGACAGATGCTTCCATGCTTCTATCGACCGCATCGAACAAACCCGCGAAGATAACTTCAAGTTTTGCGCCTTTGTAGGTAGTAGTACCAGGGTCGCACGCTTCGAATATCTTATGAGCAAAGGCTCGCGCCAGTGTTGCGCCATAATCGAATCCGAATATCGACACAGATATTTTCTTGATCGAAATCGGATTTGCCTTTTTCACATCTTCAACGAGTTTTTCGAATCGATTTGTTGCGGCTTCTAATCGAGTATCCACACCAGTTTTGAGTAAGCTAAAAACAACTTCGTCGTCACGGACCGGCGAGACACCTTCGACTGACGCTTTTGCTGCTGCTGTGGCAATCGTGGAAATAATATTCTTCGGTCTTATATTGTTCGTGAGGTTTTCCCACCAGTTTTTTCCCGTCAAAAGGTCCTTGCCAACATCGACGGCCGCTTCTGTAGCGTTATCCTTAGGCAGCTTGGAGACATCATCCTTGACTTTACTCACTGCGCCATTGAGGTCGGCGGAACTGGTAGTTGCGTTTGTTCCTAAAGTAGCGTCGAAAGATGTAGCGAGCCCGGATATGTAGAATTTATGATACTGGTTGGCCGGGTCGGAGGGCGCAGCCGTCTTTTCATGAGGATAGGCAAGAAAAAGCCGTCCAATATTCGTAACTCGGTCCTCTCTCAAGTCCTTCTCGAGATTTCGACTGACGCCGTCAAAAAAAAATCCTACGTGAAGAGTTCCTTCACAGGGCAATACCGAACTCTTCTTACCCGCCGTGTCCGTGTTTGAACGCGCGCTGATAGCTTGTGCATCAGACAAGTTTTTTGGTGTGCTCATGGATGACTTCCTTGTCCGTCAGATGGAGGGTTTGCTGAGTTTTCCGGAGCGTACCTCGTATCCAGGGTCGTGGCAGACCACAAAAGCTCAATCTTGTTTTCGGGGAGAAAATAGACGTGCAGTGTATCGTCTCCGGCTTTACGTTTTGGCAGGGGCAACAGAGCCTCATGTCTCTCTATTTTCATGCCCTGGTCCTCTTGAGCTTTTGACATGCTCAGGATCCAAACTAATTTGGCATTTTCTCCGGATATGTCCCAGCAGCAGGTGACGCCTCCGTTTCCACCCCAGTTATCATTTACCCAGTAGCTACCGACAGGTCTGTCCATATAGTTATGAGACGTCAACGCCGCGCCGGGCATTCGGTTTTGGCTATAAATGAAAAATGCTAAAAAAGGGACAGCAATAATAAGGATGCCGATAGATAAGGCTCGGTTCTTCCATCTGCGTTGATTCAAATTATTCAGGCTTAACGACATTGAAAATTTCCAAGGCTCTTTTTCACCAATCGGCTTTCTACGGAAAATTGTTGACTCATTCAGACAACTCCCTCATCACAACCCCAAGCGGCAACTTCTCCCCAACAGCCCGCTCTTTGGCTTTGTTCCACATTGGCCAATTCGCCGGGAACTCGGGATCCATCAATTGCAGGCTGGCAAACAGGCTGACGTCTTCCGGGTCCGACAAGCCTTCTGCGCGACCTGCGTCCAGCGCCTGCTTGACCTGGTTCAACCGGTCGCCATGGCAGTTACTGGTGAATACCTCTGGCGCGTCTTTTTCCAGTTCGGTGGTCAGGTTGTAGGGCAGGGGATCGACCTCCATGTCCTTCCATAACTTTGCGTCCAGGAGAATCGGCTGGTACTTGCCCGGCTTTTCCAGGTTAAGCCCTTTGAAGCATTGCCACTCATCATCCGCCGCTGGCACCCACCACTCCTGCAACGGGCCGAAAAGCCAGGCATACCAGGACAGATCGTCGCGGGCGTGGAGCATCGTCAGTACTTCAGGGGCGTAGCTGCGGATCATCAGGACTTCGCCGGCTTCATTTTTTGCCAGCAAGGCATCGCTCAGGTGCGCAGCGAGTTTGTCGGCAGGGCAGTCGGTGCGGATCCAGCTGGCCATGGCGGTGCAGCCGGTGAAGTATTCGTGGGCGAGAAAGGCCTCGAATTCCATGTCGCTGACGTCCACGAGCCATGGGCCGTAGTTGCGCAATTCGGCGAACTCAGGTTGAAGCATCAAGGGGCGGCGCGACGGATCGGATTTGAGGAATTGCTGTCGAGCCGGCTCGGAGAGCAGGCCCGCTTCAACGATTGCGAATCGCGACTGTGCATTTTTATGCGCCTCTGCCCAGGCTTTCGCTGCGTCGTCCTTCGTCATCAATTGGCTCCCGATTGCAGGGCCAGTTTTTCCCGCATGGCTTTCTTCAGGCACTCAACGCAGATGCCTTTCGGCGCCTTCAGCTTCGGCACTACGGCCAGCGATTCAGCCTCGATCTTTTGATTCAGCCGGGTTTGCATCAAGCGTCCGGCCTTGTCGAGGGCTGCCAGGCCAGGAATGAAAGGCACGAGGATCTGAATGCCTGAACCCACCCCCGGCGCACCGCCGGTATTGGCCTTCACCTCGGCACCGCTGATGGTCACGCCGCCAGCATCGACCTTGACGAAACTGCCGCCAGCCTTCGCCGTCAGTTCCATCCCGCCTTCGATCACGACTTTTTCACCAGCGTGGTAGTGAATCTCCGTGCCCGCTTCCACGAACTGCCCGGTGCCGACCTTCACATGCTGAGTCACGCCGACAGTCAGGTGATCGTTGGCGCGCATTTCGCTCTTGCGATCCAGGTGGGTGATGCGGTGTTCCTCGACCTTGAATTCACTTAAAACATTGGCTTCAACGGTGTCATGCCGTTCATTGCCAACCCGAATCTTCTGATCGTGTTCAATGTTCTCGTCCCAGTCGCGCTGGGCGTGGATGTAGATCTGTTCTGCGCCTTTCTTGTCTTCGATGCGGAATTCGTTGTAGCCCTTGCCGCCCGGTGAGCTCAGGGTCTTGAAGGTGCTGCGGGTCTTGTTCGCCGGCAAGTCGTAGGGGACGACGTTTTCCTTGTGGTACAGGCAGCCGGTCACCAATGGCTGGTCGGGGTCGCCTTCGAGGAAGGTCACCAGCACTTCCATGCCGATCCGTGGGATGGCGATGCCGCCGTAGGCTGCGCCGGCCCAGCCGCTGGCGACGCGTAGCCAGCAGGTGGTCTTGTCGTCGGCCTGGCCGTCGCGGTCCCAGTGGAATTGCACTTTCACGCGGCCGTACTGGTCGCAGTGAATCTCTTCGCCAGCGGGGCCGGTGACGATGGCGGTCTGGCTGCCGAGGACTTTCGGTTTCGGGTGATCGAGGGCAGGGCGGTAGTGGGCGTCCCACGGGGTGGCCACGAACGAGTTGCGGTAGCCCTGGTGGAAATCGCTCTTGTTGTCGGTGACGTCGCTGGTGACGTTTTCGCCCAGCACTTGCGGCTGTTTGCCTTCGTGGAAGACTTCCAGCAGCAGCCACAAATCGTTCCATTCGGCGCGCGGGTGTTCGGCCAGGGTCATGAAGTGGCCGCTGGTCAGGGTCGGTTCGTCACCTTTGCCTTCGGCGAGTTTGTAGTCGCTGCGATGGCGTTCCAGCGCTCGCGTCGAGAGGAACTTGCCGCGCTCGCGCGTGGTGAAGCGGCCGGGGTAGTCGTAGTCCTCCAGATCCGGCATGAACGCGGATTTGACCGCGCTTTCAGGCAGGATCTTTGGTTTCTCGAAATCGTAGTCGCGGCGGCTGACGCTGCTGGTACGGGTTTCCAGACGCAGGTTGAAGCGCTTGATCACCGGTTTGTCGGCGGTCATGCCGGAGTCTTGCTGGTAGTTGACCGGTTTCAGTTTGCGGAACACGGTCTGGTCGTCGCCGAACACCAGTTTGTGGCCGCTGCTGCTGTGCTGGAAGTGGAAGTGAATGCCTTCCTCTTCGCACAGGCGCTGGATGAAATGCAGGTCGGATTCGTCGTACTGCACGCAGTAGTCGCGTTCCGGGTATTCGGCGCCGAGCTGGAAGCTGTAGGCGTTGGCCAGGATCCCGCGATCTTCCAGAACCTGGGCGATGATCTTCGGCACCGTCAGTTGCTGGAAAATCTGCTGGTCATGGTTGTGCCGCAGGTAGGCCAGTTGCGGCACCAGGCTGAGGCTGTAACGGGTCAGGGTCTTGCCGGAATCGCCTTGCTCGATGCGATACACCAGACCATGAATCTTGCCCTCGCCAGTGGCGCCGAACGTCAGGCAGCCAGGCTTGTGCAGGAGTTCTTCAAGTTTGAGGTCGGGACGGGCGCTGACCAGTTCGATGTCGAAACGGAACGGTTCGTTGAGGGCTTCGCGACCGGTGAAACTGAGGACTTGCAGGTCGGCGGAAGCGCCTTCGAGCGTGAGGGTAATGTGGGTAGCGTTGGCGTCCAGCATGCCTTGATTTCCGTCCTTTGGATTAGCGTGGGCGGATGGTGCAGGATTAAACGGCCTCGTTCAAGGCGCAAATGCCGTAGAGGCAGTGGTCCGAACCCATAGGGAAAACCCTTAGGCCCACGGTTGGGCCCAGTAAAACAGGCACTTGCGGATGGCCCGATCTGCCGCGAAGGCCGCATCCGGCATCCGGGAACAACCAGTCAGTTTCAGACTAAAGTCGTCTGTGGCACGTCAAAGCCATCTGCCATCATTGCCCTTCACCCCTGCGTGTTCACTGCCTCCCGGTTCTTTATCGATCCGGGACGGGAGCTATTTCTGGTTGTTTGCGCCTCTGCGCAATCGTTGTTCTGTTGGAGTTTTCAATGCGTCCCCCATTTCCCCTCATCACCCCGCGCCAGTCGCTTGGCTTCGGAGCCTTTGTGCTGTGCGCCGGTTTTACCGCGCAGGTCCAGGCCAGCGGTTTTTTCGAAGACACCACGGCGAAGATCGAATCGCGCACGGTGTACTTCAACCGCGATTTCCGTGACGGGCACACCTCCAGTGATCAGGGCGCGTCCAAGCGCGAAGAGTCGGCGCAGGGCTTTATTCTCAATCTGCAATCGGGCTACACCGAAGGCACCGTCGGTTTCGGGATCGATGCACTGGGCATGGCGGGTTTCCAGCTCGATTCCAGCCCGGATCGCAGCAACAGCGGCCTGTTGCCGTCCAGCGGCGAGAACCCGCGCGGTTCGAAAGGTCAGTACGCGAAGATGGGGCTGACCGCAAAGGTAAAAGTCTCGGATACGGTGCTGAAATACGGCGCGCTGCTGCCGGATCTGCCGCTGCTCAAGTACAACGACGGCCGTCTGCTGCCGACCATGTTCAACGGTGCGATGCTGACCTCCAAAGAGGTGAAGGATCTGACCTTCATGGCCGCGCGTCTGGACAAGTACACCGCGCGGGATTCGACCGATTCGCAAGATATCCGCGTGCACTGCAAGAACAAGCGCTACGCCTGCAACACCACCGCCGATCATTTCGACATGTACGGCTTCGACTACAAGATCAACGATCGCCTGACCGCGCAGTACCACTACGCCGAGCTGGAAGACATCTATCGCCAGAATTTCGTGGGTCTGTTGGCCAACCAGCCGCTGGGTGACGGTGTGTTGAAAGCCGATCTGCGTTTGCTGAAAAGCGCCGACAGCGGTGATGAAAAAGCCGGCTCCATCGATAACCGGGCGTTGAGCGGCATGCTGTCCTACGGCATCCGCGGTCACACCTTCAGCGCTGGCTGGCAGCGTATGAACGGTGACAACTCGATGCCGTATCTGGATGGCAGCAACCCGTATCTAGTGAACTACGTGCAGGTCAACGACTTCGCCGCCGCGCAGGAACGTTCCTGGCAGCTGCGTTATGACTATGACTTCAAGGCGATCGGCATCAATGGCCTGAGTTTCCTGACCCGTTATGTGAACGGCGATCACATCAAGGTCCCGGGCAGCGATCAGGAAGGCAAAGAGTGGGAACGCGACAGCGAGCTGAAGTACGTAATCCAGACCGGGACGTTCAAGGATGTCAGCCTGCGGTTGCGTAATGCGACCTATCGGACGAACTACGAGAAGTTTGCCCGGGATGTGGATGAGACCCGGTTGATTGTGAGTTACAACTTTTCGGTGTTGTAACCCATAGGTTGGCGGTGTCTGAGCTGACGCCTTCGCGGGCAAGCCCGCTCCCACAGGTTTCCCCGGGTGCTCACTAAACTGTGGTCACTCTAAATCCCTGTGGGAGCGAGCTTGCTCGCGAATGCGTCCTTAAGGGCGCCGAGGATCAGAGCCAATGCCAGAACCGGCTCCAGAACCCGCGATTCAGATCATCCTTGCACGCTGCGTATTGCTGACCGTACATGTCCGAGCGGTTCTGCACCTTGCGCGCCACCGGCGGCAGCCAAGCCTTGCTGGCGTAGGTCTTCTGGCGAAAGCCGCCCCAGCCTTCGTGGTAGTTGAGGTACTGGTTGTAGGCGTCGTACTTGTACACGCCGTTGATCGAGGTGGTCTTGTCCATGTACCAGCCGACGAAGTCGATGGCGTCGTCGAAGTCTTCGCGATCGGCGCCATATCGACCGGTGCTTTTCTGGTAGTCGGACCAGACTTCATCCTTGGCCTGCGCATAACCCGAGGCCGTCGTGACGCGACCCCACGGAATCACCCATAGCAGGTATTTGCGCGGCGTCTTGGCGTCGTAGCGGTAGCCTGACTCCTGATACATGATCGCAAACGGCACCTGGATCGGTACGCCCCAGCGCTTTTGCGTGACTTGCGCCGCGTCGTACCAATCACTTTTTTCGCGGAAAATCTCGCAGAGGTTTTCCGGCGAACGCGGTGGCGATGTTCCGCAACCGGTCAACAGTGCCGCCAATACCACCAGTCCAACCGTGCGCCCCGAATTCAAAAGCCGTCATCCCGTCGTGCAAAAAAGGGCGCCAGTCTACGCGGTCAGGTCAACTGGTGGCGATAAGGCAAATCCGGACCTGTTTTACTGCATGTAAGGGCCGCCGCCTGTACGGCAAACCTGAGCATGCCGTCGATCTGTTCACGGCTCAGGTGCTGCACGCCTTCCACCGAATCCAGCTCATGCTCGGTCAGCCAGGTGATCAACGCGGCCTGGAAGGTATCGCCGGCGCCGACGGTGTCGGCAATCTTCACGGAGCTTGCCGGCACCGACCATGAACCGTGAGCGCGGCTGAACACGGTCGCGCCTTCACCGCCACGGGTCAGGAACACCACCTGGCAGCGATGCTGCAGCCAGCCTTCGATGACGCGCGCCGGATCCTGCTCGGGAAACAGCAGGCTCAGATCCTCGTCGCTGACCTTGATCAAGTCCGCCAACGGCACCAGCGTAGCGATTCGTTCGCGCCACAGGTCGATGTTCGGCTCGGGGTTGAGGCGCACGTTCGGGTCGAGGCTGATCAGGCGTTTGCCGCTTTCACGTTGCACCAGCGCAAGCAAGGTATCGGCAATCGGCTGCACCACCAGCGAGAAGGAACCGAAGTGCAAACCGCGCACTTCAGGGCCCAACGTTGGCAGGTGCGCCAGGCTCAACTGGCGGTCTGCGCAGCCGTCACCGCGGAAACTGTAATGCGGCGAGCCATTGGCGCCCACCGCGACCATCGCCAGGGTGGTCGGCGCGGCGAAATCCACCAGATAGTCCGGACGTACGCCTTCATCCCGCAGCACTTGCTGCAAGCGCCGGCCGAGGTAGTCGGTGGACAACCCGCCAAACAGCGCCGAATCCACGCCCAGCCGGCGCAAACCCACCGCCACGTTGAACGGCGAGCCACCGGCAATCGCCTTGAAATTGACTTTCGATGCCTGTCCGCCGGCATCGTCTTCGCTGAAGAAATCGAACAGCGCTTCGCCACACACCAGGTACATAGTTGTTTGCTCTTTATAAGGTTGCGACATGCAGTCGATAGCGTTCATAGGCCTGCTGGAACGCCGCGACATTGGCGGCAACCGGCAGGGTTTCACTGTTCAGGTCGAGCTTCACGCAGCGCTGGCACAGGTCGGCCAGGGTGTCTTCGTGGCCGTTCGACCACGACTTGCACCACGCCGCCTGAATCGCCGCGCCGAGCGCAGCGGCTTCGCTTTGCTCGGTGCAGATCACCGGGGTGTTCATGATGTCGGCGACGATCTGCCGCCACACCGCACTTTTCGAACCGCCGCCGATCAGGCAAATGCTGCGGCTTTGTAAACCATTCTGGCGTAGCAGATCCAGTCCATAACGCAGGCCGAAGGTGGTGCCCTCGACGGCGGCGCGGCACAGATTGGCTTGCGTCAGGTTATCGATCGTCAGGCCATGCAGGCTGCCGGTGGCGTGGGGCAGGGGAGGCACGCGTTCGCCGTTGAGGAACGGCAGCATGCTTACGCCTTCTGCGCCGATCGGGGCATGGGCCACCAAGGCGTTGAAGGCGTCGAGATCGAGGTCGAACAGTTCGCGGATCGCACCGGTGGCGTTGGTCAGGTTCATGGTGCAGATCAACGGCAGCCAGCCGCCGCTGGACGAACAGAACGTCGCGACCGACGCATCCGGGCTGACCTTCGGCGCTTCGGCGTAGGCGTACACCGTGCCGGAAGAGCCGAGGCTCATGGTGATCGCGCCCGGCTGAATATTGCCGGTGCCGATGGCGCCCATCATGTTGTCGCCGCCACCGCTGGACACCAAAGCGTTGGGGTTGAGGCCCAGTTGTTCGGCGATTGCGGGCAGGATCGTGCCCACCGCTTGATGGGCGTCGATCAGCTCTGGCAGCCCGGACTGCAGACGGCCGCTGGCATCGATGTCGCGCAGCAGCTGCAGATCCCATTGACGGGTGCGCACGTTGAAATAGCCGGTGCCGGATGCGTCACCGTATTCGCTGCACGCACGGCCGGTGAGCCAGAAGTTCAAGTAGTCGTGGGGCAGCAGGATTCGTGCGATGCGGGCGAACACGTCCGGATGCTGTTCCTTGGTCCACAACAGTTTGGAGACGGTGTAGCCCGGCGCGATGACCACGCCGAGGCGTTCCAGTGAGCCTTGTTCACCGCCCAGGTGAGTCAGCAGGCGGTCGTTTTCAGGCGTGGTTTCGGTGTCGCACCAGAGCTTGGCCGGGCGCAGGACCTGGCCTTGATCGTCGAGCAGCACCAGGCCGTGTTGCTGGCCGGAAACGCCGACGCCGAGGATCGACTGGCCGTCGACATTTGCCGCCAATAAAGCGCGGCGGGTGGCGAGGGCGAAGGCTTCCAGCCATTGCGCGGTGTCTTGCTCGCGACGACCGTTGGCGCCGCTGATCATCGTGTGGGCGGCGGCGCCCTGGCCCAACACCTGACCGTTGGTGGCGTCGAGGATGATGGCTTTGGTGCCTTGGGTGCCGCAGTCGATGCCGAGGAACAGTTGCTGGGTTGTCATATGCTCTCCACAAAGATCGTTCCCATGCTCCGCGTGGGAATGCCTCAATGGACGCTCTGCGTCCGCTGTTGAATGGGACGCGGAGCGTCCCGGGCTGCATTCCCACGCAGACGGTTCGACGCCTCGACGTGGGAACGATCAGGCGACGAGAATTTTTTCCAGAGTTCGTGTCACGCCGTCTTCGCGCAAGCTGTTCAGACACCACTCGAACGCCGCAACAAACTCTGGCGAACGCGGTATCGCCACGCCGAAAATCTCCTCAACCCCCAACAACCGCTCAGTGATCAAGGCATCCTCCGCCACCAACGCCTGACAAAACGCCGCCCGAGGATCCGGAATCGAATAAGTGTCGCCATTCTCATCCACACCCTTCAAGTAAAGCGCCCAAGCCGCCACCACCAACGCTGCCCGTTTGGTCTCCTGCCCATCGGCAATCAACCGATTGATCGTCGGAATAGTGAACTTGGGAAACTTCGAAGAACCATCCGAGCAAACCCGCTCCAGCTGATCGGCAATCGCCTGATTGGAGAACCGCGCCACCAGCGTGTCCTTGTACTCGGTCAGGTCGATCCCCGGCACCGGCGCCAGTTGCGGAGTCACGTCCAGGTCCATATAGGCGCGCATGTAGCGCACGAACAGCGGGTCGTTCATGGTCTCGTGAACGAAGCGGTAACCCTTCAAAAAGCCCAGATAAGTCAGCGCCAGATGGCTGCCGTTGAGCAGTTTGATCTTCATCTCTTCATAGGGCGAAACATCGTCGGTGAACTGCACGCCGACCTTTTCCCAGGCCGGTCGGCCGTTGACGAAGTTGTCTTCCAGCACCCATTGCACGAACGGTTCGCAGACCACCGGCCAGGCGTCGTCGACGGCGTGTTTGTCCGCCAGTTGCAGGCGATGCGCGGTGCTGGTCATCGGCGTGATGCGGTCGACCATGGCGTTGGGGAAACTGACGTTGGCGTCGATCCATTCGCGCAGGTCCGGATCCAGCAGCGCGGTGAAGGCCAGCAGTGCCTTGCGGGTGACAGCGCCGTTGTGCGGCAGGTTATCGCAGGACATCACGGTAAACGCCGGAATGCCCGCCGCACGCCGTCGGGCCAGTGCGGCACAGAGGAAACCGAACACGGTTTTCGGCTGTTGCGGGTACGTCAGGTCGTGCTGAATCTGCGGCAGGTGCGCCATGAACTCGCCGTTGCTGTCATCGATGCAATAACCGCCCTCGGTGATGGTCAGCGAGACGATGCGGATCTGCGGGTCGGCGAGTTTGTCGATCAGCACCTGGGCGCTGTCCTCGGCCAGCAGCATGTCGCGGATCGCGCCGATGACGCGGACTTCGGTGTCGTCGCTGTCGCCGAGTTCAAACAGGGTGAACAGGTAGTCCTGCTCCTTGAGGTCGTCCCGGGCACGGCGGTCCTCGGCGCGAAGGCCGACGCCGCAGATGGCCCAGTCCAACGCTTCGCCGGTGTTCATCAGCGCATCGGTGTAATACGCCTGATGCGCGCGATGGAAACCGCCGACGCCAATGTGAGCGATGCCCTGGCGGGTGTCGCTGAGGCTGTAGGCCGGCAGTTTCACTTCGGCGGCGAGGCGGTTGAGATTTTGCTTGTTCAGTTTCATCGGGTCAGTCTCGAAATCAGGCGGCCGCGCGCAACGGGCGGGTCAGCGCCACACCGTCGGCATCGAACAGATGGCAGTGGGCAGCGTCCAGGTGCAGGTTCAGTTGTTCGCCGTAACGGCTCGCCAGATCACCGCGCACGCGCATGGTCAGGGCTTCGCCGGCGTTGGTCTTGACGTGGCAGAAGGTGTCGCTGCCCAGCCGTTCGCTGACGTCGGCGGTGACTTGCAGGGTGCAGTCGCCCGCTTGCGCCAGTTCCAGATGTTCCGGGCGAATGCCGAGAGTCACGGCGCTGCCGACGCTCAGGTTCGACGCGTTGAACGGCAGAGTGATGCGGGTGCCGGCGTCCAGCGAAACTTCGCAGCTCGCGCCATCGATTCGCGTGACCTGGCCCTTGAGGAAACCCATTTTCGGCGTGCCGAGGAACCCGGCGACGAACAGGTTGGCGGGGTTGTGATACAGCTCCAGCGGCGAGCCGACCTGCTCGATCTTGCCGCCATTGAGCACCACGACCTTGTCGGCCATGGTCATGGCTTCGACCTGATCGTGGGTCACGTAGATCATTGTCGCTTTGAGGTCCTTGTGCAGGCGCAGCAACTCCAGACGCATCTGCACCCGCAGGGCGGCGTCGAGGTTGGACAGCGGCTCATCGAACAGGAAGATTTTCGGGTTGCGCACGATCGCCCGGCCGATGGCCACGCGCTGACGCTGTCCGCCGGACAGTTGCTTCGGCTTGCGCTCGAGCATCGGGCCCAGTTCCAGAATCCGCGCCGCTTCACCGACTTTCTTCTCGACTTCGGCCTTCGGCACGCCGGCCAGGTCGAGGGCGAACGACATGTTTTTCTTTACGGTCATGTGCGGGTACAGCGCGTAGGTCTGGAACACCATCGCCAGATCACGCTTGGCCGGGCTGACTTCGGTGATGTCGCGTCCGTCCAGTTCGATGGTGCCGCCGCTGACTTCTTCAAGGCCGGCGATCAGTCGCAGCAGGGTGGATTTGCCGCAGCCCGACGGGCCGACGAACACCACGAATTCCTTGTCGTTCACCTCAAGGTCGATGCCCTTGATGATGGAAAAACCTTCAAAGCCTTTTTGCAGATTCTTGATTTTCAGGTTGGCCATGGTGGCGCTCCTCATGCGAATTCTTATTTGACGGCGCCGAACGACAGGCCGCGCACCAGTTGTTTCTGGCTGATCCAGCCAAAGATCAGGATCGGCGCGCAGGCCAGGGTCGAGACAGCCGACAACTTGGCCCAGAACAATCCTTCAGGGCTTGAGTAGGAGGCGATCAGCGCGGTCAGTGGCGCGGCTTTGGACGAGGTCAGGTTCAGCGACCAGAACGCCTCGTTCCAGCACAGGATCAGCGACAGCAGCACGGTCGACGCGAGGCCGCCCTTGGCGATCGGCAGCAGCACGCGGAGCATTTCCTGGGCGAGGGTGGCGCCGTCGAGGCGGGCGGCTTCGAGGATGTCTTTGGGGATGTCCTTGAAGTAGGTGTAAACCATCCAGACCACGATCGGCAGGTTGATCAGCGTGTAGATCACGATCAGCGCGATGCGCGTGTCGAGCAGGCCGAAACTCTTGGCCAGCAGGTAGATCGGCATCAGCACGCCCACCGGCGGCAGCATCTTGGTGGAAAGCATCCACAGCAGCGTGCCCTTGGTGCGTTGGGTTTCGTAGAACGCCATCGAGTAGGCCGCCGGCACCGCAATCAGCAGGCACAGAGCCGTGGCGCTGAAGGAAATCACCACCGAGTTCCAGGCGAAACTGAAGTAATCACTGCGCTCGTTGATGTGCAGGTAATTCTCCAGCGTCGGCGTGAAGATGAACTGCGGCGGCGTGGCGAAGGCGTCGATTTCGGTCTTGAAACTGGTCAGCACCATCCAGAAGATCGGGAAGAAAATGATGATCGCGATGGCCCAGGCCAGCGTGCCGAGCAGCAGGCTTTGCAGCCGGCGGGATTGTTGAAGAGTCATGGCAGGCCTCAGGCTTTGTCAGTCAGGTTTTTGCCGATCATCCGCACCAGAATGATCGCGGCGATGTTGGCGATGACCACGGCGATCAGGCCGCCGGCCGAGGCCATGCCGACGTCGAACTGCACCAGCGCCTGGTTGTAGATCAGGTAGGCGAGGTTGGTCGACGCGTAGCCGGGGCCGCCGTTGGTGGTGGTGAAAATTTCGGCGAACACCGACAGCAGGAAGATGGTTTCAATCATCACGACCACGGCAATCGGTCGCGCCAGGTGCGGCAGGGTCAAGTGCCAGAAGATCGCGATCGGGCCGGCGCCGTCGAGGCGGGCGGCTTCTTTCTGTTCCTGGTCGAGGGACTGCATGGCAGTCATCAGAATCAGGATCGCGAAGGGCAGCCATTGCCACGACACAATGATGATGATCGACAGCAGCGGGTAGTGAGCGAGCCAGTCCACCGGTTGCGCGCCGAACAGTTTCCAGATGTAGGCGAGGATCCCGGACACCGGGTGGAAGATCAGGTTCTTCCAGATCAAAGCGCCGACCGTGGGCATGATGAAGAACGGCGAAATCAGCATCACCCGCACGATGCCGCGACCGAAGAACTCGCTGGCCTCCAGCAGCGCACTGATCAATACGCCGAACACCACGCTGATCAGCAGCACGCTGCCCACCAGCAGCAAAGTGTTGGTGGCGCCGGGCATGAAGCCGGAGTCGGTCAGGAAGTAGGTGAAGTTTTCCAGCCCGACGAATTCGTTGGTGCCCGGGTCGAGCAGGTTATAGCGGATCATCGAGAAATAGACGGTCATGCCCAGCGGCACGATCATCCACAGCAGCAACAGGGCCACCGAAGGGCTGACCAGAAACCAGCCGGGATTGGCCACACGGCTTTTGCGCCGGGGCTGCGACAGGTCGATGTGGGCTTTGGCAGTTGAAGTATTCATGGTGATCACAACCGTTTTAAAAGGCAGACTCGATCCACTGTGGGAGCGAGCCTGCTCGCGATGAGGGTGGTCCATCCGCCACATTTATTGAGACCGGATTACCGCTATCGCGAGCAGGCTCGCTCCCACATGGAAATGCGCAGGATTACTTCGGATAACCCGCGCGCTTCATCTCGCGTTCGGTGGTTTGCTGGGCGGCGGTCAAAGCCTGGTCGACCGTGGTCTGGCCGATCAGCGCCGCCGAGAACAGCTTGCCGACCTGGGTGCCCACGCCTTGGAATTCAGGAATGGTCACCAGTTGGATGCCGATGTAAGGCACAGGTTTGAGGGTCGGTTTGCTCGGATCAGCCGCTTTCAGCGACTCCAGAGTGACCTTGGCAAACGGCGCAGCGCTCATGTACGCGTCGCTGTAGGTCGAGGCGCGGGTGCCCGGCGGAACGTTGGCGATGCCGTCGGTCTTGGCGACCAATTCGCCGTATTCCTTGGAAGTGGCCCAGGCGCTGAACTCTTTGGCGGCGTCCTTGGCCTTGGAACTGGTCGGAATCGCCAGCGCCCACGAGTACAGCCACGCCGAACCTTTGTCGGTGACCTGATGCGGCGCGTAGGTGAAGCCGACATGATCGGCGACCTTGCTTTGGGTCTTGTCGGTGACGAACGAGCCGGCGACGCTGGCATCGACCCACATCGCGCACTTGCCACTGTTGAACAGGGCGAGGTTTTCGTTGAAACCGTTGCTGGATGCACCGGGCGGACCGGATTTTTTCATGGTGTCGACGTAGAAGTTCAGCGCGTTTTTCCATTCCGGACCGTTGAATTCCGGTTTCCACTGCTCATCGAACCAGCGCGCACCATAGGCGTTGGCCACGGTGGTGATCAGCGCGATGTTTTCACCCCAGCCGGCTTTGCCGCGCAGGCAGATGCCGTACTGTTCCTTGTCCTTGTTGGTGAGTTTTTCGGCGAAGCCGGCGATCTGTTCCCAGGTCGGACGCTCCGGCATGGTCAGGCCGGCGTCCTTGAACAGGTCGGTGCGGTAATAGGTGATCGAGCTTTCGGCGTAGAACGGCAGGGCGTACAGCGAACCCTTGACCGACAGGCCTTCGCGCACCGACGGGAACACATCGTCGAGAGCGTAATTGGCCGGCAGATCCTTCATCGGTTCGAGCCAGCCTTTTGCACCCCAGAGTGCGGCTTCGTACATGCCGATGGTCAACACGTCGAACTGACCGCCCTGGGTGGCGATGTCGGTGGTCAGGCGCTGACGCAGGACGTTTTCTTCCAGCACCACCCAATTGAGCTTGATGTCCGGATGCTCGGTCTCGAAGGTTTTCGAGAGCTTTTGCATGCGGATCATGTCGCTGTTGTTGACGGTGGCGATGGTCAGGGTCTGGGCGCCAAGGCTGACGCTGCTGAGGGTCATGCAGGTGAGGGCCAGCAGAGCTTTTGCAGTGGGTTGCATCGTGCACTCCTTTTCTGCACCCGGCGGGGGCAGAAGGACAGTTATTGTTTTTGTGTTCTTCCGGCAGGGGAAGAATGTGCACTGATTACAGCCTTCTAACGCAGGGCTGACAAATCATCCCTAGCACTTGAATCGATACTTTTTTGCACTCGGGATTGGCGTGATAAACGCAGGGAAGGGCGTTTCAGCAGGGCGGCAGCCATGAATCCGTACAGGTTTTACCCGGTCAGCCGTGGTTTTGCTCGGTCAGGCGCTGCACCACCAGCCGCCGATAATGCGACGGCGTCATGCCTTTGAGCTGCTGAAAGCGCCGATTGAAATTGGAAATATTGTTGAAGCCCGACTCGAAACACACCTCGGTCACCGGTTTGTCGCCGTCCGCCAGCAGTTCGCAGGATTTGCTGATGCGCAGACGATTGACGAATTCGATGAAATTGCGCCCGGTGGCCTGCTTGAACACTCGGCTGAAATACGTCGGCTTCATGCCCAGATGTTCGGCGACTTCCTCCAGCGGCAATTCGCGAGCGTAGTGGGCGAAGATGTAATCCACCGCCCGGTTGGTGCGGTCGATGTTGTGCTCGTCCGCCAGTTGCGGGGTGGTTGCGCCGGACAGGAGTTGGTAGTCGTCGGTGGCGGCCAGCAATTCCATCAGGATGAAAAAGTGCCCGAGACGGGTGATGCCCTTGGTATCGGCGATCTTCTGCAGCAGGTTCGTCGCTTGGCGAATGGTGCGCGGGCAGCGGAACTCAATGCCGTATTGCGCACGCTCCAGCAGCGGTGCCAGGGTCTTCAGCTCGGCGAACACCTGATGACCGCTTTCGAACAGCTCATCGGTGAAGTTGACCAGCATGTCGCGCTTCTCGACCACTTCGTCTTCGGCCACCTGGCTGATCCAGTTATGCGGCAGATTGGGGCCGGTCAGGAACAGCGTCTGCGGGTAGAAATTGCCGATGTAGTCGCCGATGAACACCTTGCCCGAACTGGCCACGATCAGGTGCAGTTCGTATTCCTTGTGAAAGTGCCAGCGCACCAGCGGGCAGGGGAAACCGTGCTGGCGATAGATGATGGACAACCCGTTGTGGTCATCCATCAGTTCATAAGAGGGGTCGGTGACGCGGGCTGTTCGGCTCATGATCGGGCGCTTTTTTTGTTATCGCCCGGCGATCATGCCTCTTGTCGCGCCGGTTGCGCCAGTTTCCATTGCGGCTCAGCGCGAGCGTTGGCCGGCCTTGAGCACGTTGGCGACCCGGCAAAACTCCATCAGGTCGGACTCTTCCATGAAGTCGACGTTAATGATGTTGCACTTCAATGCCCAATCACTTTTATCCAGATCGAACCAATCGTTAAGCGAACCATGGATATCGACGGGACCGCCCAGCGCGGTGTAACTGGTGGCGGACAGGGACCAGGGTCTCCAGCTGCCTGGCGGATTTTGCAGAACACGCTCAATGAACTTCTTCAACTCACCGGGGCTGGTGATGCCGTTTCCGGACCATTGATGATCGATATGGCTGTGGAATAACTTGTGGTCCAGTTGCCAGTGCGAGATGGCTGCAGCAAAAACCCGTTGTGTCTTGTTGACTTGCTTGAGGTCTCCAAGGCTGAGGGACTGATTGTTGCGCGGGATCATGCGATGCCCCAGATACTGCACCATCAGTTTGTTGAAGCGTTCGTAATCGAAGTTGTCACCGTCCAGGCTGTGAAAATCCAGAACAATGAACTCGTCGGGGTTGTTTTCAAGAAAAGTATTGATGTCTACCACCAGATTTCCCAACGTTCGGGAGTTTCGATGGCCATTGTGGTGCATGACGAATTTCTCCAGGCCTTCGGCCTTGGCGTTATAGGTCAGGCGAATGTCGAGCGCCCGGGCCCCATGATCCAGCTGCGCATGAAAACTGTCATGCTGACACGCCAGCCAGTGCCGCGGAGGGCCTAAAAGCGGGTAGGAGGCGCTCCAGTCACTGCCTGCGTTGTGAGTGCCGGGCAACGTCAGTTCGCTGATGTTCAGCGAGTCAATGGCGGGGGTCGTCCCCATCCAGTTGGAAGTGCTCATGATTATATCCTGCATAATTTATTGAATAAGAATGGCGTCTTGTTGAATATTCCACGACGCCACTTGCAGGATGTTTATAAGGTTTAAGCGTTTGGCTGGCTATTCGAGGAGTGATGCAAGTTGTTGGGTATTGTATTTATAGTTTTCCAGAGCATTTATTTGTTCTGGTTTTTGGCCTCGATCCACTGAGCCATATATTGCGTGCTCTTGTGTGAATGATGTCGCAACATGCTTCCGGTAAAATTTTTACGTCTTAGTTGGGTAATGTTGTCTCGGCACTCCAGCAGTTTATTGATCAGTGCCGGCCCATGAATGGCTTGCGGATAAACATTCTTGAGTAGCGCGTACCCCTGAGACTGGGCCGCATGCCAACGGGCTTCGTCGCGATACAGTTCCACCGCGGCATTGGCCAGTTCCTGCGCCGTACGGCAAACAGCGCCCGGCCAAGGCTGGTCGGTGTGCATACCCTCGGCGCCGATGGGCGTGGTGATACTCGGCGTGCCGCAGAGCATCGCATCAATCAATTTGCCCTTGATTCCGGCGCCAAAACGCAAGGGCGCCAGGCAGATACGCGCATCGGACATGACCTGCAACGCATCCTCGGCCCAGTTCATGATGTGAAAACCCTGGGCGGCGTTGTGCAAGGCCGCTGCCTTGGGCGGCGTGTAGGCGCCGTAGAGGTGCAGTTGGGCTTTTGGCAGTTGCTCGCGAATCAGCGGCCAGACGGTGGATTTCATCCACAACACGGCGTCCCAGTTCGGCGCGTGACGGAAGTTGCCGATACTGAGGAAATGCGCACGTTCCTCGAAGGGTTTCGCTGGCGTGCTCGGTGGCTCGACCATCAAGGGGCACCAGTGCAACAGTTCGGGTGGCAATTTGAACTGCTGCACCAGCAACTCGATTTCCACCTGCGAGATCATAAGGTTCAGGTCGCAGCGATACAGTGCGGCAATCTCGCGTTTGGCCAGATCGGTGTCCGCCATCAGCTCGAACTCTTCAGCCAGCGCCGGAGCAAACAGCTCAGCGAAGTCGTTGGCGTCATCGCTGGACTTCAGCCGGTCCTTCAGCCGCTGATGCCGCGCATGTCGCAGGCTTTGCAGATCCGAGGTTTCCAGAACGCGCAGGGCGTTTGGGCAGTGCTTCTCGACGCGCCAGCCGAACTGTTCTTCGATCATGAACTGGTCGAACAGCACGATATCCGGGGCGAGTTCGCTGATGAAGATGTCGAAGCTGCTGTTATTCAGTTCGATCGGGACTTCGCGAATGCCCAGAGCAGTCAGATCGGCGCGATGTTCACCGGTGCCGGCCGGGCTGGCAAAGGTGATTTGCCAGCCCTGTTGCAGGAACGTCTCGAGAATCTGCATCACATGCCCGCTCGCGGCGGAGGAGCGGGGTTCCGGCCAGACGTAACCAATGACGAGGACTTTGGTTGCGGGCTGACTCATGAGAAACGGTTCCTGGGACGAATTGACGGAAAAAAGGCGCGCGGATTAGACCATAACCCACGTGTCGAGTGATCCGTTTTTATCGGGTGTACGTCGGGCAAGTCCGAACGAGAAAGCCACTGGCAGGGCGCGTGACAGCTCTACTCAGGCATCGTCGTCTCGTGCTCAGGATTGCTCTAGAACGGATTTGACCTTGTCACGCAATTGATCAATGGAAAACGGCTTGCCGATCACATGCATGTCCGCCGGCACTTCAATCGTCTCGGCGTAACCGCTGGCAAACAGAATCGGCAGACCAGCGCGAATATTGCGGGCCTCAGTGGCCAGCTGACGGCCGTCCATGATCGGCAGGCCGACGTCGGTCATCATCAGGTCGATGTGCTGGTTCACGTCCTTGAGGATTTCCAGCGCCTGTTCGCTGCCGTCCGCTTCCAGGACCTTGAACTCCAATTCCTCCAGCACGTCGACGATCAGCATGCGCACGATGGCGTCGTCTTCTACTACAAGGATGGTGGACGCAGTGCTGGACATAGTGGCGGCTCTCAAGAATGGGTAAAGGGGCGCCGGTCGATCAAAAATGCCGGGCTCTTGCATGAGTAAGTGGCGCATAGCCACAAGTTCCCGGATGGATACAAAAAAGCATAGGCGCAAACGGGCGGGCAAGGATAACCGTTGGCCTGGGATTCGGCGTAGGCAATTGTGGGAAAACAGTACTAAAACTGTGAGAAAAATGGATCCATGCCGCCGTTTTGGGGCAAACTCCCTGGTTTTCAACAGTTCGACAAGGCTGCCACATGTCCTCTCCGTCTTCGGTTGATGAGCAACGGTTTCGCAAACTCCTGAGCCGCAACGTCAGTTTGCCGTTGGGCGTCGGCGTCGTCAGTGCCGTGTTCTTCATTTCGCTGATCACTTATCTGTTGTCCGTGATCCAGTGGGTGGAGCACACCGACCGGGTGATCAATAACGCCAACGAAGCGGTGAAACTCACCGTGGATCTTGAAACCGGCATGCGCGGGTTTCTGCTCAGTGGCGACGAGCATTTCCTCGACCCTTACGAAACGGCCAAGCCGCGCATCGCCGTGGCGCTGAGCACCTTGCTCGAACTGACTGCCGACAATCCGGCGCAGACCGATCGCCTGCGTCGACTTCAGGCGCTGCAAACCGAGTGGGCGACGTATGCGCAATCGATGATCGATCTGCAACGGGCCAGTGGCGATTACAAGTCGGCGGTCAAAGCGGGGAAGGGCAAGCGCCTGACCGACGAAATACGTAAACAGTTCGAAGATGTGATTGAAACCGAACAGTTGCTGCGCGCCTCACGCAACGAAGACGTGCGCCGCACCACGATTTGGAGTATCAGCCTTTATCTGCTGTTCGTGGCGGGCATCAGCGGTCTGCTGGCCTATGTAGGCCGGCGCGATCTGCTCACCCTGTCCCAAAGTTATGGCGCGACCCTGGCGGCACAAGAAGCCAGTGCCCATCGTCTGGAGCAGCAAGCCTGGCTGCGCAACGGGCAGACCCAGCTTGCCGAGCAGGTCTTGGGGCAACTGACGCTCAACCTGCTGGGACGCAACATTCTGCAGTTCTGCGCCCAGTACCTTGGCACCGCTGTGGCCGCGCTCTATGTACGCGAAGAACATGGCGGCCTCAAGCGCGTGGCGACTTATGGGTTCTCTCGCGAGCAGGAGCAACAGGATCAATCGATCTACAGCGATGAAGGCCTTGTCGGTCAGGTTGCCCAGCAGGCGCGGCTGATTCGTCTGGACTCGGTACCATCCGACTATTTCAAGGTCAGTTCCGGTCTGGGCGAAGGCCTGCCGCACAGCGTGCTGGTGGTGCCGACCAGCGATGACGATCGGGTCAACGGCGTGATCGAACTGGGTTTCCTGCGGCCGCTTACCGACCGCGATGTTGCACTGCTGGAGCTGATCGCCGGCAACATCGGCACCTCCATCGAAGCGGCGCGTTATCGCCAGCGTTTGCAGGAAGTACTGGCCGAAACCCAGCAACTTAACGAAGAGTTGCAGGTACAACAGGAAGAGCTGAAAACCGCCAACGAAGAGCTGGAAGAACAGTCGCGGATCCTCAAGGAATCCCAGGCGCATCTGGAAACCCAGCAAGTCGAGCTGGAACAGACCAACGAGCAACTGGCCGAACAGGCCCAGACCCTCGCCGAGCAGCGCGACGCCATGGACCAGAAAAACACCGAGCTCAATCAGGCCCAGGTGCAGCTCGAAGAACGCGCCGAAGAGCTGCAGCGTTCGAGCAAGTACAAGTCCGAGTTCCTGGCCAACATGTCCCACGAGCTGCGGACGCCGCTGAACAGCTCCTTGATCCTGGCCAAGCTGCTGGCGGAAAACCCGCAGGACAACCTCAGCGCCGAACAGGTCAAGTTTGCCGAGTCGATCTATTCCGCCGGCAACGATCTACTGAACCTGATCAACGACATTCTCGACATTTCCAAGGTGGAAGCCGGCAAACTCGAAGTGATGCCGGAAAACACCAGTGTCGCGCGCCTGGCCGACGGCCTGCGCAGCGTGTTCGAACCGTTGGCGGCGGACAAGAAACTGACCTTCAACGTCGAATTGCAGCCTGATGCGCCGATCACTCTGTTTACCGATCGCCAGCGTCTGGAACAGGTAATCAAGAACCTTCTGTCCAACGCGGTGAAATTCACAGAACAGGGCACCGTCAGCCTGACCATCGCCGGCCAGCCGGACGATCGCATCGCCTTCATCGTGCGCGACTCGGGTATCGGCATCGCGCAGGATCAGCAGGAAAGTATTTTCGAAGCCTTCCGTCAGGCCGACGGCACCACCAACCGCAAATACGGCGGCACCGGATTGGGCCTGTCGATCTCGCGGGATCTGGCAACGTTGCTGGGCGGTTCGATCAGCGTCAGCAGCGCGCCGGGGCAGGGCAGTGCCTTCACGCTGGTGTTGCCGCAGCAATACAGCGAGCCGGGCGACACGCCGGTTGTGCCGCTGACCTTCAGCCCGCCGGCTTCTACGCCGGTCATCGCGCCTGTCGCAGCGGTTTCGCCTCTGGCGCCTGTCGACATCCCGCGTTTCAACGATGACCGCAACAAGGCACCGTTCGCTACCCGTTGCATTCTGGTGGTGGAAGACGAGCCGAATTTCGCTCACATCCTTTACGACCTGGCTCACGAACTGGGTTATCAGTGCCTGGTCGCCCACGGTGCCGATGAAGGTTATGACCTGGCGAAAGAGTTCGTGCCGGACGCGATCCTGCTGGACATGCGCCTGCCGGACCATTCGGGCCTGACCGTTCTGCAACGCTTGAAAGAACACGCCGAAACCCGGCACATCCCGGTGCACGTGATTTCCGTGGAAGACCGCGTCGAAGCGGCAATGCACATGGGCGCCATCGGTTATGCGGTCAAGCCGACCACCCGCGAAGAGCTCAAGGACGTGTTCGCCCGTCTTGAAGCCAAGCTGACCCAAAAGGTCAAACGCGTGCTGCTGGTCGAGGACGACGATCTGCAACGGGAAAGCATCGCCCGACTGATCGGCGACGACGACATCGAAATCACCGCTGTGGGCCTGGCGCAGGACGCGCTGGAGCTGCTGCGCACGACGATCTTCGATTGCATGGTCATCGACCTGAAGCTGCCGGACATGCTCGGCAACGACCTGCTCAAACGCATGTCCACCGAGGACATCTGCTCGTTCCCGCCAGTGATCGTCTACACCGGACGCAATCTGACCCGCGACGAAGAGGCCGATCTGCGCAAGTATTCGCGCTCGATCATCATCAAGGGCGCGCGCTCGCCGGAACGTCTGCTGGACGAGGTCACACTCTTTCTGCACAAAGTCGAATCGCAGTTGTCCCATGAACGGCAGAAGATGCTCAAGACCGCCCGCAGTCGCGACAAGGTCTTCGAAGGTCGCAAAGTTCTGCTGGTGGACGACGATGTGCGCAACATCTTCGCCCTGACCAGCGCGCTGGAAACCAAGGGTGCAGTCGTGGTGATCGGCCGTAACGGTCGTGAAGCGATTGAAAAACTGAATGAAGTCGAGGACATCGACCTGGTGCTGATGGACGTGATGATGCCGGAAATGGATGGTTTTGAAGCCACCATGGAAATCCGCAAGGATCCGCGCTGGCGCAAGCTGCCGATCATCGCGGTGACGGCCAAGGCCATGAAGGACGATCAGGAGCGCTGCCTGCAGGCGGGCGCCAATGATTACCTGGCCAAGCCCATCGACCTGGATCGCCTGTTCTCGCTGATTCGCGTGTGGTTACCGAAGATGGAACGCATTTAGTGGAACGTAGTAATCCCGTTGAACGAAACAGTGAAATCGAACTGCGGTTGCTGATCGAGGCGATTTACCTCAAGTACAGCTATGACTTTCGCGATTACTCCGGCGCCTCGATCAAGCGCCGGGTGCAACATGCGTTGAGTCAGTTCGAGTGCGCGACCATCTCGGCCTTGCAGGAGAAAGTCCTGCACGACCCGACGGCGTTCATGCAGTTGCTGCAATTGCTGACTATCCCGGTCAGCGAGATGTTCCGCGATCCGTCGCACTTCCTGGCGATCCGTCAGGAGGTGGTGCCGCTGCTCAAGACCTATCCGTCGATCAAGATCTGGATCGCCGGCTGCAGCACAGGCGAGGAGGTCTACTCGATGGCGATCCTGCTGCGCGAAGAGGGCCTGCTCGACCGCACGATCATCTACGCCACAGACATCAACCCGCGCTCGCTGGACAAGGCCAAGCAGGGGATCTTTTCGATGGAGAACGTGCGTGCCTACACCGCCAATTATCAGCAGGCCGGCGGTCAGCGCTCGTTCGCCGACTACTACACTGCAGCCTATGGCTACGCGATTTTCGACAAGAGCCTGTGCGAGAACGTGACCTTCGCCGATCACAGCCTGGCGACCGATAGTGTATTCTCCGAAACTCAATTAATTTCGTGTCGTAACGTGTTGATTTACTTCAACAAAAAACTTCAGGATCGGGCGTTTGGATTGTTCCATGAATCGTTGTGCCACCGTGGATTCCTGGTACTGGGCAGCAAGGAAACTCTGGATTTTTCCGGCTATTCCAACCAGTTCGAACCGCTGGTGAAACAAGAACGGATCTACCGCAAATCATGAACAGTGCAGCGGATTTGCCTCGTGTCGAGGCGATTGTGGTCGGAGCTTCCGCCGGTGGCGTCGAAGCTTTGTTGACGATGCTCGGTTCACTGCGGGCCGGGTTCGGGCTGCCGATCATCATCGTTCTGCATCTGCCGGAAGAGCGCCGCAGTCAGCTCGCCGATGTGTTCGCCCGCCGATTGGCGCTGCCGGTGGCAGAAGCCATCGACAAACAGGACATCACGCCCGGCACTGTTTATTTCGCGACGCCGGGTTATCACCTGTCGGTAGAGCAGGATTTCAGCCTGTCGCTGAGCCTTGAAGACCGTCTGCATCACTCGCGGCCTTCAATCGATTTTCTGTTCGAATCCGCCGCCGATGCCTACGGGCCGGCGCTGGCCGCCGTGTTGCTGACCGGCGCCAACCACGATGGCGCGCGGGGCCTGGCGCAGGTCAAACGCCAGGGCGGGCTGACCATCGTGCAAGACCCGGACGAGGCGCAGGTCGCGACCATGCCCCGGGCGGCGCTGAAGACGCATCAACCGGATTACATACTTCCCATCCACGGCATCGGCCGTCTGCTTGTCGAGCTGGAACGAATCGCATGCTGAGTAATATCCAGGCAAAACTGCTGATCGTCGACGATCTGCCCGAGAACCTGCTGGCCCTCGAAGCGCTGATCAAACGCGAAGACCGCACCGTCTACAAAGCGCTGTCGGCGGACGAAGCGCTGTCGCTGCTGCTGCAACACGAATTCGCCATGGCCATCCTCGACGTGCAGATGCCTGGCATGAACGGCTTCGAGCTGGCCGAGCTGATGCGCGGCACCGAGAAAACCAAGAACATCCCGATCATCTTCGTCAGCGCTGCCGGCCGTGAACTCAATTACGCGTTCAAGGGCTATGAAAGCGGCGCGGTGGATTTCCTGCACAAACCGCTGGATATCCACGCGGTGAAGAGCAAGGTCAACGTCTTCGTCGACCTGTACCGCCAGAGCAAGGCGATGAAGCAACAGGTCGAAGCCCTCGAGCAGAGCCGTCGCGAACAGGAAGCGCTGTTGCAGCAACTGCAAAGCACCCAGGGCGAACTGGAGCAGGCGGTGCGCATGCGTGACGACTTCATGTCGATCGTCGCCCACGAAGTGCGCACGCCGCTCAACGGCCTTATCCTCGAAACCCAACTGCGCAAGATGCACCTGGCCCGGGACAACGCCGCCGCTTTCACCCTCGACAAGATGCACGCCATGGTCGACCGCGACGAGCGCCAGATCAAAAGCCTGATCCGCCTGATCGAGGACATGCTCGACGTGTCGCGGATCCGCACCGGCAAGCTGTCGATCCGACCGAGTCGCTTCGATCTCGCGCAACTGGTGGGCACTCTACTGGAGAATTTCGCCCAGCAGATCGAAGCCGCCGAGACCGAAGTCAGCTTCACCGCGACCGAGCCGGTGGAAGGGCAGTGGGACGAATTCCGTATCGAGCAGGTGGTGTCGAACCTGCTGACCAACGCGTTGCGTTATGGCGGCAAAAGTCCGATCCAGGTACGGGTTTATCGCGAAGGCAATGAAGCCCGGGTCGAAGTTCAGGATCAGGGCATCGGCATCAGCGAGGAGAACCAGAAACGCATTTTTCAACAGTTCGAACGGGTCTCTGCCAAGACGGTGGTGGCCGGCCTCGGGCTGGGTCTGTTCATTTCCGAGCAGATCGTCGCCGCCCATGGCGGCTCCATCGTCGTCGAAAGCAAGATCAACGAGGGCGCCCTGTTTCGCGTTTGTCTGCCGCTCCAGGAAAACGGCAAAACAAACGCAACCTCTGAGTGACCACACGGTCGTATCAGCAGCTATTGACCGAACAAAGGCTTCCCATGAGCGTAGATGCACAAGATGTAGTACTCGTCGTCGAGGACGAACCGGTGATCCTGATGGTCCTGACCGATTATTTGTCAGGCCAGGGCTATCGCGTATTGCAGGCCGAAAACGGCGAGCAGGCGTTCGAGATTCTGGCGAGCAAGCCGCATCTGGACATGTTGATTACTGATTTCCGCCTGCCTGGCGGGATCTCCGGCGTGCAGATCGCCGAGCCCGCCGTCAAGTTGCGCCCTGATCTGAAGGTGATCTTCATCAGTGGTTATCCGCAGGAAATCCGCGAGACCGGCAGCCCTATTACCCGTCGGGCGCCGATCCTGGAAAAACCGTTCGATCTGGATGTGTTGCAGGAGAAGATTCAGGAATTGCTGGCCTGAGGCGTTAACCGCCTCAGCTCTTGATCATTTCCCGCACCTTCGCCGTCAACAGATCGAAGGTGAACGGCTTGGTGATCATCTGCATGCCAGGATCCAGGAAGCCGCCGCGCACCGCCGCGTGTTCGGCATAACCTGTGATGAACAGGACCTTCAGGTCTGGCCGGTATTGCCGGCCGATTTCCGCCAGTTGCCGTCCGTTCATGCCCGGCAGGCCGACGTCGCTGATCAGCAGATCGATGCGTTGCTCCGAATCCAGAATCGGCATGGCACCGTCAGCATCGCCGGCTTCGACAAACCCGTAACCCAATTCACTCAATACCGCGCTGACCAGCACGCGCACGGCCGGGTCGTCTTCGACGATCAAGACGGTTTCGCCTTCCACGGCGTTCGGCGCCTGCTCCGTGTCCGCTGGCGCGTGAGGCAGTGATTCGCCCTGGAAGCGCGGCAGATAGAGTTTGACCGTGGTGCCCTCGTCGATTTTGCTGTCGATCGACACATGACCACCGGATTGCTTGCTGAACCCATAGATCATCGAAAGGCCCAACCCGGTGCCCTGGCCGATTGGCTTGGTGGTGAAAAACGGGTCGAACGCGCGATTGATCACGCTCTCCGGCATGCCGCAACCATTGTCGGTCACGCTCAATACGACGTAATCACCGGACTCAAGATTGCTATAGGTCGCGGTGTAGTCGCGATCCAGCACCTGATTGCCCGTCTCGACCACCAGATTGCCGCCGTCGGGCATCGCGTCGCGTGCGTTGATCACCAGGTTGAGCAGGGCGCTTTCCAGTTGGTTGGGGTCGGCCTCGGCCACCCACAATTGTTCGTGCAGGCGCATGTCCAGTTGAATGCTTTCGTTGAGGCTGCGTTGCAGCAGTTCGCCCATCGACTGCACCAGCTCGTTCATCTGCACGGCTTTGGAGTCCAGCGACTGGCGACGGGAGAACGCCAGCAACCGATGGGTCAGGCCGGCGGCGCGGTTGGCCGAAGTCACACCGAGGTCGATCAGGCTGTCGAGATCATCCAGGCGGCCACGGGCCAACCGACGGCGTAGCAATTCAAGACTGCCGATGATGCCGGTCAGCATGTTGTTGAAGTCGTGGGCGATACCGCCGGTGAGCTGGCCGACCGCTTCCATCTTCTGCGACTGGCGCAGGGCTTCTTCGTTGTGCCGTAGTTGCGCTGTGCGTTCTTCGACTTGCTGCTCGAGGGTTTCGAGGGTCGATTGCAGGCGTCGCTCGCTATTGCTCAGATCGATCAGGCGGTCGCGGGCCTCGTACTGTCGTCGTCGCCCGCGCAGGGCGGTGGAAATCAGGCTGACCAACGTTGCCGGATGAAAAGGGCGCTCAAGGAACGTCACGTTGCCCAGTAATTTGCTGAGCTGCGACGAAGGTCCTTGTCCGGATCCGCCGTGATGGGTGAGCAAGACAATTGGCAAGTCCGACCACGCCGGTTGTTGCTCCAGATACAGCAGCAGGCCTTCGAGTTCCGGACCATTCAGGGCCTCGGCCGCGATCAGCAGCAGCCCGGCGCCGGGTTCAAGTTCGGTGCACAGGGTGGCCAGATCGGGCGTGATCAGGCCACCGTAGCCGGCCTCGTTGAGGATCATCAGCGCAACCTGGCTGTCGCGACCCAGGGGCGCAAGGATCAGCGCCCGTTCCGACAGCGGTACGGTGACGGTCACAAGTTGTCATCCTTGAGCAGCGGGTTACTCGCGCCGAGGTAGGTGGGGACTCCGCGCAGCACACCCTGGAAGGCTTCCAGCGGTTCACCGATGGTCATGCCTTGCTTGGAAATGCGGTATTCACGAATGGTCGATTCATGGCTGCCGGTACGTTTCTTGATGATCGAAATCGCCCGGCGTACCTTGCCGAGGGCTTCGAAATAACGCAGCAGAATCACTGTGTCGGCGAGGTAGGTAATGTCTACCGGGGCCTGCATGTCGCCGACCAGTCCATGCTGGGCGACGGTCATGAACGTCGCGGCGCCCTTGCGGTTCAGGTACAGCAACAGTTCGTGCATGTGCAATACCAGCGCGTTCTCTTCCGGCATCGCGGCCTGATAGCCGTTGATGCTGTCGATCACAACGGTCTTGATGTCACCTTCATCGACGCAGCGTCGCACCCGGTGGGAAAACTCGCCAGGAGAAAGCTCGGCAGCATCCACCTGTTCGATCAGCAGATTGCCGGTGGCCTGCAGGGCCTTGAGGTCGATGCCAATGTTATTCATGCGCTCGAACAGCAGGCCCAGTTCTTCGTCGAAAATGAACAGCGCGGCCTTTTCACCACGCGCCACGGCGGCTGCCGCGAAAATCATGGTGATCAAGGATTTGCCGGTCCCCGCCGGACCCAGAATCAGCGTGCTGGAGCCGGTTTCGATACCGCCGCCGAGCAGGGCGTCCATTTCCTTGATGCCGCTGGACAGTTGCAGCCGTGGGTAATCGCCCCGGTGCTCGGCCGCCACCAGGCGCGGGAAGACGTGCACGCCATCGCCCATGATGGTGAAGTCATGGAAGCCTCCGCGGTATTTCTGGCCTCGGTACTTAATCACCCGCACGCGACGGCGTTCGGCGCCATAGTTGGGGGTCAGTTCTTCGAGGCGGATCACGCCGTGCGCGACACTGTGCACGGTTTTGTCGAGGGATTCGGTGGTCAGGTCGTCCAGCAGCAATACCGTGGCGTCGTAGCGCACGAAATAATGCTTGATCGCCAGGATCTGTCGACGGTAGCGCAGGGAGCTTTGCGCCAGCAGGCGGATTTCCGAGAGGCTGTCGAGCACAACCCGCGTGGGTTTGAACCGCTCGACCACTTCGAAAATCTGCTTGGTCGCTTCGCCCAGTTCAAGATCCGAGGAGTACAGAAGGCTCTGATGATGCTCGGCGTTGAGCAGGCTTTCGGGCGGCGTCAGCTCGAAAATTTCGATGTTTTCGTTCAGTTCCCAACCGTGGGACGCCGCGCCCTGGCGCAATTCGCGCTCGGTTTCGGACAGCGTGATGTACAACGAACGTTCGCCGGCACGGGCGCCGGCCAGCAAAAAATGCAACGCGACTGTGGTTTTACCGGTTCCAGGCTCGCCCTCCAGCAAGAAAACATGACTGCGGGACAAACCACCAGCCAGGATATCGTCGAGACCCTCGATGCCGGTGGCGGCTTTTGCACTGATCAACGCGTTCGATGTAGACAAAAAATGCCCTCTCATGACTAGGGGAAACGCGGCAGCGGGCGCCGGACGCCGTTTTGGCACTGCCTGTTTACTTGACCTTTTGCCGTGGCGACGGTTCCGATTTTCTTGCGGGATGTCGAGAAGGCCGCTAGAGGCCTTGCTGCAAAGAGGGATCGTCCGGGTTCATCTGTTCGAGCTGCGCCAGCAGAATCTGCACGTTCTGCAACTGACCGCTTTCTTTCCAGTAGTTGATCAGCAACACCCGCGCCTTACGATCGGCAGGATGACGCTGGACGATTTCCTGCAACTGCTTTTGCGCCGCTTCCAGTTCTTCGGCGCTGTGCAGGGTCGTGGCGAGGTCGTAGCGATAGTCCTTGTTATCGGGCTCGAGCTCCACGGCTTTGGACAAACCGAGCAGGGCGTACTCGCGTTGATCGTGATGCAGCAGCCAGAGGCCCAGCGCGTGTTGCAGATAAGCCGAATCGGGTTGGGCCTTCAATTGTCGGGCGAGCAATTGCCGCGCGGCATCGCTCTGGCCTTGGCGGTCGAGTACTTCGATCTGCATCACCAGCGCCGGCAAGTTGCCCGGGTCGAGGCGCAGGGTTTGTTCCAGCGCTTCCTGTGCCTGTTTCAGTTCGGCGTTGTGCAGATACAGGCGCGCCAGTTGCGCATAATTGGCGGCGCTTTCCGGCTGGGCCTTCAGCGCCTGTTCCCACACGTCGATGCCTTGCTGGAGCGGCGCGAAATACAGGCCCAGTTGATCCGGAGACAAGCCGAGCAGGGCGTTGATCGCGGCGAAGCGGACGGTCTGATCTTCATCGTCGAGCAACGGACCCAGCAGCAGGCTGCGCTGCCCGCCCGGCACCAGGCCGGTCACGCTTTTGATTGCTGCCAGCCGTACATCCGGCGACTCGTTTTGCAGATCGGCGTCCGCCAGCTTCAAGGCCTGCGGGCTTGGGTAATTGGGCAACTCGGCATGCAGCCAGACACGCCGTTTGACCGACAGATCCGGACGCCCCAGTTGCTGATACAAAACCCGCGCGGCACCCGGTTGGCCAGCCCGAGCGGCGGCCAGCGCTTCGCTGTACCCATGTTTGATCGCTTCCGGTACTACGGGCGCGGTACTGCGCAATGACAGCCAGGCCACGAAGAGGACCAGCACAAGGCCGAGGCTGATGAGCAAATAGCGGCGAGACTGAGGCATGCGAATTTCCGAAACTTTCGTTTTGTAGCGGAGGTCGCAAGCTTCTGTCAGCTCGCGCCGTGAGTCAAACCCTCTGCCCGATATGGCCTACTACAGGCGTTGAATCGACCTACAACTCGTGTCGACCCTGTTCGCCGTCATGCCCTCCATGCAGTGTCTACGCTTTCAGAAGTTGTTTCGAAGAGGCTACCCATGCAATCCCTGCTTATTTATTTCAAGGCGGTGATCCACCCCAGCCAGGCCGTGCTGCTGTTTGGTTTGCGCACCATTGCCGCCGGATTGCTGACCTTGTATCTGGCGTTCCTGTTCGATCTGGATCAACCGAAGTGGTCGATCATGGCCGTCGTTATCATCAGCCAGCCACTGGCCGGGATGGCGCTGGCACGCAGCTTCGGGCAAATCATCGGCACGACCCTCGGTGCGGCGGTGGCGGTGCTGCTGATGGCGATTTTCCCCCAGGCGCCGTTGCCGTTCATCACGACTCTGGCGCTATGGCTGGCCCTGTGCACGGCTGGCGGCACGTTGTTGCGTTACACCAGCTCCCAGGCGTTCGTGCTTAGCGGGTATACCGCCGTGGTGGTGGCGCTATTGGCGATTCCGGATCAGGACGGCACCTTTCTGCTGGCGGTCACCCGGGTTACCGAAACCTTGCTGGCGGTGGCGTGCGTATGCGTGGTCAGCCTGCTGACGGCGCGGCCAGAGGCGGTATCGCGCAACTATTTCGCGAAGGTTGATCAGGTGATCAAGCTCGCCGCCACCCATGCCGCCGCGGTGCTTCGCACCGAAGAAAGCGACGCGGACTTTCAGCGCCGTCAAATGCAGCTGCTGGGGGAAATCAGCGCCCTTGAAGGGCTGCGCCGGCATTTGTATTTCGATGCTCCGCGCCTGCGCAGTGCGAACAATCTGGTGCTGTTGCTGGGCAATCAGCTGATGCTGCTGACTTCGCGCCTGACCGCTTTGCGCCACCAGCGGGAATTGCTCACCGAGCGCTGGGAGGGCGATCTGCCGCTGGACATCCAGCAATTGCGCGCCGAGGAGCTGGCACTTCTTGATCAGCTCGCACAGCAAGGGCGCTCATTGCCGGCCGAGGTTCGGCACCAGTTCATCGCGCTGCAACAGCAATTCGAAGCGCTCGCCTACAAGGCCGAACAACTGACGGAAGACATGAGTGCAACCCTGCGCTCGCTGGCCTGGGCATTGCGCTGGGAACAGGCGCGGCTGTTGCAGCAGCTGGAGCAGATTCTCGAACTGAGCGACGCGATACAGGAAGGGCGGGAGGCCAGCTGCATGTTCCGTGGCCAGTCCAGCCCCTTGCACCTGGATTTTACCCTCGCGACGATGAACGCCATCCGCGCCTTCAGCGCGTTGCTGGTGGCCGGGTTGATCTGGATCGAAACCGCTTGGGACGGCGCGCGGGGCGGGATGATTCTGGTGGGGATTCTGTGTTCGTTGATGGCGACATTTCCACGTCCTTTAATTGCCGCGCAGAGTTACGCCCGAGGGCTGGGACTGGCCTTGTTGGTGTCGGCGTTCTATCAATTCATGCTGGTTCCGGCGATCAGCGATTTCGAAATGTTGGCCTTGTTGCTCGCGCCTTTGCTGTATGTGATCGCGGTCGGACTGTCCAGCCCGGCCACTGCCGGTATCGGAATGGGGCTGGGGCTGTCGAGTTTCCTGATGCTCGGTCCGCAGAACGTCGGCACCGGGCAGAACACCGCCATTCAATGGTTCGAATTCGCCGGAGCCTATGTCAGTGCAGCGATGCTGGCTCTGATTGTCTATGCCTGGATCTTCCCGTTCCGCCCGGCCTTTCGAATCAGGCGCTTTTATAACGAGGCGCGGGAGCAGGTCTACCAACTGACCAAGAGTCCGGCCACCGATGAGCAGCAATTCGCCTTCGAAAGTCGAATGGTCGATCGCCTGACCTCGATGCTGGGCGTGCTGCCGGCCGCCAATGATCGGGATATGCAGCGTTTGTATGAAATCAGTCTCGCCTGTGTAGCGCTGGGCGTGGCCATGCACCAGCTCAGGCAACAGGCACAGAACAATACTCTGCTCACTGACGCATTCGGTCGGCAGCTGTCGACGGCATTGCGTCAGACCGGCCGTTTCGTCGCCGGCCGACCGGACGTGCGCCTGACACCGTTGCTGACTACGCTGCATGCGCTCGGCGATGAGCTGGATGCCTTGCATGTCGCCACCCATGAGCACTTGTGGTCGGTGTTTCGCATGCGTGTGGCCCTGTTGATCGTGGTGTCGTTTCTGGAGCGACATGGCGAGCATTTGCAGCCCAACCGTCCTGAAGGAGAACCCGTCCTTGCCCATTGATTTCGAGATCGGCGGCGTTTACCTGCCACCCATCGCCCAGGCTTTGTTACTGGCCATACCGGTTTTTCTGCTGCTCGACTGGGGTTTGCGCCGGCTTGGCGTCCTGCGTTTTGTCTGGCACGAGGCGCTGTTCGAAGGCGCCTTGTACGCCTGTGTATGCGCCGCATTGATATTGCTGATGGGAGCCTGAAACCTTGAAGACGTTGCTCACTCGATTGACGACATTGGCGGTGGTGCTGCTTGCAATCGTGCTTGGCTGGTTCGCCTGGGAACATTACACCCGGGCCCCGTGGACGCGGGATGCGCGGGTGAGGGCGGATGTGGTGACGCTGTCGGCGGATGTTTCGGGCCGCATCGTCACACTGGCGGTGCAGGACAACCAGCATGTCGACAAGGGCCAGTTGCTGCTTGAGATCGATCCGGCGCGCTACAGCCTCGCCGTCGAGCATGCGAAGCGCTCGGTGGAGGTCTCAAAGGCCACGCTCGGGCAGTCGCAAGCGGCGATTGTCGCCAGCGAGGCATTGCTCAAACAACGCCAGAGTGAAGAGCGCCGGCGACGTACGCTCAAGCAAGGATTCGCGATTTCCGGTGAGGAGTGGGAGAAGTCCAGCACCGACGTGGCGGTGGCCCAGGCCGATCTGTTACGCAATCAGGCGAATCTCGGTCTGGCCGAAGCCAACGTGCAACTGGCGATTGCCGCGCTGACCCAGGCAGAACTGGATCTGCAACGCACCCGTGTCGAAGCGCCGGTCAGCGGTTATGTCACCAATCTGCTGACCCGTCAGGGGGATTACGCGGTGGCCGGCGGCGCGTTGCTGGCGCTGGTGGACAGTAGCTCCTTTTACGTCAGCGGCTATTTCGAGGAAACCAAACTGCCACGGATCGAGGAGGGTGATCGGGTGCGGATCGAATTGATGAGCGGGGAAAAATTCGGCGGCACCGTGCAAAGCATCGCCTTCGCCATTGCTGACCGGGAAAACGCGCCGGGCAGTCGATTGCTGGCCAACATCAACCCCAGCTACACCTGGGTGAAACTGGCGCAGCGGGTACCGGTGCGGATCGGCATCGATCCCGATTACGCGGGCAAGGACCGACTGAGAGCCGGCACTACCGCCACGGTCACCGTGCTGGAAAACCATGAAAGACAGGTACAAAAAAGCCCCGCGACCGAATGATACGCGGGGCAAAAAATTTGGTTGGTTGCGGCCAACCAAAGGAGCTCTTTAAAAAACTGTTACTTGCTGGCGACCGTCTCTGGCTGCCAACCGCCACCGAGGGCCTTGTAGATCGCGACGATGCCGCGATACAGATCCACTTCGGCCTGGGCCTGGCTGTCTTCGGCGTTCAAACGTTCACGCTGGGCGTCGAGCAACACCAGGAAATCGGTGGTGCCTTCGCGGTAGCGAATCTCAGCGAGGTCGGCAGCCTTGCGGCTGGATTCGCTCTGACGGATCAGCGAGATCAGACGTTGCTGACGTTTGCCGTAATCACTGAAGGCGTTTTCCGACTCTTCCAGCGCGAGCAAGACTTGCTGCTCGTAGGTCGCCAGTGCGCCTTCGGCATCGGCATCGGCGCCGCGCAAACGGGCCCGCACGCTGCCAAGGTCGAACGCTGCCCAGGTGATGCTCGGGCCCAGTGCCCAGGCGTTGGCCGCCGAGGAACCGATCTGCGAACCACGCCCGGCCGTCCAGCCGAGGAAACCGCTGAGGCTGACCCGAGGAAACAGGTCGGCCTTGGCCACACCGATACGTGCCGTGGCCGACGCCAGTTTGCGTTCGGCGCTGAGGATGTCCGGACGACGCTGCAGCAGTTCGCCCGGATCACCGATCGGCAAGGCCTTGGCAATCGCCGGCAGGTCTTTCGGGCTCAGGTCGACGGTCAGTTTGTCCGGACGTTCACCCAGCAGGGTGGCGATACGGTTTTTCTGCCGGGCCTGTTCCGCCTGCAACTGCGGCACGCTGGCTTCGACCGACGCCAGACGGGCATCGGCCCGTTCAACATCGAGCTGATCACCAACGCCGGCGTCACGCAGGCTGATGGTGATCTTGCGCGACTCCTGCTGGTTGTTCAGGTTGGCCAGGGCGATCTTTTCCCGCAATTGAGCGCCGCGCAGTTGACCGTAAGCGTCCACCAGTTCGGCAATCATGGTGACTTGCAGTTGGTACAGATCGGCTTCGGCCGCTTGCTGGTCGGCGTCGCTGGCTTCCAGATTGCGCTGGATGCGTCCGAACAGGTCCAGCTCCCAGGCCATGTCCAGCCCCAGGTCGTAGCGTTCGCTATTGACCCGCTTGGTGGTCTGGCCCGGAATCTGACCTTTGGCCAGATCGCTGCTGGCGCGGCTGGTGATGGTCGGCATCGCATCGTTGCTGGCGTCGTCGCGGATCGCCCGGGCGGCTTTCCAGCGGGCGAACGCCACGCGCAGTTCACGGTTGCCTTGCAGCGATTGAGTCACCAACTGGTTGAGGGTCGGATCGTCGAACTGCTGCCACCAGATACCTTCGAATTTCGAACGGTCGAAGTTCTTCTGACCGGCGGCGCCGTCGGTGGCGGACGTGACGTTCGCCGCCTCCGTCGTCGGGGTCTTGTAGTCAGGGCCGACGGCGCAGGCACTCAGGGCCAGCACCAACAGGCTCGGCAGGAAGACTTTCAGACTCATTGGTGCGCCTCCAGTGGCTTTTGAAGATTTTGCGCCTTGGCCGCTTTGCGCGCTTCGCTGCGCTCCACGAAATTGCGGATCAGCACATAGAACACGGGGGTCAGCAGCAGACCGAAGAAGGTCACACCGAGCATCCCGGAGAACACTGCCACACCCATGGCGTGACGCATCTCGGCACCGGCACCGCTGGAGAACACCAGTGGCACCACACCCATGATGAACGCGAACGAAGTCATCAGGATCGGCCGCAGACGCAGACGGCAGGCTTCCAGTACGGCGGCCAGCGGATCGAGGCCTTCTTCCTGTTTGTCCTTGGCGAACTCGACGATCAGAATCGCGTTCTTACACGCCAGGCCCACCAGTACGATCAAGCCGATCTGGGTGAAGATGTTGTTGTCGCCGCCAGAGATGATCACACCGGTGATGGCCGACAGCAGGGTCATCGGTACGATCAGGATCACTGCCAGTGGCAGGCTCCAGCTTTCGTATTGAGCGGCGAGCACCAGGAACGCCAGCAATACGCAGAGCGGGAACACGAACAGCGCGGTGTTGCCGGACAGAATCTGCTGGTAGGTCAGGTCGGTCCACTCGTAGGTCATGCCGTTCGGAAGTTCATCCTTAAGCAGTTTCTCGATGGCTTTTTCGGCCTGGCCAGAGCTGTAGCCCGGAGCTGCCGCACCGTTGATCTCAGCGGTGATGAAGCCGTTGTAGTGCATCACGCGATCCGGGCCCGAGGTGTCGCTGACCTTGATGAAGGTCGCCAGCGGGATCATTTCGCCTTTGTTGTTGCGTACTTTCAGCTGGCCGATCTGGTCGGATTCGAGGCGGAACTGTTGCTCTGCCTGAACGTTGACCTGATAGGTACGACCGAAGCGGTTGAAGTCGTTGGCATACAGCGAACCCAGGTAGATCTGCAGGGTGTCGAAGATGTCGCTGACGGCCACGCCATGGGTCTTGGCTTTTTCGCGGTCGATGGCGGCATCGACCTGCGGCACGTTCACGGTGTAGCTGGTGAACAGGTTGGCCAGTTCCGGAACGTTATGGCTCTTGGCAATAATGTTCATGGTTTCCTTGTACAGCTCTTCGTAGCCCAGGTTGCCCCGGTCCTCGATTTGCAGGCGGAAACCACCAATGGTGCCCAGGCCTTGTACCGGCGGCGGCGGGAAGATCGCCATGTAGGCTTCCTGAATCCCGGCGTACTGGCCGTTCAAGGCACCGGCAATCGCACCGGCGGACATGCTCGGGTCTTTACGCTCGTCGAACGGTTTCAGCGTCACGAACACGATGCCGGCGTTCGGGCTGTTGGTGAACCCGTTGATCGACAGGCCCGGGAACGCTACGGCGCTTTCCACGCCAGGCTGTTTCAGTGCCAGGTCGGACATGCGTTTGATCACGTCTTCGGTACGATCCAGGCTGGCGGCGTCCGGCAGTTGCGCGAAGGCCACCAGGTATTGCTTGTCCTGGCCGGGTACGAATCCGGTCGGCGTACTGGAGAAACCGAAGAAGGTCAGCACCATCAGGCCTGCGTACAGGAAGAGGGCGATGCCGCTGCCACGGATAACCCGGCGCACGGTGCCGACGTAGCCATGACTGGCACGGTCGAAGAAACGGTTGAACGGACGGAACAGCCAGCCACCGAAGATCTTGTCCAGCACTCGCGAGAAGCGGTCTTTCGGTGCGTCGTGACCTTTAAGCAACACAGCGGCCAGCGCTGGCGACAGGGTCAGCGAGTTGAAGGCCGAGATCACGGTCGAGATCGCGATGGTCAGTGCGAACTGCTTGTAGAACTGACCAGTGAGGCCCGAGATGAATGCCGCCGGTACGAACACCGCACACAGCACCAGCGCCGTGGCAATGATTGGGCCGGTCACTTCACCCATGGCCTTTTTGGTCGCATCGAAAGGGTTGAGCCCCAGTTCAATGTTCCGCTCGACGTTCTCCACCACCACGATGGCGTCGTCCACCACGATACCGATCGCCAGTACCAGGCCGAACAGCGACAGCGCGTTGAGCGAGAAGCCGAACAGGTGCATCACCGCAAACGTACCGATCAACGATACCGGCACCGCCACCAACGGAATGATCGAGGCGCGCCAGGTCTGCAGGAACAGAATCACTACCAGAACCACGAGGATCAGTGCTTCGAAGAGGGTGTGAACCACCGCCTCGATGGAGCCGCGCACGAAGATCGTCGGGTCATAGACGATGCTGTAGTCCATGCCTTGCGGGAAGCTTTTCTTCAGTTCTTCCATCTTGCCGCGAACTTCGTTCGAGATTTCGATGGCGTTGGAGCCAGGGCGCTGGAAGATCGGGATCGCTACGGCCGGCTGATTGTTCAGCAACGAACGCAGGGCGTACTGGCTGGAACCCAGTTCGACGCGAGCGATGTCCTTCAGGCGGGTGATTTCACCATTGTCACCGGCGCGAATGACGATGTTCTCGAACTCTTCTTCGGTGACCAGGCGGCCCTGAGTGTTGATCGACAACTGGAAGCTTTGCGCAGTCGGGGCAGGGGGCGCGCCCAACTGGCCGGCGGCCACCTGACGGTTCTGTTCGCGAATGGCGGTGACCACATCAGTCGCGGTCAGATTGCGCGAAGCGGTCTTGTTCGGGTCAAGCCATACACGCAGGGAGTAGTCGCCCATACCGAACAGCTGCACGTCACCGACCCCACCGAGGCGAGCGAGCTCGTCCTTGATGTTGAGGATCGCGTAGTTGGACAGGTACAGCATGTCGTAGCGTTTGTCCGGCGAGGTCAAGTGCACAACCATGGTCAGGTCGGGCGATGCCTTGTCGACGGTGATACCGATGCGCGTCACTTCTTCTGGAAGTTTCGGCTCGGTACGGGTCACGCGGTTCTGAACTTGCACCTGCGCGTTATCCAGGTCAGTGCCCAGGGCGAAGGTGATGGTCAGGGTGATCTTGCCGTCAGCGGTGGATTGCGAGGACATGTACAACATGTTCTCGACGCCGGTGATGGCTTGCTCCAGCGGAGCCGCCACGGTTTCACCGATGACTTTTGGGTTGGCGCCCGGGAAGTTGGCACGCACCACCACGGTCGGTGGCACGACTTCCGGGTATTCGCTGATCGGCAGCTGGAACAGCGAAATCGCACCGGCGATCAGGATCAGCAGCGAAAGTACCGCTGCGAAGATCGGCCGTGAAATGAAGAATTGGGAAAAATTCATCGGAGTTGTCGTCCCTTAACCGCGTGGGGTCGCAGCAGCCAGTTTCACAACCGAACCCGGCGCGCCTTTGGCAGGTGCGACTTTGGGCAGGTTGCTGGCTTCCAGCGCTTGTCGTTGTTGAGCGAGAGCGGCAATGGTTTGCTCGCTGGCCATCGGGATCACTTCAGGCGAAACTGGGGAGCCAGGACGAACCCGTTGCAGACCCTTGACGATGATCGTGTCGTCCTTGTTCAGACCGCTGCGCACGATACGCAGGCCTTCGATCTTCGGACCGAGCTCGACGGCGCGGTAGGCGGTCTTGTTGTCGCCATCCATCACCAGCACGAACTTCTTGCCGAGGTCGGTACCGACCGCTTCATCGTTGATCAACATCGCGTTGTAGGTGCCGCTGCCGACCAGTTTCAGTCGTGCATACAGACCCGGGGTGTAGGTGCCGTCGCTGTTGTCGAACACGGCGCGACCACGGATGGTGCCGGTTTTCGGGTTGACCTGGTTGTCGACGAAGTTCATCTGGCCCAGGTGCGGGTTGCCGTCTTCATTGGACAGGCCCATGTACACCGGAGTGGTTGCACCGCGCTGACCCTGACGGGCGAGTTGGGTGTATTTGAGGAACACACGCTCGTCGGCGTCGAAGTAGGCGTAGACCTTGTCGGTGGAAACCACGCTGGTCAGCGCAGTGGTGTCGGCGGTCACCAGGTTACCGGCGGTGATCTCTGCACGGCTGACGCGGCCGCTGATTGGCGCGGTGACGCGGGTAAAGCTCAGGTTCAGTTTGGCCAGATCCAGTTGCGCTTGCAGCGCGCCGACAGCAGCACGGGCTTCTTGGGCAGCGCTGGTGCGCGAATCGGCCAGTTCGGCGGAGATGGCGTTGCTGGTACGCAGACGCTCACCGCGTACGGCTTCGTTTTCACTGCGGGTGGCGTTGGCGCGGGCCTGGGCTACCAGGGCTTCGAGGCGGCGGACCTCAGCCTGGAACGGACGCGGGTCGATCTGGAACAGCAGGTCGCCTTTCTTGACCAGCGCACCTTCGGTGAAGGCGACTTCGTCGATCTGGCCGGAGACCCGCGGACGGATTTCAACGGTTTCCGGCGCCTCGAGGCGCCCGGTGAATTCGTCCCACTCGTTGACCGGTTGTTCCAGCACCTTGGCCACGCTGACTTTGGCAGCAGGCATGGTGGCGGCGGTCTCCGGAGTCTTGCCGCACGCGCTCATCACCAGCACGGCCAACATAGCCAACGGGAAGCGCAAATGTTTGAGTGATTGTTCCATGGATGCATCCGCCAATGTATTGAAGATGGGCGGATGATGCTCGGCGGGTAGATGGCAAACGAATCGAATGACACGAAGGTAACTATCATTCGGAATGATATAAGCCCGAGGGAAGCCCTCTAGCATGCGCCTTTCGTTAGGGGGCTATCAATTGGTTTCAGAGCAATTCTCTGTTACCCATGACGCAAAGGTCGGGTGTGAAACTGCACGGTGGTGATTACGCGAGGATTAAAAATGCCGACCCGCCTTGCGAAAGGGCCGGCAATAGACCTTCGATTGGCGTCTATCTGAAAATCTGCTCAATCATGACTCTGGACGGGATCAATAGCGTATTCGAGTAATAGGCTTCGTACCCGTAGGCGGTTATCCGAACTTTGCACGGGATCGAATTCTGCGACTCGAGCAACGGCTTGATGGCGTCATAGTCATTCAAGTCGCGTTGAGTTCCATTCGGGTTGGTGTAATAAAAGATGAGTTCGGAGGAAAACTTGTAATTGGGTTTGGCTGGACTGCTGGCGATTACTCGTCCTTCGGCTTTTACGGCAATTGGATGCTCGGATGAGAACTCCGTGTCTCGATTCAGGGAGCAAATCAGGGTCGGTGAGAGCTGATTGGACTGTTCGTAATCACTGAAAGCGTTCTGCAAATCCACAGTGGAGCTGAAGTGTGCCGTGAACAGATTACTGGAACCCATTCTGAAGGACGATAACGTGAGATCGGCCGGTGGAATGCTGGCCGTTTTGACACAGCCACTACAGAGAAGCAATGCAAGGTAAATGACACCGCGTAGTCCGTTCATTGGCCGAAGATACCGTTGATTGAATCAAAAATCAGATCGCAGGCGGACTTGGCCCCTTGAACAGGCTCAATAAACATCCAGTCAGCCGAGGCATGGTGTCGATCAATGGTTTTATTGACGGTCGGACCTGCCTCGATTATCCAGCGCTCCCCGAAATCAGCGACGCCATCAGAATTATCAGGCTTGCTGGCATTCGCCCGGATGTTGATCCATGTTTCAGCGACAGGTGTTGGTTCAGAAAAGTAGATGTCGGAACCCAGCCATACAAAAAAACCTTCACCCACTGGATCGAGCGTCACCAAAAATTTAATGGTGTAACCGGCCTCGGACAGGATCTGCGACAGATGTGCGCCATTCCATCCACCGAGGCTATGACCAACGATGTAAACCGGACAGGATTTACTGGGTATGTTGTCTATAAAGTGAGTCTGAATGTCGCCGGAGCCCCTTGCATCCTTATAGCTTTTGGGGAGTCCGGTATATTTCGTCTTCAGCTTTTTGTTGCCGGCGATTTTTGCATCGAGCAGTTTTTGGGCGTCATCGATATTGTGGAAAGCTCCCTGGAAATAGTATTTCTCCTGGTCGGCAGCTCCACCAATGAAAAAGACAACAGCCTTCTTCGCTGGAACGGGGGCCGTCTTGACAGTCTGATCTTTCACGACTGTCAATGTCGGTGTGACGGACAGGCTTGCGGTATTGCCATTGGGAAGTTTGATTTGCTCTGCCGGCATGGTTATCAATCTTCCAAAAACAGTTTTATGGTTTCTGCCAAGTGTGAACTCACGACGTGTGTGAATCCCGACGCATCACTGGTTCCATACTCGAAGCTGCCATCAGCACGCTGAATCGCGTAACCATGATTGGGCATCGGTTCACCGGTGCTTTCGTCGATCAATTTGATCTTGTCGCTGAAGTGCACAGGCATCGGTAGCAGGCCGCTGAAAGGTGCCGGGACGAATGTGTCTCCGATGATGACTGTTCCGGAACCACCCACAACCACATTGCCGTGCCCGCCCGTGCTGTCTTTCGTCGCAGCGTTCAAACCATTGATAAAAACCGTTGCACTGACGCCTCCGGTGATGGGGCTACCGCAAGCGGACTTGTCGCCCATCCGGGCCGCAGCAAGCCCGTCAAAGTTGACATTGGGCGAGCCACTGGCGATCGGATTTGTTCCATGTCCCGGTAGAGGGCAACTAGTGGGATCTGTCAGGCGTGCAGCAGGTTTTCCGCTCATGTGAAGTTCCGTTTCAATATTTCAGACCAAGCAACTGCGACGGTTGCGCGTGTTCGCTTTCAATCACCTTGATGGTGTTCGAAATAGCGAAGGGGACGGGTGTCTGTATACGTGCAGCACGCATAGAATTTACCGTCCCTGGAAATTCCGTCGCGAAGAATGCCGCAAGCCACTGCCACATTCAACAATCTCTATGACCGGTTATGGCAAAGGCTATGCCAGGCTATCCGGATCCCCGAAGAACATCTGAATCCGCGACCGCAACCACCGCTCCCCAGGATCATTGTCCTGCGACCCACGCCAAGCCATATGCAGTTCAAACGTACGAGTAGGCAGCGGCGGGTCTTCGGCGCGAAGACCACCCGCCGCCGTCAGTGCTTCCGCCGTGTAATCGGGGACGGTCGCGACGATGTCGGTGCCCGCCAGCAGCGTACCCAGTCCATTGAACTGCGGCACCGCCAGGACCACATGCCGTTTACGTTCGAGTTTTTCCAGCTCTTCATCGACGAAACCACTGAGGTCACCGGCAAACGACACCAGCGCATGCGGTCGGGCGCAGTAATCGTCCAGGCTCAACGGCCCCGGCACAGTATCGGCGCGCAGCAATTTGGGTGCGCTACGGCGCAGGACTTTGCGCTTGGCGTTGGCCGGCAGGTCGGTGGTGTAGCTGACGCCGATGGAAATTTCGCCGGAAGCGAGCAGGCCGGGCATCAGGATGTAGTTGACGCGGCGCACCACCAGCACGATGCCGGGGGCTTCGGCGCGGAGGCGTTTGAGCAGCATTGGCAGCAACGCAAATTCGACGTCGTCCGACAGGCCGATGCGGAAGACCGAGGTGCTCGTGGCCGGGTCGAATTCCGCCGCGCGGCTGACGGCCGTCGAAATCGAATCCAGGGCCGGGGAGAGCAGGGCGAAGATTTCCACCGCGCGGGCGGAAGGCTCCATGCTGCGCCCGGTGCGCACAAACAAGGGGTCGTCGAACAGGCCGCGCAGGCGTGAAAGCGCCGCGCTGATCGCTGGCTGGCCGAGAAACAGCTTCTCCGCCGCACGGGTCACGCTGCGCTCATGCATCAGCGTTTCGAACACGATCAACAGGTTGAGGTCGACACGACGCAGGTCATTACGATTCATCTGGAGTCCTGGCAGAGTCATCAAGCTTGACGAGAGCGACCATATGAGAACAATGGCCGGCATGAATCTTACGGGGAAAGGCTGGTAGTCTGCACCGGGTAATTCAGCTTTACTGAGAAGGCGGCAGCAGTTTTTTCATGGATTTTCTCAATGCTGACCATGCTGCGGAATCAATGACAGGCATGTCGACTATTAATAGCCACTGATAGTCTTGGCTGGAAAGCCCAGATAGAGTTCATGGCATTAGAGGTTACTTTGACGAGGTTTGCGATGTCCCGCACGATCCGTTTTCACAAGTTTGGTCCAGCCGAGGTGCTCAAATGCGAAGAGCATGCGGCTGCTCAGCCAGGTCCTGGCGAAGTGCAGGTGCGTGTCGAGGCGATCGGCATCAGCTGGTATGACACGCTCTGGCGCCAGAATCTGGCGTCGTCCCAGGCGCGTCTGCCTTCCGGCCTCGGTCATGAAATGGCCGGCGTGGTCACGGCCATCGGCGACGGCGTCGAAGATCTGGCCGTGGGCGACAAGGTGGCCAGCTTCCCGGCCGAGAGCCCCAATGATTATCCGGTCTACGGCGAACTGATCGTTCTGCCGCGCACCGCGCTGACCCGTTATCCCGACGTGCTCAGCCCGATTGAAGCCAGCGTGCATTACACGCCGCTGTTGATCGCCTATTTCGGTTACGTTGATCTGGCACGGGTCAAACCCGGGCAGTTCGCCCTGGTGACCGACGCCAGCCACTGTGCCGGTCCGTCCTTCGTCCAGTTGGGCAAGGCGCTGGGTGTGCGGGTGATTGCTGCCACCAAAACGGCGGAGGAGCGTGAGTACCTGCTGTCTCTCGGTGCCGAGAAAGTGATCGTCACCGAAGAAGAAGACCTGTTGATGCGGATCAACAAGATCACCGACAACCGCGGTGTCGACGTGGTGTTCGACGGTCTCGGCGGGCCACAGATGTCGCTGCTCGGCGATGTACTGGCACCGCGTGGCAGCCTGGTGCTGTACGGCCTGCAGGGCGGCAACCAGACGCCATTCCCGGCCTGCGCAGCGTTCCAGAAGAACATTCAGTTCTTCGTGCATTGCATCGGCAACTTCACCGGCAAGCCGGAGCTCGGCATCGTTCAGGATCACGTAGCCTTGCAGCGTGCCTTGCGTGATATCAACCAGCTCACTGCCGACCGTGTGCTGCTGCCGCTAAAAACGCGTGTGTTTCCGTTCAACGAGTTTGTCGAAGCTCACCGCTACATGGACGAGTGCCCATGCCGCGAGCGGGTTGCCCTGCAAATCGAAACTGCCTGACCCTTCCAATCAGAGTCCGTGGCCCCACGGACTCTTGTGCGTTTAATCCTTCAGATATCGAGAAACCCCTGGGCCAGACGCCTGGGGACGTTCAGCAACTGAACTGGTTTTTGCTCTCGATCTGTATCTTCTAATTGCCCTCCAGACCCTGATAATTGAATGACTACTTTCATCTCAAGGAATGAGCTATGTCTGTGCATTCTATTTGTTCTGTGCAGTATCAAACGGCTGTTTATCATCGCACCTCAAACTTCTGTTTAAAGTTTGTAGGGCTGCCATGTAATCCCTTCTTTTTTTCTTGTGCTCATTATGTGCAGGGGCTTGTAAGAAGTTTCCTAGGAAAACCCTGCCTTGCGAGGAGTCCAGCAGCGACGGGGCTTTCAGCCATGTCGCTCGTGATTCTTAAATGCCATGCGCTCAACTGTTTCAAATAACTACAAAAACATAAGTGTTAGCATTTAAGCGTCTATTAATTAATGAAGAGTGATTGCGCGTCCGCCATTTTTCGGCCGCACGATATAAAACCTTTGATACCGGGTGAAGTACTGATGAGCACGATCCATGATCAGGCAATGAACTATGTCTACCAGCAAGTTTTGCAACGACTGCTGAGTTTCTTTTCCCGGGCCGAGCGCACGGCATTGCAGCTGTTGATCCAGCGTCTGGCGGTCGCTGCCGGGGGCATGGATCGCATCGGTGAATTCAAGGTGTTGGTGATTCAGTCCGGCACACGCGACTGTTGCTACAGCCTGGCCCTGTTGCGCGCGGCGCAGTTGAGCATCGCCGGCCGCGCACCTGCCACATTTCAGTTGAGGGTCGCGACCCTGCGGTGCAACGGCGTACCGGCTTCGGCGTTGCACAACCTGCATCGCAGTTTCAGCGCACTGTTTCTGCATGATGACCCGAGGGTCGAGTTGTTGATGGTCGATCATCGGGAAATCCTGCCTTTCAACCATCTGGCGCCCATCTGCGATGAAGGGCGCGAGGCCGGCAGACTCGACCTGCTGATGGTGGGGCATCGCCGTGAATGGGATGAGGATCTGACATTGTGGGATGACCAGTATCTGACCACCGCTGAGTTCTATGGCCAGGTCGCCCGATGGAGCAACGGTGTCGATGCCTTGATCAGCAGCGACAACGCGCGCCGTCAGGAGCAGTTTCTCGATGGTCTGGACAGGGCAGTGCGCAAGGTCGGGATTGGCGAGTTGTCGCGAAAGGGCGGCGGGTTCGATGAGCTGTTCAGTCTGCTCGACAGCCTCGGCGGCGATTGTTATCGCGAACTCTACTCGCAAGACGATCGGGTGCCTTGGCGCCCCCTCGGCGAGTTCGAAGCCTGTCGTCGCACCAGCTATATCGGTATTGACGATATGGTCGTCGGCAAAATGGAGGAACGCTGGCCCTTGCTCAGCGATTTCCTCGGGTTTCAGGCCGACGATCTGATGCTTGAAGCGCGCACCGGCGAGTGCGCTGATCCCCTGGTCGGCGCCTACCTGAAAGGGTTGCAGGCCAGTTACACCGAAGGCCGGACCTACGAGGCCGGCGTATCGGACTATCTGCAGCAATGCTTGGCGACGATGCGCCGCAGAAACACGCCAGAGCAGGTTTGCGAACGTTTTGTCTCCACATTCGGCAACTCTTGCGATCTAGCCGAGCAACGGTCGCTGGCAGCGTCGTCCCTGCAAAAGAATCTCGGCCTCAACGAGTCGCAACTGGTGTGTCTCCTGTTCGCTCCCTTCAACGATGCCGGTGCCGGCCTTGAGCGATTCCTGCGCACCTGTCATCCGGGGATGCTGGTCGCCATGCCGGACCTGCACCGCGCCATGCAGGGCCTGCACGCACCGGAGCAGGTCTTGCAATGGATGACCGATGTCAGCGGCTTGCCACTGCGACTGATCTGCCGGTTGTATGCAATGGGGGCTGTCCGGACAGGCGAGCACGTCGCACAAGCGCAGGAGTTGCCCGAGCGCGAGGTGACTCTTGGCGACCGCTCGGCGGAAGGTTGAATGGGATTTTGCTGCCCGATCACACGGACGTCTCAGCGGACGTACCCTCATGAGTGAGCCGAGAGAATCTGATTTTGCCTACCAGGCTGTCTATCGCTACCTGACGCAACTGATCAGCGAGCCGGGCAACCAGGGAGCGATTCGACTGCCATCGTTGAGGCAACTGGCCGAGCGGTTGAACGTGTCGATCTCGACCATTCAATACGCCTACGCACTGCTGGAGAAAGAAGGCCGGGTCTATTCCGTAGCCAAATCCGGATATTTCGCGCAGCCTGCATCGTCGTTCATGCCGCCCGGACGCGGCGGTGATTTGCTGGAAACGGTGTACGTCAATGCCAGATGCACTGGCATGCAGGTATTGAGCGCCGATGAGCCGGCGTCGATCCAGCCTCTCGATCGTCCGTTGCTGATGCTTGAACGAGAGCTGTTGCGCCAGTATCCCCGGCACCTGCAAACGCCGGCCCAGCCTTGCGGCGAGCTGGAGTTGCGCACGCTGCTGGCGGCCCGCTACACGTCATCGGCTGCCCATTGCTGGCACGCTGAAGATGTCTACATCGGTGCCGATCTGCGAGGAGTGCTGGAAATCCTGATCGCCGTCCTTGAGTTGCGCCACGCAACCGTGGTGATCGAATCGCCGTGTGACTGGATGATCCTGCGCTTGTTTCAGTCCGCCGAGGTTCAGGTGATCGAGTTGCCGCTGCAGCCAGACGGGGCATTCGATCCGCAGAAACTCCAGAGACTGCTTGAAAGCGAGCGGGTCCGATTGATCCTGCTGTCCTCCCGATTGAACATGCCCCACGGGAGTCGTATCCCGCCGGCCAGCCGTGAGGCCATTGCGCATTTGCTGCTGAGTCATGGCACCTGGTTGCTGGAAAATGACTGCCACGGCGACTTGCTGGACGACGCCGAAGGGGAGCCGCTGCGCGAGTTGGTGGATCCCGACCGTCTGCTGGTGTTTTCCATGTTCGAAAAAATCATCGGGGTCGAAGCCCCCTACGGTTTTGTCCTGTCGCGGCAATGGCGCGCGGACCTGCAGCGTCACTTTCTGTTGCGTTCGTTTCGCCTTTCACCAATCCGCCAGAAAGCGATTGCACGACTCTATGCGAGCGGGCGGGTCGACCAGCATCTGCCGATGCTCAAGCGCTTGCTCAAGGAGCGCCGGACTCAATGGATCAATTTGATACGCGAACGTCTGGGGGACATTCTGCACGTCATCGAACCTGAGGGCGGTGCGACGATCTGGCTGCATTCTGCGCGCCCGGTCGTGATGGACGCGGTGTTTCAGCGGCTGCTCAAGCAACATGTGCTGATTGCGCCGGGGGAGTTGTTCAGCCTCAGAGGGTTGCACGCGCAGCACATGCGTTTGAGCGCGATTGGCGGCACGGAACACGAGTTGTTAAGACTTGTCGGACTGCTTGGGGATGCGTTGCGACTGGCTCCGCGGACAGATGCGCGAAAACACTCGGCTTGTACGCAATAGACCCCATCGCACTCCGGACAAACTGCCAGTAAACTCCGGTGTAATTTCCTGAACCACTCTATTTCAGAGGTTTTGCATGACACTCAGTCCTTTTGCGGGCAAACCGGCACCGGCAGAATTGTTGGTCGACATCCCGCGACTGGTTACGGCGTATTACACCGGTCAACCCGACGCCTCGGTTTCCACCCAGCGCGTGGCGTTCGGCACCTCCGGGCACCGGGGCAGTTCCTTTGATTTGAGTTTCAACGAGTGGCACGTTCTGGCCATCAGCCAGGCGATCTGTCTGTATCGCGAGGCCCAGGGCATCACCGGCCCACTGTTCGTCGGTATCGACACCCATGCGCTGTCGACCCCGGCCGGGGCCAGTGCTTTGGAAGTACTGGCGGCCAACGGCGTGACCGTAATGATCGCCGAAGGCGATGAATACACGCCGACCCCAGCGGTTTCTCACGCCATTCTTTGCTACAACCGTGGTCGCACCACGGGGCTTGCCGACGGCATCGTCATCACCCCGTCGCACAACCCGCCACAAAGCGGCGGCTACAAGTACAACCCAACCAACGGCGGCCCGGCCGACACTCACATCACCAAGTGGATCGAAGCCAAGGCCAACGAACTGCTGGCCAACAAACTGGCCGGCGTCAAACGCATCAGCTACGAGCAGGCGCTCAAGGCCGAAACTACCCACCGTCACGACTACGTCAACACTTACGTGGCCGACCTGATCAACGTCATCGACTTCGATGCCATTCGCGGCGCCAAACTGCGCCTGGGTGTCGATCCGCTGGGCGGAGCAGGGGTGCGCTACTGGTCGGCGATTGCCGAGCACTATCGTCTTGACCTGGACGTGGTGAACAAGGAAGTCGACTCGACGTTCCGCTTCATGACCGTCGACTGGGACGGGCAGATCCGCATGGACCCATCGTCCAGCCATGCCATGCAAGGCCTGATCGGTCTGAAAGAGCGCTTTGACGTGGCGTTCGCCTGCGACCCGGATCACGACCGTCACGGCATCGTCACACCGTCCGGTGGCCTGCTGGCACCGAACAACTACCTGGCGGTATCGATCGACTACCTGTTCCAGAACCGTCCGCAATGGCGTGCCGACGCAGCCGTGGGTAAAACCGTGGTCAGCAGCGGTCTGATCGATCGTGTGGCCAAGCGTCTGGGCCGTCGTCTGTACGAAGTGCCGGTCGGCTTCAAATGGTTCGCCGATGGTCTGTTCGACGGCTCGCTGGGTTTTGGCGGCGAAGAAAGCGCCGGTGCCTCGTTCCTGCGCAAGGACGGCGGTGTCTGGAGCACTGACAAGGACGGTCTGATTCCAGCCCTGTTGGCTGCCGAAATGACCGCCCGCACCGGCCGCGACCCAAGCCAGGCCTACCGTGCGCTGACCGAGGAGCTGGGCGAGCCGTTCTCGGTGCGTGTCGACGCCAAGGCCAATCCTGAGCAGAAAGCGCTGCTGAGCAAGCTGTCGCCGGAGCAGGTCACCTCGACCGAACTGGCGGGCGAGAAGATCCAGAGCATTCTCAGCAAGGCTCCAGGCAACGATCAGGCCATCGGCGGTCTGAAAGTGATGACCGAAAACGGCTGGTTCGCTGCACGTCCGTCGGGCACCGAAGACATCTACAAGATCTACGCCGAAAGCTTCATCGGCGACGACCACCTCAAGCAACTGGTGGCCGAAGCGCAAACCCTGGTAGACGGTGCGATCAGCACCAAATAAATCCAGACGACGGAAAAGGGCGACCCTGAGGTCGCCCTTTTTTGTGCCCGCAATTCGCCCGTCAGGCCAGATCCACCAACACGATCTCGCTGTCTTCCAGCGCCGTGACGGTCAACACCTGTTCATCAGCCACCGCCACACCGTCGCGAGCTTGTGCGCGCAAACCATTGACTTCAATGACACCCGTCGCCGGAACCAGATAGGCACGACGTCCGGCGTCGAGGCGGTATTCAGCGGTTTCCCCGGCCTTGATATTGGCCGCCACCAAACGCGCGTTGGCGCGGATGCGCAGGCTTTGATCGTCACCGTCTTTGCCGCTGGCGAGGGTCACGAAACCTTCGCGGTCGCCTTTCGGGAACGGTTTGGCGCCCCAGGACGGTGGTGCGCCGGTTTCGGTCGGCAGAATCCAGATCTGGAAGATCTTGGTGTCCGTGGCTTCCAGGTTGTATTCGCTGTGGGCGATTCCGGTGCCGGCGCTCATGACCTGCACGTCGCCAGCCTCGGTGCGGCCCTTGTTGCCCAGGTTGTCCTGGTGGCTGATCGCACCTTCACGCACGTACGTGATGATTTCCATGTCGCGGTGCGGGTGAGTAGGGAAGCCCGTGCCAGCGGCAATGATGTCGTCGTTCCACACGCGCAGGTTGCCCCAGCTCATGCGTTGCGGATCGTAGTACTCGGCGAACGAAAAATGGTGATGGGCATCCAACCAGCCGTGATGGGCACCGCCCAGCGAGCTGAAAGGTCTGAGTTCAAGCATGATCGTCTCCTCAAAAGGTTCGTCATGGGGCGTGATGCCTGAGCCACGAAGCGAGACCGGTGATTGATGGCAGGCATCATCTATCAGTCAACCATCGAGAAAAAGCGTAAAAAGTGCGGCATTCCCATCGAATCGATTGATGTTAAAAAAGCTCGAAATCGTCTCATCCGACCTTCAATTCATCGCCTAAACCAATGACCTGTAAGCATTTCGCTAGAACAAAAAAGCAAATGCAGACACCATAGCCCTCAACAGCCTCACATCCGGAGTCCGTCAGCGTGGCGCAACACACCCCCGATCTTCCCCCCGAACTTCGTCCCCTGGCCGAGATGCCCTGGTTCAAACGCCTGGCGGCGCGTTTCCTTGGCCATGGTCTGACGCAACTGCGCGCCCAGCACCGGGCTTCGTGGCTGCACGGTCAGGCCGACGGCTTTCGCAGCGGGCATACCGCCGGCGTGGATTACGGGTACAAGGAAGGCAAGGCTGACGGGCTGGAAGAGGGCCGCCAGGTCTTGTTGATCCGCGACAGCCGTAATACCGAACACCGGCCACCGGGTATCGACAATCACCTGTTCGACGACTGGCGCCTGCCACTCAGCGCAGACTTGAAGAAACGCATGAAAGCCGACGTCGCACGCCTGCTGCCTGCGCACGCCCAGCCAAGCGTTGCGCAATGGAAGATGATTTTCAGCGATACCCCGTCAACCTCGGTGATTGCCGGCGCCGGAGCCGGCAAGTCGACCACGCTGGTGCTGCGGATCCTGCTGCTGACTCACTATCTGGGCTTCGAGCTCGATTCGATGACCGTGGTGACCTTCACCCGGGAATCACGCAAGGACTTCATCAACAAGCTGATCGAACTGTTCGCGTTGTGGGGCCGGGCACTGAGTCAGAAGGACGCGCGGGATCTGGTGCGCACCTTCCACTCGCGGATCTTGCCGATGGTTCGCAGTCTGCCGGGGTTCGAACGCTTGCAGGCATTCGAAAACCTCAGCCACCGCGCGCAGGGTGGGGACGAGGACGTCGACAGCAATCCGTTCGATCTGCGCATCAACGACGCGCAACGCCAGCAGCTCAACGCCTGCTACCACCGTCTTTACAAAGAAGACCCGCGCTTTGCGCAACTGATCCAGCCGCTGTCCCGGCACGCCTTGCAGCTCAAGGAGCTGGAACGCGATCACCCGGACGTGCAAAAGCGCGTCGCTGTAACAGAGCTGGCGGCCCGGCGCGATGAAGAGCTGTGCGACATGATCGAGGACCTGTGGCTCCGCACAGGCGCCTGGCCGATCAAGGGTATCGAGCCCAGCCGTCAGACATTCGAAATCAACGGCGCGTCGTTCCATTGCCACGGCTACATTCCGAGCCTGGACGCCTGGGTGGTATTGGGTTTCGATCCTCGGGAAAACCCGCAGGTCTGCCGTCCCAATGCCAAGCTGACGGTGCGTGCAGAGTGGGCAGTCAAGCGCACTCTGTTTCAAGCTTTCTGTCGTAAACCATTGATTTGGCTGGATAGCTACGAGTCATCAAAACGTTTATTGGCCACGCTGGCGGGTGATGTCAGCGCCGGCCCCGGCTTCGACCACAAGGTCAAGGGCGAGCTCGCATCGGCGCCATTGCTCGACTGTTTTGTCGCCGCCGCAGGCTTCATCGAGAACTTGGGCCTGGACGTGCCGGACGCCGTTGGCCGCATGAGTTTCGCCAAGGACGATCCGGACCGGTTTTTCTTCGAAGCCTTAAGCCTGTTCTGGCGGGCGCTGGAAGACCATTTGCTGGATCAGAAGCCGCCGGTCATGACCTACAACCGAATGTTCGCGCTGTTCAGCGAGCATTCGCCGGAAAACTTCAAGCTGCTCAGCGATGAGTTGCTGCGGCCGATGTCGCACCTGATGATCGATGAGTTTCAGGACGTTTCGCCGCAGATCGTCTCGTGGATTCGCGCCAGCCTCTCGGAAATCCGCAGTCGCGGCCCGGCCATGCATGTCGGACGAGGCGCGCAGAGATCATCGCTGCTTTGCGTAGGCGATGACTGGCAATCGATCTACGGCTGGCGCGGCAGTTCGCCGAGCTACTTCATGGAGTTCAACAAGGAATTCCCGTCGCCGAGCACGACCCGGGTGATGCTCAGCGACAACTATCGCAGCCATCAGCACATCATCGACGCGGCGGAGCACATCGTTCGTGCAGCACCGGCGATCCCGGGCAAGAAGGCCAAGGCCAGCGGCGAGGAGAGGCCGTTGCAGCCAGTCAACGTGCTGGAGCGCGACGATCAGGCGCTCGGCGAGCGCCTGGCAGAACACTATCGAAAGGGCGACTCAATCTTGATGCTCTATCGAAAAAGCAGCGATAAGTTATTGATAGAGCAGCATATTCAGTCTGTAGTTAATGTAGATTCGAGCTTGCCGTACGAGTCCCGTCGACTGAAACAACTGACCTATCACAGCGCCAAAGGCCTGCAGGCCGACGCGGTTTTTCTGCTGGGCGATTGCCAGCACCTGACCAGTTCACCGTACAAGAATCAGGTGTATCGCATGGCCGGACTGGGCAAGGCCGGTGACAGCGAGCCGTATGACAGCGCGCAGAAAGACGAAATCCTGCGCCTGGCCTACGTCGGAATCACTCGCGCGGTCAGTCATTGCTACTGGTACGTCGAGCCGCAAGACACTCAGGCAGTCAACATGCCTAGGGCTTCGGACCGGGTCACCAAAGGCAAACCGTTCTTCGTCGATCATCGTCCGGAAAAGAAAACGGCCTGAATCCAACGCCTATGAAAAAGCCCGCACAAAGCGGGCTTTTTTATTTTAAATCAGCTAGTTATGCGTAACTCTTGAGAGATTCCGGAGGAATGAAAGCCTCCAGTTCGTCCTCGACGGCTTCGATTATTCGTTCCACATCCGCCGCGTTCATCACCGTGGCACAGGGAATGCCGGCGATCGCGATCAGGGTTTCGCCGCTGGCCCGATCGAACAGGCGCGCGACCAGACTGCCCGGCGCATCCATGGTCGCCTCGAAACCCATGGGATGAAAATGCCAGCGCATCAGCTGGCAGGCATTGGGGAACGTGACCTTGCTTGACCCTTTATTCATGTGTTGCCCGCCTTCTTCATCGAGCGCTTCCGTTTGCTCATGGTAGGTGGGAAGAGCCTTCATTGGCCCAACCGGTGATTGCCTTTAAAAGTAGCATCTGGATGTGAAATTCCTGTGAGAATTTTCAGTTCATTTAGCGATTGCGCGGATTTTTTTGATGTAAGTCACGGTCCACCCCAATCGTCGCCAAAGTGCCATTACGACGGGTTGTTGATGCAGGGCCAGAAGTTGGGCAAGCTCGGTTCTTTTCCCAAGAGTCCCTTATGCACGCCGATGATGACGGCCCGGAACAGACTCGGGCTACGGCCGAAACGGTCATGCGCTATCACCTGTGCTGGAAACACCGGGACCTGGATGGCGTGATGGCGCTGTACCACCCGGACATCCAGTACAACGATTTCTTCCAGAACCGCGTGCTCGGCCTCGACGAGTTGCGCGAGTACGTCCGGGTCAGCATGCCGCGCGAGTCCGACGAAGCACTGGAGCACTGCGACCGCATCCGCATCGACGGCAACACCGCCTTCATTCAGTACGAAGTGACGTTGCGTGGCGGCAGCGGGCTGGTGTCGTTTCGTTCCAGCGAAGCGATCACGGTCAAGGATGGACAGATCTGGCGGGTCAACGAATATGCCTCGCTGGTGCGCGAACAGGCCGACAGCACGACGGCAACTAGCCAGCGCCCGGCGGTGAGTCGACTGGGGCTGTCGCCGCGTCAGCTGAGTTTCATGGCCGATGACTTGCAGCAGTATTTTCAGCGTCAGCAGCCCTATCTCGACCCCGAACTCGACCTGCAACGGGTGGCGAAGGAGTGCGGGTACAGCCGCAACCAGATTTCCTATTTGCTGAATCAGGTGCTGGGGCAAAGCTTTTACCGTTACGTCAATCAGGCGCGTCTGCAACATCTATTGCAGTCGCTGAACAACGCCACGCCGCCGTTGCGCATCGATGAACTGGCCTTCGCTGCCGGTTTCAATTCGCTGTCGGCTTTCTATAGCTGCTTTCGCCAGCACACCGGCCAGTCACCCAAGGCCTACGCCAAGCAAATTTCTTTGCGGACACGCGCGCAAGACAATCCCTGAGTTCTGCCTCTAGGATCGACGCCATCGAAACCTGGATTGGCGGAGTCTTGCATGCCGGCGTGGCGCACTATCAGTTTGTGGATGGATCAACTCGACGAGCCGCTGACCGCGCGCCCGTCGCTTGCGCAGGATCTGGACGTCGACGTGGCGATCATCGGCGCCGGTTACACGGGGCTGTGGACTGCGTACTACCTGAAACAACAGGCGCCGAGCCTGAACATCGCCATCATCGAAGCGCAAACTGCCGGATTCGGCGCGTCAGGTCGCAACGGCGGCTGGTTGATGGGCAATCTGCTGGGCGAGGATCGCCTGCTGGCCGGTCTGTCGCCACAACAACGCCGCGCTTCGTTCGACCTGTTGCACGGCATTCCTGATGAAGTAGAAGTCGTCCTCGAACGCGAAGGCATCGACTGCGATTACCGCAAAGGCGGGGTGCTGTACTGCGCCGCGCGCTATCCCGAACAGGAAGTCAGTCTTCGCGACTACCTGAAGAAACTCCACGCTCAGGGGCTGACCGACGACGATTACCGCTGGCTAAGCCCAGAACAACTGGCGCAGCAGCTGCGCATCGCCAAACCTTACGGCGGCATCTTTGCGCCACATGTGGCGACCATTCACCCGGCGAAACTGGTGCGCGGCCTGGCGCGAACCGTCGAAAGCATGGGGGTGAAGATCTACGAAAACAGCCCGGTGACCCATTGGCAGGCCGGCAGTTTGCGGACCGACAACGCCAGCGTACGCAGCCGCTGGATTGTCCCGGCCATCGAAGGCTATTCCGTCACGCTGCCACCGTTGGGCCGTTATCAATTACCGGTGCAGAGCCTGATCGTCGCCACCGAGCCGTTGTCCGCCGCGACCTGGGACGCAATCGGCCTCAGTCGGGGGCAGGCTTTCAGCGAATTCAGTCGTCAGGTCACTTACGGCCAGCGCAGCGCCGACAACCGGCTGATCTTCGGCGCCCGTGGCGGTTATCAGTTCGCCGGCAAGCTGCGCCACAACTTCGACCTGACCCGCGATGAAGTCGAGCTGCGCCGCTACCTGTTCGGTGAGCTGTTCCCGCAGCTGAAAAACGTCCAGATCACCCACGCCTGGGGCGGCAACCTCGGCATGTCCCGGCATTTCAAACCGCACATGCTCTGCGACCGGGCCAACGGCATCGCGCTGTCCGGCGGCTATGGCGGGGAGGGTGTCGGCGCTTCCAACCTGGGCGGGCGGACGCTTGCGGATCTGATTCTCGAGCGCGACACCGAGCTGACGCATCAGCCGTGGGTGCTGCCCGACGGCGGGATCCACGCGCTGCGGGCCTGGGAGCCGGAACCGTGCCGCTGGCTTGGCTACAACGCGATCATCAAAAGCTTCGTCCACGAAGACCAGACCCTGGCCAACCCGGCGACCGCGCCCTGGCGGCGCAAGCTTGCCAGCCAGGTGGCCGGGTTCATGGAAGGTTTCATGCACTAAACGTTGTTTACTACGAGACAGGTAACGCCATGAGCATCACCCAATTCAAGAACACCGCCACGTTGCAACTGGATGAGTCCAACCCGGTGGCCGTGCCGCTCGGCACGCCGGTGGCGATTGCCTCGACCACCAGCGTCGAGCGCGACGACGGCGTCGAAACCGGCGTCTGGGAATGCACCCCCGGTCGCTGGCGCCGGCAGATCACTGCTCAAGAGTTCTGCCATTTCATTTCCGGTCGCTGCACGTTCACACCGGACGACGGCGGCGAAACCCTGCACATACAAGGTGGCGACGCACTGATGTTGCCGGCCAACACGCTCGGGATCTGGGACATCGAAGAAACCGTGCGCAAGACCTATGTCCTGATTTTCTGACGTTTTGATCCTTTTGATTGCCTGCCAACAACAATAGCCAATACAGGAATCGATCCATGATCCGAAAGACCCTCGCGCTCGCACCCTTGATGCTCGCCGTTTCCCTCGCTCAGGCGGCGGATACGGTCAAGGTTTACAACTGGTCCGACTACATCGCGCCGGACACCGCCAAGAACTTCGAAAAGGCCAGCGGCATTGGCGTCACCTATGACGTCTACGACAGCAACGAAACCCTCGACGGCAAGTTGATGACCGGCAAATCCGGTTACGACGTGGTGTTTCCGTCCAACCACTTCATGGCGCGGCAGATCGAGGGCGGGGCGCTGAAGAAACTCGACAAGAGCCAGTTGCCGAACTGGAAGAACCTCAACCCGGTGTTGCTCAAAGCCTTGCAGACCAACGATCCGGGCAACGAACACGGCTTTCCGTACCTGTGGGGCAGCACCGGCATCGGCTACAACATCGCCAAGGTCAAGGCCGTGCTGGGTGACAATGCGCCAGTGGACTCCTGGGATCTGATCTTCAAACCCGAATACATGGAAAAACTGCAGAAATGCGGCGTAGCCATCCTCGACAACGGCCCGGAACTGCTGCCGGCGGCGCTCAACTACCTGGGTTTGCCGCATCACAGCAAGAACCCCGAGGACTACAAGAAGGCTGAAGCGCTGCTGATGAAAGTGCGGCCATATGTCAGCTACTTCCATTCCTCGAAATACACCAGCGATCTGGCCAACGGCGACATCTGCGTGGCGGTCGGTTTCTCCGGCGACATCCTGCAAGCGGAAAACCGCGCCAAAGAAGCGAAGAACGGCATCGAAATCGGCTACGAGATTCCCAAGGAAGGCGCCGCCATCTGGTTCGACATGGTCGCCATGCCCGCCGACGCACCGGACGAGAAGGCCGGCTACGCGTTCATGAACTACCTGCTGCAGCCCGACGTGATGGCCGGCATCAGCAACTACGTGCACTACGCCAACGGCAACGAACAGGCCGACGGCCTGATCGATCCGGCGATCAAGAACGACACCAAGGTTTATCCGAGCCCGGAAATGATGGGCAAGCTGTTCGCACTGGAAGCGATGCCGCTGAACATCGACCGGATCCGCACGCGGGTGTGGAACAAGATTCGGACTGGCAGCTGAAGAAAACAGGCGAGGGCAGTACAGCCCTCGCCTGATATGTACTGTTGAATCAACTTGATATCAAACCACTGGCATTGCACTGATAAAGTGCAGCAAAGTGAGACGCTGCTAACAAAATACAACTTACCGATATTTAATATTTAAATAAGAAATCGTCAGACAATTAGGCCAATTCACCACACTTACAAACTTCTTTCGGCGGCACGCGCTTTGTTTACGGGAGTTTTCCGGAACAGTTCAATTTGATCTCAAAAAAACGCTAGACGTTAGATTTCAAATTGTGTCAGGTTTCTTACGCCTTCATTGGGCGAGTGATAGGACAATCTCGCCAGAGGTTGTCGCTATCGGACAAAAACTGTTCCATTGCTAAACAAGGAAGTGTGTTTATGTCGAAAGTAAAAGCTAATGCTGTTGATACCGCCGAACAGGCTTTCCAGCTGGGCGCGGCGCCGCAACCTCTGGCAGCGACCAGTACGGCGTATAACCAGATCAATAGCTTCAGCCATCAGTACGATCGTGGCGGCAACCTCACGGTCAATGGCAAACCCTCCTTTTCCGTCGACCAGGCCGCAACCCAGTTGCTGCGCGACGGCGCTGCCTACCAGGACAAGGATGGCAGCGGCAAGATCGAACTCACCTACACGTTCCTGACTTCGGTATCGTCCAGCACGATGAACAAGCACGGGATCACCGGGTTCAGTCAGTTCAGTGCTCAACAGAAAGCCCAGGCCGTGCTCGCCATGCAATCCTGGGCCGACGTGGCCAATGTCACCTTCACCGAGAAAGCCTCGGGCGGTGATGGCCACATGACGTTCGCCAACTACAGCGGTGGTGTGGACGGCGCAGCAGCGTTCGCCTACCTGCCGGGTACCGGTCCGGGTTACGACGGCACTTCGTGGTACTTGATCAACAGCGGTTACACGCAGAACAAGACCCCGGACCTGAACAACTACGGTCGTCAGACCCTGACCCACGAAATCGGCCACACCCTTGGCCTGGCGCACCCGGGCGACTACAACGCCGGCAACGGCAACCCGACCTACAACGACGCGACCTACGGGCAAGACACCCGCGGCTACAGCGTCATGAGCTACTGGAGCGAAAGCAACACCAGCCAGAACTTCAGCAAGGGCGGCGTGGAAGCCTATTCCTCCGGCCCGCTGATGGATGACATCGCAGCGATCCAGAAACTCTACGGCGCCAACATGACCACCCGTACCGGTGACACCACCTACGGCTTCAACTCCAACGCCGGTCGCGATTTCCTCAGCGCCTCGTCGTCGGCCGACAAGCTGGTGTTCTCGGTGTGGGATGCGGGCGGCAAGGACACCTTCGACTTCTCGGGTTTCACCCAGAACCAGAAGATCAACCTCAATGAAGCCTCGTTCTCCGACGTTGGCGGCCTGGTGGGCAACGTGTCCATCGCCAAGGGCGTCACCATCGAGAACGCGATCGGCGGTTCGGGCAACGACCTGCTGATCGGCAACAGCGCGGCCAATGAGCTCAAGGGCGGTGCCGGCAACGACATCATCTGGGGAGCCGGCGGTGCCGACAAGCTGTGGGGCGGCGCGGGTTCGGACACCTTTGTGTTCGCGGCCAGCTCCGACTCCAAGCCGGGTGCGATCGATCAGATCCTCGATTTCGTCAGCGGTCTGGACAAAATCGACCTGACCGGTATCACCAAGGGCGCAGGCCTGCACTTCGTCAGCGCCTTCACCGGCGCGGCGGGTGATGCGGTTCTGACGTCCTCGGGCGGCAACAGCCTGCTGTCGGTGGACTTCTCCGGTCACGGCGTGGCTGATTTCCAGGTCAGCACCGTTGGCCAGGCAGCCACCAGCGACATCGTGGCGTGATGTAACACGGGAAAGCGGCGCGTCATGCGCCGCTTTCTTCACTTGCATCGCCGTGACCGGTAAGCAAGGCTACGCGCCGGAGTGAAATTTCCTATGAACCAATTCGCTTTTACCCGCAAAGCGGCGGCGTATCTGTTGCCGATGCTGATGATGATTTCTGGAGAAACAACCATGGCAAGCAGCCTGAGACTCGAAGACCCATCGGTATTTGCCGGGCAGTGGCAAGCGACCCTGAGCGACCGCAACGACGCTCCAGAGGCCCAGGCTTTGCAGGACAAACCATCGAACACTTGCCTGATCGACCTTGAAGCCAACCAGACGCTGGGCAACGGTGCCGATTGCCTGAGCGCGTGGCTGCAAGACAGCGCCATCGGCTGGTTCCCCGATCCGGACGGTCTGTCGATCACCGGCAAGGAAGGCTCAAGAATCCAGTTTTTCAGCCGACAACGTGATGGGCTTTATCTGAGCACTTTGAAGTCGGGCCTGGTGATTACACTCAAGCGTGCTGTACAGCAACCTTGATGACCGAAACCGACTGACGGTTTAAATATAAAGCACCCCGTTACAGTTATAAGCCATAGCGCAATAACACGCAGGCCGGTGTTAATCGGCAAAGTTGTTATTGAAGTGTAAGCAAGTACTGGCGGTGTATGTCCCGCACTCAATGCGGACAATTAATTGAAGTCTCGCCAAGCAGGGCGGGAAATACCATTTCAGGAATAATCAATGAAGATGGCGAAGGCCCCAGCCACCGCTCCCTTATTCAAGGCATTGGGTGACTATAAAAGCATTCTGATCAGCGTCGGATGCTTTACCGCACTGATTAACGTGCTGATGCTGGTGCCCTCCATATATATGCTTCAGGTCTATGACCGGGTGCTGTCTTCGCAGAACGAAACTACCCTGGCGATGCTGTCGCTGATGGTCGTCGGTTTCTTCGCCTTCATTGGTCTGCTGGAAGTGGTGCGCAGCTTTATCGTGATCCGCATCGGCAGCCAGCTCGAGCGCCGTTTCAATCTGCGGGTCTATCAGGCGGCGTTCGAGCGCAACCTGTTCAAGGGCGAGGGCAACGCCGGGCAGTCCCTGGGCGACCTGACCCACATTCGCCAGTTCGTCACCGGGCCTGCGCTGTTCGCGTTCTTCGATGCGCCTTGGTTCCCGGTTTATCTGTTCGTGATTTACCTGTTCAACGTCTGGCTCGGCGTGCTCGCCACGGCGGGTGCGCTGCTGCTGATCGCGCTGGCGTGCCTGAACGAATACATGACCAAAAAGCCGCTGGGCGAAGCCGCCGGCTTCTCGCAGAAATCCAGCCAGTTGGCCACCAGCCACCTGCACAACGCCGAAACCATTCAAGCCATGGGCATGCTCGGCGCCTTGCGCAAACGTTGGTTCCAGGTGCATTCGCGCTTTCTCGGTCTGCAAAATCAGGCCAGCGACACCGGCGCGGTGATCAGCTCGCTGAGCAAGACCCTGCGCCTGTGCCTGCAATCGCTGGTGCTGGGCCTTGGCGCACTGTTGGTGATCAAGGGCGATATGACCGCCGGGATGATGATCGCCGGCTCCATCCTGATGGGCAGGGTGCTGAGCCCGATCGACCAGTTGATTGCCGTGTGGAAGCAGTGGAGCGGCGCGAAGCTGGCGTACCGCCGCCTCGATGCGCTGCTGCAAGCCTTCCCGCCGAGCGATGACGCCATGGCGCTGCCGGCGCCGAAAGGCCAGATCACCTTTGAACAAGTCAGCGCCGGCCCTCCGGGTCAACGTGCTGCGACCCTGCATATGGTCAACTTCAACCTGGCGGCCGGTGAAGTGCTCGGCGTGCTGGGTGCCTCCGGCTCCGGCAAATCGACTCTGGCGCGAGTGTTGGTCGGTGTATGGCCGGCCTTGGGCGGCACGGTGCGTCTGGACGGCGCCGACATTCACCGCTGGAACCGCGATCAGCTTGGCCCGTACATCGGCTATCTGCCTCAGGACATCGAGCTGTTCAGCGGCAGCATCGCCGAGAACATCGCTCGCTTCAGCGAGGCCGATCCGCAAAAGGTCGTGGCCGCCGCGCAACAGGCCGGCGTGCACGAACTGATCCTGCGCATGCCGCAAGGCTACGACACCCAACTGGGCGAGGACGGCAGCGGTTTGTCCGGCGGCCAGAAACAGCGCGTGGCACTGGCCCGTGCGTTGTACGGCAACCCGAGCCTGGTGGTGCTGGACGAGCCGAACTCCAACCTCGACACCGTCGGCGAAGCCGCGTTGTCCAGCGCGATCGTGCAGCTCAAGGCCCAGGGCACCACCGTGGTGCTGGTGACCCACCGCTCTTCGGTACTGGCCCAGGCCGACAAGCTGCTGGTGCTCAACGACGGTCGCCTGCAAGCGTTCGGCCCGAGCCACGATGTGCTCAAGGCACTGTCCGCCAACCAGCCCGGCAACCCGTCACAACAAAATGAAAAACCTGCGCAAGCACCGGCCGGGCTCAGCATGAGCCGACAGTATCAGCCGACGACAAGGAATTCGGGTGTATGAGCAGCGCGAGCATGAACACGCAAAACGAAGCAACCATGGAACACGCGTACATCACCGAACGCCCGGAGCGCGATGCGAAGTTCTTCGCCCGCATGGGCTGGATTCTGGCGCTGGTCGGTGCCGGCAGTTTCTTCACCTGGGCGGCATTGGCGCCGCTGGATCAAGGCATTCCGGTACAAGGCACCGTGGTGGTATCGGGCAAGCGCAAAGCCGTACAGTCGATGAGCAGCGGCGTGGTCAGCCGGATTCTGGTGCGCGAAGGCGAAATCGTGAAACAGGGCCAGCCGCTGTTCCGCCTCGACCAGACCCAGGTCGCCGCCGACGTGCAATCGCTGCAGGCGCAATACCGCATGGCCTGGGCCAGCCTGGCGCGCTGGCAGGCCGAGCGTGACAACCTCAAGCAAGTGACCTTCCCGGCAGAACTGAGCGACAACGCCGATCCGCGCCTGGCGCTGGTACTGGAAGGCCAGCGGCAATTGTTCAGCAGCCGCCGCGAAGCGTTCTCCCGCGAGCAGGCCGCGCTGCGCGCCAGCATCGAAGGCGCCACCGCGCAACTGGCAGGCATGCGCCGCGCCCGTACTGACCTGAACGCGCAAGCCGACTCGCTGCAACAACAGTTGAGCAACCTGCAACCGCTGGCCGACAACGGCTACATCCCGCGCAACCGCTTGATGGAATACCAGCGTCAGTTGTCGCAGGTTCAGCAGCAACTGGCCGAGAACACCGGCGAAAGTGGCCGGGTCGAGCAGGGCATCCTTGAATCCCGGCTGAAACTGCAACAGCACGGTGAGGAATACCAGAAGGAAGTCCGCACCCAGCTGGCCGACGCGCAACTGAAAAGCGTTACGCTGTCCGAGCAACTGACTTCCGCCGGTTTCGACCTGCAACACAGCGAAATCCTCGCCACCGCCGATGGCGTGGCGGTCAACCTCGGCGTGCACACCGAAGGCGCAGTGGTGCGTCAGGGCGAAACCCTGCTGGAAATCGTCCCGCAAGGCACGCGCCTGGAAGTTGAAGGTCACCTGCCGATCAACCTGATCGACAAGGTCGGCACCCACCTGCCGGTCGACATCCTGTTCACCGCGTTCAACCAGAGCAAGACCCCGCGGGTGCCTGGCGAAGTCAGCCTGATTTCCGCCGACCAGATGGTCGACGAGAAAACCGGCGTGCCGTACTACGTGTTGCGCAGCAGCGTCAGCGATCAGGCCATGGAAAAACTCAACGGTCTGGTGATCAAACCCGGCATGCCGGCGGAAATGTTCGTGCGCACTGGCGAACGTTCACTCCTCAACTACCTGTTCAAGCCGCTGCTCGACCGCGCCGGTTCCGCGTTGACCGAAGAATAAGGATGTTCCGCTGTATGAATAAGCTTTCCATGCTGGCGGCAGCGTTCGCGCTGCTCGCGGGCAACAGTGCAGTGGCGGCCATGGGGCCGTTCGAGATCTACGAACAGGCGTTGCGCAATGACCCGGTGTTCCTCGGTGCGATCAAGGAGCGCGACGCCGGCCTTGAAAACCGCGCCATCGGCCGCGCAGGCCTGTTGCCGAAACTGGGTTACAACTACAACAAGGGTCGCAACTCGTCGAAAGCCACTTCACTCGACTCCCGCGCCCGCAACAACACTGACGAGCGTAACTACAGCAGCTACGGCTCGAGCCTGACCCTGCAACAACCGTTGCTCGATTACGAAGCCTACGCGGCGTATCGCAAGGGCGTAGCCCAGTCGCTGTTTGCCGACGAAAACTTTCGCGGCAAGAGCCAGGAACTGCTGGTTCGCGTACTGGATAACTACACCAAGGCCTTGTTTGCCCAGGATCAGATCGACATTGCGCAGGCCAAGAAGAAGGCCTACGAACAGCAGTTCCAGCAGAACGAGCACATGTTCAAGCAGGGCGAGGGCACTCGCACCGACATCCTCGAAGCCGAGTCGCGTTACGAACTGGCGACCGCCGAGGAAATCGAGGCCCGCGACGAGCAGGACGCCGCGCTACGGGAGTTGGGCGCATTGGTAGGCGTGTCGGCGATGGACATCAGTGATCTGGCACCGCTGGATCAGAACTTCCAGACATTCGCCTTGATGCCGGCCAATTACGACACCTGGCACGAGCTGGCGGTCAGCAACAACCCGAACCTCGCGTCCCAGCGTCAGGCGGTGGAAGTGGCGCGTTATGAAGTCGAGCGCAATCGCGCCGGGCACCTGCCGAAAGTCAGCGCTTACGCCACGATGCGCCAGAACGAATCGGAAAGCGGCAACACCTACAACCAGCGTTACGAAACCAACACCATCGGTTTCGAAGTCAGCGTGCCGCTGTATGCCGGCGGCGGGGTGTCAGCCTCGACCCGTCAGGCCAGCCGCACCATGGAACAGGCCGAATATGAGCTGGACGGCAAGACCCGCGAGACGCTGATCGAATTGCGTCGCCAGTTCAGCGCCTGCCTGTCCGGAGTCAACAAGCTGCGCGCCTATCAAAAGGCCCTGGCCTCGGCCGAAGCGCTGGTGGTGTCGACCAAGCAAAGCATTCTCGGTGGGGAGCGAACCAACCTCGACGCACTGAACGCCGAACAACAACTATTTACCACCCGCCGTGATTTGGCTCAGGCACGCTATGACTACCTCATGGCCTGGACCAAATTGCATTACTACGCGGGCACCTTGAGCGAACAGGATCTGGCGCGAGTGGACGAGGCCTTCGGACAGGGCCCACGGACGCAATAACACCGTAGCTTCATCGCAAAAAGCTTCGACCCAAAACAACAAAAAGAGTGGTGAACATGGACGTACGCATCAAGCCGGTTTCGGTCGGCACCCTGCTGCTTGTGATTTCTGCAACCCAGGCTCAGGCCCAGTACCTCGAAGCCGGCAAACCCGGCGATCCCGCCAGTTGGCGCAGCGCCGAATTCCTGCGTGACTGGGGCCTGGGCCGAATGCAGGCCGATCAGGCCTACGCCGCCGGCATCACCGGCAAGGGCGTGAAGATCGGCGCGCTGGACTCCGGTTTCGACGCCGCCCATCCCGAGTTCGCCAGCGAGCGTTATCACCCGGTACTGGCCAGCGGCAGTTACATCAACGGCACGCTGTTCAATGTCAACGGCACCCTCAATCCGAACAACGATTCCCACGGCACCCACGTGGTCGGCACCATGGGCGCGTCCCGTGATGGCACCGGCATGCATGGCGTGGCGTACAACGCGCAGATCTACGTTGGCAACACCAACAAGAACGACAGTTTCCTGTTCGGACCAAACCCTGATCCGCGCTACTTCAAAGCGGTGTACGACGCCCTGGCCGACGCCGGTGTGCGGGCGATCAACAACAGTTGGGGCAGCCAGCCGCCGGATGTCAGCTATCGAACCCTCGCGGATCTGCACGCCGCTTACGCCCAGCACTGGAACAAAGGCACCTGGCTCGACGCAGCGGCGGACGTTTCCCGTCGTGGCGTGATCAACGTGTTCAGCGCCGGCAACAGCGGCTACCCGAATGCCAGCGTGCGTTCGGCGCTGCCGTACTTTCAGCCGGATCTGGAAGGCCACTGGCTGGCGGTTTCGGGACTCGATCAAAGCAATCAGCAGAAGTATAACCAGTGCGGCATCGCCAAATACTGGTGCATCACCACGCCGGGGGCGAAGATCGACAGCACCATTCCCGACGGCGGTTATGCGATCAAGTCCGGCACCTCGATGGCCGCGCCGCACGCCACCGGCGCACTGGCGCTGGTGATGGAACGCTACCCGTACATGAATAATCAGCAGGCGCTCGAAGTACTGCTGACCACCGCCACCCAACTCGACGGTTCTGTGACCGACGCACCGACCGAGCGAGTCGGCTGGGGCGTGGCCAACCTGTACCGGGCGATGCGCGGGCCGGGGCAATTGCTTGGTGCTTTCGACGCGAATCTGGCGGCCGGGCAAAGCGATGTCTGGAGCAATAACATCAGCGATAAAGCGCTGATCCAGCGCCAGAGCGAAGACCTCGCCGAACACAGCGCCTGGCAGCAAACCCTGCAAAGCAAAGGCTGGCAGAACGGCGTGCCGGCCGGCGCCAGCCAACAGGACCAGACCGATTACGCCGTGGGCATGGCCCGTGACGCAGCAGCTTCCGCTCGGGTTTATCAAGGCAGTCTGATCAAGGCCGGCGACGGTCGACTGATTCTGACCGGTGAAAACACTTATCGCGGGCCGACCACGGTCAATGGCGGTCTGCTGACGGTGAACGGATCGCTGACCTCGGCCGTGACCGTCAATGACGGCGGTACCCTCGGCGGCTCCGGACGAATCGGCGCGTTGACCGCCAACAGCGGCGGCCGCGTGGCTCCGGGCAATTCGATCGGTACGTTGAACGTCGCCGGTGACGTGACCTTCGCGCCGGGTTCGACCTACGCCGTGGAGTTGTCTCCCACCAGCAGCGACCGCATCGTTGCCGGCGGCACTGCGTCCATCAACGGCGCCACCGTGAGCCTGTCGCTGGAAAACAGCCCGACGCTGCTCAGCACCACCGAGGCCAGAAGCCTGCTCGGCCGGCAGTACGACATTCTGCAAGCGGCGGGTGGCATTCAGGGTCGGTTCGGTGCGGTGCTGCCGGATTATCTGTTCATCGGTGGCAGCCTGGCCTACAGCGGTAACGGCATCGGCTTGAATGTCGAGCGCAACGCGACTTCGTTCGCCAGCGTCGGCCAGACACCGAATCAGCGCTCCGTGGCCACTGCCGTCGAAGGACTGGGCGCGGGCAATTCCGTGTACGAAAGCCTGCTGTTGTCGGCCACCGCCAGTGATGCACAACAAGCCTTTCAACAGTTGAGCGGCGAAATCTACCCGGCCCTCGGTTCGGTGCTGATCAACGACAGCCGGCAACTGCGCGACGCCATCGGTTTACGCCTGCACGATGCGCAAGCCACGCAAAGCAACGGCTGGATCAAGGCCCTCGGCGCCTGGGGCAGCACCGATTCGCGCCACGACACCGCCGGTTACAGCACCTCCATTGGTGGGCTGCTGGCCGGTGTCGACGGAGCGCTGGACGAGCAGACCCGCATCGGTCTGGTCACCGGTTACAGCGACAGTTCGCTGAGCATGGGTTCAAGCACGCATTCCTCGGCCAAGGTCGACAGCTATCACCTCGGCGCCTACACCGGTCACGACATCGGCGCCTGGCGCCTGAGTACCGGCGCCGCTTACAGCTGGCATCGCGCCGATGTGAAACGCGACTTGCAGTACGGCAACGTCAGCGCCAAGCAGAAAGCCAAGGTCGATGCCGCCACCACCCAGGTATTCGGCGAAGCGGCTTATCGACTGAACCTGCAACCGCTGGCCCTGGAGCCGTTCGCCAACTTGGCCTACGTCCACCTCGACACCGACGGCTTCACCGAGAAGGGCGACGCGGCCGCGCTGAAAAGCGGCGACGACCAGCGCGACGCGGTGTTGAGCACCCTCGGTGTGCGGGCGATCAAGACCTTTGACCTGCCGTCCGCGCAGAAGCTGCAAGTGAGCGGGCATCTGGGCTGGCAGCACAGCCTGACCGACATCGAATCCGAACAGCATTTGCGTTTCGCCAGCGGCAGTGCGCCGTACACGGTCGAAAGCTCGCCACTGGTGCGCGACGCCGCGCTGGTCGGCGTGCAGGCCAGCCTGGCACTGACCCGCGACGTGCGGGTGAACCTCGATTACACCGGACAACTGGCCAGCCGCGAGAAGCAACACGGCGTGGGCCTGAGCCTGAACTGGCAGTTTTGATTGATCGCAACTGATCGTTCCCACGCTCCCGCGTGGGAATGCAGCCCGTGACGCTCCGCGTCACTGGACGCGGAGCGTCCCTAGAGGCATTCCCACGCAGAGCGTGGGAACGATCAACGGGGAAGGCGTGGGAACGATCAATTCAATAGACGGATTTTTCGCAACATCACTAAGGAAGGTCGCTGGATGAAAAACAACAACACCCCCGCGCAATCGGGTGGATGCTTTCGCCTGAAAACTCTCAACGTCGCCTTGCTCTGCGCGATGACCACCTGGGGCAGCGCACACGCCGCGCCCTACGTGGAAAGCGGTCGGGCAGGGGATCCGGGCAGTTGGCGCAGTGCCGAGTTCAAGGCCGACTGGGGCCTGGGCGCCATCGGCGCGGATTACGCCTACGCCGCCGGCTATACAGGCAAAGGCGTGAAACTGGGGATCTTCGACCAGCCGGTCTACGCCGCGCACCCGGAGTTCTCCGGGACCAACAAGGTCATCACCCTGGTCACCTCGGGGATCCGCGAATACACCGACCCGTACATCCCGGTCAAAGCCGGGGACGCGTTTCGTTATGACGGTTCGCCTTCGGTCGGCTCCGACGGCAAGCTCGGCGCCCACGGCACCCACGTTGGCGGTATCGCCGCCGGCAGCCGAGACGGCGGGCCGATGCACGGTGTGGCGTTCGGCGCGCAGATCATCAGTGCCGACAATGGCGACCCGGGCCCGGAAGACGGCATCGTGCGCGGCAACGACGGCGCGGTGTACAAGGCCGGCTGGGATGCGCTGATTGCCAGCGGCGCGCGGATCATCAACAACAGCTGGGGCATCGGCATCACCGACCGTTTTGACCTCGGCGGCCGTGACCCTGCGTACCCGCACTTCACCGTCAACGACGCGCAATTGCAGTTCAACGAAATCCGCACACTGCTGGGCACCAAACCCGGCGGCGCCTATGACGGCGCAATCGCCGCCGCGCGCAGCGGGATCGTGACGATTTTCGCGGCGGGCAACGACTACAACCTGAACAACCCGGACGCCATCGCCGGCCTCGGTTACTTCGTGCCGGACATCGCGCCGAACTGGATCACCGTCGCCGCATTGCAGAGAAACCCGGATCAGGCCAGCGCCAACCCGTACATCATGAGTGCGTTCTCTTCGCGCTGCGGCTACACCGCCAGTTTCTGCGTCTCGGCACCGGGCACGCAGATCTACAGCTCGATCATCGAAGGCACCAACGCCGACAACCTGACCACCGGCTACAAGAACTACAACGGCACCTCGATGGCCGCGCCCCACGTGGCCGGTTCCATCGCGGTGCTGATGGAGCGCTTCCCGTACATGTCCGGCGATCAGGTCGCCAGCGTGTTGCGCACCACGGCCACCGACCTCGGCGCACCGGGCATCGACGCCCTGTATGGCTGGGGCATGATCAACCTGCGCAAGGGCATCGACGGCCCGGCCATGTTCGTCACCGAGCAGGACATCCCCGAAGAATTCCGCATCCAGGGCGCCTACGGTTCCGGCCAGTTCGTGGCCGATCTGCCGGGCATCGGCGCGATTATCGATGCGGGCAAACCCACCGAGCGCGTGTGCAACGACATCACCTGCGGGCTCGACACCTGGCGCAACGACATCTCCGGCCATGGCGGTCTGACCAAACAAGGCATTGGCACCCTGGTGCTGACCGGCAACAACACCTACAGCGGCCCGACTCTGGTCAATCAGGGGCGACTGGCAATCAATGGCTCGCTGCAATCGGCGGTGACGGTCAATGACGGCGGCATCCTCGGCGGTAACGGCCGGATCGGTGCGCTGACCGCCAACAGTGGCGGCACCGTGGCGCCGGGCAATTCCATCGGCACCTTGAACGTGGCCGGTGACGTGACCTTCGCGCCAGGTTCGACCTATGCGGTGGAAGTGTCGCCGACCAGCAGCGACCGGATCGTCGCCGGTGGCAAAGCGGTGATAGAAGGCGCAACCGTAACCATGTCGCTGGAAAACAGCCCGACGCTGTTGACCACCGGCGAAGTGAAAAGCCTGCTCGGCACCCAGTTCAACATCTTGCAGGCAGCGGGTGGCATTGAAGGGCAGTTCGGACAAGTGTTGCCCGACTACGCGTTCCTCGGCGGTACCCTGGCGTACTCGGCAAGCGGTGTGCAACTGGACGTCGGTCGTAACGGCGCCTCGTTCGCCAGCATCGGCCTGACCCCGAACCAGCGCGCAGTCGGCGCTGCCGCCGAACGCCTCGGCGCCGGCAATGCGTTGTTCGAAACCCTGTTGCTGTCGCCGTCGGCGGCCGCTGCGCAGGATGCCTTCCAGCAACTGTCCGGCGAGATTCACCCGGCCATCGGCACGCTGCTGATCAACGACAGCCGCTACCTGCGCGATGCCGTGGGCGAACGTCTGCGCGAGCGTGACCTGTTCGATGCCGGCGCGCCGACCGATGACCGCAGCAACGCCTGGCTCAAAGTGCTGGGCGCTTGGGGCAAGAGCGATGGCGGGTCGAAATACGCCGATTCCACCAGCTCCATCGGCGGCCTGCTGGCCGGTGTCGACGGTTTGATCGCTGAAGATACCCGTCTGGGTTTCGTTACTGGTTATAGCGACAGCTCGTTGAGCATGGGCGAGGGTACACATTCGTCCGCCTCGGTCGATAGCTATCACCTGGGCGCGTACCTGGGGCATCAGATCGATGCACTGCGTCTGACCGCCGGTGCGGCTTACAGCTGGCATCGCATCGACGTCAAACGCGACCTGCAGTTCGGCGGCGTCAGCGGCAAACAGAAAACCAAGCGCGATGCGACTACCGCGCAACTGTTCACCGAAGCGGCCTACGACCTGGGCCTGCAACCGATGAACCTGGAGCCGTTCGCCAATCTGGCCTACGTGCACCTCAACAGCGACAGCTTCACCGAGAAGGGTGATGCCGCCGCACTGAAGGGCGGTGAAGACAACCGCGATGTGGTGTTGTCGACCCTCGGTGTGCGGGCCAAACGCACGTTTGCCCTGTCGGAGAAACACCAGCTGGAACTGGGCGCAAGCCTGGGCTGGCAGCACAATCTGAGCAGCGTGGATTCCGACAGTCACTTGGCCTTCGTCAATGGCAACAGTGCGTTCACCGTGCAAAGTGTGTCGATGGATCGAGATGCAGCGGTAGTCGGCGTGCGCGCCGGGCTGGCGCTCAATCGCGATGTCCGGGTCAACCTGGACTATAACGGGCTGATCGGCTCCAACGAAAAGGACCACGGTGTGGGCCTGACGCTGGACTGGCAGTTCTAAGAGGTAGCGGCAGTTCTTTCGAGAACTGCCGTTTTTGAAAGGAAGAGAGAGCACAACATGGGATTGTTCGATTACAAAAATGCCGACGGCAAAGCGCTGTACAGCGACGCCATCGCCCTGACGCTGTATGCCTATACGCCGACCGGGCAGGCTTTGCCCGGCACTGGCTGGAAGCCGATCGGCGCCACCGCGCTGGGCTATCAGGGCAAGGTCGGGGCGCAGGGCACGTTCTTCGGCGAGAAGGACGGTTTCACCAGCGCCGAAGCCGAAGTGCTCGGCAAGTACGACGCCGCAGGCAAGCTGATCGGCATCGGCGTGGCCTTCCGGGGCACCGGCGGGCTGGGTTACAGCGACACCTTCGGCGACATGAAAAACAATCTGCTGGCCGCCATCGGCCCGACGGATTACGCCACCCAGTACGCGAAAAATGCTTTCGACAACCTGCTCAAATCGGTGGCGGCTTTCGCCATCGCCCACGGCATCGCGGCCAAGGACGTAATGATCAGCGGCCACAGCCTCGGCGGCCTCGGGGTCAACAGCGTGGCGGAGTTGAGCGCGAGCAACTGGGGCGGGTTCTTCAAGGACGCCAACTACATTTCGTTCGCCTCGCCGACCCAGAGCAGCACCGGCACCAACGTGCTGAACATCGGCTACGAGAACGACCCGGTGTTCCGCGTGCTCGACGGCACCACGTTCAGTACCGCGTCGATGGGCAAGCACGACAAGCCGCACGACTCGACCACCGACAACATCGTCAACTTCAACGACAACTACGCGTCCACCGCGCAGAACCTGGTGCCATTCAGCATCGCCAATCCGCTGAACTGGTCGGCCCACAGCTCGCTGGGGTATGCCGACGGACTGAACCGGGTGATCGCGTCGAAGTTCTACGGCCTGACGCACAAGGATTCGACGATCATCGTCTCCAACCTTGAGGAAGCGTCGCGGGGCAAGACCTGGGTCGAGGATCTGGGCCGCAGCGGCGAGCCGCACACCGGCAGCACGTTCATCATCGGCACCGACAGCGGTGACTGGCTCAAGGGCGGGGCGGGCAACGACTTCCTCGAAGGCCTGGGCGGCGATGACCGTTTCCGTGACGACGGCGGCTTCAACATCCTGCTCGGTGGCCAGGGCCACAACACCTTCGAGCTGCAAAAGCCGTTGCAGAACTTCAGCTTCGCCAACGACGGCGACGGCACGCTTTACGTGCGTGACGCCTACGGCGGCATCAGCATGACCCGGGACATCGGCGCGCTGGTGAGCAAGGAGTCGGGTTCGTGGTGGGGCAGCAAGGAAATCACCTGGACCGTCACCGCCAAAGGCCTGGCCAACGGTGCCGAACTGACCCAGTACAACCATTCGCTCAGCGGCGGCGCCATGGGCGACACCCTCAAAGCCACCGCTGACGGCGACTGGCTGTTCGGCCTGGGCGGCAACGACCACCTGCAAAGCGACAAGGCCCACGTGACCTTCGTCGGCGGCGCCGGCAACGACGTGATGAGCGCGGTGGGTGGCAACAACACCTTCCTGTTCAGCGGCGCCTTCGGCTTCGACGCGATCAATGGCTACCAGGGCAGCGACAAACTGGTGTTCATGGGCGTCGAAGGCGCAGGGCAGGGCTACGACTACAAGCAACACGCGTCGCAGTCCGGAAGCGATACCGTGCTGAAGATTGGCGACTTTGCCGTGACGCTGATCGGGGTGGGTGTGGCTAACCTGTCGGATTCGAGTTTCGTCTTCGCCTGACAAACGAAAGTTGTACTGAAATGCTCCGGGGCGCCTCGGGAGGGGCGTTCTGGTTGTGAGCTATCTCTGAACAATTCCAACAAAGAGAGAGGCAACAGCAATGGGTGTGTATGACTACAAGAATTTCGGTACTGCGGAATCCAAGGCGCTGTTCAGCGACGCCATGGCCATTACGCTGTATTCCTACCACAACCTCGATAACGGCTTCGCCGTTGGTTATCAGCACAACGGCTTCGGCCTCGGCCTGCCGGCCACGCTGGTGACCGCGCTGATCGGCGGCACGGATTCCCAAGGGGTGATTCCCGGCATTCCGTGGAACCCCGATTCGGAAAAAGCCGCACTCGACGCGGTGCAAAAAGCCGGCTGGACCCCGATCACCGCCTCGCAACTGGGTTACGAGGGCAAGACCGATGCGCGCGGCACCTTCTTCGGCGAAAAGGCCGGCTACACCAGCGCCCAAGTGGAAATCCTCGGCAAATACGACGCTCAGGGCCATCTGACGGAAATCGGCATCGCCTTTCGCGGCACCAGCGGCCCACGGGAAATCCTGATCGGCGATTCCATCGGTGACGTGATCAACGACTTGCTCGCTGCATTCGGGCCCAAGGATTACGCCAAGAACTACGTCGGCGAAGCCTTCGGCAACCTGATGAACGATGTGGTGGCGTTTGCCAAGGCCAACGGCCTGACCGGCAAGGACGTGCTGGTCAGCGGTCATAGCCTCGGCGGGCTGGCGGTCAACAGCATGGCGGACTTGAGCACCAGCAAATGGGGCGGGTTCTTCCAGGACTCCAACTACATCGCCTACGCCTCGCCAACCCAGAGCAGCACCGACAAGGTGCTCAACGTCGGCTACGAAAACGATCCGGTGTTCCGCGCCCTCGACGGCTCGACCTTCACCGGCGCCTCGCTCGGCGTACACGACGCGCCCAAGGAGTCGGCGACCGACAACATCGTCAGTTTCAACGACCACTACGCCTCGGCGGCGTGGAACGTGCTGCCGTTCTCGATCGTCAACATTCCGACCTGGATCTCGCACCTGCCGACCGCCTACGGCGACGGCATGAACCGGGTGATCGAGTCGAAGTTCTACGACCTGACCAGCAAGGACTCGACGATCATCGTCGCCAACCTGTCGGATCCGGCGCGGGCCAACACCTGGGTGCAGGATCTGAACCGCAACGCCGAAACCCACAAGGGCAGCACCTTTATCATCGGCAGCGACGCCAATGACCTGATCCAGGGCGGCAGCGGCAACGATTATCTGGAGGGCCGCGCCGGTAACGACACGTTCCGCGACGGTGGGGGCTACAACATCCTGCTCGGCGGCTCGGGCAACAACACCCTGGAGTTGCAGAAGTCGGTCAATAGCTTCGACTTCGCCAATGACGGCGCCGGCAACCTGTACATCCGCGATGCAAACGGCGGAATCAGCATCACCCGTGACATCGGCAGCATCGTCACCAAGGAGCCGGGTTTCCTCTGGGGCCTGTTCAAGGACGACGTGACCCACAGCGTCACAGCGACCGGTCTGAAGGTCGGCAACAACGTCACCCAGTACGAATCGAGCGTGAAGGGCACCGGCGGCGCCGACACCCTCAAGGCCAAGGCCAGCGGTGACTGGCTGTTCGGTCTGGACGGCAACGACCATCTGATCGGCGGGACGGGCAACGACGTGTTCGTCGGCGGCGCCGGCAATGATCTGATGGAGTCGGGCGGCGGGGCGGATACCTTCCTGTTCAGCGGCGCGTTCGGCCAGGATCGCGTGGTGGGTTACACCGCCAACGACAAACTGGTGTTCCTCGGCGTGCAGGGCGTATTGCCCAACGACGACTTCCGCGCCCATGCCACGGCGGTGGGGCAGGATACGGTGCTGAAATTCGGCGCTGATTCGGTAACGCTGGTCGGGGTTGCGTTGAACAGCCTGAGTGCCGACGGGATTGTGATCGCCTGACGTTTGGGGCGCCTGCAAGGGCGCCATCGCGAGCAGGCTCGCTCCCACAAAAGGCCGGTACTCGGTCAAGTGTGGGAGCGAGCCTGCTCGCGATTGAACGATAACGCGGTATTGAAAGTGACTCACCAGCCATTCCCTGACTCCAATCCCTGCACCAACAGGAAATGCGGCCTAAAGCCATGACGGCAACGTTCGTCATCTAAGGGTCGCCAACGAGTACAGGAGATTCACACGTGAAAGGTTTCAAGAGGTTTTTCGGTATCGCGGGACTGGCGCTGCTGTCGGCCAATGCCTGGGCTGATCTGCCTCACAGCTCGATTCTGAGCCGCTATGGCGTCACCACCGATCAACTGCCAAAACCGGCCGAAAGTGATGACGTCAAACCCGTCGAAGAGAAAAGCCGCTTTCATATCCAGCCCGAACAACCGTTCGTGACCGTTCGCATCGGCGAAAACAATGAGCCGGAGATGACCGGCAACCTGAGCATCGATCGCATGGCGCAGCAGGAGCGTCAGCGCTGCCAGCGCTTGCAGGAAGAAATGGTCCGGCGCGGCGAGCGCGCGCTGAACTGCGACGGCTCCCTCCCGGGCATGGCATTACCCCGCTGATCAATGCAAAAAAGGCTGCGCTCCTACAGGAACGCAGCCTTTTTTGATGGGGTAACCGTCAGTCTTCCTTGCGCACCGTGGCCACTTCGTCGGCACGTACGCGGACTTTGGCGCCGGAAATATCCTTGAACTCGTAGAAGCCGTCCTCGTTTTTGGTATCGGGCATGTCCTCGGTCAGGTACTGGGTGCCGTTCTGCAGGGTGACCACCGTCGGGGTCGAGCAACCGGCCAGGGTCAGCAGGGCTGCAACAGCCAACGGAATCCCGAGAGTCTTGATTTTCATAAGCAGCGTTCCTGTTCATTTCGACCATTGTCGGCCTCTAACGCGGTTGGTGCCATTACGCCGGGAAAAGTTCGATGGCCACCTGAAAAAATCCGCAATGAAGGTGCCATTGATCTTTTTCCGTTTGCGCCCGCCGGGTCAGGCTGGTATCTGTACGCATAACCAGTACTCGCTTGCCATGGCCCCGAAATCACCGTGACTGCCAATCCCCTCGACGATCCGTTCTATTACCTCAACAACTTCCGCCAGGTGCTTGATTGGCTTGAGCTTCGTTACGCCGATGTAATGAGCGAAGCGGAGCACGCCTTCATCCGCGACTTCAAGGCACTGCCGCGCGGATCCCAGGGATTGCTGGTGCGGATGGTGATGCGCAAGGGTGTGCATTTTCGTGCCGGCAAGCTGAATTATCCGGAAATCGGCGACATCGCCGAGGCGGCGCAACCGCTGCTGGCGCAGGGCTGGCTCGATGAACAGGCGCCGTTGTCGATGGCGGAACTGTTCGAGGTGCTGCTCAAGGCCGAGATCCTGCAAGCCTTCGGCCCGGCTATCGATCAGCCTAAAGGCAAGAAGGTCGACTGGTTGCCGCAGCTACACGAACAATTCCCCGAGTCCCGCAGTTTCCTGCAATGGTGCCCAACGCTGGCGGATCGGCTGTTCAGCCTGACACTGATGGACCTGTGCGACCGTTTTCGCCTGATGTTCTTCGGCAACCTCTATCAGGACTGGTCGGAATTTGTGCTCGCCGACCTCGGTATCTTCACTTATGAAAAAGTCGAATTCAGCGCTGATTCCCGGGGCTTGCGCAGCCGTGCCGACGTCGATGCCTGCCTGTTTCTGCACGACTGCCAGCTGTATTTCGAAGCCGGTGAGCCGTTGGAGCCGATCGTCGAGCAGGTCGCGGCGCTGCATTTCGACAACCCGTGGCTGCAACGCCGGCGCGGCAAGCTGTTGTTCCAGATCGGCCAATACTGCGAGCGCATCGGCGAATTCGCTCTGGCGCTGAAGATCTATCGCGAATGCGCCTATCCCGGCGCCCGATTGCGGATGATCCGCGTGCTGGAGCGCAGCACCGAATATGCGTTGGCTCTGGAACTGGCAGTCATTGCCGAGCAGGCGCCGGAAACCGCCACCGAACAGCAGGGCCTGCAACGGGTTTTGCCGCGCCTGCGGCGCAAGCTCGGCGGGCCACCCATCAAGCGCACGGCACCCGGCCTGGTGGAGCGGCTGGACCTGCACCTGCCGCGTCTCGATCCGGCGTTGTCGGTGGAATATCACGTTCAGGCGCACCTGCATGAAGAAACAGGGCCGGTGCATTACGTGGAAAACAGCCTGATCAATTCACTGTTCGGCCTGCTGTGCTGGCCGGCGATCTTCGCGCCATTGCCGGGCGCATTCTTTCACCCGTTCCAACGCGGGCCGGTGGATCTGCTCAACGAAGACTTCCAGCCCCGACGCGCCGAGCTGTTTCAGGCCTGTCTCGCCGAACTCGACGATGGTCGCTATGCCGACACCATTCGCGCGCGGTTCGCCGCCAAATGGGGCGTGCAGTCGCCGTTCGTGTTCTGGGGCGCACTCAATGAAGATCTGTTGGAACAGGCGCTGGCGTGTCTGCCGGCCGAACACCTCAAGCACTGGTTCAGCCGTCTGCTGGTGGACATCAAGGCCAATCGTGCCGGCATGCCCGACCTGATCCAGTTCTGGCCGCAGCACAAGACCTACCGGATGATCGAAGTCAAAGGCCCGGGCGATCGCTTGCAGGACAACCAACTGCGCTGGCTGGAGTTCTGCAACACGCACCGGATGCCGGTCGCCGTGTGTTACGTGCAATGGGCGGAGCAGGGCGCTTGAGCTACAGCATCGCGGTGCGGGCGTTGTGCGAGTTCACCGCGAAAACCGGTGACCTCGACTTGCGCTTCACTCCGTCACCGACCGCGCTGGAGGGGATTGCCGGGCATCGCACCGTGGCGTCCCGGCGCAACGACGCGTACCAGAGCGAAGTGGCGCTAGAGGGCGCATTCGGGTCGTTGAAGGTCAGGGGCAGGGCGGACGGCTATGACGCGGCGCAGAACTGCCTGGAAGAAGTCAAAACCTACCGCGGCGATTTGAGCAAGCAACCGGCCAATCACCGTTCGCTGCATTGGGCCCAGGCGAAAATCTACGGCTGGTTGATGTGCTGTCGATTGCAGCTTGAGCAGATCAATCTGGCGCTGGTGTATTTCGACATCGTCACGGAAAAGGAAACCTGTCTGGTCGAGGCGTTCAGCGCCGAAGCGCTGCGGCAGTTCTTCGAACAACAGTGCGGTCTGTTCCTTGCGTGGGCCGAACAGGAAATGGCCCACCGCGACGCGCGCAACCGGGCGGCGCAGCAACTGGGGTTTCCTCATGCTGCGTTTCGCCCCGGCCAGCGTCACCTCGCCGAATCGGTGTTCAAGGCCGTCAGCACCGGCCGCTGCCTGATGGCCCAGGCCCCGACCGGGATCGGCAAGACCCTCGGCACCCTGTTTCCGATGCTCAAGGCGCTGGCGCCGCAGCAACTGGACAAGGTCTACTTCCTCACCGCCAAGACACCCGGACGCAAACTGGCGCTGGATGCGGCGCAAGTGCTGTTCGATCACAGCGAAACCTTGCCCCTGCGGGTGCTGGAAATGGTCGCCCGGGACAAGGCCTGCGAGCACCCGGACAAGGCCTGTCACGGCGAGTCCTGCCCTTTGGCCCAGGGCTTTTACGACCGCTTGCCCGCTGCCCGCGAAGCCGCCAGCCAATTGCGTCTGCTGGATCAGGCCGCGCTGCGCGACGTCGCGACGCAGCACGGGGTATGTCCGTACTACCTGAGCCAGGAAATGGCCCGCTGGGCCGACGTGGTGGTGGCGGACTACAACTATTACTTCGATTTCAGTGCGCTGCTGTTCGGTCTGGCCCAGTTCAATCAATGGAACGTGGCGGTGCTGGTGGACGAGTCGCATAACCTGGTCGAGCGCGGGCGGCAGATGTACAGCGCCACCCTCGATCAGGCGACACTGGGCAGCGTGCGCAAAACCGCCCCCGAGGCGTTGAAGAAATCGTTGCAACGGGTCAACCGCGAATGGAACGCCCTGCACAATGACCAGTTGGCGCCGTATCAGGCCTACGACAAGGCGCCGGAAAAACTGTTGCAGGCGCTTTCATCCTGCACGGCGAGCATTGGCGACTACCTCAACGATCACCCGCAAGGGCTCGACAGCGCGTTACAGAACTTCTATTTCGAAATGCTGCAATTCGGCCGCGTGGCGGAACTGTTCGACGCGCATTACCTGTTCGACATCAGCAAACGCGACCTCGAACGCAAACGCCCGCTGTCACAACTGTGCCTGCGCAACGTGGTGCCGGCGGCGTTCGTCGGCCCGCGTCTGAAGGCGGCGCGCAGCAGCGTGCTGTTTTCCGCAACCCTCAGCCCGCGCCACTATTACGCGGATTTGCTTGGCACGCCGGCCGACACGGTCTGGATCGATGTCGAGTCGCCGTTCAGCGCCGAACAATTGCAGGTGCAGATCGTCAGCCGGATTTCCACGCGTTTCACGCACCGTCAGGCATCGCTGGAGCCGATTGTCGAGCTGATCGCCCGCCAGTTCAGCGAACGTCCGGGCAACTACCTGGCGTTCTTCAGCAGTTTCGATTACCTGCAACAGGTCGCGCAGTTGCTGGCCGAGCGGCACCCGCACATCACCCGCTGGCAGCAATCCCGGGGCATGACCGAAGGGGCGCGCCAGGAATTTCTCGATCAATTCACCGCCGACAGCCAGGGCGTCGGTTTTGCCGTGCTCGGCGGCGCGTTCGGCGAAGGCATCGACCTGCCCGGCGCGCGGCTGATCGGCGCGTTCATCGCCACCCTCGGGCTGGCACAGCTCAACCCGGTCAATGAACAGATGAAGCGGCGCATGGCCGCGATCTTTGGTGCCGGTTACGACTACACCTACCTGTTCCCCGGCGTGCAGAAAGTGGTACAGGCCGCCGGACGGGTGATCCGCACCCAGCAGGATCGCGGCGTGGTGATGCTGATCGATGATCGCTTTGCCGAAAGCCGGATCCAGCAATTGTTGCCGCGCTGGTGGCAACTTGGTCTCACAGAAGCAGCTTTCCAATCCGCCGGTTTGACGCATACTCCAGTGATTGAAAAACTGTTTTGAGCCAAGCCTGATGAGCGAGAACAAGAAGTCCGCTGCGATCGAAGAGATGCGCTTTCGTTTGCTGATCGATGCGGTGGTTGATTATGCGATCTACATGATCGACCCCGAGGGGATCATTACCAGCTGGAACTCGGGCGCCAAGCGCTTCAAGGGATACGAAGAGGCGGAGATCCTCGGCGAACACTTTTTCCGGTTCTACACCGATGAAGACCGTGCCAACGGTTTACCGCAACGGGCGCTGGATACGGCGATCCGCGAGGGCCGGTTCGAGGGTGAAGGCTGGCGGGTACGCAAGGACGGCACGCATTTCTGGTGCCACGTGGTGATCGATCCGATTTTCAGCCCGAGCGGGCAACTACTCGGGTTTGCCAAGATCACCCGCGACCTGACCGACCGCAAGATGGCCGAAGAAACCCTCAAGCAGAGCGAACAACAGTTTCGTCTGCTGGTGCAGGGTGTCACCGACTATGCGATCTACATGCTCAGCCCCGAAGGCCGGGTGACCAACTGGAACCCCGGTGCCCAGCGGATCAAGGGTTACAAGCCGGATGAGGTCATCGGCAAGCATTTCTCGATGTTCTACACCCCGGAAGACCGTGAGGCCGGTGAACCCCAGCGTGCCCTGGAAACCGCGGTCCGCGAGGGCCGTTTCGAGAACAAGAGCTGGCCCCTGCGCAAGGATGGCACGCGGTTTCTGGCGCATGTGGTGGTCGATGCGATTCGCGGCGACACCGGCACCTTGCTCGGTTTTGCCAAGATCACCCGCGACGTGACCGAGGCTACCCAGGCGCAACAGGCTCTGGAGAAAACCCGTGAAGCGTTGTTCCAGGCGCAGAAAATGCAGGCTATCGGCCAACTCAGCGGCGGCATCGCCCATGACTTCAACAATCTGCTGACGGTGATTCTCGGCAACCTGGAAATCGTGCGCAAACGCGTGGGCGACGACCCTAAAGTCAGCCGTCTGCTGGAGAACGCCACGCAGGGCGCATTGCGCGGCGTGTCGCTGACCCAGCGCATGCTGGCCTTCGCCCGGCGTCAGGAGCTCAAGACCGAACCAATTGAAATCCCGAAACTGGTGCAGGGCATCACCGGGCTGTTGCGCAGCTCACTGGGGCCGGGGATTCGCATCGAAACGCAGTTTCCCGAAGACCTGCAAGCGGTGCTGGCCGACAGCAACCAACTGGAGCTTGCGGTGCTCAACCTGGCGACCAACGCCCGCGACGCCATGCCCGACGGCGGTAGCGTCACCATCAGTGCCGAACCCGAAGTGGTGCTTGAACAGCACGATTCGACAATGGCGGCCGGGCGCTATGTCTGCCTGAGGGTGACCGATACCGGTGAGGGTATGGACGCTGACACGCTGGCGTCGGCAACCGATCCGTTTTTCACCACCAAAGGCTTGGGCAAGGGCACCGGGCTGGGGTTGTCGATGGTTCATGGCTTCATCGAACAACTGGGCGGCCGCTTCATTCTGAAAAGCACCCAGGGGCAGGGCACCACCGCTGAACTGTGGTTGCCGGTGGCCGTCGACGGCGTTGTCGCCAAACCGCTTGGCCCGATGGTGTCCACCGATACAGTGCCGCGCCTCAGCGTACTGGTGGTGGACGACGACAGTCTGGTGCGCACCAGCACGGTCCTGCTGCTGGAAGACCTCGGCCATCGCGTGATCAGCGCCACCTCCGGTGCCCAGGCGCTGGAGCTGTTCGATCAGGGCGAGGTCATCGATCTGATGATCACCGACATGGCCATGCCGCAGATGAGCGGCGCGCAACTGGCTCATGCCGTGCGCCTGCTCAAGCCGGACCTGCCGATCATCCTCGCCACCGGTTATGCCGAGCGCCTCGAAGGTTTTGCAGCGGGCTTGCCGCGACTGTCGAAACCGTTCAATCAGCTGAATCTTGTAGAGATCATTGCCCAGTCGATGAAGTGAACCGGGGGCACAATCGGGCTGAACTTGTCCGAGACGTGACGCCTCCAAACGCTTTGTTTACGGAGCGCTTCCCGTGCCACGCATACTGACTCAACCGACCGCCGAAGAAACCCTGAACGAACATAACGCCAAAATGTTCGGTTCACCCAAGGAGCGGCTGGATTTCTACCGACGGGAAATCCAGTACGAAACCAGCATCCTGGCCAACCGCACCGACGCCTACCTGGCGGCGCAATCGTTTCTGGTGATTGCCTTCGCGTCCTGCATGGCCAACCTCAACCCCGAGTGGGGCAAGTTGTTCACCCTGGTGGTGCCACCGTTTCTGGCCTTGCTCGGCCTGCTCAGTTCGCTCAATGCCTGGCCGGGGATTCGTGCCGCCTACGACATCATCGATCATTGGCATTTCAAGCAGAGTGAATTGCTGCGCAGCGAACCCCTGATGGGCCTGGCGTATGACGAATCGCCGCTGTTCAGCGAAATGGAGTCGAGCCACAAGGGGTATCGCAAGTCACTGCTGTTTTCCATTCGTACGCCGTGGATCTTTGCCACGTTCTGGATGTTGCTCGGCAGCTATGCCTTCTACATTCAGGTGACCAACCCGGGCAGTTGAAGCACCACCGCGCTCTTCGGGTTTGCCCGGTTTTTGACGCCGCTCGTAGCGGGCGAGAATCGGCTGGGTGCTGACGCCGTGCAGCAGAATGCTCAGCGCCACGACCGACAGGGTCAGGTCGGTACACAGCGTGGCCACGCTGTCGCCCAGCCCATGGTTCAGCGCATAGAAGAGGTAGAACAGACTGCCGATGCCACGAATGCCGAACCAGCCGATCAGCAATCTTTGGCGTCCCGCCAATAGCGATCCCCACGGCATCAACCCCACACAGACGGGGCGAATGACACAGAACAGCACGCCGCCGACCAACAGCGCCCGCCAGTCCCAGTGACTGACCAGCACCACGCCCAGCAGGGTGACCAGAAACACCTCCATCGCCCGCTCGACCAGACCGCCGAAGGCGAGCATGTCGCCCATCATGATGCCGGCGGCCACCTGACTGTCTTCCAGTCGTTCGGTATCTCCGTGCACCGCGTGCTGCGGCTCGACGTTCTGATGGCCGACCACCGGTTGCACCAGATGCTCGGCGGGCGGTTGGTGGGCACCGGTGGATTTGACTTCCTCCTGCCGCAACCCCAGGCCGGCGGCGAACACCGACAGAAACCCGTAGCCACCAATGGATTCGGCCACCACGTAGGCCAGCGCGATCAACGCCAGCGCCAGATAGTCGTTGGGGCTGAGGGTGCTGTCATCGTTGCGGATGCGCAGTGACAAGGTCAGGCGGCCGATGCCGCGGCCCATCCAGTAACCGCAGAGCAATCCGGCGGGCACGGCCCAGAGCAGGCTGCGCAGCACCCAGTCGGGCCATTCGGCGGCAAAACCTTCACCGTTCAGCAGTAACAGGCCGAGGATCACGAAGGGAAAGGCTATCCCGTCATTGAGCCCGGCCTCACCGGACAGGCCGAACCGTACGCTGTCGACGTCCCGCGCATCGTTGACCTGCACCAGCGCCGCGAGCACCGGGTCGGTCGGGGCGAGGATCGAGCCGATCAGCAACGAAGGCCCCCACGGCATGTGCAGGCCAAAGTGCAACAGCAGGCACACGCCGATGATGGTCAAGACCATCACCGGGCCCGCCAGGCCGAATGCGATCCGCCAGCGCTTGTCGCGCAGCGGCAAACGCAGCTTCAAACCGCAGACGAACAGGGAAAACAGCACCGCGACTTCGGTCAGGTGTTCCATCCACTTAGAGGCTTTATCCAGCGGCAACTCCAGCAGATCAAGCCCGACCGGACCGATGCCGATACCCAGCAACAGGCACACCGCCGACGTCGTCACCGGCATCCAGCGCAGGTAGGACGACGTCAGGGCGAGGGTCAGCAGCACGGCGCCGAGCACGGCGACCCAAATGATGAAGGTCACGACGGGCAGCCCGCCGCGCCGGTTGGATGCCGCCGCGACATGACCGGCCTAGCTCACAGGTGTGCGCAGGTATTCCGGCGTCAGCACGTTGAACCACAGCAGAATCATCGACACCAACAACGTTACCAGCACCAGCAGCGCGACACCCCAGACGCTGGCCGAGTACAGCAGACCCTGTTCCTTGCGCTCGTGCATGAAGGTCGGCAGGCCGACGAACAACAGAAACGTCGAATAGATCGAGGCCGCGCCAAGCACCAGCACCGCCAGCCAGCGGCTCGGGTACAGGCCGGCGAGACCGGCAAGGAAAAACGGGGTGACGGTATACGCCGCGAAACCGATGCACTGGTTGAGCGTCGGCCGGGCATCGAAGGTCCGTGACATCCAGCGGATGAATCCGCCTATGATCGCCACGCCGACCACGATGGTGATGTAGAGCAGGACACTCAGCTGCAAGGCGCTGGCACTGCTGAGCCTGACGGTTTCACCCACAGCCAGGCTCCAGCCGACATACGTGGTGCCGATGAACAGGCACACCGCCGGGACGAGGGCCAGCAACAACAGGTGAGCCAGGTAATGACGCGGATGCGCCTCTTCTTCGCGGCGGATGTCGGTCCAGGCGAAGTTCGGCTGGGTGAAGAGCTTGACGATAGGTGCGGACATGACGACCTCCTGATCTCTCGCAACCCGAACGGGCCATGAAGGTATGGAGAGGCCGTCTTGCCCAGCGGTTCACTTTTTTCGGCAGACGGTTCAGAGCATCGGTTTGCCGCCGGTCACGCCATAGCGCTGGCCGGTGATGTAGCTGGCTTCATCCGACGCCAGCAGCACGTAGATCGGCGCGACTTCCACCGGCTGGCCGGGCCGCCCGAGTGGCGTGTGCTCGCCGAAGTTCTGCACTTCCTCATCCGGCATGGTCGAGACGATCAGGGGCGTCCAGATCGGCCCCGGTGCCACGCAGTTCACGCGGATCTCCCGCGGGCCGAGCATCTGCGCCAGTCCGCCGGTGAAATTGGCAATGGCGCCTTTGGTGGTGGCGTAGGCGAGCAGGGTGGCTTTGGGCATGTCCGAGTTGACCGAACTGGTGTTGATGATCGAAGCGCCGGGGCCCATGTGTTTGATGGCGGCCTGACACAGGCGGAAGATCGCGGTGATGTTGACGTCGAAGGTCATCACCCATTCGTCGTCGGGAATCTCCTCGAAAGTTTCGTGGGTCATCTGGAAGGCCGCGTTGTTGACCAGCACGTCGACGCGGCCGAAGCGCTCGACAGTTTGATCCACCAACGCCTGGCACTGGGCTTTCTGGGCAATATCACCGGGCAGCAACAGGCACTGGCGACCGGCCTGCTCGACCCAGCGCGCAGTTTCCTTGGCATCTTCATGTTCATTCAGATAGGCGACCGCTACGTCAGCACCTTCGCGGGCGAAGGCAATGGCCACCGCACGGCCGATGCCGCTGTCGGCACCGGTGATCAGGGCGATCTTGCCGGCCAGCCGACCGGAGCCGGTGTAGCTTTGCTCGCCGCAATCGGGGTAGGGCTCCATCTTGCGCTGGGAGCCAGGAACCGCTTGCGCCTGTTTCGGGAACGGGGGTTTTGGATAGTCAGTCATCGTCAATCTCCGGGTCTCAGGGCAGGTAGGCCGGTTGACCCGGCCCGTTTGCGGTGAGTTCGATCGGATTGACGCTTGGGTTCGCCCTGACTTGATTACCGGGACTTGAGGGCTTGCTCCATTCGCGCAATGCCTTCTTCCAGCATCGAACGCGGACAGCCGAAGTTCAGGCGCACGAACTGCTGGCTGTGATCGCCAAAATCCAGGCCCGGGCTGAGGCCGACGCGGGCGTGGTCCAGGAAGAATTTCTGCGGGTCGTCCAGATCCAGCGCCGAGCAGTCGAGCCAGGCCAGATACGTGCCTTGCGGCACATTGATGGTCACGCCGGGCAAGCGGTTGCGCACGGCGTCCACCAGCCAGTCACGGTTGGCTTGCAGGTAGTGTTTCAGCGCTTCAAGCCATGGGCCGGCCTCGCTGTAGGCCACGCGCGTGGCTTCCATGCCCAGCGGGTTGACGCTGTCGACCATCCCGCAGCGGGCGTGGTTGACGCGTTCGCGCAGGGCGGCGTCCTGGATGATCATGAACGAGGTCTTGAGGCCGGCAATGTTGTAGGCCTTGCTCGCCGACATCAGGGTGATGGTGCGCCGGGCGATTTCCGGGCTCAGGGAGGCGGTCGGAATGTGTACGCGGCCGTCGTAGCACAGCTCGGCGTGGATCTCGTCGGAGATGATCCAGGCATCCTGCGCCATGCAGATGTCCGCCACCGCTTGCAGTTCTTCACGGCCAAAGACCTTGCCGATCGGGTTGTGCGGGTTGCTCAGCAGCAGGGCGCCGCCACCGGTCAGGGATTCACGCAGTGCGTCCAGCGGGGTGGCGTAGCTGCCGTCGGCCTGGGCGTTGAATTCCAGCTCGACCTTGTTCAGCCCCCAATGGCCCGGTGCATGGCGCAGCGGCGGGTAGTTCGGGGTTTGCACCACGACGTTCTGCTGCGGTTGCACCAGCGCCTTGAGCGCCATGTTGAAACCCGATTCGACACCTGGCAGGAAGATCAGCTCCTGCGTTTTGACCCGCCAGGCGAACTTGTTCCAGAGGTCGGCGACGATGGCCTCGCGCAGGTTGTCCTGGGCCACGCTGTAGCCAACCAATGGGTGCAACAGGCGTTGTTGCAGCGCCTCGATGACCACCGGCGGCGCGGCGAAATCCATGTCAGCGACCCACATCGGCAACACGTCGGCCGGGTAGCGGCTCCACTTGGTGCTGCCGGTGTCGTGGCGGTCGAATACCTGATCAAAATCGAAAGTCATGCGCGGTCTCTGAAGGCGGAGATGGGTCGTGCCGGCGATGATAAACCCCCATCCCCTGTGGGCGCGAACTTGTGACCGATGAATGGCCGACGGTCGGTTTTTACACAGACGACCGGGGCGTTGTCTACAGTGAAAAAGTCGGCACTCGTCTGCCGCAACCGTGGTTGTCCAGAACAAACCCGGCTCAAGTACCGGGTTCCACCTGATCAGGAGTGCACGATGGATCTCAGCCGTCGTCAGTTCTTCAAGGTCGCCGGTATCGGCCTTGCAGGCTCTAGCCTGGGCGCGTTGGGCATGGCCCCGACGCAGGCCTTCGCCGAGCAGGTGCGCCACTTCAAGCTTGCCCACACCCATGAAACCCGCAACACCTGCCCGTATTGCTCGGTCGGTTGCGGCTTGATCATGTACAGCCAGGGCGATGCCGCGAAGAACGTTGCGCAAAACATCATCCATATCGAGGGCGACGCCGACCACCCGGTCAACCGCGGCACTTTGTGCCCGAAAGGCGCCGGCCTGCTGGACTTCATTCACAGCCCCGGCCGCTTGCAGTACCCGCAGGTGCGCAAGCCCGGCAGCAGCGAATGGACCCGGATCACCTGGGACGAAGCCCTCGACCGCGTCGCCGACCTGATGAAGGCCGACCGCGATGCCAATTTCGTCGAGCAGAACGCGCAAGGGCAGACAGTGAATCGCTGGCTGACCACCGGATTCCTCGCGGCGTCGGCGGCGTCCAACGAAGCGGGTTACATCACCCACAAGGTGGTGCGCAGTCTCGGCATGCTGGGGTTCGATAACCAGGCGCGTGTCTGACACGGTCCGACGGTGGCAAGTCTTGCCCCGACGTACGGCCGTGGAGCCATGACCAACACCTGGACCGATATCGCCAACGCGAATCTGATCCTGGTGATGGGGGGCAACGCAGCAGAAGCCCATCCTTGCGGCTTCAAATGGGTGACCGAAGCCAAGGCGCACAACGCCGCGCGGCTGATTGTGGTCGATCCGAGGTTTACCCGGACCGCGTCCGTGGCCGATTACTACGCGCCGATCCGCACCGGCAGCGACATCGCGTTCATGGGCGGGCTGATCAATTACCTGCTGACCGAGGACAAGATCCAGCACGAATACGTGCGCAACTACACCGACGTGTCGTTCATCGTCAGAGCCGGTTTCGGCTTCGAGGACGGACTGTTCACCGGCTACGACGCGGCCAAACGCAGCTACACCGACAAATCCACCTGGGGTTACGAACTGGGGGATGACGGCTTCGTCAAAGTCGACCCGACCCTGCAGGACCCCCGCTGCGTCTATCAACTGATGAAGCAGCATTACAGCCGCTACAACATCGACCTGGCGAGCCAGATCTGCGGCATGCCGGTCGATGCAATGAAAAAGATCTGGGAGGAAATCGCAACTTGCTCGGCACCGGGCAAGACCATGACGATTCTTTATGCACTGGGCTGGACCCAGCACTCGATCGGCTCGCAGATCATCCGCAGCGCAGCGATGGTGCAACTGTTGCTGGGCAACGTCGGCATGCCCGGCGGCGGGGTCAACGCCTTGCGCGGGCACTCGAATATTCAGGGCCTGACCGACCTCGGCCTGCTGTCCAACGCGCTGCCGGGTTACCTGACCCTGCCGACCGACGCCGAGCAGGATTACGCGGCCTACATCCATAAACGCACGCAAGTACCGCTACGTCCGGGGCAATTGTCCTACTGGCAGAACTACAGCAAGTTCCACGTCAGCCTTATGAAAGCCTGGTACGGCGCCAATGCCACCGCCGAAAACCAATGGGCCTACAACTACTTGCCGAAGCTCGACATCCCCAACTACGACATCCTCAAGGTGTTCGATCTGATGGGGCAGGGCAAGGTCAATGGCTACATGTGCCAGGGCTTCAACCCGATTGCCGCGTTGCCGGACAAGAACCGGGTGATGGCGGCACTGGCCAAACTGAAATGGCTGGTGGTGATGGACCCGCTGGCCACCGAAACCTCGCAGTTCTGGGAACACGTCGGGCCGTTCAACGATGTGAAGAGCGCTGACATCCAGACTGAAGTGATCCGCCTGCCGACCACCTGTTTTGCCGAAGAGGACGGCTCGCTGGTCAACAGCAGCCGCTGGCTGCAATGGCACTGGAAAGGTGCCGACGGCCCCGGCGAGGCGCGCACCGACGTGCAGATCATGAGTGCACTGTTCCTGCGCCTGCGTGAGCGCTATCAGGCCGAGGGCGGCAAATTCGCCGATCCGCTGTTGAAACTGTCGTGGCCGTACAAGATCGCCGAAGAACCCTCGCCGGAAGAGATCGCCAAAGAGGTCAACGGCTACGCCACCACTGACTTCACCGACGCCACGGGTGCGGCGATCAAGGGCAATTCGCAACTGGCCGGGTTCGCCCAGCTCAAGGATGACGGCAGCACCGCGTCCGGCTGCTGGATCTTCTGCGGCAGCTGGACCGAAGCCGGCAACCAGATGGCCCGCCGCGACAACAACGACCCTTACGGCATGCATCAGCATCAGGGCTGGGCGTGGGCCTGGCCGGCCAACCGGCGGATTCTGTACAACCGCGCCTCGGCGGACGTCGCGGGCAAGCCGTGGGATCCGAAAAAACGCCTGGTCTGGTGGAACGGCAAGACGTGGGGCGGTACCGACGTGCCGGACTACAAGGCCGACGTGCCGCCGGAAGCCGGGATGAACCCGTTCATAATGAACCCCGAAGGCGTGGCGCGGTTCTTCGCCGTCGACAAGATGAACGAAGGGCCATTCCCCGAGCATTACGAGCCGTTCGAAACGCCGATCGGCATCAACCCGCTGCATCCGGACAACAAGAAAGCCACCAGCAACCCGGCGGCGCGGATCTTCGATTCGGTGTGGGACAGCCTCGGCGTGGCCAAGGATTACCCGTACGCCGCCACCAGCTACCGGCTGACCGAGCACTTCCACTTCTGGAGCAAGCACTGCAAGTTGAACGCGATTGCCCAACCCGAGCAGTTCGTGGAAATCGGCGAAGTGCTGGCCAAGGAGAAGGGCATCGCTGCCGGCGACCGGGTGCGGGTCAGCTGCAAACGCGGGTTCATTGAAGCGGTGGCGGTGGTGACCAAAAGGATCCGGCCGTTGCAGGTCAACAATCAGGTGGTGCACCAGATCGGCATTCCGCTGCACTGGGGTTTCACCGGCCTGACGCGCCACGGTTACCTGACCAACACCCTGGTGCCGTTCCTCGGCGATGGCAATACACAGACCCCGGAATCCAAGTCATTCCTGGTCAACGTGGAGAAGCTCTGATGGAGAATCTTTAGATGGCCAGCCAAGACATCATTGCCCGCTCGGCCACCACGACCCCGGCGCCTTCGATACGCGGCCAGGAACAGGTGGCCAAGCTGATCGACACCACCAAATGCATCGGTTGCAAGGCGTGTCAGGTCGCGTGCTCGGAATGGAACGAGCTGCGCGACGAGGTCGGCCACAACCACGGCACCTACGACAATCCGCAGGATCTGAGCGCCGATTCATGGACGCTGATGCGCTTCACCGAGCACGAAACCGACGCCGGTAACCTCGAATGGCTGATCCGCAAGGACGGCTGCATGCACTGCGCCGAGCCCGGTTGCCTGGCGGCGTGCCCCAGCCCCGGAGCAATCATCAAGCACGCCAACGGCATCGTCGATTTCGATCAGGACCACTGCATCGGCTGCGGTTATTGCATCACCGGTTGCCCGTTCAACATCCCGCGCATTTCGCAAAAAGATCACAAGGCCTACAAATGCACCCTGTGTTCGGACCGGGTGGCGGTGGGGCTGGAACCGGCCTGCGTGAAAACCTGCCCGACCGGCGCCATCGTGTTCGGCACCAAGGACGACATGAAGACCCACGCTGCCGAACGCATCGTCGACCTGAAAAGCCGTGGTTTCGACAACGCTGGCCTGTATGACCCGGCAGGCGTCGGCGGCACCCACGTCATGTACGTGCTGCACCACGCCGACACCCCGAAAATTTACGCCGGTCTGCCGGACAATCCCGAGATCAGTCCGCTGGTGGGCCTGTGGAAAGGCATCAGCAAACCGCTGGCGTTGCTGGCCATGGGCGCGGCGGTGCTGGCCGGGTTCTTCCATTACGTGCGGATCGGCCCGAACCGGGTCGAGGAAGATGAACATCCCGAACCGCCCGACACCTCGGTGCACGTCGTCGATCCGGCGGTGCACACCTTCGACCCACGCGAGGAGGGCCGGCCATGAGCAACAAGACGATCCTGCGCTACACCGCCAACCAACGCACCAATCACTGGCTGGTGGCGATCCTGTTCTTCATGGCCGGGCTGTCGGGGCTGGCGTTGTTTCATCCGTCGATGTTCTGGCTGACCCACCTGTTTGGCGGCGGGCCGTGGACGCGGATCCTGCACCCGTTCATGGGCGTGCTGATGTTCGTGTTCTTCCTTGGCCTGGTGTTCCGTTTCTGGCGCTCGAACTTCTTCATCGACAACGACTGGAAGTGGCTGCGACGCATTGACCGGGTGCTGGTCAACGACGAGGAAACCGTGCCGGCGGTGGGCAAGTACAACGCCGGGCAAAAGCTGCTGTTCTGGACTTTACTGCTGTGCATGCTCGGATTGCTGTTCACGGGACTGGTGATCTGGCGCGCATATTTCAGTCATTACTTCGGCATCACCACGATCCGCTGGGCGATGTTGCTGCACGCTCTGGCGGGGTTTGTGCTGATCCTGAGCATCATCGTTCACATCTATGCCGGGATCTGGATCAAGGGCTCGGTGGACGCAATGATGCACGGATGGGTCAGTCGCGCCTGGGCCAGGAAACACCATGCACTCTGGTATCGCGAGGTGGAAAGCAAAAATCCGCCAGAGCGACCGGTCACGAAAAAGGGCTGACAGTTGCCAACCATCCTCGAACCCGGAGAAATCGAAGCGGCGGCCAGTTCGCCGCCGTTTCTGCACCTGCCGCCGCACAACCTGTTCATGCTGCGCGCCCAGCGTCTGGAACGTTTGGCCGAAGGGCATCCGCTGGCCGATTACCTGCGCTTGATTGCCGGTTTGTGCCGGGTCCAGCAGCAGATCCTCGATGATCCGCCCTCGACCGCGCCGCTTGATGAACAGCGGCTGGAAGTCTGTCGGCAACACGGCATGCCGCCGTTCGCCGCCGACACCCTGATTCGCGAAGACGCCTGGCAGCTTTATCTCGAAGCCTTGCTCCAGCGCTATGTCGCTCCCGAACAACCAGCGGTGGTCGAAGCTGTGACCAAACTGCGTATTGCCAGCCCCGGCCAGTTGCGCGCCTGGGCGGTGGCGCTGGTCAGCGGCCAGTATTCGCTGGTGCCGGCGGCGCTGGTGCCGTTTCTCGGGGCGGCATTGCAAGCGGCGTGGAGTCACTGGCTGCTCAGCGCACCAAACCTGCAACTGACGCCCGGCGACAGCCTCAGCCAGTGCCCGGCCTGTGGCTCGCCGGCCATGGCCGGGGTGATCCGCCATCGCGGCAAGCACAACGGCCTGCGTTATCTGGTGTGTTCGCTGTGCGCCTGCGAATGGCATGTGGTGCGGGTCAAGTGCGTGTATTGCGAGCAGAGCAAAGGGCTTGAATACCTGAGCCTCGAGGATGACCGCCACGGCGCCAATCAGGCGCCGTTGCGCGCCGAAGTCTGTCCGGGCTGCAACAGCTACCTGAAGTTGCTGTATCTGGAGAACGACGGGGAGGGCGAGGCGCTGTCGGCGGATCTGGGCAGCCTGTTGCTCGACATGCGCCTGGCTCAGGACGGTTATCAGCGTCTGGCGCCGAATCTGTTGCTGGCGCCCGGCGACGAATAAGCCTCAGCGATGCGGCAGCTCAACCCGTGCGCGCAAGCCGCCGCTGCGGCGATTGCGCAGACTCAGCTCGCCACCCTGTTCCCGAATGATCCCCCGTGCCGCCGAGAGACCCAGCCCGACGCCGCCGGTGTCGCGGTTGCGCGAGGTCTCGAGTCGGAAGAACGGATCGAACACCCGCTCCAGCGCGTCCTCGGGAATTCCCGGCCCCTCGTCAATGACCTCGATGCGAATCGATGCGTCATCGCAACTGAGCACCACACTCGGGCGCTGTCCGTATTTCACGGCGTTATCCAGCAGATTGACGATGACCCGTTTGATGCCCAGCGGCCGGCCGTCGTACACCACGTGTGCCGGACCGATGAAACCAATGTCGATGTGCTGATCGCGGTAGTCATCGACGATGGTTTGCAGCAACTCCGACAGATCGAACGCGGTGGATTGCTCCAGGTGAGTGTCTTCCCGGAAGAACGCCAGGGCGGCGTTGATCATCGATTGCATTTCCTCGATGTCGCGGATCAGTTTGCCCTGATGGTCGAGGTCTTCCATGAATTCGCTGCGCAGACGCATCCGGGTCAGCGGGGCGCGCAAGTCGTGGGAGATGGCGGCGAGCATGTGGGTGCGTTCGCCAATGAAATGCTGGATCTGCGCCTGCATCGTGTTGAAGGCGACGATGGCCTGACGGATTTCGTGCGGGCCTTCGAGATGGATCGGCGGCGCTTTCAGGTCCCCACCAAAACGCCGCGCCGCATGGGCAAAGCGCTGTAACGGCTGGGCCAGTTGGCGTGTGGCCAGCCAGGCGACCAACAACGTGGCGACCAGCCCCAGGGCAACGATCACGGCAATCCGCACGTTCAGACTCAAGCCCCAACTGCGCTCCGGCGGCGTGAACGACAGCCAGCTGTCATCCGCCAACCGCACCAGCGCCATGTAATGCGCGCTAGGGCTGCCGGCGGGCCAGTCGTCGGGGTTGAACACGTCGATCTGCCGGTCATCGCCAAGCAATTGCCGCAGCGCCGGGATCTTTCCTGCCTCGACTTGCGCGCCTTCCCCCGGCAGACCGAAGTCGACTCGACGGGGTTTCCACAACACCTCAAGCATCGGGCTGCTGGCGGCGCTGGCCAGTTGCGGGCGCAAGCTTGCCGGCGCTGCTTCGATCACTCGGGTAGTGGCGGCGATCTGTTCAAGCAGCCCGGTGCGCTCGATCGGCGGCCGGGCCCAGATGCCGGCGACCTGAACGAACAGCGCATTGAGCAGCAGCGAAGCGAGCATGGCCGCGACGATTGTCAGGGCAATCCGCCGGCTGAGGGTGTCGCGCCGCAGCATCCGGCCGATCATGAGCGGCTGACCTTGGCGGTGAACATGTAGCCGCCGTTGCGCACGGTACGGATCAGGTCCGGGCGTTTGCTGTCCGGTTCGATCTTGCGCCGCAGCCGGCTGATCTGCACGTCGATGCTGCGGTCATAGGCGTCGTGGCCCTGACCGTGGGTCAGGTCTATCAGTTGTTCGCGGGTCAGGATGCGTTGCGGGTGTTCGAGCAGCACCAGCAGCAGGTCGAATTCGCCAGCGGACATCGGAATCATCACGCCGTCGGGCGAGCGCAGTTCACGGCAGGTGATGTCCAGATGCCAACCGGCGAAGGCCATGACCGGCCGTGAAGGCTCGGTGCCGGACGGCGTGTTCTCACCGACCCGACGTTGCAGGGCGCGCACCCGGGCCAGCAACTCCTGCGGGGCGAAGGGTTTGGTCAGGTAGTCGTCGGCGCCCAATTCCAGGCCGACGATCCGGTCGCTCAGCTCGGCCATGGCCGTGAGCATGATGATCGGGATGCCCATCTGCGCCCGGACCTTCTGGCACAGGCTAAGGCCGCCTTCGCCGGGCAGCATCAGGTCGAGGATGATCGTGTCCGGCCGCGCCTGCGCAATGGCCGCCCACATGGCCTCGCCATGGGCGGCGACATCGACCTGATAACCGTGCTGAACGAAGAACTTCTTCAGCAAGGACAGAATTTCCCCGTCGTCATCGACGATCAGCAATCTGCTCACGTTTGCGCAATCCATGAACCCAAAAAGAAGCGCATCTAAAACCATTTCGATGCGCCGGTCATATATTTCAATCCTGCAACATTCCTTCAGCGCGGACATCAGCCGGACATCGTCGGGCAAACATCCGCAGGCACTCTGCACGCCTTCCAACCAAGGGGGCTCAACATGAAGGACATGAACAGCGGCTACATCACCCGGGACCATGGCGCCGTGCGCCCGTTGATCCTGACCCAGCGCACCACCGCACCGGGCCCGGACACGCCGATCCTGTTCCAGGAGACGTGCCTGGGGCTGGCCAACGATCAGAGTCAGTTGATCCTGCGCCGCTATTTCGAACGGTTCAGCCCGACCGAGGCCCATTGGGTCGAATACCTGCACACGATTCCTACCGCCGAATTCATCCAATGGATCATGACCCACGGCCAGTTGCGCATCGAATGCTCCGATAACACCCCGCACAACCACGTCCACGCCTGAAAAAGGAAACACCCTCGATGAGTAACCATCGCTCACTGGCCGTGTTGTTTGCCGCCACCCTCAGCCTGTCGGCGTGCAGCAGCAAGAAGCTACCGGCGGAGCCGCAGGCCGGGTTTCTCCGGGATTACAGCGTGCTCAAGGAAGGGCAGACTGCTTCGGGGCAGAAGATTCTGAGTTGGGTCAGCCCGACTCTGGCGAGGGGCCGTTACACCCAGGTTTACCTGGCGCCGAGCGAGTTTTATCCACGGCCCCAGCCTTCGCAGCGTATTCCGCAAAGCACCTTGTCGGGCGTGACGCATTACTACGATGCAGCCCTCAGACTGGAGCTGGGCAAGGTGCTGCCGCTGGCATCGAAACCCGGCCCGAACACGTTGATCGTCAAACCGGCCATCACCCAGGTTGCCGCCAGTACTCAGGGCCTGCGTTTTTATGAATGGCTGCCGGTGACGCTGGTCGCGGCCGGTGTGAGCACCGCTACAGGCATTCGTGACCGGGACAGTGAGATCGCCACGGAAGTGTCCTTCGAGGACGGTTCGACCGGGGAGGTCGTGGCCGAGGTGGTGCGCAAGGGCAAGGGCGTGCCGCTGGAGAACGACAAACAGGTCATGACGCCCGATAACGTCAAGGCCGTACTCGATGGCTGGGCCACGGACCTGAGTCAAACCTATGTGCCGGTTCAGAGGGCCGCGCTGCGCTAGAAGCAGGGTGGTCTAACATCATCAGGCGTATTTCGATTTCGGGAGTGCCTGATGTCCGTAAGTGTTGCCCTGCGGTTACCGTCGATTGACAGCCTGTTGCGCCACCCGGCGTGCCAGCCATTGGCCGAGCGTTATGGGCGTGAGGCGCTGTTGACGGGGTTTCGCCAGTTACTGGATGACTTGCGCGAAGCCGTGGTGGCGGGGCAACTGACCGCCGTTGAAATCAGCCCTGAAGCGCTGGCCGGGAGAGTCGCCGAACGTCTGGCGCTGAAGCAGCGCAGCCAGGTGCGCCGGGTGTTCAATCTGACCGGCACCGTGCTGCACACCAACCTCGGCCGGGCCTTGTTGCCCGAAGAAGCCATTGAAGCGGTGCAACTGGCGGCGCGCTATCCCTTGAATCTGGAGTTCGATCTGGCCAGCGGCAAGCGCGGTGACCGCGACGACCTGATCGAAGGCCTGATCCGCGAACTGACCGGCGCCGAAGCCGTGACCGTGGTCAACAACAATGCCGCCGCCGTGCTGCTGACCCTCAACAGCCTCGGCGCGCGCAAGGAAGGCATCATTTCCCGGGGCGAGCTGATCGAGATCGGCGGCGCGTTCCGCATCCCCGACATCATGAGCCGCGCCGGCGTGCGCCTGCACGAGGTCGGCACCACCAATCGCACCCACGCCCGCGACTACGAGGCGGCAATCAGCCCACGCAGTGGCCTGATCATGCGCGTGCACGCGAGCAATTACAGCATCGAAGGCTTCACCGCCCGGGTTCCGACCTCCGAACTGGCGACATTGGCCCATCGGCATGATCTGCCATTGCTGGAAGATCTTGGCAGCGGCAGCCTGCTGGACCTGACCCGCTGGGGTCTGCCGGCGGAACCGACGGTGCGTCAGGCGCTGCTCGATGGCGCCGACATCGTCACCTTCAGCGGCGACAAATTGCTCGGCGGGCCGCAGGCGGGAGTGATCGTCGGGCGCAAGGACCTGATCGCGAAGATCAAGAAGAACCCGCTGAAACGCGCGTTGCGGGTCGACAAACTCACCCTGGCCGCACTCGAAGCCGTGCTCGGACTCTATCGCAACCCGGATCGGCTGGCCGAGCGCTTGCCGAGCCTGCGCCTGCTGACCCGCCCGCAAGCCGAGATTCTGGCCCAGGCCGAACGTTTGCAACCGGCCTTGTCCGAGTTGTTGGGCGAGGGTTGGACCGTCTCGGCGGAGCCCGCGTTGGGCATGATCGGCAGCGGCAGCCAACCGGTGGCGCGTCTGCCAAGCGCGGCATTGTGCCTGCGCCCGCAAGTATCGAAGCGCCTGCGCGGGCGTTGTTTGCTCAATCTTGAGGCCGCGCTGCGCGCGTTGCCGATCCCGGTGCTCGGGCGTATCGATGACGATGCGCTTTGGCTGGATCTGCGGCAACTCGACGATGAGCCGGCGTGGCAGGCGCAACTCGGGCAGTTGCAAACGTGATCGTCGGCACGGCAGGGCACATCGACCACGGCAAGACGTCACTGCTCGAAGCGCTGACCGGGCAAACCGGCGACCGCCGCCCGCAGGAGCGCGAACGCGGGATGACCATCGACCTTGGTTATCTGTACGCAGAACTGGCGCCCGGCGCCGGGCTGACCGGTTTCATCGACGTGCCGGGCCACGAGAAATTCACCCACAACATGCTGGCCGGAGCCCAAGGCATCGATCTGGTGTTGCTGGTAGTGGCGGCGGATGACAGCGTGATGCCGCAGACCCGCGAACATCTGGCGATAGTCGAGCTGCTGGGCATTCCACGGGCGCTGGTGGCAATTACCAAGTGCGACCGGGTCGAGGCGGGCAGGGTAGAAGAGGTCCGCCGGCAAGTTGAAAGCCTGCTGGCAACCGGGCCCTATGCCGAAGCACCGTTGCTGATGGTTTCCAGCGTGACGGGCGTGGGCGTCGATGCGCTGCGCCAGACATTGCTGGAGATAGACGCAGAGGAGCGCAGTCGCGAAGGCGGGTTTCGCCTGGCCATCGACCGCGCGTTCAGTGTCGCCGGCGCCGGTATCGTGGTGACGGGGACGGCGCTTTCGGGCTCGGTTGCGATCGGTGACAAACTCAGCCTCGGCCCGGCGGGCAAAACCGTGCGGGTCAGGGGCCTGCACGCGCAGAATCAAGCCGCCGAACAAGCCTTCGCCGGCCAGCGTGTGGCCCTGAACATCAGCGCGGATCGTCTGGAACTCGGGCAGATCCATCGCGGCCAATGGTTGCTCGCCGAATGGCTGCACGCACCGACCCAGCGGCTGGATATCGAATTCCGGCTGCTGTCGGGCGAGCGGGTTTTCCAGCACTTCCAGCCAGTGCACCTGCACCTCGGCACGCAGGACGTGATCGCCCGGGTCGCCTTGCTGGAGGGTTCAAGCCTGGCACCTGGCGAGCGCATGTTTGCGCAACTGCTGACCAACGTCCCGGTGCACGGCGTCCACGGTGATCCGCTGATCCTGCGTGACGCCAGCGCCCAGCGAACGCTCGGCGGCGGGCGTGTGCTCGATCCTTTCGCCCCGGCCCGCCAACGGCGCAGCCCGGAACGGCTGGCGCAACTGCGTGTGCTGGCGATCAGCTCCGAGCTGGAACAGGCTTTACCGACGCTGCTGGAATACAGCGAAAGCGGCCTCGATCCGCAGCGCCTGGAGCGCCAGTTCAATCGTCCGCGTGACAGTTGGTCACTGCCGGAAAACGTTCGCCTGATCGAAACCCGTCAGGGCCCGGTGCTGTTCAATGCGCAGCGCTGGGGCATGCTCAAGTTCACTTTGCTGGAACAGCTGGCGCGCTTTCATGAGCTGGAGCCCGATCAGATGGGCCCGGACCGCGACCGTCTGCGGCGTTTCAGCGGTTTGAGCCTCGAACGCGCGACCTTCATCAGCCTGCTGGAAGAACTGCTCGGCGCCGGTTCACTGGTCGCCAGCGGCCCGTGGCTGCATTTGCCAGATCATCAGGTGCGCCTGAGCGCCGACGACGAAACCCTGTGGCAGGCGCTGCAGCCATTGTTCGAGCAGGCTGGTTTCGATCCGCCGTGGGTTCGTGATGTGGCGAAAGTCGTCGGTCAGGAAGATGCGATCGTGCGTTTGCTGCTGCGCAAACTGGCGCGCCTCGGCGTGATGCATCAAGTGGTGCGCGACCTGTTTGTCACCGACATCACGCTGCGGCAAATGGCAGCAGTCCTGCTGCGCCTGGCCGAAGAAAATCCACAGATCGAAGTCACGGCATTCCGCGATGCGCTAGGCTTGGGACGCAAGCGCAGTATTCAGATCCTCGAATACTTCGATCGGCTGGGCCTGACCCGGCGCGTCGGCGAAGGCCGGCAAATCCGTACCGACAGTACGCTGGCCAACCCCGGCGCCGACTGAGTTCAAGGAAGGCAATCGCGCCCGGTGGCGCGGCCGGGCTTCAAACCCGGTTGGGGACGGCATCCGTTCCCGGGCAGGTTCGACTCCGGCTGCCTTCCGCCAATTTCCCTCAAAAGCCCAACGGGTACTGGATCACCACGTAGATCCGGTCGATGTCATCGCCCGCCTGGGCGCTGTTGGCCCGGTGCGAAACATGGGACAGCTGCAGCGACAGATCCTTGGCCGCGCCGGACTGGACGATGTAGCGCAGATCGATGTCGCGCTCCCAGTGTTTGCCGCCGTCCCCTTGCTGTGGCTGGTATTGGCCGCTGTCCGCGTCAAACGGGTTATAGGCGCCGCCCTTGGGCGCGTGGGTGCCGTCGATATGACTGCCGGCGACGTAGCGGGTCATGAAATTCAGCCCGGGAATGCCGAAGGCCCCGAGATCGAGGTCGTAGCGCGCTTGCCAGGAGCGCTCGTGGGCACCGTTGAAGTCGGCGTATTTGATCGAGTTGGCCAGGTAAATCGAATCGCCACCGACAAAATCGAACGGCGTGTCGCCATTGATGCGTTGCCAGCCGAGCATCACCGCGTGGGCACCGAAGGTGTATTTGCCCGAGAGGCTGAACGCGGTGTTGTCGATGTCGCCGGCCAGTGCCTGACCGGTGTCGCGGGTGTGGTAGACGTTGGCGTCGAGCAGCAGACCGGACTGTTTGAAATGCAGGTTGGCGTAGTACTGGCGCCAGGTGTCGCTCAGATCGGACGCATACAGCGCACCGCCCACCGGGCTGTCGCTGAACAGGTCGGTGCCGACAAAGCTGATGCTTTCGCCTTGGGTACTGGCGCCATAGCCCTGAAAGTCGCCTCTGCCGGAAGAGCTGTCCTGATTCTTGAACGCCGTGAAACGCCCGGCCACAACGCGCGCGTTTTCGATCTCGCGGCTGTCGAGCAGAAACCCCGTGGCGTATTCCGGTTGCAGGCGTTTGTCCGAAGTGTCGAACACCGGCGTTTCCACGGTCATTTCACCGAAGGCGAGGGTGGTTTTCGAAGTCTTCAACTTCAGCGCACCGCCGGCACTGGAATAGTCGCTTTCACTACGGCCGTCACTGTCCACCGGCAACAGTCCCGTGCCGGAGTGCCCTTTGCCGCCATCGAGTTTCAGACCATAAAAGGCGTGGGCATCGAGGCCAAACCCGACGCTTCCCTCCGTGAAACCGGATGCGAAAGTGCCTATAAACCCCTGAGCCCATTCCTGTTTGTAGTTTTTCCCGGCGGGAGAGGGCGAGCGGTAGTCGTTGCTCAGGTAGAAGTTGCGGCTGAGCACTTCGGTCTTGGCATCGTCGAGAAATCCGCTGGCGAATGCCGAGTCGGCCATTGCGCAATACAACAGTGCCAGGGCGAAACGCGGTTGCATGAAACCTTTCATGTGTCAGTGACCGGCCGTGATGGAAGTCGCCGGATACTGAAGCAAACCGTCGCGCCGCGATTGAGCGGATGTGCTGAGTCAGCGTCCTCAGGTCACCCGGCCTTTTCGCTGTCTGGAAGGATCGACAACAGCGGCTCTTGATGTTTGCAGAAGACTGGCGAAGGCCGCCTTGTCGATCGGGCGACTCATGTAATAACCCTGGACTTCGTTGCATTGATCCTTGCCCAGAATGTCCAGTTGTTCCTCGGTTTCGACGCCTTCGGCGGTCACGGTCAGCCCCATCGCTTTACCCAGTCCGATGATCGCCTGCACCACCGCCCGATCATTGGCGCCGGTGCTGATGGAGGCAATGAAACGTTTGTCGATCTTGATGCCATCGAACGGGTAGGCCCGCAGATAGCCAAGGGAGGAATAACCGGTGCCGAAGTCATCCATGTTCAGGCGCACGCCCAGTTCCTTGAGCGCAGTCATGGTGGTCAACGCGCCGTCCGTGTCGTTGAGCATTACGTTCTCGGTGATTTCCAGCTCCAGCCGGCTGGCCGGGAAGCGAGTACCCACCAGCACTTCGCGTACATCTTCGACCACATCGCTGATCGCAAACTGCGCAGGTGACAGGTTGACCGATAGGAGAATGTCCGCCGGCCAGGTCAGTGCCGTTTCACAAGCCTCACGCAGGACCCAGCGACCCAAGGGAACAATCAGGTCTGTCTGTTCGGCCAGCGGAATGAATAAATCCGGCCCGAGCAACCCTTTGGCAGGATGCTGCCAGCGCACCAGTGCCTCGACCGAAACGATTTCCTTGCCATCGACCTTGTATCGGGGTTGATAGTGCAGCACGAACTCGTTGTTCGTCAGGGCCCTTCGAAGGTCGTCCTCCATCTGCCGACGGGTCTGGATCTGATCGCTCATGTGCGCTTCGAAATAGCACCAGGTGTTCTTGCCTTCGGATTTGGCCTGGTACAGCGCAATGTCCGCGCAACGGATCAGCTCACTGGCCACGTACCCGTGACGCCGGCTCAGGGCGATTCCGACACTGGCGCCGATGTGCAACGGTTGCTGTTCGAAGAGGATGGGCTGATGCAGGCTGCCGATCAGGCGTGTGCAGAATCTGTCGATCTCCTGATGCGTGTCCATGCCGCAGAGCACAACAACGAACTCATCACCGCCCAGACGGGCGACGATATCGTGGTCGCGCGTGCACTCGCGCAGTCGGCCGGCAACCTCCTGCAAAACAGCATCGCCGGCGGGGTGGCCGAGCGAATCGTTGATCGGCTTGAAATTGTCCAGGTCAATCATCAACAGCGACACCGGCGGGGCGTGCTCCTTGAGCAGCAGAGCGTCGTCCAGATAGCGCGACAGTTTGTTGCGGTTGGGCAGTCCCGTCAGCGCGTCATGCAAGGACAGATGCTGGATCTGCGCATGGGCGGCGACTTCATCGGTGATGTCGCTGGCCGTGCCGCGATAGCCGACGACTGCCGCTCTTTCTACGATGGGCCTGGCCGAGAGGCGGCAGTGGCGCTGTTGTTCCTTGCGGTCACGGTAGGTGCAGCGCAGGTCGCTGGCGTTGCTCTCTTCGTCGAGTTTCTTCAGCCACAGATCCAGCGGAGTGGTGTCGCAGACAAGCAAGTGCCCGATGTGCTTCCCGATCCATTGGGCCTGCGGATAGCCGGTGACTGCACTGAACCGGGTCGACAGATAGGTAATGGACAACGCTTCATCCACTTCCCAGATCCAGTCGGACGCCGCTTCGGCCACCGCCCGGAAGCGCTCCTCGCTGGCTTCCAGTGCGCGGTTGGACGCCAGCAGTGCCTGATTCGAGGCCTGCATCGCTTCAAAGCTGTTATCGACATAGCGCGAGGAACGCAACGCATGGCGAAAGAACCAGGCTGTCAGCGCCATCAACACAATCAAAGCAGAGCCGAGGGTGGGCAACAACGACCACAGCAGATGCAGGCCCGGTCGCTCCAGATCCGCAACGAGGCTGTATCCGGTGCTGTCCAGCGGGACGCGGGGCTGGCCCGGGTCGATGCTGTCGTCCGGAGCCAGCGACAGATTGTTCAGCCCGTACCCGCTGCCGATCTTGCGCAGCTTGGTGGGCGTCAGCTTGTCGACGAATACCAGCACCGAGGTCATTTGTGGTTCGCCCACCGGACGCTCATCGTTGGGAAGGATCGCCGCTGCGGTGACCAGCGCCGGCCAGTCTTCGAACAATGAATAAGTACTGACGGGCTTGGTCAGGTCGGGCTGACTCTGCACTTGCTCAACCAGACTGTTCGCCGAAAGATGAAGGAACTGGGGCATTTGCGCATCGAGCATTTGCCCGCGAACGACGGCGTATTTGGTACGTTCCCGATCCAGCACGAACAGACCGTCATAGCCGTCGCTGGTAAACAGGGTCTTGCCCATGTTCTGCTCGGTGTACGCCCAGTTCGTGTCGACCGTACCGCTCAAACGTTCATACGCTGTCGTCCAATAGGCGTAACTGGTGATGTAGTTCTTGGATGCGGTAATCCGGTTTTCCAGCGCCCGGGCCGAATAGAACCGCACGTCGTTGACGTCATCCTCATCCAGTTGAGTAGCAATGCCGAGCAACGCAGCGGTCGCCGCCATCACTCCGGCAATGAACAGCGCGCCCACTGCAATGGCCAGGCGCCGGGTAACAGAGCCTTGCAGGGTGGGTAACGACGTCGCACGGCTGGAGATGTCCATTTGCTCGTCCTTGATCCGGTACTTCTTCAATCTAGAACATCTTCAGCTTCGAGATGTTCAGAAGTTCGCCAAATGTGTCTGACCACTCAGGCCCCGTTGCGCAAAAGCACAAGACTTCACGCTCAAAAGCCGGATAATGGCGGCCAATTTGTTTAGCCCGCTATTCTGGTAACCCGCATGGAAATCAAGGTCAATTTTCTCGACAACCTCCGACTCGAAGCCAAGTTCGATGACTTCACGGTGGTGGCCGACCAACCGATCCGTTACAAGGGCGATGGCTCTGCACCGGGTCCGTTCGACTATTTCCTGGCGTCGTCCGCCTTGTGCGCGGCTTACTTCGTAAAGTTGTACTGCAGCACCCGCAATATCCCGACCGAAAACATTCGTCTGTCGCAGAACAACATTGTCGATCCGGAAAACCGCTACAACCAGATCTTCAAGATCCAGGTCGAGCTGCCGGCGGACATCTCCGAGAAGGATCGCCAGGGTATCCTGCGCTCGATCGACCGTTGCACGGTGAAGAAGGTGGTGCAGGCCGGGCCTGAGTTCGTGATCGAGGAAGTCGAGAACCTTGACGCGGATGCCCAGGCTCTGCTGATGCCGGCTTCCACGTCCGGCGCGGGCACCTGCATTGCCGGTAAAGACCTGCCGCTGGAACAGACCATCGCCAACATGTCGGGGATTCTTGCCGACCTGGGCATGAAGATTGAAATCGCTTCGTGGCGCAACATCGTGCCCAACGTCTGGTCGCTGCACATCCGCGATGCGCAGTCGCCGATGTGCTTCACCAACGGCAAGGGTGCGACCAAAGAGGGCGCGCTGGCCTCGGCGCTGGGCGAGTTCATCGAGCGGCTGAACTGCAACTTCTTCTATAACGATCAGTTCTGGGGCGAAGAGATCGCCAATGCCGAGTTCGTGCATTACCCGGACGAGCGCTGGTTCAAGCCCGGCGCCAAGGATGAGTTGCCTGCGGAAATCCTCGACGAATATTGCCTGGGCATTTACAACCGCGACGGCGAACTGCGCGGCTCGCACCTGTACGACACCAACTCCGGCAACACCCAGCGCGGCATCTGCTCGCTGCCGTTCGTGCGCCAGTCGGACAACGAGGTGGTGTACTTCCCGTCCAACCTGATCGAAAACCTGTTTCTCAGCAACGGCATGAGCGCCGGCAACACCTTGGCTGAAGCCCAGGTGCAGTGCCTGTCGGAAATCTTCGAGCGGGCGGTCAAACGCGAAATCCTCGAAGGCGAAATGGCCCTGCCGGATGTACCGCAAGAGGTGCTGGCGAAATACCCGGGCATCCTCGCTGGGATCAAGGCGCTGGAAGAGCAGGGCTTCCCGGTGCTGGTCAAGGACGCGTCGCTGGGCGGTGAATTCCCGGTGATGTGCGTGACGCTGATGAACCCGCGCACCGGTGGCGTGTTCGCTTCGTTCGGCGCGCACCCGAGCTTCGAAGTGGCGCTGGAACGCAGCCTCACCGAGTTGCTGCAGGGCCGCAGCTTCGAAGGCCTCAACGATCTGCCACAGCCGACGTTCTCGGGCCAGGCCGTGACCGAGCCGAACAACTTCGTCGAGCACTTCATCGATTCCAGCGGCGTGGTGTCGTGGCGCTTCTTCAGTGCCAAGGCGGACTTCGAATTCGTCGAGTGGGATTTCTCCGGCAACGGCGAAAACTCCAACGCCGAAGAAGCCGCGACGCTGTTCGGCATCCTTGAGGACATGGGCAAGGAAGTCTACATGGCGGTCTACGAGCACATCGGCGCCAAGGCTTGCCGCATTCTGGTGCCGGACTATTCGGAGATCTATTCGGTAGAAGACCTGATCTGGGACAACACCAACAAAGCGCTGCAGTTCCGTGCCGACATCCTCAACCTGCACAACTTGAGCAAAGTCGGTCTGCGCAACCTCGCCAAAGGCCTGGAACACAGCGAGTTGGACGATTACACCGACATCACCACGCTGATCGGCATCGAGTTCGACGACAACACGCCATGGGGCAAGTTGACCATCCTTGAACTGCGCCTGCAGATCTACCTCGCCTTGCAGAAGTACGAGCAGGCCAAGGATCTGGTCGAAGCCTTCCTGCAATACAACGACAACACCGTCGAGCGCGGCTTGTTCTATCAAGCGGTCAACGTCGTGCTGGAAATGGAGCTGGACGAAGATCTGGAGCTGGAAGACTACGAAGCCAACTTCCGCCGCATGTTTGGCGACGAACGCATGGATGCGGCGATCGGTTCGGTCAACGGCAGCGTGCGCTTCTACGGTCTGACACCGACCAGCATGAAGCTGGAAGGGCTGGATCGGCACCTGCGTCTGATCGAGAGCTACAAGAAACTGCATGCAGCGCGGGCCAGCTTCGCGGGTTGATTCCGCTGGCAGCACGCACAAAAAAAGCACCTTCGGGTGCTTTTTTTGTGGTCGGCAAATGTTGGCGTCAGAGCGCAGCTTTCACCTGCAAGCCAAACACCAATGCATTGTCGATGTCCTTCCCGGAAAACGCGCCTGGCTCGATGATGTATTGCACATTCGGGCGCAGCGTCAGCCATGGAGTGGCTTGGTAGCCGTAGCCGAGTTCGATCAACTGTTCGGCGCTGTCCAGATTGGGGAACGCTGCGCCATTGTCCAGTGCGGCGTCCTGCAGCACATCGCGGCTGCGCGGGTTCGGCACTGCGCGGCCATAGCCCAGCGCCACGGTGTCGCGCGGGCGGCCTTCGAACGGTTTGTACAGCACCAGGCCGGTGCCGTACCACTTGCTGAACGGCGAAGCTGCTTCGCTGGCCGCCGAATATTGGCCGAAGGCGTGCAGGCTGCGACCTTCGGAGGCGTCCGAAGCCCAGACGGCCTGGTCGATCAGGACGTAATGACCGCCGCGTCCGGACACTTCCTTGTCACTGCCGATGCGTTTGACGTCGGAGCTGTCGTAGTAATAACCGACCTTGTACTCGCCGGGCAGTTTGCCTGCCTGCTTGTAGACTAGCTCGATCGGCACCACGGTGCCGGTGGTGTGTTTCGGGCCCAGGTGCCAGGCGCGGCTGGAGTTGCCGTTACTTTCCGGGTCGACATTGAACGCGGCCACGCGCAGTTGCCAGGCAGGGGAGAGGTCGTATTTCACCCGCACACCCAGGTGGGCGTTGGGGTAGTTGGTCCAGCCGCTGCCACCGGACATGTTCAGCGGATGGCCGCAGAAACCGGCGTTCATGAAGTTGCAGAGGATGCCGCTGTCGAGGCCGCCGAGGTCGTTGCCCATGGCCATGTAGCCGAGCTTGACGTTCAGCGCCGGGGTAAACAGGCTGCGCTCGTAGCTCAGCTCGGTCAGGCGGGTGTAGAGGCCGCCGTAGTTTTCCTGGATCGGCAGACGGTTGCCGACCAGATCTTCCGAGGCACTGTTGCCGCGTCGGTCGTTGATGCTCAACTGGATCTTGCCGGCGTTGTCGACGCCGTACAGTTTGCTCAGGTCGAACTGCGCACCGAGCTTGATGTTCTGCGAATAACGCGCCGAGCGATGCAGGCCGCCGTCGGCGTTGTAGGCGGTTTCGCCGGTATAGTCGCCGGTGAACTTGATGCCATCTTCATCGAGCTGATGACGCAGGCCGCCCCAGTCGCCGGTCAGGGTGTTGCGGGTGAACACGTTCGAATCGGTATCGGCGAGAGCGGGCAGGGCAGCGCCGCAGGTGAGACCGAACAGCATGCCGGTGAAAACCCCGGCGTGAGAAAAGCGAACAGCCAATGACATTGCGCAAATCCAGAGCGAAGGACATGAAACAACGCGGCACCCGAAGGTGCCGCGCACAAGTGAAGTGAAGGAGGGCGCTGCGGTTTATGGCAGGGCGTACGCCATCACGTAGTCGCCACGATCGGTCGACTGACGAGCGCCACCAGCGGTGATGACCACGTATTGCTTGCCGGTTTTCGGCGACACATACGTCATCGGGCCGCCCTGGCTGCCGACTGGCAGACGCGCTTTCCAGACTTCTTCACCGTTGCCGCTGTTGAACGCGCGCAGGTAGAAGTCCTGGGTGCCGGCGATGAAGATCAGGCCGCCCTGGGTCGACAGCGTGCCGCCGAGGGTTGGCAGACCGATCTTGATCGGCAGGTGCATGCGGATGCCCAGCGGGCCGGTGTCTTCAACGGTGCCGACCGGAACTTGCCAGGCGACTTTCTGGGTTTTCATGTCGATAGCGGTCAGCGTACCGAACGGCGGGGCCTGGCACGGAATGCCGGCGACCGACAGGAAGCGGTTCTTGTTCACCGCGTAAGGCGTGCCTTTCAGCGGAACGGCACCCATACCGGTGTTCAACGCTTCGCCACCGGAGGTTGCCTTGCCTGTGTTCTGCGACGGGATCATCTGAATCCACAGACCCAGGCGCATGTCGTTGACGAAGATGAAGCCGTGCACCGGGTCAGTCGAGATGCTGCCCCAGTTCATGCCGCCCAGCGAACCCGGGAAGCTCAGGGATTTGTCAGTGCCCGGCGCGGTGTACAGCCCGTCGTAACGCATCGACTTGAAGTCGATCCGGCACAGCAACTGGTCGTACGGCGTGGCGCCCCACATGTCCGATTCGGTCAGGTGCTGGGCACCGATCTGCGGCATGCCGACCGATTTCGGCTGGGTTGGCGAGTAGGGTTCGTTCGGAATGTTCGACGCCTTCACCGGTACTTCTTTAACGTCGGTCAGTGGTTTGCCGGTGGCGCGGTCGAGCACGTAAATCTGCCCGGCCTTGGTGCCGATCACCACCGCCGGCACGGTTTTACCGTCCTTGGTGAAATCGATCAGGCTTGGCTGCATCGGCAGGTCGAAGTCCCAGAGGTCGTTGTGCACGGTCTGGTAGACCCACTTTTCTTCGCCGCTGTTGGCGTCCAGCGCCAGGATCGAAGCGCCGTAGGTGTGATCCAGTTTGCTGCGCTCGACACCATAGATATCGGTGGACGAGCTGCCCATCGGCAGGAAGATCGTGTTGGTCGCCGGGTCATAGGACATCGGCGCCCAGCTGTTCGGCGTGCTGCGCACGTAGGTGCTGCCGTCTGCCGGTGCCTTTTTATCCTGCGGATTGCCCGGGTCGAACGCCCAGCGCATGGCGCCGGTCATCACGTCGAAACCACGGATCACGCCGCCCGGCATGTCGGTCTGCACGTTGTCGGCCACACGACCGCCAACCACCACGGTGGTGCCGGCCATCAGCGGCGCGGAGGACAATTGATAGTAGCTGTCCGGAACATCACCCAGACCGGCCTTCAGATCGACCTGGCCGTTGTTGCCGAAACCCTGGCAGAACTCGCCGGTGTCGGCATCGACCGCGATCAGGCGGGCGTCGATGGTGTTGGTCAGCAGACGGCGTGTGCAGTTGGCGGCGGGAGCGGCCGGGGTATCGGTCACAGGCGAGCTGGCCGGTTTGGCGACGGCGGCGCTGGCGTCGAAATACGCCATGCCACGGCAACGCTGCCAGACTTTGGATTGAGCGTTGATCGCGTTTTTCCAGAGTTCTTTGCCGGTATCGGCATCCAGCGCGATCAGGTTGTTGTGCGGGGTGCAGATGAAGACTTTGTTGCCGATCTGCAGCGGAGTCAGTTGGTCCTCGGCACCGTTGCCGTCGCTCTCGGCGATATCGCCGGTGTGGTAGGTCCACGCGACTTTCAACTTGTCGACGTTGCTGCGATTGATCTGGTCCAGCGCGGCGAAGCGGCTGCCACCCTCGGTATTACCGTAGTGCGCCCAGTCTTTCTGCGCCTTTTCCGGCTCGACCGGCGTCAGGCCCGGGCCGGTGCCTGTAGGGGCGACGGTCGGGTGCGCGACGAACATGTTGCCGGCAGCCACGGCCAGTCCAACCGCCAGAACAGCCGCAACACCGTAGGCACCACGACCCGCAACGTCGCCATTGGCGCGCTTGAGCAGCGGATAGACCAGCGCGACCACCAGGCCCACGGCGCTGAACATGAACAGACGCGAAAACACCGGCCAGAACACCAGCCCTGCGTCGATGACTGCCCAGATCGCCGTCCCCAGCAGGAACGCCGCGAACAGCCAGGCACCGGAAGGCTTGCGGCGTGCGATCAGCAGACCGGAAATGGCCATCGCCAGACCACCCACCAGGAAGTACCAGGAGCCTCCCAGGCTGACCAATTTCACACCGCCAGCGGCCAGTGCCAGGCCGAGCAGGGCGATGATCACGCCCAGCCCGACCAGAATGAATGTTGATATGCCCGAGAGGCGTTGACTCTGCTTCACGTTGAATGTCCCGTTGAAATGAGGAGGGCATTATATAGTTAGGTAACTACCTAGTTAAATCACTAATTCAGAATGAAAGGGGTTTTGGCGCTAAATGGTGCGACGAATCGACGCTGGCCTTGTCATCGCGGATCCTCAGCGGCTATTGGAACGGTGGAAAAGTCTTTTATTTGCCAGCGGATATGGAATTTATGACAGGTTGATCAGGCTTGTTGGTTCCCGCCGCACAGAATCGGCGGGAACGGTATTGGCTGTGGGCGAGGTGAGGGCTTAGCTAACCATCACCTCATCCAGTGCCTGCTCAAGGGTGCTGACCGTACGCTCGATGTTGTGCAGCTTTTCGAGTCCGAACAGACCGATGCGGAAGGTCTGGAAGTCAGCCGGTTCGTCGCATTGCAACGGCACCCCGGCGGCGATCTGCAAACCGTGGCTGGCAAATTTCTTACCGTTTTTGATATCGGCATCATCGGTGTAGCTCACCACGACGCCTGGGGCCTGAAAACCGGCTGCGGCCACGCTTTTGAAGCCTTTGCCGGTCAACATGGCGCGCACCCGATCGCCCAGAGCCTGTTGTTCGTCGCGGACCTTTTCGAAACCGTAGGCTTGCGTCTCTTTCATTACGTCGTTGAACCGCGCGAGGGAATCGCTGGGCATGGTCGCATGGTAGGCATGTCCGCCTTGTTCGTAGGCCTGCATGATCTGCAGCCACTTTTTCAGGTCGCAGGCGAAGCTGCTGCTTTGCGTCTGCTCGATGCGTTCGAGGGCCAGAGCACTGAACATCACCAGGGCGCAGCACGGGGAGGCGCTCCAGCCTTTTTGCGGTGCGCTGATCAGCAGGTCGACGGCGCACTTGTGCATATCAACCCAAAGCGTGCCGGAAGCGATGCAGTCCAGCACGAACAGCCCATCCACCGCATGCACGGCGTCGCCGACGGCCCGCAGGTACTCGTCGGGCAGGATGATCCCTGATGAGGTTTCAACGTGGGGGGCGAAGACAATCTGCGGCCTCGAAGCCGCAATGGCTGCCAGCACTTCGTCCAGTGGTGGCGGGGCGTAGGCAGCCTGGCGACCCGTTTCGACCGGTCGGGCTTTCAGTACCGCAGTGGCCGCCGGGATGTTGCCCGTCTCAAGGATCTGGCTCCAGCGATAACTGAACCAGCCGTTGCGTATCACCAGACATTGCTGGCCGGTGGCGAACTGGCGCGCCACCGCTTCCATGCCGAATGTGCCGCTGCCCGGAACCACCGCAACCGCCTCGGCGTTGTAGACCTGTTTCAGGGTCTTGGAAATGTTCTTCATCACGGCCTGAAATGACTGCGACATGTGGTTGAGCGAGCGGTCGGTGTAAACCACTGAGTACTCGATAAGCCCTTCGGGATCGATTCCGGGATATAGCTTTGACATGGGGTGGCTCCTTATGCGATTCCCTGGCAGTCAAAAGGTCTGGCGAACATCATTGGGAAGCAAGTCTAGGCAAAGGGCAGGGATGAGCTGATTGAATTACAGAAATGAAGATAGAGTGGTCACCAATGCCTCAATCGTTGTGTGAAAAATGAATCGTCCGCTGTTTATTTCTCTGGATGGGCCAAAAGGAACCGGCAAAACCACATTATTGGAAGCCGTCACGGCAGTACTGAGGGCCGACAACAAGAAAGTCATCCGGCTTTGCGAGAGAAAAAGCGATCCTTACCGGGGTGCCACCATGGCCCTCGTTAACGAACTTGCCAGAAATCCCTCCCGGGACCTGGAGTGGGCTGTGTGTCAGCGCTTTGCTGAGAGCCGCAGTTGGATCTCCCGGCACGTGCTGACTGAACAACCGCTGGACAGCATTATCCTGATCGATCGCTGGTATCCGTCTGACGCCGCGTTTCGCCATACCGTCTCGTTTGCAGAGATTCTCCAGTTGAATATCGAGCAAAACGTGCAGGTGCCAGACCTGCATGTCGGAGTCGTCACCACGCCGGATATTTCATGGGCCAGGGCAACGGCACGATCCAGAGGACTGGGCGGTACTGTGATTCAAAAGCACGCTGAGCATGTCGCGTGTACGGAGATGTTTGAGCAAGCGGCTGCGGATCACGGCTGGGTTTTGTGCCGTAATGAAGGAACGATCGAAGGCGCTACGATGCAGGTGGTTTCTGAGATCTATGAATTGTTTAGCTGATTGGCGAGGTGGGTCACCGAGGTTTCGGTAGGGATTGGTAAAGTTCCGCTCAGACACATCATTTAACATAATATACATTACACGTAACAAAGTATTACGAAGTCAGCCCGGTTGCGCACACCATTTCAATCTCTAGCATCGCTCTCAAATGGCCTGATCCTTGATGCCCGCTTATCGCTCTATTTGAAATGTGCTGCTCTCAATCCTCGTCACGCGTCAGCTTTTCAATCAGCGCTCGATGCTGTGGATACTGCGCTGTGAGTTTCTGCCGATTCCCCATTTCCATATCCGCGAAATCAAATCCTGGTGAAACCGCTTCGCTGATCAAGCCAAATCCGTTCTCGCCATTCAGCAATCTGGACGCTTTCCAGATTCCGCCCGGTACGTGCAATTGCAGTTGTTGTCCGGCCAGAACGTCGCTGCCCATCACCAGCGTTTGCAGTGAACCGTCGGCATGAATCAGGCTGTATTCAATGGCATCGCCCAGATGGAAATAATGCAGGATGTCGGAATGATTGAAATGGAACTGACCCACTGGCGATTCTTCTGTCAGCAAGTAGTAAATCGACGTCATCAGATAACGCGGCCCGCCGGTGGTTTCGAGCATATCCCGGTGGTCTGCCTGATAGGTTCTGCGAAAGAATCCGCCTTCGACGTGAGGTTCAAGGTCAAGTGATGCGATCAGGTTTGACGCTGTAATCAGGCGTGGATTCATGACCTGCTCCATCGTTTTCAATACGTTCTGTAATAACTCGACTAAACGGTCATTTAGTTTAGTTATAATATAATGCTGGCTCGCAAGTAGGTCTGAAGTGCCCAGTCCAGTAGAACTGTGCCGTGCATTGGGCCAAAAAGCTCCAATGTCAGAGTCGCTCTTGCTCTGATGACGAAATCTCTCCGCAGCTGCCTGGAGTATTTCTTCCCAGCCCTCCTCCAATATCTTTCGTCACGCAACCTGGGTGTTGCCATGGATTGCTGAGCAATGCTCATGGATTCATTCTCAAAACGCCAGTTATCAGCAGCAACACAGTGTCATAGGCTTCCATGATGCACAGTCCGGCAAAATTGCTTCTTCAAGCCGCGCAAATGGAGACGTTGATGAATTCTAGAAATCCCACCGCCCCCGGAGCTGGAATAGAACTATCCCGTCGAGAAATGCTGATTGGTACCGCAGGTACTGCAGTCACAGCCGTTTTAGCGAAAGTCGATGATGCCCGAGCGACATCCAACACCAAAACAGCAGCGCAGAGCCCGCCAGGAAATCATGTGACGTTCACCCTCAATGGGCGGCGAGTTGCACTAGAGGTCGACAACCGCACCACACTCCTGGACGCACTTCGAGAAAGGCTGCATTTAACCGGCAGCAAAAAAGGCTGTGACCATGGCCAGTGCGGCGCATGTACGGTGATCGTCGAAGGCCGACGAATAAACTCATGCCTCACGCTTGCAGTGATGCACGAGGGTGAAAGCATCACCACCATTGAAGGGCTAGGTACCCCGAACAACCTGCACCCTCTTCAATCGGCTTTCATCAAGCACGACGGCTATCAATGCGGTTACTGCACGCCCGGGCAAATTTGCTCGGCCGTCGCGATGCTAGACGAGATAAAGGCCGGCATACCCAGCCATGTCAGTAGCGACTTGATCGCCAGCAGCACCGTCACAGCCGCTGAAATCCGCGAACGCATGAGTGGAAATATCTGCCGTTGCGGTGCGTACTCCAACATCGTCGATGCCATTCAAGAGATAGCCGGGGGTGAGGCGTGAAATCCTTTACGTACGAGCGTGTCACCTCTTTACAGCAAGCGATGAACGCCGCTGCCCAAAATCCAGGTGCGCGGTTCATCGCTGGCGGCACTAATTTGCTCGATTTGATGAAACTGGAGATAGAAACTCCCCAGCACCTGATAGATGTAAACGGGCTGTCGCTCGATAAAATCACCCCGACCGAGGACGGCGGGCTAAGGATCGGCGCCATGGTGCGTAACACTGACTTGGCTGCTGCGCCTCAGGTGCGTCGAGACTACGCCGTACTATCCAAGGCACTGCTCGCGGGAGCGTCAGGGCAATTGCGTAACAAAGCCACAACGGCAGGCAATCTGTTGCAACGCACCCGGTGCGCCTACTTTTACGATACCAATCAACCTTGCAACAAGCGGCGTCCGGGTGCCGGTTGCCCTGCATTAGGTGGAGCCAGTCGGCAACAAGCAATCATCGGGGTCAGCGATGCCTGCATTGCCAGCCACCCCAGTGATATGGCTGTGGCGATGCGAGCATTGGGCGCAAGGGTAGAAACACTTAACTCGGGTGGCCAGGTCAGAACGATTGATCTCGCCGACCTTTACAGCGCACCGGGTGCCGCCCCACATATCGAGAACATCCTGAACGCCGGCGAACTGATCACTGCCGTAACGCTGCCTAAGCCTTTAGGGGGCGAGCATATCTATTACAAGGTTCGTGACCGCACCTCTTACGCGTTTGCACTGGTTTCTGTCGCGGCGATCGTGCTGCCAGACCGCACCGGGCAACTCGCTCTGGGAGGCGTGGCGTACAAGCCTTGGCGAAGTGAAGAGGCCGAAGCTTATCTGCCTGACGGCGCGAACGCCGTTGCCACTCATTTGCTGGCTGGCGCTAATCCTACCGCGCAAAACGCCTTCAAGATCAAACTTGCGGAGCGGACGATTGGCCTTGCTCTCTCCACTGCATCTTCCTAAGCAACATCACCGGTATTGCACGGCTGCTGTCGATTGACCAGGAGTAAGCCTCATGAAGTTTGATACGCCTGCGAGCACCAACCCTATTGATCAAATGAAGGTGATTGGTCAACCCAAGGATCGCCTTGAAGGCAAATTGAAAACAACAGGCACGGCGACCTATGCCTACGAACAACAAGCCGCTGTCAGCCCCCCGGCTTACGGCTATGTCGTAGGTTCAGCAATCGCCAAGGGCCGGATCTCCTCTATTGATTCGAGCGAAGCACGCCAAGCCAGCGGCGTTATCGCAATCGTCACCCATGAGAATGCGGGCCAACTGGACAGGGGTGAGTTTTACGTTGATCGCGCACTTGCCGGCCCAAAGATCGACCACTATCACCAGGCCGTAGCAATTGTCGTCGCACAGACGTTTGAACAAGCAAGAGCCGCTTCGACTCTGCTTCGGGTCTACTACGTAAGAGAGCCTGGCACCTACGACCTCGCCGCACAGAAAGCTTCAGCCAAGACACCCGCGCCGGGTGCGTTCGGCCCTCCTCCGCACACGGTAATCGGGGATTTCGAAGGCGCGTTCAAGCAGGCAGCGGTCACACTCGATGGTCATTACACCACCCCGGATCACGCCCACGCGATGATGGAGCCTCACGCCACCATCGCTCAGTGGCAGGGTGACAAACTGACGCTATGGACATCCATTCAGCAGATGAACTGGGGAGTCAGAGACCTGGCAAAAACCTTGGGTATATCCAAAGACAACATTCACCTGATCTCGCCCTACATCGGCGGTGGTTTTGGGGGTAAAGGCACGATTCTCTGCGACGCCGTATTGGCGTCTCTTGCCGCGAGGGCGGCCGGCCGGCCAGTGAAAGTCGCACTCCCCCGCCCGCTCATGTTCAACAACCTGACCCATAGACCCGCGACGATTCAAAGAATCCGGCTCGGTGCAAACCCGGACGGCAGACTCACTGCCATCGGTCACGAGAGCTGGTCGGGCAATCTGCGCGGTGGTCGCACTGAAGCCGCCACTGCATCGACCCGAACCTTGTATGCGGGCGCGAACCGTATGACCCGTTTGTATCTTGCCGAACTTGACCTTGCCGAAGGTAGCGCTATGCGCGCGCCTGGTGAAGCACCAGGCATGATGGCACTGGAAATTGCCATGGATGAGCTGGCTGAGAAGCTAGGAATGGATCCGCTGAAGTTTCGCGTCATAAACGATACCCAGGTAGACCCGGAGCAGCCGGATCGCCGGTTCTCTCAGCGCCAGTTAGTCGAATGCCTGAATACGGGAGCCGATCATTTCGGCTGGGCTCGACGTAATCCCCTTCCAGCTAAAGAACTGCATGACGGTTGGTGGACAGGATTGGGGATGGCGTCCGCGATTCGGGGCGCACCCACGACGAAGTCAGCTGCTCGCGTGCGGCTTGATCGCAAAGGCTTGGTCACCGTCGAAACCGACATGACCGATATTGGCACCGGCACTTACACAATCATTGCTCAAACGGCGGCAGAAATGATGGGCGTGGACATGGAGAAAGTGAACGTCTATCTGGGCGACTCACGGTTCCCGGAATCATCGGGTTCAGGCGGCCAATGGGGCGCAGCCTCATCCACGGCGGGCGTCTATGCTGCTTGTATGCAACTTAGAGAAGCCGTCGCAACCAAGTTGGGCCTCGATCCGAAAAAAACCGAATTTATCGATGGTCACGTCCGTGAAGGATCGAAAAACCTACCATTGGCACAAGCGACAAAAGACGGCGACTTGCAGGCCGAAGACGTCATGGAGTTTGGCGACTTGGCTAAGCAGTATGCCCAACAAACCTTTGGCGCTCACTTCGTGGAGGTTGGTGTAAACGCGGCCACCGGCGAAATTCGCATCCGTCGCCAGTTGGCAGTGTGCGCTGCAGGCAGAATACTTAATCCCAAAACAGCACGCAGTCAGATCATCGGGGGGATGACCATGGGCGCAGGTGCAGCGCTTATGGAGGAAATGATTGTGGATCACCGCTTGGGCTATTTTGTTAATCACGATCTGGCTGGCTACGAAGTGCCGGTGCATGCCGACATCCCCCACCAGGAGGTAATTTTCCTGGATGAAGTTGACGCCTATGCGACTCCGCTGAAGGCTAAAGGCGTAGGCGAACTCGGTATTTCAGGAGCGGCAGCGGCGATTGCCAACGCTGTTTATAACGCGACCGGCATAAGGGTTCGTGATTACCCCATTACACTCGACAAGTTGATTGACCATTTGCCCGCTGTGGGCTGACCTTACCGCTTTTTGCTTCGGAGTCATCAATGCAACTGAGCCGCACGAACCTGGCAGATATCGTTTATTTTCTTGCCATCGCTCGGCATCAAAGCTTCAGAAAGGCGGGGCTGGACGTGGGCATTAGCGCGTCTGCGCTGAGCCATGCCATTAAAGGTCTGGAGACACGGCTTGGCGTTCGACTGCTCAATCGCACCACCCGAAGCGTGACACTCACGGCGGCCGGCGAGGAGCTGCAAAGCCTCATCAGCACTCCCGTAAATGATATCGGGCAGGCGCTGGAGACACTGAACCGGCTACGCGATGAACCAGCCGGGCGTATCCGCCTGAACGTCCTGAGCGACGGGGCAAAACTGCTGCTCGGCCCCGTTCTCCCGGTTTTCATAGACCGCTATCCGGACATCGAGGTTGACCTCACCGTGACCAACCGAATGGTCGATGTCATCGGCGATGGCCATGATGCAGGGATTCGTTTCGGTGGCACGGTACCCGAAGACATGATCGCTCAAAGACTCTCTCCCGATGTGGCATGGGCCGTCGTTGGAGCGCCTGCTTACCTTGAGCGATTCGGTACCCCGCTACATCCGGAAGAGCTGTACCAACATCGGTGTTTACGCGTGCGTCTGGGGAATGCACGCATCTACCACTGGCAATTCTCGAAGGGGGATCAACAGATGGAGATAGACGCGCCGGGCGCCATTACTATCGATGAGACCCGGGTCGGTGTAGCGATGGCAATGCGCGGCGCCGGCTTGATGTATGTGCCTGCGAAGGTCGTCGAACGACAGATCGCGGAAGGCTCCCTGCGGCGAGTCCTTGAGGACTGGACTCACCATGACCCCGGTTTTCACATCTATTACTCAAGCTTCAGACAGGTTCCCGTAGGCATTCGCCTGCTGATTGACCTTATCCGCGAGCTGGAACCCATGGGGCCACTCCCCTAGCGATTTCAGCTCGCCTGCCGCTTCGTGAAGACATCGCTAAATACCGGCACGGCTGAGAAGGCGTTAGGCCAGCCAGCATAGAACGCCAGATGTGAAAGCAACTCGGAAGCCTCGGTCTGCGTCAGGCCATTGTCCATCGCACGATTGAGGTGGTAACTGATCTGCGCAACTTGACCGTTTGCCACTAACGTCGTAACAGTAATCAAACTACGGTCTCTGGGCGCAAGGCCCGGCCGCAGCCACAGGTCATTGAATAACGCACTGGTGGTGAACTTCACTAACCCAGGCGAAACTGGCCCAACAGATTTGTCGACAGCCGCGACGCGTGCGTCTTCGGCAGCCTGATCGATAGGCAGCAGTACGGGCGACACCGGCGCCAGTTGGTCGGAGGCTATGCCGTGCTTGCTAAACACCTCTTTTGCGATCGGCGCTGCTCCAGCGGCGTTACCCCAACCTGAATAAAACGCGAGATGGTTGATCGCTTCGGATAGCTCCAAAGGCGTCACTCCATTCTTCAATGCAAGATCCAAGTGAGCGGCCAACTCGGCTGTCTGACCTCTTGCAATCAGGACGGCTACCGTCGCCAGGCTGCGGTCGCGGGCAGACAACTCCGAGCGCTTCCAAACCTCACCAAGAAGAAGGTTGTCCGCGTTGTGAGCCATTATCGGAGATGTGGCGCGTATATCGGCTGAAGCAGGCATGTTAGAAGTTTCCTTGATCGGCACCCCCTGAGGGGTGGCGCATGCAGACAAACACATCGCTAATGTTGCTGCTGCAAATGTGCGAATAATCATAATGAAGCGCCGTACTGGGCTTCGGTGACAGGCTCAAGCCACTCAACATTTTTGCCGTCAAGCGCCTCTTGAATGGCCATGTGAGTTACGCCGGTCGTGCTCGTCGCACCGTGCCAATGTTTGACGCCTGGAGGAGTCCAAATTACGTCTCCAGGCCTGATAACCTGTTTATCAACGCCCTCTTGTTGAACCCATCCGGTACCCGTCGTGACTACCAGCATTTGTCCCAACGGGTGGGTGTGCCACATCGATCGTGCCCCTGGTTCAAAGGTCACATACCCTGCCGAGACATTCGACGGCGCTGGTACGGTGAAGAGAGGGTCAATGCGTGCATGACCGACGAAATTTTTGGGGGCTCCGATTACTGATGCCCGCTCTCCATTTCTCACGATAGTCATGGATTGTGCAGATAGGGCCTCAGCAGCACAGGCATTAAATGCGATGGTGGCCAATAGGGCGACTGTTGGCATGGCTGCTCTCAGGCGCATCGGTAGCTCCTTGCTGAATGAGTAGAGTTGCGACCAACTTAATGGATGTCTCTACGTGCAACTACCGGCTGTTGGGTTTATGAACCGATGAGCAAAGCTCAGCAATACCCCAGTGCCACCTCAACAATTCTGCTCCGTTAGCATGTTGCCGATTCATGAGCACAGCTCAGTGGTACGTCCTGATCGGCCATATTTTTCTCCGGCAGCCATTGCATTAGGCTGAACGTCCAACTAAAGCACCTGAGTGAGAGCTCCAATTTTTCTCCATGAATCAACTGGACTTAACTTCCCAAAAGCCCGAGCAACTGGAATCAAAAAAGTCGGATACACACCAGGATCACGGTCTGAGTATCTTGCTGATTCTGAGCCTGTTGATGGCGTTCGCCTCTATCTCCACCGACTTATACCTCCCAGCCATGCCGGAAATGGCAAAGGCACTAAACGTAAGTGGCGGTACTCTGCAGTTTACCGTCACGGGCTACCTCATCGGGTTCAGCACGGGACAGCTATTCTGGGGGCCAATCAGTGATCGCTTCGGCCGAAAACTACCCGTTGCTATCGGGCTGATACTTTTCATCATTGGCTCGGCAGGTTGCGCACTGGCCACGGATGGCAGCCATATTATTTTCTGGCGCGTCGTGCAAGCGCTGGGGGCGTGCGCGAATGTCGTGCTGGCGCGTGCGATGGTGCGAGACCTTTATAAAGGCCGTAAAGCGGCCCAAAAGATGTCCACGCTCATGACCATCATGGCCATAGCCCCGCTCGCGGGGCCGACAGTGGGTGGGCAAATTTTACGGTTCGGCTCATGGCAAGCCATTTTCTGGAGCCTGGTGTTCATCGCCGTGGTGACGTTGATCAGCCTCTACAAGCTGCCGGAAACCCTGCCACATAAGCAACGCAGCCCTGCCTCGCTCAAGCAAATTGTCAAACGGTATGGCAGTTTCTTTCGTGACAGTCGCTTCTTGGGCTACACAGCAGCCGGCGCATTTTTTTACGCGGGAACATTCGCTTACATCGCCGCCTCACCCTTTGCGTACATCACGTATTACCACGTTTCACCGCAATTTTACGGCCTGCTATTTGCAGCAGGGATTATCGGCATGATGGTCACCGCCCAAATAAACGCGAGGCTCCTGAAGCGCTACGACACAGAAACGATGATGCTGGTAGGGGCATCATTGTCAGCCTGCGCCGGCTTGATACTGGTGGTTAATACCTGGGCAAATTGGGGTGGGCTGCCGTTGATGATCTTCGCTTGCCTGCTCTTCGTTGCAGCGACAGGGATGGTGTTGGCCAACTCGGTAGCGGGTGCCCTGAATTGCTTTCCAGACGCCAGTGGTTCCGCATCTGCATTGATTGGTGCATTGCAATACGGCTGTGCCATGCTCGGATCAGCAGCAGTGGCGTTTTTTGCCAATGGCACGCCTCTACCGCTGGGCACTGTACTGGCAGTCTGCGGTGCAGGTTGTTTACTTTGCGCATTCTGGGTTTCAAGAACCTGAACTTGGCGCTTTGACTAAGCTGATTATCAAACCCTCCCTGACTGGATAGTAACTCCGCATTGAAGAAGAACTGCCCCGGAGGGCAGTTCATAGGCTGGGTTCAATCACGCGTATTCATAAGCTCGAACATAGCGTCTCCCATTTGACGCGTTTTTACCGAAACACCCACTAGAACCTCATCTTTACCTGCTGTGAGCTGGGCAAAGGTTTCACTGACGAAATCATCGGCTGACATCATCATATGGCTGGCTGCGCCGGCACTGCGAGTACCGCCACCGAGCCCGGTATCGACCAATGGCGGAGCAATTTCAATGACGCGGATGTTAGAAGACTTCAGTTGGTGCCTCAGGCTTAGCGTAAAAGAGTGAATAGCCGCCTTGGTTGCGCAGTACACCGGTACGTCAGCCATAGGCGAGTACGCCAGACCCGAGCTGATGTTGAGAATGTAAGCCTTGTGTTGCTGTTTGAGACCTGGCAGCAGCTCTGCAATCAGATGGATAGGCGCCGTGAAGTTAACGGCGACTTCTGCGTCAAGCGAATCCATATGCGGGTCGCTGTTAAAGTCACGTTGGCTCTGAACACCTGCATTGTTGATAACAACGTTGAGGTATGGATGGTTGGCTTTAAGCCATTTAACCATCGCACGGCGACTGTCAACGTCGGCCACATCGCATGCATAGGTGCTTAACGTTGAAACATCATCTTTAGCCCGCTGCAACATGGCCTCATTACGGCCGCAAATGATCACCGTATTGTTTCCGGCGAAGCGTTTGGCGAGGGAGAAGCCGATGCCGGTGGCACCGCCAGTGATCAGGATTGTATTGCCATCAAGTTTCATGAGCGCTTGTCCTACTTTTAATAAGAAGGTGCGCTGCAATAGAAGAGAATCCGCAGGCACACCTTCGCAACCGGCATGCCGGGCAAGGTGTCGCGGATACCCTTTCGGGAGGAGTTGGCGTTCCGGGGAACGATGACCGGGCTACCATCCGGCCTGCACTCTTTCGACCCACAATTTTTACCAAGCTTTTGTGCGGATCACAACCCGTGTCGCTAGATACTACTAATAAATATCATTGCGAAATAACGATCGAACTCGGCTGGAGGTTGCTCATCTGGCTGAGATGCTAACCGTTCGGATCGCTGCAATGCTGGTCATTACAGCCATTGCAATCGTCGGAGCAATGAATCTGGTCAACTAATTCAATCGGATTCAGAGAAATCCATAGAAGCCACCTGTTGTTGGGCAGGTGGCTTTCTTTCTGGATACAAAACGAACTTTCTGCGCTGTCCATGCACGTCTCCGTTGAATCGTTCTAACTATTGCTCACAAACGTAAAAATCCAACATTGAAAGATTAAATTCGCTAAATGCACTCTTCACTCGCCCCTCTACAGAAATTGTAGCGTTCGCCCAAAATTGGACGCTGAGCGCCACGTAATTGACTGAGACCTGCCACGCAGGCAGAATGCGATTCATTATCAATTATGTATTTTGCGGGATGCCGATGCGCAGCGACGAAACACTAGGTACTGCAGATCTAGGGCTGCTCTATCGCACCCATCATTCGTGGTTACAAGGCTGGCTGATCCGACGCATTGGATGTCGCGATAACGCAGCAGATCTGGCGCAAGACACTTTCGTGCGTCTGCTCAAATCCCGTCAATCCAGCCCCTTGCGCGAACCCCGTGCCTATCTGAGCAGCATCGCCCGCGGACTGATGATTGATCAGTATCGTCGTCGCGAACTTGAGCGTGCCTATCTGGAAAGCGTCGCGTTGCTGCCTCAACACGAGGTTCCCTCGGAAGAAAGCCGGCTGATGATTCTTGATGCGCTCGAGCGCATAGACCGCATGCTCGAAAAGCTTAAACCGAGAGTTCGCCAGGCGTTTTTATTGGCACGGCTCGACGGTCTGACCTGCGCGCAAATAGCCGAAAAGCTGGATGTCTCCCGCGCGACGGTGGAGCGCGACCTGGCCACGGCCCTGCAACACTGCTATCGCTTGCGTTATGTCGAGGCGTGAGTCCCAGGCGCTGGATCCGGCCATTGTCGAGCAGGCGATCCAATGGCTGGTACGCCTTCGTTTCGATCAAGCCGATGAACAAACACAGCACACTTTTGAGCACTGGCTGGCGCAGCGTCCAGAGCATGCGTTGGCATGGCAGCGCGTGGAAACGTTGGGGGACGAATTCGCAGGTGTGCCAGCTCAATTAGCCCGGCAAACCCTGAATGGCACCCAACATGGAATGCGACGGCGGGAAAGCCTGAAGCTACTGGGCATATTGGCTACCGTTGGCACTGCAGCCTGGCTCGGCCGCGACTACACGCCCGTGCCGGCCATGCTTGCGCAGCAGCGCAGTAGCACCGGCGAGCAACGACGCTTCCAGCTCGATGACGGCAGCCTTGTCCAGCTCAATAGCGATAGCGCCGTCGACAGCGATTTTGACGAGCAGCGGCGCCTGCTCATCTTGCGCCGGGGGGAAATCATCGTGAATGTCGGCGCGGATCAACATTCGCCTCAGGCACGACCGTTCTGGGTGCAGACACGCGACGGGGTCATGCGCGCCCAGAGTCGTCGCTTTCTGGCACGCGAACGTGACGATGGCACGCTGGTCGCGGCGCAGGAAGGATCTGTCACGGTGTTCCCCGGCTCCAGTCAAATGCCTGGTAGGCGCAATGTCCAGGCAGGCAATCAATTGCTGTTCACATCAAGCGGCGCCCGGGCGTTCACGGACAACGGCCTTGATCTATGGAGCTGGGGTGACGGGGTGATCAGTGCGCGCAATATGCGCCTCAGTGATTTCATCGTGGAGTTGTCGCGTTATCGCCCAGGGGTACTGCGCTGCGCCGAAGAGGTCGCTGATCGTCGCGTTTCGGGCACATTCCAGCTCGCCGACAACGATCAAGTCCTGGCATTGATCGCGCAGTCACTGCGATTGCACGTTGATTATCGAACCCGTTATTGGGTGACCGTTACCGCAGCCACCTGAGTCCATCAGAGCCTTGCGTCACCTGAAAAACAATGAGGTGGTTTCTCATTCTCGTTCGACCTCTTAGGAAGGCCGGAATACAGGCCAGTCTGTCGATGTCCCTTCTTGGAGCGAGAAAATGAGTTCGTCCCCGGTTTCACAGCGCCATCCACTCAATCGTGCCTTACAGGGTGCGATGTTGAGTTTGATCGTGAGCAGCTACGCATTGCCGTCGCTGGCGCAAACGTCGAGTGTTGACCACAGCAACCCAGTCAAACAGTGGAACATCGCTGGCGGCCCACTGGCGCCGGCGCTTGACCAATTTGCGCGAGAGGCTGGCATCAGTCTTTCCTTCGACGCATCAAGCGTAGTGAACCGCACCACGGCTGGCGTGAATGGCATGCACGATACATCGGCAGCCCTGTCATCGTTGTTGCAAGGGAGCGAATTGCAGATCGAACAGCAAGGCCCGAATGCCTACCTGCTGGTTCCTCAAGCAAAGCCCGCCGGCCCGCTGGAACTCGACGCAACGGCTGTCGAGGACTACCGCCTTGCACCCCTCATCATCAATGCCAAGGTCAGGGTCAGTGCCGACGACGACACCAACTCGGTGGTCGCCAAGGAGCTCTGGGTTGGCGGCAAGGTGGCAACCAGTATTCTCAACACACCGGCATCGGTGTCGGTTGTTACCAACAAGGAAATGCAGCAACGCAGCGTCAGTACCACGGAAGAGGCACTGCAATACACACCGGGCGTAGTCAGTGATTTCTATGGTACGGATGACCGCAACGACTATTTCCAGATCCGCGGCTTCCAGGCCACCACCTACCGTGATGGCTTGACCCTGAGTTCGATGCGCGGTGTACGCGAAGATCCATTCGCCTATGAACGTATCGAGATTCTGCGTGGCGCCAACTCCACACTGTTTGGCCCGGCCGACCCGGGTGGCTCGGTGAACTTCGTGACCAAACAGCCGCGCTTCGAGCAGTTCGGCCAGGGCTATGTGACCTACGGCTCCTTTGACCATGTCGAGACTGGCATCGATGTGGGCGATGCTCTGAACGACGAAAAAACCCTGGCTGGCCGCTTCACTGCCAAAGGCCAAAACAGCGACCGCGAGTACGACCACTCGCAGGACGACAACCGCTTGGTGATGGGTGGCCTCACCTGGGCACCGACAGATTACACGTCGGCCACCATGATTCTGGACTATCTGAAAACCGACAGTTCGCCCAACAGTGGCGGATATCCGCTGGACAAGGAATACGACCGCAGCAAGTTTTATGGTGAGCCCAGCTACAACTTTCACAATGTCGAGCGCACCAGCCTCAGCGGCAACATCACCCATGACTTCGACAACGGCTTTGTACTGCGCAGCAACCTGCGTTACAGCAAGTTGACCGATGATTTTGGCTACGTGTACCTCAGCGACAGTGCCGCACGTGTTGGGACTACGGTTGACCGCTTTCTCTTTGGAACTGACACCGAAGCCGACCAGTTCAACGGCAATCTGATGCTGCAATACGATGCCCGCTTCGAGAACATCGACAGCAGCAGCCTGGTGGGCGTGGAGTACCTCGATTCGACCACCAAGGAAAGCTCGGTCTACGCCCCGACCACCTCGATTGACATTGCAAACCCCGTATTTACCGGCGTTTCCCGCTCGATTGCGCCGTATGCCGTCAACAAGCGGGACGCGACCACCAAGGCCGTATTTCTTCAGCAGAACCTGTCGTTCTACGAGCGTTTCATCGTCACCGGGGGTGTGCGCAACGACTCCATGGATCTGACCAGCAAAGGCTTACAGTCCAGTGAGAAAGACAACTTCTCCGAAACCTCCTATCGCGGTGCGCTGACTTACATCGTCACCGATGAAGTGTCCACCTACGTGAGCATGGTGGAGTCCGTCTCGCCACCGCAGGTAGGCGTAACCCCGCAGACGGGCCGACAGTACGAAGTGGGCGTGAAGTATGCGCCGATGGGGATGGACGCCCTGTTCTCCGCAGCCGTTTATGACCTGACCCAGGAAAACGTCACCATCGCCGTGGTGCTCCCGAGCGGCATCATTGAGCAGCAGACAGTGGGCGAATCGCGGGCGCGTGGCCTCGACCTTGAGGCCAAAGCGCAGGTGACACAGAACCTCAGCCTGATCGGCGGCTATTCCTACATGGAGTCCGAGGTCCTGCGCGGTTCGTTGTACGACGGCAGCTCCCTCAAGGGTAATGAGTTCACCACGGCACCCAAGCATTCCGCTTCGCTTTGGAGCTACTACGACGTGCCCGGCACTGACGTAAGCCTGGGCTTGGGTGCGCGCTACGTCGGCGCGTATTACTTCGATGCAGCCAACACCGGCAAGAGCGATGGCACCACGCTGTTCGACGCCGCCTTCAACTACAAGATCGCCAAGGGCACCGACCTTGCGGTGAACGTCAGCAACCTGCTGGATGAGCAACACGTGGTCGGCTCCGGCACGGCGAACTTCTATAACCCGGGCCGCGAGATTACCGCCAAAGTGAGTTACAACTGGTAAGCCGGTGTGTAAGCCTTTTCCCATATAGGAGGCGGTACCCGCTTTGCCGCGGGCACCGTCAACTTGGCCACCAGTAGGCGAAGAAAAAATCAAGGTGTTCGATCTTCTCTATTCTCGTTCGCGGGTAACGTCCACCAACGGAATGGGCTCAATCGCCCAAGCGCGAACATGACGACGTTCGGGGCCGGGAACCGCGCACGCCATACGCCCCGTAAACGTGCGCGCAAGACGCTCTTCATCGATACGCCAGCCGCGCTGCTCCAGTGCCAGCACGCCTCTGCGAAAGGCAATCTGCAGTGCATCGGATTTCAATGAAACCTCTTGCTGAAACGAGTCCGGCACGCGCTCGGGCCGCACGTTTTTCAGCACAGCGTGATCTTGTTCGAAGATTCGGATATTGCTGGCAACGAACCGGCGATCCAGCAGTCGGGAGCGCAGGAATGTTCTGCCCATCATCCACCAGGTTCGCGTGCGATTGGCGTCAATCGGAACATGCGCCGAGACGATGTAGATCCTCCATCCATTCGGCAATTCAAGCTCCAGCGTTGTACACGGGCCAGACCAATGAAACCCCGGCACAGTGACCACACTGACAAACTCGGTGGACGATTTGCGCCGCAACAGCCCTTTGCGCGCAGGCCTGCGCATAAGCATTTGTGCGCTGCCGCTCCACATATCGCTTTCGACTTCAAACGATTCAATCTCGGGGTGATCCGGATCGCCGAAGGTTGAGCCATGAACAAACGGCGCATGCGCAAAATCAAGACCGTTTTCAATAATCCGGTCCCAACTGGCCTCCCAGTCAAAATGGCCCGATACCACCTGCACGGCAGGATCGTCGATCCAGTCAAGTGCGGGTAGCGGCGGACGCTCAGGCTCAGGCAGGTCTCCTAGAAATGCCCAGATCCAGCCGTAACGCTCCAGCGTCGGATAAGCGTCAACGCGGGCCTTGGCCGGAATTCGCAGGTCCGGCTGCGCAGGTATATGCGTGCAAACCCCATCCGCCCCAAATCGCCAGCCGTGATAGGGGCATTGCACACTGTTGCCCACCCTTCTGCCGCCCGACAACGATCCGCCGCGATGCACGCAAACATCCGAAAGCACGTGAGCGACGCCAGCGTCATCACGGAACGCAACAAAAGGCTGTCCGAGCAAACGAACCGGCATCAGTCCGTCAGTCAGCTGCGACGATGGAAGAACGACGTACCAGAGGTTGGTGAGCATGAGTGCGTGCGACCTGTCAGGTTGGAAAGATAAAACAGAGACAACGTCAGCCCCTGAGATACAGCAGATTATCCCTTGCCGACTTCAAGAACGGCATATTTCGACTGAGCCCTTTTGTTAGCTTATTCAAACCACAGGGCACCGCATGTACCGGTGCCCTGGCGCCGCTCTGCCCTCCCTCCTCCTGCTGTTAGCAGCCCCCATCAGTCCTTTAAGGAGCTAGTTGGATGACAACACAATCTTCGAATACCTACGCCGTGGATTCGCATACGTTTCAACAGTTTTATATCAATGGTGGCTGGTGTTCGCCGGCAACGCCTGGCAGTTTGCCCGTGGTCAATCCGGCGACTGAAAGCGTAGTTGCAGAGGTTGCCAGCGGATCGGCCGAAGACGTTGATCGGGCCGTCGCTGCAGCGCGTGCGGCGTTTCCTCGCTGGTCTGCGACTTCCGCCGAAGCGCGCGCGGGTTTTCTTGGGAAGATTTACGACCTGATCCTTGAACGAAAAGAGTCGCTTGCGCAGGCGCTCTCTCTGGAAATGGGTGCTGCCATCGGTTTCGCCCGAGCGATGCAAGTGCCTTTGGCGGCCGAACACGTTCGGATTGCCCGTGATCTGCTGTCCACCTATCGCTTCCAGACGGTTGAAGGCGGCACGGCGATTGAACGCGAACCCATCGGCGTCTGCGGGCTCATCACCCCCTGGAACTGGCCGCTTTATCAAATCACCGCCAAGGTGGCTCCGGCAATTGCGGCCGGATGCACAGTGGTGCTGAAACCCAGCGAACTGTCACCGCTGAGCGCCCTTCTTTTCGCCCAACTGGTACATGACGCCGGCCTGCCACCGGGTGTCTTCAATCTGGTGAATGGCACGGGCTCCGAGGTCGGCGGCGCCATGGCTGCGCACCCGGATATCGATATGATTTCGATCACCGGTTCAAACCGTGCAGGCGCGCTGGTCGCACAGGCGGCCGCCCCTACGGTGAAACGCGTCACTCAGGAACTGGGCGGCAAGTCCCCCAACGTGCTGCTGCCCGATGCCGACTTCGCCAACGTCGTGCCACTGGGCGTGATGACGGCATTTCGCAATGTCGGGCAATCCTGCAGCGCCCCGACCAGAATGATCGTACCAAGGGTCCGGCTGGCGGAAGTCGAGGCACTGGCCGCCGCAACCGCTAACGCGATCATCGTGGGGGATCCGCAATCGGAAGAGACGGTACTCGGTCCGATAGCCAATGAGGCTCAGTTCAAGCGTGTGCAAGCCATGATCGAATCGGGCCTGAGTGAAGGGGCCAAACTCGTCTGCGGCGGACCAGGACGCGTGCCTGGTCATGAAACGGGCTTCTATGCCCGACCGACTGTATTTTCCGAGGTTGATTCGAGCATGCGCATTGCCCAGGAGGAAATCTTCGGGCCCGTGCTGTGCATCATTGCCTATGAAACGCTCGATGAGGCTGTCGCGATCGCCAACGACACGGTGTATGGACTGAGCGCCCACGTTCAATCCCGCGACCTTGATCATGCACGTGCCGTTGCCTCACGCATCCGCGCAGGACAAGTGCTGCTCAACCACCCGGCCTGGAATCCCATGGCCCCGTTCGGTGGCTACAAACGATCGGGCAATGGTCGTGAATTTGGTGTCTACGGCTTTGAGGAATATCTGGAAACCAAAGCCATCGTCGGCTTTGGTGGCTAGCACACAATGGGGGACAGTCAGCTGTCCCCCCTGTTTGCGCCTGATGGATGTAGTGAGCTTCAGTGCCGCAACAACTTGCGCAACGGCACACCGTCCTTGAGCACTGGGGACTTGATAACGATGTAGCTGAAGTACTTGGAAATGCCGATGTTTTTATCCAGCAGGCTTTCAATCACTTCCTGATAGTGCTGAATACTGCGCGTCATGAAGCGCACCAGATAATCGTAGCCACCACTGATCAAATGGCACTCGAGCACCTCATCCACCAACCTAATGTTCGACTCGAACTTGGCGAAGTCTTCGCGCTTGTGGTCACTCAGGGTGATTTCGGTGAAGACCGTTACCGATTCGGTGATCTTCGCCAGGTTCAGGTGTGCCTTGTAGCTGGAAATGTACCCGGCCGATTCCAGCCGCTTGACCCGTTGCAGACAGGGGCTGGCCGACAATCCCACGGCGTCGGCCAGGCTGACATTGGTCATGCGCCCGTCCTTCTGCAACTCAACCAGGATACTGATGTCGATGCGGTCCAGTTTGACTAAACCTTCCATTGCGAACCTCTTGACTGCCATTTGTAGGACAATCTACTAGCAAAATCAGCGCCGTAAAGACAGCTGATGTTGTGCGACCAGGTCAGCCATGCTGTTGATGCAATAATCCGCAGCGCAGGGGGTCGGTTGTTTGCCCCGTTCGCGACCGATCAGACACACATCGGTCAGCGCCGGGCCGCGGGCGGCGGGTCGGGTTACCCGCAGAATGTGTACCGGCTTCAGCTCGTTGGCATTCAACCATTCCTCGTCCCGCAGCGGATCGCTGGCCAGCGAAATAAAGTCATCGGCCACAATCCCCAGATGCTCGCACAACACGGCGCGATCCTCGGCATCCCGGTCGCCCACCACCAACAGGCGATAAAACTTGCGCAAGTACAGCATCGCTCCCGGTGCGTCTTCGAACAATGACCAGTTGGCAGCAGAACGCGCGAAACTCATGCCCTCCTCCCAACTGGCTTTCAGGCTCCAGCGCTCGGCCAATTGGCGATGGGCGAAACACAGCAATCCACTGAAGCCCAGTTCGGCAAAGCGGGGATAGAGCCCCTGCACCACCTCGCGAAACTCGCCCAGCACCTGTTCCTTGTCCGGGCGCCCGCCCCGGCTGTCGAGCAACGGCTGCAGCGCTGCCCAGACACCCGAATCGCGGTCAACCAGGACTTCGTCGCAATCGATGAGCAGTGCTCGATATTCAGTCAGCCCCATGGTGTACACAGCCTCCGATGATGCGTTTCATCAATCCGTGCGCCAAAAAGGTTCAGCGACGCTGGCCAGCGACCGCGCGGCTGAACCCGGCGGACATCAGTTCAATACCCGTGCCAATGCAGCCTGCAGAATCTGCAACGCTTCGTCGATCTGCGCTTCGGTCGTCACCAATGGCGCGAGGAAACGCAGGACGTTGCGATAGACGCCGCACTTGATCACCAGCAAGCCACCTTTGCGCGCTTCATCGATCACACGCTGGTTCAGATCCGCATCCGGGGAGCGCGCTTCATCATTCTTGACCAGCTCGATGGCCAGCATGAAACCGGTGCCGCGTACGTCACCGATCTGCGGGTGACGGCGCTGCAACTGCAGCAGACCTTCACGCAGGCGCTTGCCCAATGCATCGCCACGTTCGAGCAGTTTCTCTTCTTCGTAAGCGTCGATCACCGCCAGGGCCGCGGCGCAGGACAGTGCATTGCCGCCGTAGGTGCCGCCGAGGCCTCCGGGCAACGGCGAATCCATGATTTCAGCTCTGCCGACCACGCCCGACAACGGCAGCCCCCCGGCCAGACTCTTGGCGACGGTGACCAGGTCAGGCTGGATGCCGGCGTGCTGGAAACCGAACCACTTGCCGGTGCGGCCGAATCCGGTCTGGATTTCATCGAGGATCAGCACGATGCCGTGCTTGTGGGTCAACTCGCGCAATGCCTGAAGGAACTGTGCCGGCGCCGCAAGGAAGCCACCGTCGCCCTGCACCGGTTCAATGATGATCGCCGCAACCCGCTCCGGCGCAACCTGAGTGGCGAGCAACTCGTCCAGCGCCTTGAGCGCCATTTCGCTGGTAACGCCGCGATAGGCATTTGGATATGGCGTGTGAAATACCTCCGGCGCGAATGGCCCGAAGTTCTGTTTGTAGGGCTGGCTCATGCCGGTCAGCGTGGTGCCGAGCAAGGTGCGTCCATGGAAACCGCCGCGGAAGGAGATCACCGCAGAGCGGTTGGTGTGAGCGCGGGCGATTTTCACCGCGTTCTCCACGGCTTCGGCGCCGGAGGTGAAGAACGCTGCTTTGTAATGTTCCTCGCCACCTATCATTTCGCACAAACGCTGGGCCAGATCCAGATACGGCTTGTAGGCCACCACCTGAAAGCAGGCGTGCGAGACTTTTTGCAATTGGGCCTGCACCGCTGCAACCACTTTAGGATGGTTATGGCCGATGTTCAGCACGCCGATGCCGCCGACGAAATCCAGGTAACGCTGGCCGTCCACGTCCCACAATTCAGCCCCTTGGGCGCGATCAATCACCAGTGGATGAGCGGTGACCAGTCCGCGTGGCACGAACTGATCGCGCTGACGGAGTAAATGAGGCGTTTGGTCGACTTGGCTGTTCATGGCATTTCCCTTCGTGAATCCGGCAGCCCGGAGTGAATGCAGGAGGTGGTTACAGAGGATCTTAAGATTAAGACTTGTGCGGAAAGAACAACGCCGAACTTGGCCCCTGAGAAATCCGGATCGACTGTTTTCACCCTGCCAAACGGCAGATTCCTTCAGGCCGCCGAATCTGCCGGCCGCGTGCGGATATGAGGTGACGCGCAGTGTTCGCAGCGCTGCTTTCGACAGATCCTGCTCTGGCGTTGGGCGATCATGGGAGCACCTTCAACCTCCTCAGGAATTGACCATGGCCCTGCTTTACAAAGCTGACCCCGTGCGCGGCGAACGGTGGAAAGCACTGTTCGCCGAACATGCCCCGGACATCGAATGGCGCGCCTGGCCGGACATCGGCGATCCCGCAGACATCAAGTACCTGGCGGCGTGGCAGGCGCCGGAAGATCTGCAGACGGTGCTGCCGAATCTGCAGGTGTTGTTTGCGTTGTCGGCCGGCGTCGATCAACTGGACCTGAGCCGCATCCCGCCGAGTCTTCCGGTGGTGCGCCTGCTCGATCCCGGGATCACTCAAGGCATGTGCGAGTACGCCAGTTTTGCCGTGCTCGCTTTGCACCGGGATATGTTGCGCTATCGCCAGCAGCAGATGGCGCGGTGCTGGCAGGCGCATCTGTTGCAGCCGGCGCATCAGCGTCGGGTGGGAGTGATGGGCCTCGGTACTCAGGCGCAGCAGATTCTCGCCACCTTGCAGCCCCTGGGCTTTGCCCTCAAGGGCTGGGCGCGCAGTGCGCATCGGATTGCCGGCGTCGAGTGCTTTGCCGGTCGCGAGCAACTGCCGGCGTTTCTGAGCCAGTGCGACATTGTGATGTGCGTATTGCCGCTGACCGAGCAGACCCGTGGCATTCTCAATCGTGAGTTTTTTCGCCAATTACCGCGTGGCGCGGCACTGATCAACATGGGGCGCGGTGGGCATCTGGTGGAAGAAGACTTGCTCGAAGCGCTGGACAGCGGGCAACTCAGCGGCGCGGTGCTGGATGTGGTGCAGAACGAACCGGCGCCGGCGGATCATCCTTTCTGGGGCCACCCGCAGATTCTGCTGACGCCGCATATCGCGGCAATGACCCAGCCGGATAGTGCATTTGCTGTCCTGCTGGAAAATATCCGCCGCTTCGAACGCGGCGAGTCCATGAGCGGTCAGATCGACCGCAACAAAGGTTACTGATTCAGACCCTCTGCACGAGCGAGCAGGCTCACTCATGCAGAGGATGACGATGCTTCAGAGGAACTCGGCGATGGCCCTGCCGACATCCTGGGTCGAGCCCTTCCCGCCCAGGTCCGGGGTGATCGGTCCCTCGGCGATCACCCGCTCGATTGCCTGCAGGATCCCGTCGTGTGCTGCGCGATAACGCTCGTCACCGTTGCCCAGGAAATCGAGCATCAGCGCTCCGGACCAGATCATCGCAATCGGGTTGGCGATGTTCTGCCCATAGATGTCCGGCGCCGAACCATGCACCGGCTCGAACAGTGACGGAAAGCGTCGCTGCGGATCAAGGTTGGCCGACGGCGCAATGCCGATGGTTCCGGCACACGCCGGCCCCAGGTCGGAGAGGATGTCGCCGAACAGATTGGACGCCACCACCACATCGAACCGATCCGGTTGCAGAACGAACCGCGCACACAAGATATCGATGTGCTGCTTGTCCCACGTCACTTCCGGGTACTGCGCAGCCATCAGCGCGGTGCGCTCGTCCCAATAAGGCATGCTGATCGAAATGCCGTTGGACTTGGTCGCTGCGGTCAAGCGCTTGCGTGGCCGGGTCTGGGCCAGGTCGAAGGCAAACTTGAGAATCCGGTCGACACCCCGGCGGGTGAACACCGACTCCTGCAGCACGAACTCATGCTCGGTGCCTTCGAACATCTTGCCGCCGACCGATGAATACTCGCCTTCGGTGTTCTCGCGAATCACCACGAAATCGATATCCCCCGGTTCGCGTCCGGCCAACGGGCATGGCACCCCGGGGAACAAGCGCACCGGGCGGATATTCACGTACTGGTCGAAGTCGCGACGGAATTTCAGCAGCGACCCCCACAGGGAAATATGGTCCGGCACTTTCTCCGGCCAGCCCACGGCGCCGAAGTAAATCGCGTCGAAGCCTTTGAGCTGTTCGAACCAGTCCTCGGGCATCATCTGCCCGTGTTCCAGGTAATAATCGCAATGCGCCCAGTCGAGCACTTCAATGCTCAAGTCCAGCTGCCATTTTTTCGCGGCCTGCTCCAGAACCCGCAGCCCCTCGGGCAGCACTTCCTTGCCAATCCCGTCGCCGGCAATCGCGGCGATCTTGAAGACCTTGCTCATCAGTTGTGGCTCCCCGTTGTTGTGAAGTTACAAGCCGCCGATGTGGAAGGCTTTGACTTCAAGGTATTCATCAAGACCGTATTTGCTGCCTTCACGGCCCAGCCCCGATTGCTTGATGCCGCCGAACGGCGCGACTTCCATGGAGATGATTCCGGTGTTGAGGCCGACCATGCCGAATTCCAGCGCTTCGCCGAAACGCCATGAGCGACGCAAGTCTTGAGTGAAGTAATAAGCGCCAAGGCCAAACGGTGTGGCATTGGCCAGCGCCAAGGCTTCGGCTTCGTCGGTGAACCGCATCAGCGGCGCGACCGGGCCGAAGGTTTCTTCGTTGGCCAGGAGCATGCCGGCGTGGGCATCGCCAAGCACCGTCGGTTGCACAAATTGACTGTCGCCCTGCGGAACGCCGCCGCAAAGCAGCTGCGCGCCCTGACTCAAGGCATCATCGATGTGGCGGGCCACCTTGCTCACGGCCGCCTTGTTGATCAGCGGGCCGATGGTCACGTTGTCCTGCAGGCCATTGCCGACCTTGAGCTTGCCGACTTCCTCGACCAGACGCTGGGCAAAACGCGGGTAAATGCCGTTCTGTACCAGAATCCGATTGGCGCAGACGCAGGTCTGCCCGGCGTTGCGAAACTTGCTCAGCATGATCCCGGTAATCGCCTGCTCAAGATCAGCGTCGTCAAACACAATGAACGGTGCGTTGCCGCCGAGTTCCAGGCTCAACCGCTTGATGTGTTCGGCACTCTGGCGCATCAGCAAACGGCCCACCGCCGTGGAACCGGTGAAGGATATCTTGCGCACCGTCGGGTTGCCGGTCAGCTCTTCGCCAATCCCGGCGGGCATGCCGGTCAGCACATTGAACACCCCGGCCGGAATGCCGACGCGCTCAGCCAACACCGCCAATGCGAGCGCTGACAGCGGCGTCAGATCCGACGGTTTGACGATGATCGGGCACCCCGCCGCCAGGGCCGGTGCACACTTGCGGGTAATCATTGCGTTGGGGAAGTTCCAGGGCGTGATCGCCGCGCAGACACCCACCGGTTGCTTGAGGGTCAACAGTCGGCGGTCGCCGCTGGGCGCCGGCATGGTTTCGCCGTAAATCCGCCGCGCCTCTTCGGCAAACCATTTGACGAAACCCGCGCCGTAGCGGACTTCACCTTTGGCTTCGTTCAGCGGCTTGCCTTGTTCGCAGGTCATGATCAGCGCCAGATCGTCGAGGTTGTCGATCATCGCCTGATACCAACGCTCCAGCAGCGCCGCACGTTCGGCGGCCGGTCGTGCTCGCCAGGCGGGCCAGGCCCGTTCGGCGGCATCGATGGCGCGTCGGGTTTCCACGCCTTGCATGGCGGGCACGCGGCCGATCAATTCGCCGCTGGCCGGGTCGACGACATCCAGGGTCGCGCGGTCATCTGCGCCGATCCACTGGCCGTTCACATAAGCGAGTTCTGCGAGAAGACCGGGGTCTTTCAAACGATTCTTGAGCATGGTCGAGTCCTGATCCGAGACAGATTCCAGTCTAGGGAGACTCGACGGATGAGGATGCTGAAAGCGCGTAGCGGACAGTGTCGGCTGCTGAAATTGGCGGTGGAACAGCAGAACTGCTGTTTTCTATCGTTTCAGCGAACCGAGCAAACCCTCCAGAAAGCGCTCCCCCGCCTCCATCTGACTGATCTCGATAAACTCGTCGGGCTTGTGCGCCTGCTCGATCGAACCTGGCCCGCAGACAACCACAGGCACATCCAGACGCTGCTTGAACAACCCGCCTTCCGTACCGAACGAAACCTTGGACGTCGCGGTATCCGGCGCCGCGAAATTTTTCAGGAACCGTACCGCTTCGACGCTCGGGTGGGTGTCGAGTCCGGGGTAGACGTTGACCGTTTCAATCTCGATGGCCGCCACGCTCGAGAGCTTCTTCGCCTCGCGCACGATCACCTCGGCACGCTCCTGCATCTGCGCGAGAATCTGTTCCAGATCATCGGCCGGCAAATTGCGCACTTCAAAATCCACCGTGCACAGATTCGGCACGATATTCAGCGCCCGGCCACCGCCGATCTGGCCCACGTGCACGGTGGTGTAAGGCACGTCGTAATCGGCATCCCGGGCGCCCTGCTCCTGCAGTTGGCGCTGGGATTCACGCAACGCTGCAATGAAATCGCAGGCCACGTGGATTGCGTTGACCGAGCGCGGCGCCAGCGAAGAATGCGCCTCCAGCCCTCGACAATAGGTACGGTACGAGCCCTTGCCCTTGTGCCCCAGCACAAACTGCATGTTGGTCGGTTCGCCGATCAGGCACAGGAACGGCCGCACCGGCGCCAGGTGCAGCACATCGAGCAAACGCCGCACGCCAACGCAGCCGATTTCCTCGTCGTGTGACAGCGCCAGCTGCAGCGGACGGCTGAGGGAATGTTCAGCAGCGTCAAGCATCGCGTCGATGGCCAGCGCGATAAAGCCTTTCATGTCGCAACTGCCGCGCCCGTAAATCCGCCCGTTCTGCTCCGTCACATGAAACGGTGGAACCGTCCACGCCTGCCCCGCTGCTGGCACCACGTCGGTGTGCCCGGACAGCAGAATGCCCGGTTGGTCTTTCGGACCGGTACTGGCAAACAGATTGGCCTTCTTGCCGCTTTCGTCCTTGACGATCAGCGACTCGATGCCCTTGCTCAGCAGCAACTCGCGAACGTACTCGATCAACGCCATGTTCGATTCCGACGACACGGTATCGAACGCAATCAATCGTTTGAGAATCTCCAGTACACGGGGTTTCATGAGGCTTTGCTCCGTTGTTCGGCCAAGGGGGCGAACCGGCGTATGGAAAAGGGTTCGATCAACGTGGAAGTGCTGCCGGTGCTGATCAGCTCAGCCATGACGTCACCGACGCCCGGCCCCAACTGGAAGCCATGACCACAGAAGCCGAACGCGTAATACAGGCCATCGACCGTACCGCTTGGCCCCATGATCGGCAGCGAGTCCGGCAGATAGCTTTCGATGCCGCTCCAGACCCGGATGATGTTCAGATTGCCGACACCCGGCAGCAGTCGGCGCATTTGCCGGATCTGGTTGAGGATACTGCGCGGCTCGACATAAGCGCGGCGATTGAGCATGTCCGGTTTGCTGCGATAGCCGCCGCCAATGATGATGTTGCCTCGCGGAATCTGCCGGAAATAAATGACTTCCTCAGGGATTTTGGTGAACACCCCAATCACCGTCGGCAAGGCGTACGGCACCGGTTCCGTCACCGCCATCTGCGGGCCATGGGTGTCCAGCGGAACCGGTTCGCCGAACTGCGCTGACAGTTTCTCGCCCCAGGCGCCGGCGGTGATCAGCAGTTGTGCGGCGCGATATTGCCGGCCATCGGTGGTGGTGACGCTGAACTCGCCTGCGGTTTTCTGCACCTGGGCCACTTCGGTCTGTTCTTCGATACGCGCACCGATTCGCCGCGCCGCCCGGGCAAATGCCGGCGCCGCCAAACGCGGGTTGGCGTGACCGTCGTGCGGAGCGTAAGAGCCCCCCTTCACGTCCGGCCCCAGAAACGGAAAGCGCCGATGCAGTTCAGCGCCGCGATAGACCTGCAGATCCAGTTGCGATGCTTCCGGCGCAGCGGCATACGCTTCGAGCTCGGCAATTTCGTCTTCGCGGTAACACACGCGCATGTGGCCGCTGGCTATGAACTCCAGATCGTCGTCAATCAGCTCCGGCAAGCGCTTCCACAGCGCAAACGAACGGTTGGCCAACTCCAGTTGCCCCAGATAACGGCCCTGACGCCGTACGTTGCCGAAATTGACACCGCTGGCGTATTGGCCAATCTGGTCGCGCTCGAGCAGGGTCACGGAGTGCCCGCGCTGGCGCAGAAAAAACGCTGACGCCGCACCCATGATGCCGCCGCCGATAATCAATACATCACTTTTCTGCGGGTTCATGTCGGTTCCTCGATGATCACCATCGGCAACGGTTTGACGGGGGCCTGACCGCGTTGACGACCGACCTGCTGAACACTGACGCCGGCCGCGGCGGCAATCACTTCGGCGCCGGCCTGCGAGCAGTATCGGCCCTGGCAACGGCCCATGCCGACCCGACTGAAGGCTTTGGCCCGATTGACTTCACACGCGCCCTTTTCACTGACCGTACGGCGCAGTTCGCCCGCGCTGATCATCTCGCAGCGACAGACGATCGCCGAATCCGGCAAGGCCCCGGCCTGTTCGGCGGGCCAGGGAAATGCCTGCGCCAGACCGAGGCGGAACTGATCCATCACCGCCAGTGCACGCCGTTGCTCTGCGCGCAAACCGGCATCCACCGGTTGTTGCTGATCCTCCAGCAGCGCCATCGCCACCAGACGTCCGGCATGTTCAGCCGCATCGGCACCGCGAATCTTTGCGCCGTCGCCGGCGGCATACACACCGCTGACCGAAGTGCGGCCCTCTTCATCAAGCGCCAGCCACCATTGGCCGGACGCTTCATCAAAACGCATGCGACACCCGGCCAGATCGGCCAGCTGGGTTTCCGGACGCAAGTGATACCCCAGGGCCACGGCATCGCAATCGATGTCCAGGGTTTCGCCCTTGGCTGTGCGCACGCGCACGCCACTGACGCCGTGGGTGGCATCTCCCGATATGAGCTCCGGCTTGATCCCCAGATGCACCGGTATTTTCGCCTGATACAACTGCGCCAACAGTTTCATCCCGGTGAGCAACACCCCGGGCCGCGCGAGCATCTTCGGCAGTGCGACAATGCGTTTGCTCATCGGCGATGTATCAAGCACCGCAGCGACGTTGGCGCCGGCCTTCACGTACTGGCTGGCCACCAGATACAGCAGTGGACCACTGCCCATGAACACCACGCGATGGCCGATGGAAACCGCCTGCGACTTGAGCGCGATCTGCGCCCCGCCGAGGCTGTAGGTGCCCGCCAGCTGCCAGCCTTCAACGGGCATCAAACGGTCCGTGGCGCCGGTGCACAGGATCAACGCATCGAAGTCCACCGTCGTATGGTGACCCTGACTGACGCAGCTCAACTGCCTGGGCACCAGATTCCACACCAGCGTGTCGGGCCGGTAATCGATGTGTGGGCGCAAGCGCTCGAAACTCTCGTGCAGGTCGCGCGCCTTGGCCGCTTCAGTCCCGTACAGCGCGCGGTAGTCGCGGGTGAAACCTTCGGGTTGGCGCCGATAGATCTGGCCGCCGCCGCGGCGATTTTCATCGATCAGGACCGGTTTGAAGCCGGCCTTCACCAACGTCTCGGCGCAGCGAATCCCCGCAGGGCCGGCGCCGACGATAACTACCCGTGCAGTGGCCATGTCGCCTCCGGTTGTGTGGTGACGAGATCCAGCCCTTCACGGACTTCACTGGAGCACGCACGCAGACGTTCGCCGCTGCGCGTCCACACCCAGCAATCCTGGCAGGCACCCATCAGGCAGAACCCGGCACGTCGACCGGAATCGAATTCCGACTGGCGCAACGCATTGCCCTGAGTGAGCAATGCGACCATCAGTGTGTCGCCCTGCAACGCCTTGATGGGCACGCCATCCACGGTCAACCCGACGGTCACCCGGCCCTGCTCGGCCAGTCTCACAAAACGAGCACTCATGCATAGGCTCCCTGATTCAAGGTGGTCACGTCCCGCTGGGTTTTCAGCAGTTCTACGCTGTCGTGGTGGCAGAGAATTTCACTGCCACCGTCGATGATTCGGCGCTCGGGTGCAGTACGGTTGCACAGGCCATCGACGCGCACCGGGCAGCGATTGAGGAAGGTGCACAGCTCGGCGACATTGGCTTTGGGCCCGATGGGCGGCAGTTCGCCGCAAGTCGTCCCGCAGGTTTCCAGCCAGCCCTGGCGCAGCTCCGGCACCGAGTGAATCAACAGATCGGTGTAGGGATGGAACGGTGCCTGCGCAAACGACTGGCGGCTGCCGGCCTGAACTTTATGGCCGCTGTACATCACCACCACGTCATCACACAGCGCGCGCACGGTGGAGATGTCATGACTGATGAACAGGTAGGACACACCGAGCTGCTCACGCAAATCGCGGAGCAATTCAAGAATCGCTGCACCGACCACGGTGTCCAGCGCCGAGGTCACTTCATCGCAGAGGATCAGATCGGGTTTGGCCGCCAGGGCCCGCGCCAGGTTCACCCGCTGCTTTTGCCCGCCGGACAATTCGTTCGGACGACGTTCGGCCAGGGCTCGCGGCAGACGCACCAGATCCAGCAATTCGCCGATACGCTCGCGCAACGCCGCGCCTTTGAGGTTGAAATACATCTTCAGCGGCCGACTCAGAATCGTGCTGATGCTGTGCATCGGATTGAGCGCCGTGTCGGCGTTCTGGAACACCATCTGGATTCGCCGGAATTGCTCGTCGGTGCGTTCGGACAGACAACCGCCCAGCGGTTGCCCGTCGAAGGTCAGCCCGCCCAATGCTGGCGTGAGCAGGCCGGCCACCACACGGGCCAGCGTTGACTTGCCTGAACCCGACTCGCCGATCACGCCAATCGCCTGGCCCCGGCGCACGGTCAGATCAATGTCTTCCAGTACACGAATGGCCGGCATGCCCTGGGTGTTCTTGTTGCCGTAACCGGCGGTCAGGCCGCGAATGGTCAGCAGCGGAGTTTCTTCGGCAATTCCGCAAGGTGGGCGGATGGTCGTGTCCGGCCGCGCGGCCGCCAGCAAACTGCGCGTGTATTCATGACTCGGGCCTTTGAGCAGCGCCGCCGTGGCGCTTTGTTCGAAGATCTGGCCGCCATTGAGCACGACGATCTGATCGGCCATTTGCGCCACCACGGCCAGGTCATGGGACACATACACCGCTGTCGCGCCACGGTCACGTACCACGCGCTTGAACGCACGCAACACGTCGATCTGGGTCGTCACATCGAGCGCCGTGGTCGGTTCGTCGAGGATGACCAGCAACGGATCACTGATCAGCGCCATTGCCGCCATCACCCGCTGCAGTTGCCCCCCGGACACCTGGTGCGGGTAACGCTGGCCGATGTGATCCGGGTCTGGCAGGGCCAGATCGCGGAACAGCTCAATGGCCTTGGCCTCAAGGGTGGCGCGGGTGCCGAGGCCGTGAATCAAGGCGCCCTCCACCACTTGGTCGATCAGCTTCTTCGCCGGGTTGAAAGCCGCCGCAGCGCTCTGCGCGATATACGACACCCGATTACCGCGCAGGCCCTGCAATTGCTGCTCGCTGAGCGCGAGCATGTCGTGCTCGCCGACCTGTACCACGCCGCCGGACAACCGACAGCCCCGTCGGGCATACCCCAACAAAGCGAGGGCGATGGTGGTCTTGCCCGAGCCTGATTCGCCGATCAACGCCAGCACTTCACCTTGTTCCAGGGCAAAGCTCACGCCTTTGACGATCTCCGTTTCTCCATGCTCGCCGCAAGCGACCACGCGCAGGTCTTCAACTCGAATCAATTGGGTCATTTCAATGGCCTCCCGTGCGGCGACTGCGTCGCGACGACAATCTGTCGATAAACAGATTCACGCCGATGGTCAGGGTGCCGATGGCCAGCGCCGGGATGACGATGGCCGGGGCGCCCTGATTGAGGCCGCCGATGTTTTCCCGCACCAGCGAACCGAGGTCGGCATCCGGCGGTTGCACGCCCAGCCCGAGAAAACTCATGCCGCTGAGCAGCAGCACGATGAAACCAAACCGCAAGCCCAGGTCAGTGAGCACCGGGTTGAGCATGTTCGGCAGGATCTCCACGCAGGCGATGTACAAACGCCGCTCGCCACGGGTTCGGGCGACCTGCACATACTCCAGCGCTTCGATGTTCACCGCCATGCTGCGGGCGATACGGAACGCGCCCGGGGCGAAGCTCAACACCGCCGTGCTGATCAGCAGGGTCACTGAAGAGCCGAACGCCGAAACCATGATCAACGCGAGCATCTTGCTCGGGATCGAGATAAAGGCGTCCATCAAGCGGCTGATTACTTCGTCCAGCCATTTCGGCGACACCACCGACAGCAGCGCGCAACCGGTGCCCAGCGCACTGGCCAGCACCGCCGCAATCAACGCCAGGCCCACGGTGAAGCGAGCGCCGACGAGCACCCGGCTGAGCATGTCGCGGCCCAGATAATCAGTGCCGAACGGGTACACCGCGCTGATGTTGTCGAACACGTTGCCCGAGACCACCTCGCCGACCGGATGCGGCGCCAGCCACGGGCCGAATAATGCAACCAGCAACCAGATAACGCAGATGGCCGCGCCGATGAGTCCCAGCCATACGGGCCCGTGAGACACCTTGCCGGCTGACAGATCGGGGGCTGCGGGCGTCGATTTCACAATGAGATTGTTCATTGGTTTCTCAGCCTCGGATTGGACAGAATCGCGCACAGGTCGGCAATCAGCACCAGACCCAGATAAGCCGTACAGAACAACATGGTGCAGGCCTGCACCAGTGCCATGTCACGGTTGGTCACGGCATCGACCATCAGGCTGGCGATGCCGGGATAGTTGAAGATGGTTTCGACAATCACCACCCCGCCGAGCAGATACGACAGGCTCAGCGCAATCGCATTGGCGATCGGCCCGATGGCATTGGGCAAAGCGTGACGCAGTACGATGCGCATCGGACTGACGCCTTTGAGCCGGGCCATTTCCACGTAGGGGCTGTCGAGCTGATCGATCACTGCCGCGCGTGTCATCCGCGCCATTTGCGCAACGATCACGCAGCACAGCGTCATCACCGGCAAGGCGTAGGTGCGCATGAATTGCCACGGTGAAGTGATGTCGCTGGCATAGGACAGCGCCGACAACCAACCCAGGTTCACCGCAAAGATCAGCACCGCGAGGGTCGCCACCAGAAACTCCGGCACCGCGACCATGGCCAGGGTGGTGAAACTCAGAACACTGTCGATCCGCCCGCCACGGCCCATCGCCGAGCCGATGCCGAGAACCAGCGCCACCGGTACCGACACCAGCGCCGTGGCGGCCGCCAGCATCAAGGTGTTGGGCACGCGCCCGGCCATCAGCTCGACAACCGGCATCGCGTTCGATACCGACACGCCCATATCGCCACTGAGCAGGCTCATCAACCAGTGCAGGTAACGCACCACACCGGGTTGATCGAGCCCCAGTTTCAGGCGCAGCGCTGCCACCTGTTCCGGGGTGGCAAACTGGCCAAGGGATTGTTGTGCCGCGTCTCCAGGCAGTACCGCCGTGATCGCAAACACGACCATCGATACGATCAACAAAGTCACGATCGCGGCGCCCAGCCGCCGTCCGATCAACCACAGTGTGTTGCTATTCATCGCCTACCCTCCTGCACCTGGCTTGCCGTTCATTTCGACGGCTCTGTTCAAGCGTCCAGCCAGACCTGCTCGGCGAACATGTAACCCATGAAGCCGCCGAGCGGGTTGCTGCCGTAGCCCTTGATCCGTTGATCGACGCCGTCGATGTTGCTGATGAACACCGGTATGCCGATGCCACAGTGGTCGTGCACCAGGGTCTGCATGTCCGCGTACATCTTGCCGCGCTTGGCATCGTCGGTTTCACCGCGGGCGAGCATCAGCAACTGATCGAACTGCTCGTTCTTCCAGCCGGACTCGTTCCACGGCGCCTTCGACTGGAAGAACTGCGAGAACATCACGTCGGCGTTCGGACGTGGGTTGATGTTGCCGAAGCTGATCGGGTGCTTCATCCAGTGGTTGGACCAGTAGCCGTCGCTCGGCAGGCGCTTGACGTCGAGTTTGAGCCCGGCCTGTTTGGCCGACTGCTGCAACAACACTGCGATATCGACGGAACCCGTTGCGGCAGGCGACGCAAACAGCTCCATGCTGATGTTTTCCATGCCCGCTTTTTTCAGCAGGAACTTGGCTTTTTCAGGGTCGTAGACCGTTTGTGGCAGGTCGCTGTTGTAGTAGCGCGAGCCGGGCGCGATCGGATGATCGTTGCCGACCACGGCAAAGCCGCGAAACACCGCCGACTTGATCTGTTCGCGATCGAGCAGGTACTTCATCGCCTGGGTGAAATCGGCGTTCTGACCCGGCAACTGATCCTGACGGATGATCAAATCAGTGTAGTTGCCCGACGGCGCATCAACGACCCGGTGTCTGGCGCTGGCCTTGATCCGGTCGGTGGAGCGCGGGTTGACCTCGTTGATCATGTGCACGTCGCCGGACAGCAGCGCGTTGACCCGCGACGGCTCGTCGCCGATGGCAATGAATTCGATTTCGTCGAGGTACGGCAGGCCAGGCTTCCAGTAGCCGGTGTTGCGTGCGGCCACCGAACGTACGCCCGGTTTGAACTCCTTGACCTTGAACGGTCCGGTACCAATGCCCTGGTTGAAGTCGGTGGTGCCTTCGGGAACGATCAGCAGATGCGAGACGGCCAGAATCGACGGCAATTCGGCGTTCGGTGCAGTCAGGCGAATCTGTACTTCGTTGGCCCCTGTGGCCTTGATTTCGGCGAACTGCTCCATCAGCGGCATGACTTTGGAGCCGGTCAGCGGATCCTTGTGTCGTGACAGCGAGAACACCACGTCGGCCGCGCTGAGGGTTTTGCCGTTGTGGAAAGTCACGTCCTTGCGCAGGGTGATCGTCCACAGGGTCGCGTCGGTGTTGTCGATGCGTTCGGCCAGCTCCAGTTGCGGCACCAGGTGCGCGTCGAAACGGGTCAGGCCGTTGTAGAACATGTAGTGCCGCACATAATCGGTGGACAGCGCGCCTTTGGCCGGATCGAGGGTGTCGGCGGTGGAGCTGGACATGCCGGCGACACGTATCCGCCCACCCGGCTTGCCTTTGCCCGGCGTCGCCGTATCGTCGGCCAACAGTTTGCCGGCAGCACCAAACAGGCTGCCGGCGCCGGCAGCCGCTACACCGGCTACGCCGAGCATTTGTAACGCGTGACGGCGTGACATGCCGCGATTGAGGCCTTCGAATACCCGCAGGCTTGCTTCGCCTGAGATCAATGGTGAGTCGTTCTTGTGATCAGTCATTTCAGTGCTACCTGTCGAAATTAAGAAGGCTCAAGTGTTCCGGTTGGCCGGAACGTCCTGGAAACGCAAACGACGGTAAAGCCACAACATCAGCTCAATGCAAATAGTCCTGAAAGCGGTAGTAGGCGCCCACGAAAGGCAGGAACCACGGCTTGCCGAAATGCCCGGGGATCGCCGGCCAGTCGAGTTCACGCCAGGGGTTGGCCTCGGCATTGCCGGCCATCACATCGGCCATCACCTGCCCCATGTGCACCGACATCTGCACGCCGTGGCCGCTGTAACCCATCGAGTGGAACACGCCGCCGTGCTGGCCGGCTCGCGGCAAACGGTCGGAGGTCATGTCTACCAGGCCGCCCCAGCAGTAATCGATCCTGACGCCGGCCAGTTGCGGGAACATCTGGACCATCGCCGCCTGCAGCACCTTACCGCTCTTGGCATCGTTGACACTGTCGGACATGGCAAACCGCGCGCGCCCGCCAAACAGCAAACGGTTATCCGGGGTCAGGCGGAAGTAGTTACCGATCATTCGGCTGGTGACATAAGCGCGGCGCCCCGGCAGCAACTGATCGATCAACGCCCGTGGCAGGACCTCGGTGGCAATCACGAAACTGCCCACCGGCACGATTCTCCGCCGATACCAGCCCAGACCACCGTGCTGACAGGCACCGGTCGCCAGCAGAACCTGCCCGGCGTGCAGCGAACCCTTGCTGGTGTTGACCTGATAACCGCCGGCCCGCGCTTTCCAGTCGAGCACCGAGGTACCCTCATGGATCAGCGCGCCGTGACGCACCGCCGCTTCTGCCAGACCGATGCCGAAACGCCCGACGTGCATCTGTACGCCATTGCGCTGCAACAGGCCGCCATGAAACTGCGCAGAGTTGACCTCGGTGCGGGTCTGTTCGGCCGACAGCAATTCAACATCGGCATCGACTTCGTTGCGGATCAGCTCGCAGGTGCGGGCCAGGCCTTCGTAGTGCAGCGGTTTTGCCGCCAGTTTCAGCTTGCCGTTGCGCAGCAGGTCACAGGCGATCTGCTCCTGCTCGACCAGCGACACAACGCTTTGCACGGCACTTTCGTAAGCCTGGTAATAGGCTTTCGCCCGGTCGGCACCGAGACTGGCGCTGAGGCTGGCGTAATCCTGCGCCACCCCCGTGTTGCACTGCCCGCCATTGCGTCCCGAAGCCTCGCCGATCACGCGCCCGGCTTCCAGCACCACCACACTGGCGCCCTTGAGCGCCAGGGCCCGGGCCGCCGCCAGCCCGGTGAAACCGCCACCGACGATGGCCACATCGACTTGCCCGGGCAAACCGCCGAGCTGTGCGCCGGTGAAGGCCGGTGCGCTGTCGAGCCAGTAGGATTCACTGCCCATGTTCAATCCCGCCTTTGCCAATGAGGATGTCGTTACAGGCCGACCAGTCCGGCCAGACCGCCGATGTCCGGGATCTGGTGGTAGCTGTAGAAGGCGTTGCCCGGTACTTCGTGACCACGGGCGACGAAGGCCTTGTTCTTGATCTTCATGTCGTGGGCCGGCATCAGGTCGTAACGGAAGCTGGAGGACACATGCAAGATGTCTTCCGGGCCGCAGTTGAGGTTGTCGAGCATGTACTCGAACGCCGCCAGACGAGGTTTGTAGGCTTGTGCCTGTTCGGCCGTGAAGACTTTGTGAAAAGGTGCGCCGAGTTTTTCGACGTTGGACATGATCTGGCTGTTGCTGGCGTTGGAGAAAATCACCAAGGGAATCTTGTCGGCGATTTTCGACAGGCCGGCCGGTACGTCCGGGTGCGGGCCCCAGGTCGGAACAGCGTCGTAATACAGCTGGCCTTCGTCGCGGTATTCGATTCCCCAACGCTTGCAGGTACGCGCCAGAGCGGTCTTGAGAATCTCGTCATACGGCATCCAGTCGCCCATGACCTGGTCCAGGCGATAGGCCGAGAAATCCTTGACGAACTGATCCATCTGCTCAGCGGGAACGCGATCGGCGAAGAGTTCGCGGGTCATTGTGCCCATGTGGAAATTGGTCAGCGTTCCGTAGCAGTCGAAGGTAATGAATTTGGGGCGAAGAAAGCTCATTGAGTGCGTTCCTGAAGTTCGTTGAGGTCAATGGCGCTACAAGCATTTGCCTGGTTTGCGCAGTAGCGATGCAACGCTGCAGCACACCGTCATTACAACACCGTGAAATCAGCAGATGGCGTTAAAAGCGACCTCCGTTCGATACAAATCACCGTTTTGGTCATTCCACTCAGCAGACTTTGCGGTGCGCTCCAGCCTTGGGCAAAGCCCCTGTTTATGCGCACTTATGGGCCTTTATCTGGCGCTTTTGATTTCCGACAGCGACTTTTCCCGCAGAAACTGCGCCCCATCGCAGCCTTGGCATCAGTTGCTGCGGCGCCTGTCAGCCCGGTTCTGAATTGAGGCGATTGAACCTACATCCTGCGCCTGAGCGACGAGACTCGGTACAAGCCTTTTATAGGGTAAAAAGGCCCAAGCATTTGCTGCCGACACAAGGCCCGGATTAAGTAGTAAGTGTGGTCTTCGGGACCGTGCTTCGCGGAATCTGCCGAATATTCCCTGCCCCCTTGTCAGGCTTTCATCCAGATGGGATACAGGCTTCACCTCGCCGCAAAACCCGGCGCCAGCGCACACTCTTGATCGGAGAATCGCCATGTCCACCCCGCTCCCTTCCTACGTCTATCGGCCGATGACTGCCGACGACCTGCCCAAGGCCCATGCACTGTCCGTGCAATTGAAGTGGCCTCATCGACTTGACGACTGGGCCATGCTGCAACGGGTCAGCAAGGGCTTTGTCGTACTCGATGGCGAGCGTTTGATCGGCACCGCGTTTGCCTGCCCGCAAGGTGATTTCACGACCATTGGCCTGGTCATTGTCAGTGACAAATACCAGGGCCAGGGCATCGGGCGAAAGCTCATGGAACACGCGCTGCAGGCTTGCCAGTCAAGCACGGCGATATTGAATGCAACCGTGGCCGGCGCACCGCTGTACGCCAGTCAGGGTTTTGTCGAGTTTGGCCGGATTCAGCAGCACCAGGGCCAGGCGCAAGCCCCCGTGCCCGGGCCATTGGCAGACGGTGAAGAATGCCGCCCATTGCGCGAGTCGGATCATGCGCGGGTGCTGGAACTGGCCAATGCCGGGAGCGGACTGGATCGGCGAGCGGTGCTTACCGATCTGTTCGCCGTCGTCGAGCATTCGGTGGGCATTGTGCGTGACGGTCAATTGCACGCCTTCGCCCTGCTGCGCCCGTTCGGTCGCGGCCGTTGCATCGGCCCGCTGATCGCCGAAAACCTTGAGCAAGCCCAATACCTGATCGCCACATTGCTGGCCGGGATACCGGATGCCTTTGTGCGCATTGATATTCCAGCGGATTGTGGCCTTTCCGACTGGCTGGAAGCAGCCGGCCTGAAGAAGGTCGACACCGTGGCCCAAATGTCCCGCGGTGCAGCACCGCAAGCAAACAATGGCGTTCGGCAGTTTGCCCTGGTCACTCAAGCCATCGGCTGACTATCGTTCTGGCGCTTGCCGCCCCTCAATAAATCATCTCAATACCTGGAGCGTCACCCGTATGTCCGAACCTTGCATCATGCTGCTGGCTCGTGCCGATGGCAGTCGCGTCGACACCGCTTTCAAACAGCAACCCTTGAACGCTGCAGACCCTTTCCCGACCGGACGTCAGATCGCCTGGTCAGGGGACGACGGCATATCTGCAGGCATCGTCGAAGCAGGCGCAAGCCTTGATATCGAGGACTTCCCGCACACCGAGGTGATCGTGGTTCATGCGGGGCACGTGACGTTGAAAACCCGGGAGCGGACACTGCAACTGGCCGTCGGCGCCAGCGCGGTCATCGGCCGGGGCACGGACGTGCGGATCGAAGCACAGACCGGCACCCGGTGGGCGTTTTGCGCCATGGCCAGCGCAGCCGCGACACCCGGCCTGACCTTGCTCGACCCGCTGGCGCACCTGTCGCCCTCCGCCGCGCCGGAACAACAGATCCTGATCGGTCCGACACCGCAATGCCGCTCACGCAATGCCTTCGAAGATGCCATAACCGATCTGCGTGTCGGCGTGTGGGACTCGACGCCCTACGAACGTCACGGTCGCCCGCACAAGCTCAATGAGCTGATGTATCTGATCGAAGGAAGCGTAACGTTGCAGACACCTGAGGGCTCGAGCATGACCGTCAATACCGGCGACAGCGTATTTGTTGCGCGCGGGGCACCGTGCGCCTGGAAAAGCACGCGCTATGTACGCAAAGTGTATGCGGTCAAATAGCGTCAGCCATAAAGCGCCTTGTCGAAGCGGAACGAAGCCCCATAAGCCGAGGCAGGCAGGTGGCTGGACTGATCTGCCCGCAACCGCGAGCGGAAAGTGCCACTCTGCGGTTGAGTACGGTACAGCCCACGCTTTTGCAGTTCGGGAATAACCAGTTCGACAAAGTCCTCAAGGCTGCCTGGGCTGAGCAACGGGTTGAGCATGTAGCCGCTGGTGCCGGAAATTCGCGCGTGCTCTTCGATGCGATCGGCGACTTGCTGCGGTGTACCGACGAGAATCAGGTCGCTGCCACGGGTGACGCTGGCGAAGCGCTTTTTCACATCACCCGCCGTCAGCGGCTGACCACTGCCATCGGGGCGCATCACGTAAGAGGTCAGGCCTTCGGTGTGCGTCGATAGTGCATCGCTGTCAGCGTAGCGGCTGATGTCGATGCCGGTGTCGCCGGCGTAACTGACCAGTTGTGCCTGCAAGTGATAGTTGCTTTGCAACTCGTCGTATTTGCGCTGGGCTTCGATTTCGGTTTTCGCCGTGACGATGCGCAAAACCGTCAACGATTTCACGTCTTCACGTTGACGCCCCCGCGCCTCAGCCTGGGCCCAGATGTCTTCCAGGCCCTGACGGATTTCCTGCGGGTTGGATTTGGCGATGAAGATCAGCTCCGCGTGTTTGGCGGCGAACTCTCGACCGCGTCCCGACCAGCCCGCCTGAATCAGCAACGGGGTGCGCTGCGGGGACGGTGCGGTCAGGTGCGGCCCGGCCACGCGATAGTGCGCCCCCTCGTGATTGATCGGGCGCACCCGGTCGCCTCTGGCATACAGCTGGCGGGCCTTGTCGGCAACCACGGCGTCATCGGCCCAACTGCCTTCCCAGAGTTTGTACACCACATCGAGAAACTCCTCGGCGCGCTCATAGCGATCGTCATGCTTGATCATTTGCTCCAGCCCGAAATTGCGGGCGGCGCTGGACAGGTAAGAGGTGACGATGTTCCAGCCCACTCGCCCATTGGTGAGGTGATCAAGCGTGCTGAAGCGCCGGGCGTGGGTAAACGGGTGCTCATAACTGGTGGTCACCGTGACACCAAACGCCAGGTTTTCCGTCACGGCCGCCAACGCCGGAATGATCATCAACGGATCGTTGGCCGGCGCTTCCACCGCCCATTTCACCGCCGCATCGGCGTTGCCACCCAGCACATCGTAAAAGCCCAGCACATCACCAAAGAACAGCATATCGAGGTGCGCCTGATCGGCAATCCGCGCCAGGTTGGACCAGTAGCCCAGCGAGTTGATCGCCAGGCGTTCGTCAGCCGGGTGCGTCCAGAGGCTCGGCGCACCGCCGCAGCCGACGCTGGCTTGTTCATAGAGTGCAAACAGCAGAGGTTTAGGATCGGACATCGTGGTTCCTGCAAGAAATCATTCAACGGAATGGCTCAGCGCTGATGCTTGAAGCCTCTGCCGTAATGGCGTTCGAGGCGATGCTGGATCAGTTCGAGACCGATGGATAACAGCCAATAGATGGCGGCTGCGGTGGTCAGCATTTCAATGTAACGGTAGGACGAACGCCCGTACGACTGCGCCAGAAACATCACTTCCCAAACACCCATGACCGAAATCAGGGAAGAATCCTTGAGCATCGAAATGAACTGGCTGGTGGTCGGCGGAATGATCGTGCGCATGGCTTGCGGCAGGATGATATGGATGAATGTCGCGGCCGGTCTCAGGCCCAGTGCGGCGGCTGCTTCGCGCTGACCCGGGGCAACCGCGAGGATACCCGCACGAAAAATCTCACTGAGATAAGCCCCGTAGTTGAGCGACAGCGCGATGATCCCGGCGCTGATTGCGCCTGGCACCACACCCAGCTGCGGTAGCCCCAGATAGATCAGCAGGATCTGGATCAACAGCGGCGTGCCGCGAAAGAACGAGGCATAGAAGCTGGCGATACCAAACGCCACGGCGCTGCTCGACAGCCTGGCCAACGCGGTGACAAAGCCCAGCAATAAAGAAAACCAGATCGAGCAGAAACACAGGAATATCGTCAGCGCGGCGCCCTGCAAGAATCCGTTCGGCCCCAGATGCAGGCCGACCAGGTTTGGCCACTTTTCCAGAATGATCGAAAACTTCAGATCGAAGCGCATGAAAAACCACACGCCCAGACCCGACAGCGCCGCCCACGTCAGATACAGGCGCGTGCGAAAACCGAATAGCTGACGTGTCAGTGGCGGCTGCTTTTGCGGGCTGACAGCCGCTTTGGCCGGATGCGGGTTGATGGCTGTCATTGGCTGATATCAGAACCGATCCACTTGCGGGATATTTTGCTCAGCGTGCCGTCAGTCTTGAGTTGTGCGATGACCTCGGTGACTTTCGCATTCCATTGCGGATCGCCTTTTTCGACCGCCACGACGTTCGGTTCGGCATACAGTGGCTCTCCGGCAATCTTGAAGCGCGGATCCTGAGCGATGCGTTCACGCGCGGTGATCAGGTTGGTGACCATGGCGTCCAGGCGCACGCCGGTCCCCAGTGCGAGGTCCTGGAAGGCGACGGTTTCGTTGTCGTAAGGCGCGATCTGGACATTGTCGAACGGATAGCTCAACGGTTTGTCTTCTGCGCCTTCAATGACCAGATCCTTGTTCAGATAGGCCTCATAGGTCGACGCACTGATCACACCGACTTTTTTGCCGGACAAATCTTTGCCAGTGGCGATGTCCTTGTCCTTCGCATTGACCACGATCACCGCCGGTGACTGGTAATACTCCACGGGAAAGTCGAACACTTCGGCCCGCGCCTTGCTCGGTGTCATCGAGCACACACAGATGTCGTATCGACCGTTCCAGTGCCCGGCGGCAATCACGTCCCAGGAAGGCGTTTCAAGTTTCAGCTTGACCCCAAGACGTTCGGCCACAGCTTTAGCGACATCCACATCGAAGCCGTCGAGCTGGTTCTGGTCATTGAGAAAAGAGAACGGCGGGTAACTCTCCATCAGGACACCGGTGAGCTCACCTTTTTGCGTCACGCGATCAAGGGTGGGCCCCGCGAATGCAGCAGCGCAACTGACGGCGAGCGCCAGGCCAAGTGTCAAATGTGTCGGGATCTTCAAGTGCGAATGCTCCAATCAGGAAAAGCCTGTTTAGATTAAAACGCACTATAAAATTAATATGAACTTCGTTTTATGCATAAAAAGCTTCGCTTAGGCTATATGGATTCCACCACCATGAAGCGAAGGCCTTCATCTCCAAGCCCGACCAGAGCTGGATAATAATTCACTTGTACGATGTCCTATCACAGGCTATTACTGCGTCTCCGAAAAAAAATAAAACCACGGAGATCGCTACATGGACTCATCCCTGTCCGCCAAGCCTGACAACCTCGAACAGGTAAAAGGCAATACACGCCGCAGCTTCCTGAAGAAGTCCCTCGCTGTTTCCGCCACGCTTGCCACCGGCAGCGCCTTGTTGCCCAGTCTCTCTGAAGCTGCCGAACCATTGAGTCAACGCTACCCGGATCCACTGATTCATATCCTCGACGACAGCTTCCTCGAGCTACGTATTTTCAACGCCAGCGTTGAAAAACTCGCCACCGGCATGCGCTGGGCCGAAGGACCGGTCTGGGTCGGTGATGGCCGCTATTTGCTGGTCAGCGACATCCCCAATAATCGCATCATGCGTTGGGACGAAATCACCGAGACCTTCACCGTGTACCGTGAACACTCGAACTTCTCCAACGGGATGTGCCGGGATCGCCAGGGGCGTCTTATCGTCTGCGAAGGCTCTACCACCACCAGCGAAGGCCGCCGCGTCACGCGCACCGAATACAACGGCACGATCACCGTGCTGGCCGACAGCTTTGAGGGCAAGCCCTTCAACTCGCCCAACGACATCGTCTGCAAAAGTGACGGATCGATCTGGTTTACCGACCCGCCATTCCAGACCGGCAACAACTACGAAGGCCACAAAATCACCCCGAGCCAACCCCACGCCGTTTACCGCATCGACGGCGAGAGCAGAAAGGTCACTCGGGTGATCGACGACCTTAACGGCCCTAATGGCCTGTGCTTCAGTCCCGACGAAAAAACCCTGTATGTCGTCGAAGGTCGCGCCAAACCCAATCGCTTGATCTGGGCCATTGCCGTGAAGGAAGACGGCACACTGGGCGAGCGCCGCAAGCACATCGAGGGGCTGGACTACGCGGCAATCGACGGTATCAAGTGCGACGAAGCGGGCAACCTGTGGTGCGGCTGGGGCGGCAATGGAGATCCCAGGGCCGATCTGGAAAAACTCGACGGCGTGCGTGTTTTCAATCCACAGGGCAAGGCCATCGGCCATATTTCGCTGCCAGAGCGCTGCCCGAACCTGTGCTTTGGGGGGCGCGAAGGGAACAGGCTGTTCATGGCAAGTAGTCACTCGATCTACTCGCTTTTTGTGAATACTCGCGGGACTACGTTTGCTGTGTAAAAACGCCGTTCATCTCGCGATCGCTTCGCGAGTATCGAAACAATATCTCGCCGCGCAGCCAGGGATGCGCGGCATTCAATGCCGGCACCGTGCGACTGGCGTAAGTCACCGGCGAATGGAGTCTTCAAGGAATGTCGGGAAAATCATTCTGACAATGCACCCGGAAGATTCGCCGTAGCACACCAGCAGCGTTCAAGGATGAACATTCATTCATCGAAAACAGGCTTCGATGCGTCTAGTCTGCGGGTTACGACATAGTGACTACAGGAGTAACCCACCATGTTCTCGCACGAAAGCCTCCCGCTGATCATCCTCTTCATCATCCTGCTGATTGGCGTACTGACCGCCATCCTCCATCCCGTACATGCGTTCCATAGCTGGCTTCAGAGACGCCGGAAAAGATCATCCGCCGAGGTTGTCAGCAAGGCGGATTCACGCTGACGTGCATGACTGGCCCGGATGAATCCGGGCCTTTTTCTGCGTGCAGGCAATGGCACCAGGCAGCGCAATGATCAATATTCGCCTCTCTCCCCCTCTACTCAAGAAAAGCTTCACGCTGTGAAGTGAGTCTTCCTCTCTGCACGAAAAAATGCCGCTTCATTGTCAGCTGGCATTTTTCCGCCTATCTTGATTAAAACCTATACAAACTCATTAGCTGCGTACAATTTCTTTTACTACGGATACGCTCCCACGCGAGACTCCGTCGCGAGATTACCTTAATGGAGACGCCCATAACCCTGTACGCGCCCCTCACTGCGTACAAGAAAATGCTTCGAACGTTCTCCCTCAACACCCGCGATCAGGGAGCAAGGCAATGACTCGATTACTGCTGTTACTGGCACTGATGCTCAACCTCGCAAGCTGCAGCAACGTGGATGTCACACGTTATGCCGATCAACAACCGGCACTGAGTCTGGAGCGCTTTTTCAGCCAGCCCGTCAAAGCCTGGGGGATATTTCAGAAGCCCGGCGGCGAAGTGACCAAGCGTTTTGAAGTCACGATCGTCAGCCGTCGCGAAGGCAACAACCTGATTCTCGACGAGCGCTTCCTGTACAGCGACGGCACCCGCCAGCACCGCGTCTGGACATTGACGCCCGAGGGCCAGGGACGCTGGAGCGGTCGCGCCGGCGATGTGGTCGGCGCTGCCCAGGGCCAGGTTGCCGGGAACGCCGTGCACTGGGTTTATCGCCTGAACCTGGCGGTCGACGATTCGACCTATGAAGTGAGCATGGACGACTGGATGTACCTGATGGACGAGGACACGTTGATCAACCGCACCAGCATGTCCAAGTTCGGCGTGGAAGTCGGTCAGGTGACTTTGTTCTTTCGCCGCCAGGGCACCGAAGCAAGCCAATGAACCGCACAACCCAGAGTTTGATTGAATGAACGTTACCCGCCGCTTGTGCCTGGTACTGGGCGACCAGTTGTCGTTCGACCTGGCTTCCTTACAAGCACTCGATGCCGAGCGCGACACGGTGTTGCTGGTTGAGGTCATGGAAGAAGCCAGCCACGTGCCCCACCATCCACAGAAGATTGCCCTGGTCTTCAGTGCCATGCGCCATTTCGCCCAGTCGCTGCAAGACCAGGGTGTACGCGTTGAATACGTCAGGCTGGATGATCCGGAAAACAGCGGTTCGGTGCCGGGTGAATTGCATCGCTGGCAAGCGCTGTTGCAGGCCGAGGAAGTGCACGTCACCGAGTGTGGCGACTGGCGGCTGGAGCACTCGATGAAGGAATGCGGCTTGCCGATTCACTGGCACGCCGATACGCGTTTCCTGTGCGGTCGCGAAGAGTTCGCCGCCTGGGCCGAGGGCAAGAAACAACTGCGCATGGAGTTTTTCTACCGGGAGATGCGTCGCAAGAGCCGGTTGTTGCTCAATGGCGATGGCTCGCCGGTGGGTGGTGCGTGGAATTTCGATGCCGACAATCGCAAGGCCCTGCCCAAAAGCGTGAAAGCCCCCTACCCGGCACGCTTCAGTAACGACGCAATCACCTGCGAAGTACTGGCACTGGTCAAAGCGCGTTTCAGCCACCACTACGGCGCGCTCGATGACTTCAACTATCCCGTCACCCACGCAGATGCTCAGGCACTCTGGGCGTACTTTCTCGATTACGGTCTGGCCGGGTTTGGCGATTACCAGGACGCCATGGCCAGTGATGAGCCGTTCCTGTTTCATGCGCGCATCAGTGCCGCGCTCAACATCGGCCTGCTGGATCTGCGGCAGTTGTGCAGCGACGTGGAGTCGGCGTACTGGTCCGGCAGCGTTGCGCTCAATGCCGCCGAAGGTTTCATTCGGCAACTGATTGGCTGGCGTGAATATGTGCGGGGCGTGTACTGGCTGAAAATGCCTGATTACGCGCTGGGCAACTCGTTCGGCAACACCCGGCCTCTGCCCGAGTTCTACTGGACCGGCGATACGCAAATGAACTGCATGCGCCACGCCATCGGTCAAAGCTTGCAGCACGCCTACGCGCATCACATTCAGCGGCTGATGGTCACCGGCAACTTCGCCCTGCTCGCCGGCATCGCGCCGAGCCAGATCTGCGAGTGGTATCTGGCGATCTACATGGACGCCTTCGACTGGGTCGAGCTGCCCAACACGCTGGGCATGGTCATGCACGCCGATGGCGGTTATCTCGGTTCAAAACCCTATTGCGCCAGCGGCCAGTACATCAATCGCATGTCCGATTACTGCCGCGGTTGCGCGTACAAGGTCAGCGAAAGCACGGCGGACAATGCCTGCCCGTTCAATTCACTCTACTGGCATTTCCTGATGCGCCACGGCGAGCTGCTGCGCGGCAATCAGCGCATGGCCATGATGTACAAGAACCTCGACCGCATGCCTCAGGCCAAGCAAGAGGCACTTTGGCAACGCGGCCAGATGCTGCTGGCCCGCCTGGATAACGGGGAGTCGATCTGAAATCAGCGTCCGCCCGGGGCCATCCGTGAAACTTACCGACGACGCCACCGGTCAACGAATGAACAACCATCCAGCCAGACCGCTTCGAGATGACCACTGCCCCAGTCCGGCCTGTCCGCCCCATGAATCCGGCCCCTGAAAAACCTGACAAAGCAGGTGAAATGGATACCCTCAAACACCTTGATCGCGAAGCACTTGAGTCCGAGGTAAAGCGATTACGCGCCGCGCTGCTGAGCAATGAAGTCGACACTGAGCAAAATGTGGCGGCCCAACTGCAGGCCAGCAGAGCTGCGCTCGCCCGCAGTGAGGAACGCTTCAGCACGATTCTGGAAACCATCGAATCGGCGTTTGCCATCGTCAAAGTCAAATTCGACGCCAACGACGAGCCTGTCGACTATTACTTCGTCGAGGCCAACCCGGCGTTCGAGCGCCAGTGCGGGGTCAACCTGCGCGGCAAATGGGTGACCGAATTCGCGCCCAATCTGGAACGCTTCTGGTTCGAAACCTACGGCCACGTGGCCAAGACCGGGGAACCGGCGAACTTCGAGAATTACGCCAATACCTTTGAACGCTGGTTCGATGTGCGCGCCGTGCGGGTCGGCGATCCGGCCGACCGGCAGATCGCGATCCTGTTCAACGACGTCACCGAACGGCGCGACGCCGAGGAGCGCTTGCGCGCCAGTGAGGCGATTGCCCGGGAGAACGTCGAACGTGTGCAACTGGCCCTCGCCGCCGGCGCGATTATCGGCACCTGGCACTGGGACCTGCTGACCGATCGCTTTGCCATCGATGAAGGCTTCGCCCAGGTGTTCAACCTCGACCCGAGTCTGGGGCGCGAAGGCCTCAGTCTCGAACAAGTGATCACCAGCGTGCACCCCGACGATCGGGACGGGCTGACCACGGCGATCGACGAAGCCATTGGCCGCGGTGGCGCCTATTCCCATCAGTACCGTGTGCGCCGCGCGGACGGCAGGTACCAGTGGATCGAAGCCAACGGCCGCGTTGAGTGGGCCGATGACAACAAACCACTGCGCTTCCCTGGCGTACTGATTGACGTCGAGGAACGCCGCACCGTCGAGGCAGAGCGCGACGGGGCTATCGCCGCCTTGCGTGCGCTAAACGACACACTGGAACAGCGGGTGTCAGCGCGCACCGCCGAGTTGATGCAAGCGGAGGAAAAACTGCGTCAGTCGCAGAAGATGGAAGCGGTCGGCCAACTGACGGGCGGCCTGGCTCATGACTTCAACAATTTGCTGGCCGGCGTTTCCGGTGCGCTGGAACTGATGGGGACGCGGATCAGTCAGGGCCGGTTGAGCGAAGTCGACAAATACATGGTCACCGCACAGGGCGCGGTCAAGCGTGCCGCCGCCCTCACCCACCGCCTGCTGGCATTCTCCAGACGCCAGACCCTCGATCCGCGGCCCACCGACGTCAACATGCTGATGACCGGCATGACCGAACTGATCCAGCGTACCGTGGGCCCGAGCATTCTTCTGGAAACCATTGGCTCGCCGCAGCTCTGGCCGACACTGGTGGATGCCAGTCAGCTGGAAAACGCACTGCTCAACCTGTGCATCAACGCCCGCGATGCGATGCCCGATGGCGGGCGCATCACCATCGAGACGGCCAATCGCACCATGGACGCCGAAACCGCCAGCACGCTGGAGATTCCCGGCGGCGAGTATGTGTGTCTGTGCGTCAGCGATACCGGCACCGGCATGTCGGCGGATGTGATCGCCAAGGCCTTCGATCCGTTCTTTACCACCAAGCCGCTGGGCCAGGGCACGGGGCTGGGGCTGTCGATGATCTACGGCTTCGCCAAGCAGTCCGGCGGCCAGGTGCGCGTGCACTCGCAAGTCGACCGGGGCACCACGATGTGCATCTACCTGCCGCGTCACTGTGGCGAACCCGTGCAAAGTCCCGATGACCAGCACATCGCACCGGCCGTAGCCCCCAAGGCCAACGAGACCATTCTGGTGGTGGACGATGAACCGACCGTGCGCGCCTTGTTGACCGAAGTGCTTGGCGATCTCGGCTACAACCTGCTCGAAGCAGGCGACAGCGTTGCCGGGCTTAAGGTGTTGCAATCGAACGTGCATATTGACTTGCTGATCACCGACGTCGGCCTGCCGGGTGGCATGAACGGCCGACAACTGGCCGACGCCGGCCGGGAGATCCGCCCGAACCTGACGACACTTTTCATTACCGGATACGCAGAAAACGCAGTGATCGGCGCCGGCCAACTTGGCCCCGGCATGCAGGTGCTGACCAAGCCCTTCGCAGTCGACACGCTGGTGGCGCGGGTGATTGACCTGATGTCGTCGAGAGCCAAATAGCAACCCAAGCAGACTGGCTGCGGCCAAGGAGTGATAAATGGTGACTTTCCTGATTTTCCTGATCGCCTGCGGTGCGGCCGCCACCACCGGCATGGTTTTCAAGCCCGGCCAGTGGTACGCGCAGCTCAACAAACCGAAGTTCACGCCACCCAACTGGGTGTTTCCGGTGGCCTGGACGACGATCTATCTGCTGCTGGCCTGGGTTGGCTACCGTTTGACCATGATTCCCGGCAGTGAAATGGTCCTGGCGTTGTGGGCGGCGCAGATTGCCCTGAACACGCTGTGGACGCCGGTGTTTTTCGGTGCGCAGCGGATCGTTGCGGCGATGATCATTCTCGTGCTGCTGTGGCTGGTCGTCGCGGCGATGGTAGTCCTGGCCTTGCGCCTGGATGTGATCACCGGGTTGATCCTGTTTCCCTATCTGGCCTGGCTGTGTGTCGCTGCGGCGTTGAATTTCTCGATCATGCGCAATAACAGGGCAGGATTCGGCTCATGACCGGACGCCATCGGACCGAGAGCACGAGCCGGTGCTCAAATCCGATAATACTGGCGATACCAACTCACAAACTGCGCCACGCCCTCTTCAACTTCCACCTGGGGAGAAAACCCGATCCATTGCGCCAGTGCTGAAACATCAGCCCAGGTCTTGATGACATCGCCGGCCTGCATCGGTAACAAGTTGCGTTGGGCCTTGATGCCCAATGCCTGCTCGAGGCAGTCGACGAAATCCAGTAACGCTACCGGTTTGCCGCGCCCCAGGTTGAAAATCCGGTTGACGCCCTGCGCCTCCTTGTCCGGTTCTGGAGGCTTTGGGCACAGCCGGACGATGCTTTCGACAATGTCATCGACGTAAGTGAAGTCCCGCGCCATCTGACCCTGGTTGTAGATATCGATCGGCCGCCCTTGAAGAATGGCCTCGGTAAACTTGAACAGCGCCATATCCGGCCTGCCCCAAGGCCCGTAAACGGTGAAAAAACGCAGGCCGCTGGCCTTCAAACCGTAAAGATGGCAGTAGCTGTCGGCAAGCAGTTCATTGGCACGCTTGGTGGCGGCATACAGGGACACAGGATGCTCGACCGCATCGTCGACGCTGTATGGCAATTTGCTGTTGGCTCCGTATACCGAACTGCTGGAGGCGTAGATCAGATGCGCGGGCGGATGGTGTCGGCAGGCTTCCAGCACATTGAGAAACCCCACCAGGTTCGATTGCGCATAGGCATCCGGGTTGTCGAGTGAATAGCGAACACCTGCCTGAGCAGCCAGATGCACAACCTCGGTGAAATCATGCGTTTTGAACAACGCCATCAAGGCGGGCTTGTCGACAATATCCAGTGTTTCAAAGTTGAAACCCTGCAGACCACTCAATTGTTCAAGTCGCGCCTGTTTGAGATCCACGCTGTAGTAATCGTTAAGGTTGTCGATACCGACAACTTCCTCGCCTTGCTGCGCCAATCGTTTGACCGCGTGATACCCGATAAAGCCCGCAGCGCCTGTAACAAGAACGGTCATAATCCCTGCTCCACACAAGCCGACAGGCGATAAGTTATAGCGCTGGATGACTTATTCAGTCCAGGTTTTATAACAGCACCCAATAGTGGGGAAAGCTTTCGATCTAAATAATAGTGGCGACCATAACAGGCAGAAAAAGTTTCTACCGTTCAGCCAAAAGAATAAGTCATTAAAAAACAGTTGGTTATCCATCGGTAGAACCATTACTGGATGGATGGCGTGTTTTTTGACTGCTAACGTTTGACAGACCGTAAAGTCTGACCGATAACTACCAAGGTTGATTTTTTACAGGGCGCCAGCAATCACTTACTCGCGCCCTGTCGCTTCAGGGACAACTACTTAGTTACCTAACCTTAAGCCTGCATGAACAGACCGTGCGGTAGCTTTGCCTTCTAAAAAGTTGAACCGATGATTCCTCCAGAGGTGCCGCATAACAGAGCGAAACTTCACTGCTCGATGCACACCAATGAAACACTTTGTGATTCAACATTGAAACACTTCACAAACCCATAATAAAAAAATACTTTCGCTGACTGCCCTTACTTAGCCCTCAATAGAGCTTCTGCCTGCCATAAACTTTCGATCATCAAAGAGTTTACAAGCATGCCAGTCATCAGCTCGGACCAACCTAATTGGTACCTTTTACAATGCAAGCCACGTCAGGATGAGCGTGCCCACCTCAACCTGCTGCAACAGAATTACGTGGTCTTTCACCCCCAACTCGTCAGTGAACGCGTCATTCGCGGGAAACGACAGCGAGTCCAGGAATCCCTCTTTCCCGGATACTTGTTCATCCAACTCAGTCGTGACGACAACTGGGCACCCTTGCGCTCTACTCGGGGAGTCAGTCGTTTCGTCGAATTCAACCATGGTCCCGCAACAGTGGCCGAGCACGTCATCGAACACCTGCGTGCACGTTGCCTCGAATCAACGATGTCGGAGCCGGACGAAGCGCTGAAACCCGGAGAGAACCTGCAGATCGTCAGCGGTCCGCTCGCGCCACTGGAAGGCGTGTTCCTGGGGTTGCACGGTACCGACCGCGTCATGATCCTCCTGCAGTTTCTTAACCGTGAGCAGCCTGTCTGTTTGCCACTCAGCGTGATTGAACGTCAACAAGCCGGTGTTCACACCTATAACTAACGACTTTGCCTTACATGCCTTTGCTCAGGAGCTCTAACATGGCTTTAAAGTCACGATGCCCTGTCGCACTGATGATGGCCTGCCTCTATCCGGAAATGGCCTGGAGCATCAATCCGCAAGCCATTGATGTTTACGGATTCGACTTCACGCCATCCTTCCTGTTTTCAGAAAGTTATGACGACAACTTTCGCGAGTTGGAAAACAGCAAGCAGTCCTCCATGGTCACCAAGTTGGCGCCCTCTTTCGAGCTCAAGGCCGAGGATCGCAACAGCGCCACCCGGCTCATCTGGCAACCCACTCGCTACATTTATCACGACGAGTCGGATGCCTCGAACACGGCACAACGCGTGCGAGCGGACAGCATCATGGAGTTTACCGACCGGCATCGCCTGAAGCTTGATGCTGAGTACCGGAAATGGGAGCGCACTGAATCGACGGCGGTCGAAGGCATCAACGACAAGCTCAACAACAAACGCGTGGGGGGGCTCTACACCTTCGGGGCGAAAAGCGCTGACAATCAAATCGATCTCGGGGCCAGTTACGCCCAACTGCGCTACGACAACGCTGATGGCATCAACGACGACAAGGAACGCAATACCACTGCCCTGACGAGCACCTGGTATCACCGCATCGGCAGCAATACCCGGGGTCTGGTGGAATATAACCACACCGACTTTGATTACCAGCAGGCCAACAGCCCGCGCAGCAGTAAATCCGATGCCGTCATGGCCGGTGCCGTATGGGATTTCACGGCACGCACGACGGGTAAAGTCCGCGTCGGTTACGAGAAAAAGAACTTCGACAACAGCGAATCCAAAGACCTCGATAACCCGACCTGGCAAGTGGACTTGCAATGGAAACCGCGAACCTATTCGACGTTTACCTTCGTCGCTCGCCAGGCCCTCGCCGAGGGTGACGATGGCGCTGATGCCGTGAAGTCGACCTTCACCCAGGTCGGCTGGCGTCACGGCTGGACTGAACGGATTACTACCGTGGCCCAGGCCGGTTACGGGCGTTATGTCTACGAAGGCCAAAGCCGTACCGACAATCTTCAGGACTACAACCTGGCCGTGGTGTACGCCATGCGCCGTTGGCTGGATATCGAACTGGGTTATCGATATCGCGACAACGATTCCGATGCCGACAATGAAAGCTTCACCCGCAACGTGTTCCAGATCAGCTTCAACGTCAGCCTTTAAGAGGGTTTCGACATGAACGCTCGCTTGGTTTTTATTTTGTTCGCGTTGTTTCTCACTCCTCACACCTACGCGGCAGATCCCGACACGCAATACAAACTGGCTGCCGGCGACGTGTTACGAATCATCGTTTTCGGTGAGCCGGAATTAAGCATGAAAAAGATCCGGCTCAGTGACGCCGGCACCTTTTCCTATCCGTTCCTGGGCGAGATTTCCGCCAAGGGGCTGACTCCCGGCCAGGTCGAGAAAATCATCGTCGACGGGCTCAAGCAGGGTTATCTGATCGACCCGAAAGTCAGTCTCAGCCAGATCGAATACCGCTCGTTCTACATCAATGGCGAAGTGAAAAAGCCCGGCAGCTACCCGTTCGTGCCCGGACTGACACTGGAGAAAGCCATCGCGCTGGGCGGCGGCCTGACCGAGCGCGCCTCGATGAAACGAGTAACCATCTTGCGCGGCGATGGTGGCGCGACCGTGACCGATAACGTTACGCGAAGCACCACGATTGCCCCCGGCGATACCATTTCCATTGCACAAGGCTTTTTCTGATCATGGACAACAGCCCTAGCAACTACGTCGAACGTCCTCTTCAAGCGCATCTGCATCCGCAGCACGCCGAAGACAAGGACACCCTGGATCTGCTCAATCTGTGGAGGGTCATCTGGCGCGCCAAATGGAGCATCGGGTGGCTGGTTCTGCTGAGCTGCGCATTGGCGGCCGCTGTGGTCTCCAGCATCACGCCGCAATACATTGGCAGCACCACCCTGCTGTTCAACGACAAGACACCTCCGCTGATGTCCTTCCAGCAAGTCAAGGACTCAGGCGGCAACGCCACTGATTACTTGCAGACCCAGCAGGCGCTCCTGCAATCGCGGGACCTTGCCGAACGCGCGGTGAAAAAACTCGGCCTGACGACCCACCCGGTCACCGACCCGCGCCAGCAGCCAAAGCCCTGGTTTGCTCCGCGCCAATGGCTGGCCAATCTGGACCTTGATCAATGGATCCCGGGATTGGGTCGATTTTTACCGCCGAAGAAAGAGGAGCTCACTGAAGCAGAGGTCTTCAATCAGGTCACGCAGAACCTCATGCTGCACACCAGCGTCAAGTTCGTTGGCAAAAGCCAGTTGCTCGAAATCGAAGTCGAGTTGCCAGACCCTGTTCTCGCAGCGGCGGCGGCCAACGCACTGGCTCAGGGCTTTACCGACAGCCAGCTCGATACCAGCGAGAAATCGTCGCAAACGACCACGGCGTGGATGAACACACGCCTGATCAAGCTGCGCGATAATCTGCGTGCGGCCGAGAAAAAACTGCAGGGTTACCGCGAAGAACAAGGTCTGGTGGATGTTGGAGGCGTCGCCACCATCAGCGCCAACGAACTGGAAATGACCGGTAACCGCATGGTCGACGCCCGTCGCAACCGCGCTGAAGCCGAGAGCGAGTATCGGCAGGCCAAGGCCTTGGGCAACGGCGATCTGAGCCGGCTCTCCAGCGTGCCTGCGGTCTTGAGCAATCCCCTGGTGCAGAAATTCCAGGCCGATCGCGCTGTGGCTCAAGCCAAGGTCGATGAACTGGCGGGACGCTACGGTCCGAAGCACCCGAGCCTGATTTCCGCACAAACCGAGTTGCGCACCGCCACCACCAGCCTGCAATTGCAGGTCCAGCAAGTGGTGGCCGGTATCGAGCGGCAATACCAGCTCGCCACGGCGAGTGAAGCGTCGCTGCGTCAATCCTTCAATAGCAACAAGGCGCAAATCCAGGACATCGCGCGCAAAGAATTCCAGTTGCGCGAGTTCCAGCGTGAGGTCGACAGCACACGCGCGCTGTATGAAACCTTCGTCACCCGTCTGAAAGAAACCACGGCCACCGCCGACATGGACTCGACGAAAGTGCGCATCGTCGACCCGGCCATCGTTCCAGTCGACGCAAGCAAACCCCGCAAGACATTGATTGTCGCAATCGTCGGGCTGGTCGCTGCGGTCATCGGCGTCGGGCTGGCACTGCTCTTCGAAAGTCTGAGCAATACCTTCAAAACCGATGAGACGGTCGAGAGCGTGTTGAATGTTCCACTGCTCAGCGTCGTGCCGCTGGTGATAAAGAAAAGTCGCCGGCAACTGGCGCGCCTGTTCGAGGACAACGACAACCCGCGTTTTTCCGAGACCATTCGCAACCTGCGCACCTGGTTGATGTTGCAAAGCAGCGAAAAACCGTCACAAGTGGTGCTCGTGACCTCCACGGTTGCCGGCGAGGGTAAAAGCACCATCGCCACCAACCTCGCCAGTTCGCTGACACCGCTGGAACGCGTGCTGCTGATCGATGCCGACATGCGTCAGCCAACCCTGTCGCTGAACTTTGATTTTCCGCCGGACAGCCCCGGACTGGCGAATGTCATTGCCGGCACGGCCAGGCTTGAAGACTGCATTGTTTCAGTGGGCAATCTGGACATGCTGCCGGCCGGGAAGGTCTTGCCGCCGTCGCTGGATATGTTCGTTGCGCCGCGCCTGCCGTCCCCTGGCGATCCGCTCAACCCGGTTCAGCCACCGCCACAGGATTTGCTCAGCTCGCCGCGCATGGCGCGCATGCTCGAGGCGCTCAGATCACGTTATCGCCACATCATTATCGACTCACCCCCTGCGGAGATGATCAGTGACGCGCTGTTGCTGGCCAGACATTCCGATGCGGTGATCTATGTCGTCAAGGCTGACAGCACCTCGATCAGCCAGGTTCAGCGAGGGATTGCCATGTTGCAACAAAGCCATGTGCCGGTCTTTGGCACGGTGCTCAACCAGGTCGACCTGCGCAAGGCGCGCAAGTACGGCTACCACCACTCCCGGGCGTTCTATAACTACGATTTCGCGCCCAGGTAACCATCGGGCGCATACGCCCGCCGCTACGCCCTCTTCTGCCAACGCACCACTCGCTTCACCTCCGCCGAGCTACGGAAAAGCCATCGGGAGACACGTCGTGTCTGCTCGATTCGCGCTGATGCATGAATGCTGTCTTGAGGTTAAGCCTATGACTTCGCTTTATACCGCTCACATGACACACCGCCGAGGCCTGACGTTCTGGGGCCAGTGGCTGTGCGCACTGTCGCTGGTGACAGCGCTGTTGATGCTGCTCGTGCAGTGGCGCGTCGGCAGTCTGACCAGTGAATACCGCATCCTGATCATTCTGACCGTGCTCGGCTCGGTGCCGATCTACAGCGTGATGCAGGTCTACCACAAGCGTCATGGCTTGCTGGTCGGGCTTGGCAGGTTGCTGGCCGGTTGGTTGATCCTGCTGGCCGTTCTGGCGGCGATTGCGTTCTTCACCCAGACCAGCGCCATTTATTCACGCCAGGTGATCATGGTCTGGGCGGTGCTGGGCTTCGTGGTTCAGGCCTTGAGCTTTTTGCCCCTGCATTACCTGGCCCGCCTGTATTCGCGCAGGGTCTGCAACGGACGCCGCTCGGTGATCATCGGTACCTGCCCGACGGCCCATGAACTGGCGAAAAAACTGTCGCTGCCGAACCGCGCGCTGCTGCTGGGCTTCATCGCCGCTGCCGACAGCAGTGGCCCCGCGCCCAGCATTCTGCCGTTGCTAGGCCACGTTTCCGCCATCCGCGAGATCATCACGGGCCTGGAAGTGCGTCGCGTCTATATCGTGCTGCCGATGGCCCATGCCGCCACCATCGAAGCGCTCTACATCGACCTGTTGGACATGAATGTCGACGTGGTGTGGATTCCGGATTTCGGCAGCATGGTGTTGCTCAACCATTCGATCTCGGAAATCGAGCGGATGCCGGCCATCTACCTCAACGAGAGCCTGCTCAGCTCGCACCCTGCCAGCCTGTTTTGCAAGGATCTGTTTGAACGCAGCCTCGCCGGCCTGGCCATTGCTCTGCTCAGCCCCTTGCTGCTGGTGGTGGCCGTTGCCGTCAAGCTCACCTCCGCAGGCCCGGTGCTGTTCAAGCAGAACCGTCATGGTTGCAACGGTGAAGTGATCAAGGTCTGGAAGTTTCGCTCCATGCACGTCCACGACGACCAGGAGGTTCGCCAGGCCACCCGCAACGATGACCGCCTCACGCCGATCGGCGGCTTTCTGCGCCGCAGTTCCATCGACGAATTGCCTCAGCTGTTCAATGTCCTGTCCGGCCGGATGGCCCTGGTCGGCCCGCGCCCGCATGCCGTCACCCACAACATTTATTACACCGGCAAGGTGCGCGCCTACATGGCCCGGCATCGCCTCAAGCCGGGAATCACCGGCCTGGCCCAGATCACCGGCCATCGTGGCGAAACAGAGACCGTGGAAAAAATGCAGCTGCGCGTTGCCCAGGACCTCAACTACATCAACCAGTGGTCGCTGTGGCTCGACATCAAAATCCTTATCAAGACCCCCTTCACGCTGTTCTCGAAAAACATCTATTGAGCCCCTGTGTCACTTCTGCCGCTCCCCTGCCCGACCGTTGATAACCGTCACGACGACCTGAGGTTCGACCATGAATGTGAGCGTATTCGGTATTGGTTACGTAGGCCTTGTCCAGGGTGCTGCATTGGCCGAGGTCGGGCACAACGTGCTCTGCGTCGACGTCGACGCGGGCAGGGTCGAGGCGCTGAAAGAAGGCACGCTGCCGATCTACGAGCCTGGCCTCAAGAGTCTGGTACGCGACAATTATCAAAGCGGCCGGCTGCGGTTCGGCACAGACCTGGTGGACGCCGTTCACCATGGCGATGTGCTGTTGATCGCCGTCGGCACGCCGCCCGACGAAGACGGTTCGGCGGATCTCAAATACGTGCTGAGCGTGGCGCAGACCATCGCGCTGAACATGGATCGGCATCAGATCATCGTCGACAAATCCACCGTGCCGGTCGGTACGGGTGACCGGGTGCGAGCGTGTATCGGGCAGGTACTGGCCGACAACGGTCGCAGTGACCTGACGTTCGACGTGGTTTCAAACCCGGAATTTCTCAAGGAAGGCTGCGCGGTCGAAGACTGCATGCGCCCGGACCGGATCATCATCGGCACCGACAGCCCGCGTGCCGAAGAGGTCATGCGCGAACTGTATGAGCCGTTCAATCGCAGCCGCGAAAAAATCATCGTCATGGACGTTCGCAGCGCTGAACTGACCAAGTACGCCGCCAATTGCATGCTGGCGACCAAGATCAGTTTCATGAACGAAATGGCCTGCCTCGCTGAAAAGCTCGGCGCCGACATCGAAAAGGTGCGCCACGGCATCGGTGCCGACCCACGCATCGGTTACCAGTTTATCTACCCCGGTCTCGGCTACGGCGGCTCGTGTTTTCCCAAAGACGTGAAGGCACTGATACAGGCGGCCAACGGTGTAGACATCGACGCCCGGGTGCTCAAGGCCGTGGAGTCGCGCAATCAGGAGCAGAAGGCCAGCCTGTTCCGCAAAGTGTTCGATCACTTCGACGGTCACCTGCGCGGCAAGACGTTTGCCCTGTGGGGGTTGAGTTTCAAACCCAACACCGACGACATGCGCGAGGCCCCCAGCCGCGTACTGATGGAGGCGTTGTGGCAAGCCGGCGCCAGCGTGCAGGCGTTCGATCCCAAAGCCATGGAAGAGGCCCAGCGCTTATACGGCTCGCGCGATGACCTGACCCTGACAGGCACCAAGGAAGCGGCGCTGAAAAATGCCGACGCCCTGATCATCGTCACCGAGTGGCAATCGTTCCGGGCGCCGGACTTCGACCGGCTCAGCCAGTTGCTCAAACAGCCGTTGATTTTCGACGGACGCAATCTGTTCGATCCGCAGCGGTTGAGCAAACGCGGTTTCACCTACGTCTCCGTGGGTCGGCAGACCCCTTCAGTTCTCTGAGAGGAGCCGCGCCATGTTCAAGCTGGAGATAGTCGGGCATTACTCGGCGAAATTACTGGAGGCCAACCAGGCCTATTCCTTCATCAACTTTGCCTCGATCGGCAGCTTTTTCGAGCAGAACCCGAGCACCGTTGCCTATTTCTGCGACGGCATGCTGATGTCGACCTTCATGTCTCGCGTCACCGGCAGAACGATTGGCCGGGTCAGCTTCGACTTCACCTCGATAGCCGACGTCGTGCTGCGCAGCGCCGAGCAACAGGGCAAACGCGTCTATTTCGTCGGCGCCCGACAAGCTGAACTCGACCTGTTCATCAGCAAGATCAAAACCCTTTATCCGCAACTGAGCATCGCCGGCTATCACAACGGCTATTTCGACGCCGCCCAGGCCGAAGGCATTCGGGCTGACATCTGCCGCAGTGCAGCGGACATTCTGATCGTCGGCCTGGGCGCCGGACTGCAAGAGCAGTTCGAACAGGATGCCCTGCGCGCAGGCTTTCGCGGGGTCGCCTTCACCTGTGGCGGGTTCATCCGGCAAGAAGCCCTGGCGACGCGGCAGTACTACCCGGCACTGATCAATCGACTGCACCTGCGCGCGTTCTATCGCATGTACCGCGAGCCCCACACGATCAAGCGCTACCTCATCGATTACCCCACCAACTTCCTGCACCTGCTGAACATGATCGTTCGACACAAAGTCGCCATCCGCGTTGGGGAATGACCATGCACATCCTGTTTATCCTCAAGGATTTCAAGCCCGGCGGTGGCGTCGAGCGCGTTCAGCAACGGTTGTCCGAGCAGTTTCTCAAGGACGGCCGGCGTGTGAGTTTTTTCGTCATGAACGCAGACATGCCCGACACCCGGGACATTCAATGCTTCAGCGGTGGTGGCAGCGGCATTGCCGGCCTGTTCAAGTCCATCGTATTGCTGCGCCGGCTCATACAGCGTGAAGGCGTCACCCACCTCATTTCCGCCAAGGAACAGGCGAACCTCTGCACGTGGTTCGCCACCCTGGGCAGTGCCTGCAAGGTCATCTACAGCCGCCACGCGACACTCGATTGCAGCGAACAGAAAACCGGCCCCTCAAGCCTGCGCCTGCTCTACACCTTGTACTTGTGTGGCAGCGGCAAGGTGGTGACGGTTTCCTCGGCCCTGCGCCAGACCCTCGCCGATGCCGTGCCTTGGGGGCGGCAGCGCATCCGTTATTGCCCCAATGCCGTCGTCACCGATCAACTGTTCGAGGCCGCCCAGGCACCGCAACCCGCCGGTTTCCCCCGCAACTACTGGTTGGGCCTGGGGCGTCTGGTCGAGCCCAAAGGGTTTCACCTGCTGCTGGACGCTTATGCGTTGGCGCTACGCAGCGCAGCGCTGCCGGATCTGGTGATCGTCGGCGATGGCCCGTTGCGCGAAGCACTGGTCACTCAGGCCAATCAGTTGGGTATCGCGCAACGGGTGCACTTCAGCGGCTTCCTCAGCAATCCCTATCCCGTGCTCAGGCACGCCCGGCTGTTCATTTTGAGCTCCCTGCAAGAAGGCATGCCGACCGTGCTGATCGAGGCGTTGGCGCTGGGCACGCCGGTGCTGGCGTGCGATTGCGAGACCGGGCCGAGAGAGTTGCTGGACCACGGCCGGCTTGGCCAGCTGGTTATCGTCAACGATGTACAGGCGCTGGCCGACGGCATGCTGCGACACCTGACCCTGCGCAATGACATTTCCTGCAGCGACAAGACGCTCACTGCCACCCTGCGCCCGTACACCAGTCAGTACGCGGCGCAGGCGTATTACCAGGTCTGGAATCAATGAAAAAGTTACTGATCATCCTCCATGACCTCAGCGCCGGCGGCGCTGAAAAAATGATGGCGCGCCTCGCCAAGGCACTGGTGGATGCGGGCAATGACGTGACATTGCTGATGCTCACCGGCGGAGGCATTCACGCAGCCCATCTCGACCCGCGGGTGAAAAAGGTTGAATTGCACAGCCCGCGCAGCGTCCGTGCGGTGCCGGCACTCACGCGATTTCTGCGTGCCAATCGCTTTGACGCCCAACTGGCGGCTCTCACCCACGTCAACGTGGTGGCGATCGTCGCGGCGGCCCTGTCCGGCACGCTGGCCCGGCTGCACGTCAGCGAGCGCAATGCCTTTTCCCATGACCGGCACGTGAACCCCGACTTCATGGTGCGGATGGCTTATCGGGTGGCACCGCTGCTTTACCGGATGATTCCCAACCCGGTGATCTGTGTATCGCGCGGTGTCGCCCAGGATCTGGTCGATACCACCCTCGCCCGGCGCCAGGACGTGACCATTGCCGACAATCCGGTGCTCGACAACGACTTTCGCGAGAAGACGCCGGGACTGCCCCGCCACCGCTGGCTGCTGGAAAAGTCCGGCACGGTGATTGTCGCCGTGGGGCGCCTGGCGCCGCAAAAAGGTTTCGACACGCTGATCACAGCGTTCGCGGCATTGCCGGACCCTCGTGCCCGCCTGATCATTTTTGGCGAAGGTGCCCTCAGGGCCGCACTGCTGGAACAGGCGAAACAGCTGGGGGTGGCGGAGCGCTTCGATCTGCCGGGCTATGCCGATGATCCCCTGGCAGAAGTGGCCGCAGCCGATTGTTTCGTACTGTCGTCGCGTTTCGAGGGCAGTCCCAACGCGCTGGTCGAGGCGTTATCCACCGGCACACCGGTGGTGGCGACCCGCTGCCCCCACGGTCCGCAAGACATCCTCGTCGGTGGTCTGGTGGCGCCGCTGGTCGCTGTCGATGATCCCATCGCCCTGGCGCAGGCCATCGCCGAGCAACTGTCCATACCGCGCGATCTGCAGCGTCAGTCACGCCTCGATGCAGCCGCGCGATTCATGAGTGCCAGCGCGGTGCAGACCTACCTCAGAGCGTTGATCGGGAGCCCGTCATCATGAGCACACTGACGATCAGGTATTCGACGTTACGCGACGCCTTCACCGTGTTCGGCATTCTTTTCTACATCCAGGTAATTACCTTTGTCCTCAATCTGGGCGGTGCTTCCAGTTTTGGCGACATCAACAAAGACCTCGAAGGCAACGTCGCCAATCAGGTCTGCGGCCTCATCACCCTGCTGGTGCCGCTGTTCTTTTTCATCCGCAACAAGGTATTCCTCAGCAAGACCTTTTATCGCAGCAACTTCTTCCTGCTGGTGTTCCTGCTCTGTGTCATCGCATCGATCGGCTGGTCCCACGACCCGATGCTCAGTCTCAAGCGGTTCATCGCCCTGCTCGGCGTGGTGTTTTTTGCCGGTTTTCTTGCCTATAACTACTCCCTTGAAAAAATCACCTTCATGCTCGGTTGCGCCATCGGCATAGCTGCATTGATCGGGTTGTTGCTCGCCGTGGTCATGCCTGAAGTGGCGTTCCTCTCCGGGGGCATTCGCGATGGCGCATTCAAAGGCGTTTTCGCCGAAAAGAATGCCGGCGCCCGGCTCAACGCGATCGCCATCGTGCTGTTGCTGCCGATGATCCGGCAGCGCAATCGCTGGGCACTCTTCTGTTCATTCTTTTCGCTGGTTGCCATCCTGCTTGCCCAATCAGCCACCGGCGTGGCGCTGATCATTTCCGGCACGATCAGCTACTGGTATTTCCTCACGATGATCCGCCTGGGCATCAATCGCTCACAGCTGCTGTTCCTGGGATGCACCCTGCTTTACCTGCTGGTTTGCCTGTTTCTGTACAGCAACTTTGCGGTGCTGCTGGAAATGGCCGGTCGCGACCCGTCACTCACCGATCGCACGTTGATCTGGGAACTGCTCGCGCCTTTCATCGACAGCCAGTTTCTCAAGGGCTACGGCTTCGGCGCCTTCTGGTCCAGCCCTGATGCCGATGCGTTCATTACCCGCTGGGGTTACATCGGCAACGCCCACAGCGGCTACATGGAAACCCTGCTCAACGGCGGCCTCATCCAGTTGACGGCGCTGGCGCTGATGTTCGGTGAAGCACTGTTCAAGCAATACCGCGCCGTGACGGCGAATCAGGCAGCCCGGTTTCGCGCCAGTGCGCTGGTCATCATCGGCCTGTTCGCCATCACCAACTATGTGGCCTACGTGATTCCCAACTACCGCTCCGCCGAGTTCCTGGTGTTCTGCACGCTGGCCCTGACCTTCCGGCACCACCACGCGACCTATCCCGAATCCTCACCGGCAGCGCTGCGTCAGCGTTCGTCGGGCAGCGCACTACCGCGCGATTCCGCCAGCGCGTAACCCAAGGAGAATCACCGTGCCAAACCAAGCTCCCCGTTCAGCAGATTCAGTGTGCGTCGTCATTCCGATGTACAACGGCGCCGACAGCATCGAGCAGACACTGACCTCCCTGGCTCGGCAAACCCGACTGCCCGATCACGTCATCGTCATCGACGACGGGTCCACCGATGACGGACCACAGCGGGTTCGAGACTTCACCGCGCCGTTTCGCCTGACCCTGTTGCAGCAAGCCAACGAAGGCCAGGCCAGTGCCCGTAACCATGGGATGCGGCACTCTAAAGAGACGTTTGTGGCGATGCTCGACGCCGATGATCAATGGCATCCGCGAAAGCTGGAGTTACAACTGGCACTGTATGACGAACTCACCCGCCAGGGCCGGCCGGTCGGGCTGATCGACTGCTATGCGCAGGTCAATTACAGCGATGGCAGGCGCCAGCTGGACGACCGGCTCAAGCACGGCAGGCATTTCTACGATTTCATCCACGCCAACGTCGTCAATGGCGTCTCGACCGCGCTGGTCAAACGTGACGTGATCATGCAACTCGGCGGCTTCGATGCCAGCCTGCGTTATTCCGAAGACCGCTTCATGTGGACCCGGATCGCCGAGCACTGGGAGATCCACACGGTGCCGGAGGTGCTGCTGGAGCGCACGGTCAATGGCGGCAACATGACCGCGAATCCGAAAAAGTACTACCAGAACAAAATCCGCTTCATCGAGGTGTACCTCGCCCGCTACGGCACGCAACTGACCCGCCAGCAGCGGATCGATTTCGAGCTGGGCAACCACACCGATTTTCTCGAAGCATTTTCCCGACGTGGCGAGCATGACCAGGTCCTCGGCGTGTACCGGCGAATGCTCGATTGCTCCTGGCAGGCCCTGATCTTCGCCAGCGGCAAACCGACCTTGCGCTACCTCTATGCCCGCGCCAGAACCTTGCGCAAGACAACGGCGTCAACCACGGCTCATTGAACCGGTATCCGCCATGGCCAACCATCGCCTGATGACATTGACCTGGATCTTCACCGAAAAATTCGGCCTGATCCTGCTGTCGATGATTACCTTCGTCGCTTACGCCAGGCTGCTGTCGCCAGCCGAGCTGGGTGTGGGCACGGTGATCATTGCCATCGTCGAACTGATCGGTCTGGTGTATTCGTCGGTGCTGGAAGACCCGCTGGTACGACTTGAGCGGCTGGAAGACAAACACATCAGCACAGCCTACTGGGCGGCGGTGCTCGTCAGTCTGGTAAGCATCGGCGTTATTTCGGGCGCCGTCATGCTGTACACCCCGGATCCGGTGCTGCAATGGATGACGGCGGTCGCCTCGCTGAAGATCCTGTTCACCATGATGGCGCGGGTCTATGTGGCGCAGATGCGCCGCAGCAGCAACTTCAGGATGCTGGCGTCGCGCACGCTGCTGGGCAAGGTGGCGGGTGGCGTCGGCGGGATTGCCGTTGCGCTTTGGGGACTGGGTGCGTGGGCGGTCATTGCCCAGGCGCTGATCATGGAGCTGGTGTCGATCATTGTGTTGATGCGCGCAGACCCGCGACGCATCCCCTTTCACATCGAAGGTCCGATCCTGCGCGAGTTGTTGAAGTCCGGCGCACCGGTGGCCATCAACGCGCTGAGCTCGCAAACCTTGCAGCGCGGGGTCAACGTGGTTCTGGGCATCACCGCCGGCGCGAACGCCGTCGGCATGTTCAACATGGCGATGCGCATCATCGAGCTGCCACGCACCGCCATCTACAACGGTTTGCTGAGCTATGCGCTGCCGGCGTTCTCCCGGCGCAGCGCAGAGCCCAAACGATTGATCGGGATCATTGGCGATTCAACCGCTGTCAGCGGTTTTCTGCTGACGCCGCTGTTCATCGGCATCGCACTCACGGCAAACGATCTGATCCTGCTGATCTTCGGCGCCAAATGGGCCGAAGCCATTCCTCTGCTGCAAGTGCTGGCCTGCACGGCAGCCATCGGCAACAGCGCCATGTACGCCACCACCGCACTAGTGGCGGTCAACCGCAGCCACCTCACAATCAAGGCCGAAGTGCTGACCACCGCGCTGGCCCTGGCGCTGGTCTACACCCTCGGCAACCTGTACGACGGCATGGCCGCAGCCGGCGCTCTGTTTGCGCGAATGCTGGTCATCACGCCGCTGCAGATCCGTGGCCTCAACACGGCGGTCGGTTACAGCTGGCGCGGCTTTTTCGAAGCCAGTTACCGCAGCGTTATCGCTTCACTGGTCATGGCGGCAACCGTGCTGGTCGTGCTACCGCAGCTGGGACTACAGGGCTATCTGCACTTGATCGGCAGCATCGTGGTCGGCGTGCTGAGTTATGCCGTGGGTTACAGCGTCATGCACCCGCACTGGCCACAGGAATTCAAATCGGTTTTCACCTCCCGCTGAGTTCAGTCCCTCGAGACAGGAAGACCTCATCATGCGCAAAACCACGTTGATTACTGGCGGGGCCGGCTACATCGGCTCGCACACGGCTTTGGCCCTCATTAACGCCGGCCACAAGGTGTTGGTGCTCGACAACCTGTGCAACAGCTGTCGAGAGTGCATCCGGCGCCTTGAACAACTGACCCTGACCCGCGTCGACTTCATCAAGGGCGATATTCGCGATCCGGTGCTGCTCGACGATATCTTCAGCCGGTACGACATCGAGGCCGTGGTGCACTTTGCCAGTCTCAAATCCGTCGAGGAAAGCGTGCGCAAGCCGCTGGACTACTACGTCAACAACGTTGCCGGCACGCTTGGCCTGTGTCAGGCGATGGCCCGCAATAACGTATTCCGGCTGGTGTTCAGCTCCTCAGCCACGGTGTACGGGGAGCCGACACGCACGCCGATTGCCGAAGATTTCGGCACCGGCAAACCGGTCAATCCCTATGGCCGCACCAAGCTGATGATCGAAGAGTTGCTGACGGATCTGTGCGCCTCCGATCCGCGCTGGAGCATCGGTTTATTGCGCTACTTCAATCCAATCGGCGCCCACGAAAGCGGAATGATCGGCGAAGACCCGAGCGGCCGCCCCAACAACCTGTTGCCGTGCCTGACCCAGGTTGCCATAGGCCGGATACCCGAACTCACGGTGTACGGCAGCGACTATCCCACCGTCGACGGGACCTGCGTGCGCGACTACATCCACGTGGTCGACCTGGCCATCGGTCACCTCAAGGCACTGCAAGTGCTGCAGCACAACAACGGGATTCACTTCTGGAACCTCGGCACGGGCGTTGGCTACAGCGTGCTGCAGATCATCCACAGTTTCGAGGACATCACCGGCATCAGCATTCCCTACCGCTTCGCCCCTCGACGTCTCGGTGACATCGCCAAATGCTGGGCCGATCCAGGCAAGGCAGGACGCGAACTGGGCTGGAGCGCACAGCGCGGCCTGGAACAAATGATCACCGATACCTGGCGCTGGCAGTCGTGCAATCCGCAGGGGTATCAATCTTCATTCAAGATTCCGGCACCCGTTGCGGTGAAGTGATGCCGATGTTCAAGGAATGTCTGCTGGCCGCGCTGTTTTCGGTTTCGCTGGCAAGCAACGCCGCGCAGGCGCCTCCTGCTGTGCCGAGTACCGGGCTCGTGTTGTGGCTGGACGCCGCCGACGCGTCGACGATGAGCCTGGATGCGCAGAACCGTCTCCAGCGCTGGAGCGACAAATCAGGCAAGGCCAATGATGCGACAGTCGATGGCGCTTCTTCGCCGCCACAACGGATGGAGAACAGCCTCAATGGCCAGTCAGTGGTGCGCTTGAGCGGTAACTCGGGATTACTGGGCCGGGCCCTGCGCACGGCCAAAGGGTCTGCGACCGTACTGATCGTGTCCCGTCGGTTGCCGGAGCAGGCCGGCGTCGATCCCTGGCAACGGTTGTTCAGTTCGCGACCGCAAGCCGCCAGCAACGATAACGTGCTGCCGAATTTCGCTGTCAGCCTGTCGCAAACCGGTGCCTATGAACCGACGGTTTCTGTCCTTGAGCTGCAGGACGTGCCACTGGGACCGTATGGCGTGGGGCGCAATGCCGTCGGTAATGCCGAAAACTTTCGCGGCGACATCGCCGAAGTCCTGGTGTATGACCGCCCGCTTGCCTCGCTCGCGGAGCGCCAGCGCGTATTTCGGTACCTGGCAGACAAGTGGACCGTGGCCATACCGGTTCAGGCCGATACCTGGACACGTGTCGGCCCCCTGGACGCGCTGCCGTCCCACATCCATCCGGATCTGCCGTTGTCCGATCAGGCCAATGCCGGCCGGTGGTTGCTCAACACGACACTGTCCGACGAGTTCGATGGCACCACCCTCGATCGCACACGCTGGCACGTCAACAATGCTATCGGCAACGAGTCGCTGGGACGCAAGCCGGCGTTGTTCACCGAGCGCAATGCCAGCGTCAGCAACGGCCATCTGAAGATTGTCTTTCGCAAGGAAACCTTGCCACCGAAGTACGTCCAGCTCGGTTTCAAGGATTACACCTCAGCCATGGTTCGTACCCTCGAACGTGGCTTCTACGGCTATTACGAAGCCCGTGCCAAACCCATGAACTCTGCGGGTTCCAGCGCATTCTGGCTGGCGTGGACAGGGATGGCCGACAACGCCACCGAAATCGATATCTTTGAAATCGGCGGCAAGACCAAAGAAGCGGCTTCAGACCGCGCCTACAACATGAACGCCCACCTTTGGGCCACGCCACAGAGCACCGAACATATCGCCAACGGCAGCACCTGGACCAGCCCCTGGCGGCTGGCCAGTGACTTTCATGTCTACGGCTTCGACTGGCAGCCCGATACCCTGCGCTGGTACGTCGATGGCGTGCTGGTCAGGGAGTCGAAGAACAACCACTTTTTCTACCCCATGCAGATCGTCTTTGACAGTGAGGCCATGTGGAAATGGTTCGGCGTGGTCGACGATGCTGACCTGCCCTCCACGTTCGAAGTCGATTACATCCGCATGTGGCTACGCAGTCCTTGAGCAACCCTACACCGCTTTGGCCTTGAGTCGAATTTCACACGACACAGTCCTCAGTTATCGATCCGCGCTGACGAGTCTGGAGCGCCTGTACATGAACAACCGGCGACTGAACGAGCTGGACTTGTTGCGCTTCCTCGCAGCGATCGCCGTGGTGTTTTTTCACTATGCGTTTCGCGGGTATGCGAGGGGCGATATGTCTGTAATGCCCTACCCGCTGCTGGCTGACGTGGCCAAATACGGTTATCTGGGGGTCGAGCTGTTTTTCATGATCAGTGGATTCGTGATCCTGATGACGGCTTCGAGCAACAACCTCAAAGTGTTTTTCATTTCCCGCGTCATCCGCCTTTGCCCGGCATTCTGGGTGTGCTGCACGATCACTTTTCTGGTCACGCTGGCCATTGGGCAGCCAAGATTTTCGGCTGACCTTTATCAATACGTGATCAACATGACATTCCTCGGTGACGTGCTCGGTGTGCCGCCCATAGACGGGGTCTACTGGTCACTGTTCGTCGAAATAAAGTTCTACCTGATGATCGCCATTCTATTGGCTTTCAAGAAGATAGAGAAAATAGAAACGTTCCTTGTACTTTGGCTGCTGGTTTCAGCCACAGCGGAAGTCTTTGCTTTCGAAAAGTTGCGCTCGGTACTGATCACCGACTACGCGGCCTATTTCATCGCTGGCGCTACGTTCTACATCATATGGGACAAGGGTTTTACCAAAGCGCGTATTTCCCTGCTGGCCGCTGCACAGGCATTGGCCAGCTACAACGCGATCACCTGGGCCGAGTCGATCGAACTGAAATATTCGACCGAATACGACGCCTTGATCATCTGCGGTGTCATTGCCCTGTTTTTCATGACGTTTCTTTTTATCGCGACGCACAAAACGTCAGCCATCGGGAAGTTCGACTGGACAGCATTGGGCGCCCTGACTTACCCGCTTTACCTGCTGCATCAAATGATCGGCTTCATGATCTTCAATATGGCTTATCCGGCCATCAATCCACATTTGCTGCTCTGGGGCACCATCGCTTTGATGATAGGTGCGTCCCATGTCATCCATAAAGAAATAGAAACCCCGATGGCCAGATTGATGAAAAGATCGCTTTCATCTTCCTTCAATCGTCTCAGAGTCGATTAATCGGTAGTGCAACAAGCTTGGCAAAATCGGCAGGTGAAAAAGGCGGGAGAGGTTTCGGTGAATACCGAAACCTCTCCCGCCTTTTTTTGTTTGTGGCGAAGAGCGCTCGTCACATGGACGATGAGCGCTTCAATGTTTCGCTCGGCAACTCTTTGAACATTGCCCTGTAACTGCTTGAAAAACGGCCCAAATGCCAGAACGACCAGTTCATCGCGACTTCTGCCACGGTGGTGTCCGCTGGCGAGCGTTTGAGCAACTCCCGCCGCGCACTGTTGAGCCGGCGCAAACGCAGCCAATGACTCGGCGACATCCCCGTGTACGCCTTGAACGTCTGCTGCAACTGCCGCAGGGAAACCCCGGCCACCCGCGACAGTTCCAGCAGATTGAGGGTTTCTTCCGGCGAATCCGCCGCCCACTCCCCTACGCGCTTGAGGGTGATCCGCTCTTCGGCGCGACGCTGCAGACCACCGCCGTCCAGGCACACGCTCGCGTTATCGAGGATGAACAGGCAGTCCTCCAGCAACTGCTGGGTCAGTGCTTCCTTGCTTGGCTGATCAAGGGTTTGCGACAACTTCGTAAGAGTCGAGCTTAACCAGCGACTGAACAATCCGTTCTGCGCGCCATTGAGCGGCGCCATGAACAGACCCTCCAACCTGGCCACGTCCAGACCGTTGCGCTGGACGAAATCCGGGCCGAACACCACGGCGATTTCCTGATAGTTCTCCGGGGTGATCCAGATGTTGCGGCTCTCTTCGTTGAGCAGATAGAGCGCGTTGTCGCTGCGATCGAAACAGAACGCCAGCGAGCCTTCCGGCGCACTGAAATTCTGCTCGACCCGGGTGTTCATCTGTTCTTCGTAAACCTCCACACCCTGCAAATCCAGATAGCGGATCTGCCCGGCGAAATGCCCCGGCGACATCTGCTGGTAATGCTGAACCCAACCCGGCGTGGCGCGGATCTGTTCGGTGACATCGGCGGTGTTGAAAGCTTGAACCTGTAGCGGATTACACGTTGTCATGGGAGACCTTGCGCACTCTTTTGGTGCGCTTTGGTGCTGCTGAAAGTGGATAGATGGAACGTCAAGGCCCGCCCAAGATAGTCGTCAACGCGCCTCAGGGGAAGTCTGCGAAAGATGAAATCGCCTTCCCCCGCGTCAACAAAACCAACGACGAGGTCTTTATGAATGCCCCTTTCGATCAGCTGTTCACGTGGCTGAAAGATCACAAGATTACCGAAGTGGAATGCGTGGTCAGCGACCTGACCGGCATCGCCCGCGGCAAAATTGCACCGACCAACAAGTTCCTGCATGAGCGAGGCATGCGCCTGCCGGAAAGTGTGCTGCTGCAAACGGTAACCGGGGATTTTGTCGACGACGACATCTACTACGACCTGCTCGACCCGGCCGACATCGACATGGTCTGCAAGCCGGTGAGCGATGCGGTGTACGTGATCCCGTGGGCCATCGAGCCGACCGCCATCGTTATCCACGACACCTTCGACAAGTTCGGCAACCCGATCGAACTGTCGCCGCGCAACGTGCTAAAGAAAGTCCTGCAGCTGTACACCGACAAAGGCTGGAAGCCGATCGTGGCGCCGGAAATGGAGTTCTACCTGACCCAGCGTTGCGAAGACCCGGACTTGCCGCTCAAGGCACCGCTGGGCCGTTCCGGTCGCGCCGAAAGCGGTCGTCAGTCGTTTTCCATCGACGCCGCCAACGAATTCGATCCGCTGTTCGAAGACGTCTACGACTGGTGCGAACTGCAAGGCCTGGACCTGGACACGCTGATCCACGAAGACGGTCCGGCGCAGATGGAAATCAACTTCCGCCACGGCGACGCGCTCGATCTGGCCGACCAGATCACCGTGTTCAAACGCACCCTGCGTGAAGCCGCGCTCAAGCACAACGTGACCGCGACCTTCATGGCCAAGCCGATCGGTGACGAGCCCGGCAGCGCGATGCACCTGCATCAGAGCGTGGTCGAGATCGCCAGCGGCCAACCGATTTTCGCCAATGCCGACGGCAGCATGAGCGACCTGTTCCGTCATCACATCGGCGGCCTGCAGAAGTACATCCCGAAAGTGCTGCCGATGTTCGCGCCGAACGTGAACTCGTTCCGCCGCTTCCTGCCGGACACCTCGGCCCCGGTCAACGTCGAATGGGGCGAAGAAAACCGTACCGTCGGCCTGCGGGTGCCGACCTCCGGGCCTGAGGCGATGCGGGTTGAAAACCGTCTGCCCGGCGCCGACGCCAACCCGTACCTGGCCATCGCGGCGAGCCTGCTGTGCGGCTACATCGGCATGGTCGAAGGCATCGAACCGAGCGCCGCCGTCGAAGGCCGGGCTTACGAGCGCCGCAACCTGCGCCTGCCGATCACCATCGAAGAAGCCCTGACCCAGATGGAAGAGTGCGACACCGTCGCGCAATACCTGGGCAGCAAGTTCGTGCGCGGCTACGTCGCGGTGAAACGCGCCGAGCATGAAAACTTCAAGCGCGTGATCAGTTCCTGGGAGCGGGAGTTCCTGTTGCTGAGCGTCTGATTAAAACAACAAAAACCAACCCACGATCTTTCCCACGCTCTGCGTGGGAATGCAGCCCGTGACGCTCCGCGTCACAAAGCGGACGCAGAGCGTCCATTGAGGCATTCCCACGCGGAGCGTGGGAACGATCAGCAAGAGTCGCCTGAAAAATCCAATAATTCGAAGAGGTGTCGATATGCGTCTGTTGAAATCCATGATCCCCGCCGCGCTGGCCCTGGCGTGCAGTGCCGGTGCTCTCGCCCAACCCCAGGTCAGCGTCTACAACTGGACCGATTACATTGGCGAAACCACCCTCGCCGACTTCCAGTCCTCCAGCGGGATCAAGGTGATCTACGACGTCTTCGACTCCAACGAAACCCTTGAAGGCAAACTGCTCGCCGGTCGCACCGGTTACGACGTGGTTGTACCGTCCAACCACTTTCTCGCCCGTCAGGTAAAGGCTGGCGCCTTCCTCAAACTGGACCGCTCGCAGCTGCCGAACTGGAAAAACCTCGACCCGAAACTGCTGGCCCTGCTTGAGAAAAACGACCCGGGCAACGAGCATTCGGTGCCGTACCTGTGGGGCACCAACGGCATCGGTTACAACGTCGACAAGGTCAAGCAAGTGCTGGGCATCGATCACATCGATTCCTGGGCCGTGCTGTTCGAACCGGAAAACCTGAAAAAACTCACCCAGTGCGGTGTGTCGATGATGGACTCGGCCGATGAGGTGTTCCCGGCGATCCTCAACTACATGGGCATGGACCCGCGCAGCGAGAAACCCGAGGACTACAAGAAGGCCGAAGAGAAACTCCTGAGCATCCGGCCGTACATCACCTATTTCCACTCCTCGAAATACGTGTCCGACCTGGCCAACGGCGACATCTGCGTGGCCTTCGGTTATTCCGGCGACGTGTTCCAGGCTGCCAACCGTGCCAAGGAAGCCAAGAACGGCGTGAACATCGCCTACTCGATTCCCAAGGAAGGCGCGAACCTGTGGTTCGACCTGCTGGCGATTCCCGCCGACGCCGGCAATACCAAGGAAGCCCACGCCTTCATCAATTACCTGCTCGATCCGCAAGTGATCGCCAAGGTCAGCGCCTCGGTGGGTTACGCCAACCCGAACCCGGCGGCCAAGCAATACATGGATCCGGAGCTGGTCAACAATCCCGAGGTCTATCCGTCCCAGGAAGTCCTCGACAAGCTCTACATCTCCTCTACCCCGCCCCAGTCGATCATGCGTCTGATGACCCGGTCCTGGAGCAAAGTGAAGTCGAACAAATGAATCAGTACACCCAGGAACACGCCCTCTCCTATTACGCCGCGTCGGCCCGGGCCAGCACACCTTATCCCGAACTGGCGGGCGACCTGATCGCCGATGTCTGCGTGATCGGCGGCGGGTTCACCGGCGTCAACACCGCCATTGAACTGGCACAGCGCGGGCTCTCGGTGATTCTGCTCGAAGCCCGGCGCATTGGCTGGGGCGCCAGCGGGCGCAATGGCGGGCAGTTGATTCGCGGCATCGGCCATGACGTCGAAGGCTTCGCCCGGCATGTCGGCAGTGAAGGCGTGCGCTACCTGCACCGGGCCGGGATCGATTCGGTGGAGCTGGTGCGCCAGCGCATCACCGACAACGCCATCGAGTGCGACCTGCGCTGGGGCTTCTGCGAGCTGGCCAACACCCCGGCGCAGTTCGACGCCTTCAAGACCGAGCAGGAAAGCCTGGCGCAGTTGGGTTACCGCCATGAAACGCGGCTGGTCGCCCCTGAGCTGATTCGTCAGCAAGTGGTGAACGCGGGTGTCTACAAGGGCGGCCTGATCGACATGGGCTCGGGCCACTTGCATCCGCTGGATCTGGTGCAGGGCGAAGCGCGGCTGGCAGCCTCCCTCGGGGTGCGTATTTTCGAACAGAGCCCGGTGCTGGAAATCGTCCACGGCCCGACCGTTCAGGTGCGCACCCAGAGCGGCACCGTGCGCGCCGGCAGTCTGGTGCTCGGCTGCAACGCGCACCTGGACGAACTCGAACAGCAACTCAGCGGCAAGGTCCTGCCCGCCGGCAGTTACATCATCGCCACCGAACCGCTGTCGGCGGAACGCGCCGCCGAACTGATTCCGCAAAATCTGGCGCTGTGCGACCAGAAAGTCGGCCTCGATTACTACCGGCTCTCAGCGGACCGACGCTTGCTGTTCGGCGGCGCCTGCCATTATTCGGGGCGGGATCCGGCCGACATCGCCGCCTACATGCGGCCAAAGATGCTCAAGGTGTTCCCGCAACTGGCGGATGTGCGCATCGACTATCAGTGGGGCGGCAAGATCGGCATCACCGCCAACCGCTTCCCGCAGGTCGGCCGTTTGAAGCAGCACCCGAACGTGTTCTATGCCCAGGGCTATTCCGGCCACGGTCTGAACGTCACCCACTGGTGCGCCAAGCTGCTGGGCGAAGCGATTCATGCCGGTCACAGTCAGGGCATGGACGTGTTCAGCAATGTGCCGCACATGACCTTCCCCGGCGGCCCGGCGCTGCGTTCGCCACTGCTGGCACTGGGCATGTTCTGGTATCGCCTGCGGGAGCTGCTGGGATGACGCGTCGCGGTTAATGCGTCCTGCACATTTGCTCTATCGCGAAGCACTTCTATATTGATGAAGTGCTTTTGCGTTCCTGACGCTCAGTGCCCAACACACCCTGGAGGTCATGGATGGAGTCGTCAGCCGCCGATCAACCGCGAGCGCCGGGCCAGGCGCCGGTCAAGACCCGGCGTTTCAGCATCTCGCTGGTGTGGATCGTGCCGATCATTGCGGTGCTGGTGGGCATCTCGCTGGTGGTGCACAACCTGATGCAGGAAGGCCCCAGCATCGTCGTCACCTTCAAGACCGGCAGCGGCCTGACCGCCAACAAGACCGAAGTCAAATACCGCAACGTGGTCATCGGCCAGGTCACGGACGTCGAGCTGAGCGACGACCAGAAAAGCGTCAACGCCACGATCAAACTGGCCAAGCAGGCCGAAACCTTTACCCGCGAAGACTCACAGTTCTGGGTCGTCCGTCCGCGCATCGGTGCGGGCGGAGTCTCGGGCATCGACACGTTGCTGTCCGGTGACTACATCGGCGCCGACATCGGTCAGTCCAACTCGCGCGCAAAACACTTCAAAGGCCTGGAGAACCCGCCGCCGATCACCTACGGCGAGCCGGGAAAACGCTTCAACCTGCACGCTTCGGACCTCGGTTCGCTGGACATCGGCTCGCCGGTCTATTACCGCAAGATCCCGGTGGGACAAGTGGTGGCCTACGCGCTGGACGCCGATGGCAAAGGGGTGAACATCGAGGTGTTCATCCACGCGCCAAACGACGCCTACGTCACCGAAAACACCCGGTTCTGGAACGCCAGCGGCATTGACGTCAACGTCGGTGCCAACGGTTTTGCGGTGAAAACCGAATCGTTGTCGACCTTGCTGGTCGGCGGCATCGCCTTCCGCGCGCCGGAGTACAGCCCCAACGACGTTGCCGCCGCCGAAGAAAGGACTTACGACCTGTTTGAGGACCAGCAAACCGCCCTCGCCCCGCCCAACGGCAAGGCGCAGTACCTGAGCCTGCGTTTCGATCAGGCGTTGCGCGGGCTGAAAGTCGATGCGCCGGTGGAATTCCTCGGCATGGAAATCGGCCGGGTGGTCAGCGTCAACCTGGACTTCGATGCGAAAAAACGCAGCTTCCCGCTCAACGTCGGCATCGTGATCTACCCGCAACGCCTCGGCCAGGCTCACGTCAAGATGCTCAAGGTACTCGAGCACAATCCGGAGGACGAAGCCGCCGCCGTGCGCCTGATCGGCACCTTTATCGACAACGGCCTGCGCGCCCAGGCCCGCAGCGGCAACCTGCTGACCGGCCAGTTGTACATCGCGCTGGACTTCTACCCGAAAGCCGAGAAAGTCGCGTTTGATCCAACGGCTCGCCCGATCAGTATTCCAACGATTCCCGGCAGCCTCGAACAGTTGCAGGAAAAACTCGAAGCGATGATCGACAAGCTCAACAAGCTGCCGGTGGAACGGATTGCCGGCAACCTCGACAGCAACCTCGTGGAATTGCGCAAAGGCCTGACCCAGTTCAACGCCAAGACCCTGCCCGGCGTGCAGAACACCCTCGCCGACGTGAGCAAGACCCTGCAATCGGCCAGTTCGACCCTGGCCGAAGACTCGCCGCAACGCGAACAACTGACCGAGACCCTCGACGAACTCGGGCGCATGTCCCGTTCGTTGCGTGAGCTGTCCGATTATCTGGGCCGTCATCCGGAATCGTTGATTCGCGGCCGCCCCGACAACGCCCCGCCGCTGGACCTCAAAGGGCCGCCGCGCAACTGAGCACAGGAGCTGTCCCATGGCTTTAAAGCTGAAGTTCACCGTGCTCGCGATCGGCCTGCTGCTGGGCGCCTGCAAAAGCGCCCCGATCAGCTTTCACACCCTGACCCCGACGCAACCGATGGCCGGCCGCGCCGGTTCGGAAATCGCCATCGAAGGCATCAGCGTGCCGCCGCAGGTCGACCGGCCGCAGATCGTCATCCGCCAAGGCAACAGCGGCCTGGCGATCCTCGAGACCGAATGGTGGGGCGCGAGCCTCAGTGATGAATTGCGCAGCGCACTGGTGGATCAACTGAGTAATGCCGGCGGCCCGCGCAAAACCTCGGTGCGCATCGATGTGCAACGCTTCGATTCGATTCCCGGGCAATACGGGCTGATCGACGTCAAATGGCGCCTGCGCCAGGCCAACACCGGGGACGACGCCCTGATCGCCTGCCGTTCGCTGCTGCAAACCCCGTCCGGGCCGACCATCGACGATCTGGTGGTCGCCCAGCAGAACAACGTCAAGCGCCTGGCTGCGTTGATCAGTCAGGCCTCCACCGGCTCACGCGGCTGCCCACCCTCCTCCTGATCCCTCCTCCAATCGGCATGACGTACGGCCGCCGTGCAAGCGGCCAGACGCTGCTAATCTGAATGGCAATGACATTTATTAACGATTTCTTTGACGTATTTTTCTCGTTTGCCACCCTACATTGCCGCGACTCTATTTTTGCAAAGCATTCGCATTTGAATCCCCTGCGGGTGCTCGCAAACCATAACGTCTAAAAACAGGAGCTGCCCCGCCATGAGTCCATCCGTTCCGTCCTTTCTGAAACAGGCCGCGCTGGCGACCGCGCTGCTCGCTGCCGGGCAGGCGTTTGCCGCCGATTCCGTCGGCCTGGTGGTCTACAACGCCCAGCACGAAACCCTGACCAAGGCCTGGGTCGCCGGCTTCACCGAGGAAACCGGGATACCGGTCACGGTGCGCAACGGCGATGACACGGAGATGGGCAACCAGATCGTGCAGGAAGGTGCGGCGTCGCCGGCGGATGTGTTCCTGACAGAAAACTCCCCGGCCATGGTGCTGGTGGACAACGCCAAGCTGTTCGCGCCCGTGGCTCCGGCGACACTTGAGCAAGTCGACGCTGCGTATCGCCCGGCCCACGGCCAATGGGTCGGTATCGCCGCGCGCTCCACGGTGTTTGTCTACAACCCGGCCAAATTGCCGGAAAAAGACCTGCCCAAATCCCTGATGGATCTGGCGAGCCCGGCCTGGAAAGGTCGCTGGGCCGCGTCGCCGGCCGGTGCGGATTTCCAGGCCATCGTCGCCGCCGTGCTGGAGCAGAAAGGCGAAGCCGCCACCCTCGAATGGCTCAAGGGCATGAAAGCCAATTTCACCGCTTACCGTGGCAACAGCTCGGTGCTCAAAGCAGTGAACGCCGGGCAAGTCGACAGCGGCGTGATCTACCACTACTACGCGTTCGTCGATCAGGCCAAGACCGGTGAAAACAGCAAGAACACCGCCCTGCACTACTTCAAGCATCAGGATCCGGGTGCGTTCGTGAGCATTTCCGGCGGTGGCGTGCTGGCTTCCAGCAAACACCAGGAAGACGCGCAGAAATTCCTCCAGTACATCACCAACAAGCAGGGCCAGGAAGTGCTGCGCACCGGCAAATCCTTTGAATACGCGGTGGGCAAGGACGCTGCTTCCAACCCCAAACTGGTGCCGTTGAAGGATCTGGACGCGCCGAAAGTCGATGCATCGAAGCTCGACAGCAAGAAAGCCGTCGAACTGATGACCCAGGCAGGACTGCTGTAATTGATGCCTGAACCGCTGCCTGCAGAGATCGCCGCGGCGCCCTCCGCCCATGTGTCACGCCGGACCCGCGCCCTCAATGGGCGCGGGAGTCCGTGGGTGGTCGTGCTGGCCATCGGGGTTTCGCTGCTGTCGTTGGTGCCGATCGGCTTCGTGATCGGCGTGTCGTGGTACACCGGCTGGGCGACCATCGAAGCCTTGGTCTTCCGCCCTCGGGTCGCCGAGCTGCTGATCAACACCGTGTTGCTGGTGCTGATCACACTGCCGATCTGCATCGTGCTCGGCACCACTCTGGCGTGGCTGACCGAGCGCACCGACCTGCCTGGGCGAAGGCTGTGGTCACTGCTGGCCGTCGCGCCGCTGGCAGTGCCGGCGTTCGTGCACAGCTACGCGTGGGTCAGCCTGATTCCGTCGATCAATGGATTGCCGGCCGGGGTGCTGGTATCGGTGATCGCCTATTTTCCGTTCCTCTATCTGCCGATTGCGGCGACGTTGCGTCGTCTCGATCCGGCGATTGAAGACGTCGCCGAATCCCTCGGCCTCAAGCCATGGGCGGTGTTTTTCCGGGTGGTGTTGCCGCAACTGCGCCTGGCGATTTGCGGCGGTGCGCTGCTGGTCGGTCTACATCTGCTGGCCGAATATGGCCTGTACGCGATGATCCGCTTCGACACCTTTACCACGGCGATTTTCGACCAGTTCAAATCGACCTTCAACGGCCCCGCCGCCAATATGCTCGCCAGCGTTCTGGCGCTGTGTTGCCTGGCGATGCTGGTGGTGGAATCCGGCGCCCGTGGTCATGCGCGGTACGCCCGCGTCGGCTCCGGCAGCGCTCGTGAGCAACGCACCGTGCGCCTGCAACGACGCACCGCCGCGCTGGGTTTATGCCTGCAAGGCCTGACCTGCCTGCTGGCCCTCGGCGTGCCGTTGCTGACCCTCGGCAAATGGCTGATCGCCGGTGGCGCCGAAGTCTGGCAAGGCAATGAACTGCTGCCGGCGTTGCTGCAAACACTGTCGTTCGGCGTGGCCGGCGCACTGTTGACCAGCCTCGCGGCGATCCCGATTGCCTGGCTGTCGATCCGCGCTCCCGGCAAGCTGCAACGCCTGCTCGAAGGCTGCAACTACATCACCAGCGCTTTGCCGGGAATCGTGGTTGCCCTTGCGCTGGTCACCGTGACCATCCACTTCGCCCGACCGATCTACCAGACCACGATCACCGTGCTGCTGGCCTACCTGCTGATGTTTCTGCCCCGGGCGCTGGTCAGCCTGCGCGCAGGCTTTGCACAGGCGCCGGTGGAACTGGAAAACATCGCGCAAAGCCTCGGTCGCTCGCCGTTGCGCGCCCTGTGGCTGATCACCTTGCGTCTGGCGGCGCCCGGTGCGGCGGCGGGCGCGGCGCTGGTGTTTCTGGCGATCACCAATGAACTGACCGCGACCCTGCTGCTCGCGCCCAACGGCACGCGCACCCTGGCCACCGGTTTCTGGGCCATGACCAGCGAAATCGACTATGCCGCCGCAGCGCCTTATGCACTGCTGATGGTGCTGCTGTCGCTGCCGCTCACGGCCATCCTCTATCACCAATCCAGGCGCAGTGCCGGCCGATGAACGCTCTCGACATCATTTCCTTAAGCAAATCCTTTGGCGCGCAAACGGCGCTGGACAACATCTGCCTGTCCGTTCCGACCGGAAGCCGCACAGTGATTGTCGGCCCGTCCGGCTCCGGCAAGACCACCCTGTTGCGGATGATCGCCGGGTTCGAATTCCCCGATGCCGGCAGCCTGACGCTGAACGGCCAGACCCTGGTCGACAGCACCCACGCTGTGCCCGCCTATCAGCGGCAGATCGGTTACGTGCCGCAGGACGGCGCGCTGTTTCCGCACATGACCGTGGCCGACAACATCGGCTTCGGGCTGGCGGAAACCGGCAGTACCCGAACCGAGCGCATTCAGGCGCTGATGGACAGCGTCGCCCTGAACGCCGACATGGCCGCGCGCTGGCCCCACGAACTGTCCGGCGGTCAACAGCAGCGAGTGTCACTCGCCCGGGCACTGGCCCAGCGGCCGCGCCTGATGCTGCTCGACGAGCCCTTTTCCGCCCTCGACACCGGCCTACGCGGCGCCATGCGCAAAATGGTCGCGCGCCTGCTGGAAGATGCCGGCGTGACCACGATTCTGGTGACCCACGATCAGGGCGAAGCACTGTCGTTCGCCGACCAGTTGGCCGTCATGCGTGATGGGCGGCTGGTGCAGTCGGGGCATCCGATGGACCTCTATCGCTACCCCGATGACGAGCAGACCGCGCGTTTTCTCGGCGAAGCCGTGGTCATGCCCGCCCGGATCGAAGCCGGTTGGGCCCATTGCGACCTGGGCCGGGTGGCGGTCAACACCAACGGTTTTTCCGGCGCGGCGCAGATCATGTTGCGGCCCGAACAACTGCAACTGTCAGAAATCCCCGCCGACCCGGACGGCTGTCACGCGGTGGTTACTGATCGGGACTTTGGCGGCAACGTCTGCACCCTGACGGTGGAACTTCGCTCCCAGGCCAGCCCCGGTCGCTCACTGCTGGTGCGCAGTTCGGGCATGCACGCGCCACCGGCCGGCAGCGCCGTGCAGTTGTCCATTCTGGGAGCGGCCCACGTCTTTGCAACACCCTGACTACAGGTCGAAGCGATCCACCGCGCGGCGCCGCTCGTTGTCGTCGCGCACGTCGTAATTGGCGGTCGTCTGGATGTTGCTGTGATGGGCCAGCTTCTGGGCGATCGACAGGTCATGCTCTTCGATCACCCGGGTGATGAACGAACGCCGGAAATCATGGGGCATGATCTTCACTCCGACCTGGGTGCCGCGCTGACGGGCGATGTAATAGATCGCGTGCTTGGTAATGCGCTCGCGGGTGATGTGGCTGCCACGGCGAATGCGGTTGAACAGAAACGCGTCGTCGCTTTCGCCTTCCTTGAGTTCCGAACGACGAAACTCCAGCCAGGCATTCAGTTTGGCGAACGCCCAGGCCGGCGCGTACTTGATCAGCTGTTTGTTGCCCTTGGCGGTGACACAGAGACTGCGCTCTGTGAAGTCGACCTGATTCAGGTCCAGATCCACCGATTCCGACTTGCGCATGCCGGTGCCGTACAACAGCGCAATCACCGCTGCATCACGCAAACCTTGTGGTCGCGGATCGGCCGCGCAGACTTCCATCAATTCATGAATCAGCGTGCGCTTCAGATTGCGCCCCTGAGACAGTCGCGTGCCGGCAATGCCTTTGACCGAGCGCATCTTCAATAGATGTTCCTGGCTGATAAGACTCATGCGCCAGGCTTCATTCATCACACCGCGAATTGCGTTTACATAAAGCGAAGACGTATTCGGCGCGTAATTGTCGGCGCGCAATGCGGCGACTAACGCAACGACATCTTCCGGTTGCAGCGCGTGCCAAGGAATTTCTTCAACGTTCATGTCTTCGAAGCCGAGACGGTCGGCGGCATCTTGTAAAACGTAACGCATGGTGAGCTGGCTGGAGGGAGCCAAACGCGCCAGATACACGGTCATCGGGTTGGTTTTCACGGTGTCGGGGGATGCAACGGGTAAGTCAATCAAACGTCGGGCCTTGAGTAAAAGCAGTTCAACACAGCAACTAACAACTGCAACATTCTTAATATAAGGGGAACACTTCCGTAGGACTTTTCTACTAAAAACCGCGATAAACGGTAGAAGTCTGAACAGTGGCTGTATGGGTTTCAGATAAACGATTCGCCGACCGGTTTTTCATGTTCCTTTCACAAAAACGGGCATAACCTTAATTCCACTGAGTCCTGTGCCGGCGCTGCCCAAGCTGCCGGGCAATGCCTGAAAAGTCAACCGAACCCGACGTTATGTCGTCTTGGCAACTTATTGATGCAAAGGATTTTTTCGCGTCTACGCTTTGATTGGATCCAATTGTTCAATGGGTCTTTTTCTTTTTTCTTTGCAATGAGGTGTGCATGAGTCAGGCGTTTCTCCCCTTCTCCCGCCCCAGTATCGGTGATGAAGAAATTGCCGCCGTGGAGCAAGTTCTGCGCTCCGGCTGGATCACCACCGGGCCGAAAAACCAGGCTCTTGAAGAACAGTTTGCCCAGTACGTCGGTTGCCGCCACTCCGTGGCACTTTCCTCGGCCACCGGTGCCATGCATGTAACGTTGCTGGCGCTGGGAGTCGGCCCCGGCGATGAAGTCATCACCCCGTCGCAGACCTGGGTGTCCACCGCCAACATGATTTCCCTGCTCGGCGCCACGCCGGTGTTCGTCGATGTCGACCGCGACACCCTGATGACCGACGCCGCGCGTATCGAAGCCGCCATCACCCCGCGTACCAAAGCGATCATTCCGGTGCATTACGCCGGCGCCGCGTTCGATCTCGATCCGCTCTACGCGCTGGCCGACAAGCACGGCATCGCCGTGATCGAAGACGCCGCCCATGCCGCCGGCACCCGCTACAAGGGCCGCCACGTGGGTTCGCAAGGCACCGCGATCTTCTCGTTCCACGCGATCAAGAACATGACCTGTGCCGAAGGGGCGATGTTCGTCACCGACGACGAAGCCCTGGCCAACCGGGTGCGCATGCTCAAGTTTCATGGCCTCGGCGTCGATGCCTACGACCGCCTGACCCACGGCCGCAAACCCCAGGCCCAGGTGATCGAGCCCGGGTTCAAGTACAACCTTGCCGATATCAACGCCGCGATTGCGCTGGTGCAACTGGAGCGTCTGGACGCAATCAACGCCCGCCGCACCGAACTGGCCACGCAATACCTGCAAAAACTCGAAGGCCTGCCGGTGCAACCGCTCGCTGTGCCGCAATACGCCCAGCAGCACGCCTGGCACCTGTTCATCCTGCGCATCGACAGCGAGCGCTGCGGCATCGACCGCGAAACCTTCATGAAGGGTTTGCAGGAGCAAGGCATCGGCACGGGCATTCACTTCATCGCCACCCACCTGCACACCTGGTATCGCCAGCGTGATCCGCACCTGTCCCTGCCCGACACCGAGTGGAACTCGGCGCGGCTGTGCTCGATTCCCTTGTTTCCCGACATGACCGACCAGGATCTGGACCGGGTCGTCGGGGCCATTGAACATTTGATGGGGAAACGCCCGTGAGACCTTATCCGATTCATTGCGTGTCGATCGTTATCCCGGTCTACAACGAAGAAGACAGCCTGCCGGAACTGCTGCGCCGCACCCAGGCCGCCTGCCAGCAATTGCGGCATGACTACGAAATCGTGCTGGTCGATGACGGCAGCCGCGACGCCTCCGCGCAATTGCTCGAAGACGCCGCGTCAGTCGAAGACAGCCCGTTCGTGGCGGTCATTCTCAACCGCAACTACGGCCAGCACGCGGCGATCATGGCCGGTTTCGAACAGTGCAAGGGCGACGTGGTGATGACCCTCGACGCCGACCTGCAGAACCCGCCGGAAGAGATCCCGCGCCTGGTGGCCGAGGCCGAAAAGGGCTTTGACGTGGTCGGCACCGTGCGCGGCAATCGTCAGGATTCGGCGCTGCGCCGCTATCCGTCGAAGCTGATCAACCTCGCCGTGCAACGCTCCACCGGCGTCGCCATGAGCGACTACGGCTGCATGCTGCGCGCCTACCGTCGCACCATCATCGACGCGATGCTCGCCTGCCGCGAACGCAGCACGTTCATTCCGATCCTCGCCAACAGCTTCGCCCGCCACACCACGGAAATCACCGTGGCCCACGCCGAGCGCGAACACGGCGATTCGAAATACAGCCCGATGCGCCTGATCAACCTGATGTTCGACTTGATCACCTGCATGACCACCACGCCCCTGCGTCTGTTGAGCATCGTCGGCTTCGCCATGGCCGGCCTCGGCGTGCTGTTCGCGGCGGCGCTGATCGTCCTGCGCCTGGCCTTTGGCGCCGGATGGGCCGGCGACGGTCTGTTCGTGCTGTTCGCCGTGCTATTCGTGTTCACCGGCGGCCAGTTCATCGGCATGGGCCTGCTGGGCGAATACCTGGGGCGCATGTACAGCGATGTGCGCGCCCGCCCGCGTTTCTTCATCGAAAAAGTCCTGCGCGGGCACCCCGCCACGCCGGCACCCGCCATCACCGTTGACGGCCTCACTTCCAACTCCACGTCCGATCAGGTTCTCTCATGAGCGCAAAAACTGTTGTCTTCGCTTACCACGATATTGGCTGCGCCGGCATTCAAGCCCTGCTCGACAGCGGCTACGACATTGCGGCGGTATTCACCCATGCCGATGACCCACAGGAAAATGCGTTCTACGCCTCCGTCGCGCAACTGTGCGCCAACAAAGGCATCGCGGTTCATGCACCGGAAGACGCCAACCACCCGTTGTGGATCGAGCGGATTGCCAAGCTCGATCCGGATTACATTTTCTCGTTCTACTATCGCAACCTGCTGAGCGAGCCATTGCTGGCCACCGCCAAAAAAGGCGCGTTCAACCTGCACGGCTCATTGCTGCCGCGCTACCGTGGCCGCGCCCCGGCCAACTGGGTGCTGGTCAATGGCGAAACCGAAACCGGCGTCACTCTGCACCGGATGGTCAAGCGCGCCGACGCCGGCGCCATCCTCGCCCAGCAACGCGTGGCCATCGAACGCAGCGACACCGCGCTGAGCCTGCACGGCAAACTGCGGATCGCCGCCAGCGACCTGCTGCGCGATGCACTGCCGGCGATGTTGCACGGCAAGCTGCGGGAAACCCCGCAGGACGAATCCCAGGCCACGGTGTTCGGCCGTCGCACCCCGGCAGACGGCAAACTGGTCTGGGCGCTACCGGCCGAGCAACTGTTCAACCTTGTGCGGGCCGTGACTCAGCCTTACCCCGGCGCCTTCTGCGCCGTGGGCGAGCACAAGCTGATCGTGTGGAGCGCCGACGTGGTCAAGGGCAACGAAGGCCAGGCGCCGGGCCGGGTCATCAGTGTCGATCCGCTGCGCATCGCCTGCGGTGAAGATTCGCTGGTGATCAACGCCGGCCAGCGCAACGACAACGGCCTGTACCTGAGCGGCCCGCAACTGGCCAATGAACTCGGTCTGGTGGACGGCTCGCTGCTGCGCGGCGCCGAGTCCGGTCGCGGGCCACGCCGCACGCGGGTGCTGATCCTCGGCGTCAACGGCTTCATCGGCAACCATTTGTCCGAGCGTCTGCTGCGTGACGAGCGCTACGAAGTCTATGGCCTGGACATCGGCTCCGACGCCATCGACCGCCTGCGCAGCCATCCGCGTTTCCACTTCGTCGAAGGTGACATCAGCATTCACTCGGAGTGGATCGAGTACCACATCAAGAAATGCGACGTGGTCCTGCCGCTGGTAGCCATCGCCACGCCGATCGAATACACGCGCAATCCGCTGCGGGTGTTCGAACTCGACTTCGAAGAAAACCTGAAACTGGTGCGCTACTGCGTCAAGTACAACAAGCGCGTGATCTTCCCGTCGACCTCGGAAGTCTATGGCATGTGCCAGGACAAACACTTCGACGAAGACAGCTCGAACCTGATCGTCGGCCCGATCAACAAGCAGCGCTGGATCTACTCGGTGTCCAAGCAGCTGCTGGACCGGGTGATCTGGGCCTACGGCGCCAAGGGCCTGAACTTCACCCTGTTCCGTCCCTTCAACTGGATGGGCCCACGGCTCGATCGCCTCGATTCGGCGCGTATCGGCAGTTCCCGCGCCATCACCCAGTTGATCCTCAATCTGGTGGAAGGCACGCCGATCCGCCTGTTCGACGGCGGCGAGCAGAAACGCTGCTTCACCGACATCGCCGACGGCGTCGAGGCGCTGGCACGAATCATCGATAACGACAACGACGTCTGCAACGGCCAGATCATCAACATCGGCAACCCGGACAACGAAGCGAGCATTCGTCAGTTGGGCGAAGAACTGTTGCGCCAGTTCGAGGCTCATCCGCTGCGTTCCAACTTTCCGCCGTTCGCCGGTTTCCGCGATGTGGAAAGCAAGGCGTTCTACGGCGCCGGTTACCAGGACGTCGAGCACCGCAAACCGAGCATCGCCAACGCCAAGCGCCTGCTGGACTGGACGCCGACCGTGGAAATGCGCGAGACCATCGGCAACACGCTGGACTTCTTCTTGCGTGAAGCGATGCTCGAAATCGAGAGCAAGCGTTGATGCAGGCCGGTTTGCGCATTGACGTCGACACCTTTCGCGGCACCCGCGAAGGCGTGCCGCGCTTGCTGGAAATCCTCGATGAAGCGCAGATCAAGGCGACGTTTTTCTTCAGTGTCGGCCCGGACAACATGGGCCGGCATCTGTGGCGCCTGATCCGTCCGCAGTTTCTCTGGAAGATGCTGCGCTCCAACGCCGCCGGCCTCTACGGCTGGGACATCCTGCTCGCCGGCACCGCCTGGCCGGGCAAACCGATCGGCCGCGACCTCGGGCACCTGATGCGTCAGGCCCGGGCCGCCGGCCACGAAGTCGGCCTGCACGCCTGGGATCACCACGGCTGGCAGGCCAATGCCGGGCGCTGGAACGATGCGCAACTGGTCGAGCAGATCCGTCAGGGCGTCGACACCTTGAGCGACATCCTTGGCGAAAAGGTCACCTGTTCAGCCGCCGCCGGTTGGCGTGCGGACGAGCGTGTGATCGAAGCCAAACAAGCCTTCGGCTTTCGCTACAACAGCGATTGCCGTGGGCAGCGGCTGTTCCGCCCGTTGCTGGCCGACGGCTCGGTCGGTGCGCCGCAGATTCCGGTGGACTTGCCGACCTTCGATGAAGTGGTCGGGCCGAGCGTGGCGGCGAAGGATTTCAACGCCTTCATCCTCGACCGGTTCCGCCCGGACAACCTCAACGTCTACACCATTCACGCCGAAGTAGAAGGGATTCTGATGGCCGAAGACTTTCGTCGACTGCTGGCCGACGCACGCCAGCGACATATCAACTTCCAGCCGCTGGGCAATCTGCTGCCCGCGTTTCTCAACACCCTGCCCGTCGGCCGCGTGCAACGCGGTGCCCTCGAAGGCCGCGAAGGCTGGCTGGGAGTGCAAGGCGCATGAGCAAACGCTGGGCATTGCCGCTGTTGTTGGGGATTTTTCTGCTGGCCTATCTGCTGCCGCTGGGCAGTCATGGTCTATGGATTCCCGATGAAACCCGTTATGCGCAGATCAGCCAGGAAATGCTGCTGAGCGGCAACTGGGTGTCGCCGCATTTCATGAACCTGCGTTACTTCGAAAAACCGGCGGCCGGTTACTGGATGATCGCCATCGGGCAGGCCGTGTTCGGGCAGAACCTGTTCGGCGTGCGGTTTGCCTCGGCCCTGAGCACCGGGCTGAGCGTGCTGCTGTGCTTCCTCATCGCTCGCCGTTTGTGGAATGACCCGCGCAAAAGCTTCGTCTGCGCCCTGCTCTACATGAGCTTCGTCATCGTCGCCGGCCAGGCCGGTTACACCAACCTCGATCCGCAATTCACCTTTTGGGTCAACCTGAGTCTGGTGGCGTTGTGGTTTGCCCTCGACAGCCGTTCCAACGGTCAGCGCCTGGCCGGTTGGGCGGTGTTGGGCCTGGCGTGCGGCATGGGCTTCATGACCAAGGGTTTTCTCGCTTGGCTGCTGCCGGTGCTGATCGCGTTGCCGTGGATGCTCTGGCAAAAGCGCTGGAAGGAATTGCTGCTGTACGGCCCGGTGGCCATCGCGGTGGCGATCATCGTCAGCCTGCCGTGGGCGCTGGCGGTGCACGGGCAGGAACCGGATTACTGGCGGTTCTTCTTCTGGCACGAACACATCCGCCGTTTTGCCGGGGACGATGCCCAGCATGACGCGCCGTGGTGGTTCTACCTGCCGCTGTTGGTGGCGTTCAGTCTGCCGTGGGTCGGGATGTTGCCGGTGGCAGTGAAGCAGGCGTGGCAGACCCGCCGCGAAACCGGCATCGCGTTTCTCGGCCTGTGGCTGCTGATGCCGCTGCTGTTCTTCAGCCTGAGCAACGGCAAGCTGCCGACCTACATCCTGCCGTGCCTGCTGCCGCTGGCATTGCTGCTGGGCCATGCGCTGGCCGATCGCTTGCGCCTGGAGCAAGGCCGGGCGCTGGGCCTCAATGGTCTGCTGAACCTGTTGCTGGGACTGGTCACGCTGATCGCGCTGGTTTACGTGCAGCTCAAACGTCCGCTGTACGACCACGAATTGCACAGTCTGGTGCTGGTGTTCATCGCCCTGACCGGCTGGATCATCAGCAACCTGCTGCAAGCGTTTCGTCCGTTGCAATGCTGGGCGGCGCCGGCGGTGGGCAGCCTGTTGCTGATCGCGTTACTGCCGGCGGCGCTGCCCAAATCGGTGGTGGCGAACAAGATGCCCGACCAGTTCGTGCTCGCCCACCAGGCAGAACTGGCGGCCACCACACACCTGTTGAGCAACGATCTGGGTGCCGCGTCGGCCCTGTCCTGGCGGGTCAAACGCCCGCAGGTGGCGATGTACAACACGATAGGCGAATTGAAATATGGCCTTGCCTATCCTGACGGCATTCACCAACGGGTCGATCCCGATCAGGTGCAACAGTGGATGCGCGAAGCCCGCAAGACCGGTTCGGTCGGCGTGGTGATGCGGGTCAAGGGGCAAGACGAACTGGACGAACTCGACAGACTGCCCAAGGACGGCGTTCGTTATGAGCAAGGCAACCTGGTGATCATGATTCTTCCGCAGGAGGCCTCATGAGCCTTTGGCTGCTGTTGCTCGCCTGCCTGCTGACCTGCCTGGGCCAGGTCGCGCAGAAATTCGCCGTCGAGAGCTGGCGCGGTGCGAGCCTGTCGTGGTCGCGCAAAGTGCGATCGCCGTGGCTGTGGCTGGCGCTGTTTGCCCTCGGCACCGGTCTGCTGGTGTGGCTGCTGGTATTGCAGCGCCTGCCAGTCGGCATCGCCTACCCGATGCTCAGCCTCAACTTCGTGATCATCACCTTGATCGCCCGCTTTGTGTTCAAGGAGCCCGTCGACGTTCAACACTGGTTCGGCGTGTTTTTGGTAATCGGTGGCGTGGCGTTGTTGGGGCAGCAGTCATGAACCAGCGTCGTGGAATCTTCTTCGCCCTGGCCAGCGTGCTGCTGGTCAGCGTGGCGCAACTGAGCATGCGCTGGAGCATGACGCGCCTGCCCCGACCGGATCAGTGGCTGGCCGTGCCCAGCGTCGATTCAGTCGCGCTGGCCGTGGTGCTCGCGGCGATCTTCGCCTATGCGCTGTCGATGCTCTGCTGGCTCGCCGCCCTGCGCGATCTGCCGCTGGGCCGGGCCTATTCGCTGCTGAGCATCAGCTACGCGCTGGTGTACCTGCTGGCGGCCAGCCTGCCGCTGTTCAACGAATCCTTCAGTTTCTCTAAATCACTGGGCGTGGCACTGGTCATGCTCGGGGTCATCACCATCAACACTCGTCCGGCCCGTGCGCCCGAATTGAGGAGTTCGCCATGAAAATCACAGTGTTTGGTAGCGGTTATGTCGGCCTGGTGCAGGCCGCCGTGCTGGCCGAAGTCGGCCATGACGTGGTGTGCATGGACATCGACGAGAAGAAAGTCGAGCTGCTGCGCCAGGGTCACGTCAGCATTTTCGAGCCGGGGCTGGCCAGCCTGGTTCGCGAGGGTCTGGACGCCGGGCGCCTGCAATTCACCTGCGATGAAAAACTCGCAGTGCAGCACGGCAAGGTCGCGTTCATTGCCGTCGGCACCCCGTCGAAAGAAGACGGTTCGGCCGACCTGCGTTACGTGCTGTCGGTGGGTGACGCCGTGGCCCGTCACCGTGAAAAACCGCTGATTCTGGTGGAGAAATCCACCGTACCGGTCGGCACCGGCGACACCTTGCGCACCCACCTGGACAAAGCGCTGATCAAGGCCGGGCGCCTGTTGCAGTTCGATATCGTGTCCAACCCGGAATTTCTCAAGGAAGGTTCCGCGGTCGCCGACTGCCGCCGGCCCGACCGGATCGTCATCGGCTGCGAGCGCGAAGAAGTGCGCGACGTGATGCGTGACCTGTACTCGCCGTTCAACCGCAACCACGACCGCATCATGTTCATGGACCTGCGCAGCGCCGAACTGACCAAGTACGCCGCCAACTGCATGCTGGCGACCAAGATCAGCTTCATCAACCAGATCGCCGAACTGGCCGAACACCTGGGCGCGGACATCGAATCGGTGCGCCAGGGCATCGGCGCCGACAGCCGCATCGGCTACCACTTCATCTACCCCGGTTGCGGCTACGGCGGTTCGTGCTTCCCCAAAGACATGCGCGCGCTGATCCACAGTGCCGAAGAGGCGCACTGCTCCAGCGATTTGCTGCAGGCGGTGGAAGCGATCAACCAGCGGCAGAAACACAAGCTGTTCGAACGCATCAACGCGTTCTACAAGGGTGAACTGCGCGGCAAGACCTTCGCCCTGTGGGGCCTGGCGTTCAAGCCGAACACCGACGACATGCGCGATGCACCGAGCCGGGTTCTGCTGGAGTCGTTGTGGGCCGCCGGCGCCAGCGTGCGGGCGTTTGACCCGGAAGCGATGCAGGAAACCCAGCATCTGTACCCGGAAGAATCAAAACTGATGCTGATGGGCACCCCGGAATCGGTACTCGCCGGTTCCGACGCGCTGATCATCTGCACCGAATGGCAGCAGTTCAAGGCGCCGGATTTCGACCTGATCCAGCAACGCCTCAAGGCCCCGGTGATCTTCGACGGTCGCAACCTGTACGACGCCGAACGCCTGGCCCGCAACGGCTTCCATTACTTCCCGATGGGCCGTGGCGAATCGCGCACCCTGCCGATTCCGTTGCAGCAATGGCCGCACGCCTCGGACGTGGCTTGATCGGTTTAACCCCTGCCCTGCGCCGGCAGTCCCTGATCGCAGGGCTGCTGGCGCTTCTGCTGATCATCGCCGGCGTGTACGGGCAGGCGCCCATCGGTTTTGACTCGCGCTTCGTGCTGTTCGCCCAGGAAATGCTCCGGCACGGGCCCAGTATTTTTCCCACTACCTATGGTGAGCCGTACGCCGATTATTCGGCGCTCTCGACCTTGTTCATCTGGCTGTTGTCGTTGCCGTTCGGGACGGTCAACAGCCTGACGGCGTGGCTACCGAGCGCTGTCGCCGGCGCGGTGATCGTGACGTTGATGTATCGCTTGCTCGCGCCTTCATCCGTGCGCTGGGCGGTGGTCAGCATCGCCCTGCTGATGCTCACCAGCACTTTCATCACCGAAACCCGTGCGGTGTCGCAGGACCTGATGCTCGCCGCCGTGGCGTTTTCGGTGTTCTACCTCGGCTATGCCCACGACCATTTCGCTGCCGGTCGACGCTGGCCGCTGGTGTTCATTCTGTTGCTGCTGGGGTTCGGCATTCGCGGGCCGATCGGCCTGGTGGTGCCGACCGGCATGCTGTGCAGTTACTACCTGCTGGATCGCCAATGGTCGCGCCTGTTGACCTTCGGTGTGCTGGCTTCGCTGTTGCTGGCGGCCTGCGTCGGGCTGTTGTTGTGGCTGGCGGAGGTCAGCGGCGGACCGGCGTTTCGGCAGGACGTGATCCGCATGCAGTTCATGGGACGCGTGGACGGCAGCGAAGGCGTCAGCGGCTCGCTGTATTACTTCACCAGTTCACTGGGCAACTACGCGCTGGCGTATCCGCTGGCCTTGCTGGCACTGGCAGCGGCGTGGCTGAGCAAGCCCCGGCAACGCGGCCCGGCCTTGCGCCTGGTGCAGTATTGCGCCGCGGCGGGATTGATCGTGATGCTCGGGCTGTCGATTCCCCAGGCGAAAAAGGCCCGTTATTTGCTGCCGATGCTGCCCATGGCGGCGATCATTGCGGCGTATCCGTTTCAGGTGTTGCACGGACGGGTGTTTGCCTGGCTGCGCGTCGGCATGCAGGGATTGTGGTTGTTGATTCCCGCATTGTTGATCGTCTTGTTGTGGGTGGCGAAGCGACGGTTTCCCGAGTCGTTGACCGACCTGACGCTGGTGTTCACCGTCTTGGGCTTCCTGCAACTGGCCGCTTTGTCACGGTTGTGGCTGCCGCGCTGGCGAACGGAAGTCCTCGCGTTCAGCGCTGTTTTGGCGGTCTGGTCGGCGTATGTGCTGGTGTTCGAGCCGGTGGAGCGCCAGCTGTATGACACGCGGACCTTCAGTCAGGCGGCACTGGCACGGATCCACGAGCACCCCGCGCCGCTGGTGCTGCATGGCATGGGCAAGGACGCCAAGGCGATCAAGTTCATGGTCAACGTCGAGCAGGATCTGCAACCGCTGTTCACTGAAACCACGCAAGCACTCGAAGCGCTCAAGGGACCGGCGTGGCTGATGATGGATCGCAGCGACTTGCAGGCCCTGCAAGGTACGCCGCTCGGGACGTTGCAGCCGGTGCTGAGCGGGCGTTTCGACAAAAACGATTATGTGTTGCTGTGGCTGACGCCTTAACCTGCGCGACGTGATTTCGACAGGGACCGCTGACTGATGACCTTTACCGTGCGACAGGCCCTGGCAGCCGATGCCACCGCCCTCCCCGCCATCGAGCGCTCGGCCGCCGAACTGTTTCGCCTCGACCCGTCACTGGCCTGGCTGGCGGATGCGTCTGTGCCGCAGGCTTCGGCGCATTTACCGGCCATTGAACGGGGCGAACTGTGGGTCGCGGAAAACAACGACGGGCAACTTGCAGGTTTTTTAAGGGCGGTGACTGTCGACCAACAGTTGCACATTGAGGAACTGTCCGTCAGCCAACACTTTCAGGGTCGGGGCGTCGGTCGCAAGTTGCTGTTGGCGGCGATTGAACAGGCGCGTCTGTGGCAACTTCGAGCGGTGACGCTGACGACCTTTCGCGATCTGGCGTGGAATGCGCCGTTCTATCAACGCATGGGTTTTGCGCTATTGAACGCCGATGACACGGACACGCGTCTGAACCATGTATTGCGCGATGAAATCACTCACAGATTGCCCGGCGAGCGACGTTGCGCCATGCGCCTGATACTCACGCCGTCGGCTTGAGATCAACCCCCAGCGCCTGGGCGAACGCCTTGACCAACGGACTGCGCACGGTGTTGTGGCGCAGGATCAGATTGAACGGCGTGTCGAAGTGAATCAGCTCCGGGCACACCGCGCGAAACTGCCCGGCGGCCACCAGCGTAGCGGCGTAATGCTGGGGCAGAAAGCCCACGAAACGCCCGGTCTTGATCAGCAATGCCACCGCTTCGACCTGGGTCGCCGACGCGGAAAAACTGTCGTAGCGGGCGAAGTTGAGCTTGTCGCGATGGATCGCGTAGCGGTGGTTGATGCACTCGTAATCCTGCAGCACGTTGCCGCCCATCTGCTCCGCCGGCATCTCGAACAACGGGTGGCCGACGGCGCAGTAAGCCTGCGAGCGTTCTTCATAGAGCGGGTAATAATCGAACTCTTCGCGTTTTTGATAAACCGGGACTATTCCGGCAACTAAGCGACCTTCCACCACGCCTCTTTCCACTTCATCCAGCTGGGTCGCCTGAAGTTGAAATCTTACTTTCGGCGAGTGTTCATTTATTTTTCTAAGCGCAGCAACTAACGGTGAATTATCGTCACTGATCGTATTATCGATCACCCCCACTCCGAGATCGCCGATAAGTTCATTCTGCGCTGAACTAAGTCGGTCACGAAAGTTGTCGACCGAGGCAAACAGATCGATCGACGCCTGATACACCAGACGCCCTTCTTCGGTCAGGTGAAACCCTTCGCGCCCCCGGGTGCACAGCCGCATGCCGATGCGGATTTCCAGGTCGGAGATCTGCTTGCTGATCGCGGCCAGGCCCACGTTCAGCTCGTTTTGCGCCGCGCTGAAGCCGCCGGCCTCGACCACCGCCTTGAACACCTTGAGCAGTTTGAAATCCAGTCCGCTGAGGGCCAAAGGTGCCCGGTGAGCGGTTTTGACCGGTGGGTTTCCGGAATTGGAAAGTGGGGTTTCCATAATGCTGATTTACCTCTGGCGCAATGTTCAACAATCTGTGTCCAACAACAAAAACATCGCCGGCTAATAATAATGATCACAGAAAACAAGCCTTGGCAACCGCCAAAAAATCCCGAACATCAGTGCCAACTCACTGATCGCCAAACATTAAAAGCTGACACTTCGATCAGCTCTTGTCTCTTTGCAACTGCCCTCTTGAAAACTGCTTTGGCCTGATTCTGTCTGCCGCTTCTGTCCACTAATTGGCCGGCACGATTTTTCAGGGCCCAGCACACCGATTTCAGTTCGCGTTACCGACGAGGAAAACAACAAATGTCTCAAACCACCGACCGTCTCTGGGGTGCCCGTTTCAAAAGCGGCCCGTCCGCAGCCCTGGCGGCCCTGTCCCGTTGCCCCGAGCGCTATTTCCGCCTGACGCCGTACGATCTGGCCGGCTCCAAGGCCCACGCCGGGGAACTGCAACGTGCCGGCCTGCTGGATGAGCAGGAAACCCGCACGATGATCGAAGCCCTGGACGGCATCGGTGCCGATTTTGCTGCCGGGCGCATCGCCCCGACGCTGGACGACGAAGACGTTCACACCTTCATCGAGCGCCTGCTGACCGAGCGCCTCGGCGCACTGGGCGGCAAGCTGCGCGCCGGCCGTTCACGCAACGACCAGACCGCCAACGACCTACGCCTGTTCCTGCGTGACCACGTCCGCACCCTGGCCGTGGAAGTGCTGGCCCTGCAAACGGCGCTGGTGGGTCAGGCCGAGCAGCACGTCGAGAGCATCTGCCCGGGTTTCACTCACCTGCAGCAGGCGCAGCCGATCGTGTTCGCCCACCACTTGCTGGCCCACGCGCAATCGATGTTGCGTGACGTGCAGCGACTGGTGGACTGGGACACCCGCACTTCGCTGTCGCCCCTCGGTGCTGCGGCCATGGCCGGTTCCGCGATCGCTCGCCAGCCGCAGCAGTCGGCCAAGGAAATGGGCTACGCCGGGGTCTGCGAAAACTCCATCGACGCCGTGGCCAGCCGCGATCACGTCGCCGAATTCCTGTTCATCGCCAGCATGCTCGGGATCAACATCTCGCGTCTGGCCGAAGAGTTCTGCCTGTGGTCGTCGCGCCAGTTCCGCTGGGTCGACCTGGACGACGCCTACGCCACCGGCAGCTCGATCATGCCGCAGAAGAAAAACCCCGACATCGCCGAACTGGCGCGGGGCAAGGCTGGGCGTCTGATCGGCAACCTGACCGGCCTGCTGTCGACGCTCAAATCCCTGCCGCTGTCGTACAACCGCGACCTGAGCGAAGACAAGAACGGCGTGCTCGACAGCGTCGACACCCTGCTGCTGGTGCTGCCGGCGATGGCCGGGATGGTCGCGACCATGACCGTCAACGTCGAGGAACTGCGCCGTCAGGCACCGCTGGGTTTCACCCTCGCCACCGAAGTCGCCGACTGGCTGGCGGTGCGCGGCGTGCCGTTCAAGGAAGCGCACGAAATCACCGGTGCGCTGGTTCAGGCCTGCGAGAAACACGACCTCGAATTGTGGGAAGCCTCGCCGGCGCTGCTGGCCGAGATCGACCCGCGCCTCACGGCAGACGTGCGTGACAGCCTGACCCTGGAAGCCGCCATCGCCGCCCGCAGCGGCTGGGGCGGCACCGCGCCGCAACAGGTGCGCGAGCAGATCGGCCGCCTGAAAACCGCCCTCGCCGCGCAACAACAGTGGACCGAAAACTACCAGGGCTTCCGCCTCTAACGGCCAACACGCAAACCCTGTAGGAGCGAGCCTGCTCGCGATGGCGATGGATCAGCCAGCAGAGATGTCGAGAGTGCTGCCGCAATCGCGAGCAGGCTCGCTCCCACAGTGGAATGCGGTGGATTTGAAAGTACAGTTCGGAGAAACACCATGAGCCAGACTCAGGCAGAACGACTCCAGGCGGAGCGCAAACTGGCGGAAAACCAGTTCGACATTACCCAGTACCAGCACGTGCCACGGCGTTATTACGGGCGGATCTTCTTTGCCACCGTGATCGTCATCGCGATCATCGGTCTGGTGCGGGCTTTCGCCGAAGGCAAGATCGAATGGTCGTACATCGGCCAGTTCCTCACCTCCGAAGCGATCATGTGGGGCCTGTTCAACACGATCATCATGGCCGTGCTGGCGATGGCGCTGGGCATCGTGTTCGGGGTGATAACCGCGATCATGCGCATGTCGGCCAACCCGATCCTGCGTTACGTGGCAGTGACCTACACCTGGCTGTTTCGCGGTACGCCGCTGATTCTGCAACTGCTGTTGTGGTTCAACCTGGCGCTGATCTTCCCCACCATCGGCATTCCCGGCCTGTTCGAACTCGACACCGTGAGCCTGATGACCCCGTTCGTGGCCGCACTGCTCGGCTTGAGCATCAACCAGGGTGCCTACACCGCCGAAGTGGTGCGCGCCGGCCTGCTGTCGGTGGACACCGGCCAGTACGAAGCGGCCAAGTCGATCGGCATGCCGCGCCTGCAAGCGCTGCGCCGGATCATCCTGCCCCAGGCCATGCGGATCATCATTCCGCCGGTCGGCAACGAATTCATCGGCATGGTGAAAATGACCTCGCTGGCGAGCGTCATCCAATACTCGGAACTGCTCTACAACGCCCAGAACATCTACTACGCCAACGCCCGGGTCATGGAGCTGCTGATCGTCGCCGGTATCTGGTACCTGGCCACCGTCACCGTCCTGTCCTTCGGTCAAAGCCGTCTGGAGCGTCGTTTCGCTCGCGGCGCCGGCAAGCGTTCTTGAGGAATCCGTCATGAGAAACATCGTCAAGGCCGTGAGCCTGAACAAATATTACGACCAGTACCACGCGCTCAAGGACATCAACATCGAGGTCGAGCAAGGCGAAGTGCTGTGCATCATCGGCCCGTCCGGCTCGGGCAAGAGCACCCTGCTGCGTTGCGTCAACCAGCTGGAAAAGATCGACAAGGGCGGCCTCTGGGTCGATGGCGAACTGGTCGGCTACCGCGTGGTCGGGCACAAGCTGCACGAACTCAACGAGTCGCAGATCGCCCGCCAGCGCCTGGCCACCGGCATGGTGTTCCAGCGCTTCAACCTGTTTCCGCACATGACCGTGCTGCAAAACATCATCGAAGGCCCGTGCCAGGTGCTCAAGCGTTCGCCCAAGGAGGCGCACGAAGAAGCCCTGGAACTGCTGGCCCGGGTCGGCCTGGCCGACAAACGCAACAGCTACCCGATTGAACTGTCGGGCGGTCAGCAGCAACGGGTGGCGATTGCCCGCGCCCTGGCCATGCGACCCAAGCTGATGCTGTTCGATGAACCCACTTCGGCACTCGACCCGGAACTGGTCGGTGAGGTGCTGTCGGTGATGCGCGATCTGGCGCAGACCGGCATGACCATGATCGTCGTCACCCATGAACTGGGCTTCGCCCGGGAGGTTTCCAACCGCATGGTGTTCATGGACGGCGGGCAGATCGTGGAGGCTGGAAGCCCCGAAGAAATACTAATAAGTCCGCAAAACCCGCGCACCCAAAGCTTCATTTCTGCCGTTCGAACCTGAGGCCCCTTTGGCCTTCACAACACTCATAAGAGAACGTCCATGAAGAACTTCGTCATTCCAGCAGTACTCACCTCCCTCATGTCTTGCGGTTTCGCCGTGGCCGCCGAGTTGCCGGCCAGCATCAAGGAAAAAGGCGAGATCGTCGTCGCGATCATGCCCAACTATCCGCCGATGGATTTCAAGGACCCGGCCACCAACAAGCTCACCGGCCTTGACTACGACCTGGGCAACGCCCTGGCCGAACGCCTCGGGGTGAAGATCAAGTGGCAGGAAACCGGCTTCGAGCAAATGATCAACGCCCTGACCACCGACCGCGTGGACATGGTCCTGTCGGGCATGACCGACACCGCCGAGCGTCAGGCCAGCGTGACCTTCGTCGACTACTTCACCAGCGGCCCGCAGTTCTACACCTTGCAGAAGAACGCGGCGACCAACGAGATCATCGACCTGTGCGGCAAGAAAGTCGGCACCAGCCGCCGCACCACCTTCCCGGCGGAAATCGCCGCGTGGAGCAAGGAAAACTGTGAAGCCGCCGGCAAACCTGCGATCAACGTGATCGGCACCGAAGGCTCGGCCGACGCCCGCGCGCAACTGCGCCAGAGCCGTATTGATGCGGCGATGCAGGGCAGCGAAACCCTGTCTTACCTCAAGACCCAGGAAAAGGACATGTACAAGACGGTCGGCCAGCCGATCTCCGTGCAGTTCACCGGGCTGGGTGTGAGCAAGAAGAAGCCTGAGCTGAGTGAAGCGGTGAAGGTGGCGTTGCAGAGCATGGTGGATGACGGCAGCTATAACGCGATTCTGAAGAAGTGGGATCTGGAGTTGGGTGCGATCAAGGACGTGACCATTAACGCGGGCAAGTAAGGCTTCGCCACTGATACCCGGCTGCGATCTTTTGATTGATCGTTCCCACGCTCTGCGTGGGAATGCAGCCAGGGACGCTCCGCGTCCCGAACAAAGATCGCAGCCTTCGGCAGTTCCTACAGATGAGTATTGGAGCGCTGTGATGTCCTCCTCACCCCAACCCACCTGGCCCGACCAGCACAAAGCCTGCCTCGCCCTGGCCTTCGACCTCGACGGCCCGACCGGCGATGCCATGCTCAACAACTCGATCTGGCACAAGCCCGAATACTTCGGCTTCGGCGGCTACGGCCCGTACCGCGCCCTGCCGCGCCTGCTGGACCTGCTCGACGCCTTCAAGATCCCGACCACTTTCTTCGTCCCCGCGTGGGTCGTGGAAAACTGGCCGAAACAATGTCAGGCCATCGTCGAGCGCGGCCATGAAGTCGCCTACCACGGCTACAAGCACGAATCCTTCTACGCCCTGACGCTGGACCAGCAGCAGGCCGTGATGCACAAATCCCGCGACGTGTTCTGGCAATACCTGCACATCCGTGCCGAAGGTTTTCGCACCCCGTCGGGTGACTGGCGCGCCGAAACCCCGGCGATGCTGGCCGACAACGGCGTCATCTATTCCAGCAGCATGCGCGGCGACGATCGCCCTTATCTGGTCAACGTCCCCGGCCACGACACCCCGCTGGTGGAAATCCCCGGCCGGTGGGAAATGGACGACTACGCCTCCCTTGCCTATACCCGCGCACCGAACTTTCCGTCCGGGCTCGACCGCACCGCCAGCTACGAGCTGACCCTCGACAACTGGCAACGCGAGTACGACGGCGCGATGGACGAAGGCCTGTGCCTGACCACCCTGTTCCACCCGAAAATCACCGGCAAACCGGGGCGCATCCTGTTGCTGGAGAAACTCTTCGAACACATGCGCCAGCGCGATGACGTGTGGTTCGCCACCTGCCGCGACGTCGCCCGCTGGTGGCTGAAGGAGCATCACCATGGCTGACGCTGACAACCTCTGGCCCGCCGGCAAACGCTGCGCGGTGGTGCTGACCGTCGATTACAACGACATCCACGGCATTCTCACCCAGGCCCCGGAAGTCGCCGGGCGCGACAAGACGCTGTCGGTGTGGCGCTACGGCACGCAACGCGGCGTCGAGCGTTTGCTCGGCCTGTTCAGGGAACTCGGGGTGCGCAGCAGCTGGTTCGTACCCGGCATCGTCGCCGAGGAAAACCCGCAGCACATCGCCGCGATTCAGGCTGACGGGCATGAAATCGCCTGCGCCGGTTACCGCCATCAGGATTACGACACGCTGGATCTGGCGGCGCAAAGCGCGGAAGTCGCCAAGGGCTGTGCGGCGCTGGAAGCACTTACCGGCGTGCGTCCGACCGGTTTCCGGATTCCCGCCGGCAACGGCGCGCCGGGCTTCATTGAAGCCTTGAAAGATCACGGCATTCTCTGGTCGTCATCTTGGCGTGGCGATGACCTGCCGTTCTTGCAACCAACCGCCCCCGAGGTGGTCGAGTTGCCGCTGCATTACGAACTGGAAGACGAGCCTTACTTCGCCTTCAACCTGAGCCCGGCCGTGCCGCCGGCACAATCGCGGATCGCTTCCTACAGCCACACCCTGGGCAACCTGCAAATGGACTTCGCCGGGTTTCACCGCTTCGGCCTGTGCTACGTGCTGCGCCTGCACCCGGAAATCATCGCCACACCGGGGCGCATCGGCGTGCTGCGCGAATTGCTGCAAGGCATTCAGCAACATGACGACGTGTGGATCGCCACCGGCGCTGAGGTCGCGCAGTGGTGGGCGCAAACGGCGGCGCCGGTCGCGCAGGATCATCCGGCGTCGGTGTATGAGCGCCATTATCGGGACTACCTCGTATGACCGAACGCATGCAGCGGCTGGCGCAGTTTTGCGTCGATACGCGGTTTGAAGATCTGCCGCCGGCTTTAGTGGAGCAGGCCAAGCGGCACATTCTCGACACCTTCGGCGCGGCGCTGGCCGGGGCCGACAGCGCGGTCGCGCTTCAGGCGCGGCAGGTGTTTGGCGCCGAGCCGGGCACCGCGCTTGTCTGGGGTTCGACGTTGCGCGTCGGCGCGGGGCATGCGGCCTTGCTCAACGGCATCGCCGCCCATGCGCTGGAGCTGGACGACACCGGCGGTTGCGATCACTCCGGCGCGGTGGTGTTGCCGGCGGTGATGGCCGCGCTTTCGCTGGTGGATCGGCTGGTGGACGGTCGCGAATTCATCACCGCCGTGGTGATCGGCTACGAAATCGGCCGGCGGGTGCTGGAAGCCTGCGGCAGTTATTCGGCGCACAACGGCGCCGGTTGGCACTCGACCGCCACCTGCGGTGTGTTCGGCGCGGCGGCGGCCTGTGCGCGGATCTTTGCGCTGGATGTCGGGCAAACCATGTCGGCACTCGGCATCGCTGGCAGTTTCAGCGGCGGGTTGTGGGCGTTCATTCATGACGGTTCGCAAAGCAAGAAACTGCACAGTGGCCGTGCGGCCGAAGGTGGTTTGCTCGCCGCGCGTTTTGCTCGTGAAGGTGTCAGTGGGCCGTCGGTGTTGTTCGAGGATGTCTGGGGTGGTTTCCTCAAGACACTGGCGCCGGGCAGCGCGCAGCCGGATGCGCTGGATGCCGAATTGGGGCGTGTGTGGAAACTCGCGCGCTGTTCGATCAAACCCTACGCCGCTTGCCGTGGCACCCATTCGGCTATCGATGCGCTCGGGCTGCTGCTGGAGCAACTGCAGATCGGCGCCGATCAGGTTGAAGACATCCAGGTGAACCTGTGCGGGTTTCTGCTCGACATGTGCGGCGGTCGCGACATCCAAAATCTGGCCGCCGCGCAGATGAGCCTGCCCTACGCCCTCGCCGCGCGACTGGTGCACGGTCATTGCCGATTGGAGGCTTACGACGAACAGCCACGCAACGATCCGCATATCGCTCACTGGCTGACGCGCATTCGCCTTGAAGTGGATGAGCGACTGTCGGAGGATGGCGAGCCAGTGGTCGTTGTGCGAACCCGCGACGGGCGTGAGGCGAGCCTGTGTGTCGAGGTACCGCTGGGCGCGCCGGGCAATCCGCTGAGCGAGGCGGCGCTGGAGGAGAAGTTTTTCAGTCTGGCGTTGCGGGTCATTTCTCCGGTCAAGGCCGAGCCGTTACTGGCGCAGCTGCGGCAACTGCAAACGCTGGATTCCGTGCGCGATCTCGAGCACCTGTTAACCGAATAAGGACATTTGATTTTCCGTGGCCACCTACTCGCTCGTTATCCGCCGCCTGATGATCGTCTCGCTGACCATCGTCGTCAGCCGCGCCATCACCAGTCCGTTGCTCACCTTGTTCTTGAGCAACAAACTCGGCCTCAACCAACAGGATGTCGGGTTGTTGCTGGGCATCGCGGTGTTCATCGCCACCCTGCTTGCGCTGTACGGCGGCTACATCATCGACCGGCTCGAGAAGCGCCGGTTGCTGATTCTCGCCATGCTGTCCAGCTCTATCGGATTCGTGTTGCTGACCTTCGCCAAAGACCTGTACCTGACCACCGCCACCCTGGTCATCACCGAAACCGCCTCGGCGTTGTTCCTGATCGGCTCCAAGGCGATCCTCAGTGAAAACCTGCCCATGGGCCAGCGGGCCAAGGCGTTTTCCCTGCGCTACACCCTCACCAACATCGGCTACGCCACGGGCCCGATGCTCGGCGTGGTAATCGCCGGGGTCTACCCGATTGCGCCGTTTCTGATTGCCGCCGGCATCGCTTTCGGCAGCATCTTTCTGATGATCGGAATCCCGAAGGACGCCAGCCCCATCGCAGCCATCGGCCAGCCGCAAAGCTTTCTGAAAACCCTGATCACCCTGAAAAACGACCGCACGCTGATCATGTTCACCTGCGGCTGTCTGCTCAGCACCGTGGTCCATGGCCGCTTCACCCTGTACCTGTCGCAATACCTGCTGGTGGTCGAAGACTCGCAGCGAGCCCTGCAAACCATGGCCGCCCTGCTGGCCTGCAACGCCATCGCAGTGATCCTGCTGCAATACCAGATCGGCCGCTTCCTCAACCGGGAAAAACTGCGCTACTGGATCGCCGCCGGCACCAGCCTGTTCATCGTTGGATTGATCGGTTTCAGCCTCGCCGACAGCCTGGTGACGTGGTGCATCGCGATGTTCATCTTCACCCTCGGCGAGATGATCATTTACCCGTCGGAGTTCCTGTTCGTCGACACCCTGGCCCCGGAAGAACTACGCGGCAGCTATTACGGCGCGCAGAATCTGGCGGCGCTGGGCGGCGCGCTGAGCCCGGTAATTTGCGGCTTCCTGCTGATGCATACGCCGGCGCCGACCATGTTCTATGCCCTCAGCGCATTGACTGCGATGGGCGGCTTCCTGTGTTTCATGAGCGGGCGCCGCGTGGCTTTACTGCAAAAATAATGCACTGAAACTGCATTTATATGAATTTGTCAGCATCGTGAATGATTGGCACACTGTGCGCGTTCCTCCCCCAATAGTTGGAACACTTCGAAGGACTTTCCGCGTTTACGGACAAGTCCTTTTTTTTGCCCTGAATTTCGCAAAGGATCGATTCTGCATGCTCGCTCGCTGGTTGCCCGCCGCCATCAACACCCGCCCCACCGAATGGAGCCGCGCCGCGATCGGCATGGCCCTGGGCACGTTGTTCAGCGTGTGGGCGTGCAGTCAGGTGTTCGGCATTGAAGTGGCCTACCACCTGATCGGCCCGCTGGGCGCTTCGGCGGTGCTGCTGTTCGCCGTATCGTCCGGCGCACTCGCCCAGCCATGGTCGATCATCGGCGGCTACCTGTGCGCAGGCGTCGTCGCGTTGCTGGTGGCCCACGTCCTCGGCCGAACCCTCGGCAGCGCCTGCCTCGCCGCAGGCATGGCGCTGATCCTGATGTGCTGGCTGCGCTGCCTGCACCCACCGGCCGGCGCCGTCGCATTGACGATGGTGCTGGCCGACCCGATGACCATTGCCATGGACTGGAAAGCCCTGGAACCGGTGATGCTTAGCGCCACGTGCCTGCTGCTGGCCGCACTGGCCTACAACAACCTCACCCGCATCCGCTACCCGAAACGCCCTGCCGAACCGGCGCCGGCCGTGGCACCAGTGGATATTCAGTCCATCACGGCCGAAGATCTGAAACTGGCACTGGCCGATATGGAGGCGTTCATCGATGTCACGCCGGAGGATCTGGAGCAGTTGATTCATGCCAGTGAACTGCATGCCAAACGGCGCAGCATTGGCCAGGTGTTCCGCTGAGTCCAGAGCCTGTCCCTGTCAGCGTTGTCGATTGAAAAGAAGCCGCGATCCCGTGCATTTGGCCTAAGGTAAAAATGCAGACAGCCCGTGCACATATCCCCGTTGTACACGGCAAATTTGCACTGTTACGATCCGGTAACGCTCGCGCGCGAGCTTCTCGAATAAAGACAATAAAAGCAGGGAGTTAGTGATGACTGCTCAGGCTTCATCCCCGCGGACTTCGTCCATGGATGCCACGCCACACGAAGTGTTGGCCGAGGTTCGCAATCACATCGGTCATCTGACCCTCAACCGCCCCGCCGGCCTCAATGCCCTGACCCTCGACATGGTGCGCCAGCTCCAGCAACACCTGGATGCCTGGGCCGCCGATGCCGATATCCACGCCGTCGTGCTGCGCGGTGCCGGCGAGAAAGCCTTTTGTGCCGGTGGCGACATTCGATCCCTGTACGACAGCCATAAAAGCGGCGACACGCTGCACGAAGATTTCTTCGTCGAGGAATACGCCCTCGACCTGACGATCCACCACTACCGCAAACCGGTGCTGGCGCTGATGGACGGTTTCGTTCTCGGCGGCGGCATGGGTCTGGTGCAAGGCGCCGATCTGCGGGTGGTCACCGAGAAGAGCCGTCTGGCGATGCCGGAAGTGGCGATCGGGTATTTCCCGGATGTCGGCGGCAGTTATTTCCTGCCGCGCATTCCCGGCGAGCTGGGGATTTATCTGGGCGTCAGCGGCGTGCAGATTCGTGCGGCGGATGCGCTGTATTGCGGCCTCGCCGACTGGTATCTGGACAGCAGCAAACTCGGCACCCTCGACGAACAGCTCGATCACCTGGAGTGGCACGACACGCCGCTGAAGGATCTGCAAAGCCTGCTGGCCCGCCACGCCGTGCAAACCCTGCCGGATGCGCCGCTTGAAGCCTTGCGCCCGGCCATCGACCATTTCTTCGCGTTGCCTGACGTGCCGAGTATCGTCGAGCAACTGCGCGCCGTGACCGTCGCCGACAGCCACGAATGGGCGACCACCACCGCCGACCTGCTGGAAACCCGCTCGCCGCTGGCCATGGGCGTGACCCTGGAAATGCTGCGTCGCGGCCGGCACCTGAGCCTGGAACTCTGCTTCGCCCTCGAACTGCATCTGGATCGCCAGTGGTTCGAACGCGGCGACCTGATCGAAGGCGTGCGCGCCCTGCTGATCGACAAAGACAAATCACCGCGCTGGAACCCGCCGACCCTGGCTGCGCTGCACGCCGAGCACATCGCGAGTTTCTTTCACGGTTTCGAAGAGAGCGGGAGCTGAGCCATGCACGATCTCGAATTGACTGAAGACCAGGTAATGATCCGCGACATGGCCCGGGACTTCGCCCGTGGCGAAATCGCCCCCCACGCACAAGCCTGGGAAAAGGCCGGCTGGATCGATGACGGTCTGGTGGCAAAGATGGGCGAACTCGGCCTGTTGGGCATGGTGGTGCCGGAGGAATGGGGCGGCACGTACGTCGACTACGTGGCCTATGCGCTGGCGGTGGAAGAGATTTCCGCCGGTGACGGCGCCACCGGCGCGTTCATGAGCATTCACAACTCGGTGGGCTGCGGGCCGGTGCTCAACTACGGCAGCGAAGAACAGAAACAGACCTGGCTGGCGGATCTGGCCAGCGGCGCGGTGATCGGCTGCTTCTGCCTGACCGAACCCCAGGCCGGCTCCGAAGCGCACAACCTGCGCACCCGCGCCGAACTGCGCGACGGGCAATGGGTAATCAACGGCGCCAAGCAATTTGTCAGCAACGGCAAGCGAGCGAAACTTGCGATCGTGTTTGCGATGACCGATCCGGATCTGGGCAAGCGCGGGATCTCGGCGTTCCTTGTGCCGACTGATACGCCGGGGTTCATCGTTGACCGCACCGAACACAAGATGGGCATCCGCGCTTCCGATACCTGCGCGGTGACGCTGAACAATTGCAGCATTCCTGAAGCGAATCTGTTGGGTGAGCGCGGTAAAGGCCTGGCGATTGCCCTCTCCAACCTTGAAGGCGGACGTATCGGCATTGCGGCGCAAGCATTGGGCATCGCCCGTGCGGCGTTTGAAGCGGCGCTGGGTTACGCCCGTGATCGGGTACAGTTCGGCAAGGCGATTGTCGAGCATCAGAGCATCGCCAACCTGCTGGCGGACATGCAGATGCAGATCAACGCCGCACGCTTGATGATCCTGCACGCGGCGCGGCTGCGTACGGCAGGTAAACCGTGTCTGTCGGAGGCTTCGCAGGCCAAGCTGTTTGCTTCGGAAATGGCCGAGAAGGTGTGTTCGTCAGCGATTCAGATTCATGGCGGGTATGGGTATCTGGAGGATTATCCGGTTGAGAAGTACTACCGGGATGCGCGGATTACCCAGATTTATGAGGGGTCGAGCGAGATACAGCGGATGGTGATTGCTCGGGAGTTGAAGAACTATCAGCTCTGACTGATCGCCCCCACGCAATGCGTGGGGGCGAACGCTATTACTTGCCCTGGAACTCGGCAGGCCGCTTGGCCACAAACGCCGCCATCCCTTCCTTCTGATCCTGCGTCGCAAACGCCGCATGGAACACCCGGCGCTCGAAGCGCACGCCTTCAGTCAGGTTCACTTCAAACGCGCGATTCACGCTTTCTTTGACCATCATCGCAATCGGCAGCGATTTGCTGGCGATCACCGCCGCCACTTTCAGCGCCTCATCCAGCAACTCGGCACTCGGCACGATCCGCGCGACGATGCCGCAACGCTCGGCTTCCACCGCGTCGATCAAACGCCCGCTCAGGCACATTTCCATGGCCTTGGCCTTGCCCACGGCGCGGGTCAGGCGCTGGGTGCCGCCCATGCCCGGCAGCACGCCGAGGTTGATTTCCGGTTGGCCGAACTTGGCGTTGTCGCCGGCCAGGATGAAGTCGCACATCAATGCCAGTTCACAGCCGCCACCCAGGGCAAAACCGTTGACCGCCGCGATGATCGGCTTGCGCCGGTTGGCCACGCGATCGCTGTCGCTGAACAGGTCGTCCATGTAGATCTGCGGGTAGGTCAGATCGGCCATTTCCTTGATGTCGGCGCCGGCGGCAAAGGCTTTGGTCGAGCCGGTGATGACGATGCAGCCAATGTTCGCGTCGGCTTCAAATCCATCGAGCGCGCGGTTCACTTCGCTGACCAGTTGCGCGTTGAGGGCGTTCAGCGCCTGCGGGCGATTGAGGGTGATCAGGCCGACGCGGCCATGGGTTTCCAGCAAAATCGTTTCGTAACTCATGTGCAGATTCCTTCTCAAAGGTTGCGCGAAATGACCATGCGCTGAATGTCGCTGGTGCCTTCGTAGATCTGGCAGACCCGCACGTCGCGGTAGATGCGCTCCAGCGGGAAGTCGTTGAGGTAACCGTAACCGCCAAGGGTTTGCAACGCCATGGAGCAAACCTTTTCGGCCATTTCCGAGGCGAACAGTTTGGCCATCGATGCTTCGACCAGCGCCGGCTGACCGCTGTCGCGCAGGGCGGCGGCGTAATGCACCATCTGCCGCGCCACGGCGATCTGGGTGGCCATGTCCGCCAGGCGGAACGCCACGGCCTGATGCTCGATGATCGGCTTGCCGAAGGTGTCACGTTCACGGGCGTAGTCACGCGCTGCTTCGAACGCGGCGCGGGCCATGCCCACCGATTGCGAAGCGATGCCGACACGGCCGCCTTCGAGGTTGGCCAGGGCGATCTTGTAGCCCTCGCCCTCCTCGCCCAACCGGTTGGCCACCGGCACTTTCACGTCTTCGAACAGAATCTGGCAGGTGTCCGAGGCGTGCTGGCCGAGTTTGTCCTCGATGCGGGCGACTTTGTAGCCCGGCGAGTCGGTCGGCACGATGAACGCGCTGATCCCGCGCTTGCCGGCACTCGGATCGGTGACGGCAAACACGATCACGATCCCGGCGTTCTGCCCTGAGGTGATGAACTGTTTGCAGCCGTTGAGCACGTAGTGATCGCCTTCAAGGCGTGCGCGGGTTTTCAGGCTGCTGGCGTCGGAACCGGCCTGTGGTTCGGTCAACGCGAAGGCTCCGAGCATCTCACCGCTGGCCAGCGGTTTGAGGAAACGCTCGCGCTGGTCGTCGTTGCCGAACTTGAGGATCGGCACGCAACCCACCGAGTTGTGCACGCTCATGATCGTCGAGCACGCGCCGTCACCGGCGGCGATTTCTTCCAGGGCCATGGCGTAGGCCAGGTAACCGGTGTCGCAACCGCCCCACTGCTCCGGCACCAGCATGCCGAAGAAACCCAGCCCGGCCATTTCGCCGATGGCTTCTTTCGGGAAACGGTGCTCGCGATCCCACTCGGCGGCGAACGGTTTCAGCCGTTCCTCGGCAAACTGCCGGGCCATGTCGCGGATTTGTTGTTGGTCGTCATTGGGAATCATGGCAAATCCTTAAAACATAAAACCTGTGGGAGCCAGCCTGCTGGCGATTGAAGTCTGTCAGTCAATATTTGCTTGTATGACACACCGCTATCGCCAGCAGGCTGGCTCCCACAAGGATTTGGTGTTGACCTCAGTTGAGGCATTCCACGGCCATCGCCGTGGCTTCGCCGCCGCCGATGCAGATCGCCGCGACGCCGCGTTTCAGGCCTTTCTGGCGCAGGGCCGAGAGCAAGGTCACCAGAATCCGCGCGCCGGACGCACCGATCGGGTGACCGAGGGCGCAGGCGCCGCCGTGGATGTTGAGCTTGTTGTGAGGTATTTCCAGGTGGGTCATCGCCGCCATGCCGACCACGGCGAAGGCTTCGTTGACTTCAAACAGATCGACCTGATCCAGCGACCAGCCGGTTTTCTTCATCAGCTTCTTGATCGCGCCAATCGGTGCCACCGGGAACAGGCCCGGGGTGTCAGCGAAGGCTGCGTGGCCGTGAATCACCGCCAGCGGTTTCAGACCCTGTTTCTGCGCTTGCGACTGACGCATCAGCACCAGTGCGGCGGCGCCGTCGGAGATCGAGCTGGAGTTGGCCGCGGTTACGGTGCCGCCCTCGCGAAACGCCGGTTTCAGCGAAGCGATCTTGTCCAGTTTGGCTTTCGGTGGCTGTTCGTCATTGCTGATCACCACTTGTTCCCTGCCCACTGTCACGGTCAGCGGAACGATTTCGTCCTTGAAGCTGCCGTCCTTGATCGCCTGCTGGGCGCGGGTGGTAGAGGCGATGGCGAAAGCATCCTGCGCCTCGCGGCTGAAGCCGTTGGTTTCGGCGCAATCCTCGGCGAAGGTGCCCATCAGGCGGCCCTTGTCGTAGGCGTCTTCGAGGCCGTCGAGGAACATCGAATCCAGCACCCGGCCGTGGCCCATGCGGTAACCGGCACGGGCGCGATCCAGCAGGTACGGCGCGTTGGACATGCTTTCCATGCCGCCGGCGATCACCACATCGGCGCTGCCGGCCAGCAGCATGTCGTGGGCCAGAATGGTGGTTTCCATGCCCGAGCCGCACATCTTGTTGACCGTGGTGCAGCGGGTGGATTTGTCCAGCCCGGCGCCCAGCGCAGCCTGACGCGCAGGCGCCTGGCCGAGACCAGCCGGCAACACGCAGCCGAACAGCACTTCATCGACTGCATCGGCGGCGACACCGGCGCGTTCAACCGCCGCCTTGATTGCTGCTGCGCCGAGTTGCGGCGCGGTCAGGCTTTTCAGTTCGCCCTGAAAACCGCCCATCGGGGTGCGGACGGCGCTGACGATGACAATCGGATCGTTGGAGATGGTCATGGGAAATCCTCCTTACTTGGCGGCCATGCGCAAGGCACCGTCGAGACGGATCACCTCGCCGTTGAGCATGCTGTTTTCAATGATATGCCGCACCAGCGCGGCGTACTCGGCAGGTTTGCCCAGACGCGGCGGGAACGGCACGCCGGCGGCCAGCGAGTCGCGCACTTCCGGGGTCATGCCGGCCATCATCGGGGTTTCGAAAATGCCCGGGGCGATGGTCATCACGCGGATGCCGAAGCGCGCCAGTTCGCGGGCGGCAGGCAGGGTCAGGCTGGCGATCGCGCCTTTGGACGCCGAATACGCAGCCTGACCGATCTGGCCGTCGAACGCCGCAACCGATGCGGTGTTGATGATCACGCCACGCTCGCCGTCGGCGTTGGCTTCGCTTTCGGCAATCGCTGCTGCTGCCAGACGCAGCATGTTGAAGCTGCCGATCAGGTTGACGTTGATCACCTGAGCGAAACTGGACAAGGCGTGCGGGCCGTTCTTGCCGAGGATCTTCTCGCCGCGAACAATGCCGGCGCAGTTCACCAGACCATTGAGGCTGCCGAAGGCTTTAACGGTCGCCTGCACGGCGGCCTCGGCGGCGGCTTCGTTGCTGATGTCGGCCACCACGCTCTGCGCGCCGAGGCGTTGGGCCTGGGCGGCGACGGCGTCGGCGTTCATGTCCACCAGCATCACTTTGGCGCCGGCGCTCACCAGCAATTCAGCGGTGGCGGCACCCAGGCCGGATGCGCCGCCGGTGACGATAAAAACCTTGTTTTCGATCTGCATGACTGTTTCCTTGGATTCAAGCTGAAACGTTGTGCGCCGCGGCCTCTTGAGCCTTGGCGATTTCCTGGTTGCGCAAGATAAAGCGCTGCAATTTGCCGCTCGGGGTTTTCGGCAACTCGCTGACAAATTCGATTTCACGGGGGTACGAATGCGCGGCCAGACGCTTGCGCACGTGTTGGCGCAGTTCTTCGGCCAGCGCAGGTTCCGCGCGGTATTGCGGGTTGAGCACGACGAAGGCCTTCACCAGTTCGGTGCGCTCCGGATCGGGCTTGCCGACCACCGCTGCCTCGACGACGGCCGGGTGTTCGATCAGTGCACTTTCCACGTCGAACGGGCCGACCCGGTAGCCGGAAGTGGTGATCACGTCATCGCTGCGGCCGACGAAGCTGATGCTGCCGTCCGGGTTCCACTCGACGGTGTCGCCGCTCAGGTAGTAATCGCCGACGAAGGCTTTGGTTGGCGCGCCTTGGTAACCGGCGAACCAGCACATCGGCGATTGCGTGCGGTCGATGGCGAGGATGCCGGGCTGGCCGACGCCGAGTTCGTTGTTCTGCTCGTCGAGCACCACGATGCGATGGCCCGGCGAGGCGAAACCGGCGGCGCCGAGGTGGATCGGGTGTTCGAGACCGTGGTGGTTGCACAGGACCATGCCCAGTTCGGTCTGGCCGTAATGATCGTGAATGACCACGCCGAGGTTGTCGGCGAACCAGCGAATCACTTCCGGGTTCAACGGCTCGCCGGCGCTGCTGACGATGCGCAGCTTGCCCTTGATCGACTTGGCGAACTCGTCGCCGCCGGCAATCAACAGGCGGTAGGCCGTGGGCGATCCGGTGAGGTTGGTGATCCCGTATTTGTTGATCACCCGGCAGGTACTTTCGAGGGTGAACGGGCCATCGTAGAACGTGATCGGATGGCCCATCGACAACGGGCCGGTGACACCGAAATAAATGCCGTAGGCCCAGCCCGGATCGGCGACGTTCCAGAACGCATCTTCCGGGCGCAGATCCACGGCATCGCGGGTGTAGCTCTGGAATGCGACGACCGCCTTGAGCGGCACTGACAGCGCTTTCGACGGGCCGGTGGTGCCTGAGGTGAACATCAGCAGGAACGGATCTTCGCCGGTCAGCATCACCGGTTCGCAGACATTGGAATGGTTGGGCAGCTCGGCCCAGAAACTGAAATCGCCACGGACGATGCCCTGGCCTTTCGGACCACCAACGGTGACCAGCGTCGGGCAGTCGGCGACTTCGCTGAGTTTTGGCCGGTTGGCGGCGTCGGTCACCACGACTTTGGCGCCGGAGCTGTTCAGGCGATGTTCGAGGGCCTTGGGGCCGAACGCGGTGAACAGCGGTTGATACACCGCGCCGATGCGCCAGGTGGCGAATACGGTGATCAGCAATTCGATGTTGCGCGGCAGCAGGCCGGCGACCTTGTCGCCCTTCTGCACGCCCTGGGCGAGAAGGAAATTGGCGAAACGCGCGGCTTTGTCCTGCAGGTCGCTGAAGGTGTACGTCGCACTGGCGCCATCGCGGCCTTCCCAGAACAGCGCGATGCGTCCCGGCAGCGCGTGCCGGTCACAACATTCGACGCAGGCGTTGAGCGCCTCGAGCGTGCCGCTGAGTGCGGCGTCCACGGTGTGCTGATAATCAAACTGTGCGGTGGCAGACAAGTAATCGCGCATTGCCAGAATCCCTCTGTTCTTATTAGGTTGGGGAACCGTAAACAACAGAGGGATACTCGCGCCGCACGCCGGCGGCGGCAATGGTCAAAGCCCTCAAAGTGGATGACTGGTTTGGCCAAGGTTCCGGACTTTGATCGCTCCCACGACGTGCCGCGATGATCGTTCCCACGCTCTGCGTGGGAATGCCTCAAGGGACGCTCCGCGTTCCAGCTCTGGAAGGGACGCGGGGCGTCCCGGGCTGCATTCCCACGCAGAGCGTGGGAACGAGAGTCGGTGGTGAGCAGCGAACGTCAGCGGTGGATCAGACCGCTTCGTTGAGGATCAAGCTGCGATAGTGCCCAGGATTGGTCCCCGACCACTTGCGAAACGCCTTGTAGAACGAGCTCGCATCGGCAAACCCCAAGCGGGTGGCGATGTCGGCAAAACTGATCGAAGGTTCCGCCAGCCAGGTGATCGCCAGTTCCTTGCGCACGCTGTCCTTCAAACCCTGATAGGTCTGCCCTTCTTCAGCCAGACGCCGACGCAGGGTCGAAGCCGACATGCACAACTGCTGGGCCAGCGCGTCGGTTTCCGGCCACTTATCTGCGGATAATTGCCGCAGATCCTGCTTGATCCGGCTCGCAAGGCTTTCCGGGTCGCGGTATTTCACCAGAATGTTGGCCGGGGCATGGGCCAGAAAGCGCTTCAACTCCTCGGCGCTGCGCTTGATCGGCAGATCCAGCACGTCAGCGGCGAAGATCATCCGCGTGCGGGGCCGGTCGAAACGCAGGTTTTCCGAGAACATCACCCGATAGTCATCACAGAAATCCGGCGCCGGGCAGCGCAGTTCGATCGCCAGGATCGGAATCCGCCGTCCCGCCAGCCAGCACGCCACGCCGTGGACGATCATCCAGTAAGTGAAATAGGTGAAGGCGCGACGCGGTTCCGGATCGTCTTCCAGCAGCACGATTTCCGCCAGACTCTGCTGGTGCACCAGTTGCGCCGGCATGCGTTCGAGCATCAGCGACAGGAAATTCAAACCGGTGCTCAGCCCCGCAGCCAGGTTCGGCTGGGCCATCGCGCTGCGGCAGAGGAATTCCAGGCTGCCGGATTTCAGCTTGCGCGGGTCCATGCCAAAGAACTCGTCATCGCCGCGCCGGGCCAACAGGCGCCATAACCGCGCGTAATGGCTGGCCGGCACGCGCGCGTCATCGGTGGGCAGCAGCGCCGGATCGATCCCGACCTTGCTCAAGACTTCTTCCGTGGCCACGCCCGGGGCACAACTTTGCAGCAGTGCTTCGCGCACCAGTTGAATGGCGATGGTGTCTTTTTCCGACATGGAACGCGCGCAATCCTGTTGTTGTTCGAGTGGCGGGCATCTTAGCGCAGCTGACTCGGTGGCGTGGATGTTCAGACTCGTTCAGCTGAGGTTCAGGTAAATGTCAATGAATGCCATGTGAGAATGACTTTCATTATGTTACAACTTGTAACCTCATTTCGTTACACAGTGATCGTCGAATGCTCGTTCCCTTTTTGATCATGTTGCGCGAAGGCATCGAAGCCGCGCTGATCGTTGGCATCATCGCCAGCTACCTGCAACAGACCGGCCGTGGCCAGTGGATGCCGGCGGTGTGGATCGGGGTGTTTCTCGCTGCTGCGCTGGCGTTGCTGGTCGGCGGCGGCCTGGAACTGGTCAGTGCCGAATTCCCGCAAAAGCAGCAGGAACTGTTCGAAGGCGTGGTCGGCCTCGTCGCTGTGGGCATTCTCAGTTCAATGGTGTTCTGGATGCGCAAGGTGGCGCGTTCGATCAAGCATTCGCTGCAAGCCTCTCTCGATCACGCACTGACCGCGTCGAAGCATCAGGTCATCGCGCTGATTGCCATGGTGTTTTTCGCCGTCGCCCGGGAAGGTCTGGAAACCGTGTTCTTCCTGCTCGCCGTGTTCCAGCAGAGCGAAGGCCCGGCCGCGCCGATCGGCGCCCTGCTCGGCCTGATCCTGGCGATTGTCGTCGGCTTCCTGATCTACAGCGGCAGCATGCGCTTGAACCTGTCGGCGTTCTTCCGCTGGACCGGGCTGTTCATCCTCGTGGTCGCCGCCGGGATTCTCGCCAACTCGGTGCAGGCCCTGCATGAAGCCGGGGTGTGGAACCACCTGCAAACCGTGCTGTTCGACTTCAGCGCGACGCTGCCGATGGACGGCCCGCTGGGCTCGGTGCTGGCCGGCATGTTCGGTTATCAGGATGCACCGACCGTCAGCACCCTCGGCGCGTACCTGATTTATCTGCTGGTGGCGCTGGTCATGTTCTTCATGCCGGCACCCAAACCCGCTGCCCAATCGTCTTCCGTTTCCAGCCAATAAGGGCCTTCATGTCAAAGCCTAATACTCCTCAGGCCTCGCCTCCCCGCGCCTTGCGCTGGGCGGTGGCCGGTTCGGTGGTCGTGATGATCGCCGCCGGTGGCCTGTTCTACTACGCCTCGAAACTGGCCGCCGCCAAACGTCAGCACAATCGTGACGAAGTGGTGGTGAACATCCATCCGCACAGTTGCGAGCCGAACGCCCTCACCGTCCCGGCCGGCCGTGCCAGTTTCCGCATCGTCAACCGCTCCGACCGGGCGGTGGAATGGGAAATCCTCGACGGCGTGCTGGTGATCGAAGAGCGCGAGAACATCGCGCCGGGCCTGAGCCAGGTGATCAACGCCAACCTGCAACCCGGCGAATACGCCATCACCTGCGGCCTGCTGAGCAACCCGCGCGGCACCTTGCACGTGACGCCGACCGCCGCGTCCGATGCCGCCGCCAAGGCCAAGCCGTCGATGGTTGCCTTTGTCGGGCCGCTGTCGGAGTTCCGCGTTTACCTGGCCAGCCAGAGCAGCGCGCTGATCAAAGCCGTGACGGCGCTGAATCAAGCCATCGACAGTGGCGATCTGGCCCAGGCCCAGGCTTTGTATTTGCCGGCCCGTGCCGCGTACCAGCGTCTGGCCCCGGCCGCACAACGCCTGGCGGAGCTGGACAACAGCATCAACGCCCGCGCCGATTACTTCGAAAAACGCGAGCAGGATCCGGCCTTCGTCGGTTTCCACCGCCTCGAATACGCGCTGTTCCAGCAACGCAACCTCGATGGGCTGACACCGATTGCCCAGAGTTTGCTCGACAACGTCACCACGCTGAAACAACAGCTGCTGGCCCAGTCGCTGCCGCCGGAGCAACTGGTGGAAATCGTCGTGCGCAATCTCAACACCCTCGCCGACGTGCGCGCCGCCAGCGGCGAAGAGGAACGCTACAGCCACAGCGATCTCAACGGCTTCGCGGCCAATCAGGAAACCGCGCACAAAGTCGTCGAACTGCTGCGGCCGCTGCTGAGCAAATCCGCCGCCGACCTGCTGCCGAAAATCGACGGCGCGCTGGCTGATTTCGATACCACGCTGAACGGCTTCAAGGTCAAGGACGGCTACGCCAGTTACGACACCGTCAACGGTGAGCAACGCAAGCAGATCGCCGACAAGGCCAAGGCCCTGGCCGACGCCCTCGACGCCATTGATCCCGCCCTCGGCCTCTCCGGCCTGTAAGCAGAAGACGAATACCGATGAACGATTCCGAACACTTCAACCTGCAACGTCGCCGCGTACTGATGGGGATGGGCGCCGCCGGTGTCGCACTGGCCGGCACGGCGTTGAGCTGCCCGGCAATGGCCGCCTCGCCTGCGCAAGTCACCGAAGCACCGAGCAGCGACAAGACCCAGGATCATCACGACTTTCACGGCGTACACCAGAGCGGCATCGTCACCCCGCGCCCCGCGTCGGGCATGCTGGTGTCGTTCGATGTGCTGGCCAGCGACCGTGAAGACCTGGAGCGTCTGTTCCGCACCCTCAACGAGCGCATCGCGTTCCTGATGAAGGGCGGCCCGGTGGCGCAGATCGATCCGAAGTTGCCGCCGCCGGATTCCGGCATCCTCGGCCCGGTGGTCACCCCGGACAACTTGACCATCACTGTGTCGGTGGGCGAATCATTGTTCGACGAGCGCTTCGGCCTCGCGTCCGCCAAACCCAAGCGCCTGATCCGCATGGTCGGTTTCCCCAACGACGCGCTGGAAGCCGATTGCTGCCACGGCGACCTGAGCCTGCAGTTCTGCTCCAATACCGCCGACACCAACATCCACGCCCTGCGCGACATCGTGAAAAACCTGCCGGACCTGCTGCTGGTGCGCTGGAAACAGGAAGGCAGCGTGCCGCCGCAAGCCCCGGCCAAACCCGGTGTGCCGGCGCAATCGGCGCGTAACTTCCTGGGTTTCCGCGACGGTTCGGCCAACCCGGATTCCAACGACGGCAAAGCCATGGACCGCATCGTCTGGGTGCAACCCGGGAGTGACGAACCGGCCTGGGCGGCCCACGGCAGTTATCAGGCGGTGCGGATCATCCGCAACTTCGTCGAACGCTGGGACCGCACGCCGTTGCAGGAACAGGAAAGCATCATCGGCCGGGTCAAAACCACCGGCGCGCCGATGGGCGCCAGCCATGAGACCGAGGTGCCGGATTACAGCAAGGACCCGGAAGGCAAGCTGACCAAGCTTGATGCGCACATTCGCCTGGCCAATCCGCGCACCGCCGCGAGCCAGGCCAACCTGATCCTGCGCCGGCCGTTCAACTACTCCAACGGCGTGAACAAGAACGGCCAGCTCGACATGGGCCTGCTGTTCATCTGTTACCAGGCCGACCTGGAAAAAGGCTTCATCACCGTGCAGACCCGCCTCAATGGCGAACCGCTGGAGGAATACCTCAAGCCGGTCGGCGGCGGTTACTTCTTCACCCTGCCGGGTGTCACGGGCGACAAGGACTTCATCGGTCGCTCGCTGCTCAACGCTACTCAACCAAAAACAACTGCATAGCATTCAACAGGAGCCGCCCCCATGAAAAAGACGCCACTCGCGTTATTGCTGACCCTTGGTTTGCTCAACACCCCGCTGTCGGCGTTCGCCGCGACCGCGCCTCTGGATCTGGTGGGGCCGGTGTCGGACTACAAGATCTACGTCACCGAACAATTGGATGAACTGGCCAGCCACACGCAGCAGTTCACCGACGCGGTGAAAAAAGGCGACCTGGCGACCGCACAGAAGCTCTACGCACCGACCCGCGTCTATTACGAGTCGATCGAGCCGATCGCCGAGCTGTTCAGTGACCTCGACGCCTCCATCGACTCCCGGGTCGACGACCACGAGCAAGGCGTGAAAGCCGAAGACTTCACCGGTTTCCACCGCATCGAATACTCGCTGTTCTCGGAAAAGAGCACCAAGGATCTCGACGCCCTGGCGGACGGCCTGAACAAGGACGTGAAAGACCTGCAGACCCGCGTCGCCGGCCTGACCTTCCCGCCTGAGAAAGTCGTCGGCGGCGCCGCTGCGCTGCTCGAAGAAGTCGCCGCAACCAAGATCTCCGGTGAAGAAGACCGCTACAGCCACACCGACCTGTACGACTTCCAGGGCAACATCGACGGCGCGAAGAAAATCGTCGACCTGTTCCGTCCGCAGATCGAGAAACAGGACAAGGCCTTCGTCGCCAAAGTCGACAAGAACTTCGCCACCGTGGACAAGATCCTGGCCAAGTACAAGACCAAGGACGGTGGTTTCGAGACTTACGAAAAGGTGAAGGACAACGACCGCAAGGCGCTGGTTGGCCCGGTCAATACCCTGGCTGAAGACCTGTCGACGTTGCGCGGAAAACTCGGTCTGAACTGAGACTTGTAGCGCCTGTTCTGACGCCTTCGCGAGCAAGCCCGCTCCCACATAGGATCTTTGTTGAACACAAAATTGTGCTCAGCGAAGACCCAGTGTGGGAGCGGGCTTGCTCGCGAAGGCGTTTTTAGCAGCGCCGAAAATTCTGTGCCTTACAGAATCCGGTACAGCAACCGCTCGACCCGCACCCGGCTCACACGCTTGAGGAACTTGGCCACGCCCGCCGGGTAATCCGGCAAGGCTTCCAGGTCCTGGAAACGTGCGATGCGCGAGGTGTGAACGAAGATGTTCTCCAGCTCCACGCGGCGCGGTTCCAGCCACTCGCCTTTCGGGTCATCGATCAGCAAGGCGTTTTCCAGATCCAGACGGAACGCCCGCGGATTGAGGTTGTTGCCGGTCAGCAGCGTATAACGCTGGTCGATCCACATGCCCTTGAGGTGATAGCTGTTGTCGCCTTCACGCCACAAATGCAGGTTCAACTGGCCGCTGTCGATGTTGCGCTGATGCCGCTTGGCGAAACGGCGCAGGCTGATCTCGTAGAGATACGGCAGCGCGGCGATCACCTTGAACGGCTCGGTCGGCGGAATGTAGAAGTCGTTGGCGGTCTTGTCGCCGACCACGATGTCGATCTTCACGCCGCGCGCCAGCGCCCGGTTGATCTCGCGAATCACGCCAAGCGGCAGGTTGAAGTACGGCGTGCAGATGGTCAGTTGCTTCTGGGCGCTGGCGATCAGCTCCAGAATCACCCGGTTCAGCGGGTTGTTCTTGCCCACACCGAGCAACGGACTGACCGACAGGCCGGTATGCGCCGTGCTGCCCGCGCTGGTGTCGTAGGCCGCATATTTAAGGCGGCTGCGCAGGTCGCCGATGTCGTTGCGCAGGCTGCGGGTGGTCGGCAGGTTCGGCAGGTCGAGGCGATGCACCGCTTTCGATTCGATCAGGCCGTGCTTGACCAGGTGGTGCATCGAGTCCGCCAGTTCGCGGCTTTGCAGCACGTGATAACGGTCGAAACGGTACTTGTCGAATTTGTGCAGGTAGACGTTGTTCAGGCTCGCACCGCTGTAGACCACGCAATCGTCGATCACGAAGCCTTTGAGGTGCAGCACGCCGAACAGCTCGCGGGTCTGCACCGGCACGCCGTAGACCGGCACCACGCTCTGGTGGGTGCGGGTCATTTCCTGATACCACGCCGAGTTGCCCGGCTGTTTGCCGGCACCGATCAAGCCGCGCTGGGCCCGCAGCCAGTCGACGACCACCGCGATTTCAAGCTCGGGACGCTTGAGTTTGGCAGCGTGCAGGGCATCGAGGATTTCCTGGCCGGCTTCATCGTTTTGCAGATAAAGCGCGACGAGGTAGATGCGCTGGGTCGCCTGGGCGATTTTCTCCAGCAGGCAACGGCGGAAATCGGCGGCACCGGGCAGGATCGTCACGGCCTCGGCGGTCAGCGGAAAGCTGCGCAGTTTGGGCAGCAGAGAGCGTTTGAAAAGCAACGGCATAGGGCTCGCAATGGGTCGAATCCGAAGAACCCGAGAGCTTACACCATCAACTCCTTCGGGTCTTCCCGCCTGATTGATCGTTCCCACGCTCCTTTAATGATCGTTCCCACGCTCTGCGTGGGAACGCAGCCCGGGACGCTCCGCGTCCCTTCCAGAGCTGGAACGCAGAGCGTCCCTTGAGGCATTCCCACGCAGACGGTTCGACGCCTCGACGTGGGAACGATCAATAAAAAACATTTGACCAAGGAGAACGATCGTTCTACTGTTCACCACATGAACGAAATCACAAGCAACGACACGACCCGAGACATCATTCTGGATGTCACCGAAAAGTTGATCTACAAAAGTGGCATCGCGGCCACCGGCATGGATCTTCTGGTGAAAACCGCCGGCGTTTCCAGAAAGAGTATCTACCGCTACTTCGCCAACAAGGAGGAGTTGACCGTCGCCGCCCTGCAACGCCGCGACGTGCGCTGGATGCATTGGTACAGAAGCGCCGTCGATCAGGCCGAAACCCCGGCCGATCGTCTGCTCAACCTGTTTACCGTGCTCAAGGGCTGGTTCGCCTCGGAAGGTTTCCGGGGCTGCGCCTTCATCAACACCAGTGGCGAAACCGGCGATCCCGAGGATCCGGTGCGCCTGGTCGCCAAAGACCACAAACAGAAACTGCTCGACTACCTGTGCGAGCTGTGTACCGAACATGGAGCCGAGGACCCGCAACTGTTGGCCAAACAGCTGCTGATCCTGATTGACGGCGCCATTACCGTAGCGCTTGTGATGGGTGATCACAGTGCCGCCGATAATGCGCAATGCATGGCGCGAAAGTTATTGGACCTGTAACGCCTTAATAAGCCTGACAAGTTGTTTAACTGTTAATAGATCGGGAGACAAACATGTCTACTGCAGCCGAAGTTCGTCCGCCATTGCCACCGTTCAACCGTGAATCGGCCATTGAAAAAGTTCGTCTGGCCGAGGATGGCTGGAACTCCCGCGACCCGGAGCGCGTGTCGCTGGCCTACACCCTGGACACCAAATGGCGTAACCGCGCCGAATTCGCCAACAACCGCGAAGAAGCCAAAGGTTTCCTCACTCGCAAATGGGCCAAGGAACTGGATTACCGCCTGATCAAGGAACTCTGGGCCTATTCAGACACCCGCATCGCCGTGCGCTACGCCTACGAGTGGCACGACGACTCGGGCAACTGGTTCCGCTCCTACGGCAACGAGAACTGGGAGTTCGACGAGCACGGCCTGATGTTCCAGCGCTACGCCTGCATCAACGACATGCCGATCAAGGAAAGCGAACGCAAGTTCCACTGGCCGCTGGGCCGCCGCCCGGATGATCATCCGGGGTTGTCCGAGCTGGGTCTGTAATTAAGTAGCCGATCCCTCCTGCACAGTGTGCAGGAGGGATTTTCAGGCAACTTCGGCAGCCCGGGCCGATTGCGCTTTGGCCTCGAGTTCTCGCACCAGCGGCAACACCCGCTGACCGAAATACTCCACCTCTTCCTGAAAATGCAGGAACCCCGCCAATACCAGATCAACCCCCACCGCTTTCAACGCCACGATCCGCTCGGCAATCTGCTGCGGCGTGCCGATCAGGTTGGTCTTGAAGCCGTCGTTGTATTGCACCAGATCTTCAAAGGTCGATTTGGCCCAGTTACCCTCACCTTCCGGTGACGCCCTGCCCGCCTGCTTCGCCGCATCACCGAACGCATTCACCGCTTCCGGGTCCGCCTGATCGATGATCTGCGCCAGCACCGCTTTGGCTTCTTCCTCGGTATCTCGGGCGATGACAAACGCATTCACTCCGACCTTCACCGAATGCTGGTTCGCCGCCGCTTTGGCGCGAATATCGTCGACCTGCGCCTTGATGCCCTCGACGCTGTTGCCGTTGGTGAAATACCAGTCCGATACCCGCGCCGCCATGTCCCGCGCGGCACGAGAGCTGCCGCCCTGAAAGATTTCCGGGCGGCCCAGCGGCTTCGGTTTGAGGCTGTAATTGTCGAAGCGATAGAAATCGCCACGGAAGGTGAAATTGTCCTGACTCCAGATCCCTCGCAGCGAACGGATGAACTCTTCCGAACGACGATAGCGCTCGTCGTGCTCCAGCCAATACTCGCCAATCGCCTGAAATTCACCCTTGAACCAGCCGCTGACGATATTCACCGCAATCCGGCCGTTGGTGAGTTGATCGATGGTCGCCAACTGTTTGGCCGCCAGCGCCGGTTGCCACGGGCCGGGCAAAATGGCGGCGATGACTTTGAGCTTGCTGGTGGCAGCGAGCAACGCGTGGCTGAAGGCTACCGATTCATGCTGAAACTCGGCGCCGTAACCGGCGGTGAAGCGGATTTGCGTCAGGGCGTATTCGAAACCCGCCGCCTCGGCCAATTGCGCCAGTTTGCGGTTGTAGTCGATGCCCCAATCGGTGCGTTGCTCGATCTTGCTGACCACCAGCCCATCGCTGACGTTCGGCACCCAGTAGGCAAATTTCACGGCTTGCTGACTCATTGGCGTGTCCTCAGGACAGTTGATGAAGGTGAGTAAGCCAGAGCAGCAAGCGTGCCAGCGGCGGGAGACCCGGTTTTATTGGGGTTTCAGGTAATAGGAATGCATGGTGGGAGGGTGATTTGTTGGGTGCGTGTTGGGTGGGCAACAGTTGAGCCGTCGGTGGTCGAGTCTTATGGGTCGCCGCAACATTCGGAAATGAGTAACATGACTGCCCTCCCCGCAGCCCTGTTCTGCACCCTGCCGAAATAAGCCGATTCCATGCCTTTCGAACTCAGCGTTGACCTCACTACCCTGGCCGTTCTGGCCCTTGTCGCTTTCATTGCCGGATTCATCGACGCCATCGCCGGCGGTGGCGGTCTGTTGACCACACCTGCGTTGCTCACCGCCGGCCTGCCGCCGCACCTGGTGCTCGGCACCAACAAGTTGAGTTCGACCTTCGGATCGGCCACCGCCAGTTTCACCTTCTACCGGCGCAAGCTGTTTCACCCACGGCAGTGGATGCACGCCATCGTCGGCACCCTGGTCGGTGCGCTGACCGGCGCCGTCGTCGCCCACTATCTGCCTGCCGAATGGCTGAACAAGATGCTGCCGGTGATCGTCTTCGCCTGTGGCCTGTACCTGTTATTTGGCGGCACGCCGAAAGCGCCGCTGGACAGCGACGCACCGATCAAGAAGAAGTGGCAATCGACCCAAGGCTTCAGCCTCGGTTTCTACGACGGCGTGGCCGGCCCCGGCACTGGCGCGTTCTGGACGGTCAGCAGCCTGCTGCTCTACCCGATCGATCTGGTCAAGGCCAGCGGCGTGGCGCGCAGCATGAACTTCGTCAGCAACATTGCGGCGCTGTCGGTGTTCGTGTTTTCCGGGCAGGTGGACTGGATCATCGGCCTGAGCATGGGCCTGTCGGTGATGGTCGGCGCGTTCTTCGGGGCGCGCACCGCGATCAGCGGCGGCGCCAAGTTCATTCGTCCGGTGTTCATCACCGTGGTGCTGGGGTTGACCGTGCGTCTAGCCTGGCAACACTGGTTCAGCGTGGCCTAAGCGCCGCGCCACATAGACGTCGATCAGGTAACGGGCAATCGATTTGGACGCCGGCAACGGCGGCAGATCGTGCACGTTGAACCATTGGGCGTCTTCGATCTCGTCTTCCTGACAGACAATCTCGCCACCGGCGTATTCGGCATGGAAGCCGAGCATCATCGAGTGCGGGAACGGCCAGCACTGGCTGCCCATGTACTGAATGTTCTTCACCTCGATCTGCACTTCCTCGCGCACTTCGCGGATCAGGCAATCCTCGGCCGATTCCCCAGGCTCGGCAAACCCGGCCAGCGTGCTGTAGACCCCGGTGACGAAACGCGGTGAACGCGCCAGCAGCACTTCATCGCCACGGGTCACCAGCACGATCATGCTCGGCGAAATCCGCGGATAACTGCGCAGATCGCAAGGCTGGCAATACATCGCCCGCTCCCGCGGCACCTGGGTCATGGCCTGACCGCAATTGCCGCAGAAACGGTGTTCGCGCGCCCAAGTGCCAATTTGTGCGGCATAACCCAGCACTTTGTAGATCGTGTGATCGCCGTCGAGCATGAACGCCCGCAGGCCTTTCCAGTTGCAACCCGGCACCTCGCTGGTGCTGCGCAGTTCCAGCAGATACACCGGTTCGCCATCGAGATGACCGATACCGTGCTCGGCAAGGATCGACAAGTCCTGACGCTTGAGCCATTCCCGGGGGAACAGCGCGCCGTTGTCATCGAACAGGAAACCCTCGGGGCTGCGCGCCACGGCCCAGCCGCCGGGTTGATCAGTGTCCAGTACTGCAGTGGTCCAGCGAGATGTCATGGTTTCTCAATCCAGAAATTCGGGTTTCTGTTTGCTCATATGGGCGGCCATGGCCACGCGCAAATCGTTGGATTGCAACATGGCGGCGTTCCAGGTGGCAACGTACTCGAGACCGTCGTCAATGCGATGGTCACGCATGTAGCTGATCATTTCCTTGGTGCCGGTGACCGCGATCGGCGACTTGCCGGCGATGTCCCGGGCAATGTCCATCACACCTTCGATCAGGCCGTCCTTGTCGCTGTAGACGCGATTGACCAGACCAATGCTGCGCGCTTCTTCGGCGCCAAAGGTGCGACCGGTGTAAGCCAGCTCACGCAGCATGCCGTCACCGATGATCCGTGGCAACCGTTGCAGGGTGCCAACGTCGGCCGCCATGCCGATGTCGATTTCCTTGATCGAGAATTGCGCGTCTTCGGCAGCGTAGCGCATGTCGCAGGCGGCGATCAGGTCGATGGCGCCGCCCAGGCAGTAACCCTGGATCGCCGCGAGTACCGGCTTGCGGCAATTATCGACGGCATTGAAGGAAGCTTGCAGGGTCAGGATCTTTTTGCGCAGCAGGCGCGCATTGCGGCCAACGTCCTTGCCCAGCTCATTGGCCACGCCGGCCAGCATCATCAGGTCGATGCCCGAGGAAAAGTGTTTGCCGGCGCCGCTGAGCACCACCACCCGCACTTCGTCGGTGTCGTCGATCCACTGGAACACCTCGACGATTTCACTCCAGAACGCGGCGTTCATCGAGTTGATCTTTTCCGGACGATTGATCTGCACATGGGCGATGTTGTCGGCCAGTTCGACGCTGAAGGCGGTGTATTGAGTCATGGCAGAAATCCTTTACCGGGCTGAAAATGAGGCCCGAACTATAACAAGGCATCAGCACGGCGGTTCGGCCAAATGCGGGACTCTAGCCGTTCTTCACCGCGACGAAGGCGGCGGTCTCGTAAGGCACCGTCACCACCTCCCTGCCCCGCAGTTGCGGCTCGCTGGCAATCAGTTCAGCAATCTGTTCGTCGATCCTTGCGCGCTGCAGGTCACTCAACGCGGCAATGAAACTGGTGGAGCGCACCCGGTTGAAAATCACATCTTCCGGCGAGCCGGTGTGGCCATGCTGAAAGTGTTGAGCCTGCAACGGCCCGAACGCCGGATGGGGAAAGGCCTTGCGCCATTCGCCGGTGTAGAAGCGCGGCGTGTCGCCTTCCAGCGCATTGACGATGGCGTCCAGCTTGGGCACCCAGTCGATCCGAGTGTCGCGCAGGTTCCAGATCAGGCCCAGTTTGCCGCCCGGTTTGAGCACCCGGGCGATTTCATCCAGCGCCTCGCGACTGGCAAACCAGTGAAAGGCCTGCGCGCAGACCACGGCATCCACCGAGGCATCGGGCAGCGGCAAATCCGTTGCCGTACCGCTGACGGCCAACACCTGCGGCCAGGCCAGCGACAGTTTTTCCAGCATCTGCGCCACCGGTTCCACGGCGATTACCTGGGCGCCGGTCGCCACCAGCCGTCCGGTGAACTTGCCGGTGCCGGCGCCGAGGTCGATAACGGTCTTGTGGCCATCGAGGCCCAGCGTGCCCGTCAGCCACTCGCTGACGGCCGGCGGATAGTCGGGCCGGCCTTTGACGTAGGTATCGGCAGCGGTTTTGTAGCCGCTGGCGGCCGAGTGGTGAACCTGATCTTTCATGGCCAAACTCCCATGGTAGAACTGCAGATCGACAACGAATGCTGACGAGCATAGCGCCGGAAAAAGGGCTTTCCTTTAACAAAGCCTGACAAAGCAATGAATAAATTTTCACCCTGCGGTGTTCAAAGTGAAACATGACCCCCTGTGGAGCCTTGCCCATGACTATCCGTTCCGTTATGTTCGCCGCCCCGTTGCTGGTGGCCGCCGTTTTCGCGAGCCCCCTCGCCTTCGCCAATGGCGATGAAGAGGCGCCGGTGCAGAAACCCAACTGCCCCAAAGGCCAGGTGTTCGACACCAAAACCCAGAAGTGCGTGATGCAGACCAGCCATCTGGTGCCCGACGCCGACCGGACCGATTACGCCTACCGCCTGGCCAAGGCCGGCCGTTATGAAGAAGCCCTGGCCCTGCTCGACACGCTGCAACAACCGAACACCGCCAAGGCCCTCAACTATCGCGGTTACGCGACGCGCAAACTGGGTCGCACTGACGAAGGCATCGGCTATTACCTGCAATCGGTGAAGCTTGATCCGCAGTACGCGCAGGTCCGTGAGTACCTGGGCGAAGCCTATGTGATCAAGGGCCGTGTCGATCTGGCGCAGGAACAGTTGCAGCACATCCAGAAGATCTGCGGCACGACCTGCGAGGAATACCGGGACCTGGCCGAAGCCATCAACGACTCATCGAAAACCTGACACGACACCCGGAGGCGAACATTTTCAGCGATCAGGCCTTCAGAGCCGAACTCGGGCAACACCTGGCGCGCCTGTGGCGTTACGGCTTGCTGCTGTCGCGAAATCGGCACGTGGCCGAGGATCTGGTGCAAGCCACCTGCGTACGGGCGCTCGAGCGTTCGGGCCAGTACGTGGCTGGCACGCGCATGGATCGCTGGCTGCTGAGCATTCTGCATTCGATCTGGCTCAACGAAGTGCGCGCCCGCCGGGTGCGCCAGGGCCAGGGTGTGGCGGACGCCGAAAGCCAGCTGACGTTCGATGGCGAATACGCCGCGCAGACTCATGTGATGGCAGCGCAGGTGATCCGCCGCGTCGATGCGTTGCCGGAAACCCAGCGCGAAACGGTATATCTCGCTTACGTCGAGGGCCTGTCCTACCGCGAAGTCGCCGAGATCCTGCAAGTGCCGATCGGCACGGTCATGAGCCGGCTGGCCACCGCGCGCCTGAAGCTGGCCGAATACCCGCCGCTGCAAGCGGTACCGAACACCCCCGCAGGAGAACGGCAATGAATGCGCCTTCCGACGAGCAACTGGTGGCGTATCTGGACGATGAACTGGACCGCGAACAGCGCAGCCAACTCGACAGCCTCATCGCCGACGATCCGCTGCTGAGTTTGCGGGTGCAATGGCTGAGCCGCAGCAATCTGCCGTTCAAGGCCGCCTACGACGAACTGGCGCAACAGGCGCCGCTCGACCGTTTGCAGGCCCGGCTCGATGCCGCGCCGTCACCGCAGAAACCCGGTTTCAGCCGACGCTGGTTCATCGGCGCAGCGGCAGCGGGCGTGGCGCTCGCAGGTGTCGCGGCGGACCGCTTGTTTCTGGCCTGGCAAGCGCAGCAATCGCACAACTGGCGCGAGCTGGTGGGCGATTACATGGCGCTGTATGTGCCGCAGACCCTCGAACATCTGCCCACCGATGAAGCCTCGCAACTGGCGCAGCTGCGAACCGTCGATGCGCGGCTGGGCGTGAGCCTGTCGCCGGCGAAACTGAAACTGCCCGGTGCGCAGTTCAAGCGCGCGCAATTGCTCGAATATGACGGCGTGCCCATCGCCCAGATGACCTGGCTCGACGCCACCCACGGCCCGCTGGCGCTGTGCGTCACGCGCACCAACAGCGGCAGCCAGCCGCTGGCCCATGAACGCCGGCACGGGATGAACGTGGTGTACTGGACCGAACGCGAACATGCCTGGATGCTGATCGGCCATCACCCGGCTTCCGAGCTGGAAGACATGGCGAAAATGTTTAAATCCCGGCTGAACGTTTAAAGAATTTTGTCACTATGCTGCTCGGGTGATTTTCCAAGAAGGATGGATTTATGCCGATTTCGCCACGCACAGCCCTGCTGGTCATCGACGTGCAGAACGACTTCATTCCCGGTGGCCAGTTGGCCGTGCCAGAAGGTGACCTGATCGTTCCGCTGATCAACCGGCTCGCCGGGCAGTTCAAGCAAGTGGTCATCGCTCAGGACTGGCACCCGGCGGGCCACGCTTCGTTTGCCTCCAGCCATCCCGGCCGCCAGCCTTATGACGTGATTCAACTGCCGTATGGCGAGCAGACGCTGTGGCCGGATCACTGCATTCAGGGTTCACGCGGTGCCGAGTTTCACTCGGGGCTCGATCTGCCCCACGCGCAGTTGGTCATCCGCAAGGGCTGCAACCCGGACATCGACAGCTATTCGGCGTTTCTGGAAGCGGATCGCGTCACGACCACGGGTCTGGCGGGTTATCTGAAGGAACGCGGGATCGACACGGTGTACATGGTCGGTCTTGCGCTGGATTTCTGCGTGATGTTCTCCGCGCTGGACGCGCGGGCGGCGGGGTTCAATGCGTTTGTGGTGCTGGATGCGTGCCGGGCGATCGATTTGAATGGCTCGCTGGCGACGGCGATCGAGCGGATGCAGGTGGCCGGGGTCGAATTGATCCAGTCCACTGAACTGCTCTGATGATGCTGACTCCCACGCTGAGCGCTCAGCGTGGGAACGATCATCAGGTCGGGGTTGGCAGCCAGAGCCTGAACCGCGCCCCACCCAACGGCGAACTTTCCACCGTCAACGTCCCGCCCTGCGCTTCCAGTGCCCGGCGGCTGATTGCCAGCCCCAAACCAAACCCGCCGGTCGCCCGATCGCGACTGCGATCCAGTCGATAGAACGGCTCGAAAATCCGCTCCCGCTCGTCTTCCGGAATGCCGATCCCGTCGTCATCCACCCAGATCTCGCAGCCTTTCGGGCAGACCTGCACGCCGATCTGAATGCGTTTTTCGCAATAGCGCATGGCGTTGCGCAGCAGGTTCTGAATCGCGCGGGCCGTCAGGCGCGGGTCGAGGGAGAAGCGTTCCAGCTGATTGTGCAGCAGCACGTCGATGACGATTTCCGGGGATTCCAGTTCTTCATCGACGCTGCCCAGAATGCTGTCGATGAACTCGTCCAGCGACACTTCGACCTGCTCCGGCAACTTCGCCGGGTTCTGCAGGCGACTGTAGGACAGCAACTCCAGCACCAACTCATCCAGTTCGCGAATGTGCGCAACCAGCCCTTGCAGGCGTTCGCGGCTGGCTTGCGGCAAGTCATCGGACAGCGCCAGCGCGAGGCCGAAGTCCAGGCGAGTCAGCGGCGTGCGCAGTTCGTGGGACACGGCGTTGAGCAGGTCACGCTGCTGGTTGAGCAGGTTTTCGATGTCGCCGGCCATGGTGTCGAACACGTTGGCCAGGCTGCCGATGTTCGAGCTCGGGCCAATCTGCGTGCGTTCGCTCAAATGGCCCTTGCCGAAACGTTCGGCCGTGCCCTTGAGGCGTTCCAGATCGCGCCAGTGCGGACGAAACCAGAGCAACAGGCACGCCAGCAGACTCGCGCCGATCAGCACGTTGATGCTCCAGTACAACAGGTTCACGTCCATCGGATCCGGCGGCACCACCATCTGCACCGCCATTTCGTCGTTCAGCGGCGTGACCGCCAGCGTGCGCCAGCCCCAGTCGCCCACCCGCACCATGTTTTCGCCGCGCCGCAGACGCTCTTGCTCGATGGCGGTGAAGTCGGGGTCATCAATACGGGCGAGCACGATGTGCAGCGGCTGGAAATCCTTGTCCATCGACGCCGCGAGCGCTGGCCACTGATCCTGCGGCACCGCGCGAAACTGCTTGGTGATCAGCGATTGCAGGCCTCGGGAATAGTCGAGGTTGTAGGTGACGAATCGCTGCTTGAACGCCATCACCACCAGATCCGGCACCAGATAGATCGCCGCGCTGTAGGAAACGATCGTCACCAGGTAGAGGCGAAACAGGATTCTGAACATCGAATCAGCATTCCCACTCGGAACGGCTGAACAGATACCCCTTGCCCCACACGGTCTTGATCTTGCGCGCCTCGCCGGCGTGGTCGTCGAACTTGCGCCGCAGCTTGGAAATCGCCACGTCCACCGAGCGGTCGGTGCCGTTGAACTCGATGCCGCGCAGGCGTTGCAGGATCTGGTCGCGGCTCAGCACTTCACCGGCATGACGGGCCAGCACCACCAGCAGGTTGTATTCGCCGCTGGACAGCTCGACTGGCTGTTCGCGCCAGGTCACCGTGCGTTCCGACAGATCGATGCACAGATTGCCCATCAGGATCCGGTCATTGGCGGTCATCGGTTCGCCGAGGCTGCTGCGCCGCAGCAAAGTGCGCACTCGCGCCAGCAGGACGCGCGGCTCACAGGGTTTGGTGACGTAATCGTCGGCGCCCATTTCCAGGCCCAGCACCTGATCGTGGCTGTCGTCGCGGGCGGTGAGCATCAGGATCGGCAGCGTGGCCGAATCGGCGCGCAACAGGCGACAGACCTGCAAGCCATCCAGGCCCGGCAGCATGAGGTCGAGAATCACCAGGTCCGGCGGATTGAGCCGCGCCCGTTCGCGCACATGGTCGCCACGGCCGATCACGCTGACGGAGTAACCGTTGCGTTCGAGGTAACTGGAGATCAGTTCGGCGAGGGCGGTGTCGTCTTCGACCAAGAGGATGTTGGGCATTTAGGTGATCCAGAAATACAGTGGCGACCCATCGTCCGCTATCGCGAGCAGGCTCGCTCCCACATTTGGAATGCAATCCCTTGTGGGAGCGAGCCTGCTCGCGATGCTTTATCTGTCGCAATAAATATCAAGGCGTAAAGGATATACGCCCTCACTCGTCCCTGAGCAAAACCCTTACACAATTTCACACAGCGCCTACAAAGCTTCACCGCTACCCTCGGCGACTGTCCGTAGGATGCGCAGATCAATATTGGGGGTTGTACATGTCGAAGAATCTGCTGGCCGGGCTCGGCCTGATCGCATTGGCGCTGACGCTGAGTGCCTGTGATAAATCCTCGAACGCCGAGGAACAGGCGCCGCCGGCCACCGTGCGGATCGAAACCCTTGAGGCGCGCCCCCTGTCGATCAGCAGCGAACTCAGCGGGCGAATTGCCGCACCGCGCATTGCCGAAGTCCGCGCCCGAGTGGCTGGCGTCGTGCTGCAACGCACCTACCGCGAAGGCAGCGACGTGAAAAAGGGCGACGTACTGTTCCGCATCGATCCGGCGCCGTTCAAGGCTGACCTCGACAGCGCCGAAGCGGCCCTGCGCAAGGCCGAGGCCAACGCGTTCCAGGCAAAACTGCAGGAGCAGCGCTACGCCCAGTTGATCGATGACAAGGCCATCAGCGCTCAGGACTACGACAACGCCCGCGCCAACGCCCGGCAGACTGCCGCCGACGTTGCCGCCAACAAGGCTGCCGTCGAGCGCGCGAAGTTGAACCTCGGTTACGCCACCGTCACCGCGCCGATCTCCGGGCGTGTCGGTCGCGCTCTGGTGACCGAAGGCGCACTGGTCGGCCAGAACGAAACCACGCCCATGGCGCTGATCCAGCAACTGAACCCGATCCACGCCGACCTCACCCAGTCGACCCGCGAACTCAACGAACTGCGCCGGGCATTCCGTTCCGGCCAGTTGCAGCAGGTCGGCCAGGATCAGGTCAAGGCCACGCTGATCCAGGACGACGGCAGCCTCTATCCGTTGCCGGGCAAACTGCTGTTCAGCGACATCACGGTCGATCCGGGCACCGGTCAGATCATCCTGCGTAGCGAGTTTCCCAACCCGGATCTCGATCTGCTGCCCGGCAGCTACGTTCGCGTTCGCCTGGAACAAGGCGTGATTCAACACGGCCTGACCGTGCCGCAACGTGCGGTGCAGCGTGACAGCGCCGGTGTAGCGCAAGTCCTGACCGTCGACGATCAGATGCGCGTCGCCCAACAGCCGGTTCAGCTTGGCGCTGTGCAGAACGACCGTTGGATCGTCACCGGAGGCCTGAAGGCCGGCGACCGCATTGTCATCGAAGGCCTGCAACACGCCCGTCCGGGCGAAGTGGTGCAGATCGACGACACCCCTCTTCCACTTGCCCAGACCTCTGGTCAGTAAGCAGGACGCTCTTCTATGCCGCAGTTCTTTATCGACCGCCCGGTGTTCGCCTGGGTCGTCGCGTTGTTCATCCTGTTGGCCGGTGCGCTGGCCATCCCGCAATTGCCGGTGGCGCAATACCCCGACGTCGCGCCGCCGCAGATCGAAATCTATGCCGTGTACCCGGGCGCATCGGCGCAGACCGTTGACGAAAGCGTGGTCAGCCTGATCGAGGAAGAGCTCAACGGCGCCGATCACCTGCTGTATTTCGAATCGCAAAGCAGCCTCGGCAGCGCCACGATCAAGGCCACTTTCCAGCCGGGCACCAACCCGGAACTGGCGCAGGTCGATGTACAGAACCGCCTCAAGGTGGTCGAGTCGCGTCTGCCGCAAGCGGTCAACCAGCAAGGCTTGCAGGTGGAGAAAGTCTCCGCCGGTTTCCTGCTGCTGATCACCCTCACCTCCAGCGACGGCAAGCTCGATGACGTGGCGCTCAGCGATTACCTGGCGCGCAACGTGATGAACGAGATCAAACGCATCGACGGCGTCGGCAAGGCCCAGCTGTATGGCGCCGAGCGGGCGATGCGGATCTGGGTCGATCCGCAGAAGCTGATCGGTTTCAACCTGACGCCGGCCGATGTCAACGCCGCCATCGTCGCGCAGAACGCCCAGGTCTCGGCCGGCAGCATCGGCGATCTGCCAAACCCGAGCACTCAGGAAATCACCGCGACGATTCTGGTCAAGGGTCAGCTTTCGACGCCGGAAGAGTTCGCCGACATCGTGCTCAAGGCCAACCCGGACGGCTCCACCGTACGCATCAAGGACGTGGCGCGGGTCGAGATCGGCAGCCAGGAATACCAGTTCGGCACCCGTCTGAACGGCAAGCCGTCCACCGCCGTCGGCGTGCAACTGGCGCCGGGCGCCAACGCCCTCAGCACCGCCACTTTGATCCGGGCGAAGATGGATGAACTGTCGCGCTACTTCCCGGCGGGCGTGGAATACAAGATCCCCTACGACACTTCGCCGTTCGTGAAGGTCTCGATCACCAAAGTGGTTTACACCCTCGGCGAGGCGATGCTGCTGGTATTTGCGGTGATGTTCCTGTTCCTGCAGAACATCCGCTACACCCTGATCCCGACGCTGGTGGTGCCCGTGGCGCTCATGGGCACCTTCGCGACCATGCTCGCGCTGGGTTTCTCGATCAACGTGCTGACCATGTTCGGCATGGTGCTGGCCATCGGCATTCTGGTGGACGACGCCATCGTGGTGGTGGAGAACGTCGAGCGGATCATGGCCACCGAAGGCCTGTCACCGAAAGAGGCGACGCGCAAGGCGATGACCCAGATCACCGGCGCGATCATCGGCATCACGCTGGTACTGGTGGCGGTGTTCATTCCGATGGCGTTCATGCAGGGTTCGGTGGGCGTCATCTATCGCCAGTTCTCACTGTCGATGGCCACTTCGATTCTGTTCTCGGCCTTCCTTGCCCTGACCTTGACCCCGGCACTGTGCGCAACCTTGCTCAAGCCGATCGCCAAGGGCGAGCACCACGAGAAAACCGGATTCTTCGGCTGGTTCAACCGCCGCTTCGAGCAACTGACTGATCGTTATCAGGGCTGGGTCGGTTACGCGCTGAAACGCACCGGTCGATATCTGCTGATCTACGTTGTGTTGCTGGTGGGTCTGGGCCTGTGCTTCGCGCGCCTGCCCTCCTCGTTCCTGCCGGTTGAAGATCAGGGTTACACCATCACTGACATCCAACTGCCGCCCGGTGCGAGCAAGAACCGTACGGTGCAGGTGGTCGAGCAGATCGAAGCGCACAACGCCGGCGAACCGGGTGTGGGCGACAGCACCGTGATTCTCGGTTTCAGCTTCTCCGGCAGCGGGCAGAACGCCGCGCTGGCGTTCACCACGCTCAAGGACTGGTCGCAGCGTGGCAGCGATGACTCGGCAAGTTCGATTGCCGACCGCGCCAACATCGCCCTGAGCCAGATCAAGGACGCTGTAGCCTTCGCCGTGCTGCCGCCGCCGGTGGATGGTCTGGGCACATCCAGCGGCTTCGAGTTCCGCTTGCAGGATCGCGGCGGCCTTGGTCATGCGACCCTGATGGAGGCGCGCACCCAGTTGCTCGCCGCCGCCGAGAAAAGTCCGATCCTGATGAACGTGCGTGAAAGCGCGCTGGCCGAAGCACCGCAAGTGCAGCTGGAAGTGGATCGCAAGCAGGCCAATGCCCTGGGGGTTTCGTTCGCCGACGTCGGCAACGTGCTGTCCACCGCCATCGGCTCTTCGTACGTCAACGACTTCCCCAATCAGGGGCGGATGCAACGGGTTGTCGTGCAGGCTGAAGGCGATCGCCGCAGTCAGGTCGATGACCTGCTGAAAATGCACGTGCGCAACGACGCCGGGAAAATGGTGCCGCTGTCGGCGTTCGTCCGAGCCACATGGACCCAGGGCCCGGCGCAACTGACCCGTTACAACGGCTACCCGGCAATCTCGATTTCCGGCGAACCGAAACCCGGCCACAGCACCGGCGAAGCCATGGCGGAAATCGAACGTTTGGTCGCCCAAGGGCCGAAGGGTCTGGGCCAGGAATGGACCGGTCTGTCGCTGCAGGAACGTTTGTCCGGCAGCCAGGCGCCGATTCTGCTCGGGCTGTCGCTGCTGATCGTGTTTCTGTGTCTGGCGGCGTTGTATGAGAGCTGGTCGATTCCGACTTCCGTGCTGCTCGTTGTACCGCTGGGCGTACTCGGCGCGGTGCTGGCGGTGACTTTGCGCGGGATGCCCAACGACGTGTTCTTCAAGGTCGGGCTGATCACCATCATCGGCCTGTCGGCGAAGAACGCGATCCTGATCATCGAGTTTGCCAAGAGTCTGTATGACGAAGGGCATGACCTGATTGACGCCACGTTGCAAGCGGCGCGCCTGCGGTTGCGCCCTATTGTCATGACCTCGCTGGCATTCATTCTGGGCGTGGTGCCGCTGGCGATTGCCACCGGCGCGAGTTCGGCGAGCCAGCAAGCCATCGGCACCGGAGTGATTGGCGGGATGATTACGGCGACATTGGCGGTGATTTTTGTGCCGGTATTTTTTGTGGTGGTGGTGAAAGCCGTACGTCGCTGGACAGGAAAGAGTTGAACATTCGCTATAAGGAAATACGGTTTTATACCTGTCAAAGCTGACAGGTTCTTCAGAAACTAAAAAGCCCTAGATTGGCTCCTGATTCACTCACGAACAGGAGCCGTCAATGAACATTCAAAAAACCAGTCTAGCGAGCTATTTCACTGCTCAAACAGACGACCCATACGCCGAGAAATTTTCTGCCGACAGATTTTTTATTTCAGGTACTGACACTCCGACTATCAGTGCTCGAATGTCTGTAGAGGATCAGCTTTATACCTATAGAAGAATCGTTATATATCTTAATTCCTACGAAAAAATCGAGAACAAAACCTACGACTTGAGTGCAAGCAATCCTGAGGTGCGTGTCCACTACGTGATAAGCAACGATACGACCACACTGTCGCCTTACGTAGCAGAGAGAGGGTTATTGAAGATCAGCTTTGACCCAGACAAAAACGTTGCAGAAGGCACATTGGATTGCACGGCTAAAGCTCCAACGGGTCAGCAGGTCGTGGTCAGCAAAGGAACGTTTGGCATACAAGATACAGGTTCAAACCATGAATACCTGAATGCCGGCATACATAATGCGACCGGCTCTGCCTCCGCACATGTTGAAATCCCTGACTACGGCAAAAACTTCGAGTATCGGTCGACAAACGCAAGCCTTAATCTGGAACAGAACCATCCAGAACTTGGCAAATCCTGGGTAGTTCATACCGAAGATGTAGGCTCAAGGCCCGATCCACACCACCACGTTCTCACTGTTCGTGCTTCAACAAGCGTCGTCCTGAACAAAACCTATAACCTCGCTGCCGACACCGACAAGGTTCAGGCACTTTTCGTGATGCTTGACGGCAGGATTGATCCCTTCCGTCCAAAAAGTGGTCAGATAACCCTCACCTCCTTACCCGACCCAGAGACTGCAGAGGGAAAGATCGAGGCGACACTCAGCTTCACAGGTATATCAGATGGCGGAATAACCGCAGAGATATCCAATGGCATCCTGTCTGTTGAAAAGTGACAGATTCAGAATGCGATAAATCTTGGACGCCTTGCTACCGCCCTCAAGCGTGTATCAAGGCGTTCACCTTTCATAAGACTGCTCTTGACTTTAAACCACTCTGGCGAGTATGGCCGACATCGCTCAAGTTCACAGCACCTGCCAGAACCCACACCCATGCTATGGTTTGCTCGACGCCGTCAACAAAGAGCTCTCCATGCGCTTCCTCGCCCGCACCCACCCTCGCCTCTCTGCCGCCTTCCTGCTCGGCCTCGCCGTCGGCCTGTTGGTACCCGCCGATTCCGTCATCAGTAAAATACTCATCGGCTGGAATGCCGGGGTCTGGACCTATCTGGTGCTGATGCTCTGGCTCACCGCCCGGGCCAAGGCGCCGGACGTCAAGCAGATCGCCGTCGTCGAAGATGAAAACGCCGGGCTGGTGCTGTTCGTGGTGTGTATTGCGGCGCTGGCAAGCCTGGCGGCCATCACCCTGGAACTTGTCGGCAGCAAGGACCTGGATACCCACCACAAACTGATGCATTACGGTTTTACCGCATTGACGGTCATCGGCTCATGGCTGCTGATCGGCGTGATTTTCTGCGTCCACTACGCCCGGCTGTTTTACACCTGGGACGGCAAGGAGCCCGCGCTGCGCTTTGCCGATGGCCTGACAACGCCCAACTATTGGGACTTTCTGTACTTCTCGTTCACCATCGGGGTGGCGGTGCAGACGGCGGATGTTGGCGTGGCAACGCGGGAGATACGCAAGATCGTGCTGGCACAGTCGTTGATCGGGTTTGTGTTCAACACCGCGATTCTGGGTTTCTCGATCAACATCGCCGCCGGGCTGTTCGGTTGAGCAAAAAAAACGCCCCGGCATCTCTGCACGGGGCGTTTGTTGTTTCAGCGCATCAGAAGAAGTAACTGACCCGCAGGCTGCCACTCCAGTCCTGATTGACGGTATTACCTTTGCTGCCACCGACCTGACCGGAAACCTGCCAGTTGCGTTGCGCCGGTGTCCATTTCAGACCCGCTCCATATTCTAGGCCACTGCTGGCGCGATCGTCATCTAAGCTGTCGTCGTTGATCTTGACCCGGTTGGCTTTGACAAACTCATGGTTGGCGCCCAGCGACAGGCTCGGTTCCAGCAGGCTGCCTTTTTCAAGGGCAATGACTCGACCACCCCTTACTCCAACATTGCCCTGAAGCGAACGCATGGTGTCGGCTTCGACCTCAAGGCCGTTGTCCAACCGATAGCTGTCGCTCTGGGTCACGCCGGTGGAAACCCGGACCTGCGGCTCGACAAACCAGTCGTCTTTCAGGCGAATATGCTTGCCCACCGCCACCGAACCGCTGGCACCCAAAGCCTTGTAGCCGCCCTTGGCCCGCGTGCCGTCGCTCATGGTGACCTTGGCCTTGTTGTCGAACTGGTTGATCTTGGCCATGACGTTGACGAACACATCACTTCCAACATCGTAGGTGCTGCCGTAGGCACCGGCATTCAGACTGTCGACCGTCGCGCTGGAGCCGTATTTGAGGTCCATGTTGGTGCGGCTGGCGCCCACGAAACCACCGACAACCCAGGCGCGGCCGGCAATGTCCACCGTCGTATCGGCACCACCGGTGATGCCGTTCGTGTTCTGACTGTAGCCATTGCCATAGGCATTCTTGACGCGGTACTGGTTGCCATTCGTACGCACCCAGACACTGTTACTCAATTTAGTGGTGTCACTGTCGCTGGCCGCGCGAAGCGAAGCGTCGGGTTGGAGGCTCAATCCACGATCACCGATCTGGTCGCTGAGCATGTTCATTTCCGCGTTCAATACGCTGCGGGCACTGCCGGCCAAAGCCAGGGCGGTGTTGGTCGAAGTGCTGACGGTTTCCTTGTCCGGGGTGAGGTACAGGCCCTGCCCGTCCTGCTTCAGTCGGTAAACGAATGTACCGGCATCCACCGTGTCTTTATTGGCCAGAGTAAAAGCAGCAGTACCGGCGGCAATATTGCCGACTTTCACCGCATCTGCCGTAACCGGCGTAGTCCCCGTAGCCGAGATCAACAATTGGTGACGCCCGGTGGCATTGTCCGCCTCAATAAAATCAGTATTGCCATTACCCAGATCGGTCCCCATCACGAAGGTGCCATTACCCGAGAGATTGCCGACTTTCAGATGGAGGAACTGCTCGTTGGTACCCATCTGCACGACACCGTTGTTCATGCCCAGTTGCTGCACGGTGCTGTCACCGGTCATGACCCATTGCGCAGCATTGTTGATGGTCAGATTGCCCGAGTTGTTGATCTGGCCGGTGAGTACCGAACCGTTGTCCAGCAGCACGCTGCCATTAGTATCGGTAGTGACGTTGCCGGTCAGCGTGCTGCCATTGTTCAGTGAGAGGCTGGCGACATTGTCGACGTTGCCGTTGATAACCGAGCCGTTGTTCAGGCTGACAGTGGCCGCGGTTCCCGCAGCGGCTTGTACATTGCCGTTCAGAACACTGCCGGTGTCGAGCACCGAACGAGCGACATTGCGCAAATCACCTTCGAGCGATGAACCATTGGTCAGTTGCACCAGAGCGGGACTCGCGCTATCCGCCAACACGTTACCAGTCATTGCGCTCGCGTCGAGGCTTACCTGGCCGACATTCTGCAAATCACCATTGAGCGTCGAGGCATTTTGCAAGGTAACGGTGGCCGAGCTGCCGGACTCCACAACAAAGTTGCCCGTGAGGTCGCTGCGATCCGCTTTGAAATTGACTGCGGCCCCATCGTTGACCTCCACCATCGTGCCATTGGCGCCGATCAGTCGAGTACCGTTGGTAGCGTCGATATTCGCAGTGATTCCCGACCTGTCCTGAAAACCGACAACGATGGCAGCACCCGCTTTACCTTCGACCGTGGTGCTATCCAGTTTTATTGTGGAGGTTCTGACCCCGGCAATTTCACGACCGATTTGTAAACCGTTCAATCCACCGGTAATCGTACTGCCGACAGCATTGAGATCGGCATTGCTCAAGCGAACGCCATAAGCCGTCGAACTGGTGGCCTCGATGGATGAATTCGCAAGATTGATCTGGCTGAACCCGGTCGCCAGAGCGCCACCGTTGAGCGCGACAACAGAACTGTTGTTCGTGAGGAAAACCCTGGAGCCGATCTGCCCCGAATTGTTGCGGATCAGTTGCAGGCCGATGTCGTCGCTGGTGACCGTGCTGTTGTCGAAGTTTGCAGTGCTGTCGTTGACCATTACCGCAAATCCACCGCCGATACGATCAACGGACGCGTTGGTTAGATTGAACGTTGAATTAAGTCTTCCATCGAGGCGCCCCGCACTCCCACCGTTATTGTTGAATGTCGCGCCCTGAGCGGTCACGTCGAGTGCCTGGGCACCGTTGGAAATGAGCGTAGAGCCGGGATCCAACGTCCAGTCTTCGGCGGGTAAATTGTTGTCAATGGTATGAGTCGTGCCGCCAGGAACGGGACCGGCCTGTACGGACGCAGCGAGAAACACAAATGATGAGAGCGCCGAAAGTGCGCATCCTTTGACAATTGTTCTGGAACGCAATGACGACATTGGCATAGGAAAAAACTCTTACATGAAGTTGTCGGAATATCCGCTGAAGCAGGATTTGCGGGGCGGGAGACTACAGACCAACCCCACATACATCTGTAGGACAAGTCCTCTTTTGTAGCCGGACATACCTTCATAACTCGTAAGTGAAACCGTCACCTGGCTCACAGTCTCCCTGTAAGCCAGGCACGGTCGGTAGTTACTTACTCGCTGCCATCGCAGAACTTGCTACTGGTATTGCGCACGTTGACCCTGTGCAGGACTTCCGGTGATTTGTAGAGTGTTCCGGCGATCGTGGTTTCGTACCATACATATACGTAGTTAAAGTTGGGGGTTCCTGGAAATGGCACGATCGGACCTTGCAATGTCTTGAGATAAGTGAAGTTGACATCAAAAATGGTTTGCACCCCGGCAACAACCTGTTTCGTCTCCGAGTGAGGAGTACCGATTGGTGTAGTCATTGCGACGTCGTCATAACCTACGGCATGCAGCGTGATGCTTTGACCTGCCGGCAGCGAACTTTGCCCTTGTGGCACGGCCACACGCCATAGAAGCTCGCCTCCAACCAGGTCGAACGAAGGGCAACTGCATACTCTGTCGGTATTGAAAGTCCTCGCCGCGTGCTCCTCCAGCTTGACCTCATTAGCCTCGAAGTTAACATCGGTCGGGGTTTTCTGTTTGACAGTAGCGTCAACATCCAGATAACGAATGTCGCAATACGCTTTTTTTATACCAGTGCCATGAACAGAGACTGTAGCGAAGTCTACATATATTGAGGCCTCTGTATCGGTCGGATCAATGGTTGTATCCCCCATGAACTTTTCGTTGTAATGGAAGCCCACCGTTGCAGTACCGGACAGTGGATCACCAACGTCCATTTCCCACATTTTGAACGTAAATTTAATCGGCTCCCCAAAGTCACCTGGAACGAGGTGATTTAGAGTACGTGTGTCGCCGGTAACCTCAACAGGTGGAATGTTCTCACTATCAAGATCCGGCTCCGGTATCAATCCTATCTCTGGCCGCTTATTGTTCAAATATACCGTGGTTACCTGTTTCGAATCCTGAGCAGCTGCAGAACCCTCTTTGTAGGTGTAGGTAAGTTTTGCGGCAACCTCGACAGTTGACGTGCCAATCGCAGCAGCATATGCATCGTAGGTCATATCAAATTCCAGCCCTCCCGATGCGCCCAAAGGCTTACTGCCAAGGACTTCATTTTCCAGCTTGACTTCAATAATTGCTCCCGCAGCACCGTTCGTAGGCCGAGGCAGGTTGACCTTTACGGTTTTGCTTACACCATTTACAACAGGGTTGAAGTGTTTCAGCGTCAGCACGGTGGTGCCATCGGTACCGGCTTCTGGAACTTCAAGAGGGAAAAATACAACTGCCGGTGGCTGCTGGATTGCAAGGTCCTTTTTGGGTATCGAATCGCCGCTCCTGAATCCGGCGACGTCAACAATATTGGTGAGTTGATAAAGTGATACATTACCCAGTGCGCGTAGGACGTCATTACCTAAAACAAACTCTCCGCTCGCATTCAGCGTCCCGCTAAAAATCGGAGTTTACGAACTCGAGGGCAAAGCTCTCGTATTCAAATAGAAGTTATGAATATCTTCCGCATGACTAAAAGGATAAGTTGTGACTGGCTTGCACCTGAGCCCTCCTGGATTGTTGTTAAACCAAGCCTGATTCAGGATGCCATCGGCCGGCGCATTCACATACGCAACCGCCGGGACAAGGCCTCTGCCTGAAGGGGTTTTCCTTGCGTATGGCCCACGATACCTGGCCAACACGGTAGTAGGAGCCGTGGAATGGTCCTCGTTGCCGTCGCCATCGTAAACCGCGAACCGAAATAAATAAGGAGTAGGATCTTCCGGCGCTGTATGTTCAGGAATGTCGGTTATTTTCAATGCATACATCAACGGTACGTTGGCGCCCTCCAGGTTTTTTGACTCAAGAGGCGTGACCGTGCCGTCCGGATTAACCCGTTCAAGTGTTGCCGTCCCACTGGCCGAGTTGTTCAATCCAGAAAGTTCGATGTCGACAGTCCCTCTGTCAAAATCAGCCTTTTTAACTCGCCCATTCACTGCGAGGTTAGCAATAACCGGTGGATCAGAAAGGACGCCGCCACCTGCATTCGCACTTTTCGCACTTTTTGTATCAGCAGGAATTTTTTCTTCGATAGTCATTTCACACGCTCCATGATGAGAATAGAAAAGCTGTTACTCAAGAACACTTACCAAAATGACCAGAGTCTTTCAGGGAGTTACGTGTTTCTGAAGACCCTTTCCATTCAATCGGCAAGAACCATCCACCCGAAAAACAACAAGCGAAGTGCTCGTTATGACGGCACAACTATCCAGGTATTGTTGTATCGATTTTTACCAACGCAGATCCGGACTGCGCAACCAACCTCCCTCCACTGTAAATTTTACCCACCACTAACGCCGATTGAATGACCACACCAGGCGTTAACGGCTTTATAAACCTTTCGTACGGTATGAGCATTCTGAAACCTTTCGAATTATCCTCGGCACTCAACTCTCTCTCAAAAGTACCAAATGTTTCGCTAACTTCGCCTACACCGTTGAGACTTTCACATCCTCTCCATTCCAATATATAAAGATCTTTGGGACTGCCAATCACTTGAGGCAAAACTTCAATCCACCCACCCCCGCTGAGAGCGGGAAGAATAATACAGTTCCAGTACCCCCAGAAAGTCGTGTGAAGAAATTTTACTTCGGGTAATGGCCGAACTGGAATCTGCGTGTGATCGATTGTCAGTTTCCGCCGGGGCGCGGGATCGTCGTTACCGTCCGCGTCAGTGACCAGATAATACAACCAGGCAACTCCGCTTTTGCTCAACAATAAAGGAGTAAGCGGTATCTGAATCTCAGTAATACTCACTGGCACGTAAGGCTTGTCGTGAATCGTCGTTATACTTCCGAGCTGTTCGAAAAACACTTGCAACCTGTCCGGCCTTTTTGGATCAGCCGAATAGTCCTTCCATCTCGGTACTCTCGCAATAGTCCCGCCTGTAGATTCTGGAGGTGTGAGATTACCCTCGACATCACTCGGGTCTACACCGTCAACTTTTATAATGTCGGCAAGAATACCGCCTCCCGCTGAATTAACTGTTCCCGCGGAAGTGGGTGCCTTATTGGTCGATATCGACATTTTTCATAACCTGCCATCAAAATTGATGATTGGAATCTGATGAAAATAAAAAGCTGTTCGTTGGGTAAAAGTAAACATCTGATCTCCTGCGCTGCCTACTGTCAGATCTGACAGGTATTGCTACCGTCTGTCGGACTTATCCGACTTCCACCCGGCTACGCAAAGCATCTTCACTTGACGCCACCAAAGGGTTTGGTGTCTCCTGAAACCGGTTTCAGACAATAAGAAGACCCACCCGTGAACGATTTCTCCGCCGCCCAGCGCAGCCGCGTCACCATGCTCGACGTCGCCGAACACGCAGGCGTGTCCAAGGCCAGCGTCTCGCGCTTCATTGGTGACGACCGCGCCCTGCTCTCGGATGCCATCGCCCAGCGCATCGAGCAGGCAATTGCCGAACTCGGCTATCGCCCCAATCAAATGGCCCGCGGCCTGAAACGCGGCCGCACGCGCCTGATCGGCATGCTGGTGGCCGATATCCGCAACCCTTATTCGATTGCCGTGATGCACGGCGTGGAAACCGCCTGCCGCCGGCACGGTTACAGCCTGGTGGTGTGCAACACCGACCGCGATGACGAGCAGGAACGCCAGCACCTGGCGCTGTTGCGCTCGTACAACATCGAAGGGCTGATCGTGAACACCCTGGGCCATCACCGGGATGAACTGGATGAGTTGAAGCGGGAAATGCCGCTGGTGCTGGTGGATCGCAAAGTCGAGGGGCTGGACAGCGACATGGTCGGGCTGAACAACCCGCAGGCCATCGAGATGGCGCTCGAACATCTTCAGCAGCGTGGCTATCGCGATGTGTTGCTGGTGACGGAACCCTATGACGGCACCAGTTCGCGGATCGAGCGGGTCAGCGGTTTTCAGCAGCAGATTGGCCAGCGTGAAGACATGCGTGGCGCGGTGCTGGAAACCGGCCCAAGCCTAGCGAACGATCTTCAAATCTTTTTGAACACACCTGATAACGGCCCAAAAGCCCTGTTCTGCGCCAATGGCGTGGCGGCGCTGGCCTGTACCCTGGCCTTACGCGAGATTGGCTGCCGGCTGTTCGAGGCTGTCGGGCTGATCGCGCTGGATGATCTGGATTGGTATCCGTTGGTAGGCAGCGGAATCACCGCCCTCGCCCAGCCTACAGAGGAGATTGGTGCGCGGGCGTTTGAGTGTTTGCTCAAGCGGTTGCGTGGGGATGATGAAGCGGCGCGGATACTGGATTTTGCGCCTGTGTTGATCGAGCGCGGTTCGACCCTTGGACTTTGCGGTGACTGATGCGGCCTCTTCGCGGGCAAGCCCGCTCCCACAGGTGTTCGGGTGTACTTGAGAACTGTGAACGACGCTATATCTGTGGGAGCGGCGGTGCGACGACTCGACTTGCCCGCGAAGGGGCCCGAAAGAGCACTGCACAACTTGATGATTTTTTTTGAACAAAAATGAAACCGGTTTCAGAGGTGGATAACAATGAATAAACCTGCCGTTTCCATCAGCCTTTCCAGCTTCGGTGCCGACCTTGTTCGTCGTCGTGGTCAGGCTTCGTTCATAGAGGTGCTGGCCGCTGCGGGCGCCAATCGCATCGAATGGCGTGAAGAGCTGCTGACCAACGAAGTCCCGGAACAACTCTCCACCGCCACGCAAGCTCAAGGCCTGCAAAGCATCTATTCCTCGCCGACCGAACTGTGGCTCGCCGGTCAGTCGCGGCCCAATCCGGAACTCATCACCGCGCTGCAAAACGCCGAAGCGTTCGGTTCGAAGTGGCTGAAAGTGTCGCTGGGCTTCTTCACCGACAACAACGATCTGCAGACGCTCGCGCAGATCCTCGCGCAAAGCCCTGTGCAGTTGCTGGTAGAGAATGATCAGACCCTGCACGGCGGTCGCATCGAACCGTTCCAGCGTTTCTTCGCTGCCGTCGAGCAACACAACCTGCCGATCAAAATGACCTTCGATATCGGCAATTGGCAGTGGCAAGACCAGTCCGCCACCAGCGCCGCCCGACTGTTGGGCCGTCATGTCGGTTACGTGCATTGCAAAGCCGTGGCCCGCCGCGCCGACGGCAAACTGGTGGCCGTGCCGCCGGCTGCCACTGACCTGCATCTGTGGGAACAACTGCTGCGGCACATGGCCCAAGGGGTCATGCGCGCCGCCGAATACCCGTTGCAGGGCGATGATCTGGTGCAACTCACCACCGAACACGTCGCCGCCCTCGCCCGCCTCGGCCAGTCCCGTCTGGAGCCTGCTCATGTCTGAGATCGATATTCTGTCGTTCGGCGAAACCATGGCCATGTTTGTCGCCGAACAGAGCGGTGATCTGGCCACCGTCGAGCAGTTTCACAAACGGATTGCCGGGGCGGACAGCAACGTCGCCATCGGATTGTCGCGGCTGGGTTTCAAGGTGGCGTGGCTGAGCCGTGTCGGGGCTGATTCGCTGGGACGATTTGTCGTTGAAACCCTGGCCCGCGAAGGTCTGGATTGCAGCCATGTCGAAGTCGACAACGCGCACCCGACCGGTTTCCAGCTGAAATCCCGCAACGATGACGGCAGCGATCCGACGGTCGAGTACTTTCGTCGCGGCTCGGCGGCCAGTCATCTGTCGCCGCAGTCGATCAGCCCGACGCTGTTAAGCGCCCGGCATCTGCACGCCACTGGCATTCCACCGGCGCTGTCCGCATCGGCCCGGGAAATGTCCCATGAACTGATGACCCGCATGCGCAACGCCGGGCGCAGCGTGTCGTTCGACCCGAACCTGCGTCCGAGCCTGTGGGCCAGCGAGCGGGAGATGATCAGCGAGATCAACCGCCTCGCCGCCCTCGCCCACTGGGTGTTGCCGGGGTTGAGCGAAGGTCGATTGCTGACCGGGTTTGAAGATCCGGCGGATATCGCCGCGTTCTATCTCGATCAGGGTGCCGAAGCCGTGGCGATCAAGCTCGGGCCGCAGGGTGCGTATTACCGCACGCATCTGGATCAGGGGTTTGTCGCCGGGGTGCCGGTGGAAACCGTGGTCGATACGGTCGGTGCCGGGGATGGATTTGCGGTCGGGATGATCAGTGCCCTGCTGGAGCACCAGAGTTTTCCCGAGGCGGTCAGACGCGCCAACTGGATTGGCAGTCGTGCGGTGCAGAGCCGTGGCGACATGGAGGGTTTGCCGACCCGATCCGAAGTCACCGCTGAATTCGAGGCCGCCTTCGCGAGCAAGTCGAATCGTCGCACCGCCGCTCCCACACTGGAATGCGTTCCAAATGTGGGAGCGGGCTTGCTCGCGAATGGGCCCGCATAGCCACTACAAAATCTGAACCCTGCTGCGACAAAAACAACAAGCTCAGGAGCAAGACCATGAAAACCGCAACCCTCGCCACCCGCCGCTGGTGGTACATCATGCCGATCGTGTTCATCACCTACAGCCTGGCGTACCTCGACCGCGCCAATTATGGCTTCGCCGCCGCGTCCGGAATGGCCGCCGACCTGATGATCACCCCGGGCCTGTCTTCGCTGCTCGGCGCGCTGTTCTTCCTCGGTTACTTTTTCTTCCAGGTGCCCGGCGCGATCTACGCGCAAAAGCACAGCGTCAAGAAGCTGATCTTCGTCAGCCTGATCCTCTGGGGCGGGCTCGCCACGCTGACCGGCGTGGTCTCCAACGCCTATTGGCTGATCGTCATCCGCTTCATGCTCGGCGTGGTCGAAGCGGCGGTGATGCCGGCGATGCTGGTCTATCTCTGTCACTGGTTCACCCGCGCCGAACGCTCGCGGGCCAACACCTTCCTGATCCTCGGCAACCCGGTAACCATGCTCTGGATGTCGGTGGTTTCGGGCTATCTGGTGCAGCATTTCAGCTGGCGCTGGATGTTCATCATCGAGGGTCTGCCGGCGGTGCTCTGGGCATTTATCTGGTGGAAGCTGGCCGATGATCGTCCGGCCCAGGCGAAGTGGCTCAACGACCAGGAAAAGCACGATCTGGAAAGCGCGCTCGCCGCCGAACAGATCGGCATCAAAGCGGTGAAGAACTACGCCGAAGCCTTCCGTTCGCCGAAGGTAATCATTCTGGCGCTGCAATTCTTCTGCTGGAGCATCGGCGTCTACGGCTTCGTGTTGTGGCTGCCGTCGATCCTCAAGGCCGGCGCGCAGATGGACATGATCGAGGCCGGCTGGCTGTCGGCCCTGCCGTATCTGGCGGCGGTAATCGGCATGCTGCTGGTGTCGTGGGGCTCGGACAAACTGCAAAAGCGCAAACGCTTCGTCTGGCCGCCGCTGCTGATTGCCTCGGTGGCGTTCTACGGTTCCTACGCTTTGGGCGCCGAACATTTCTGGTGGTCGTACACGCTGCTGGTGATTGCCGGCGCGTGCATGTACGCGCCGTACGGGCCGTTCTTTGCCATCGTGCCGGAGATCCTGCCGGCCAACGTTGCCGGTGGCGCCATGGCGCTGATCAACAGCATGGGTGCTCTCGGTTCGTTCGGCGGCTCGTATCTGGTCGGTTACCTCAACAGCTCTACCGGTTCGCCCGGCGCTTCGTATCTGCTGATGAGTGGCGCGCTGATGCTCTCGGTGGTGCTGACGATTTTTCTCAAGCCCGGCGCGAGCGACCGGGTGACGGCCAAGCCAGTCGCACCGCGTCCGCTGCCGGCCCACTCCTGAATTGATAGAGAGATGACTGCGATGAAAAAACAGGTTGTGCTGTACAAGAAACTGTCGCCGGCGTTGATGGCGCGCCTTGAGGAACAGGTCGACGTGACGCTGATCGACAGCCTCGATGCCGACGGTCTGATGAAGCTTCGCGACGCCCTGCCGTTTGCCCACGGGTTGCTCGGTGCAAGCCTGAAACTGGACGCGGCGCTGCTCGATCTGGCGCCGAAGCTTGAAGCGATTTCCAGCGTCTCGGTCGGCGTCGACAACTACGACATTGACTACCTGACCCGACGCAAGGTCATGCTGACCAACACCCCGGACGTGCTCACTGAAACCACCGCCGACACCGGTTTCGCGCTGATCTTGGCCACTGCCCGGCGCGTGGTGGAACTGGCGAACATGGTGCGCGGCGGTCACTGGCATCGCAGCATCGGCCCGGCGCATTTCGGTACCGATGTGCATGGCAAGACACTGGGCATCATCGGCATGGGGCGGATCGGTGAGGCATTGGCGCAGCGCGGGCATTTCGGGTTCGGGATGCCGGTGATCTATCACAGTCAGTCGCGCAAACCGGCGGTCGAGGCGCGATTCGATGCGCAGTACCGCAGTCTTGAGGATCTGTTGCGACAGGCGGATTTCATCTGTCTGACCTTGCCACTGACGGCGCAGACTGAAGGCTTGATTGGCGCTGAACAGTTTGCGTTGATGCGCCCGGAGAGCATCTTCATCAACATTTCACGGGGCAAGGTTGTGGATGAGGCGGCGATGATCGACACCTTGCGGCATAACCGGATTCGCGCGGCGGGGCTGGATGTGTTTGAGCGTGAACCGCTGAATCACGACTCGCCGTTGTTGCAGTTGAACAATTTGGTGGCGACGCCGCACATGGGTTCGGCGACCCATGAAACGCGCGAGGCGATGGCGCGGTGTGCAGTGGAGAATCTGTTGGCGGCGTTGGCTGGGGAAAAACCCGCCAACCTGGTGAATCCTCTCCACTGATGATCGTTCCCACGCTCTGCGTGGGAATGCCTCAAGGGACGCTCCGCGTTCCAGCTCTGGAAGGGACGCGGAGCGTCCCGGGCTGCATTCCCACGCGGAGCGTGGGAACGATCAGGAGGAAACCCTCAGGCACTGCGCACTTGCAGAAGTTGCGCAGCACAAAGGGCAATCCGCGAACACGCATCCGCCAGCTTCACCCGATCCACCACCAGCCCGATGCGAATATGCCCCGCCGCACTGGGCCCGAACGCTTCACCGGCCAGCACCGAAACCCCATACCCCTCCAGCAATCGCTCGGCAAAATCCTGCGCGCCGAGCCCGGTCTGGCGCACATCGACCATCACAAACATCCCGCCATCCGGCTTGATCGGGTACAACCCCGGACAGCCGCGCAAGCGCTCGCACACCAGATCCCGACGCAACCGGTATTCCTCGCGCATCTGCGTCACTTCCGGCAAATCTTTCTCCAGCGCGATCTGCGCCGCTTTCTGCACAAAATCCGGCAGGCCGAACAACATGCTCAACGACAGATTCACCAAATGCTCGGCCAAGGGTTTCGGTCCGATCATCCAGCCGATCCGCCACCCGGTCATCGCATGGGATTTGGACAGGCTGTTGATGGTTGCGGTGCGCTCGGCCATCCCCGGCAGACTCGCCGGGCTGACGTGCTCACCTTCGTATAACAATTCGCTGTAGACCTCATCGCTGATCAGCCACAAATCATGGCGGATACACAGCGCCGCCAGCTCCTGCCAGATCAGCAACGACAGACTGGCACCGGAAGGATTGTTGGGACTGTTGAGCAGCATGGCCCGCGTCCTTGGGGAGATCCGAGCTTCAACATCCGCCGGGTCGACGCGAAAACCGTTCTCCGGGCGAACCGGCACCGGCACCACGGTTGCACCGCAGGCACCGAACACGCCTTCATAAGTTACATACATCGGCTCGGCGACGATCACTTCATCACCCGGATCGAGCAGACATTGCGCCACCGAATACACCGCGCATTGCGCGCCGGGAAGTACGATCACATGCTCGGCATCCACATCCTGGCCGCTGTTGCGCCGATGGCGCTCGGCAATCCGCTTGCGCAGCTCCAGCCGGCCGCGCACTTCGGAATAATGGGTATCGCCGGCCAGCAGGCTGTCGATGGCGCCGTGGATGATCGGCAGCGGCGTATCGAAATCCGGATCACCCACGGACAGCAGCAACACATCAATGCCCTCGGCGCGTAACTCCAGCGCTCGGTCGTGAATCCGCCAGGCCGCTGCTCCCTCCCCGGCGATTCGTTGGGTCAAGGCTGAATAGCGCATGTACGTCTCCTGATTGCGCGGTCTCCAGCCTTCACCCTAGGTCAAATCACGAAGCGCGCCACCATCGCATTCAAATCCACCGCCAGACGCGACAGTTCGTGGGTCGCGGCACTGGTTTGATTCGCGCCGGCGGCCGATTGAGTGGCCAGGTCGCGGATGTTGACCAGGTTGCGATCGACCTCGCGGGACACCTGCGCCTGCTCTTCAGAAGCACTGGCGATCACCAGGTTGCGTTCGTTGATCTGGTGGATCGATTGGGTGATTTGCTCCAGTGCAACGCCGGCGGCGCGGGCCATTTCCAGGGTCGACTGGGTGCGCTGGTTGCTTTGCTGCATCGATTCCACCGCTTCGCCTGTGCCGTTCTGGATGCCGGCGACCATTTTTTCGATTTCCTGAGTCGACTGCGCGGTGCGGTGAGCCAGGGCGCGAACCTCGTCCGCTACCACGGCGAAACCGCGTCCCGCTTCACCGGCACGGGCGGCTTCGATGGCGGCGTTGAGCGCCAGCAGGTTGGTCTGTTCGGCGATGGCGCGGATCACGTCCAGCACCTTGCCGATGTCGCGGCCCTGAGCGGCCAGGCCTTCGATCATTTGCGCGGTGTTCTGCACGTCGTGGGTCATGGTCTGGATCGCGTCGACGGTTTTCACCACTTGATCGCGACCTTCGCGGGCGGCGTGGGTCGACTGGTTTGAGGCTTCGGAAGTCGACACCGCGTTGCGTGCGACCTCTTCCACCGCGGCGGTCATTTCGTTGACGGCGGTGGCGGCCTGTTCGATTTCGTCGTTCTGCTGTTGCAGGCCACGGGAGGCTTCTTCGGTCACGGCGCTGAGTTCTTCGGCAGCGGCGCCCAGTTGCGTGGCGGAGCCGGCGATCTGCTCGATGGTCTTGCGCAGGTTGGTCTGCATCGCGGCCAAGGCTTCAAGCAGGCGCGCCGGTTCGTCCTTGCCGTCGACTTCGATGGCTTTGGTCAGGTTGCCGCCGGCAATGGTTTGCGCGGCAGCGACGGCGCGGTTCAGCGGGGTGACGATGCTGCGGGTCAGCAGCCAGGCCAGCAGCACTGTCAACAGCGCGGCAATCACGGCCACGGCGATGATGCCGCTGATAGCGCCGCTGTAATACTCGTCCGCGTGGGTCGAGGCGGTCTTGGCGTCAGCGGCGTTGATCGCAATCAGCTGGTTGAGCTGTTCGCCCATTTTGTCGGTGCCGTCCTTGATCTTCGTGTTGATCAGGGTGCGCATCTCGTCGAGCTTGTCCTGGCGCGACAGCTCCATCATCTGGTTCTGCGCCTGCACGTAGTTGTCGAGGGTCGTCGAGAAAGTCTGATACAGCGCGCGCTCTTCCGAACTGGCCGGCAGTGCCGCGTAACTGGCCTGGGCGGCGCGCACCTTGTCCACCAGCACGCCGATGCGGGTCTGGGCTTCCTGCAAACCGGCCGGGTCGCGGTTGACCAGAATGCGGAACGACAGAATGCGCAGGCGCAGGACGTTTTCCGTGACCACGGCGAGTTGCGTGACGCTCGGCAACTGCGTCGACTCCATCTCCAGCGACGCCTGGCGGATGATCGACATGCGATTGACGGCGAACACGCCGAGCACGATCACCAGCAGGGCAATAAAGGCAAAACCGAGGAAGGCACGGGGCGCGATATTCAGATTACGCAAGGACATAGGAGGACTCTCGGATGATTGAAACTACGAGCGTCCATGCCGTGATCACTGGCCCATGGGGCGGGCTTCAGTCCGGCGTCACTGTTTTAGGAAGTCTTGTGCGCGCCTGATCTATGTATCGGCCAGGCTTAAGGAAGATTGCGGGGAAAGAGTAAATATTTTTCAAAGTGTTGCGGGTGTTTCAGCGGTGAAACACCCATAGCTTTAGATGATGGGCGACAGGTCAGGCCGGGGTTGCCATGCGCCAGACGCGAGCTATGTCGGTGGCACGTTCGCGCAATAGACGGGGTGCTTCGGCGCAGGCCTGTTCGAGAGTCATCGGGCCGCTGGTGACGGCGAAGGCGGCGTCGATGCCGTGATCGTAGAGTTCCTGATAACCCTCGCCCAAGGTGCCGGCGATGACGATCACGGGAACGTCGTGGTGTTTGGCGATCCGCGCAACGCCGAACGGGGTTTTGCCTCGCAGGGTCTGGGCATCGAAGCGTCCTTCGCCGGTGATGACCAGATCGGCGCCCTTTACTGCCTCGGATAACCCGACCAGTTCCGCGACGACTTCGACACCTGCCTGGAAGCGTGCGCCGAGAAAGGCCTTGGCGGCAAAACCCAGTCCGCCTGCCGCGCCGCTACCCGGTTCATCGCGAACATCGTTGCCCAGCGCTTGCGCGCAAAGTTCAGCGAAGTGGCCGAGGGCCTGATCCAGTTGTTGAACTTGCGCAGGAGACGCGCCCTTTTGCGGGCCGAAAATCGCCGAGGCGCCGTGGGGGCCGCACAGCGGATTGTTGACGTCGGCGGCGATGTCGAAGCGCACTTGCGCCAGACGCGGGTCGAGTTCGCTGAGATCCAGTTTTGCAAGTTGCGCCAGCGCCAGACCACCCGGTACCAACGATTGCCCTTGAGCATCCAGCAGCTTCACGCCCAGCGCCTGCATCGCGCCGGCGCCGCCGTCGTTGGTGGCGCTGCCGCCGATGGCCAGAATGACGCGTTGTGCGCCAGCATCCAGTGCCGCACGGATCAGTTCACCGGTGCCGAACGTGCTGCTGATACAAGCATCGCGCTGCCCTGGCGGCACCAGTTGCAGGCCGCTGGCTTCAGCCATCTCGATGATTGCGGTGTGGTTGTGCGGCAGCCAGCCCCATGCGGCTTCGACCGCTGCCCCCAACGGACCACGCACCCGGGTGCGGCGCAATTCGCCTTCACAGGCGGCGAGAATCGACTCCACCGTGCCTTCGCCACCGTCGGCCATCGGGCATTTGACCAGCGTCGCCTGCGGCCAGACCTGCGCCAGGCCCAGCGCAATGGCTTCTGCAACGCCTTGGGCACTCAGGCTGTCCTTGAACGAATCGGGGGCGATGACGATTTTCATGCGAATTCTCCAGTTCCAATGCCCCTCATGCTGCCAGTCGCCTTGCGCGTTGACGCCTGTCCGCTGCACAAGTCGTGCAGGCGTTTATTGTTCATTTCGACAAATCGTCGGTCTGTGGCAGCAATTGCACACCTAGATACAGCGCCAGCATCCCGTCGAGTCTCAGCGGATCGACTCCGCTCAACTCGGCAATCCGCTCCATGCGATAACGCAGGCTGTTGCGGTGAATCCCCAATGCATCGGCACAGGCCTGGCTCTGCCCGTCGTGATCGCACCAACTGCGCAGGGTCGCGAGCAACTGGCCGTTGCTGTCCTTGGCGATGACTTTGCGCAATGGTTTGAGCAGTTCATCCAGCGCATCGTCGTTGCGATGGCGCCAGAGCATCACCGGCAAGCGATAGCGATTGAGGGTCAGCAGCCGTGAGCGCGGCAACACTTCGCGGCCATAGGCGAGCAAGTCGCCCACCCTTCGATAGCAACGGCGCAACCCGGCCAGCCCATCGGCCTGCCCGCCGACCGCAATGCGCAGAATGTTCCAGCCCAGGCCATCGAGTTTTTCCAGCAGACGATCATGCTCGACGTTCTGACTCGCTGGCCGGCACCAAAGCAGTGATGACTTGGCGGAACTCACGCACCAACTGTCCGGATAGCGCGTCATCAGCCAGGCACTCAGCGCCTCGACGGTTTGCCCCGGCCCGTGTTCCAGGCCCAGCTCGAACAGATACGGCACGCGCGTCAGTTGCGGTTTCAACCCGAGTTGCTGGGCCTCGTCGACCAGCCGTGGCGAATCCCCCGCTTCACTCAACAGCAGCGCGAGCAAGTCATCGCAACGCTGCCGCCGCCATTGCTGCTCGGATTGCTGATTGCGCTGGCCAACCAGCATCTCGGCGGTCATGCGCACCAGTTCGGCGTAAGTACGCAGCTGCTCCGGCTCGCCCGTGATCCCGAGCACCCCGATCAAACGCTGATCGAGCAGCAACGGCAGATTGATCCCCGGCTGCACGCCTTTCAAATGCACGGCGGTCTGCGCGTCAATCTCCACCACTCGCCCGTTGGCCAGCACCAGTTGCGCGCCTTCGTGGCGGGTGTTGATCCGCTCCGGCTCGCCACTGCCGAGGATCAGGCCCTGGCTGTCCATGACGTTGACGTTGTACGGCAAAATGGCCATGGCCCGGTCGACGATGTCCTGGGCGAGGTCGTGATCGAGTTCGAACATAAGGGCTGGAATCCTTGAAAACAGGCGCGGACGGTTGTTCACCCGCACAGGGTCTGGCAGCAAACCCTGTGCTCAGGCACAAAGACAATCCGGCCAAAGGTGGCCGAGACTCTCAGGGCGATCAACGTTACCCTTTGCATCGCAAAAAATCATAATAAAGAGAGAGCCGCCATGTCGCAGAGCGCCGCTGCCGCCCAGACCATCGATGACGATAAAAATGCCGTCTACAAACGCATCACCCTGCGTTTGATCCCCTTCATCTTCATCTGCTACCTGTTCAACTACCTCGACCGGGTCAACGTTGGATTCGCCAAACTGCAGATGCTCGACGCGCTGAAATTCAGCGAAACCGTGTACGGCCTCGGTGCCGGTATCTTCTTCATCGGCTACGTGCTGTGCGGCGTACCGAGCAACCTGGCCCTGACCAAATTCGGCCCTCGGCGCTGGATCGCGCTGATGATGATCACCTGGGGCACGCTGTCGACCTGCCTGCTGTTCGTCACCACACCGACCGAGTTCTACACCCTGCGCCTGTTTACCGGCGCGGCTGAAGCCGGCTTCTTCCCAGGCGTTGTGCTCTACCTCTCGCAGTGGTTCCCGACCTTCCGCCGTGGCCGGATCATGGCGCTGTTCATGTCGGCGATCCCGGTGTCGGGCCTGCTCGGCAGCCCGTTTTCCGGCTGGATCCTCAATCACTTCGCCGCCGGCCAGGGTGGCCTCGCGGGCTGGCAGTGGATGTTCCTGCTGCAAGGCATTCCGACTGTTGTGCTGGGCGCACTCGCCTACTTCCTGCTCAGCGACAACTTCGCCAACGCCAAATGGCTGACCCCGCATGAGCGGTCGGTGCTGGAAGCCGATCAGGCCGAAGATCTGGCGAACAAACCGAAAACCACCTCCGATTCGTTGATTGCCGTGTTCAAGAACCCGGCGATCTGGGCCTTCGGCCTGATCTACTTCTGCATCCAGAGCGGCGTGTACGCGATCAACTTCTGGCTGCCGTCGATCATCAAGAACCTCGGCTTCAGCGACAACCTGGTGATTGGCTGGTTGAGTGCGATTCCTTACTTGCTGGCGGCGGTGTTCATGCTGGTGGTCGGGCGTTCGGCGGACTTGCGTAAAGAACGTCGCTGGCATTTGGTGGTGCCGATGTTGATGGGTGCTGTCGGCCTGCTGATTGCGGTGAACTTTGCGGCGAATCCGGCGATTGCGATCCTCGGTCTGACCATCGCGACCATGGGCGCGTTGACCGGTTTGCCGATGTTCTGGCCGGTGCCGACTGCCATGCTCAGCGCAGGCGCTGCGGCGGGTGGTCTAGCGTTGATCAACTCGATGGGGCAGATGGCCGGGTTCCTCAGCCCTTACCTTGTGGGTTGGGTCAAGGACAGCACCGGGTCGACGGATGCGGCGTTGTATCTGCTGGCGGGTGTGATTGTCGGCGGGAGTTTGCTGGCGTTGCGGATGACGCGGACGTTGCGGGCTTAAGCCTTAGTCGAAATACAGAAACGGCCCATTACGGGCCGTTTTTCATTTAGATCGTTCCCACGTCGAGGCGTCGAACCGTCCGCGTGGGAACGATCAGGCTAAGGATCTGGCTAGAGCGGTGTTTCTGTCTTCAACTCCAGATTATCCAGCGCCCGGTTCACCGCCAGTTCACTCAGCATGATCAATTGCGCAATGCCCAGCAGCACGTGTCGCTGCGATCCGTCCACCAGCCCGGCGAAGTTAGTGGCCATGGTTTTGGCGCAAGTCAGGGTTTCAGAGGCATCGGCCAGCAGTTCTTCGCTGTCGATACCGGGGGCGATGAGGTAGCGGGTGTTGGGTTTTAGCAGCGGTTTTCTGGGGAGCAGCGGATTGAGGTAGTGATCGAGGGCGCGTTCGGCGGCTTCGTGGAAGGTCTTGGAGTCGAGGGATTCGTAGGGCGAGGTGGTGTCGGTTTCGGGTGGGTTGGGTGTTGGTTTGATCACGTTTGAATCTCCAAATCAGAAAAATGGAGCCATCAAACTTCGCTACCAAACGAAGAGGTGGTGGCCATACACGGGTTGGTAGACCGGTGACTTGGAAAACCGGCGCGCTCGAAAGCGCCCCACGCATGGCCACCATAAAAGCACGGACGGATAAGCGTCCGAATACGGTGAATTGCGCAACAAGTCAGATCCGGGCTACCAAACCCGATCGCTGTATTTCAGCGACGGGACAACGATAAAACCCGGCCCTTGAGCGCACAAGCCGGCGGATTCTGGCTTAGTCGTAGGCAACGGCGCAAGGTTGTGTAGCCTGGGTGCGTGTCCGAACGTGTCCTTTAAACACTTCACTTAAACACCCCACTCCAGATCGTTCCCACGCTCCGCGTGGGAATGCAGCCCGGGACGCTCCGCGTCCCTTCCAGAGCTGGAACGCGGAGCGTCCCTTGAGGCATTCCCACACAGAGCGTGGGAACGAGCATCACGCACTGCTTTTCGCATCCAGCTCAAGCACCAACCCGCCCGGCATCTGCACAAAAATCTGCCAGACCCCATCCTCCGGCACCTGCGCCACCTGATACGGCAACCCACTGCCCTGCACCCGCTTCAAAACCACCGCCGCATCTTCATCGGTACGAAACGCAATATGACTTAACGCGGCCTCATCCAGCGCGGGCTGCTCAATCACATGCACCAACGCCTCCCCATCCTGATACAACCACCGCCCGGGAAACGGAAACGGCGGCCGCCGCCCCGGCGTCAATCCCAACAACCCACCAAAAGCGTCCTGCAGCGCCTGACCGTCACCAGTGTTGAAGGCCAGATGATCAAATGTCCACGTCATGTCTGTCTCCTGCGGTTATTCAGGATTTCAGTATCTGCGCTTGCCAATCCCGGAAAAATCCCGCAAAACGCCAAGGATCTTCAACGGATTTTTACTAATGAGCTCGATCCTCGATCTGGAAATCTTCGTCCGCACCGCCGACTCCGGCAGCATCTCCGCCGCCGCCCGGGCGCTGGAGCTGACGCCGGCCGCCGCCAGCATCGCATTGAAACGCCTGGAAACCCGCCTCGGCATCCGCCTCTTCGCCCGCTCGACCCGCAGCATGCGCCTGACCGAAGAAGGCCGGCGTTATCTGGAAAGCGTGCGTCTGGCGCTGGCCACCCTGGCCGAGGGCGAACAGGCGCTGAAGCAGCAGACCGAAGGCCTGAGCGGCGTGCTGCAACTGGCGGCGCCGTCGGACTTCGGGCGCAATGTGTTGCTGCCGTGGCTGGATGATTTCAAGCGCGAGCACCCGCACATTCAACTGCAATTGCTGCTCAACGACCGGCATGCGGATCTGTTTCGCGAGACGGTGGATGTGGCGCTGCGTTTTGGCGTGCCGAGTGATTCGACGCTGGTGGCCTTGCCGATTCTGCCTGAGCATCGTCGTGTGGCCTGCGCCAGCCCCGCGTATCTGGAACGCCACGGCACGCCGCAAAATCCTGCCGAATTGAGCGAGCACAGCGCCCTGCTCTACCTGCGCAACGGCCGGCCCTATAACACCTGGCGCTTCCATCGCGAGGACGAAACCGTCGAGGTCGAAGTACGCGGCGACTACCTCAGCGACGACGGTGAAGTCGCTCGCCGCTGGGCGCTCGCCGGGCACGGCATCGCCTACAAGGCCTGGCTCGACGTGGCCGAAGACGTGCGCGCCGGGCAGCTTGTAACGCTGTTCGATGACTGGCATGGCGAGAGCGTGCCATTCAATTTGTTGTGCCCGCATCGGGTGCAGGTGTCGGAACGGGTCAAGGTGTTGCAGGCGTTTTTACGCGAGCGCTGCGAGGCGTTGCGCCGATAAATTCACTTTGCCGCGTCGGGCGCTTCTGGTATTTGATGGAAGCTTTCCCACCGACAAAAGGATTTCGGCATGAGCTATCGCACACTGGGTCACTCGGGGTTGCAGGTGTCCACCCTCACCCTCGGCACGATGATGTTCGGCGAGCAGACCAGCGCAGAAGACTCGCTGCGCATCATCGACAAGGCGTGGGATCAGGGCATCAACTTCATCGACACCGCGGATGTCTACACCAACGGCCGCTCGGAAGAGATCGTCGGTGAGGCCATCGCCCGTCATCGGCATGAATGGGTGCTGGCGACCAAGGTCGGTTTCGGCCCGGTCGATGGCGTGCCGAATCGCAGCGGTCTGAACCGCAAGCACATCTTCAATGGTCTGGAGGCCAGCCTGACCCGGCTCGGCACCGACTATCTCGACATCTATTACCTGCACCGCGAAGACCACAACACCCCGCTGGAGGTGACGATCTCGGCGATTGGCGATCTGATTCGCCAGGGCAAGATCCGTTATTGGGGCCTGTCGAACTATCGCGGCTGGCGGATTGCCGAGGTGATTCGCGTGGCGGACAAACTGGGCGTCGATCGCCCGGTAATCAGCCAGCCGCTGTACAACATCGTCAACCGTCAGGCCGAAACCGAACAGATCACCGCTGCCCAGACCTACGGCCTCGGCGTGGTGCCTTACAGCCCGCTGGCCCGTGGCGTGCTCAGCGGCAAGTACGCACCGGACGTGACACCGGACGCCAACAGCCGCGCCGGGCGCCAGGACAAGCGGATTCTGGAGACTGAATGGCGGGTGGAGTCGCTGCGCATTGCCCAGCAGATTCAGCAATACACCCAGGAACGTGGGGTCGGGATTGTCGAGTTTGCGATTGCCTGGGTGCTGAACAACGGCGCGGTGACGTCGGCGATTGTCGGGCCGCGTACTGAGGAACAGTGGGATGCGTACACCAAGGCGCAGGCGGTGAAGATTACGGCGGAGGATGAGGCGTTTATCGACTCGCTGGTGACGCCGGGGCATGCGTCTACGCCGGGGTTTAATGATGTGAGCCATTTTGTGTCGGGCCGGAAATCGCGTTCGGCTTGAGATTGCTGCCCTCATCGGAACGCCGCCCGCCTAACCCTCTCCCGGAGGGAGAGGGAACCGATTGGGGAATATTGAAGCTAAGCTTTTGCCTGAAGCTGTTGTGTTGAATCCATAATCGATTCGGACTTTCACGTCGCTGAAACTCGTGAGACACCTCGGTCAGTCCCCTCTCCCTCCGGGAGAGGGTTAGGGTGAGGGGCTTTTGAACTCATGTAGAAAATATTGACCACTCCGACCAATATTCACCACAAAAACCACGTATCCTGCGCGCCCCGTTTCACCATCACCCCCGCGAGGACAGTTTGTCTAAAGGCATTGCTCTATCGGTAACAGCATCGACGCTGTTTGCCGTGATGTATTACTACACCTCGCTGCTCACCCCGTTGAGCGGCGTGGAAATCTTCGGTTGGCGGATGCTGCTGACCGTGCCCTGCATGACCGTGTTCATGTTGCTGTCCGGCGAATGGCGGCGGGTGCTGGAGTTGCTGCGCCGGATCCCTGCGCTGCCGAAGTTGATCGGTGGCCTGATCGTTTCGTCCGCGTTGCTGGGCGTGCAGTTGTGGCTGTTCATGTGGGCGCCGCTCAATGGCTACAGCCTTGATGTGTCGCTGGGCTACTTCCTGTTGCCGCTGGCCATGGTCCTGACCGGCCGCATCGCTTATGGCGAAAGCCTGTCGTACCTGCAAAAAGTCGCGGTGTTTTTTGCCAGCCTCGGCGTGTTGAACGAGTTGTATCAGGTCGGCGGGTTTTCCTGGGCGACGCTGGTGGTGGTCGTCGGTTACCCGCTGTACTTCGTGCTGCGCAAATACCTCAAGACCGACAACCTCGGCGGCCTGTGGGTCGACATGACTTTGATGCTGCCGGTGGCGTACTGGTTTGTGCGCGGCGGCGAACAGGGTTTCGGCGTGTTCGATCAGTACCCGGGGTTGATGTGGCTGATTCCGTTGCTCGGTCTGATCAGTGCCTCGGCACTGGTGGTCTACATCATCGCCAGCCGCTTGCTGCCGTTCAGTCTGTTCGGTTTGTTGAGTTACGTTGAGCCGGTGTTGCTGCTGGGTGTGGCGCTGCTGCTCGGCGAAAGCATCAAACCCGGTGAATGGCTGACCTACATCCCGATCTGGCTCGCAGTCGTGGTGCTGGTGTTTGAAGGCTTCAAGCACCTGATGCGCCAACGGCGACCGTAAGACGCGCAGTAAAAAGCCCGGCCTGCATTTCTGCAGGCCGGGCTTTTTTACATCTGATGCGGATTACTCGGTAGCGAGCACGCCACGACGCACCTGGTCACGCTCGATCGATTCGAACAGTGCCTTGAAGTTGCCTTCGCCGAAACCATCGTCGCCTTTGCGCTGGATGAATTCGAAGAACACCGGGCCCATCAGGGTTTCCGAGAAGATCTGCAGCAGCAGACGCTTGTCTTCCTTGTCCGACGCACCGTCGAGCAGGATGCCGCGCGATTGCAGTTGATCGACCGGCTCGCCGTGATTCGGCAGGCGGCCTTCGAGCATTTCGTAGTAGGTGTCCGGCGGCGCGGTCATGAAGCGCATGCCGATCTTCTTCAACTGATCCCAGGTCTTGACCAGGTCGTCGGTGAGGAACGCCACGTGCTGGATGCCCTCGCCGTTGAACTGCATCAGGAACTCTTCGATCTGCCCGGCGCCCTTCGACGATTCTTCGTTGAGCGGGATGCGGATCATGCCGTCCGGCGCGGTCATCGCTTTCGAGGTCAGGCCGGTGTATTCGCCCTTGATGTCGAAGTAGCGGATTTCACGGAAGTTGAACAGCTTCTCGTAGAAGTTCGCCCAGTAGGCCATGCGACCGCGATACACGTTGTGGGTCAGGTGGTCGATGATCTTCAGGCCGGCACCGACCGGGTTGCGGTCAACGCCTTCGAGGAACACGAAGTCGATGTCATAGATCGAGCTGCCTTCGCCGAAACGGTCGATCAGGTAAAGCGGCGCGCCGCCAATGCCTTTGATCGCCGGCAGGTTCAGTTCCATCGGACCGGTTTCGATGTGGATCGGCTGTGCGCCCAGTTCCAGTGCACGGTTGTAGGCCTTCTGCGAATCCTTGACCCGGAACGCCATGCCGCACACCGACGGGCCGTGTTCGGCCGCGAAGTACGAAGCAACGCTGTGGGGTTCGTTGTTGAGGATCAGGTTGATCGCGCCCTGACGATACAGGTGCACGTTCTTGGAACGGTGGGTCGCGACCTTGGTGAAGCCCATGATCTCGAAAATCGGCTCCAGGGTGCCGGGTGTCGGCGATGCGAACTCGATGAACTCGAAGCCCATCAGGCCCATTGGGTTTTCGTATAAATCTGCCATGGTTGGCGCCTCATCATTCTTATCAATTAACCAGAGTTATTTGTCAGTAATGCTGAGACCGGTGGGTGGCGCACAGGAGATGCCACGCACACTGCGGGCGAGGAAGTCACCGTAGATCAGTTGAAACCCGAATATCTTCATTGTCGACCCAAGGCTCTTGCGGGCGAGGCTTCTGCTGCCAGAAGACGATTATTATTGTATGCGTAACCCGATTCTACACAGCGTAAATAGGGTTGTCTGCCCTCTCTATAAAATCCGCTTTTTTCCGGCCGGTGCAAGGGGTTTGTTGCATAGCCAGATGCCCGCCAGAATCAGCACGCCGCCCAGGCACATGGCCAGCGTCAGCTGTTCGCCCAGCAGGATTGCACCGGCCAGCACGGCGGTCAGCGGGTTGAGCGCGATGAACACGCCGGAGCGCGTGGCGCCGATCTTGCGGATGCCATCGTAGTAACCGATGTAGGCCAGCGCCGAGCCGAGCACGCCCAGATAGGCCAGGCTCAGCCATTGGCGCGTGCCAAGCGCGGCCAGCGCTGCAACGTCGACTTCGCCACGGCTCAGGGCCAGCGCCCACAACATCAGGGTGCCCAGCAGAATCGAAAAGGTCACGGTCTGCACCGGGCCGATGCTCTGGTTGAGGCTGCGGGAGAACAGCGAATAGACGCCCCAGCTCAAAACGCAGCCGAGGATCAGCAGGTCGCCAATCCAGTCGTCCGGCGTTTCGCTCAGCAGTTGCGGATTGCGACTGACGATCACCACACCCGCCCCGCTGATGCAGATTGCGATGCCGATCACCTTCAATCGACTCAGCCGCTCCTTGAACAGCAGCCATGACGCCAGACCAATGACCGCTGGATTCAGCGCCACGATCAACGAGGCCCGGGAAGCGTTGATGTACTGCAACCCGTAAAAGAAGCACAGGTTGTAGAAGAAAATTCCGAAGAACCCCAACAGGGCCAGTAGCAGCCATTGCCTGAACGTGGGCCGCGCCAACCGTATTCGAGCGAGCCTTAAACACACGACCAACGCCACACTGGCCAGCAGAAACCGCAGGCTGGCGGCGAACACCGGGCTCAGGCTGCCAGCAAGAAACCGCCCGGCCACCCACGTTCCGCCCCAGATCATGGTGACCAGGGCCAGGTTCAGGTAGACGGGCATGTCCGAGGCGGCCGGACGGACAGGTTCATGACAACTCATAACGCTCCCAACGATGAGACTGACGGATGACGTATCATTCGATTGATTCCTCATCATCGTAAAATGAGTCTTTACTCATGACCCTGACCCAACTCGAAATCTTCTCGCTGGTGGCCGAACTGCGCGGTTTCACCCTCGCCGCCCATCGTCTGGGGATTTCCCAGTCGGCGGTGTCCCACGCCTTGAAATCTCTGGAACAGGAACTGGGCGTCGAACTGCTGCGCCGCCATCAATCCCAAGTGGAACTGAGCGACATCGGCGAGCAATTGCTGTTGCGGGCGCGGGCGATGCTCGGGCTGGCAAACACCTTGCGCCAGGAGGCGGCGGATGCGCGCGGCATGAAACGCGGAACCTTGCGCATCGGCTCGTTCGGGCCGACGTCCTCGATCAAATTGTTGCCGAAGATTCTTCAGCAATATCGCCAGGCACATCCGGGGATCGAAGTGCACATCGATGAAGGCCCGGATCGGCAAGTGATTCAGTGGCTGGAGGAGCGGCGGATCGACATCGGTTTTGTGGTGTTGCCCGAGGAGCGCTTCGACACCTTTGCCTTGATCGAAGATCAGATGGTCGCCCTGCTCCCGCTCGGTCACCCGTTGGCGGCGCACGAATCCGTGACGCTGAAAGACTTATGCAACGATCCGTTCGTGCTGACCGAGGCCGGTTCGTCGGAGCTGGTATCGCGCCTGTTCAATGCCGCCCGGTTGAGCCCGAACATCCGCTATCGCTGCTCACAACTGCTCAGCACCCTCGACACCGTGGGCCGGGGCGATGCGATGACCGTGGTGGCCGAAGGTTCGTTGCCTTTTGATCCCGACCCGCGCTATGTCAAGCGACCGCTGTCCCCCGCCGTCACCCGGCAAGTCGGTCTGGCGGTGCTGGATCAGCGCCAGGCATCGCCCGCCACGCTGGCATTCATTCAGCTAGCAACTCGGCTGGATTATCTTTGATCGGCGCAGCTGTCATTGGCCATCTATCATGGGCTCAGACCTCGGGCTTTGCGCGCACGCTTCGCCTGCCATCAAGAGCCCCACTCCACCGCGACAGGATGCGCCAATGCCACTGACCGTCAGGCCCCGCCGCAATCGCAGCACCCGGATTATCGTGACATTACTGTGCGGCCTGCTGCCGATCGTACTCGGCAGCGTGATTCTTTATATGCAGGCCGGACGCGCCCTTCAGCAGAGTTCGCAACACACCGCCGATGAAGCCCTGCGGCAGTTCGAACTGATGCTCGACAACACCGCCCAGGCCGCCCGCGAACTGTTGCCTTTGGCCGGCCAGACCTGCGAGACCGTCAAACTGGCGTTGCGCGAACAAGTCACTCGCCGTCCGTTCGTGCGCTCGACCAATCTGGTGTGGGACGACAATCTCTATTGCAGTTCGCTGTTCGGCGACTTCAAGGAAGCGGTGAATCCGGGCGACTACGCCCAGGGCAAGTTGTGGCTCATGAACGGCAACCCGGTCACGCCTGACACCGCGCTGCTGGTCTATCGCCTGAGCGAGGGCCGCGGCGGCGCACTGACCACGCTGGACGGCTATCACCTGAGCAACATTCTGCGCCTGATCGGCCGGCACACGTTGTTATTGCTGCAAGTCGGCAACAACTGGCTCTCCGCCGACGGCAAAGTGCATCAGGGCGCCCTGCCCGCGTTACCCGTGGCGCAAAGTACCTTGCACTCGTCGCACTATGCGTTCTCGGTCAGCGCCGCGTTTCCGGCAGGCGAAACCTGGCGCTACATGAAAGACGAGTACCCGCCGCTGTTCAGTCTGCTGATGTTCTTCGGTGCGGTATCGGGAGCGATCGGCTACATCTTGCAGAGGCGCTCCACCTCGCCCAGCCATGAAATGCTGCGAGCGCTGGAGGCGGGAGAATTCATTCCGTACTTTCAACCGGTGGTGCACGGCGACAGCAAACGCTGGTCGGGCGCGGAAGTGCTGATGCGCTGGAACCATCCCAAGGAGGGGCTGGTGCGTCCGGACCTGTTCATACCCTTTGCAGAACACTCCGGGTTGATCGTGCCGATGACCCGCGCCTTGATGCAGCAAACTGCTGTCGTGCTGGGGCCGCTGTCAGCGACCTTTACCGCGCCGTTCCACATCGGCATCAACATCACCGACAGCCACTGCCACGATCTGGAGCTGATTGAGGATTGCCGTGAATTTTTGTCAGCGTTCCAGCCCGGCAGCATCAGCCTGGTTCTGGAACTGACCGAACGCGAGCTGATCGAGCCGTCCGACATTACCCATCAACTGTTCGCGCAACTGCGTGCAATGGGCGTGAAGATCGCGATTGACGACTTTGGTACCGGCCATTCAAGCCTTGGCTACTTGAGGACTTTCAATGTCGACTTCCTCAAGATCGATCAGACATTTGTCGCCATGATCGATAAAGACGCCCTGTCCCGGCACATTCTGGACAGCATCATCGAGCTTTCCACCAAACTGGATCTGGGCATTGTGGCCGAAGGTGTCGAGACGCAAGCCCAGTGTGATTATCTGGCAGCCCACCATGTCAACTTTCTGCAAGGCTACCTTTTCGGCAAACCGATGCCGGCTGCAGACTTCATCGAAGCATTAACTCATCATTAACTTGGCGGGATAAATCCTGACTCGCCGACAGCTCGCACCAAATTGATACAAAACAGCGTTGTTGTTACATGAAGAAAAAGTCAGGATTTACTCTTGTCGCATTAACTACTACAATTTTTCTTACCTGTTGCAAGATGGGCAGGTGAGCCATTATCACCGAGTCGCTTCAAGGCTCTTGGCTTATAGCTTTGTTTGCGGTTGGTATCAGCCAAACACACTATTGGAGTAAAGATATTGTCCAGACTCGCTGAATTTCGTGCAGCTGAAAAGGCCCTTCAGGAACAGCTCAAGCAGCTGGAATCGCTGAAGAACGATGCCGGGCTCAAGAAAGAAATCGAATTCGAAGAAAAGCTCCAGGGGCTGATGAAAACCTACGGCAAAGGCCTGAAAGACATCATCGCCATTCTCGATCCGAACCCGGCGAAATCCGGTCTGCAATCGACCGCCGCACCTAAAACCCGCCGCGCTCGCGTGGTCAAGGTCTATCAGAACCCGCACACCGGCGAGCTGATCGAGACCAAGGGTGGCAACCACCGTGGCCTGAAAGCCTGGAAGGAACAATACGGTGCAGCCACCGTTGATTCCTGGTTGCGCGGTTAATCCCTCGCAAACATGAAAGCCCTGCATATGCAGGGCTTTTTTTCGGACAATATTTAACAAATGCAACGATTTTTCTGGCGGGCAAGTTGAATCTCAAACCGTTCTCGCGCTGAAACTATGCTTCCGAATGTTGCCCCGTTAGCCGGAGATTAACTTTATGTTTAATCAGTTCCGGTATCTAACATCAGGCTGACCACGAACAGACGACTAGAATTTCAAGCTGTTTCGCGCAGCCATTATGTCGTCGCCGCTCGCCTTATAAACCTCCGCCTGCCCGGCATACGAAAGTACGTAAGCCTTATCCGCCTCGACCGCTGCAACCAATGTTTGCGACAACACATGACGGCCGTTTTCAGTCACCGTACAAGTGGTTTCAAGCGCAGTCATCGAGCCCAGCGTACTCGCGTGAACCTTGTTGCAGACACTCTGATAACCGCTCTGGAAAAAGTCTTTCTGCACCGACTTGCGCATTTCCAGCAACACGCCCTGCAAGTTGACCTGATGACCACTTTCCACGCGGGTCATCGTCAACTCCATCACCATCACCTGATTGCCATCGGCGTCAATCTTCACTGCCCGCTGACGGGAGACTTCCGGGGAGGTTTCGGGCAGCGCCTCGACTTCCCAACCGGCGGGCCAGGTGATGCTCGGCGCCTCGGCAAATGCCGGCAGAGCAAGCAGGGAAAAACCCAGGAAAACGAACAGCGATTTGAACGGTCGGATCATTACCAGAGGCACTCGCGGATTGAGCCGTAAAGTCTGAGGCCCGCCCGCCCGCAGGGCAAGCCCGCGCTTTCGGTTTGGCGATGCTGCCAGGCATGCGTATCATTGCGCCCATTCACTCGCCCCAATTTGTTACGGAGGGCCCATGAGCCTGCAAGAACTGAACACTTTCCCTGGCGTCACCGCCACCCCGGACAGCGCAACCCGCAACTTCGTGTTCAACCACACCATGCTGCGCGTCAAAGACATCACCAAGTCGCTGGATTTCTACACCCGCGTACTGGGTTTCTCGCTGGTAGAGAAGCGTGATTTCCCGGAAGCGGAATTCAGCCTGTACTTCCTCGCGCTGGTCGACAAATCGCAGATTCCGGCCGACGCCGCTGCCCGCACCGAGTGGATGAAGTCGATTCCCGGCATTCTGGAACTGACCCACAACCACGGCACCGAGAACGACGCAGACTTCGCCTACCACAACGGCAACACCGACCCGCGCGGTTTCGGCCACATCTGCATTTCGGTACCGGACATCGTCGCTGCCTGCGCACGCTTTGAAGAGTTGGGCTGCGACTTCCAGAAGCGCCTGACCGATGGCCGCATGAAGAGCCTGGCGTTCATCAAGGATCCGGATGGCTACTGGGTCGAGATCATTCAGCCAGCTCCGCTGTAAAGCTGGACCTGGGTAAAAAGCAACACGCAAAGAAAAACCCCCATCATCGCTGATGGGGGTTTTTCTTTTTCAGGCCCGGGATTTACGCCGGAGCCGAAGTGCGGATCAGGTGATCGAAAGCACTGAGGGAAGCCTTGGCGCCCTCGCCCACTGCAATCACGATCTGCTTGTACGGCACGGTGGTCACGTCGCCGGCAGCGAAGATACCCGGGATCGAGGTTTCACCGCGGTTGTCGACGATGATCTCGCCGCGCGGCGACAGCTCGATAGTACCTTTGAGCCAATCGGTGTTGGGCAGCAGACCGATCTGCACAAAGATCCCTTCCAGCTCGACCGTGCGCAGCTCGTCAGTGTTGCGATCCTTGTAGCGCAGACCATTGACCTTCTGGCCATCGCCGGTGACTTCAGTGGTCAGTGCACTGGTGATCACGGTGACGTTCGGCAGGCTGTGCAGCTTGCGTTGCAATACGGCGTCGGCGCGCAGCTGAACGTCGAACTCCAGCAAGGTGACGTGAGAGACGATACCGGCCAGATCGATAGCCGCTTCGACGCCGGAGTTACCGCCGCCAATCACCGCCACACGCTTGCCTTTGAACAGCGGGCCGTCGCAGTGCGGGCAGTACGCCACGCCTTTGTTGCGGTATTCCTGCTCGCCCGGCACGTTCATTTCACGCCACCGCGCGCCGGTCGCCAGAATCACACTCTTGGCCTTGAGGGTCGCGCCGCTGGCGAAGTGAACCTCATGCAGCTCGCCATTCTTGCCCGGGATCAGCTTGTCGGCGCGTTGCAGGTTCATGATGTCGACGTCGTATTGCTTGACGTGTTCTTCCAGCGCGGTCGCCAGTTTCGGGCCTTCGGTTTCCTGCACGGAAATGAAGTTCTCGATGGCCATGGTGTCCAACACCTGACCGCCGAAGCGCTCGGCTGCAACACCGGTGCGAATGCCTTTACGTGCGGCGTAGATCGCCGCCGAAGCACCGGCCGGGCCACCGCCGACCACCAGCACATCAAAGGCTTGCTTGGCGCTGATTTTCTCGGCCTGACGCTCGATGGCGCCGGCGTCGAGCTTGGCGAGGATTTCTTCCAGGCCCATGCGGCCCTGACCGAAGTTTTCACCGTTCAGGTAGATGCTCGGCACGGCCATGATCTTGCGATCATTGACTTCGTCCTGGAACAGCGCGCCGTCGATGGCGACATGGCGGATGTTCGGGTTCAGCACGGCCATCAGGTTCAGTGCCTGAACGACGTCCGGGCAGTTCTGGCAGGACAGCGAAAAATAAGTCTCGAAGTTGAACTCGCCCTTGAGCGAGCGGATCTGCTCGATCACTTCGACACTGGCCTTCGAAGGGTGGCCGCCGACTTGCAGCAAGGCCAGCACCAGCGAAGTGAATTCATGGCCCATCGGGATGCCGGCGAAACGCAGGCTGATATCGGCACCGGGGCGGTTGACCGAGAACGACGGTTTGCGTGCATCGTCGCCGCTGTCGATCAAGGTAATCTGGTGCGAAAGACTGGCAACGTCTTTCAGCAGGTCGAGCATTTCACGGGATTTCGCACCGTCGTCGAGTGAAGCAACGATCTCGATCGGCTGGGTGACCCGTTCCAGGTACGATTTCAACTGGGCTTTAAGATTGGCGTCCAACATACGGGCGATCTCCTGACTTTATTTGAGGCGAAAAAAAGCCCGAGCGAATCTCGCCCGGGCTTTTCTATTGGGCGGTGCAGCTTACTTAAGTAGGTGCGGAGTCCCGCCCTGCATTGCGTGTCACAGACTTAGATCTTGCCGACCAGGTCCAGGGACGGAGCCAGAGTGGCCTCGCCTTCTTTCCATTTGGCCGGGCAAACTTCGCCTGGGTGAGCAGCAACGTACTGAGCAGCCTTGATTTTGCGCAGCAGCTCGGAAGCGTCACGGCCAACGCCGCCATCGTTCAGTTCAACGATTTTGATCTGGCCTTCAGGGTTGATCACGAAGGTGCCACGATCCGCCAGACCAGCTTCTTCGATCAGCACGTCGAAGTTGCGGGAGATGACCTGAGTCGGGTCGCCGATCATGGTGTACTGGATTTTGCCGATGGCTGGCGAAGTGTTGTGCCAGGCAGCGTGGGCAAAGTGGGTGTCGGTCGAAACGCTGTAGATCTCTACGCCCAGTTTCTGGAAGGCGGCGTAGTTGTCAGCCAGGTCTTCGAGCTCGGTTGGGCAAACGAAAGTGAAGTCGGCCGGGTAGAAGAACACTACGGACCATTTGCCTTTCAGGTCAGCGTCCGAGACTTGTACGAAGTCGCCGTTTTTGAACGCGGTAGCTTTGAACGGTTTTACTTGGCTGTTGATGATAGGCATTGATGACTCTCCGTCAGGGTTGTGAATTCGATGGGTGAATCCTACCCAGTCACTCGACGGATGGCTCATTGGCAAACCTGATGCTGCTGATTTGTTTTCGCTATTAGCTGAGGGTATTAATAGAAGAAAACGATATCTACGGCGACAGCGGCTTATCCGTAATCCGGGCCATCCCGTGAAAGGGGCTCGCTTCAACATAGCGCATGGCGGACTTCATATCCTTCCAGCCCACGTAACTCATCAACGATTTGAGATCCCAGCCGCTTTGATGGGCCCAGGTTGCGAAGCCGCGCCGCAGGGAATGGCTGGTGTAGCGCTCGGCGGAGATTCCCGCGCGCTCCAGGGCCTGACGCAGCAACGGAATCACGCTGTTGGCGTGCAAGCCCTCCTCGCTCAGATTGCCCCAGCGGTCGACGGCGCGAAATACCGGACCTCGCACCAGTGCCGCTTCGGTGATCCATTCGATGTAAGCCTGCACCGGGCATAGCTTCAACAGCGCCGGCGCCTGATAGGTCTGCCCGAGGTTTTCCCGATCGCCCTTGCTGCGCGGCAGGTACAGGGTAATGCCGCTGCCGGCGTGCGCCTGCACATGCTCGATCTGCACCCGACACAGTTCATCGCTGCGAAAGCCGCGCCAGAAGCCCAGAAGGATCAACGCGCGGTCGCGACAAGCTCTTAGCAGCAGCGGCCGGTCCTGTTGTTCCCGGGCGTCTTTCATTTCCTGCTCAAGCCAGGCGACGGTCTGCTCAAGATCGTGCAGTTGCAGTGGCTCGGCTTGTTTTTCCTGCGCGGGATGCAGGGCGCGAATGCCCTTGAACACTTTGCGCACCACCGGCGACTTGGTGGGATCGGCAAAGCCCTGACTGTTGTGCCACTGCGCCAGCGCCGACAGACGCAACTTCAGCGTGTTGACCGACAGCACGCCGGCATGCGCCACCAGATACCGCGCGATGCTGTCCGCTGTCGCGGGCAGGAACCCACCCCAGACCGTTTCGAAATGCTCGACGGCCGAACGATAGCTGCGGCGGGTGTTGTCACGGGTGGCGGCTTGCAGATAGCGATCGATATCGCTCATGGGCTGATTTTCTCGCGGCGTACTGAGGGTTTGTGCGGAAACCGATTTTAGGGGTTTCACATGGGGTAATACCAGTATATCCCGCCCGTTTATCGGTGCTTGTTTTACTTTATTTTCAACATGGTACACTGCGTACTTTGGTGGCATGTACCACAGTACGAAATGGTAGGAGCAGATATGGCCCGTGGCGGCGTTAACAAAGCAGTAGTCCAGATCGCGCGCACAGCGATCCTCGCCCGTGGCGAACACCCCAGCATCGACGCAGTACGCATCGAACTGGGCAATACGGGTTCAAAAACCACGATTCATCGTTATCTGAAGGAGCTGGATGACGGCAGCGAACCGGCCGATCCTTCGGCAGAGCCCATCGATGACGAGCTGCTGGCGCTCGTCACGCGCCTTGCCCAACGCTTGAAAGAACAGGCTCAGGAGCCGATTGATCAGGCGCGCGAGCAGTACGAGCAACAGCGTCAGGCGCTGGAGGACGAGCTGAATCAGCTTCGTCAGGATCACGCGCAACTGGAGAAGAAGCACGACATTCAGGCCGCAGCACTGGCCAAGGAATCAGAAGCCCTGAGCGATACCCGCTCGATGCTGCAGACCGAACAGACCCGCAACGCCGGGCTGAATCAGGCGCTGGCCGATTTTGAATTGCGCTTGCAGGACAAGGACGAGCAGATCCGCTCGCTGGAAGAAAAGCACCTGCACGCCCGTGATGCGCTTGAGCACTACCGCAACGCCATCAAGGAACAGCGCGAGCAGGAACAAAGTCGTCACGAAACCCAGGTGCAGCAGTTGCAGATGGAGTTGCGCCAGGCGCAGCAAAGCGCACTGGTACGTCAGGACGAGATCACCCAGCTGCACCGCGACAACGAGCGCCTGCTGACCGAAAATCGCGGCACCGTGCGCGAACTGAGCCTGATGCAGGATCAGCTCAAGCACAGCAATCAGCGTCAGGATCAACTGTTGGAGCAAGCGTCCCGCGTCGACAGCGAACGCACCCTCCTCCAGGAACGCCTGCGCGTGGCCCTGCTGGAAAGTCAGACGCTCAAGCAGAACGTCGACGAGCAATCGCAGCTCAATCAGTCATTGGAGAAGGAATTGACCAAAGCGCAAGACAGTCTGCGCCTGGCCACCACCGTTGCGGCAGCGCCAGACGCAGCAGAACCGAAAAAGACTTAAGCGCCGACCGGCGTACGCATGGTGACAAATTCTTCGGCCGCCGTCGGGTGCACACCGATGGTGTCGTCGAAGTCACGCTTGGTGGCGCCAGCCTTCAACGCGATTGCCAGACCTTGCACGATCTCGCCAGCATCCGGCCCGACCATGTGACAGCCCAGCACCTTGTCGGACTTGCCATCGACCACCAGCTTCATCAGCGTGCGCTCCTGGCAGTCAGTCAGGGTCAGCTTCATCGGCCGGAAGCGGCTTTCGTAGATCACGACGTCGTGACCCGCTTCCCGCGCCTCTTCTTCGGTCAGGCCGACGGTGCCGATGTTCGGCAGGCTGAACACTGCCGTCGGGATCATCTTGTAATCCACCGGACGGTATTGCTCAGGTTTGAACAGGCGCCGTGCCACTGCCATGCCTTCAGCCAGCGCCACTGGCGTCAACTGCACACGACCGATGACATCGCCCAGCGCCAGAATTGACGGCTCGGTGGTTTGATATTGCTCGTCGACTTTGATGAAGCCTTTGTCGTCGAGCTGCACATCGGTGTTTTCCAGCCCCAGGTTGTCCAGCATCGGACGTCGGCCGGTGGCATAGAACACACAATCCGCTTCCAGTACGCGACCATCCTTGAGGGTCGCCTTCAGGCTGCCGTCGGATTGCTTGTCGATGCGGGCAATGTCGGCATTGAATTGCAAATCCAGACCGCGCTTGGTCAGTTCTTCCTGCAGATGCTTGCGAACCGAACCGTCGAAACCACGCAGGAACAGATCCCCGCGATACAACAATGTCGTGTTGGCGCCCAAGCCATGGAAAATTCCGGCAAATTCGACGGCAATGTAACCGCCACCGACGACCAGTACACGCTTGGGCAGTTCTTTGAGGAAGAACGCCTGGTTCGAGCTGATCGCATGCTCATGCCCCGGAATCTCGGGGATCTGCGGCCAGCCACCGGTGGCGATCAGAATATTTTTCGCGGTGTAGCGCTCGCCGTTGACCTCAACTTCGTGCTGACCAACGATTTTCGCGTGGGCTTCATGCAGCGTCACACCGCTGTTGACCAGCAGATTGCGATAAATGCCGTTCAGGCGATTGATCTCGCGATCCTTGTTGGCAATCAGCGTGGCCCAATCGAAATCCGCCTCACCCAGGCTCCAGCCAAAACCCGAGGATTGTTCGAAGTCTTCGGCAAAGTGAGCGCCGTACACCAACAGTTTTTTCGGTACGCAACCGACGTTGACGCAAGTACCGCCCAGATAACGGCTCTCGGCCACCGCCACTTTCGCACCGAACCCGGCAGCAAAACGCGCAGCCCGCACACCGCCGGAACCGGCGCCAATCACATAAAGGTCAAAATCGTAGGCCATTTCTATCTCCTCGGCAGGCGATCAGCATACCCGCCGTCGTCCGTTGGGCAAGCACTCCTGCCGATATAGGGGCGGAAAATGAAAAAGCCACCCGAAGGTGGCTTTTTCGTACAGGCAGATCAGGCGCTATCAGTAAGCCTTGCCAGTCTTGTAGAAGTTCTCGAAGCAGAAGTTGGTTGCTTCGATGTAGCCTTCAGCACCACCGCAGTCGAAACGCTTGCCCTTGAACTTGTAGGCCATCACGCAGCCGTTCTGGGCTTGTTTCATCAGGGCGTCGGTGATCTGGATTTCACCGCCTTTGCCTGGCTCGGTCTGTTCGATCAGGTCGAAGATGTCCGGGGTCAGGATGTAACGGCCGATGATCGCCAGGTTCGACGGTGCGTCTTCCGGCTTTGGCTTCTCGACCATGCTGTGTACGCGGTAGATGTCGTCGCGGATCATTTCGCCAGCGATCACGCCGTACTTGCTGGTTTCCTGCGGATCGACTTCCTGGATGGCAATGATCGAGCAGCGGAACTGCTTGTACAGTTTGACCATCTGGGTCAGCACGCCGTCGCCTTCAAGGTTGACGCACAGGTCGTCTGCCAGCACCACGGCGAACGGTTCGTCACCGATCAGCGGGCGACCGGTCAGGATTGCGTGACCCAGGCCTTTCATTTCGGTCTGACGGGTGTAGGAGAACGAGCACTCGTCCAACAGCTTGCGGATACCGACCAGGTATTTTTCCTTGTCGGTGCCTTTGATCTGGTTTTCCAGCTCATAGCTGATGTCGAAGTGGTCTTCCAGGGCACGCTTGCCACGGCCGGTCACGATGGAGATTTCGTTCAGGCCAGCATCCAGAGCTTCTTCGACGCCGTACTGGATCAGTGGCTTGTTTACCACCGGCAGCATTTCTTTGGGCATGGCCTTAGTCGCTGGGAGGAAGCGAGTACCGTAACCGGCTGCTGGGAACAAGCATTTCTTGATCATATAAGTCCTTGAAAGGGCTGTGTGTACGAGTTTCGGCGCAGTCTAATCAGGCGGCGTGCACCTTACAATGCCCCGCACTGGCTAACCGATGTCAACATAGAGAAATAATCTGGCGGATAGTTCCATCCGCACACAGAGGCTGCGCAATCAGCGTAGCCCAAAGATCTCGGAACACCTCATCGACCTGCGCCCGTTTGGCCATTTACCGTTATCATGGCGCCTTTGAACCAGCCAACGAGGCCGTTAGATGTCCGCAGCAAAAATCATCAATGGGTACACCGTCGCCAAGGGGAAAGATGGCCAGTGGCATATCACCGCCGCCAACGGCGAAGATGTGTCCGGTCCGTTGCCCACTGAAGCGATGGCGATTGAAGTAGCCGCGGTGCTTGATTACACGCCTCCTGCACCGAAACGTCGCGGCAAGGATCAAGACTGATCCGCAACGACGAATCCCGGCCCTGCCTTCGCGCAGGGCTTTTTTTGGACTGCGCACAAAGACGTGGCCAATCGCTATAACCTTTTCATGCCGGCGCTGTCATAGCGTCTAGCCCCCTCCTCCTCGAAGACGACATTGCCATGATCAACCGCCCCCTCATCAGCTTCCTGCCCCTGATTGCGCTCGCGGCCCTGGCCGGTTGCGCCACCTCACAGACCACCTACCTGAACAACGGCGAACAAGGGTTGAGCATCGACTGCTCCGGCGAAGCCAATTCCTGGGCCACCTGTTATGAAAAGGCGGACGCATCCTGCGCCGGAACGGGTTATCGGATCGTCGGGACCGACGGCACACCGGCGCCCAAGGAAAGCGACAAGACGCTGGGCGTCGACGTCGGCAACTACAAAACCCGCAGCGTCGTGGTGGTGTGCAAATAGCCTTACATGTGAATTTCGGCGAACTTGATACCCAGCCCGCGCACGACCTCGATCAGGTCGTCGAGCCGGTTGAAGGATTCGACTTCGTCGTTATCGTCGACCAGGAAGTAACTGCGACCGGCGCTCTTCTTGAAAAACACGATCCACTCCCCCGGATTCGCCGGGTTCTGGATCACATGGGTCGCCGCAATGAGCCCTTCCTTGTGTCGCTCACGCACCTGCTCTCTCTTCATTCACCGCTCCCAGAAATGACAATGCCGCCACAGCAACGCTGTGACGGCATCAATGCTGACTGCTGACAGTCTATCAGCCGGAAATACAGGCCGTGGCGGCTTTGCGCACATCCCATGGACGCAGCGGCACATTGGACATCCGCTCGTGCAGCTTGATGCTGCTGCCACCGGAGCGATCCTCGATGTCAAACACCGCGGCCGGACCCGATCCCAGCTTGCCCGGAACGATGACCCGTACTTCGTCCTTGCTCCGCTCTACCTGCAGGGCACCCCGGCTGCTTGACAGCTTTTCGGCCAGGCACTCAGCATATTCATGGGGTTTCTTGCCGGAAATGACGTTCATGGTCGGCAACGTTTCATTGATTTCCGAAACGCTTGCGCAACCACCCATAGCCAATGCCAACGGCAGAATCACCACACCCCACTTCATACAAAACCTCCGATAAAGACCCTCCGACAGCACGAATGCCGTTTTTCTCCGAGGCCTGCTGCATTTAACTCACATAGAATCGTGAATATCTGTTTTTAATTGTCAAAGCGGTGCCTGACAGCCGGATAATAACCTGTCCGGGCTGATAAACTGCGCCAATCGACAATGCTATCGTTTTGATTTTGTAGAAAAAGCCCTTCTGGAGGCGCCCATGAAATTCATTCACCAGCGCGAGCACCTCAACGAAGACGACATCGTCGTCATTCAATGCTCGCAAACCTGCAACATCCGCTTGATGAACGACGCCAACTTCCGCAGCTTCAAGAATGGCGGCCGTCACACCTATCACGGCGGTGCTTTCGACACATTCCCGGCCCGCATTACCGCGCCGAGCACCGGTTTCTGGAACATCACCATCGACACCGTCAACCGCCGCGCGATCAGCGTGACCCGCAAGCCGATCCTGACGCACTCGATCAAGATCATTCGCCGCTCCAGCTCCAAACTCAGCTGAGCAGTTCCGCCAACGCAGACAGGTAAGCATCAACGTGGCCCAAACGACCAAATACGTGATCAAGTACAAACTCAACGGTGAACGCCGCTTCGAGTTCGCCCAGCTGGAAAACGGCACGCCGGAAGAAGCCAAGGCCGCACTGGATGCCCTGCATGGCCAGAGCGATGATGTGATCAGCGACATCAGCGTCAGCAAGGCCCTGTAAGACCCGGGCGAAATTCGACCGCAAGCGGCGGAGTGTTGCGACCGGGTGGACGGCCCAGACTGATACCTGAATGTAAGCCAAGGAATCAGCATGTCACCCTCACCCGCCTCCCCGCTCGATGCGCTCGACTGGATTGCTCTGGAGCAGCAACTGGATCAGGACGGTTGTGCCGTCATCCGCACGCTGCTGCGCCCGGACACCTGTGATCGGTTGAGTGCGCTTTACCCACAAAGTGAACCGTTTCGATCCCAGGTCATCATGACCCGCCACGGTTTCGGGCGCGGGGAATACAAATACCTGCGCTATCCGCTTCCCCCCGTGGTGGAACGCTTGCGCAGCGCGCTTTACCCGCGACTCGTGCCTCTGGCCAACCGCTGGCATGAACGAATGGGCCTGCCAGCGCGCTTTCCAGAGCAACACAGCGAATTTCTCGAGCGCTGTCACGCCGCCGGTCAATTGCGACCTACCCCGCTCTTGCTGCAATACGGCCCGCAAGACTACAACTGTCTGCATCAGGACCTGTACGGCGAACATGTGTTTCCGTTGCAAGTGGCGATTCTTCTGTCAGAACCTGGCGAAGACTTCACCGGCGGTGAGTTCGTCATGACCGAACAACGTCCGAGAATGCAGTCCCGTCCGCTGGTGATGGACCTGAGAAAAGGCGACGCGCTGATCTTTGCCGTCAACCAGCGCCCGGTCAAAGGCGTGCGCGGCGACTATCGGGTGACCATGCGTCACGGTGTCAGCCGACTGCACAGCGGAAAACGGCATACTCTGGGCATCATCTTCCACGACGCGACCTGACGATCATGCAAACCACCTTCGATCTGTTCGCCGACACAGAATCCGAGCAGCCCCGGCGCGCCGAACAGATCGGCGAGCAATCCTGGGTGCTACGCGGCTTTGCCCTGCCGCAAATCGAGCAGTTGTTGCCGGCCCTGGAATCGATCATCGCCTGCGCCCCGCTGCGCCACATGATGACACCCGGAGGTTTCAGCATGTCGGTGGCCACCAGCAGTTGCGGTGCACTGGGCTGGATCACCGATCGGAGCGGCTATCGCTATTCATCTGAAGATCCCGTGAGCCATCGCCCTTGGCCGGCCATGCCCGAGGTGTTTCGCGAGTTGGCGCAGACGGCAGCGAAACGCGCCGGATTTGCCGACTTCGTACCGGATTCCTGCCTGATCAATCGTTATGTCCCGGGCGCAAAGATGTCGTTGCATCAGGACAAAGACGAAAATGCCTACGAGGCGCCGATCGTTTCGCTGTCATTGGGCTTGCCGGCAACGTTCCTGTTCGGCGGTTTCGCGCGCGGCGACAGGAGCCAGAAGATTTCGCTGCTGCACGGCGACATGGTGGTCTGGGGCGGTGTCGACCGGCTGCGCTATCACGGCATCCTGCCGATCAAGCCTGGTCGGCACCCGCGCCTTGGCGAACAGCGCTTCAACCTGACGTTTCGCACCGCTGGATAATCCTGCAAAGTTTGACCGCAAGGGTCGGAGTGTTCCGGCCGGTGGCACTGGTTAACCTGAAATTCAACAGGTCAACGGACTCTCCATCATGAAAACGCTTTCCACCTCGCTGAACACTGAAGACGATCCACGTTGGGCCGCTGTCGTGGCACGTGACCCTCGGGCGGACGGCCAATTTGTCTATGCCGTGAAAACCACCGGCATCTATTGCCGCCCCAGCAGCCTGGCGCGCTTGCCGAAACCGCAGAACGTCGAGTTTTTCGACACTGCCGAGGACGCCGAGGCAGCGGGCTATCGCCCCAGCAAACGGGCGAGCAAGGATCAGACCGAAGTCGCTGCACAGCACGCCGCCACCGTTGCCGCAGCCTGCCGACAGATCGAGGCGTCGGAAAACCTGCCGGCGCTCAACGATCTCGCCGAGACCGCCGGCCTGAGCGCCTTTCATTTTCATCGCGTGTTTAAAGCTGCGACGGGCCTGACGCCTAAAGGCTACGCCGCCGCGCATCGTTCGCGCCGGGTTCGTCAGCGTCTGGCAGACGGCGGCTCGGTGACCGAGGCGTTGTATGACGCTGGCTTCAATTCCAACAGCCGTTTCTACGAGGCGGCCGATCAGGTGCTGGGCATGAAACCCGGCGACTTCCGGGCCGCCGGCCAGAACAACGACATCCGCTTCGCCGTCGGCCAGTGCTCGCTCGGCGCCATTCTGGTGGCACAGAGCGAGCGCGGGATCTGCGCGATTCTGTTGGGGGACGATCCGCACCAATTGGTGTGCGACCTGCAGGACCAGTTTCGCCGGGCCAACCTGATCGGCGCCGATGCCGAGTTCGAACAACTGATCGCCCGCGTCGTTGGCTTCATCGAAGCGCCTGCCATCGGGCTGGATTTGCCGCTGGATGTGCGCGGCACGGCGTTTCAGGAACGGGTGTGGCAGGCGCTGGGCGAAATACCGGTCGGCAGCACCGCCAGCTATGCGGATATCGCCTTGCGTATCGGCTCGCCAAAAGCCGTGCGCGCAGTGGCCCAGGCTTGCGGCGCCAACAGCCTCGCGGTAGCCATTCCGTGCCACCGTGTGGTGCGCAGCGACGGCAATCTCAGCGGCTACCGCTGGGGCGTGGAGCGCAAGCGTGAGCTGTTGCTGCGCGAAACGCCGGCTTAACGCAGGCCGATGTAAATCGCCACCGATTCGGGGCCGGTATAGGCCTCGAAATCGGTGGCGAATCGACGCTCGATCTGCGGATTGGCTTCAAAGTGCTGCCAGATTCGACCCCAGGTCTCGATGACCGCTCCCGGCAACGGGCCGCGCCCTTCGAACATCAGATAATTGCCGCTTTCGATCCGGATCGTCTCGAAGTCTGCTGACGGTTCGGTCACCGCCACCCCGGCGATGACATCGAATTCCCCGGAGGCATCCGACTCGTAAGCCGAATACACGCCATACACTGACGACTCGGTCAGTTTGCCGGAAATCACCTCGGCCAGCCCCTTGGCAAAAAACTGCCCCCACATCGGACCGATCTGCGCGGTTTCAGGATTGTATTCGGCTGCGTTGGTGGTGCGTACGCGCAGGCCGGAAACCGTGAATGCATCGACGTATTGCTGTTGTAAGTCCATCGAAAACGCCACTCCATTAGCTCGAAGTGCGGCCCGTGCGGGCCGCGGTGGCGCTAATGTGTCAGCGATTGACGTCGACCACAACCCGCCCGCGCAACTGCCCGGCGAGCAACTTCGGGGCTGCTTCGAGTGCTTCGCCGAGGCCGATTTCATGGCTGATCAGCGGCAGCAGGCTGAAATCCAGATCCTTCGCCAGACGATCCCAGGCCTCGATGCGGCGCGCCTTGGGCTGGGTCACGCTGTTGATCCCGGCCAGCGTCACGCCGCGCAGAATGAACGGCGCCACAGACGCCGGAAAGTCCATGCCCTGAGCCAGACCGCACGCGGCCACCGTACCTTCGGCCCGGGTGCTGGCGCAGGCATTGGCCAGCGTGTGACTGCCGACTGAATCGATGACGCCCGCCCAGCGCTCTTTGGCCAGCGGTTTTCCGGGTTCCGACAGAGTGGCGCGATCAATGATTTCGCCGGCACCCAGTTGTTTCAGGTATTCGTGTTCCGACACCCGACCGGTCGAAGCGACCACGCGGTAGCCCAGCTTGCTCAGCAACGCGATGGCAAAACTGCCGACGCCGCCGTTTGCGCCAGTCACCAGCACTTCACCCTGTTGCGGGGTCACGCCGTTGCGCTCCAGCGCCATGACGCACAACATCGCCGTATAACCGGCCGTGCCGATGGCCATCGCTTGCGCAGCGGTGAATCCCTTGGGCAGCGGAATCAGCCAGTCACCGTTGAGTCGTGCCTTCTGCGCCAGGCCGCCCCAGTGGTTTTCACCGACGCCCCAGCCATTGAGCAGCACCGCATCGCCGACCTTGTAGTCCGGGTGCGAGCTGACTTCGACGGTGCCCGCCAGATCGATCCCCGGCACCATCGGAAACTTGCGCACCACCGGGCTGCTGCCGGTGATCGCCAGGCCGTCCTTGAAGTTCAGCGTGCTGTACGCGACGCGTACCGTCAAATCGCCTTCCGGCAACTGCTCGTCGTTGATCTCCTGCAGGTTGGCGCGATAACCGCTGTCGTCTTTGTCGATCAAAATGCCTTTGAACATGACTGCCTCTCACGGGTGGAATTCAGGATGTCGAGGGATTGGAATAGCACACTGCAACATTTTGCCCCACTCGACCTTTAGCCAATCGGGCCCGGACGCCGAGCCGGCGCCGGCTGTTCAAGCTACAAATCTGTGCTGGTCACGGGGGTGGCTTTGCGTTAAAAAACCGGCTGCTACCGTCACTGCCCTGTTTTGTCGTCGGAGAAGCTATTCCATGAGCCAATGGCCTGATACCCGCATTCTTGACCTGTTCGGCATCGAACTGCCGATCATCCAGGGCCCCATGGCCGGTGCCACCCATTCATCCATGGTCATCGCAGCGTGCAACGCCGGTGGCCTGGGTTCGATGCCGGCCGCGATGCTGACCATCGAGCAACTGCGCGAAGAGCTGAAAACCATTCGCCAGGGCACGAACAAGCCGTTCAACGTCAACTTCTTCTGCCATCAGCCTCCGGCCGCCGATGAACAAAAGGCCCGCGACTGGAAAAACCTGCTGGAACCCTACTATCGCGAACTGGGCGTCGATTTCGATGCGCCGACGCCGGTGTCCAACCGCGCGCCCTTCGATGCGGCCGCCTGCGAAGTGCTGGAAGAATTTCGCCCCGAAGTGGTGAGCTTCCACTTCGGCCTGCCGGAAAAATCCTTGCTGGATCGGGTCAAGGCCACCGGCGCGAAAATCATCTCGTCGGCGACCACCGTCGACGAAGCTATCTGGCTGGAGCAGAACGGTTGCGACGCGATCATCGCCATGGGTTACGAGGCCGGTGGCCATCGCGGGATGTTCCTCAGCGCTGACCTGAGCAGTCAGGTCGGGACGTTTGCCCTGGTGCCGCAAGTGGTCGACGCGGTGAATGTGCCGGTGATCGCTGCCGGTGCGATTGCCGATGCGCGTGGCGTGGCGGCAGCGTTCCTGCTCGGCGCTTCAGCGGTTCAGGTCGGCACGGCGTATCTTTTTACTCCGGAAGCGAAAGTCAGTGCGTCGCACCATAAGGCCTTGCGCACCGCCAAGGAAAGCGAGACGGCGGTGACCAATCTGTTTACCGGGCGCCCGGCGCGGGGGATTCTCAATCGGGTGATGCGGGAGCTGGGCCCGATGTCGGACAAGGCCCCTGCCTTTCCGCTGGCGGGCGGTGCCTTGATGCCGTTGCGCGCGAAGGGTGAAGCGGAGTTCAGCAACCTCTGGGCCGGCCAGGCGTTCACGCTCGGCAAAGATCTCGGCACCGCTGAACTGACCCGGCAACTGGCTGAAGGCGCACTGGCAAAACTGACGCGATGATGACCCCGAACGGGTGAGGAGCGTGGCGCCCTCGCCCGGTTTAAAAGCAGTGCTTCCCGTTTGGCGGCATTTCGCTATATATTTCGCTATATAGCGCTTCACCCCCTCGCATCGGCGCAGTCTTCCTTCCAATAACAACTGCCCACTGCACTTGCCACCCACGGAGCCGTTACATGATCAATCGTGCCTCACGTTTTGCCCCTGCCCTGCTCGCGATATTCGCCATCGGCGCCGCTCAGGCCGACGAAGTGAAAGTCGCTGTCGCGGCCAACTTCACCGCGCCAATCCAGGCGATTGCCGCCGATTTCGAAAAAGACACCGGGCACAAACTGGTCGCGGCGTACGGCGCTACCGGCCAGTTCTACACCCAGATCAAAAACGGCGCGCCGTTCGAAGTGTTCCTCTCGGCTGACGACACCACCCCGGAAAAACTCGAAAAAGAAGGCGATACCGTCAAGGGTTCGCGCTTCACCTACGCCATCGGCACCCTGGCGCTGTGGTCGGCCAAGGAAGGTTACGTCGATGCCAAAGGCGACGTCCTGAAGAAAAACGAGTACCAGCATCTGTCCATCGCCAACCCGAAAGCCGCCCCTTATGGTCTGGCCGCCACTCAGGTGCTGGAAAAGCTGAAACTGACTGAGGCCACCAAAGCCAAGATCGTCGAAGGCCAGAATATCACCCAGGCCTATCAGTTCGTGTCCACCGGCAATGCCGAGCTGGGCTTCGTCGCCCTGTCGCAGATCTACAAGGACGGCAAGGTCAGCAGCGGTTCGGCGTGGATCGTTCCGGCGAGCATGCACGACCCGATCAAGCAAGACGCAGTGATCCTCAACAAGGGCAAGGACAACGCCGCTGCCAAGGCGCTGGTTGATTACCTCAAAGGCCCGAAAGCCGCTGCGGTTATCAAGTCCTACGGTTATCAGCTGTAAATGTCGCTGACCAGTGCCGATTTCGCGGCGATCTGGCTGACCCTGAAACTGGCGTCCCTGACCACCGCAATCCTGCTGGTCGTCGGCACTCCGATTGCCCTGTGGTTGTCGCGCAGCCGTTCCTGGCTGCGCGGCCCCATCGGCGCGATCGTTGCCCTGCCGTTGGTGCTGCCACCGACGGTCATTGGCTTCTATCTGTTGCTGGCGCTCGGCCCCAATGGCTTCATTGGCCATTTCACCCAATGGCTGGGGCTTGGCACCTTGACCTTCAGCTTCACCGGCCTGGTGATCGGTTCGGTGCTCTATTCCATGCCGTTCGTGGTGCAGCCGTTGCAAAACGCCTTCTCCGCGATCGGCACTCGCCCACTGGAAGTGGCCGCGACCTTGCGCGCCAATCCTTGGGACACTTTTTTCAGCGTGATTCTGCCCCTGGCCCGCCCCGGTTTCATCACTGCAGCAATCCTCGGCTTCGCCCACACCGTCGGCGAATTCGGTGTGGTACTGATGATCGGCGGGAATATTCCCGACAAGACCCGGGTGGTTTCCGTACAAATCTACGACCACGTCGAAGCCATGGAGTACGCGCAGGCGCACTGGCTGGCCGGGGCGATGCTGGTGTTTTCGTTTCTGGTGTTGCTGGCGCTGTATTCCAGCCGCAAGACTCGTGCGGGCTGGAGCTGATCGATGATTGATGCACGTCTGAAACTGGCCTGGTCGGGCTTCAGCCTCGATGTTGATCTGCAGATGCCCGGTCGCGGCGTAACAGCGCTGTTCGGTCAGTCCGGATCGGGCAAGACCACCTGCCTGCGCTGCATAGCCGGGCTCGAACGCGCGCCGCAGGCGTTTATCCGCATCAATGACGAGGTCTGGCAGGACAGCGAGAAAGGCATTTTCGTGCCGCCGCACAAACGCGCGCTCGGCTATGTCTTTCAGGAGGCCAGCCTGTTTCCGCATCTGTCGGTGCTGGCCAATCTGCAATTCGGCCTCAAGCGCATTGCCAAGGCGCAGCGCCGGGTCGACATGACCCAAGCCACAGAACTGCTAGGGATCGGCCACTTGCTCGATCGTCACCCGCAGCACTTGTCCGGCGGTGAGCGCCAGCGTGTCGGCATCGCCCGCGCGCTGTTGACCAGCCCCAGACTGCTGCTGATGGACGAGCCTTTGGCGGCCCTCGACAGTCAGCGCAAAAGCGAAATTCTGCCCTACCTGCAACGCCTGCACGACGAACTGGAAATCCCGGTGCTGTATGTCAGCCACGCGCAGGACGAAGTGGCCAGGCTCGCCGATCATCTGGTGCTGCTCAGCGACGGCAAAGCGCTTGCCAGCGGTCCGATTGGCGAAACCCTGGCGCGGCTCGACCTGCCCCTGGCCATGGACAACGACGCCGGCGTGATCATCGAAGGCCAGGTCAGCGACTACGATGCCGACTATCAATTGCTCACCCTGCAACTGCCGGACTCGTCACTTAACATTCGCGTGACCCACGCGCCGATGACGACGGGCCAGAGACTGCGCTGCAAGGTTCACGCGCGCGATATCAGCCTGACCCAGCAAAACAGCGAATTCAGCAGCATCCTCAATCGCCTGCCGGTCACGGTCGTCAGCGAGCAACCGGCCGATAACGCCGCGCATGTGCTCATTCGCCTCGATGCCGGCGGGACGCCGTTGCTGGCGCGCATCACTCGCTATTCACGGGATCAGCTTGGCGTGCATCCGGGCCAGTCGTTGTGGGCCCAGATCAAGGCTGTTGCGGTACTGGCGTAAATCTGCGGGCACGACCGTCATGACGCGCGGTCAATGGCTTTAACAGCCTGATTTGCCGCGAAGGAAGTCCGCCATGCCCGATACTGCGCTCACCGAGGTGTTGCCTTCGGATCTGCATTACGTCGATGACACGCAGCCCGGTATCACCCGCAAAAAACTGCGCGGAAAATTCGTTTACTTCGATCCCGCAGGCCAGCGCATCACCGATCCTGACGAGATCAAACGCATCAACGCGCTGGCCGTTCCACCAGCCTACGTCGACGTGTGGATCTGCGCCGACCCGCGCGGCCATCTGCAAGCCACCGGCCGCGATGCCCGTGGACGCAAGCAATATCGCTATCACGCTCGCTGGCGCGAAGTGCGTGACGCGGACAAGTATTCGCGTCTTCGCGAGTTCGGTCTGGCGCTGCCCAAACTGCGCAAACAGCTGGAGGCGCTGCTGGCATCGCCGGGCTTCAGTCGCGACAAAGTCATGGCGACCGTCATCACGCTGCTTGACGCCACCCTGATTCGCGTCGGCAACACGCAATACGCGCGGGACAATCGCTCCTACGGCCTGACCACCCTGCGCAGCCGGCATGTCGAGGTCAACGGCAGTGCGATCCTGTTCCAGTTTCGCGGCAAGAGCGGCATCGAACATCAGATCACGGTGAAGGACCGGCGCCTGGCGCGGATCATCAAGCGCTGTCTGGAAATTCCGGGGCAGAACCTGTTTCAGTATCTGGATGAGAACGGCGAGCGGCATACCGTCAGCTCCTCTGACGTCAACACCTACCTGCAGACCCTGACCGGTGCGGACTTCACCGCCAAGGATTACCGGACCTGGGCCGGTAGCGCCCTGGCATTGGCGGTTCTGCGGGAGCTGCAATGGGAGTCCGAGACCGAGGCCAAGCGGCATGTGGTCGAGATGGTGAAAGGCGTCGCCCGCCAACTGGGCAACACGCCGGCGGTCTGTCGCAAGTGCTACATCCACCCGGCGGTGGTCGAGCATTTCATGCTCGGCGCCTTGGCCGAGCTGCCGAAGCCGCGCATCCGCAAAGGCCTGCGCAAGGAAGAAGTCGCATTGGCGCTATTCCTTGAGCGGATGGTCGAGCAGGCAGGCACGCCTTGAAGCCTTCGGCCGTCTCGACTAGGCTACGCCCTCCTACCTCCCCGGGTCGACCGCAGAAGTGAACAACTAAGCCTTCAAAAATGTAATCGCGACACGCCATTCATGGCGCGTGTCAGTGTTCACGACATTTTCTGGAGGTGCCGATGACTCACGTCTCGCGTACGCCTGCTTTCGTCTCCCTGAATCAACTGGGTTTTCAGTTCGCCAATGGCGAGACGATTTTCACTGCACTCAATCTGAAATTCGATCACACCCCGACCGCTATCGTTGGGCGCAATGGCGTGGGCAAAAGCGTACTGGCGCGCCTGATCGCCGGACATTGGCAACCCACCAGCGGCAGCGTGACGCGTGCCGTGGCAGCAACCTACGTGGCGCAAACCTTTGTCGCAGCACCCGGCGAGACGGTCGCCGAGACCACCGGTAGCGCCGCGATTCTTCAGGCGCTGGAGCGAATGAACCGGGGCTGCGGATCAGTCGAGGATTTCGACCTCATTGGTGAACAATGGGATCTGGCGGACCGTTTGCGGCGCTTGCTTGATGACGCCGGCCTGACGGAAGTTGCCTTCACCGATTACACCGGGAACCTCAGTGGCGGCCAGCAAGCGCGCATCGCCCTGATTGGCGCGTTTTTGAGTCAGGCTCCGTTGCTGGTTCTCGATGAGCCGACCAACCATCTGGATGCATCGGGACGGCAATGGCTGATGAACTCGCTGGAACGCTGGCACACCGGCCTGATCGTCATCAGCCATGATCGACAACTACTCGACCGGATGCAGCGGATCGTCGAGTTGAGCGCATCGGGGGCTATCGAATTCGGTGGCAATTACTCGGCATTCCGCGAGCATCAACGAATCCATCAAGCGGCGGCGCAGGCACGTCTCGACCACGCCAGAAGCGAACGCCAGCGCGAGCGGATTCGCTTACGACGCGAGCACGACACAATACAGCGGCACGCTGCCAACTCGCGACGCAACGCCGAAACCGCCAACATTGCCAGTTTCGAATACGTGGCGATCAAGGGCGCCGCGCGAGAGATCATGGGGCATGTCCGTCAGGGTCATCAGGCCCGCAAGTCCGAACTGGATGCCCAGGTGCGCGAGGCTTACGCCAAGGTGCAGCCCGAAGGCAGCGTGCTGATCAACCTGCCCGGGAGCGCGGTGCCGAACAACCGCCAGATCTGCACGCTGATCGACGCTCAGCTGCCCTGGCTGTCAAACGGCGCACTGAGCCTTACGATCCACGGCCCGATGCGCATCGCTGTCAGCGGACCCAACGCCTGCGGCAAATCAACCCTGTTGAAAGTTCTCGCCGGGGAACTGGCACCCGTCGCTGGAGCCGCCACGACTCACGTGCCCTTCGCATTCCTGGATCAGCAACTGGCGCAACTGGACGATCAGCGTTCCATCACCGAACAGCTGATGATGCAAGGGGCGGCGCTGACCGAGGGCACCCTGCGCAGCTATCTCGCTCACTTGCAGCTGGATGCGAGCCGCGCCACGGCCCCTTGCGCTTCGTTGAGCGGTGGCGAGCGCCTGAAAGCCGCACTGGCGCTGGCCTTGTGGCGAGTGGATCCTGCGCAGCTGTTGCTGCTGGATGAACCGACCAATCATCTGGATCTACCTTCGGTGGAAGCGTTCGAGCGGTCATTACAGACATTTCCGGGCGCAATCGTCGCCGTTTCCCACGATCAGAACTTCCTTGAGGCGTTGAATCCGACTCACCACTTGCGCTGGCACCCATTGGGCTGGCAACTGCACCCGACGAACTGACTTGGCTATTTTTTGCACGATTGCTCAGGGCTTCTATAGTTGATCTGGTACGAATCAGCCGCGGTGACGCCATGGAAGACATATTCGTCGTGAAGCGCTGCAACAAGATCGTCATCCACGGCCGGCGCGCCGGAGAGACTCTCCATGAGCCCGCCGAAGCCTTGGGCTGGTATCGCATCTGCGACACGCGAACCGGCGGGTTCATCGGCGATGGCTACGACCGGGAAGAAGACGCCCGCAAGGAATGTCACCGGCTCAACGCCGCCAGCTCGCGAGTGACCGCCCCCGAGTCGTCGGGCTGATAGCTGTCATTTACGGGTCTATACTCAAACCAGCTGAAGGAGCAGCGCCCCAACGGCAGAAAGCTCGCCCTTCGCGGGCTTTTTGCTGCCACCGAGCGGATTAATGAACGGAGGTGTTCCATGTCCGAAAGAGAGTCCATCACCACTCTCCTCACCTTGCTCGATGCCCGCGAAGCACGTCTGGCCGCGGCCTGCAAAGAGATCGCCGACTGGGTCGACCATCAGGGCGGGCACCCCACCGCCCTGCGCATCCGCGACCGGCTGAACGATATCGAAAAGGATACCCCGCTGATTCGCAGCACCCTGTCATCGCTCAAACCGATCGACCGGCCACTGCCACGCTTCAGGTAGGCCATCGATTCACGGTGCGCGAATAAAGAACGTCCTTGGTGGTGAGAGGTCAATACCTTTACACGTCACCAAGGAGACGTCTTATGGTCATTCATTTCAAAGTCGACGGGCACCTGGCCTGCGGGCACAAGGGCAACAACCTCTCTTCCAGCAGCGAACTCAATCGTGTGAAGTGCCGCAGCTGCCGCAACACCGACGCATACAAGGATGCGCGCAAAGACCAGCGCAATGCGGCGCGGCGCGCGGCTCGCCATTCAAAGGATGCGCACACGGCGTCCGACTGGCGTTCCGAGTGGATCGAGCGGTTGACTGCAATAGCTGGCCTTCAGCGCTTGCCTAGGGGATTCAACGGGCAGGCGTTTGTCTGAAAACAAAAAAGGCTTGCATGAGATATATCATGCAAGCCTTTGATTATTCGTGGTACCGAAAACCAAAATTGGGCCTCCCCTACAGCGTTCGCGCGCGAACTCCCCGATCACTTTCGCCGATAGTCATACTTTTCTCCGGGAAAAAATCTCGCTGAACGACGGGATTTCTACCAACTTACGAATGACTACGCTGATGCTGTACAATCGCGCGCAAATTTAGAGGAAGGCTCCATGCGAGACTCAATGGACAAGGCTGGGAGCATTCCAGCACTTACCGGCATTCGTTTCTTTGCTGCGTTAATGGTTTTTTTTTCGCACTATCCAATTATTGGATCCGGCGAAATTCTGAAAAGATTTCAAGTCGCCGGCTACTCAGGAGTTACGTTCTTTTTCATCCTTTCAGGTTTTATAATCACGTATAACTACCTGGATAAATTTGAGAAACGAAGCGGAGCATCAATATCTTCATTTTATGCTGCCAGGTTTTACCGAATTTACCCCTTGTATGCGTTTTGCACTCTTTACGCCTGGGCGAACTCATCCGAAACAATTCCATTATGGCCACACCTGCTGGCGGTTCAAGCATGGAGCGGAGACACGTTATTGGCCATGGGTTTCAACGGGCCTGGATGGAGCATTAGTGTTGAAGCATTCTTATACCTGATGTTCCCTCTCGTGCTGCCAGTAATGCACTATCTCGGCATCACAAAATCGAAAAATCGATTAATTGGCTTTGCAACACTAATGTTCAGCTGCCAGCTAGCTTTGGCTATGTATTTTTGGCTTTCAGGCAAAGCGGACTTATCACCGTTCGACCCTGACTCCGCCCACCGGTGGCTATACCGCACACCCGCAACAAGATTGTTCGATTTCTGCATTGGTATATCCGCCGCTATTTATTACAAGCAATTCATGCAGAACTCGCGTCAATCAGACGTGACATGGAGCAGACTTACTTATATTTCGTTAATGGCTGTATTTGCCATGATGCTATGGAAAGAGAACTACAGATCGGTATTCAGCTGGGACGTTATCTATGTTATCCCCTTTACCTTGCTGATTATCGGCGTCTCCCAGGCACGGCAATCCTTTATATCCAGGGCCTTGTCAACCAGAGCCGCCATACTGCTTGGAGAAGCTTCCTTCGCACTCTATTTGATACATACTCTGATGAGGGGTATGTACCCATCACAACCAAACGAGTCGTTTGCGTATACGCTGATGCAGCACGGATTTTTCCTGGCAGTAGTAATTGTTATGTCAATAGGTCTGCACCTTGCGATAGAAAAACCTGCACAAAAATCACTAAAATCTTTTTTTACGAAAAAACACACAAAAGAAATACAACACGAACTCTCTTAAAGTCGGCAGATCAGCCTCGGTAGAAAGAAACTCAACAATAGACTTGTACAGTGAAACCCAGGATGGAAACCAGAGATTTTAGTGAACCACGAAATTCGATCGCATCCTTCACTTCGCTGGGTGCTATTGCTTTAGAGTTATGTGAAATTGAGGAGCGGCATGATGCCAAAATTTTCAAATAGGACGGGAGCGATCCCAGCGCTAACCGGACTTCGGTTTGTGGCAGCGCTGATGGTATTCTTCTCTCACTATCCTATTTCCGGTCTTGGCGAAGTGCCTGAGCGGATTATGGCATCTGGATATTCAGGGGTCACATTTTTCTTTGTCCTTTCTGGCTTCATCATCGCTTACAACTATATTGAACAATTCGAGACAAATCCACTGCGCAGCACACCCAAATATTTGTGGGCTAGATTCAGCCGCGTTTACCCCCTTTATATATTGAGCATGGCTTTTGTGTGGCTGCAAAAAGACGCCAACACCCCCATCGCCATATATATTTTTGCGGCACAAGCCTGGCATTCAGACACATCCATAATCGCAGGACTTAACAGTCCTGCATGGAGTGTTAGTGTCGAGTTTTTTTTATATTTATGCTTCCCGTTACTAATTCCAGCATTTTCATCTCTTGGAATTCTACGACCGGGCTTCAATATGTTTGCAGCTGCGCTGATCGTCATAATTGCGCAACTGTCTTTAGCCGTATACTTCGGGACACCACCGCATGACTCTTTGACTCTCGGCGACCCCAATTCTGCGCATCGGATGCTTTACAATTTCCCTCTGCCAAGGATATTTGATTTCACACTCGGAATCTTGACCGCCGCTTACTATTTAAGGCGAGAAGAGAATCGCACAAATTCAAAACAGTGGGGTTACGCAAGTTACGCGATAGCCGCTGCCATTATTTTACTCATGGCATCAAAACTGAACTATTTATCATCCTTCAGTTGGGACGCGTCATATGCCTGGCTTTTTGCCCTGCTCATACTTTCAATTGCCGAAAGCCAACAAAGCATGCTCAGCATGTTTCTATCTACAAAAAAAGCTGTATTGCTCGGCGAGGCCTCATTTGCCTTTTACTTAATACACGTCATCGCACTGCCTTTATTCGACCTGAGCACACAGAGGTCATTCGCCGCAGCGATAGCATTTGAGTTTATGTTTCTTGGATTGATTATTACGATGTCCATCGGACTACATTTATCCGTTGAAAAACCTTGTAGGAGATGGTTGATTAGATTGGTATACGGTCGTGAAAAGGGTGGCGCGCATGGCGGCTCGATTAACACACAGCCCTCACCCGCATATCGCGCTCATCCCCCTGATTAAGGCGCCCAACCGGGTTACCGGGCCACATCCGCGCTGGGGCAGCGCCCCAGCTCAGTGCGAATATGAGCGGCGCACAATTAAAATTCTTCAAGTTCCGTCCATTCAGCGGCACAGGCACCGATGTCAGGATTAGACAAGATCAATACCTGAAGTGGCCGAGCACTGTTGTGATCAATCCGCTCGAGCCCTCCCGGATTTGGTGATCAAGGATTCACATAAGGGGGACTGACGCATAAAAATCTGTCCCGTCATACGCCCAACCCTGTTGCGGCTGCGGATTTATGATGAACGCCTCCGGAATAAAAACACCCTGCGAACGCGCAGCCCTCGCAGGGTGCCAGGGTGACATCTCATTAGCGGCGCTTAGGCGGTTTGAATAATCAACATCTACTAATAGGTAGCCACCCGAAAAAAGGATTTTCTCCTTATCGCCAACATTATTTTCCTGTGAACAGGTAACTCAACATAGTTTCCTATGGCACCGGAAACAATAATTACCAGAAAGAAATAACCAACAAATACAATCGATCCGGAAAAACCATTACTTGAGCACCATGTTCGAAGACCATTTCCGTAGGCTATGCCGAATGCTACCGTATGAATCAAATAAATCGAGTACGACCCATCTCCCAGCCAAACGAAAACCCGAGTTATTTTTTCTGAAATACCCAAGTCAACATCCTTGATTTCCGTGCCGATCGCTGCCGCAAAGATCAACACCGCAGCACCACCAAACAAAATTATCCTAGGTAAAAACATGTCTCCACGGGTCATAGAGACCCCATAGACATTAATCGAAAGATAGATTGCCAACGAAAGAACAAGGGCCGCGGCCATCCATAGTACAATTGACATTTTTGCCAATCGCGATTCCCATCCTAATGACAACAAATAGGCCAATGTGACACCGCAGAAAAATTCGACGAACCATAGTGATGTGAGGTAGCCAGGCAATAGACCATCTACCCAACGATTCCAAGACACGTCCGCCATGAAGGCATTGTAATCGTAGAAAGTCGCTGCCCCGGAGCTGATTACTACAACTGCCTTCAATACAAATAGCCCTACAACAATGCTTAGCGCGCAATACCTTTTACGACTGGAATAAATAAACATGAGCGCAAACGCCAGCCAATAAAACAAAACCTCATATACCAGAGTCCAGGCTACCGGCAATAGCTGCGTTGAAATCCGCTGCGGGTAGAGCATTATGGATTTTGCAACATCGGCATTTCCGCTACCAAGTCCAAAAAATAAAATAACAAACACCACAGCTAAATATGGAATATAAATTCGGGCAGTTCTACCAAGTAAAAAACCAACTCTGTCAGTAGATGTTAATTTTTCTTTGGCGATCATAGGCCAGAGTACAAACCCGCTTGTAACGAAGAACAGATCTACTCCAAAAAAACCGAACCAGCTCAATGGGCCGGGAGCGGCAATCCCTAGAACGGCCAATAGTTGATCCTCAAAATGGTAGGCCGCGACCAATAACGCTGCCAGACCACGCATTATCTGTACAGAAGTCCATCTTTTTCTTTCAATAGTTGAGCTGTTCACACCTGGTGATCCTTGGTCTATAGGCGCGGAACTATACCATCTGTAATGTTCGAATAAAGGCCGCCGTTGGGCTAATGCTGTTCACTTAAGCATTCGAGTCTCAGCAGGGCTTCCCCGAAAACCCGTTGCCAGATCTCTGTCTTCGGATTTTTTATGTCTGTTCAACAGGAATTGCTCGAACTTGGCGACTTTTTTTACTTCTGTGACCTGAGCACCTTCACCCAAAACATCCCCGTTGAATGGGTGGCGTCGGCGGTAAACCTTTCCAGTCAGGCCACCATTCACCGCCATTGGCTGATCCCGGCCAAAAACAAGCACGAATAGTGAGGAGGTGACCCGTTACAGCCAGCACGACCGCTTGGTGCGCATGAAAGTCTCTCCGCAGGCCAGGACACGAAACCTGACGCTCCCGACGCACCGGGAGGCGCGTGAAGTCCGCTATGAAGGTCAAGGCAGACTCAACGATTATCAGAGTTAAGGGAGGTATTGGAGCGTTATCACCACCCAAGGCCTTCGAGGCCAAGGACGCTGAAGATTTCAAAGACACGGTCTCCAGTGAACCATAAGGCTTCTCCCCTTAAGTGAACAGAATCAAGATCGAATCGGCCTTTTTTCTGTTCACTCAACGCCCGGGCGATCAAAGCCCGGTTAATGGAACACCCGGATTACTTCGTTTTCTTCACTTGGCAAACCCCATTGGCTTTGTTCTTGCCCGTATACGAGACATCAGGTGAGCCGTCGGACATGATCGTCAGCGAGATGGTCACCCCGCCGCCTTTCGCTTCGAAGGCGTTTTCGTTGAATTTCTTCAGTTTCCCTTCTTTACCGTTGATGTAGATGGGGCCGCCCTTGTCAGCGTGGACCTCGATATTTCCAGGGCATGTCGCGTTCAGCAGTGGAATTCCTGCTTGAGCAAGGCCGGAAAATATCAGCAAAACGCCCATTAGCAGTCGCTTCATCATCATTGCCCTGTGTCAGGTTTAGCGAGAAATAAACACTAGCTCACTTCGCTCGCAATGACCTGACAACACGTCTGAAATCGAAAGGAAAAGCAGGTGATACCGCTAAATGATTGGCGGAAAGGAATTTTTCATTGCGGAAAAAACAGAAAGGCCTTCATGAGGTATCTCATGCAGGCCTTTGATATTCATGGTGCCCGAAGCCGGAATCGAACCGGCACGCCCTTACGAGCGGGGGATTTTAAGTCCCATGCGTCTACCAGTTTCGCCATTCGGGCGGTAGCGCGGTGTTGCTTGGCTCTGATGGCGATTCACAGTCCTGACAGGCACTGAGCGTCGGCGGCAGAGGGGGAAATATATACATCACTTCCCGGTGAAGCAAGTTTGCAGTTGCCGTTTCAAAGACTAAATCTTTCAGTGCAACGCAAATAAAAAAGCTCCGTAAATCATGGATCTACGGAGCTTGTTTATAGTGGAGGCCGAAGTCGGAATCGAACCGGCGTAGGCGGATTTGCAATCCAGCTATAAAGCTACGTATTTCAATAGGTTAGCACTATTTGTGTTCCGCAAGCTACTGATTTTTAACGCGCTGCAACCCGCGCGGCTCAAGGGCCCGGTTATAGGTTGCGGAACTAAAATCGCTGCTCGTCGGGTGCCACTCGCGTGAAGCATCCCACCCAGATTGCTGTATGTACATACAGCAAAAAGGCGAATCCATGACCCTCCCATTTATCGAAGACACCGACGATTGGCTCGGCTGTCCGACGCCGCTCGAAACCTGCCGCCATCAGCTCGCGCTCTACGAAAATGAATTCGAGGAACTCAACCTGCAGCTTCGCCAGGCTAGGGAGCAGATATTCAAACTGGTTGAAATGCACGCCGCTGCGGCGACGGCGCGCGATCAGCTACGCACTGAACTGGCCGCCGCGACCGCACGTAATCCTGGCACGCCTGCAAAGCGATCAATGCCCGGTCACCCTGGTCGGTGATGGCGACAATTCGTTGAGCATGCGCTGGGTCAAGTTCGACTCGTACGGTTGCATGATCCACGCCGCCGGCGCTGGCGGTGGAAGGCACTGAACAGCCACCAGTTGAACCTGCGTCGAGGAGGACTGACAACCGCAGATCAGAAGTGGCAAGACGATCGCGCAGAAGAGCCTGGTCTTTTTGGGCATTGGTCATTTTCTCGGAGTGGGTTCTGTCACTGGCCGACAGCCGCTGCTCGAGGGCCAGCCGCTTGTCCTACTCGGCCTGCTGCGCGGTGGCCGCCGCCAAGGTCAGCTGATTCAGGGTTTCAGTGTGCAGCTGGGACTGCTCCGCCAACTGCTTGCCGTAACGCCAGTCCTGAAACTGCCAGGCACTGCCGAAGCCGAGACTGATCATTGCGATGACGCCTAAAAGCTTCATGTAACTGAACACACGCTAATCCTCTGCTATACAAGAGATCCGGAACCGATAACCAATGGAGTTGGAAATGCCTACAGAAAGGGAAATTACTATCGCAGGGATCGGCGCGGCGCTCGGTGCCAATGCCAAACAAGCGCCTGCTGAATTCACCATCGGCAATACAAATATCAAGATCGATAACCGGGGTATCAGCATCATCCTGAACGAGAAAGGCCTCGACCAATTCGCACTGAGAATTTACCGGCCGCATATCGACGCTTCAGCCTGGGGGTATGTGCTTGTAGCTGAACCAGGTGTGAAACCCAGTGAGAAAGGTGAGGCAGGTTGGAGCGACTACCATGTCGTCGGTTTCATGCCAAAGACGGCATGATCAGACGAGAACATTCAGCGCTTTCTCGTACAAAGCTTGTCGCTCATCAGCGCCGTTTGGAGTGCGTCCGCGTCGGCCCGTATTGATGATGCTGCCGATACTTGCATTGTCACCAGAATCCGCCAGAGTGTTGAGTCCGTGCGTTGTCCACCACCAGGCTGCCGGTGGCGTGCTGAGGCAGCTCCAGCAGTTCCGGCCGATTGATCAGGTCGAGACCCAGCGCCTCACCGCACGCCGCGTAATTCGCCCGACCGGTAATCTGGATCAATCCCCTGCCGCGAAACTTGGAGCCGTCGCCTGGCTGCGTATTGCCGAGGTCTTTCCGACCTTCGTAGGCGCGCTGTGCCGCACATAGCGCAATTGGCCAGACTCATGGCCAATCTGGGCTATGAACGCAGCGATCCGCTTTGTTCCGACGATTTGGTAATGCTGCATGGCGGTGTTCAGTGCGAAAACAAAAACGCCCGCTTGGCTGCGGGCGTTTGGGAGGATCAGCAGAAGCTGCTGCGCGGTGATAGGCATGCTTTTCTCCAGGCAAAAAAAACCCCGGATTTCCAGGGCTTTAAAATTTATTCGATATTAAATAATTCGCTGCATGAACCTTATTTTCCGAGCGAGATGCACCAAAATAACAGAAATTATAAAAACAACCGATGCAATGACGGGTATCTTGAACCAGGTAGACCCTACATTACTTTCCAGGGAGAACAAATACTCAGCACCATCAATTACAAGCGGGTGGATACAGTATACCCCTAACGAACAACTCGAGACCAACGCTATAACTCCCCCAATACCTCTTGGAACAGCCGTTATCATTAGAGATAGCTTAAAAAATGCTGCCGCCGCAACCACAACGAAAAATGATAGATACCCATAAAACGTCTAAACAGGCTGACCTGCCTTAAATGAAAACCGATAAGTAAGCCACATCGTCATGGCGCAACCCAATACGAAAACAATAAAACAGACAATAGCTTCTACAGCCGACGATTTAATGGATGATCTTTCGAATATGTATGCCCCCATAAATAAAAATCCGAAATACCCTACAAACATTTCAAGATGGTAAATTGCTCGCGGATCATAGTAAAAATCAAGCAGCGGTCGAAACAACGGAATAACACAATTAGCAAATATCCAAAACAATAAAAATATTCGCTTCTCAAAAAGACTCGAGGCCCTGTAAATCTTACCAAGAAAGGGGGCACTCAAGTATAAACCGATGATGGCGTAAAAATACCACAGATGCCCTGAAGAAACCCCTTTGATAATATTTAGAATAGAATCAGCCGCAGCAACATCTGGCGCTGGATACGCAGCTGCGTATACTACAGACCAAACAATCAATGGTGGGAGTACCCTGCCGATTCGCTTTTTATAGAATGTACAGATTGGTTCATCACGTATGAGAACTAGCGCACCCGATATAAGGAAAAATACTGGCACGGCGATTCTGGCGATTGAGTCGTAGAAATTAGCGGGCCACCATCTCGGCCCAAAGGCGTAAAAATCCGTAGCAGAGATGTGAACCACAACTACTAGAAGGCACGCAAGCGCTCTTGCGAAGTCAATTCCTACTGAAAAATCCCTCTTTTGAATTGTCATTCCTAGTCCTTCAGATTTTTTCCGCACATCCTATCGACGTAGACAGAATTTGTCACGTGGATCTATATCGGCCATGCGAATTCTTTTTGAATTTCGTTGTACCGAAAAATCCCTTGTTCACGGATCTGCTCCCATCCAGCATCCCCCATCAACTGCATTCTGGTTGCCTCAGAAAAATAACGATCAGAACCAGTTATAGGGTCAGCGTACGCAAGGAGGCGCAGAGTCTCAACCTCTTCTCTCGTTATAAGCGATGGCGATACTTAGTCCTTGCCAAAACAACCCCATTATCGTCAACAGATATTTTCTTACCAGCCTCCACTAGCAACAACAACTCTTGGCATTCATCATTGTTAATCTTTACTGAGCCGTCAGGCGCCGGAACAAGGAAACGCCCAGGGATTTTTATGCCGGGGATATCGTTTGGAAAGCGGTGTACGAACAAGCGGGGCAAGATCTCAGAGACGCAATGGATTTGGCATATCTGACAGGCCAGCGAGCCGCCGACGTGCTCAAAGCTTCGATCAACGATCTCAACAATGATTACCTGATGGTTGGTCAGGGCAAGACAGAAAAGCGCCTGCGGATTCGCCTGTACAATGGAGCCAATGAAACCGACCTGTGTGTCTTCATCAACGGTCTTCTCGATCGCCGGGTTCAGGCTGGCATCAAGACCTCGATATTAATCACCAACCAAGCGGGTCTGCGCATGAGCTACAACATGCTGCGCAACCGCTGGGACGAAGCCCGAGAGCAGGCTGCGATAAAAGCCGCGACCGAAGGTAACTCCGAGCTAACCATCACAATTAGGAAGTTTCAGTTCAGGGATATACGCCCAAAGGCCGGCAGCGAAATTGAGGATATCAAGGCCGCAAGCCGATTGCTCGGGCATTCAACAGAAGATTACGAAGAAAGTTTATCGTCGCGTTGGAGAGATCGTGAACCCTACTAAATAGGGCTCACTTTTATTTCTTGTTTTTTAGTTTCAGAGTAGAACCTAACTACGTACCTGACTTAGGGGGACGCTCGACTACTATCTTACCCTTGCCATCAAGCTTAACAACTCGGTAAATATTCAACCACTCTTCAACTTCTGCGTAGGGCACGCCCAATGTCTTGGCGACTTCAATGACCTGTTGTATCGGAACACTGGTATTTTTTACCAAGTGATGAATGTACAACTTATTGTTCATGGGACCAGTTTCAATCACTGGTTCAGGGCTTATAGAGACCCGGCTTTCCAATTCTCTCACTCTACTCGACAGCATCCTGGTATTCGCGAGAATTTCACTTAGGATGCTGTCTCCAGATCTCGGTTCCACATCAACTTCCTGTGGAGTTTTAACCAAAGCTTCTGCGAATGTTTTTTCGAAATTTGGCCAGTAAGTATCGAATACTTGTCTTAATATCCGCTCGTCTAAGCGCGCACCCTCAAGGCAACCATTCAACGAACTGATTAAACCCCACATTGAGGTGCGATCAGGCATAGTGTGATTGAACTGGGCCAAGGGGTCTTCAATGTCGGAGGGAGATAAATCAATTAGAAACGTGCAGACTCGATTGGTGCTCAGCCCCTTCGCCAAAGCACCCGTCTCAAAAAGAATCCATGGCTTGTTTTTATTTTCCTGAGTCAAACACACAATACCGGCTGCCGTTTCCCTAAGCTGATCAGAGATCTCAGAAAACCATATTGCGCCCTTATCAATATCGCGCGTCGAAATCCACGGCTGTGACGCCTGTAGGACGCATTTGATCCAGTCACTTAGAAGCTCGGCCACAACCTTGCTCCGACGGCCAGACCAGCTAACAAATACTTTCATGATCCGTGCCTGCTCCTCTCACCTAAAGCATCAATATGGCACGACGCCAGCAGAAAAACACCTGTCGCGGAAGTCGTACCACAGGGCTCAGCTCGTCGTTGCAGCTATCAGCAAGCAAACCTAGATTCCCTAAATGACGCGCGGGTTGCGGAACACCCGTGAATAATTGCGGAACACCCCACTTTTTTGCAGGCAATAAAAAACCCCGTAGATCATTAATCTACGGGGTTTTTAAGAGTGGAGGCCGAGGTCGGAATCGAACCGGCGTAGGCGGATTTGCAATCCGCTGCATAACCATTTTGCTACTCGGCCTCAAAACATTTGCTGTCAGTAGCGCAACAACAAACGCTGTACAAACTTGGAGCGGGAAACGAGACTCGAACTCGCGACCCCGACCTTGGCAAGGTCGTGCTCTACCAACTGAGCTATTCCCGCTTGGTGTGGCGCATTCTATAGAAATCAGAAGCGCCGTCAACCCTTTGATTCAAAAAAGTTTTATTTCTTTTCAACATCGGTCTTCAGATGCGGCCAGGCAGCGCGAAGGTATTGAACCATCGACCACAGGGTCAGGCCTGCCGACACCATCAGCAACGCATAACCGATGAAAACCCAGAAACTGAAAACCTTGGGGTTAGCCAGGAGGATCACCAGTGCAAGCATCTGCGCAGCAGTTTTCCACTTGCCCAGATTCGACACGGCCACATGGGCCCGGGCACCAAGTTCGGCCATCCACTCACGCAATGCCGAGACAACGATCTCGCGACCGATGATGACAGCAGCCGGGAGAGTGAGCCAAAGATTGCCATGCTCTTGCACCAGCAACACCAAGGCAACAGCGACCATCAGTTTGTCAGCGACAGGATCCAGGAACGCACCAAACGGCGTGCTTTGCTCCAGTCGTCGCGCGAGATAGCCGTCCAGCCAGTCCGTTGCCGCCGCAAAGGCGAATACCGAACTTGAGGCCAGATAGCTCCATTGGTAAGGCAGATAGAACAACAGAATGAAGATCGGGATAAGCAGGACGCGGAGAACGGTAATCAGATTAGGGATATTCATCGGCACAACTGGCTACGAGGTGAATGGGCATTCTACTCACTATGCAGGTTTGCATAAATCGACTCTGCTAGCTTTTTGCTGATCCCCGGTGCTTTGGCGATCTCTTCGATGCTTGCACGAGACAGCTCCTGCAATCCACCAAAATGTTTCAACAAGTCCCGACGCCGGGTCGGCCCGACGCCCGCAACGCCTTCCAGCGTCGACGTGCGGCGGGTCTTGCCGCGCCGTGCACGGTGGCCGGTAATCGCAAAGCGGTGGGCTTCGTCACGAATCTGCTGGATCAGATGCAGCGCCGGCGAATCACCCCGCAAGGTGAACTCGTTTGCCGCATCATTCAGATACAAAGTCTCGAATCCCGCCTTGCGCGTGGCCCCCTTGGCGACCCCCAGCAAGATCAGATCCGGAACAGCCAGTTCGTTGAGCACATCACGCGCCATCGACAGCTGCCCTTTGCCGCCGTCCACCAACAGGATGTCGGGCAACTTGCCCTCGCCTTCCTTCAGCTTGCTGAAGCGTCGGGTCAGGGCCTGGTGCATGGCGGCGTAATCGTCGCCAGCGGTCACGCCTTCGATGTTGTAACGACGGTAATCCGACTTGATCGCCCCTTCCGGGCCGAACACCACGCAGGAAGCCACCGTGGCTTCACCGCTGGAGTGGCTGATGTCATAGCACTCCAGCCGTTGCGGCGGCTCATCGAGGTTCAACACTTCTGCCAGTGCCTCGAAACGCGCGGCAACGTGCTGACGGTTGGCCAGCCGCGCACCCAGCGCCTGTTCGGCATTGGTCACTGCCAGTTGCTGCCAGCGCGCCCGTGTACCGCGTACCCGATGGCTGATGGTCAGCTCACGTCCGCGCAGCGCCTGAATGGCCTCGATCAGCGCAGGGAAGTCTTCGTGCACGACGTTGACGATCAGTTCGCTCGGCAAATCGCGTTCAGGGCTACTGATGAAGTATTGCCCGAGGAAAGCGGCCATGACCTCGGCCACTTCCTCTTCAATCCCGACTTGTGGGAAGAAGTTCTTGCTGCCAAGCACCCGCCCTCCCCGCACGCTGATCAGGTGGACACAGGCACCGCCCGGATTGACGAACGCGGCGATCACATCGATATCACCCGTTCCGCCTTCCATGCTCTGCTGATCCTGCACCCGGCGCAGCAAGGCAATCTGGTCGCGCAGTTCGGCGGCGCGTTCGAATTCGAGGTTGATTGCAGCCTCTTCCATCGCCGTCGACAGCTCATTGGTCAACGCGTGGCTGCGTCCTTCGAGGAACATCACCGAGTGACGCACATCCTCGGCGTAAACCTCAGGCTCGACCAGCCCGACACAAGGCGCCTTGCAACGCTTGATCTGATATTGCAGGCACGGCCGGGTCCGGTTCTTGTAGTAGCTGTCCTCGCACTGACGCACGAAGAACGTCTTCTGCAGAAGGCTGAGGCTTTCGCGAATCGCCCCGGCACTCGGATAGGGACCGAAATACTTGCCCTTGGCCTTCTTGGCCCCGCGATGAATGCTCAGGCGCGGGAATTGCCCGTCAGACAAAAAGACATAGGGATAGGATTTATCGTCGCGCAACAGGATGTTGTACGGCGGCCGCCACTCCTTGATCAGGGTTTGCTCGAGCAGCAACGCCTCTGTCTCGTTGGAGGTGATGGTGGTTTCGACCTGGGCGATACGCCCGACCAGAGCCGCGGTTTTCGGTGCCAGGCCTGTCTTGCGGAAGTAGCTGGCCAGACGCTTCTTGAGGTTCTTGGCCTTGCCGACGTACAGCAGACGCGCATCGCTGTCGAACATGCGATACACGCCGGGGCGCCCGCTGACGGTCGAGAGAAAGGCGCCCGAATCGAATGCTTCAGTCATGGTCAGAGGCTGGCATCAACCATGCCGTGTCGAACCGCCAGCAGCGTCAGCTCGACATCGCTGCTGATCGATAGCTTCTCGAAAATGCGGTAGCGGTAGGTGTTAACGGTTTTCGGCGACAGGCACAATTTGTCGGAAATGATCTGAACCTTCTGACAGCCGACAATCATCAACGCAATCTGGATTTCCCGCTCCGACAACGCATCGAACGGCGAATCATTGGTCGGCTGAAAGGATTTGATGGCCAGCTGCTGGGCAATCTGCGGGCTGATATAGCGCTGGCCGGCAAACACCAGGCGAATGGCCTGAACCATTTCCGGCAACCCTGCGCCCTTGGTCAGATACCCCGCCGCACCGGCCTGCAACAACCGTGTAGGAAACGGATCTTCCTCACACACGGTGACCGCGACCACTTTGATGTCAGGATGACTTCGCAACAGTTTGCGCGTGGCTTCGAGGCCGCCGATGCCTGGCATCTTGACGTCCATCAGCACCACGTCGGGCTTCAACTCACGAGCCTTGATGAGGGATTCTTCCCCGGACTCGGCCTGGCCTACCACCTGCAGGCCATCGATATCGGCCAGCATCCGTGTAATGCCTGTACGAACGAGATCATGGTCGTCGACCACTAGCACCCTAATCAAGCAGACACCTCGCGATATGGTCTTATTGGGATGCCGGACACCTTAGCAAAAAGTGCCGGGCAGACCTAGCGGCAAGCGACATATAAAAAGTTTCAATTCTTCATCGAGGGCTTGCCAGCCGTGGGTTTCAGAGCACAGGTGTACTGAAATCGAGCTGCATTCGCAGGAAACACTCGTCCTCGCCCTGCACAAACATTCCTTTTCTTCGATACAGGTTTTGCGCTGGATTGTTTTTGAACACCGTCAGGCGCAACGCCGGGCGACGCTCCAGCCGAGCCATCGCAACAACCTGATCGATCGCCCAGGATCCCGCGCCCTGGCCTTGAGCGCTTTCGACGATCTGCAATTCGCGGATATACACGGCCCGAGCATCACGACTCAGACTGAAATAGCCCATCAATTCGCCTTCGCGAAGGATCAACCAGTTTTCGCGCCCGGCCCAGGCGACATCAAATGCCTCGTCCTGCCACAACAAGTCATAGTGAATGTAGTAGCGGAGCATGTTTCGGCAAGTCAGCTCTCGTACAAACGACAGGTCGGCGGACGTTGCCTGGCGCAACTCAAAACTCATTCCTGCCTCGATCTTCTTCAAGTGCATGCCCCTTCCTTGAGCACACGTTCAGAAAGCAGAGTGTGTCACACCTTGGCGGGCGCTCAACCCATAGAAGCCCTCTTGTGCCTCCGATAGCAATTTCTGATTGCTGACGCGCAGCCGCCTCTAGTAAGCTCGGCGCATTATTTGGAGACAGCTCATGTTCAACACCCTCTCACAGCTTCGTACCGCCAGCGCCTCGCGCTCGGTTGCGGCTGCCCGGGTGAACGGCGTCTGCGCTGCTCCTGCAAGCTTTTATTTTGGGTATTGGTTTAGCCACTGGCGCGCCTGATACCCACACGGCGCCCATTTGAACGGGTCGCCTACCAGAGATTTCTCAACCCCCGGTCGGCCTCCCGACCGGGGGTTTTGTTTTTTCAGGCCCTGATTTTTTCAGCAACACACCAGACATTTTGAGGATTTAACCAATGAACTACGCCACTTATTACCGTCACGACAGTTTTACCGCCTGGCGATTTACCAGCCTCCGCTCGGGACAGCCTGCCGCCTCCGATCGGTCACCCACAGGTGGCAAGCCAACACACGTAGCCAATCCGGCCAATTGTCGAACACCCCAGTAGGGCCGAGTGAGCGGGAAGCCCCCGCCATCCGCCCAGGAAGACCGAATATGAACTCGTCCGTTTCTGCTCTGCCACTGTCCACCCTGAACCCTGCCAACGAAGCATTGACCCTGCGTCTGCCAAGTTCGCTGCAACTCAAACAGCAATTGCCCCTGAGCAATGCGCTGAACCAGCAAGTCGTCGCCCACCGCCAGGCGGTCCGCGCGATTCTCGATGGCCATGACCCGCGCTTGCTGGTGATTGTCGGCCCCTGCTCGATTCACGACCCCGAGTCCGCGCTTGAATACGCCAGCAAACTTTCGCGCCTGGCTGAAGAAGTCCGTGATGACATGCTGCTCGTGATGCGTGCCTACGTCGAAAAACCTCGCACCACCGTCGGCTGGAAAGGCCTCGCCTACGATCCGCATCTGAATGGCAGCGACGACATGGCTGCCGGCCTCACGCTGTCGCGCGAACTGATGCTGGAAATGATCCGCCTCGGGCTCCCGATTGCCACCGAACTGCTGCAGCCCATGGCTGCCGGGTACTTCGATGACTTGCTGAGCTGGGTCGCCATCGGCGCCCGTACGACCGAATCACAGATCCACCGGGAAATGGCCAGCGGGCTGAGCATGCCGGTCGGCTTCAAGAACGGCACCGATGGCGGTGTGACCGTCGCGGTTGACGCAATGCGTTCGGCAGCCCATGCCCATCGCCACTTCGGCGTTGACAGCCAGGGCCACCCGGCGATCATCCAGACCCCGGGTAATCCGGACACCCACCTGGTGCTGCGTGGTGGCCACCAAGGGCCAAACTACGACCGCGAAAGCGTTGCCGTCATCAACACCGAGTTGAACCGCCTGAAAATTCCGAGCCGGATCATGGTCGATTGCAGCCATGCCAACAGTGGCAAGGACCCGCTCCGCCAGCCGGGCGTGTTCAACGAGGTGCTGGAACAACGACTGCAAGGCAATCGTTCATTGATCGGCATGATGCTCGAGTCGCATCTGTTCGAGGGATGCCAGCCCCTGAGCGAGTCGCTGCGTTATGGCGTTTCGGTGACCGATGGCTGTCTCGGATTCGATGCAACAGAACGCCTGCTGCTGGATGCCGCACACCGCATTCGACAACAGGCCTGACAGTCAAACCGCCCTCCGGTGTGTGTGTCATTCACCCGGAGGGCCAGCCAATGCTCAACGTCGACACATCAGCCCTGCACTACTCGCAGCAGGGTCACGCTGGACATCTGACTCACATCATCAAGCCTCTCGACCGAATAGGACACTTGCACAAGGGTGTCCACATGTTCGCGCCAGAATCGATACGGCACGATGAAGACCAAAGGTTGCATGGCCATTCCGCTGATTATTTCGCGGTCATCGCGGTGAAAGAATGACTCGCCGTCGCACTTGAGATAAACCAGCTCCCCCTCCTCTACCCGCGCATCACTGATCAATACACTGACGCCGTCGATTGCATCCTGCACATCGAGTACCCCGTCATCGGCTTCGAGCACCTGGGGTGCCGCCAATACATCCCTTTCAAGAGGAGCAATGCTGATTCGCGTCACACCTGATTCGCGAATCGCGCCGCTTTGCTGTTCGACACTGTATCGAATCACCACTTCCCCGCCGAGATGCGGCGTGATGAACTCGGGTGCGATCCCCAGCACCAGAGGCCGACCGACAGCAAAGGACTCGACGATCAGCGTGTCTCGAAGTGATGCCTCATGCGCGCCCCCCTCCCAGATCAACCGCACCCGGTCGCCGACACACATTCCGGCATAGGGCTGAAGCGTGACCGAGGTCCCGTCGATGATGCGTGCGGGGTCGAGACTGCCCCCGACAGCGTCCTCGAGGGTGACCGGCATGAGGCTGTAACGAACATCTCCGACATCCAGTTGCCTGCGCAAGGAAATCAGTGGCTCCGGATGCGAGGCACTGGTCAATGTCCAGAACACCTCCAGCGAACCTCCGTCCAGCGCCGCGATGTGATTGCCCCGAACGACCAGAACGATCTCCCTGCCCAACTGGGCTTCGCTGACAAATCGCGTGATTTCATGTTGATACGGCATACCTTCGATATCGTGGCCGCACCAGCTCAACACGATCCTGTCCCCACAGGCCATTCCTGGATAGGGGGCGATCCGCACGACTACCCGATTCAGAGAGGGATCAAGAACTGCACCCTCCAGCGAATCGATTGCGGGTTCGGGCAGCGATAAAGCGTGTTCGCGTGTCCGACAATGTCCGAAGACCCCGACCCGTTCAGCATCCATCCCCATGCCTCGCACTTGCGAAGCCGTTACCCGTTCATCCGTCATGTTCATTCGCTGCTCCATTCCCTGGAAATGACACGCCGGCGGGCTGCGTCAAAGAGCCTTTATTTAACGCGCTTCATCGCCTCCACGATGTCAGCCGGGCACCCGGCGAGACAGAGCTAAAGGCACTGGGTCGAGTAGGCAAAAATGGGAAAAATACATTCGCCGAGGCTAGACCCCTCCAAATATTCAGAACCGGATTTCATTCAAAAGTGAAATTTCATACGCACACTGATCCAGTTTCCACCCCACTAGAAAGACTCTTCAGGCATCGCCTGCGCATCGACTGTTTTAGAGTGGCACGCAGACAACATCGATGAATCTCTGCGATCAAGGACGAAAAATGCAACGAAATGCCACAACTCTCTATCCCGTACTGTTGGTGCATGGTCTGTTCGGATTCGAGCGCATTGGCCCTTTCGAACTGTTTCATGACGTCAAACAGGCACTCAAGGCCGCCGGCGTGCAGGTATTCGTGCCGCACTTGTCGGCTGTTCATGACAACGAAGTGCGAGGCGAGCAATTGCTTTCGCAGATCGACTCCGTGCTCCGAGGCACAGGCGCGACAAAAGTCAACCTGATCGGACACAGCCAGGGCGCACTGACGGCTCGGTATGCTGCGGCGCTTGCGCCACACAAGGTCGCTTCCGTGACCTCGGTCAGCGGTCCCAATCACGGTTCCGAGCTGGCTGACTTCCTGCGCAAGGCATTGATCCCCGGACGGCTGCCGGAGACCGTGGCCCAGAACGTAGCTACGTTGTTTTCCAACTTTTTATCTCTGCTCAGCGGGCACAAAACACTGCCTCGCCATGCACTGGCAGCACTTAATGCGCTGACGACGGAAGGTGTCGGCCAATTCAATGACAAATACCCGCAGGGTCTTCCCGAAACCTGGGGTGGCCAAGGTGCCGAGCGGGTCGATGGCGTTCGCTATTATTCGTGGAGTGGTGTTGTGCCGGAGCTGACCGTGCAGGCCCTCGACCCGGTACAGGGCATCTGCCTCGCCCTGTCGGAATATTTCATTACAGAACCCGCGCAGAACGACGGTTTTGTCGGCCGCTTCAGTTCTCACCTCGGCACCGTGATCCGCTCCGATTATCCGCTCGACCATTTGCGCAGCCTGCGTCGGGGCATCGGTCAGCGCACCACGGAAAACGATCCTGTCGAGCTCTATGTCGAACACGCGTTGCGCCTGCAAGCAGCTAATCTGTAGCGACCGGTATCAGACGAGCGAATGGAACTTTGCCGAGAAATCGGCCACTGAATCCGGTAGGCTCCCCCCTTTACTGATTTGATTGGAGAGTTTCCCCATGGCTAAAGCCACTGCCCGCCACATCCTGGTTTCCAGCGAAGCCAAGTGCAACGAACTCAAGGCCCAGATCGAAGGTGGCGCTGATTTCGCCGAAGTGGCCAAGGCCAACTCCACCTGCCCGTCCAGCCGTCAGGGCGGCGACCTGGGTTCGTTCGGTCCTGGCCAGATGGTCAAGGAATTCGACACCGTGGTATTCAGCGCGCCGATCAACGTCGTGCAAGGCCCGGTGAAGACCCAGTTCGGCTACCACCTGCTGGAAGTCACCAGCCGTCAGGACTGATATTCAGCCCGACCTGCTGTGCAACGGCCCGCCTGATGGCGGGCCGTTTTGTTTTGGTTACACCACACCGCTGGCGAACGGCGCGCCGCTCGCGTACAAATTGCGCTTATCGATTACCCGGCTTTAAGGCTGACAATGCGACTGGCTTTCCCGACATTGATGTTCACTGCCGTGACCCTGCTGCTTGGGATCACCGGTGTGGACGCCGCACCGCAGCATGCGATGACCGTCTATGGCGAACCGGCAAAGTACCCGCCCGGCTTCAGTCACTTCGATTACACCAACGTCCGGGCGCCCAAGGGCGGGACGATGCGCCGCTCGGCCATCGAGATCGGCCACTTCGACCATGTCCTGCCGTACATCGACAAAGGCATCGGCGTCAGCCAGATCGACGGCCTGCTGTACTCCCCGCTGGCCCAGCGCTCGCTCGACGAGCCCTACACCGTATACGGCCTCGTGGCGCAGAAAATGGAGCGATCGGAGGACGGCCTGTCGTTGCGCTTCTTTATCAACCCCAAGGCCCGCTTTGCCGATGGCAAGCCAATCACCGCCGAAGACGTTCGCTACACCTATGACTTGCTGATGACCCAGGGCAGCCTGCGTTATCGCACCCAGTTCGCCGACGTCAAAGGCGTCGAAGTCGAAGCCCCGCTCACCGTGCGTTTCGATTTCAAGAGCAACGAAAACCGCACCCTGCCGCTGGACATCGCCACGCTGCCGGTGTTTCCCGAGCATTGGTGGAAGACCCGTGATTTCGCCGGTGGTGGCGGCTATGAACCGCCGCTGGGCAGCGGCCCGTATCGAGTCGGCAAGGTCGACTCCGGACGCAGCATCACCTTTGAACGCAATCCCGACTGGTGGGGCAAGGACCTGCCGGTCAGCCGTGGCCTGTACAACTTCGATCACTTCAGTATCGAGTACTTCGGCGACACCGACGTCGCCCGCCAGGTCCTGCGCGGCGGCGCCTATGACTACAACCGTGAATTCTCCGCCACCGGCTACTCCATCGGTTACGAGAGCCCGGCCCTGAGCGACGGTCGTCTGCAAAAGGCTCACCTGGCCACCGAAGCGCCGCAGTCGGCCCAGGGCTTCGTGTTCAATCTGCAAAAGCCGATATTCCAGGATCGCCGCGTTCGTCAGGCACTGGCCATGCTCTGGGATTTCGAATGGAGCAACCGGCAGATGATGCGCAACATGTACATCCGCCAGCAGAGTTACTTTTCCAACACTGATCTGGCCGCCCGCAAACTGCCGGACGCCGCCGAACTGAAGATTCTCGAACCCTTGCGCGGACAGATTCCCGACGAGGTATTCACCCAGGTGTTCGAAGCACCGAAGACTGATGGCAGCGGCATCATCCGCGACAAACAACTGCAAGCGCTGGAGCTGCTGGAACAGGCCGGCTGGAAACCCGATGGCGACCAGTTGGTCAACGACCGTGGCGAGCCGTTGAGCTTCACCTTCCTGGTCAGCCAGAACGGCATGGACCGCCTGCTGCTGCCGTACAAGCGCACGCTGAAGCAGATCGGCATCAACCTCGACATCCGTCGCATCGACTCCTCGCAGTACGTCAATCGCCTGATGAGTCGTGACTACGACATGATCGTCACCGGCTACCCGGTCACCACCTCCCCCGGCGGCGAACTGTTGAACTACTTCGGTTCGGCATCGGCCAACGACCCGGGCGCCAACAATTACATGGTGCTGAAGAACCCGGCGGTCGACACCTTGATCAACGGCCTGATCCGCGCCTCGACCCAGGCCGACATGCTGCGTTACGCCCATGCGCTGGACCGGGTGCTGCAATGGAACTACTACTGGATTCCCAACTATTACCCGCCGGGCACGTCGACCGTGTGGTGGAACCGTTTCGGCATTCCCACCGTGCAGGCGAGCAATGACGAGGCGATCGAGAGCTGGTGGGAAATCAGCAGCACGCCGCTGACCAACCAGCAGATGACGGCCGAGAAAATCAGCCGTGGCAGACCCGGAGGGCCGCACTGATGTGGGCTTACATACTGCGGCGCCTGCTGCTGATCATCCCGACGCTGGTGATCATTCTGCTGGTCAACTTCGTGATCATCCAGGCCGCGCCGGGTGGTCCGGTGGAACAGGCCATCGCCCACTTGCAAGGCATCGGCGGCGCCAGTGTCGGCGGCGGTGCGAGCGAGACCATGAGCGGCACGTCCCGCGCCAGCCGTGGCCTCGATCCGCAACTGATCAAGGACATCGAAAAACAGTACGGCTTCGATAAACTCGCCCATGAACGCCTGTGGCTGATGCTCAAGAATTACGCGCAGCTGGATTTCGGCAAAAGCTTCTTCCGCGGCGCCACGGTCACCGACCTGATCCTGCAGAAAATGCCCGTGACCATTTCCCTAGGGCTGTGGGCGACGTTGATCACTTATCTGGTGTCGATCCCGCTGGGCATCCGCAAAGCCGTGCACCACGGCAGTCACTTCGATATCTGGAGCAGCACGGCGATCATCATCGGCTACGCCATGCCGGCATTCCTGTTCGCAATGTTTCTGATCGTGGTGTTCGCTGGCGGCACGTCGCTGAACTGGTTTCCGGTGCGCGGGCTGGTGTCCGACAACTTCGAATCCCTGTCGACGCTGGGCAAGATCACCGACTATTTCTGGCACCTGGTATTGCCGGTCACGGCGCTGGTGATCGGCGGTTTCGCCACCCTGACCATCCTCACCAAAAACTCGTTCCTCAATGAAATCACTCGCCAATACGTGGTCACCGCGCGTGCCAAAGGCCTGAGCGAAAACCGGGTGCTCTACGGACACGTGTTCCGCAACGCAATGCTGCTGGTGGTGTCGGGCATTCCCCAGGCGTTCATCAGCGTATTCTTTGCCGGCTCATTGCTGATCGAAGTGATCTTCTCCCTCGACGGCCTTGGGCGCATGAGTTACGAAGCGGCCGTGTCCCGTGACTATCCGGTGGTGTTCGGGTCGCTGTTCATCTTCACGCTGTTCGGCCTCCTGATAAAACTGATCGGCGACCTGTGCTACACGCTGGTCGACCCGCGCATCGACTTCGCCGCGAGGAACGCCTGATGTTCAAGCTCTCGCCTCTGGGCCGTCGCCGTTTCGAACGTTTCAAGAAAAACCGCCGGGGCTGGTGGTCGCTGTGGCTGTTTATCGGCCTGTTCCTGCTCAGCCTCGGCGGCGAACTGATCGCCAACGACAAGCCTTTGGTCGTCAGTTATCAGGGTCAATGGTACTTCCCGGTATTCAAGCGCCACACCGAACAGGAGTTCGGCGGACAACTGCCGTTTCAGGCCGACTACCGCAGCGATTACGTGCAGAAGCTGATCCGCAAGGACGGTGGCTGGCTGCTGTTTCCGCCGATTCCGTTCAGTGACGACACCCCGAACTACGACCTCAACAAACCGGCGCCGAGCCCGCCGACTTCGGTCAACTGGCTGGGCACCGACGATCAGGCGCGCGACGTACTGGCTCGGGTGATCTTCGGCGCGCGGGTGTCGATCCTGTTCGCCCTGATGCTGACCTTCGTCAGCGCCCTGATCGGTATCGCAGCCGGTGCCCTGCAGGGTTATTACGGCGGCTGGGTCGATCTGCTCGGCCAGCGTTTGCTGGAGGTCTGGTCGGGGCTGCCGGTGCTTTACCTTCTGATCATCCTTTCGGGATTCGTCGAGCCGAACTTCTGGTGGCTGCTGGGGATCATGGCGCTGTTTTCCTGGCTGGCGCTGGTGGACGTGGTGCGCGCCGAGTTCCTGCGCGGTCGCAACCTGGAGTACGTCAAGGCTGCCCGGGCGCTGGGCTTGAGCGATCGCAAGGTTATTGTCCGGCACATCCTGCCCAACGCGATGAACGCAACTCTGAGCTACCTGCCCTTCATTCTGACCGGAGCGATTTCTACCCTGACTGCGCTGGACTTCCTCGGTTTCGGCATGCCCGCCGGCAGCGCATCGCTGGGCGAGTTGATCGGTCAGGGCAAACAGAACCTGCAAGCGCCGTGGCTCGGGTTGACCGCGTTTTTCACCCTGGCGCTGATTCTTTCCCTTTTGGTATTCATCGGCGAAGCGCTGCGCGATGCCTTTGACCCGCGCTCATGAACGGAACCTTGATATGACTGACAATCTGATCGAAATCCGTGACCTCAGCGTCGCCTTCCATGGCCAGACCGTGGTGCGCAACCTGTGCCTGGACATCCGCCCCGGCGAGTGCCTGGCACTGGTCGGCGAGTCGGGCTCGGGCAAATCGGTGACGGCCCACTCGATCCTGCAACTGCTCCCCGAATGCGATGCCCGGACCACCGGCAGCATCCGCTATCGTGGGCAGGAACTGGTCGGCGCCGATCCCAAGACCCTGCGCGACCTGCGAGGTAACCGCATCGCCATGATTTTCCAGGAGCCGATGACCTCGCTCAATCCGTTGCACACGATTGAAAAGCAGATCGGCGAAACCCTGTTGCTGCACCGTGGCCTCGGCGGTAAAGAGGCTCAGGCACGAATCCTCGAACTGCTGGAACTGGTGGGCATCCAGAAACCGAAAGAACGGCTGAGGGCTTATCCACATCAACTGTCCGGCGGTCAACGCCAGCGGGTGATGATCGCGATGGCCCTGGCCTGCGAGCCCGAACTGCTGATCGCCGACGAGCCAACCACAGCCCTTGATGTGACCGTGCAGCGCAAGATCCTGTTGCTGCTCAAGTCCCTGCAACGGCGCCTCGGCATGTCGCTGCTGCTGATCAGCCATGACCTCAATCTGGTGCGCAGCATCGCCCAACGAGTGTGCGTGATGAAGGCCGGTGAGATCGTCGAGCAGGCGCCGTGCGAAACCCTGTTCACCGAGCCGAAACACCCTTACAGCTGCGTGTTGCTCAACGCTGAACCGGAAGGCGAAGCACTGCCCCGGGACGAACGCGAGAACGTGCTGGAAGTCGATGACCTGCGGGTTGATTTCACCGTCGGCGGCGGGCTGTTCCAGCGCAAGCAATACCTGCGCGCGGTGGACGGCATCAGCCTGAACATCCAGCGCGGCAAGACGCTAGGCATCGTCGGCGAATCCGGCTCGGGCAAGTCGACCCTCGGTCAGGCGATCCTGCGGCTGCTCGACTCCAAGGGCAGCATTCGCTTCCAGGGCACGGCACTCGACGGTCTCGACCAGAAGCAGATGCGGCCGTGGCGCCGACAGATGCAGGTGGTGTTCCAGGACCCGTTCGGCAGCCTCAGCCCGCGCATGTCGGTGGCGCAGATCATCAGTGAAGGGCTGGAGGTGCATTGCCAGTCCACAGCTGACGAGTGCGACGACCAGGTGATCCGCGTGCTCAAGGAAGTCGGGCTCGACCCTGAAAGCCGTCATCGCTATCCCCATGAATTCTCCGGCGGCCAGCGTCAGCGCATTGCCATCGCCCGGGCACTGGTGCTCAAACCGGCGCTGATCCTGCTCGACGAGCCGACTTCGGCCCTTGATCGCACCGTGCAGAAACAAGTGGTCGCCCTGCTCCGCCAGCTTCAGGAAAAACATGGCCTGACGTACCTGTTCATCAGCCACGACCTGGCCGTGGTGCGGGCGCTGGCCCACGACATGATCGTGATCAAGGACGGCAAGGTGGTCGAAAGCGGCGCCAGTCATGACGTGTTCGACTCACCGCAGCATCCCTATACCAAAGAGCTGTTGGCGGCGGCGCATCCGGGATAGGCATAATCGCGCCACCTGACTTCCGCCAATGGACGCCGCCATGAACACCACCGAAAGCCTCAAGGATTACCAACGGGTCCGCACGCTGGCGATCCGTTCGTTGTTCGAGATCATCGAGCAATCCAGTGAAGGCACGGTGATTGTCGACCGCGACGCGAACATCGTCTGGATGAACGAGCGCTATGCCCGGCGCTTCGGGCTCGACTCCGCCGCCGGGGCCATTGGTAAACCCTGCGAAAGCGTGATCCCCGGCAGCCTGCTGCGCGAAGTGGTGCGCACCGGGCGGCCGATTCTGCTGGACATGCAGGACACCCCGAAAGAACCGCTGGTGGTGATGCGCCTGCCGATCCATGACGACGCCGGGGCGGTGATCGGCGCCATCGGCTTTGCGCTGTTCGACGAATTGCGCACGCTGTCGCCGATGCTCAAGCGCTACCTGAGCATGCAGGAGGAGTTGGCCTCGACCCGTTCGCTGCTGCGCGCCCGCCAGACCAAATACAACTTCGCCCATTTCATCGGCACCAGCGCTGCCAGCCTGGAAGTCAAACGCCGTGCCCGCCGCAGCGCGAGTGCCGCGTCGCCGGTTCTGTTGCTGGGCGAGACCGGCAGCGGCAAGGAGTTACTGGCGCAGGCCATCCACGGTGCATCGCCCCGGGCGCACAAGGCGTTCGTCAGCATCAACAGCGCGGCGATTCCAGAGGCGTTGCTTGAAGCCGAGTTCTTCGGCACTGCCCCCGGCGCCTTCACCGGTGCCGATCGCAAGGGTCGCACCGGCAAGTTGCAGATTGCCCAGGGCGGGACGCTGTTTCTCGACGAGATTGGCGACATGCCGCTGCCGCTGCAAAGCAAATTGCTGCGAGTGTTGCAGGAAAAGGAATTCGAGCCCGTAGGCTCCAACGACGTGATCCAGAGCGATGTGCGGGTGATTGCAGCCACCTCGACGGATCTGGAGGCGGCGATCAAGCGCGGAGAGTTTCGCGCGGATTTGTACTACCGGCTCAACGTGCTGCCGATTCAGGTGCCGCCGCTGCGGGAACGGCTGGACGATCTGCCGGCGCTCAGTGAAGCGATTCTTGAGGAGTTGCGCAGTCAGCACGAGTTGAACCGCGAAGCGCTGGAGCTGCTGGGCCAGCACGCCTGGCCGGGGAATATCCGCGAGCTGCGCAATGTACTGGAGCGGGCGGCGTTGCTCAGTGATGACTTGATGCTGACGGCGGATGACATTCGGGCGGCAATTGGCACGTTTACACCGGTTGAGCGAGCACTGGCGCCTCTGTCAGAGCCGGCAACCCACGAGACCTTCAGTCAGGCCCGCGAGCGGTTTGACCGGCAGTTGATTCAATTCACCCTCGCGCAATGCGGGGGCAAGGTGATCGAGGCGGCTGAGCGGCTTGGACTGGGTCGTTCGACGCTATACAAGAAGATGATTGCGCTCGGGATCGTAGAGTCTCAATAAAGAGACTCAATTCTCCATAAAGGGACAAGATCAAAGCTTCGCGAGCAAGCTCGCTCCCACAGGGAAATGCATAAGAATGTGGGAGCGGGCTTGCCCGCGAAAGCGTCCTCACAGCCATAGAAGTCTCTAAACAGAGACAAAACCCCGAATACTACCGCCAAACATCAAATTAATTCCTTTTATTTCAATAACTTAACCATCTGGCACAGATCTCGCTATAGCCCTCCCCACACCCGTTCCACCCACAAAAATAACAATCGAAGGAGCACACCATGAGTGTGATCATCGCCTTGGCAGCCCTCGCGCTGCTGATGCTCGCGGCCTACCGTGGCTACAGCGTTATCCTTTTTGCACCGATCGCCGCCCTCGGCGCCGTCCTGCTCACCGACCCGTCCGCCGTTGCCCCTGCTTTCACCGGGGTGTTCATGGAGAAGATGGTCGGTTTCATCAAACTTTACTTTCCCGTGTTCCTGCTCGGCGCCGTGTTCGGCAAGCTCATCGAGCTGTCGGGTTTCTCCCGCTCGATCGTCGCGGCAGCGATTCGCTTGCTCGGCACCCGCCAGGCGATGCTGGTGATCGTGCTGGTCTGCGCCCTGCTCACCTATGGCGGCGTTTCTCTGTTCGTGGTGGTATTTGCGGTCTACCCGTTCGCAGCGGAAATGTTCCGCCAGAGCAACATCCCCAAGCGCCTGATCCCGGCAACCATCGCCCTCGGCGCGTTTTCGTTCACCATGGACGCCCTGCCCGGCACACCGCAAATCCAGAACATCATCCCCAGCACCTTCTTCAACACCACCGCGTGGGCCGCGCCGTGGCTGGGCGTGATCGGCACGATTTTCGTGTTCTGCGCCGGCATGCTGTTCCTGCAGCGCCAGCGCAACAAGGCGCAGCGTGCCGGTGAAGGCTACGGCACCGAACTGCGCAACGAACCGGAAACCGCCGAAGACCTGAAACTGCCGAACCCGTGGATCGCCCTGTCGCCGCTGCTGGCGGTGGGCATCATGAACCTGCTGTTCACCCAGTGGATTCCGCAGTGGTACGGCAAGACCCACAGCCTCGCGCTGCCGGGCATGGCCGCACCGGTCACCACCGAAATCGCCAAACTCACCGCAATCTGGGCGGTGCAAGCGGCTTTGTTGGTCGGCATCCTGATGGTGCTGGCGTTCGGTTTTAAAGCGATCAAAAGCAAGCTCGCCGAAGGCAGCAAAAGCGCAGTCAGCGGTGCGCTGCTGGCGGCGATGAACACTGCGTCGGAATATGGTTTCGGTGCGGTCATCGCCTCGTTGCCGGGTTTCCTGGTGCTGGCCGACTGGCTCAAAAACATTCCCAATCCGCTGGTCAACGAAGCAATCACCGTGACCCTGCTGGCCGGTATCACCGGTTCCGCTTCGGGTGGCATGAGCATCGCGCTCGCGGCGATGTCCGAACAATTCATCAGCGCCGCCCACGCCGCCAACATTCCGCTGGAGGTGCTGCACCGGGTGGCCGCGATGGCCAGCGGCGGCATGGACACGCTGCCGCACAACGGCGCGGTGATTACCCTGCTCGCCGTCACCGGCCTGACTCACCGTGAGGCCTACAAGGACATTTTCTGTATTACGCTGATCAAGACCCTGGCGGTTTTCGTGGTGATCGGCACTTTCTACGCCACTGGCATTGTGTGAGGTATAGATGACGACTCTTTCTGGCAAGACCGCACTGGTTACCGGCTCCACCAGCGGCATCGGGCTGGGCATCGCCCTGACGCTGGCCAAGGCCGGCGCCAACCTGATCCTCAACGGTTTTGGCGATGCGTCGAAGGTGATCGCCGAAGTCGAGCAGTTCGGCGGCAAGGTCGGCCATCACCCGGCAGACGTCAGCGACCCGGCGCAGATCGCCGACATGATCGCCTACGCCGAACGCGAGTTCGGCGGCGTGGACATTCTGGTCAACAACGCGGGCATCCAGCACGTCGCGACGGTGGAAGAGTTTCCGGTGGAGCGCTGGGACTCGATCATTGCGATCAACCTGTCATCGGTGTTTCACAGCACTCGCCTGAGTTTGCCGGGCATGCGCGCCAAGGGTTGGGGGCGGATCATCAACATCGCTTCGGTGCACGGTCTGGTCGGTTCCACCGGCAAAGCCGCGTATGTGGCGGCCAAGCATGGCGTGATCGGCCTGACCAAGGTGGTCGGCCTGGAAACCGCCGCCAGCAATGTCACTTGCAACGCGATCTGCCCGGGCTGGGTGCTGACGCCGCTGGTGCAGAAACAGATTGATGATCGAGCGGCCAAAGGTGTCGACCCGCAGCAGGCGCAACACGATCTGCTGGCCGAGAAGCAGCCGTCGCTGGAGTTCGTCACCCCGGCGCATCTGGGTGAACTGGTGCTGTTTCTGTGCAGCGAGGCCGGCAGCCAGGTGCGTGGCGCGGCGTGGAATATCGATGGTGGGTGGCTGGCGCAGTAAGTTCGTAACTGATCGCTCCCACGCCACAGTGGGAGCTTTCTGACCAACAATAAGAGGCAAACCATGTCCGACATTCTCTGGCAGCCCGATGCCAAACGCATTGCCCGGTCCCGCATGGACGGCTTTCGGCGCTTCATCAATCAGCGCCACCACCTGAAGCTCGACGACTACCCGGCCCTGCATCAATGGTCCATCGACCAGCGTGAAGCGTTCTGGCAAGCAATCGTGGATTTCTTCGGCATCAGTTTTCACACCCAACCGGACGCCGTTCTGCGTGGCGGCCTGAAAATGCCGGGCGCCGAGTGGTTTCCCGGCGCTACCCTGAATTTTGCCGAACACCTGCTGAGTCGCCGCGACGATGCCATCGCCGTGATCGCTATCGGCGAAAACGGCCAGCGTGAACTGCTGACCTGGGCCGAACTGGCCCAACAGGTCGCCGGCTTCCAGGCCAGCCTGCAAGCGGCCGGCGTCGTCGTTGGCGACCGGGTTGCAGCGTGCATGCCCAACACTTGGCAAACCCTGGTGGCGATGCTCGCGACCACCAGTCTCGGGGCGATCTGGTCGTGCTCATCGCCGGACTTCGGCACCCACGGCGTGATCGACCGCTTCGGCCAGATCGAACCGAAAGTACTCATCACCTGTGCCGGTTACCGTTACGCCGGCAAAGAGATCGACCAGACCGTCAAGATCAACGAAATCCTCGAACAGCTGCCGTCTCTGCAACAGCTGATCATCGTGCCTTACGCGCGCCCCCACGCCCATGCCACGGATTACCGGACACCCGCCAACGTCACGTTGTGGGACGACTTCTATGAACCGGGTGATGAGCCGCAATTCGTCCCGGTGCCGTTCGATCATCCGCTGTACGTGCTGTATTCCAGCGGCACCACCGGCGTGCCGAAATGCATCGTTCACAGCACCGGCGGCGTGTTGCTGCAACACGCCAAGGAGCACGGGCTGCATGTCGACCTGGGCCCCGGCGACCGTCTGTTCTACTACACCACCTGCGGCTGGATGATGTGGAACTGGCTGGTCTCGGCACTGGCGGTCGGCAGCGCGGTGGTGCTGTATGACGGCTCACCGTTTTATCCGGACAACGAGCGATTGCTGGAGCTGCTCGACGACGAGCAGGTCAGCGTGTTCGGCACCAGCCCGAAATTCCTCGCGACCCTGGAAAGCAGCGGCATCAAGCCGCGCGAAAGCTACGACCTGAGCCACCTGAAAACCCTGCTTTGCACCGGCTCCGCGCTGTCGCCGCAGAGTTATGACTTCGTCTATCGCGACTTCAAACCGGATGTGTGCCTGTCCTCGATGTCCGGTGGTACGGACATCGTGTCCTGCTTCGTCAACGGTAACCCGATGTCGGCGGTTCGCCGGGGCGAGATCATGGGCAAGAGCCTGGCCATGGCGGTGGAAGTGTGGAATGACGCCGGGCAACCGGTGATCGGCGAAAAAGGTGAGTTGGTATGCACTCGACCATTCCCGGCGATGCCCATCGGACTCTGGAACGATCCTGATGGCGAGAAGTTGCGCAAATCCTATTTCAGCCAGTTCCCCGGCGTCTGGGCCCAGGGTGACTACGCCGAGCAACTGCCCCATGGCGGAATGCTGATTCACGGCCGCTCCGACGCCGTGCTCAACCCCTGCGGCGTGCGCATCGGCACGGCGGAAATCTACCGTCAGGTGGAGAAAGTCCCGCAAGTGCTGGACAGCGTCGCCATCGGCCAACAGTGGCAGGACGACGTCCGGGTGGTGCTGTTCGTGCGCCTCAAGGAAGGCGTAGCGCTGGATGACGCACTGCAACAGCAGATCCGCCAGGTGATCCGCGCCAACACCACACCGCGCCATGTGCCGGCGAAGATCGTCGCGGTCACCGACATTCCGCGCACCATCAGCGGCAAAGTGGTGGAACTGGCCGTGCGCAATGTGGTGCACGGTGAATCGGTGAAAAACACCGATGCGCTGGCCAATCCTGAAGCGCTTGAGCAGTTTCGCAATCGGGTCGAACTTCGCGACTGAAGCCTGTCAGTCCATCAGTCCCCACTCGCCGGTCGAGGGCGGTGGGGACGGCATGGTGTCGGCGTGCAGCTTCAGGCGCAGACGCAGGTTGTTCACCGAGTCTGCGTTTTTCAGGGCCTCGTCTTCATCGATCACTCCTTCCGCCACCAGCGCGAACAGTGCACCGTCAAAGGTCTGCATGCCCAGTTCCGCCGATTTTTCCATGATGGTTTTCAGCTCGCCAAAGTCATTGCGCCGGATCAGATCGGCAATCGTCGGCGTACCGAGCATCACCTCGGCGGCGGCCCGTCGCTGACCGTCCCGGGTTCGCACCAGACGCTGGGAGACGAACGCCTTGAGGTGATTGCCCAAGGCATGCAATAGCTGCGGCCGGCGCTCTTCGGGAAAGAAATTGATGATCCGGTCCAGCGCCTGATTGGCGTTGTTGGCGTGCAATGTCGACAGCACCAGATGCCCGGTTTCGGCGAAGGCCAGCGCATGCTCCATGGTCTCGCGGTCACGGATTTCGCCGATCAGCACCACGTCCGGGGCTTGGCGCAGTGTGTTTTTCAGCGCGGCGTGAAAGCTGCGGGTATCGACACCGACTTCGCGCTGGTTGATGATCGATTTTTTGTGGCGATGGATGTATTCCACCGGATCCTCGATGGTGATGATGTGCCCGCTGCTATGGCGATTGCGATGGTCGATCAGCGCCGCCAGCGACGTGGATTTGCCGGAGTCGGTGGCGCCGACGAACAGGATCAGGCCTTGCTTGAGCATCACCGATTCGAGCAATACCGACGGCAGTTTCAAGTCTTCGAATCGCGGAATGTCGAGTTTGACGTTACGGATCACGATCGACACGTCGTTGCGCTGTTTGAAGATGTTGACCCGGAAGCGACCGATGCCCGTGCGGGAAATCGCCAGGTTCATTTCCAGATCCCGGTCGAACTCCCGGCGCTGCTCGGCGTCCATCAGGGAGGCAGCGACAGTCGCCACTTCGCCGGGCTTGAAGGGCTGATCGCTCAGCGGCGTCAGCACCCCGTCGAACCGCGCACTGGGCGGTGCGCCCGTGGACAGGAACAGATCCGAACCGTGGCGGCTCGCCAGTTGTTTGAGCAATGCATCGATTTCCATGGCCAAAAGCACCTGCGAAGCTTTCAATGAACTTAAGACCGTGCGTCGTGACGCGACGGGCCTTACAGCGTCTACCGCACTAGGATAGTAGACGCCGCCTCACCGACCGACGCCCAGGATTGATGTGATGAACGCTGTACCGAACACCAACGACGCCCAGGCATTGATTGCCCGCACCGACTGGAGCCGCAGCCCGCTGGGCGCCGCTGGCACCTGGCCACAGAGCCTGCGCACCGCGGTGGACATCGTGATTCACTCGCCGATGCCGATGCTGCTGTTGTGGGGCCCGCACCTGACCCAGATCTACAACGACGGCTTCGCGTTGCTCGCCGGGAGCAAGCATCCGCACGCTTTCGGACAACCGGCGCACCAGATATGGCCGGAACTTCGAGACTTTACCGACCCGATTTACAGCGCGGTCCTACAAGGCCAGGTGCGAACCTACAGCGAACGGCGTTTTACCCTGCAACGGGACGGCCAGGATTCCGATTTCTGGCTGGACCTGACCTACAGCCCGATCCGCGACGAAAGCGCGCAAGTGGCTGGCATTCTGGTCACCGCCATCGAAACCAACGAACGCCGGCGCATCGCCCTGGAATTGCAGCAGCGCTCCGAAGACAGCCTCAAGGCCCAGCGTGAAAGCGAAGAACGCCTGCAACTGGCGCTGGCGGCCACCGATGCGGTCGGCACCTGGGATTGGGACATCGGCGAAGATCGCTTCATCGCCGATGCGCACTTCGCCCAGTTGCACGGTATCGATCCGGCGCTGGCCGGGCAGTTGCCGATCAGCGAATACCTGCACGGCGTGCACCCCGAAGACCGCGCGCTGATTGCCCGCAGCATCAAGCATTGCATCACCCACGGCACCGAATACGCCGAGGAATACCGCCTGCTGCAAGCCAATGGCGAGCTGCGCTGGGTGTTCGCGCGCGGGCGCTGCTACAAGGATCATCATGGCCGGCCGATGCGTTTCCTCGGCGCCGCGCTGGATCTGACCGAGCGCAAGCACACCGAACAGGCACTGCGGCAAAGCCAGACCGAGCTGCAACTGATCATCAACGCCATGCCGATCCTGATCAGCTATGTCGACCACGAAGAACGTTTTCGCCTGAACAACGCCGCGTACCTCGACTGGTACGGGCTCACGCCGCAGGAGCTGTACGGTCGCACGATCCGCGAGGTCATCGGCGAAGAGGCCTATTTCCTGCGGGCGCCGTACATCGCCGAAGCCCTGGCCGGTCGTCCCTGCTCGTTCAGCCTGTACACGCCGCACCGCGACGGCAGCCAGCGGCATGCCCTGATGAACTACCTGCCGCGCCACGGTGCGGACGGTGCGGTGAACGGTTTCTACATCTTCGTGATCGACGAAACCGAACGCAAAAAGACCGAAGAAGCGCTGCGCAACCTCAATGAAACCCTTGAGGAACGTGTCAGCGCACGTACCGAGCAGTTGGCCCAGGCCAACCAGCGTTTGCAGAACGAGATGTTCGAACGCGAGCGCGCCGAAGACGCCCTGCGCCACGCGCAGAAAATGGAAGCGGTCGGCCAGCTCACTGGCGGCATCGCCCACGACTTCAACAACATGCTGACCGGCATCATCGGCAGCCTCGATCTGATGCAGCGCTACATCGCCAGTGGCCGCGCCGATGAAATCGGTCGTTTCACCGACGCGGCGGTGTCCTCGGCCAACCGCGCGGCGGCACTGACCCACCGTCTGCTGGCGTTCTCCCGGCGTCAGTCGCTGGATCGCAAAACCATCAACGTCAATGAACTGATCCACTCGCTGGAAGACCTGATCCGCCGCACCAAGGGTGATCCGATCGAGCTCAAGTTGCGCCTGGCCGACAACGTATGGTCGGTCAGCACCGATGTCAGCCAACTGGAAAACGCCCTGCTCAACCTAGTGATCAACGCCCGCGATGCCATGCCCGACGGTGGTGAGCTGTTGATCGAAACCGCCAACGTCTACCTCGACGGCAACGACATCACCACCCTCGAACCGGTCAAGGCCGGGGATTACCTGATGCTGGCGGTGAGTGACAACGGTACCGGCATGACGCCTTCGGTACGCTCCAAAGCGTTCGATCCGTTCTTTACCACCAAGCCGATCGGCCAGGGCACCGGGCTCGGGTTGTCGATGATTTATGGCTTTGCCCAGCAATCCGGCGGACACGTCAGCCTCGACAGCCTGCCGGGTCAGGGCACCTGCGTGCGCCTGTACTTGCCGCGTTTGTATGCACTGGAACCGGAGCGGCCGGTCATCGAAACGGTCACCGAGGCTCCCGCCGTGGCAACCGGCGAAACCGTGGTGGTGGTCGAGGACGATCCGGCGGTGCGCATGCTGGTCATGGACCTGCTCAAGGAGCTGGGTTATCGCGCCCATGAAGCCGAAGACGCCAAGGGCGCCCTGCCGTTGCTCGAATCGGATCTGCGGGTTGACCTGCTGGTGACCGACGTCGGCCTGCCGGGCATGAACGGCCGGCAAATGGCGGAGATCGCCCGGCAGCATCGTCCGGGCCTCAAGGTGTTGTTCATGACCGGTTACGCGCAGAAAGCCGCCGAGCGTCAGGGCTTCCTCGAGGACGGCATGGACATGGTCGCCAAACCGTTTTCCATCGAGCAGCTGGCCGGCAAGATCCGCACGATGATCAGCCAAAACCCGTGACTTGAGGCATAATCCGCGCCCCGCCGTCACCCCGCTACAGGTATTGCACGATGAAAGCCCAAGCCCGCCACATTCTGGTGAAGACCGCCGAAGAGGCTGAAAAACTCAAGCAACGCATCGCCAACGGTGAAGCGTTCGATGTGCTGGCGAAGAAATTTTCGACCTGCCCGTCCGGCAAGCGTGGCGGCGATCTGGGTGAAGTGCGGCCGGGGCAGATGGTCGGTGCGATCGACGCGGTGATCTTCAAGAAACCGCTGCGCACCGTGCACGGGCCGATCAAGAGCAAATTCGGGTATCACCTGGTGCAGGTGTTTTACCGAGATTAAGTGTTTGGCTTCAGGGCCTCTTCGCGGGCAAGCCCGCTCCCACAAGATTCTGCTGTGTGGCATCGATAGCATTCACAACAGTCATCCTTGTGGGAGCGGGCTTGCCCGCGAACCGATTGCGCAGCAATCGGCCATTCACCGATTACTTCGGAATCAGAGCTCCGGGTACTTGAATAACCTGGCTCGCTAGCAGATGGCCGGCCTGCGCCGCTTCCGTCGGGCTTGCGCCGGACAAGCGACTCGCCAGATACGCCGCACTGAACGAATCCCCCGCCGCCGTGGTGTCCACCACCTTCTCGACCTTCTGCGCCGGCACTTCGAACGCTTCCCCGTCGCAACGGATCAGACACGCTTCCGCCCCGCGCTTGAGCACCACTTCCGGCGTGCCGATCTGCGCGTACGCTTCAAACACCGCGTCACAGTCTTCGAAATGGAACAGCGCCTGCTCGTCGTCAACCGTCAGCAACGCCAGATCGACATGGGGCAACACGCTGCGATAAGCGGCCCGCGCCTCCTCCACTGAAGCCCACAGGCGTGGCCGATAGTTGTTGTCGAAGACGATCCGCGCATCACGCTGGCGGGCCTCAATCAAGGTCTGAATCAGTTTCTTCCGCCCCTGAGCGCCGAGTACCGCCAGCGTGATACCGCTGAAATACAGCACGTCGTAATCCGGCAACGCCGCCAGAATCGGTGCGGCGGCTGGCGTAGTGAAGCAGTCGCGCACTGCGGCTTCGTTGCGCCAGTAAAGGAAGCGGCGCTCCCCGGCAGCATCGGTCTGGATGCAATACAGGCCCGGCAAACGACCGGGCAAGCGCTGGACCAGATCCAGACCAATGCCTTCGTCGGCCCAAATGCGGCACATCGCGTCACTGAAGCTGTCGTCACCCAGCGCCGTGACGTAATCGACCTGCGCCTTGTCGCCCATGGCGCGGGACAGATAGACCGCCGTATTCAGCGTGTCACCGCCAAAGCTCTGTTGCAGGCTGCCATCGGCACGTTGCTGGAGTTCGATCATGCATTCGCCGATCAGGGCGATACGCGGGGTGTTCGGACCCAATGGACTGAGCGTGTTCATCAGAAGCAGGTTTCCATGGTTTCGATCACCGACAGCTGCTCGTCCACCAGCAGCCCTACGCGCCACTTGTCGAAGGTCAGGCACGGGTGCGAAGTGCCAAAGGAAATGATGTCGCCAACGCGCAATTCCACGCCCGGCGCCACGGTCATGAACGCGTGCTGGTCCATCACCGCCGTCACCTTGCAGGCGCCGACATCGTCGCCCACCGCCGGAAGAACACCGGCCTTGTAACGCAGCAGCGGCACCGGCATCCCGGCATCGAACGCCACGTCACGCTTGCCCAGGGCAATCACGGCAAAGCCCGGCTCCGGCATCGACTGCACGTGGGCCCAGACTTCCAGTGCCGGACGCAGGCCTTCGTGCAGATCGCTGCGACGGTCGAGTACGCAGCACTGCGCCTCTTTATAGATGCCATGGTCGTGAGCCACGTAACTGCCGGGACGCAGCACGCTGAGGAAACGCCCGCCCGCATTCTGTGCCTCGAACGATTCGGCGATCAGGTCGTACCAGGCCGAACCCGACGCGGTGATGATCGGCTTGGCAATGGCGAACGCGCCACTGTCCTGCAACTGCACCGCCAGGCGCACCAGCGAGGCGGCGAATTCACGGATACCGGTGACGGCGTGATCGCCATGAATCACGCCTTCGTAACCTTCGATGCCGGTCAGGGCCAGCGCCGGTTGTGCGCCGATGGCCTTGGCCAGCTCGATGACTTCCTGCTCGCTGCGGCAACCGCAACGGCCGCCGACCACGCCGTATTCGATCATTACATTCAGACGCACGCCACGGGACGCAAAGTAAGCACCCAGATCGGCGACGTTGTCCGGGTGATCGACCATGCAATAGAAATCGAAGCCGGAATCGGCCGCCAGCAGATCGGCAATCAGCGCCATGTTCGGCGTGCCGACCAGTTGGTTGGCCATCAACACTCGGCGCACGCCGTGGGCGTAAGCGGCGCGGGTCTGGGTGGCGCTGGCCAGGGTGATGCCCCACGCGCCGGCGTCGAGCTGACGACGAAACAGCGCCGGGGTCATGCTGGTCTTGCCGTGGGGCGCGAGTTCGGCGCCGCTGTCGCTGACGAATTTCTGCATCCAGCGGATGTTGTGTTCCAGCGCTTCGCGATGCAGCACCAGCGCCGGCAGGCTGATGTCACGCACCAGTTGCGCGCCGAGGGCAGCATCGCCCTTTTCCACGGCAGCAGTGTTGTTGGCAGTCGTCATGGTCGAACTCCTCACAGTCGCGCCCGCTCGCGGGCGCGGTTATTCGTTGATTCGCCGGGCGAGGCTGTTGGCGCTCTCGATCAAGACCCGGCGATAGTCGTTGTAATTGTTTTTGGCATCAGCGCGCGGGGCGACGATGCACAGGGTGCAGATGGCAACGCCTTGAGGGTCTTTGACCGGGGCGGCGAAGCAATGGGTGAAGGTGTCGGCGACACTGTCGAAGGAGAAGAAACCGTCGATGCCGGCCTGACGGATTTCCGCCAGAAACGTCTCCATCGGCAGGCGTTCGCCACCCGGCAGGATGAAGTCGTCAGGGTCGATCAGGTCGCTGATCTGCTGATCGCTCAAGTGCGCCAGTAGCAGGCGACCGGAGGCGGTCCACGGGATAGGCGCGTTTTCTCCGATATCGGAAGAAATGCGGAAATGCCGCTCGCCCTCCTTCATCAGCGCCACTGTGTATTTGCGCCCGTTAAGCAGGCACATCTGCGCGGTTTCCCGGGTCTGGCTGACGATCTCCTGCAAGGCGTGATCGGCCTCGCGACTGAGGTCGAAATGCCGCAAATGCGCCTGCCCGAGGAAGTACAACTGACGACCGAGATAGACGTGACCGTCCTTGCCCACCGGCTCCAGAATCCGCCGTTCGAGCAACGAGGCCACCAGTTCGTAGACCGTTGATTTCGGGCTGCCGATGCCGTTGGCGATGTCGTTCGGGCGCAGTGGCTGGCCGATCTCCTTGAGGAAATCGAGGATATCGAACGCCCGGTCCAGACCGCGTGCCCGGCGCTTGATGGTGTCTTCGGTCATTTCTGTTGTTCCCATAAAAGATGCCGGGATGGTAACTGGCCCTTGGCGTTGTGTCAGTTGGATCGCAGCCCTCACCCCCCGCCCTCTCCCGGAGGGAGAGGGAGCCTGACCGTATCGATACATGACTAGCTGACAAACGCTGGACTCTGCATCGATAGAGATCAGTCCCCTCTCCTGGGGGAGAGGGCTAGGGTGAGGGGGCTACGGCCTCAGCGACGCCACATCTCTCAAGCCTTCTTCTTGTAGGCAATGCAGTCGATCTCGACCTTGCAGTCGACCATCATGCTCGCCTGCACACAGGCCCGGGCCGGTGCGTGTTCGGGCTTGAAGTACTCGCCGAAGACCTTGTTGAAACTGGTGAAATCCCGCGGATCGTCCAGCCACACGCCAGCGCGTACCACGTCTTCCAGGCCATAACCGGCCTCTTCGAGAATCGCGATCAGGTTCTTCATGGTCTGGTGCGTCTGCTCGACGATGCCGCCCACAATGATCTCGCCATCCACCGCCGGCACCTGCCCGGAAACGTGCAGCCAGCCATCGGCTTCAACGGCGCGGGCGAATGGACGAGGCTGGCCGCCAGCGGCGGTGCTGCCGGTGCCGTAACGAGTAATGCTCATGGGTGTTTCTCCTGATTGAAAAAGTGAAAAGTCAGAACCGCGTGCTTTTGAGAAATTCCGCCAGCCGCGGCGATTGAGGACGCTCGAACAGTTCCTTGGGAGGCCCCTGCTCTTCGATGCGTCCCTGATTCATGAAAACGATCTTGTCCGAGACCTCGAACGCAAAACGCATTTCGTGGGTCACCAGCAACATGGTCATGCCATCCTCGGCCAGGCCCTTGATCACGTTCAGCACTTCGCCAACCAGTTCCGGATCGAGGGCCGAGGTGACTTCGTCGAACAGCATCAGGCTCGGGTTCATCGCAATCGCCCGGGCAATCGCCACGCGCTGCTGCTGACCGCCGGACAACTGACCGGGAAAGTGATTGCGCCGCTCCAGCAGGCCGACTCGCTCCAGCCATTTCTCGGCCAGGACCACGGCTTCGTCCTTGTGCATCTTTTTGACTTTCAGCAAGCCGAGCGTGACGTTCTGCAATGCGGTGAGGTGCGGGAACAGGTTGAATTGCTGGAACGCCATGCCGGTCATCGCACGATGCCGTGCAATGACTTTTTCCGGGTGGCGCACGCGCTTGCCGTTGAGTTCGTCATAGCCGATGGATTCGCCGTCGAGCAGGATCTGCCCGCCCTGGAATTCCTCCAGCATGTTCACGCAGCGCAGCAGCGTGGTCTTGCCCGAGCCGCTGGAGCCGATGAGGGTCACCACGTTGCCGCGCTGCATGCTCAGGTCGACGCCCTTGAGCACTTCGACCGCGCCGTATTGTTTGTGCAGGCCACGGATGTCCAGCAGGGGCTGACCGTTCTGGACGTTGGAAACTTGAGCTTGAGTCATGGCAGGGCCACCCGCTTTTCAATGTGCCGGCCGAGTAATTCGATGCCGTAGTTGATGACGAAGAACAGAAAACCGGCGAACAGGTAAAACTCCAGGGTCATGAACGTCCGGGCGATGATCTGCTGGGTGCTGAGCAACAGCTCGGCCACGCCGATCACCGACAGCAAGGTCGAGGCCTTGACGATTTCCGTGGATGAATTGACCCAGGTCGGCAGGATCTGCCGCAGCGCCTGAGGCAACAGCACGTAACCGAGGGATTGATAGAACGTCAGGCCGATGGCCTTGCCCGCTTCCATCTGTCCGCGTGGCAACGCCTGCAACGCACCGCGCACGATCTCGGCCACGTGCGAGCCGCAAAACAGCGTCAGCCCCAAGGCGCCTGCCTGAAACGCGCTGATCTGCCAACCGAGCGCCGGTGCCATGTAGAAGCACGCCAGCACCAGCACGAACACCGGCGTGCCGCGAATCAGGTCGACATAAAAGCGGAACGGCGCGCGCATCCAGAACTTGCCGTAGGTCAGCACCAGCCCGGCGAATACGCCGATGACCGTGCCGAACAGAATCGCCAGCGCCGACACCTGCACGCTGGTCAGAAAGCCTTGCCACAAGGCTTCGCGGGCAATCCACAACTCATGCAACCAACTGGGGGATTCGTACATCGCAGCCTCCTATCGGCGGATCGCCAGACGCTGCTCGAGGTAACGCAGCAGCATGGCAATGAGGTAACAGGCCGCGACATACAACGCCGTGGTCACCAGCCAGGTTTCGATCACCCGGTAGCTTTCGACGTTGATCTTGCGCGCGTAATAGGTCAGCTCCGGCACCGCGATCGCGGCGGCCAGCGAGGTGTCCTTGAACAGCGAAATGAAGTTGTTCGACAGCGCCGGCAGCACGTTGCGCAACATCACCGGCACGGTGACGTAGGCTTTCACCTGCCACTCGCCGAGACCAATGGCCAGCCCCGCTTCACGCTGGCCTTTGGGGATGCTCAACAAGCCGCCGCGGAACACTTCGGTCAGGTACGCCCCGGCATACAGCGACAGGGTGATGATGAACGACGGGATCTTGTCCAGCCGGATCCCCAGGCTCGGCAACGCAAAGTAGATCAACAGAATCAACACCAGAATCGGCGTGTTACGGATCACCGTCACATACACCGATGCCAGCACCCGCAAGGCGCGATGCCTGGACAGCAAGGCAAACGCCATCAGCAGGCCGATCACGCAGCCGATGGCGATCGACACCAGCGCCAGTTCGAGGCCCAGACCGAGCCCCGCCAGCAAGGTGTCGAAATCGCGCCACACGGCGGCAAAGTTCAACTGATAGTTCATGGTCGGCAGTACCTTGAGCGGGGCGCATCAAGGCGCCCCACTCTCACGGGATCATTTGAATTCGACAGGGAAACCGATGGCGGGCGATGGCAGATCGACACCGAACCATTGCTTGAACGACGCGGCGTAGGTCGGGAACTCCACGCCGGTCATGGCCTCATGCAGCGCAGTGTTGACGAAGTTCAGCCAGTCCTGATCGCCACGTTTGACGGCGCACGCGTAGGTCTGCGGGCTCCAGGCGTACGTCGGGCTGCGATAGCGGCCAGGGTTCTGCACCATCAGGTATTTGACCGAAGACTGGTCGGTGGCGGCGGCGTCGGCACGGCCCGAGTTCACGGCCTGATACATCAGATCGACGCTGTCGTACTGATCGACCTTGGCCTTGGGCAGCGCCTGATGCACCAGCTCCTCGGCGTACACGTTCTGCAGCACCGCGACGGTCACGCCGTCACCACCGGCCTGCAGGTCTTCGATTTCCTTGTACTTGCTGTTGTTCGGCAGCAGCAGGCCGACGCCTTCGCGGTAGTACGGCAGGGTGAACGCCACTTGCTGTGCACGGCTGGCGGTGACGGTGATGAACTGGCAGCTCATGTCGACCTTGTCGGTCAGCAGGTTGGGAATCCGCGCATCGGACGACTGCACCACGAACTCGACCTTGCTCGGATCATTGAACAGACCTTTGGCCACGATCCGCGCGATGTCGATATCAAAGCCCTGCAACTTGCCGTCCGCGCCCTGGAAGTGCCACGGCGCATTGGTGCTGCCGGTGCCCACAATCAGCTTTCCACGAGCCAGGACGCTGTCGAGCTTGCTGTCGGCCGCCTGGGCCATACCCATGACAGCGGACGAAGCCGCGAGAACAAAAACACACGCTTTGAACAAGGAAGGTCGGCGATGCATGGCAAGCACTCCAGAGGATTGTTTATTCCGCTATACCGGAACACGGTTTGTTACTACGGAATAGACAGCAGAAAGTGTGCCACAGGATTCGCGGGGAATCTGCAATGGATTGAAATTTGTTTTGAATCAAAGAGATGGAGGTAACCCGCGGATCGGTGTAACCAAAAGTGATTCCGCGCCTCGCTACTTTGCGCCACACATGGCGGGTAGCCGGGCCACATTCTGGTGCGCGATGCACGATTGGGCGCGGGCTGCACCTGTCAACTCTGACAGTTGCGGTAACGGTCGCAGCGCCCCTAACGTCGCACTGTCCCGCACATCGAATAAAGGAGGCTCCAATGACGACACCGACTCGATATTCAGCGTTGCCCCCGACGTACCGGAAAGTCTTGAAAGCCAGGCGTCTTGTCGTCCTGTATTTCTTCAACGAGCACTGCGGTGCCTGCGTGTTTTCCAGCCCCGTTTTTCTCGAGATAGCCAAGCCCTTTCGGCCCTGGATGGATATCTTCATGCTCGATACAGCACAGTGTTGTCGGAATCCGGAGGTCTCGGGCACGCCGACGGTGTTGTTCTACAAGGAAGGCGTTCTGGTTAAAAAACTGAAAGGCATCGGTTCGGAAGAATCCCTCCTGCAGGACTTCACCCAATTCCTTGGCAAAACCAGACACTGTGTTGCACCGCGCAAACCGACCCATGACCTGAACTGGCTTCGCCACACCCTCAGCACCCTCTGCACCATCCCCCGCGCAAAACGATTGAACTTTTCCTGAAAGTGCCACCTAAGAGCCATCAGGTAATGGCACCGTCGTTCCAATTGATCTGTAACAACTAGCCTCGAGGCCGGATTGGACAAGCTCCCATCCGGCTGCTTTTCTTTGTTTCTCAGAAAGAGACAAGTGCTGCCGGCCCTCTGGTCGCAGCCTTGCTTCGTCCCAGGAGGGGTCAATGTCCTTTAATGTCATGATGGTTTTCGGTACTCGCCCGGAGGCCATCAAAATGGCCCCGCTGGCCCGGGTTCTGCGTCAGTGGCCCGACATCACACTCAACATCTGCTCCACCGGCCAGCATCGCGAGATGCTCACCCAGGTGCTGGATGCATTCGAACTGACGGTCGACGAAGACCTGCAAGTCATGACCCAGGGCCAGACCCTGAACGGTCTGTCGCAGCATCTGCTCGCCCAGCTCGATCAGGCCTACGAGCGGGTCAAACCGGACATCGTGCTGGTTCACGGCGATACCACCACCAGTTTCATCGCCGCCCTCGCCGCCTTCAATCGCCAGTTGCCCATTGGTCATGTCGAAGCCGGTTTGCGTACCGGCAACCTGCGGGCGCCCTGGCCCGAGGAAGCAAATCGACGCCTGACCGGCGTGATTACCGACCTGCATTTCCCGCCGACCTCCAAGTCCGCCGCCAATCTGCTGCGCGAAGGCGTACCCGAAGACAACATTGAAATCACCGGCAACACCGTGATCGATGCCTTGCTGTGGATGCGCAAGCACCAGCAGGAGATCGATTGGCATCCGCCTGCCGATTCGCCCCTCGCGGCGCTGGATGACCAGCGCCGGATGATTCTGGTCACCAGCCATCGACGGGAAAACCTCGGCGACGGTTTCCGCAATATCTGCCAGGCCCTGGCCGAACTTGCCGAGCAATACCCGGACGTGCAATTCGTTTATCCGGTGCACCTCAATCCGCTGGTGCAGGAGGTGGTGTACGGCATGCTGGCCGACAAACCGAACATCTATCTGGTGCCACCGCAGGACTATCCGAATTTCGTCTGGCTGATGGGCCGCGCGCACTTCATCCTGACTGACTCCGGCGGCGTCCAGGAGGAAGCCCCGGCGATCGGCAAACCGCTGCTGGTACTGCGCGACGTCACCGAACGGCCTTCCGTGCTCGAGAGCGGCACCATGCTGCTGGTGGGCACCGACAAGGCGCGCATCGTCAAGGAAGCCCGCCAACTGCTGGACGACCCGGACACCTACGCGCGCATGAGCCGCGTGCACTTCCCCTATGGCGACGGTCACGCCAGCGAACTGATCGCCACCCGCCTCCACGCCTGGCTGAGCGCACGCTCGGCGGCGGGTAAAGGGGTATGAGTCTGGGTTGGGTCGATTTCTTCGCGTATGTGCTGTTCGGTCTCAAATATGTGGCGATTGCCCTCGCCCTGCTGATGTTCATCCTCGGGCTCGATGACCTGTTCATCGACCTCGTCTACTGGAGCCGCAAGTTCATCCGGCGCTGGCGGATCTACGAGAAATTCAAGCGTGCCGACGAGGAGCGTCTGTATTCGATTCCCGAGAAGCCGCTGGCAATCATGGTGCCGGCGTGGAACGAGGTCGGCGTGGTTGGCGAAATGGCGCGTCTGGCCGCCTCGACCATCGACTACGAGAACTATCAGATTTTCGTCGGCACCTACCCCAACGACGCCGAAACCCAAGCTGATGTCGACGCGGTTTGCCAGCACTACCCCAACGTGCACAAAGTGGTGTGCGCCCGCCCTGGCCCGACCAGCAAGGCCGACTGCCTGAACAACATCATCGACGCGATCCTGCGCTTCGAGAGCGAGGCGAAAATCCAGTTCGCCGGGTTCATCCTGCACGACGCCGAAGACGTGATTTCGCCGATGGAATTGCGCCTCTACAACTACCTGTTGCCCAACAAGGACCTGATCCAGATTCCGGTCTACCCCTACGCGCCGGAGTGGAAAGGCTTCACCGCCGGGCACTACGTCGACGAGTTCGCCGAGAACCACGGCAAGGACGTCATCGTCCGCGAAGCCCTCACCGGCCAGGTGCCCAGCGCCGGCGTTGGCACTTGCTTCAGCCGTAAAGCCATCAGCGCCCTGCTGGAAGACGGCGACGGCATTGCCTTCGATGTGCAGAGTCTCACCGAGGACTACGACATCGGTTTCCGCCTCAAGCAGAAAGGCATGAAATGCATCTTCGCCCGTTATTCGGTCAGCGATCCGAAACTGGCGCTGGAGCAACCCTGGGTGTTCGGCATGAACCGCGAATTCTCCCAGGTGATCTGCGTGCGCGAGCACTTTCCCCGCGACTTGCAACACGCAATTCGGCAGAAATCGCGGTGGATTGTCGGCATCGTGTTCCAGGGCACCAAGAACCTCGGCTGGAGCCGCAAGGGTCTGCTCAACTACTTCCTGTGGCGCGACCGTCGCGGGCTGATCGCCTACCTGCTGAGCTTTCTGGTGAACCTGCTGTTCCTGGTGCTGCTGGCGATGTGGGCGGTGACGATCATTTCCCCGGACTCGTGGCGCTATCCCTCGATCCTCGCCGACAGCTCGCTGCTCTCGGTGCTGCTGTGGCTCAACGGCCTGATGCTGCTCAATCGCCTGTTCCAGCGCGGCTGGTTCGTCACTCGTTACTACGGATTGGTTGAAGGTCTACTGTCGGCGCCGCGCATGATGTGGAGCAACTTCGTCAACTTCTTCGCCAACCTGCGTGCCCTGCGTCAGGTCATGGAAATGGGCGATTCACGACGCGTGGCCTGGGACAAGACTACCCACGAATTCCCGGCGCTGACCAAGGCGCAACGTACTCCGCTCGGCCATCGACTGGTGGAAAAAGGCCTGCTTACCGAAGAACAGCTGGAAGCGGCGATCACCAGCCCCGTGCGCCGTCGACTCGGCCGCGAACTGTTGCTGCGTGAGTACATCGACAGCACTCAGCTGGTTCAAACCCTCGCCGAGCAACTGGATCTGGAATGGGCGCCGCTCAATCCGTTCAAGCTCGACAAACGCCTGATCGATGCCGTACCGCGCCGGGTCGCCTCCCACTACGGCATTTTGCCGGTGGCCGAAGAAGGCGACACCCTGATTCTGGCCTCCGAAGGCCCGGTCAGCCAGGTCTCGCTGGGCGCCATCAGCCGTCAATTGAAACGCCCGGTGCGCAGCCGTCTCGCACCTCAGGGCCGCGTCACATTGGGGATTCGTTACTGGTACGCCAGCCCCCGCCAGAATGAGGAAGTGCGTCATATGCTCGAAGTGCTTGAGCGCCATCAGGACGATGAAGCCTTGCTGGAACGGGTCAGCCGCCATCAGGTGCTGCTGGGCAATCTGTTGCAGGTGCGCGGCATGGTGCCGCCAACCCTGTTCAATCAGGCGCTGATCGACTTCGATGCCGAGAACATGTCACTCGGCGAGCATTTGATTTCCCGGGGGATGATCACCCAGGAAGTACTGGAACAGGCGCTCGCCGATCAGGCCAGCGAACAGCAAGCCGCCTACCGCATCGTCCGGGAGGTCGCATGAAGCCTGTGCATCGTCAAACCCTGCTGATGGGCAGCCTGTTGCTGGGCCTGAGCACCGCGTATCCGCTGCAAGCGGCACCGCTGAGCGACTTTGAACAGTTCCGCAGCTATCCCTACATGGACCGCAGCTATCGCGAGGCGAAAAAGGGCAACTGGAAGGAAGTCGAACGACTGATGCGCCACTTGCTGGAAAAGGTTCCTAAGAACGACGAGGCCCGGGCATTGCTGGTGGAGTCCCTGGCCAAGCAACGCCGTTACAAGGAAGCGCTGCAAGCGTTGCCGGACAACAGCGACGCCCTGCTCGACCTGCGCCTGACCTGGATCGAACAGGACCCGCCGACCAGCACACAAGTTGAAAGCTGGATGGCCACCAGCAGTCTGAATGACCGCGTGCGCCTTTGGCAGGCCTACAGCCTGAGCCTGGCCAAGTTCGGCGGCGCGGCCAAGGCCCATGACTGGCTGGCACAACTGGCGCCCAAGGGTGACGACAATATCCTGCGCCTGGCCCGCGCCAACTGGTCGGAGCAACTGCGCGACTGGAGCGGCAGCATCGACCAACTGGCGCCGCTGGCCGCACGCAAACAACTGGACGCCGAAGGCTGGCAACGGCTGGCCAACGCGTATGTGCAACGCCTCGATGAAAAGCCGCTGCAGCAACTGCTGCAACAGGCGCCGAGTCCCGAGGCCGCGCGCAACATTCGCCTGGCGATGGTCGATCGCGCCATCGCCATGGGCCACGAGCAGCAGGCCCAACGCTGGATGCAGTCGCTGCCGGCCAGCGATCTCGCCGATCCGGCGCAGCGTCAGCGGCTGTGGGAACTGGCACGCAAGACCGAAGACGTGCCCACCGTGCAGCGTCTGAGCAACGACCTGCAACGTCCGTGCCTGGAAACCGCCGAATGGCTATCACGCCAGGATCCGGAAGCGGCGCTCAAGCAACTGCGCAACTGTACACCGACGGACGATCCTCAGACCTGGCTGGTACTCGCCCAGCGCCTGCAAGCCACGGATCTATTGCAAAGCACCCGTCTACCGGAGCCTTGGGATAGCCGTCGGCAAACGCAGGTGCTCGACATCTGGCAAAAGCAAGGTCGCAGCGCCGAGGTCAACGCCTGGCTGGCCGGTCAGAAGCAGACGCCCGATATCGTCAAGCGCCGGGCGGAGCTGACGCAGCGCATGGGACGGATGATTGAAGCGCAAACCCTGTGGGAACTGCATTACCGGCAAACAGGCAATCTTTCCTCGCTGAATCAGGCCACTTACCTGGCGGTAAATGCCGGCGATCACGCGCACGCTCAACAGTTGCTGGAATCTGCGTTCGATCGCCATGACGGGCGTTTGCCAGCGACGGCGTTGCAGCGCCTCGCCGGTTTGTATGCCGCTGCGTCATCAACGACACCAGAGCAACAGCGGCGCATGGCGCTGCTGCTCAACCGGGTGGACGGCGCCACGCGCGGCCAACTGCTCGCGCAACTCGCGGAGACCGGCCAGTGCGACGCCGTGCAGCAAGCCATCGGCAGCGACCCGCAAGCGGCGGGCCATTTCCGCGCGCTTGGTCGCTGCGCCATGCCTGATCGCCCGGGTGAAGCCGTCGTCTATTACCAGCAGGCTGAAAAACTCGGTGATCGCGGCAGTCGTCTGCCGCTGGCCTATGCCCTGGAAGCGGCCGGTGATTCTGCCGGTGCACTGACGATCTGGCGCAGCATCCCGACCGCCGAACTCAGCGACAACGCGCGTCTGACAGCCAGTCGCAGCGCCCTGAATGTTGGTGACAGCCAGACCGCAGAAACCTACTGGCAACAAAGCACCACTCGCGGCGCCAATGAGTGGGCCCTCGGCGCAGCCATCGCCGACGCGCGGGGTGATCACGCCCAGGCACTGCAACGTCAGCGGCAGGCCCTGCAACAGGCACCGGATGCCGGGCACTTCTACGCCGCATCGGTCACTGCGCAAAAGGCCGGGGACTTGCCACAAAGCACCGCGTGGCTGGCCGAAGCGGTACGCCGCGAGCCGAACAATCCGCGTTATCGCGCCGACTACGGCATGCGTCTGGCCGGCGCCGAAACCCGCGAAGAGCGCGCCACGGCGATTCCGTATCTGCAACAGGCGACCCGGGATTTCCCCGAGGATTACCGCCTCGGCGAAACCCTGGCCTGGCGCTACGACGAAACCGAAGACAGCGCCTCCGCACGCAAGGAACTGCGCCGGGTGATCGATCTGGAGCAGAACCCGGTGGCGGCCGATGACGAAGACGGCAGCATGGAGGCCCGCCGTTATCGCCAGCGCCGCGCCCATGAAACCTTGTCCCGACGTGACAGCTTTACCGTTGCCAGCACCTGGTCACCGGCCGGGGTCTCAACCAACGACTTTCTGCGCCCGGATGACAGCGAAGGCAGCAAACGGGTGACCCGCTCGCAGAACGTTCAGGTCGCGATGTGGGATCACGCGCTGGGTGAAGAACCGAGTCGGGCCGGCAGTACGCTGTCGGTTTACGGCCGGCTGTTGTTCGGTGGCCAAGGTCGCTCCAGCTATGGCGAAACCTTCGCTACCGGCGTCGGCCTGCGCTACAAACCGTGGGGCACGGCCAACGTCAACCTGTATGCGGAAATCTACAAGCAAACCGGTGTCAGCGACGATGGCAGCGGCGGCATGCGCCTGGGACAGTTGTTCAGCCCGGTGAAAGTCTGGGATCAGGGTCACGACTACGATCGCTTCGGTCGCACCAGCACCGACTACCTGCTGCGCGCCACCGCTTCGTTCCTTGATCAGGGCAAATACCGCAATGACTGGCGGGTCGACGAAAACGAATGGGACGAGCGTTTCCTTTACCTCGACGCCGCATGGTGGACCAAGGCCGGCGATCACCAGTGGCTGTCGCGCTTCCAGCAAGGTCACGCCTGGAAACTGCCGTTCAGCGGAGCCCAGACGATCATGCCTTACGGCTTCCTCGAGTTTGCCAGCCAGGACCCGAGCAACGACTGGCGCCAGGACCTGCGCACCGGTGTCGGTCTGCGCTGGCAATGGTGGTACGACGAGGATCGCTACAACGCCTACCGCTCGAAACTGACGGTTCGCACCGAATATCAACAGTCGCTGGGCGGCAATCTGTATGAAGGCGGCAACGGTGTACTGCTGGGCGTGGAGTGGAATTTCTGATGGCTCGATGGATGTTGTGTTTGTGCCTACTGATGAGTGCCACTGTCGCCAAGGCCGATGAGCATGTCTTCTATCAGCCGCTGAATGTCGATGCCGGCCTGACTCAGGCGCAGTGGCAGAAAGTCTGGCAAGACACCGCGAAACAAGGCACGCGAACCGTGATCGTGCAGTGGACGGCCTATGGCGACTCGGACTTCGGCGGCGCCAATGGCTGGCTCGCCAACAGCCTGAAACTCGCTCAACGACAAGGTCTGCAACTGGTGCTCGGCCTGGCGATGGACCCGGCCTACTACAAGCGCATCGATGAACTGGACAGCGCCGGCCTCGGCGCTTACTGGCAGGCACAACTGGGTCAGTCACTGGCTCAGCAGCAGAAGCTGCGCCAGGACTGGAAGCTGCCGGTCAGCGGCTGGTATCTGCCGCTGGAACTGGACGACCTGCACTTTCTGGCAGCAGATCGACGGGCCACGCTTGAGCGTCAGTTGAAGGACTTCGCCGCGAAGCTGGATGCACCGCTGCATGTCAGCGCCTTCAGTGCCGGCAAGCTAGCCCCGGCGGTCAACGGTCAATGGCTGGGCGAATTGACGGCGGCCGGTGCGCAGGTCTGGTGGCAGGACGGCGCAGGCACCGGTCGTTTGTCACCACTGGTGCGCAACGGTTACGCCAGTGCACTGCCCTGCTCCGTGGGGATCGTGCGCGAGGCCTTCCGGCAGGTCAGCCGCGAGGGCGAGCCATTCCGTGCCGAACCGGCCAACCCGGATGCGACCTCGACCGGCTGCCATCAGAACGCGGTGTTTTCCCTGCGCTATCGGCCGTGGGGCTCGGTAATCCTCGATAACCAACGCAGGCATCCGGGCAGCAATGTACAAAACCATTGAAGACGAAGTCCTGAAGAAGACCGCGCCTGCCGAGCTGTGGAGCGAGTTCATCCAGCATGAATTCGAGCGGCTGCACACATTCTGCCTGCTGATTTATCTGGCAAGCATCAGTGTCTGGATTGTCTTCGATCTGATCGTCAGTTTTCTGGGCGGGCAAGGTTTTACCTGGCGATCGATGGTGTTTCTGACGGTGTTTTCGATTCAGGCGGTCATTCTGCTGTTCACGCGAAAGGCCGCCCATTTCGATATCCTGAACATCCTGTTCGTCGTTGCCATGACCCTTGGCGTGCGACTGCTGATCGACGGCCTGCCCGCGAGCTTTCAACCCGCGTGGCTGGTGCTGGGCGCCTCGAGCATGCTCTACAGCATTTCGGTTCTGCCCATCAGCCGCTGGTCGTTCTACACCTCGCAAGGGGTAATCTGGCTGGTGCTCAATCCGTTTTTTGGTACCGAAGTCGGGCTGTTCGAACTCAAAGGCGTGATGACCATCGCGTACGCCGTGTTTCTCTGCGGGTTGACGATCTATACGTTTTTGAAGCTGCGCGAGGCCAAGCTCTACAACTACATCATGTCCAAGCTGTTGCTGGACCAGGCCTACAACGACACCCTCACTGAAATCCCCAACCGCCGCTCGTTCATGACCCGCGCCGGAAAAACCCTGCAAGCCGTGCCGCGCGTGCATGACCATTACCTGGCGATGATCGACATCGACAACTTCAAGAAAGTGAATGATGTGTACGGCCACGACATCGGCGATGAGGTGCTCAAGCGCATCGCGGCGGACATCAAAACCGTGATGTCACGCTTCGAATACGCACGATTGGGCGGTGAGGAGTTTGCGATCTACCTGGCTGGTGTGCGCCGCGAGGATGTCGAGGCGCTGGCCGGGGAATTGTGCCGGGTGGTGCGTGAGCAACCGACCCGGCACCCGGTGACCATCAGCATCGGTCTGGCCCGGGTCGAAGATGGCGACACCCTCAATCAGGCGCTGATCAAGGCCGATGAAGCGTTGTACGAGTCAAAGCATACCGGCAAGGACCGGTACACTTTTCATCAGTGAGGCCGTCAGGTCTCACGCACCAGCAGCACCCGCGTCACGCGACGTTCTTCGACCGCCATCACGGTCATGCCCCAACCTTCATGTTCCAGTCGATCGCCCTTCATCGGCAGGCGATCCAGCAGGCTCATCACCAGCCCGGCGAGGGTCTGGTAATCCTCGGTCGGCTCGGCGCGAAAACCGGTGTGCTCGCGGATGCGGGTCAGGTTCAATGCACCGTTGACGATGAACCCGCCCTGCTCCTCGACCACGTCGGGGCCGGCGATTTCGCTGGCGTCCGGCAGTTCACCCGCAATCGATTCGAGAATGTCGGTCATGGTCAATACACCAACAAAATCACCGAATTCATTGACCACAAAGGCAATGTGGGTCGAGGCCGCACGCATTTGTTCTAGTGCGTTGAGAATCGAATAACTGTCCAGCAGATTGACGGTCTTGCGCGCCAGGTGTTCAAGGTTCGGCTCGTTGCCGGCCAGGTATTCCTTGAGCAGTTCCTTCTTGTGCACAAAGCCCAGTGGCTCATCCACCGCGCCGTTACGAATCAACGGCAAGCGCGAGTAGGACGAATGCATCAATCGCGTACGAATAGCCTCGGCGTCGTCGGCCAGATCAATGTGATCGACATCGGCACGTACCGTCATCAAGGCGCGGATCGGTCGCTCGGCCAATTGCAGCACACCGCTGATCATCACCCGTTCGCGACGGTCGAACAGCTCCGCGCTCGGCGCTTCACCGTTATCCAGCAAGTCGGAAATTTCCTCGCCGACCTCTTCCACCGCCAGTTTGCGACCACCCAACAGACGCATCACCGCATGGGCCGTGCGCTCGCGCATCGGGCGCAAGCCCTGCATCGAGCGCTTGCGACGAGCGCGGGCGATCTGGTTGAAGATTTCGATCAGGATCGAGAAACCAATGGCGGCGTACAGATAACCTTTCGGAATGTGGAAGCCCAGGCCTTCGGCCGTCAGGGCAAAACCGATCATCATCAGGAAGCCCAGACACAGCATGATCACCGTAGGGTGGGCGTTGACGAAGCGGGTCAGCGGCTTGCTGGCAACGATCATCACACCGATGGACACGACCACCGCGATCATCATCACCGCCAGTTCATCGACCATGCCCACGGCCGTAATCACCGCGTCCAGGGAGAACACCGCGTCGAGCACGACGATCTGCGCCACGATCGGCCAGAACAGCGCATAAGCGGTGTTGGTCGAGCGCTCGCCGATATGGCCTTCCAGCCGTTCGTGCAACTCCATGGTCGCCTTGAACAACAGGAACACACCACCGAACAGCATGATCAGGTCACGGCCGGAGAAGCTCTTGCCGAACACTTCGAACAACGGTGCCGTGAGGGTAACCAGCCAGGAAATACTCGCCAGCAGGCCAAGACGCATGATCAGCGCCAGGCTCAAGCCGATGATGCGTGCGCGGTCGCGCTGATGCGGCGGCAGTTTGTCCGCCAGGATCGCGATGAACACCAGGTTGTCGATACCCAGTACCAGTTCCAGCACGATCAGTGTCAACAAGCCCAGCCATGCCGTGGGATCCGCTAACCATTCCATAATCTGTCTCTATCTCTCGTCAGTGAATTCAAGCTGCCGGACACGGCAAAGTGCGGCGCGAAAGCTCGAAGGCTGCGCCATCAACGATAGTCGGTAGTCGGAAGACTGGATGTTGCGAGTGCGTCAAGACCGCGCCGTGGCGCGAGGGGAACGGGGTTTCTGGAATAGAACTGGGAGGCTCCGAGAGGGTGTTCATGCAAATCCTGAATGAAAAAAGGCCTTGAAGCGTACAGGCTCAGATGACTTTTCCTACAGCTGGAAATCATTTCAAAATCTGTACGCCGCACACATCTCCGGACTTTTACGGGTAAAGCGTCGACAACACGCGGTCGGCATTTGCACCGCAGCTCATGCCTTCGGGCTTGGATTGAATGTTGTCGATCACCTCCAGCAACCGCGCCTTGCTCTGGGCCAGATGCTGCTGCATGACTTCGATCTGCTCGACCTTGCGCGTCAGGCCTGCCACCAGTTCATCGTGCTTGAACTCACCGGTTCCGGCGGCCGGCAACAACTGTTTGAGCTCTTCAAGGGAAAATCCGGCCTGCTGGGCGCTGCGGATGATATTCAGGGTTTGCAACACTTGTGGCGGGTAACGTCGGTAGCCATTGCCCTGGCGCTCCACTTTGGGAATCAGACCCTGGGCCTCATAAAAACGAATACTCGAAGCGCTCAACCCGCTCTGCTGCGCCAATTCACCGATTTTCATTTCAGCCTCGATTCGCCCGCTTGACATTAAAGTTAACTTTAAGCTTAGCCTCTCTCCATCACTGATGAGGAGTCAAGCAATGTCGCCCTTCCAGATTTTGAATCTGCCCAACGGTCAGACCGTCGGCAACCGTATCGCCAAAGCCGCCATGGAAGAAAACCTCGCGGACCGTGACCAGGCACCTTCGCGCGAACTGTTCCGTTTGTATCAGGCCTGGGCCGACGGCGGCGCCGGGTTGCTGCTGACCGGTAACGTGATGATCGACCGCCGCGCCATGACCGGCCCCGGTGGCGTGGTACTCGAAGACGAGCGGCATCTGGAGCGTTTCCACCAATGGGCCGAAATCGCCCGCAGCGGCGGCGCGCAGGTCTGGGTCCAACTCAATCACCCCGGTCGTCAGACCTTCGCCAACATGGGCCAGCAAGCGCTGGCGCCGTCGGCGGTGGCACTGGAAATGGGCTCGTTCTCGAAACTGTTCGCCGAGCCCAAGCCAATGACCGAAGACGATATCGAAGAAGTCATTCAACGTTTCGCCAAAAGCGCCGCGCTCGCCGAAAAGGCCGGATTCACCGGCGTGCAGATTCACGCTGCCCACGGCTATCTGCTGAGCCAGTTTCTCTCGCCGCTGACCAATCGCCGCACCGACCGCTGGGGTGGTTCGCTGGAAAACCGCGCGCGCCTGCTGCTGTCGGTGATCGAGGCCATCCGCCAGGCGGTGTCGCCGCAGTTCTGCGTGGCGGTAAAGCTCAATTCGGCGGACTTCCAGCGCGGCGGCTTCGACACCGACGACGCGCGTCAGGTGATCGAATGGCTCAACGAGCAACCCATCGACCTGCTGGAACTGTCCGGCGGCAGCTACGAAGCGCCAGCGATGCAAGGCGAAGCGCGTGACGGACGCACCCTTGCCCGTGAGGCGTTCTTTCTGGAAATGGCCACGGAACTGGCCAGCGTCGCGCGCATGCCGGTGATGGTCACCGGCGGTATCCGCCGCTTGCCCGTGGTCGAACAAGTGCTGGACAGCGGCATCGCCATGGCCGGCATCGCCACAGCGCTGGCCATCGAGCCGAACCTGGTCAAACACTGGCGCGAAGGCCGCAACAGTGAGCCGCAACTGCCGCCGATCCGCTGGAAACGCAAACCGCTGGCCGCGCTGGCGAACATGGCCGTGGTGCGCTTCCAGATGGCCCGCCTGAGCCGTGGCCGCCAGCCCAAACCCGAGGTGTCGGCACTCTGGGCGCTGATCCGCGACCGCTTGTACCTCAGCCGCCGGACCCGTCAGTACCGTCAGGCGATGGAAGTCTAACGCCCGGCAAACCGCAGGCGAGACAACTGGCGCAGGTCGTCCTCGACGTAGTAGTCGTTGGTCCAGCTGTCATCCGCCGCCAACGGCTGTACCTGCTTCAACGCCAGTTTCTTCGCGAAGTAGCGAAAACGGTAATGCTCGTAGAACCGCAGCAGTTCCAGGCCATAACGGTCCGCCAGATCGGTGTCGCCGCGAATGATCAGGTAGTTCTCGTCATTTCCGTTGCTGGCCGAGGTACTGAGGTTGTGGCTGCCGCTGATGAGGGTCGGGCTGTCGCTGGTGAAGTCGGTGACCACCGCTTTGGTGTGCACCAGCAGGTTGCCTTTCTGGCCCTTCATGTTCTCCCGCAGCCAGCCTTCCAGCCCGGTGTTGAGCAACGCGGTGGCGGCGAATTCGGCAGTTCGGTCAGCGTGAAACCCGGTGATGCGGCTGACCGTGTTTTGCAGGCCGTAACGCAGGATGTCGTCGTGGGGCTGGCCGAGCAACGCGTTGAGAATCGCGTCGGGCAAGGCGAATGCGGTGACGAACAGCAGGTCTTTCTTCGCCCCCTCGATGATATCGACGAACTCCCGCAGATCGGCGCCGCCGGTACGCGGTGAAAACCCGGCGAACAAGGCCTGCGCCGGGTTAATCGGGTTGTGTTGGGTGATCCAGTCGCGCGTGGCGCCGACGTCCGCCGGCTCCGCCCAGATCTGCTCGAAGGTTTTCAGGTAACTCGCGCTGACCGCCGAATCGTCCAGCACATGCACCACGTTGGCCTGGCGGTACACGCCGTTGGCGGTGAAGTTGGTGCTGCCGCACAGTACGGCTTCTGGCTGGCGCTCGCCGCCTCCGTCGAGGTGGCTCAGGACGATGAACTTGTTATGGAAAATGTTGTGAGTGACCCGCCCGCGCTTGCTGGTCGCGGGCAGTTTCGCAAGGCTTGCTTCGTTGATCGTCGTGTCTTCGTCGTCGGGCCGGGCGTGATACAGCACACGCACCTGAACACCTCGATCGAACGCCGCGTTCACCGTGTCGATGATGGCTTGCAACTGGTATTCGTAGATCGCGATGTCCAGCGCCCACTGGCTGTCGACTGCACGCTCGATAAACCCTTGCAGGCGCCCGAGCAGACCGTTCTCCAGCCACTGACGCGCTGCATCGGGCCAGGCTTCGATGGGCATGTTTTTGTTGGCGCTGATCTGTGCGTCGAGATCGGGAAATTTGCGCTGAAACGCCTGACTGGCGGCCACGGCACGGTTGAAGATCAGGCCCTGATTGGCGGGATGACCGTCGTCGGAGCGGATTGTCAGTTCCAGCGCTTCACCGAGTTGCGGCGCATCCGGCGTGCCATAGGCCAGGTGCACGCGATAGTGGATCGTCATGCCCGGATTGACCGCGTAATCGGCCCAGCGAAATTTCTGCAGCGGTGCCTTGTCGCTCGGCGTGGCGTGGAACTGCGGGAAGGTGTGCACCTTGCCGGGAAAGGTCAGGCTGTTGAACAGGAACAGCCACGGCTTGTCGCCCTGCTGCTTTTCGATGGCAAACCCCAGCAGGCCTTTGCGGCGGGATTCGGCGAGGTCCATGGCGAGCAGCACGCCGTTGGTGCCGGCGTAGGCCTTGACGCGAAAATCGTCCTGCGGATTGGCGACCAGTACGCGCATGATTCACTCCCTGTGATTTAGCCTTACTGCAGCATAGCTCTCAGACCGACAACAACTCGTCGATATGCCGGTAATCGGCGTCCAGTGCTGTCGCCAATTGTTTCGCGCGGCCCAGGCGAATCGGCCCGCGCTCGATATCGATCAACAGGCCGGGACACGCCAGCGCTGGCAGTTCCGGACTGTCTTTCAAACGGCCATCGGTGATCACCAGCAACCGTTGCTGTTCGGCGGGGAAACGCTTGCGCCGCACCGCCAGCCAATGCCCGGCCTCCGTCAGCGCTGCCAACAGCGGCGTGCCGCCCCCCGCGCCCAATCCATCGAGCCACGCGCGCAAACCGCTGGAGGCCTTCAACCCTTGCACCTGCCATTTCGGCGCCGCGCCGCTCGCAGTCAACAACGCCAGGCGCGCGCGCTGCCGGTAAGCGTCGTCGAACAGTTGCGCGAGCACGCCCTTGGCATCGCTCAATGCCTGATGGCGACGGGTCGAAGCGGAGGCGTCGACGATCACCAGCCACAGTTCATGGGGCGTGCGGGTACGCAGTTGAAACAGTAGATCCGCCCGGGTTTTCGGACGGCCATTGAGCAAGGTTCCGGGCCAGTTCACCGAGCCACTGCGAGCCGCGTGACGCTTGCCCTGGCGGCCGTTATCGAGGCGTCCGGCGCGGGGTCTGGCATTCGCCCCCGCGTCGGATCGGGGGCGAATGCCTAAGGCTTTTTTGGCCAGACGGGCACTTCGCGGCGGACACCGGTGGCGAGTGCCGGCGCCGGCATTTCACCCCACTGCCCCTGCCCTTCGCTCGGTTCGGCGTTAGTGCCGGACGGCGATTGCGCCGGTGGCTGCGAGCTGGTCGAAGACTGTTCGCGGCGACGATGGCGCAGTGCAAACTCAGCCACAGCATCGATGTCCTGCTCGGCGATGGCTTCCGCGCCACGCCACGCCGCATGAGCCCGCGCCGCACGCAGCCAGACCAGATCGGCGCGCAAACCGTCGACGCCTGCCGCGAAGCAGCGCTCGGTGATCTGCGCCAACGCCGCGTCATCCAGCGGGATACCCGGTAAAACCTTGCGGGCGTTCTCGCAGCGCTGACGCAGAGCTTGCTGCTCAGCCTCCCACTGCGCACAGAACGCCTGCGGATCGCTGTCGAAATCCAGCCGACGACGAATGATCTGCCCGCGCTCGGCCGGCGCCGTATGACCGCTCAGGGCGACGTTGAGGCCGAACCGATCCAGCAATTGCGGACGCAACTCACCCTCTTCCGGGTTCATCGTGCCGATCAATACGAACTTCGCCGAATGCCGATGGGAAATCCCGTCACGCTCGATCAGGTTGGTGCCACTGGCAGCCACATCCAGCAGCAGATCCACCAGATGATCCGGCAACAGATTCACTTCATCGACGTACAACACGCCGCCGTCAGCCTTGGCCAGCACACCCGGAGAAAACTGCGCGCGCCCATCGCTCAATGCCGCGTCCAGATCCAGCGTGCCGACCAGCCGTTCTTCAGTCGCGCCCAACGGCAAGGTGACGAACTGACCGCTGGCCAACAGATCCGCCAGACCCCGGGCCAGCGTCGACTTGGCCATACCGCGCGGGCCCTCGATCAGCACGCCGCCGATCTTCGGATCAATGGCCGTCAGGTACAGCGCCAGTTTCAGGTCATCGGCGCCGACCACGGCGGAGAGCGGGAAATGCGGGGTGTCGGTCATGTTCAGTCTCAGCTCTCTTCTTCTATGTCCAGCAGCAGGTTTTCCAGGGCTTCTTTGTAGGCGCCCGGTTCCTGCCACATCCCGCGCTGCTGCGCTTCGAGCATGCGTTCGGTCATGTCGCGCAAGGCGTGGGGATTATGCTCGCGCACAAAGTCGCGGGTCGCCGGGTCCAGCAGATACGCATCGGCCAGCAAGGCGTACTGGTGATCGTCGATCAGTTGCGTGGTGGCGTCGAAGGCAAACAGGTTATCGACTGTCGCCGCCAGTTCGAACGCGCCTTTATAGCCGTGGCGCTTGACCCCGTCGATCCATTTCGGATTCGCCGCCCTTGAGCGGATGACACGGTTCAGCTCTTCCTTCAAGGTGCGGATTTTCGGCAAATCCGGCTGACTGTGATCGCCGTGGTAACTGGCCGCTGCTTCGCCGCGCAGGCTTTCCACGGCGGCGAGCATGCCGCCCTGGAACTGGTAATAATCGTTGGAATCGAGCAGGTCATGCTCGCGGTTGTCCTGGTTTTGCAGCACCGCCTGCACCTGGCTCAGGCGCTGGACGAATTGCTCGCGGGCGGCGGTGCCCTCATCGGAACCGCCGTAAGCGTAGGCGCCCCAGTTCAGGTAGACCTCGGCCAGATCTTCTCGGGATTGCCACAGGCGACCATCGATGGCGCCCTGCACGCCCGCGCCATAGGCACCGGGCTTGGCGCCGAAAATCCGCCAGCCAGCCTGACGTCGGGCAGCCTCTTCATCCAGCCCGGACTGGCGCAGCGCCTCACGCTCGGCACGCACTTTGGCGGCCAGTGGATTCAGATCGTCCGGCTCGTCGAGCTCCGCCACGGCTTGTACGGCGGCGTCGAACAGGCGGATCAGATTGGCGAACGCATCGCGGAAAAATCCGGAGACCCGCAGCGTGACATCCACCCGAGGCCGGTCGAGCAGGCTCAGCGGCAGAATCTCGAAATCATCGACCCGCTGACTGCCGGTGGCCCACACCGGACGCACGCCCATCAGCGCCATGGCCTGGGCGATGTCATCGCCGCCGGTGCGCATGGTCGCGGTGCCCCAGACCGACAGGCCGAGCTGGCGCAGGTGATCGCCGTGATCCTGCAGGTGTCGCTCGAGAATCAGGGTTGCCGACTGGAAGCCGATGCGCCATGCCGTGGTGGTCGGCAGATTGCGCACGTCGACCGAATAGAAATTGCGCCCGGTGGGTAGCACGTCGAGGCGGCCGCGACTTGGAGCGCCGCTCGGGCCGGCCGGTACGAAACGGCCGCCCAACGCGTCGAGCAAGCCGCGCATTTCGGCCGGGCCGCAGGCGTCGAGGCGTGGGGCGATTACTTCTCGCAGGTTGTCGAGGATTGCACTGACTTCAACCCAGCGCGGCTCCTGTGGGAGCGAGCCTGCTCGCGATGGCGTCAGGTCAGGCCATTCCGTTTTGAATGACACACCGCTATCGCGAGCAGGCTCGCTCCCACAGGGGGATGGCAGTGACTGGGAGATCAGTTGGGTGGCGAACAGCTCCAGACGTTCACGCGTATCCCCTGCGGTGCGCCAGACTTCTCCGCTAACCGTCTGCAGCTCTTCGGGACGCGGGCCAGTCCAAGGATCAGCCAATGCGCAATCCAATGGATCGAATCCCAACTGAAACGCTTTCGCCAACGCCCGCAACAAACTCGACTGCGCACCTTTGCCGTCGCCACGCGGAATCCGCAGCAACGCCAGCAAGGTGTCGATGCGCAGCCGACCACTCGGCGACTCTCCAAAGATGTGCAGGCCATCGCGGATCTGCGATTCCTTCAGATCACACAGATAAGTATCCAGACGCGGCAACCAGATCGCCGCATCGGCATCGCTGTCGAGGGCGGCATCCAGCTGCAATTCGCGATCGATCTGCGTGTCACGCACTAACTGGAGGATGTCGCGCTGCAACTCCCGGGCGCGGCGCGGATCGAGCAACTGAGCTTCGTAATACTCGTCCGCCAACAGTTCCAGATTGCGCAGCGGACCATAGGTCTCGGCGCGGGTCAGCGGCGGCATCAGGTGGTCGATGATCACCGCCTGGGTGCGACGTTTGGCCTGAGCGCCCTCACCCGGATCGTTGACGATAAACGGGTAGATGTTCGGCAGCGGCCCGAGCAGCGCGTCCGGCCAGCAGTTCTCCGACAGACCCACACCTTTGCCCGGCAGCCATTCGAGATTGCCGTGCTTGCCGACGTGGATCACGCCGTGGGCGCCGTAGGTCTGGCGCAGCCAGAAATAGAACGCGAGGTACGCGTGCGGCGGCACCAGATCGGGGTCGTGATACACCGCGCTCGGATCGACCTGATAACCCCGCGCCGGTTGAATCCCGACGAAGGTCAGGCCAAACCGCAGGCCGGCGATCATCATTCGCCCGTCACGGCACATCGGATCGTTTTGCGGCGAACCCCAGCGCTCCAGCACCGCTGCGCGATTGGCTTCTGACAGCGCATTGAACATCGTCAGGTAATCGTCCATCGCCAGGCTCTGCTGGCACGGGCGCTGATCGAGCGTATCGAGATCGTTGCTGACACCGCCGAGCAATTGCTGGATCAGTTCGGTGCCGCTGTCCGGCAGTTCGGCCGGCAACGGATAACCTTCAGCCTGCAACGCTCGCAGGATATTCAGCGCGGCAGCCGGCGTGTCGAGGCCGACGCCGTTGCCGATGCGCCCGTCCCGGGTGGGGTAGTTGGCGAGGATCAACGCGATGCGCTTTTCAGCGTTCGGCACCCGCGCCAGATCGACCCAGCGCCGCGCCAGTTCGGCGACGAAATCCATGCGCTCGGGCTGGGCCCGATAACACACCACGTCGGACTGACTGCGCTCGCTGCGCCAGGCCAGATCCTTGAAGCTGATCGGCCGGCTGATGATTCGTCCGTCCAGCTCAGGCAAGGCGATGTGCATCGCCAGATCCCGCGGACCGAGGCCCTGCTCGCTCTCGCGCCAGCCGGGTTCGTTGTCCTGGGCGCAGATCGCCTGGATCACCGGAATATTGCGACGGAACGGCCGCAGATGTGGCGCTTCGGGGCTGGACTGGGCGAAACCGGTGGTGTTCAGAATCACCGAGGCCTCGACCTCATCCAGCCAGTCCTCGACCACCGACAGGCAGCCGGGCTCTTTCAAACTGGCCACGGCGATCGGCAGCGGATTGAGTCCGGCAGCCTGAAGCCGTTGGCAGAACACGTCGATAAACGCCGTGTTCGCCGCTTGCAAATGCGAGCGATAAAACAACACCGCCGCGACCGGTTGACCGGGCAGCCAGTCGGCTTGCCAGTCACTCAGTGCGGCGGTGTTTTTATTCGGGTGGTAAATCGCCGTGCGCGGCAGCGTCTGCGGCTCGCCCCACACGTAATCCCGCGCCAGCCAGCGATTGGCCAGGCAACGGAAAAAGTCCAGCGCATTGCCCATGCCACCCTGACGTAAGAACTGCCAGAGCCGGTCGCGATCCTCGACGCCCACGGTGCTCAAGTCACTGAGTTCCGGGTCGGGCCGGTCATCGCCCGGCACCAGAATCACCTGCACGCCACGCTCGGACAGCTCGACCAGCCGCTCGACGCCATAACGCCAATACGCGATGCCGCCGTGCAGCGAAATCAGAATGACCTTGGCGTGACGCAGCACTTCATCGACGTACAGGTCGACCGACGCATGGTTCTGCACCTGCATCGGGTTGGCCAGCCGCACGCTCGGGTAATCCTCGGGCAGTTGCTGCGCCGCTTCGGCGAGCAGCGCGAGGCTGGAATCACCGCTGCACAGGATCACCAGCTCGGCGGGGGTTTGTCCAAGGTCGGCAATGTTGTCATCCGACACGAAACCGCCGGGCTGGGTCCTGAGCAGGTGCATGGCTTAAACGCTGAGCGCGGCGCGCAGTTGCGCTTCGAGCTGGGCTGCGTCCAGCTCCTGACCGATCAACACCAGACGCGTCACGCGCACCTCATCGGCGCCCCACTGACGGTCGAAGTGCTTGTCGAAACGCGTACCGACGCCCTGAATCAGCAGACGCATCGGCTTGTTCGGGATCGCCGCGAAGCCTTTGACCCGCAGGATGCCGTGCTGGACCACCAGTTGCGTCAGTGCGTCGAGCAGCAGGCTTTCGTCGGCTTGCGGCAGCTCGATGGAGATCGAGTCGAAGGCGTCGTGATCGTGGTCATCGTGATCGTCATCGCCTTCACCGTGGTGGTGATCGTGATGGCTGTGGCGGCTGTCGATGTGTTCTTCGGAACCGGCACCGAGGCCGATCAGCACGTCCAGCGGCAGGCGACCGTTGCTGGCTTCGATGATTTTTACCGCTGGCGGCAGTTCTTCGGCGACTTCCAGACGGACGCGCGCGAGGTCTTCAGGGCTGGTCTGGTCGGCCTTGTTGAGGATCACCAGGTCGGCGCTGGCCAGTTGGTCGGCGAACAGTTCGTGCAGCGGCGATTCGTGGTCCAGGTTCGGATCGAGTTTGCGCTGGGCATCAACCTGATCCGGGAACGCGGCGAAGGTGCCGGCGGCCACGGCCGGGCTGTCGACCACAGTAATGACCGCGTCAACGGTGCAGGCGCTGCGGATTTCCGGCCACTGGAAGGCTTGCACCAGCGGTTTTGGCAGGGCCAGGCCCGAGGTTTCGATCAGGATATGGTCGAGGTCGCCGCGACGGGCCACCAGTTCGCGCATCACCGGGAAGAACTCTTCCTGAACCGTGCAGCACAGGCAGCCGTTGGCCAATTCGTAGACGCGGCCGGTGGCTTCTTCTTCGGTGCAACCGATGGTGCATTGCTTGAGGATTTCACCGTCGATACCCAGCTCGCCGAACTCGTTGACGATCACCGCGATGCGGCGGCCCTGGGCGTTGTCGAGCATGTGCCGCAGCAAGGTGGTTTTGCCCGAGCCGAGGAAGCCGGTGACGATGGTGACGGGGAGTTTGGCCAGTGTTTTCATCGGATGCCCTTTGGCAAGGTGGCGGGCATACGGGACGAGACCGGCAACGCGGGTGCGTGCCTGGAGAGTTCGCCACCGGATCACCCCGCCCGGTTGAAAGTGAGAATCTGTGCCGAGGCAGGTCTCCTGGCTGACGGTGTTCGGGCCTTGGCCCGGTATTCGCTGCGCCTTCCCGCTGGCTCTGGATTGAGTTGGCAGTGGCGTGGCAGCGAACAGCACCGTTCACAGTTGCGGGGGCAGCCGCGGCTTGGACCGCGTTCCCTTCTTAGCTTCGGCGTGGGCCGAAGAACCTCGAAAGCGCAAGGCTACGCAGGGTGTGGGGATGGGTCAATGGTTGGTGCTTTTTGGTTTTGTGGGCATATCCGTTGCTGCGGTAACGGCTTCTTATGGTTTCGCTCTTACAGCGAGTCCCTTTTTCAAACGCCAAAAAGGAACCAAAAGGCTTTTGCCCCGGCGTACGGCACTTCGCTTAGGCTCAGTGTTCCCTCGCTACGGTGTCCATCAGGGGGCATCGCCTACGGTTTGCTTCGCTGCACCTCCTCTCGATGTATGCGGCTGCGCCGCACGGCCTGCCGAAGGGGCAAAAAATCAAAATCAAAAGCCAAAGCAAAAGCCAGATCAAGAGCCCCCGCTCCTCACCACGCAACACGATGAGCGTTAGCTCGAGTACCGCTTTTGATCGCAGGGCCCGTCGGCAGGCTGAGTGGAGGGATTGATCCGGGGGTGGGAGCGCAGCGACCGTGCGGCGCAGCCGCATGCATCGAGAGGAGGTGCAGCGAAGCAAACCGTAGGCGATGCCCCCGGATCGATCCCGGAGCGAAGGAACCCCGAGCCTCAGCGAGGGGCCGTACGTCAGGGTTAGAGACCTTTTGGTTACTTTTGGGGCGTTTGCCAAAAGTGACCCGCCGTAAGGGCGGAACCCTAAGCAGCCATAACCGCAGCAACGGATCTGCCCCCAATCCCAATCCCAATTGACTCAAATCCCCCGCCCATGGTCTCCTACACAACTTGTTACGGGTGCCCCTCACAGGGTGAAACGGGAAACCGGTGAATCATGTGCTTTACTCTAAAGCCATGTCAGTCCGGTGCTGCCCCCGCAACGGTAAGCGAGCGAAGCGTCAGATCCACTGTGCCCACGGGCATGGGAAGGTGACGCTTGCAGGTCGGCCAGACGCCAACCCCTCGTGAGCCCGGAGACCGGCCCGCAACACACAGTGCGCATCCTTGCGTCACTGAACATAACAAACCCGCGGTGGGCGGGCGCTGTTCGAACCTCTGCGTGCCCGGCCGCAGGGGTTTTCATGCGCTCTATTCACCCGCTGACACTCCAGAGGGAAGCGCCATGTCGATCATCAGCAGCACCGGCAGCAATTCGGACAAGATCTCCAGCACCACCACCCTGAGCCAACGCCTGACCGCCGCCGTCTGCGCGTCGATCCTCGGTGCGTGCCTTGTGTATTTCGCCGGTTTCTCGCACATCGAAGCGGTGCACAACGCCGCCCACGATACCCGCCACAGCGCCGCGTTCCCGTGCCACTGAGACCTGACGACATGATCAAGCGTATTGCGCAGACCGCAGGTTTCACCGGCCTTCTGGCCGCCCTGCTCCTGACGTTGCTGCAAAGCTTCTGGGTTTCGCCGCTGATTCTGCAGGCCGAAACCTTCGAGAAAGCCGAGCCGGTGGCCGAAGTTCACGAACACGCCGCCGGCACCGCCGCCCACACCCACGATGCCGAAGCCTGGGAGCCGGAAGATGGCTGGCAGCGCGTGGTCTCCACCACCGGCGGCAATCTGGTGGTTGCCGTGGGTTTCGCCCTGATGCTGGCGGGTCTGTACACCCTGCGCGCCCCGACCAAAACCTCGCAAGGCCTGCTCTGGGGGCTGGCCGGTTATGCGACCTTCGTGCTCGCGCCGACCATGGGTCTGCCACCTGAACTGCCAGGCACTGCCGCTGCGGATCTGGCCTCGCGGCAGATGTGGTGGATCGGCACTGCGGCCTCCACCGCTGTCGGCCTGTCCTTGATCGCGTTCAGCCGTAACTGGCTGATGAAGATCCTCGGCGTGGCGATCCTTGCCGTGCCGCACGTGATCGGCGCGCCACAACCGGAAGTGCATTCGATGCTCGCTCCGGAAGCCCTGGAAGCTCAGTTCAAAATCGCTTCGCAGCTGACCAACGTCGCGTTCTGGCTGGCCCTGGGCCTGATCAGCGCCTGGTTGTTCCGCCGCAAAAGCGAAGGTCAGTACCACGCATGACCGATGACAGCGCAGCGCCGACCTTCGTGGTCGGCCTGGGCTGCCAGCGCGGCTGCCCGGCCAGCACGCTGCGTGCATTACTTGATCAGGCGTTGCAGGCGCATCGAATTGATCTTGAGAAGGTCAAGGCGCTCGCCAGTATCGACCTCAAGCGCGACGAACCCGGTTTGCAGGAACTCGCCACCCAACTGGCGCTGCCATTGCTGTACTTCAGCAGCGAGGAACTGGCCAGTTATCAGCAACGTTTGAGTCACCATTCGCAAATCGCCTTCGAACGCACCGGTTGCTACGGTGTGGCGGAAAGTGCCGCGCTGGCGCTCGCCGAACAGCTGATCAGCGGCCCTGCAAAACTGCTGATTTCCCGGCAAAAGTACGCTCAGGCAACTCTGGCATTGGCCGGCGCGGCGTAAATTCCCGATAATCCCCGCTTTCGATCATGAGCATTCTTCATCTGAAGGGCTTGTGAAGCACTGCCCTGCCCCTTTTTTACAGGATCCAACGATGACCGTTTACTTCATCGGCGCCGGCCCCGGCGACCCGGAATTGATCACTGTCAAAGGCCAGCGGCTGATCCGCAGCTGCCCGGTGATCATCTACGCAGGTTCGCTAGTGCCGACGGCGGTGCTGGAAGGTCATTGCGCTGAAACCGTGGTCAACAGCGCCGAGCTGCACCTGGAGCAGATCATCGACCTGATCAAGACCGCCCACGCCAAGGGCCAGGATGTGGCGCGGGTACATTCGGGGGATCCGAGCCTGTATGGCGCCATTGGCGAGCAGATTCGTTATTTGCGCGAGCTGGGTATTCCGTTCGAGATCATTCCCGGTGTGACCGCCACCGCCGCGTGCGCCGCGCTGTTGGGCGCCGAACTGACCCTGCCGGACATCTCGCAAAGCGTGATTCTTACCCGATATGCGGACAAGACCGCGATGCCGGTTGGCGAAGAGCTCGGCAATCTGGCGCAGCACGGGGCGACCATGGCGATTCATCTGGGGGTCAGTCATCTGGAGAAGATCCTGGCTGAGCTGCTGCCGCATTACGGCGCGGATTGCCCGATCGCGGTGATTCATAGGGCGACGTGGCCGGATCAGGACTGGGTGGTCGGGACGCTGGAGGATATTGCCGGGAAGGTGGCGGCCAAGGGGTTTCGGCGTACGGCGTTGATTCTGGTCGGGCGGGTGTTGGGCAGCGATCATTTCAGTGAGTCGTCGCTGTATCGCGCCGGGCATGCACATCTTTACCGCCCATGACAGCCCTTTCGCGAGCAAGCCCGCTCCCACATTTGATCGCATTCCAAATGTGAGAGCGGGCTTGCTCGCGAAGGCGTCATTGAATCTCACGCATAAAAAAACGGCGCTCACGGGGCGCCGTTTTTCATGCCGCAGCGAACACCTTAGTAGTAGGCGTTTTCTTTCTGCGTGTGGTCGGTCACGTCGCGAACGCCCTTGAGCTCCGGAATGCGTTCGAGCAGGGTGCGCTCGATGCCTTCCTTCAGGGTTACGTCCGCCTGGCCGCAGCCCTGGCAACCGCCGCCGAACTGCAGCACGGCAATGCCGTCTTCAACCACATCGATCAGGCTGACCTGACCGCCGTGGCTGGCCAGCCCCGGGTTGATTTCGGTTTGCAGGTAATAGTTGATGCGCTCGTTGATCGGGCTGTCAGCGTTGACCATCGGGACTTTGGCGTTTGGCGCCTTGATGGTCAGTTGGCCGCCCATGCGGTCGGTGGCGTAGTCGACGACGGCATCATCGAGAAACGCTTCGCTGAACGAGTCGATGTACGCGGTGAAGCTTTTCAGCCCCAGCGCCGTGTCTTCAGGTTTCTCTTCGCCCGGCTTGCAGTAGGCAATGCAGGTTTCGGCGTACTGGGTGCCAGGCTGGGTGATGAAAACGCGGATGCCGATGCCCGGGGTGTTCTGCTTGGAGAGCAGATCGGCCAGGTAATCATGGGCGGCGTCGGTAATGGTAATAGCGGTCATGGAGACTCCTCGCAGGCTTGAGGCGGAGTTTACGCCAATCGGCGCGCGGCACAAAGTCCTAGTATTTACGTAGGAATAGTTCGCAAATCGGCTAAGCGCCAGGTTCACCGTCAATCCGCGCTTTAAGCCATTGATAACTGCGTTTTTCGACCCATTCGTAGCTCAGCCACGAACCGATAGCGATGGCCAGCGCACAGACGACAAACATCAAATACGGGTTGATCCCGTAGCGTCGGGCCAGATAACCGCCGGCCGACAGCACCAGCACATGCATCAGATACACCGAGTAAGAACAGTCACCCAGCAGCTTGAGCAGCCTGTTGCGCTCGACATGCCGCTCCAGCGCCATGCTGGCCATGACCAGCACCGCACTGGGCACGCCCCAGGTCAGCAATCGGGGTTCCGGCGGCAGATGATAGATCGCCAGCAACGCCGCGCCGATCCCCAATAAGGGCAGCCAGAGCGCCGGCCCGATCCATCCCCGACGGTAAAGCATGCCGATACCGATCCCCAGCAGGAACTCATAAACGATGTCCGAGCGATAAAACTCGCTGACCCAGCCAAACCCGGTCCAGGCCTGGCACACCGCAAACAGCAGCGCCGCAACCACCAGCAAGCGGACTTGCAGCCGGAACAACAGCGCCCAGGCGAACAGCACGTAGAACAACATTTCGTAATTCAGGGTCCAGCCGACATTCAGGGTCGGATAGATCCCATAGCCGCCGGGGTTTTCGGTCGGGATAAACAGCAACGACAGCAGCAAATGATTCCAGTCCACCGTCTGATCCGGCAGCAACGGCCGGGCGAACACCACCAGCAACGCCATCAGCACCGTGTAGAGCCAATACGCCGGGACAATGCGAAACAGTCGATACAACAGAAACCGCGCCGGCGGCAGTGCCTTGCCTTCGGTGGACAGGAAAATCACCAGCCCGCTGATCACGAAAAAGATATCGACGCCCACGGCGCCCTTGTCGATGAACAGCTGGCCTATCGGCCCGCGCGCCTCGAAGTCGAAGAAAATCTGCATGAAGTGATGGCAGACCACCGCCCACGCGGCGAGCGCTCGCAGGGCCTGCACTGAAATCAACATCGATGGTGCTCCCGATCCCGTACTTCACAGGATTGGGACAACCGCCATCGCTCAAACGATCAAAGATTCTCGTACCGGTTCATGTCCAGCACACCCTCTTCCACCGGGTCGGTTTCGTGGATGTACTGGCTCAAATCATGGAAATAGAACCAGAACTGCGGATGGCTGCGGCGGATACCCCAACGTTCGACGATTTTCTCGAACTGCGCGGCGTCCTTCGCACTCTCCATGGCATCGACAAACGCCGGCACCTGATCCGCCGGGATGTTGAACATGAAATTCGGGTAGCTGCTTAGCACACCCGGATAGATCGTCAGCGTGTCCAGCCCCGGTTGATAGCGCAGCGATTCACCGAGCAGGAACGCCACGTTGCTGTGCGCACGGTTGCGCAGCAGGCTGTAGACCTCGCGCTTGCCGCTGCGGGTTTCAACCCGAAGCATGGTCGCTTCCGGCAATTGATCGATCACTTTCAGGCCGGCTGCCGGGCGCGAAGTCAGGCGACTGAGGGCCTGCTCGGCGTTCTGCAACGCCGGATCAATGTTCGGGCGCGAGCAATAAGCGTCTTCGCAGCGGTTGATCGGATCCGGACGCGCATTGAGATCGCCGTAGCGCGCCAGCAATTGCATGGCGAAATCGTGCTTCGGGTCTTTCTCGTCGAGTTTCAGCGCGGTTGGCTTATCGTCATCGATGGCTTCGTAATCGAGCCACATCTTGAACTGGCCGCTGCTCTGGTACCAATCGTCGAGGTAACCCTCGCGGGAGTCGGCGGGCATCAGGCGCAGGAAGTTCTGTTCGGCACCGTTGCGGATCAGGTCGAAATACAAGCGCGTTTGCGCCTGATGGGAAACGTTGCCGAACACATCGAAATTCACCGCCAACTGGTAATAGGTGCGCTCCAGCAGCGGATAGTCGAACAGCCACATGGTCTGCGGCACTTCGCCGATCAGGCCTTTGGTCACAGAAGCGCTGTCGAAGTGGCGGAAGATGCTGAGCAAGGCGTTGTCGTTGCCTGCCCACAGGGTCGACCAACTCGGCGCCGGCAGGTCGGCGTAGCTGTCACGGCGCAGGGCTTCGTACTTGTTTCGCTTGTTGCGGTAGTTGTGCCACAGGCTCAGGACACTGCCGACATCGTCGTTCTGCCCCGGCATGGCCAGCAATGGCGTGGCCTGGCCGCGATAGTTCGGGTCGGTGATGTACAGATCGTGTTCCGGTGCCTGGAACAGCGCCCAGAAGTTGTCGCGGATCACGTCGGTCGCGATCTGCCCACGGCACACCGGGCCGCGAATGAAGGTGCGCACGAAGTATTCGGCGTTATCAAGCATGAACTGGTAACGCGCCTGCGCCGGGATCGCCTCGAAGGTCGCGAACGGGTTGGCCCGGCTCTGCGGCCCGTAGCCCGGCAAGGCGTTGACCTGCCAGTTGCCGTTGTAGAACAGGCTTTTGACCCGCGCCATCTTCGCCGCGCTCAGCGGATAGGTGATGTGGGTCTTGTGCACGATCACGCCCTGCACCGGCCACAGGCGGTAATACACCTGAGTGCCCGGATCGTCGTTCGGGCGACGCGTGGCGATCAGATCGATCGGCTTCCCCGTCGGTGTGCGCGAACGCACCCACTGGAAGTAATGCCCCGGCTCGCCGTCCTTGAAATAGATGTGCGCCAGGAACCAGTGCTCGTACAGCCAGCGCCCGACCAGACTTTCCCGCGCGCCGGGCTGGTTGAGCAGGTTTTCCCACTGGACGATTTGCAGCGCTTCCTTGGTGCTCGGCGCCAGGCCTTGCTCATCGATCGGCGCGCCGGACGCCAGCCAGCGTTGCAGCGTCTGATATTGCTGATCGGTCAGGCCAGTCACCGCCAGCGGCATGCCCTCTTTCGGGTGGGCGCCGGCATAGCCGTCGAATTCGGCGGGCATCGCGCACAGGTTCTCGCGGTTGAGGCCCAGCACGATGTCTTCCGGCAGCTTGGCGTTGGGGGTCAGTGGTGTTTTGTGTCCCAGCTCCAGCATGCGCGCCATCAGCGCGGCCTGGCTGCCTTGGGCGTCGAGCACCGAATAGAAGTCTTTCTGCTGCCAGGCACGTTTGCCGAAGGCGTCATAGAACAGCCGCGTGGTCGGTGCCGCCTGGGTGCGTTCGCCATCGTAGACCGGCATCTTGCTCGCGCCACGGGCCGCGCCTTCGCCGCTGCCAAGGTTCAACTGACAGGCAGAGTCGTAACACGCATGGCAGGCCACGCACTTCTCGGTGAAGATCGGCTGGATGTCTCGGGTGTAGGAGATAGGAGAAGAAATAGCGGGACTCTGCGCCGCCGCGCCAAAGCTTAAAAACAGCAATGCAATGCTGATGACGCGGTACGACATATCCCTGATCCTGATCCTGAAGAAAAACGCCGCGATTCTACCGTTATGACGCCCGTACCAACATGAGCGATATTCATGCAAAAGCGCCACATGCTCTAAATCGGCACAGGTTTGTTATGATCCCGCTCCTTCGTCATGGTCTTTTTCGAGTAGTCCCAATGTCCGATCGCAGCGTCCGCCTTCAAGCTCTCAAGCAAGCTCTCAAAGAGCGCATCCTGATTCTCGACGGCGGCATGGGCACGATGATCCAGAGCTACAAGCTCGAAGAGCAGGATTATCGCGGCAAACGCTTCGCCGACTGGCCGAGCGACGTCAAGGGCAACAACGACCTGTTGGTCATCACCCGCCCTGATGTTATCGGCGGTATCGAAAAAGCTTATCTGGATGCCGGTGCCGACATCCTGGAAACCAACACCTTCAACGCCACCCGGATTTCCATGGCCGACTACGGCATGGAAGAACTGGCCTACGAACTCAACGTAGAAGGCGCACGACTGGCGCGCAAGGTCGCTGATGCCAAGACTGCCGAGAACCCCGACAAGCCGCGCTTCGTCGCCGGCGTGCTCGGTCCTACGAGTCGCACCTGCTCGCTGTCGCCGGACGTCAACAACCCGGGCTATCGCAACGTCACCTTTGACGAGCTGGTGGAGAACTACACCGAAGCCACCAAAGGTCTGATCGAGGGCGGCGCCGACCTGATCCTGATCGAAACCATCTTCGACACCCTCAACGCCAAAGCCGCGATCTTCGCCGTGCAAGGTGTGTTCGAAGAACTGGGCTTCGAGTTGCCGATCATGATTTCCGGCACCATCACCGACGCCTCCGGCCGTACCCTGTCGGGCCAGACCACCGAAGCGTTCTGGAACTCCGTGGCCCACGCCAAACCGATTTCGGTGGGTCTGAACTGCGCCCTCGGCGCCCGCGAACTGCGTCCGTACCTGGAAGAACTGTCGGACAAGGCCAGCACCCACGTATCGGCGCACCCGAACGCCGGTCTGCCGAACGAATTCGGCGAGTACGACGAGCTGCCGGTGGACACCGCCAAAGTCATCGAAGAATTCGCCCAGAGCGGTTTCCTCAACATCGTCGGCGGTTGCTGCGGCACCACGCCGGGCCACATCGAAGCCATCGCGAAAGCCGTCGCTGGTTACGCGCCACGGCAGATTCCGGACATTCCAAAGGCCTGCCGCCTGTCGGGCCTGGAGCCGTTCACCATTGATCGCAGCTCGCTGTTCGTCAACGTCGGCGAGCGGACCAACATCACCGGTTCCGCGAAATTCGCCCGCCTGATCCGTGAAGACAACTACACCGAAGCCCTGGAAGTCGCCCTGCAGCAGGTCGAGGCCGGCGCCCAGGTGATTGACATCAACATGGACGAAGGGATGCTCGATTCGAAGAAGGCCATGGTGACCTTCCTCAATCTTATTGCTGGCGAGCCGGACATCTCCCGCGTACCGATCATGATCGACTCCTCGAAGTGGGAAGTGATCGAAGCCGGCCTCAAGTGCATTCAGGGCAAGGGCATCGTCAACTCGATCAGCATGAAAGAAGGCGTCGAGCAGTTCATCCACCACGCCAAGCTGTGCAAGCGCTACGGCGCCGCCGTGGTAGTGATGGCGTTCGACGAAGCCGGTCAGGCCGACACCGAAGCGCGCAAGAAAGAAATCTGCAAACGCTCCTACGACATTCTGGTCAACGAAGTCGGCTTCCCGCCGGAAGACATCATCTTCGACCCGAACATCTTCGCCGTGGCCACCGGTATCGAAGAACACAACAACTACGCTGTGGACTTCATCAACGCCTGTGCCTACATCCGCGACGAACTGCCGTACGCCCTGAGCTCCGGCGGCGTGTCCAACGTGTCGTTCTCGTTCCGCGGCAACAACCCGGTGCGCGAGGCGATCCACTCGGTGTTCCTGCTGTACGCGATCCGCGCCGGCCTGACCATGGGTATCGTCAACGCCGGTCAGCTGGAGATCTACGACCAGATCCCGCAAGAACTGCGCGACGCCGTTGAAGACGTGATCCTCAACCGCACCCCGGAAGGCACCGACGCCCTCCTCGCCATCGCCGACAAGTACAAGGGCGACGGCAGCGTCAAGGAAGCCGAGACCGAAGAATGGCGCAGCTGGGACGTCAACAAGCGTCTGGAGCATGCGCTGGTCAAAGGCATCACCACTCACATCGTCGAAGACACCGAAGAATCGCGTCAGTCCTTTGCGCGCCCGATCGAAGTGATCGAAGGCCCGCTGATGTCCGGCATGAACATCGTCGGTGACCTGTTTGGCGCCGGCAAAATGTTCCTGCCGCAGGTGGTGAAATCCGCCCGTGTGATGAAGCAGGCTGTGGCTCACCTGATTCCGTTCATCGAACTGGAAAAAGGCGACAAGCCGGAAGCCAAGGGCAAGATCCTCATGGCCACCGTGAAAGGCGACGTACACGACATCGGCAAGAACATCGTCGGCGTGGTACTGGGTTGCAACGGCTATGACATCGTCGACCTCGGCGTAATGGTCCCGGCCGAGAAAATCCTGCAGGTGGCCAAGGAGCAGAAGTGCGACATCATCGGCCTGTCCGGTCTGATCACTCCGTCGCTGGATGAAATGGTCCACGTGGCCCGCGAGATGCAGCGCCAGGACTTCCACCTGCCGCTGATGATTGGCGGCGCGACCACCTCCAAGGCGCACACGGCGGTGAAGATCGAGCCGAAGTACAGCAACGACGCGGTGGTCTACGTGACCGACGCCTCCCGCGCCGTGGGCGTGGCGACACAGTTGCTGTCCAAGGAACTGAAAGCCGGTTTCGTTCAGAAGACCCGTGAAGAGTACATCGACGTCCGTGAGCGCACTGCCAACCGCAGCGCCCGTACCGAACGCCTGAGCTACGCGGCCTCGATCGCCAAGAAACCGCAGTTCGACTGGGCCTCCTACACCCCGGTCAAACCGACCTTCACCGGCACCCGCGTGCTGGACAACATCGACCTCAACGTGCTGGCCGAGTACATCGACTGGACGCCGTTCTTCATCTCCTGGGACCTGGCCGGCAAATTCCCGCGCATCCTCGAAGACGAAGTGGTCGGTGAAGCGGCGACCTCGCTGTACAAGGACGCCCGCGAGATGCTGACCAAGCTGATCGACGAGAAGCTGATCAGCGCCCGTGCGGTGTTCGGCTTCTGGCCGGCCAATCAGGTCCATGACGACGATATCGAGCTGTACGGCGATGACGGCAAGCCGATGGCCCGCCTGCATCACCTGCGCCAGCAGATCATCAAGACCGACGGCAAACCGAACTTCTCCCTGGCCGACTTCGTCGCGCCGAAGGACAGTGAAGTGACCGACTATGTCGGTGGTTTCATCACCACCGCCGGCATCGGCGCCGAAGAAGTGGCCAAGGCCTATCAGGACGCTGGCGACGATTACAACTCGATCATGGTCAAGGCCCTGGCCGACCGTCTGGCCGAAGCCTGCGCCGAGTGGCTGCACCAGCAGGTGCGTAAAGAGCATTGGGGTTACGCCAAGGATGAAGCCCTCGACAACGAAGCGCTGATCAAAGAGCAGTATTCCGGCATCCGCCCTGCCCCGGGCTACCCGGCGTGCCCGGATCACACCGAGAAGGCCACCCTGTTCGCCCTGCTCGACCCTGAAGCCCAGGAAATGCGCGCCGGCCGCAGCGGCGTGTTCCTGACCGAGCACTACGCGATGTTCCCGGCGGCAGCGGTCAGCGGCTGGTACTTCGCCCATCCGCAGGCGCAGTATTTTGCCGTGGGCAAGGTCGACAAGGATCAGGTGCAGAGCTACACCTCGCGCAAAGGCCAGGAACTGAGCCTGACCGAACGCTGGCTGGCGCCTAATCTGGGTTACGACAACTAATACAGCTTCACGAAATACCCTGTGGGAGCGAGCTTGCTCGCGAAAACGGTCGATCATTCAGCATTAATGTTGAATGGCGCGCCGCCATCGCGAGCAAGTCGGATCGTCGCACCGTCGCTCCCACAGTTCGTTTTGCGGTGTTCTCCAGATGGTTGGCTATGCTTGTCTGACACACACGACAGACGGGGGATTTATGGACGATCCAGTCGACAACAAGCCACCGACCTTCTGGCAGATGCTGCACAGCGTCATGGCGGCGGCGTTCGGGGTGCAGAGCGGCAAGAACCGGGCAAGGGACTTCACCCACGGCAAGCCCAGCCATTTCATCTTTTTGGGCATTGCGTTCACGGCGGTGTTCGCCCTGACGCTGTTCGGCATCGTGCAACTGGTGGTGCATCTGGCGGGCGTCTGATCCGCTCAGCGCATCAACGTCTGCAGATTGAACGGATAGCGATACGAAACCGGACGGCCCTTCGCCGAGAGCTTGCGAAAGTGCACGCCGTAGTCCGGTGAGGTGCCCATGGCCAGCATTCGGCGGGCATGATCCTTGTCGATCAATTGCAGCAAGGAAATCTGCCGGTCGCGGCCACCGTAGCGGTTCAAGTCGACGCCCTGCGCATGATCGTGCACTTCCACCAGCGCCCAGCCCCCCAGGGTGAAATGACCGCCGAGCAATGCACTCAAGCGTCCGTCGATCATGGCCTGCAACGCCGCAGGCGAGGTGTTGACCGCGCTGAACAGCACGTCTTTGCCCGGCACTTTCCCGATCTCTGAAACCGCTCGCATCGCACCAAAAGCCATTTCGTCGTTGGCCGCCCACACCAGTGATACCTTCGGGTAACGAACCAGCAACTGCCGGGCCTGCTCGTAAGCACGCTGCTGTGTCCAGCCGCCATAGACCAGTTGCCGCAAACGGACCTCAGGATGTTCGGCCAGCGCCCGCTGCATGCCTTGCTCGCGCAACTGCGACGACGGCGTGATCTTCAGGCCAGAAAACGCCAGCAATTCGATGCTGGCGCCGGGGGCCACCGGTGGATGCAGGCGGATCAACTCCTTCATCAGCAGGTAACCGCCCTCCTCGTCATTGGGCACGAGGCTGCCGATCCGGTCGGCCCGGTCCCCGACCAGCGCTTGCTGATTGGGGGTCAGTGCGGCGTTGACGATAAACAGCTTCACCCCGCTCTGATTGGCCATGCGCAGAATCTGCGGCGCGATGTATTGCTCGTTGGCGAACATCAGATAGTCGGGGCGATCAGGGCCCTGCAAGGCCACCCGGGCCTGGGCCAGAGTCATTTCGGGCTGGCGCTGGGAATAGAGGATGCGCAGATCGATGCCCAGATCCCGGGCGGCAGCCTGCATGAATTGCGAGTAGCTGACCCAGAACGCTTCGTCGGTGGCGCCCGGATTCAGAAACAACACCGACTCTGCCCGCGCACTGGTCCCGAAGGCCATGCCCAGCAAAAGCAGACTGATGTGGAGAAACTTGAACATGAAACATCCGGGCCCAGAGAAAAATGGCCGCGCATTATAGCCATTCAATCGCCGGCCATTAGCGCCTGATCCCGCTTTTTGTCCGACAATCGTCGGAGGCGGGCCCGGACGAGTCGTTTTACTGATGGCTGACCCAAAACACCGCCGTTCCAACGACCAGAATGATCAGGAACAGAATGGCCCATGCATCGACGCTGCTATCGCTTTTCCTTGCCTTGGTTGGGTTGCTCATTGCATCGCCTCTTGTCGGTTTTATCGGTGATTGCAGAAAGACTCGACCACAGTTAAGACGATGATTGTCCGCACTACAAATGTGGGTTAGTTGACAGTGATTCTCGTTAGGCGATTTGGTTCTTTCCATATACTCAAACATCACTTTTGCGCATAACTGCAAACGGGTATATTGCCCCGGCTCCGTCATGGAGTGCGCGGCCGTGCGCGCAGAATTGCAGAGGAACCATCGGACTCCAGCAAGCGAAAACGCAGCGTTTTCCGAGTGGCCAAAGCCTGAGAACAGGACTTATATGTACGTATACGACGAGTACGATCAGCGGATCATCGAGGACCGCGTCAAGCAGTTCCGTGATCAGACCCGACGCTATCTGGCAGGTGAGCTGAGCGAAGAAGAATTCCGCCCTCTGCGCCTGCAAAATGGCCTGTACATCCAGCGTTTCGCGCCGATGTTGCGCGTGGCGGTGCCTTACGGCCAGCTGACTTCGCGTCAGACGCGCATGATGGCAAAAATCGCCCGCGACTATGACAAGGGCTACGCCCACATCAGCACGCGGCAGAACGTGCAGTTCAACTGGCCGGCGCTGGAAGACATCCCGGAGATTCTCGCCGAGCTGGCCACCGTGCAGATGCACGCGATCCAGACCAGCGGCAACTGCCTGCGCAACGTCACCACCGACCAGTTCGCCGGTGTTGCGTTCGATGAGCTGATCGACCCGCGTCCTTGGTGCGAAATCGTTCGTCAGTGGACGACCTTCCACCCGGAATTCGCTTACTTGCCGCGCAAGTTCAAGATCGCCGTCAACGGTTCGACCTCCGACCGCGCGGCCATCGAAGTCCACGACATCGGCCTTGAGCCGGTGCACAACGCTGCTGGCGAACTCGGTTTCCGCGTGCTGGTCGGCGGTGGTCTGGGCCGTACCCCGGTGGTCGGCGCGTTCATCAACGAATTCCTGCCATGGCAGGACCTGTTGAGCTACCTCGATGCCATCCTGCGGGTCTACAACCGCTACGGCCGTCGTGACAACAAATACAAGGCGCGGATCAAGATCCTCGTCAAGGCGCTGACCCCGGAAGTCTTCGCCCAAAAAGTCGATGCCGAAATGGAACACCTGCGTGGCGGCCAGACCACGCTGACCGAAGCCGAAGTGCATCGCGTCGCCAAACACTTCGTCGATCCGGACTACAAGGCACTGAGCAGTCAGGACGCTGAGCTGGCCGCCCTCGACAAAGAGCATCCGGGCTTCGCCCGCTGGCGCACCCGCAATACCCTGGCGCACAAGAAGCCGGGTTATGTGGCCGTGACCCTGTCCCTGAAGCCGACCGGCGTTGCGCCGGGCGACATTACCGACAAGCAGCTCGACGCCGTCGCCGACCTGGCTGACCGCTACAGCTTCGGTCAACTGCGCACCTCCCACGAGCAGAACATCATTCTGGCCGACGTAGAGCAGAGCCAGCTGTTCACCCTTTGGGGCGAACTGCGTGAAGGTGGCTTCGCCACGCCGAACATCGGCCTGTTGACCGACATCATCTGCTGCCCTGGCGGTGATTTCTGCTCCCTGGCCAACGCCAAGTCGATCCCGATCGCCGAATCGATCCAGCGCCGTTTCGACGACCTGGACTACCTGTTCGACATCGGTGAACTGGACCTGAACATCTCCGGTTGCATGAACGCCTGCGGTCACCACCACGTCGGCCACATCGGCATTCTGGGTGTGGACAAGAAAGGTGAAGAGTTCTACCAGGTCTCGCTCGGCGGCAGCGCCAGCCGTGACGCCAGCCTGGGCAAGATCCTCGGCCCGTCGTTCGCCCAGGACGACATGCCGGACGTGATCTCCAAGCTGATCGACGTGTACGTAGAACAGCGCACCGAAGACGAGCGCTTTATCGACACCTACCAGCGTATTGGCATCGACCTCTTCAAGGAACGCGTCTATGCAGCGAATCATTAAGAACAACGAGGTCGTCGACGAAACCTGGCACCTGCTGCCCAAGGATTTCAACATCGACGAAATCAGCAACTGCGACGACCTGATCGTCCCGCTGCAGCTGTGGCGTGAACACGCGCGCATGCTCAAGGCGCGCGATGGCGGTCTGGGTGTGTGGCTGGACGCCGATGAAGAAGCCGAAGAAATCGGTGACGACGTCAATGAGTTCCAGGTGATTGCCCTGAACTTCCCGGCGTTCACCGATGGCCGCAACTACTCCAACGCCCGCCTGCTGCGTGACCGTTACGGTTTCAAAGGCGAATTGCGGGCGATTGGCGACGTGCTGCGCGACCAGCTGTTCTACATGCGCCGTTGCGGTTTCGATGCCTTCGCCCTGCGCGCAGACAAAGACCCGTACGACGCACTGGAAAGCCTCAAGGACTTCTCGGTGACCTATCAGGCCGCCACTGACGAACCGCTGCCGCTGTTCCGTCGCCGCTGATCGTGTACCCGAGCCTGCATTCGCAGGCTCGGGTATTGCCGTTTATCCCTCTCTTGTTCCCAATCTGTTCGGGCCCGGCGTGACCGGCAAGCTCAGCCCTGGATGCCTCGCCAGCGCCGCATTGGTCAGCTGTTTGCGCAGTTCCAGGCTTTCATTTCTGAAATTGTCGAAAATCGTCGTCATTTGCTGGCTGGCTGCTTCACGAGAAAGTCCGACTTGCGCTTCCAGTCGCGCAAACGCTAGAGCGCTGCGATCGAGAACGCTGGTAAATGCATCCTGACGTGTCGTCAGCAAATACTCGGCCCAGAACTCCTGCCTGCTGACTGACTCGGAAAGTTGCGCCGTCTGTTCAGCCCTCACGACCTCCAGATACGCATGATCGATCTGCGCGTCGGTCACCTCGGCATCCAGTGGCATATTCAGCTCCGTGGGTTGCGCCGGCAACGCCAGGCGCTGCGCCAGTCGCACCCGATAAATCAGGCTGATATCCAGTGCCTGACGCTGAGTGAAAGCTCCTGCGCGGGAACGCCGCGCGATATCGAGCAACGCCTGTTTCTCTACCTGCTGCAACCGGAACAGCCCGCGCAACAGACGAACCAGATCGCCTTCGAGCGTCTGTGTACCGGTGCGGGCCGCCGCCGCTGCCCGATAACACAGAACCCTGACCTCCAGATCGCTGAACAGTCCCGCAACATTGGGCGCATTGCTCCAGCCTGTGCGGGCCATGCGAAACAGTGCGCGACGCAACGAGTCGTCCTCGCAGGCAGCTTCCAGTACATTCCATACTCGCTGCCCGAGCTGTTCGCGGGTTCGGGCGTAATCGGACGTTTCACGCAGTTGCATGAGCACTTCAAAAAAGTCTCTCGAGTCCGGATCGGCCGACAGTGACGACAACACTTGCTTCGCCCGACCGATCTCCACCGTCGGCAAGCCGTTTACCCATCCCGCCCCTTCCCGATCACCGGCCAGTCGTGCGGTGCTGGTGTACTCAGTGATGGTGACGCCCAGACTTATACCTTGTGACTGCTGGTACACAGCGATGGCTTGCAGGCTTTCTGTCGACAACGGATTGCCATCGATCGTGGTGCCCCGATTCAGTACAGCACGGGCGGTGAACACGGAAGACGGGATATCGACGATCTGGTTGTTGCGCAGATCGAGTGATTCCAGGTGCGCAAGCGCATCGGTCGCGGGCCATTCGGTAATGCCGGTGTTGCGCAGATTCAGGTGGCGCAGATTGCGCATCGCGCTGACATCCGGAGTGCGCCCCAAGAGGGGGTTGAAGCCCAGATCCAGTGTGTGCAGGTGATGCTTGCCGGCCAGCTCTACAATCGCCTGCTGAGTAAGCCGGATACGGTTGTTGCTCAGATCCAGACCTGTCAGCCCCGGCATGTCGCCGATCGCGACAGGGATGCGTGTCAGTCCGTTTCCTGACAGGTTCAGCACCCTCAGTCCGGGAAAATTACGCAGAAACGTGTTCAAACCTGCACTGGCGCCAACGCCGCTCATTTCCAGCGCGGTGATGTGGGCAAAGTCACCGATAAGGGTCGGCATATCCCCCAACGGCACCGCATCGAGCGTCAGATTGTAGGTCGGATGCCTCGGGTGCGACGCGTCGCGGGTTTCCTTGCGCCACGCGCGCAGAATGGCTTGCATGGCCCGGGCCTTGCTGTGGACCGGAACCTTGAGCCTGGGCCCTTCTTCATCCTGATAGTACGTGTCGCGATGAGTCCAGCGCTCCAGGGTTTCCACCATCGTCCGGTATTGCTCGCGCAACCGCTCAAGCGATCTGATGGCCAACACTTCGTCGGCGCCCAGTGAGGTCACGAAACGTTTGATCTGTGCGGTTGATTGGGTCGGGTACAACTCCTGCGCTCGACGCACGAGCGCGGGCGAAATGCCCAGAGATGGACTTGAAGGTGCCGATTGTTCGTCGGTGACCTGTTCGATCCGGGGATCTGCCAGCCTCATGGGTGAACGGTAACTCGAGCGCACCGGTGCAATTTCCAGCACCTTGGCGAAGGCTTCGCGCCGCTGCAGCGCCAATGCAGTGATTTTCTGGCGCAAGCCCGTGCCGTCGACGTCCGTTTCAACGCCGATGGCCTTGCGACTGTGGGCAGGAAGGCTTTCCCACAGCGCCTGAAAAAAACTCGCCCGGGTGCGTGACGGATGACTGGAGACGCTATTGTTGCGCGCATCCTGAACCTGATAACGCTCGGCATAGGCTTCGACAAGCACTTTGTGTGTAGCGTCGCTCGGGCCAACGACGGCCCGCTGATCGGCGTACACACCCCAGTCCAGAATTTCGACAAATACATCGCCAGGCCAGCCCGGCAAATGGCTCAAGGTGTCGAGTACCAGCATGTCGGCATCGCGCCCACTGGCGGCGTCCAGATATAACCCCTCGTAAGCGCGGTTCAACCGCTGTACCAGCTGATAGCGCCTGGCCTCCTCGGCCAGACGCAACGGTACGATATCGGATTCAAGCTGCGCCCATTCACGCGCATCGGCGTGTTGCACCAGTTCGTCGGCGACACTGGCTGAAAGCCCTGGAAACGCCTTGATGATCGACTCGCCTCTGGAAAGCTCGCAAACGTCGGTCCGCCGGAACAACCGGTCCATCATCGCCATGCGCATCCGCGGCGCCAGCCCGGCAATGTGCTTGCCCAGTAACGCAACCTGGTTTTTCGACTCCACGGTGGCCGAACCCAGCAAGCGAGTGCGCTCACTGTCGCTGAGTGCCGCCAGGAGAGGTGCATAAAACTGACCGTTGCGCAGTGCATCCTCACTGAGGCTCACCTGGCGAGCAGTCTTGTCTGCGCCATAGCGTGTCACTTCGTTACCAGTGATGTCCTTCACAAGGATGGCCATGTCCTGTGGCCAGCGACCTGCCCCTGTCAGCAAATACAGTTGCAGATCCGCATCCGCCAGCGACGCAGACGCGGGCGTATCAATTTGCGTCATGAACTGGCTGACGTCGGAATCGGCACGAAAGCGTCTAACCGAATCCGTGAGCATCGCCATCGGCTTGCCGCGTTCGACAAACAACTTGCGCATGGCCGCCTGGCTGATCCCGCTGGCCGCAATGACTTGCAGGGCACGGATGTCTGAAATCCTTTCCTCGCGAAAACCCAGACGACGGAACAGGGTCAGCGAATTCCACTCGTGGGGGAGTTCGGAATCATGACGCCAGGCGCCAGCCCCATTGGTCTCGAGCAGCGGTGAATAACGTCCCGGCTGTTGCGGGTCATGTACCTCCCACAAGTCGGTGCCAGTGACCGGGCGCACTGCGTAGGCATCGAGCCCCAGCGGCAAATAGCGATTGTCTGCAAGCCATACAAGCCCTTGCGCATCCGCTGCAAAGCTGCGGGGCAATGGCTCACGCTGACGGTAAGCCGCCATGTCCGGATTCCACAGGCGATAAGACATTGGGCCAGCCGGAACGCGCCGAAGTCCCTGCATGAAACTCGACGAACGCACGACTGTGTAGGCTTTGCCGACAGCAACACCGCCAGCGGCAAAACCCGCCATGAGGATCAGGTTTTCAAGCGTGTCGAACAGGCAATCGGTGGCATGTTCCTGGTCACCGTGGGCCCAACTGTCGAAGCCCTCGTAGATCTGACCGAGCAGCTGTATCCCGGCGACGGCACAAATGACCTCGCCAAGGACCGGCACGAAGGACACAAAGAACAACAGGGTATTCAGCCCGATGGCTTTATAGGAGTCTTGCCTGGCAAGGCGGGTTTTCTCGTCTTCATCATCCGTCGGCACCACCAGCAGGCGAGTATCGGCCAGAACCTGCGCCGCGCGGTGTTCGAACATCGCGAGAAACAGGTTCTGTCTTGCGTCACCCTGGAGATCGAGCCCTGAGAGCGGAAGAAAGGTCGTGGAAACGGGAAACTGGTTCGGTCGGGCTTTCAACAGTCGTACATCGAGCCCGGTGAGGAAAACCGAACGGTCTTTCATCTGGATAAAGCGCATGAAAAAACTGCGAAACTGCGAGTTGCGTAAACGCCCGCTCAACTCGAGCTCGAATTTCTGGAAGGTCGGGTATTCCTTGAGAGGATGATCGGGATCGCCAGGGGTGTAGATCACACAACGGTAATCGCCATCCGTATGTTCACTGACTGGACCGATGAACATCGGCCCCCTGAGCTGTACCCCGAGCATTTCAAGGCTTTGATAACCCAGGGTGTTCTTGCCCAGCTTAATTGAAGGATCCGAGTTCCTGACCGACTCAAGCATGTGGTAAACATCGGAACTGATATGCCCACGCATATAAGCGATATGCCGCTCGACATCGAACTGGTCACTGGAACAGGCGATAGCGGATTCCTGCAAGCTTGCGACCTCGCTGTCACTACCGAAGAACCCTTCCACATGTTTCTGATATTGTTTGCCCAGATCCAGATAACGGCAAAGCCTGGCAAATTCGTGAGGCTGTATCGACAATACCTTATTATTGCGCCCGGTTATCTGCTGCGGGATGTACAGCAAGGAACTCTCGTGATAAGTGCTGGCCAGGGTTTCCGACAATTCGAAATTCTCGCAGGCCGCGGTCAACAAATCGCGATTGATGGGCAGCACCAGTTTTCTGCGCAGCCCCAAGAGGCTGGACGTAGAGCGCACATGCTGAAATATCGCCCCTTCGACCTCAAAGTCTTCGCCCAGCTTCTCGGCCATGGCCTTGGCCAGCAGGGGCGTGCAAAAGCTCTGAGGGGATTTCAATGTGCGCAATTGTTCCAGCGCGGTTTGACGGGATTTGAAACTGGTCTTGAAACTTTCATAAAGATCGTTTCGGGCAGTTTCCGAAGACTCCAGCAACCAGCCAGGAATCTGTTTTTTATACAGGTCAAAAAAAACGCCCTGTTGAGCGGGCGTCATGACAGGCGAAATCGAATCACTCTTTTCAACATCCATGTTTAGCAACTTTATTTCTGAGAGGAGCTTTCAGAGTAAAGTTTCAGTCTCTTTCAATACAGCGCGATTAGTTGATGAATCAACCAACAAAACAACAACAATATGCAACTATAAAATAACTATATACCGCACCTTCTTCCGCTGAAAATGCAGCACGCCCGCGAGCCTGATTGCTCACGGGCGTGTGAAGTTTTTACCAGAAGCGCTGCTGAGTCAGCCGGCTCCACCAGCTCAGCAACACGCGATCAACCGAGCCGCTCGCCGCCATGCCGATACGCTCCTGCAGGCTTTTGCGTTCGGCGTAGTGCAGGTGATAGACCTCGGACTGCTTGGCACGCTCGGCCAAGTATTCATCGCTGGTCTTGAGCTCGTCGACCAGTTGCTTGTCCAGCGCCGCGATGCCGAGCCAGACTTCACCGGTGGCGACCTCGTCGATCGCCAGTTGCGGGCGATAACGGGCGACGAAGTTCTTGAACAGTTGGTGAGTGATGTCCAGGTCTTCCTGGAACTTCTCCCGGCCCTTCTCGGTGTTTTCGCCAAACACGGTCAGGGTGCGTTTGTATTCGCCGGCGGTCAGGACTTCGAAATCGATGTCGTGCTTTTTCAGCAGGCGGTTGACGTTGGGCAACTGCGCGACAACGCCGATGGAACCGAGGATGGCGAACGGCGCACTGATGATCTTCTCGCCGATGCACGCCATCATGTAGCCGCCGCTGGCCGCGACCTTGTCGATGCACACGGTCAACGGCACACCGGCTTCACGAACGCGCGCCAGTTGCGACGAGGCCAGGCCGTAGCTGTGCACCATTCCGCCGCCGCTTTCCAGACGCAGGACCACTTCGTCCTTCGGCGTGGCCAGGGTCAGCAGCGCGGTGATCTCGTGGCGCAGGCTTTCGGTGGCGGAAGCCTTGATGTCGCCGTCGAAGTCCAGCACGAACACCCGAGGCTTGGCGTCGGGTTTCTTCTTCTGTTTCTTCTCGGATTTGGCCTGGCCCTTGCGCAAGGCCTTGAGCTGATCCTTGTCGAGCAGGGTCTGCTCCAGCCGCTCACGCAGGCCTTTATAGAAATCGTTGAGCTTGCTGACCTGCAACTGGCCCGCGGATTTGCGCCGGCCCTTGCTGCGCAACGCAGCGAAACTCGCCAGCACCACCAGAATGGCGATGACCAGCGTCACGGTCTTGGCCAGGAAACTGGCGTATTCAGTGAAAAACTCCACAGTGACTCCTTCAAACGATGCGCGGTCGTGAAACACACGCGGGAATTGGCTCCAGCATACCCATGCACCGGCCCGTCGGCCAGCCGTGAAACCTCTGGCAACAAGGCTGGAACGGGCATTTCAAACAAGCGTATGTTTTTTCATTGACAGCTCACCGTCATCCCCATAACCTCGCCACAACCTTCAACGTACCGGGATGACGCGGACGTGGGCAGCATCTACTTGATTCGACATGGCCAGGCCTCCTTTGGTGCAGACGACTATGACGTCCTGTCGCCGACCGGTGTACGCCAGGCAGAAATCCTCGGCCGTCACCTCGCCGAACTCGGAATCAGCTTCGACCGCTGCCTGTCGGGCGACCTGCGCCGCCAGCAACACACGGCCAACAGCGCGCTGGAACAGTTCGCCGCTGTCGGCCTGCCGGTACCGGCTCTGGAAATCGATTCGGCTTTCAACGAATTCGACGCCGACGCCGTGATCCGCGCCCTGCTCCCGGCCATGCTGCCGGAAGAACCCGAAGCACTGGAAATCCTGCGCAACGCCGCGCAAAACCGTGGCGAGTTCCAGCGCATCTTCGCCCTGATCATCGAGCGCTGGCTCGCCGGCACCTATGACACACCGGGCCTGGAAAGCTGGCTGGGTTTCGTCGAAAGGGTACAGGCCGGGCTGCAGCGGATTCTTGAACAGGCCGACAACACCCAGAAAATCGCGGTGTTCACCTCCGGTGGCACCATCACCGCCCTGCTCCACCTCATTACTCAAATGCCTGCCCGGCAGGCCTTTGAACTGAACTGGCAAATCGTCAACACCTCGCTCAACCAGCTGAAGTTCCGCGGTCGCGAGGTGGCTCTGGCTTCCTTCAACAGTCATGCACATTTGCAACTGCTGAAGGCCCCGGAACTCATCACGTTTCGCTGAGTCCGGATTACTGTGACCCTGCTGCAATCAACCAAAAAGGATCGAACCATGACCTCCGTAGCTGATGCCGTAAAAGCAATGCAAGCCAAGTTCAACCCAGCCGCCGCTGCCGGTCTGGATCTGGTCTTCGGTTTCAACATCACTGACGAAGACAAGCAATACGCCCTGATCGTCAAAGACGGCACCTGCGACATCCAGGAAGGCGAAAACCCGGACGCCAACTGCACGCTGGTGCTGGACAGCGAAACCCTGAAAGGTATCGTCAGCGGCGAAACCGACGGCATGCAGGCTTTCATGGGCGGCAAGCTGCGCGTTGAAGGCGACATGATGCTGTCGATGAAACTGTCCGAGCTGTTCCCGGCTTAAGACCGCAGCCAGTCTGCAAACAAATCCCGCCCCTGTGGCGGGATTTGTCGTTTCAGGCGTTCACACCGGCAAACGACGCCGCCAGCAGCTCCCGCGTATACGGGTGCCGGGCCGAATGGAACAACCCGGCCGTTTCACCACGCTCCACCACCTCTCCATCCTTCATCACGATCAGATCGTGGGCCAGCGCCCGCACCACCGCCAGGTCATGACTGATGAACAGATAGGTCAGACCGTGCTCCTCCTGCAACCGGCGCAGCAACGCGACGATCTGTTTCTGCACCGTGCGATCCAGCGCCGAGGTCGGCTCATCCAGCAGAATCAGATCCGGCTTGAGCACCAGCGCCCGAGCGATGGCAATGCGTTGCCGTTGCCCGCCGGAAAACTCGTGGGGATAGCGATGACGCGTCGCCGGATCGAGCCCGACCTCCTTCAGTACATCGATCACTGCCTGCTCGCGCGCCTGCGCATTCAAGTCACTGTGCACCTGCAAACCTTCGGCAATGATCTGCTCCACGCACAAGCGCGGGCTGAGGCTGCCGAACGGATCCTGAAACACCACTTGCAGGCGTTTGCGCAGCGGACGCAACTGTTTACCGCTCAGTTGCTCAAGCGCCTCGCCCTTGAAGCGAATGCTGCCGTCGGCGTCGATCAGCCGCAGGATCGCCTGACCCAACGTGGATTTACCCGATCCCGACTCACCGACAATGCCCAGAGTCTTGCCCCGTTGCAGGTTCAGATCGATGCCGTTGACCGCATGCAGATACGACTTGGCCCGCAGCCACCCGCCGCCCAGAGGAAAACGCACATTCAGATCGCGAACCTCGAGCAAATCCTCCGCCGCATCACGGCACAGCGCCGCACCGCCGGGTTCGGCGTTGAGTAATTCGATGCTGTAGGGATGCTGCGGCGCGCGGAACAATTGCTCGCAGCTCGCCTGCTCGACGATTTCGCCCGCGCGCATCACCGCCACCCGTTGGGCGATGGTGCGCACCAGATTCAGGTCGTGACTGATGATCAGCAGGGCCATACCCAGCCGCTGTTGCAGCTCCTTGAGCAGCAACAGAATCTTGCGCTGCACCGTGACGTCCAGGGCGGTGGTCGGCTCATCGGCGATCAGCAACTGCGGTTCGCACGCCAGCGCCATGGCGATCATCACCCGCTGCCGCTGCCCGCCGGAGAGCTGATGCGGATAAGCCTTCAGCCGCTCGCGCGGACGCTGAATGCCGACCAGTTCCAACAATTCCAGAATCCGTTTGCGCGCTGCCGCGCCCGCCAGGCCTTTGTGCAGCGCCAGGCTTTCGCCGAGTTGCCGCTCGATGCTGTGCAACGGGTTCAGCGAGCTCATCGGCTCCTGAAAAATCATCGCGATGCGGTTGCCGCGCAGTTGCTGCAAGTAACGCTCGTGCACACCCAGCAATTCTTCGCCGCCGTAGCGGATGCTGCCGTCGATCTGCGTGATGTTCGGATCCAGCAGTTGCAGAATGCTGTGGGCCGTCACCGACTTGCCGGAACCCGATTCGCCCACCAGCGCCAGACATTCCCCCGGGCAAATGTCGAGGTCGATGCCGTGCACCACTTCCTGCCCTTTGAACGCCACCCGCAGGTCGCGTATTTCGATCAGATGTTCGCGCATATCAAGTCCTGGGGTCGAATGCATCTCGGCAGGCTTCGCCGATGAATACGAGTAAAGAAAGAATCAGCGCCAGGGCAAAAAATGCCGTCAGCCCCAACCACGGTGCTTGCAGATTGTTCTTGCCCTGACCGATCAACTCGCCCAGCGAAGCACTGCCGGCGGGCATGCCGAAGCCGAGAAAATCCAGCGCCGACAACGTGGCGATTGCCCCGGTCAGAACGAACGGCAGGTACGTCAACGTCGCACTCATGGCATTGGGCAGAATGTGCCGCACGATCACCTGCGCATCGCCGACACCCAGCGCCCGCGCCGCTTTCACGTACTCGAGCCCCCGGCTGCGCAGGAACTCGGCGCGCACCACGTCCACCAGACTCAGCCACGAAAACAGCGCCATGATCCCCAGCAACCACCAGAAATTCGGCTCGACGAAGCCCGACAGAATGATCAGCAGGTAAAGCACCGGCAGCCCCGACCACACTTCCAGCAGACGCTGCCCGAGCAAGTCGACCCAACCACCGTAATATCCCTGCAAGGCACCGGCGGCGATACCGATCAACGCGCTCACCGCCGTCAATGCCAACGCAAACAATAGCGAGACCCGCGTGCCGAATATCACCCGCGCCAGCACATCCCGCGCCTGATCGTCGGTGCCCAGCCAGTTGTCAGCGGTGGGCGGGCTCGGGGCCGGTTCAGTGAGGTCGTAGTTAGCCGTGTCGTAGCCGAACGGGATCGGCGCAAACCACATCCGTCCGCCCTGCCCCTCGATCAATTCACGCACCTGGGCACTGCGGTAGTCGGGCTGGAACGGCAGCTCACCGCCGAAATCCTGCTCGGTGTAGCGCTTGAACGCCGGGAAATACCATTCGCCCTGATATGTCACCAGCAGCGGTTTGTCATTGGCGACCAGTTCGCCGCCCAGGCTCAGGCCGAACAGCGCGAGAAACAGCCACAACGACCACCAGCCGCGTCGATGGGCCTTGAACCGCGCCCAACGGCGCTGTCCGATGGGAGAAAGCGTCGGCATCAGGCAGTCCTCGCGGTGAAGTCGATGCGCGGATCGACCAGCGTGTAGCACAGGTCGCCCAGCAGTTTTATCAGGAGCCCGAACAGGGTGAAGATGAACAGCGAACCGAACACCACCGGGTAATCCCGCGACACCGCCGCTTCGTAGCTCAGGCGGCCGAGACCGTCGAGGGAGAAGATCACTTCGATCAGCAACGAGCCGCCGAAAAACACCGTGACCAATGCCTGAGGCAATCCGGCCACCACCAACAGCATCGCGTTGCGAAACACATGCCCGTACAACACCTGTCGTTCACTCAGGCCCTTGGCCCGGGCCGTGACCACGTACAGCCGTGAGATTTCATTGAGAAAGCTGTTCTTGGTCAGGATCGTCAGCGTCGCGAAACCGCCGATCACCAGCGCACTGACCGGCAACACCAGATGCCAGAAGTAATCGGCGACCTTGCCCCACAGCGACAGCTCGGCGAAGTTCTCCGAGACCAGCCCGCGCACCGGAAACCAGTCCAGCGCCGTGCCGCCGGCGAACACCACGATCAGCAGCAGCGCAAATAGAAAGCCCGGCATCGCGTAGCCGATGATGATCGCCGCGCTGCTCCAGACATCAAACGCCGAGCCGTTGTGCACGGCCTTGCGAATGCCCAGCGGAATCGATACCAGATAAGTGATCAGCGTCGCCCACAATCCCAGCGACAAGGTCACCGGCAGCTTCTGCCAGATCAGCTCGGTCACCGTCGCGCCCCGGAAGAAACTCTTGCCGAAGTCCAGTCGCGCGTAGCTCTTGAGCATCAGCCACAAGCGTTCACCGGCACTTTTGTCGAAGCCGTACTGGCGCTCGATCTCGGCCACCAGTTTCGGGTCCAGGCCACGGGTCGCACGGGACTCGCCGCCAATGCTTTCAACATGACTGGCACCCACCGCCGCACCGACACCAATCCCCTGCAATCGGGCGATGGCCTGCTCGACCGGGCCACCGGGCGCGGCCTGCACGATGACGAAGTTCACCAGCAGAATCGCCAGCAAGGTCGGCACGATCAGCAGCAGACGCCGCAGGCTATAACCCCACATGGGCGTACTCCTTTTGCTGTTGCTGCATCTGCGTCGAGGTCAGCGCGGTCGGGCTGATTTCCCACCAGGTGTCGAGGCCGGCGTCGTACAGCGGCGCAATCGCCGGGCGACCGAAACGGTTCCACCACACCGTGGAAATCCCCGGCGGGTAATAGTTGGGGATCCAGTAATAGCCCCACTGCAACACCCGATCCAGGGCATGGGCGTGGCGCAGCAGGCTCTCGCGATTGTCGGCCTGGACCACGCCTTCAAGCAGCGCATCCACCGCCGGATCGCGCAGCACCATGTAGTTGTTGGAGCCAGGATCGTCGGCGCCGTCGGAACCGAAATAGTTGAACAGCTCGCGCCCCGGCGCCTGACTCACCGGGTAACCGACCACGATCATGTCGTAGTCGCGGCTGCGCACGCGGTTGGTGTATTGCGCGGTGTCGACCTGACGAATATCGAAACCGATGCCGATCTGCGCCAGGTTGCGCTTGAACGGCAAAAGCAGACGCTCGAAACCCTTCTGGCCATTGAGGAAGGTGAATTGCAACGGCTCGCCGGCGGCATTCACCAATTGATCGCCACGGGGTTTCCAGCCGGCGGACTCCAGCAATCTCAGCGCCTGCAACTGCTGCGCGCGGATGTTGCCGCTGCCGTCGGTGCGTGGCGCTTCGAATACCTGACTGAAGACTTCATCGGGAATCTTGCCGCGCCACGGTTCGAGGATTTTCAGCTCTTCGGCATCCGGCAGTTCGGTGGCGGACAACGCGCTGTGGGAAAAGAAGCTGCGCTGGCGCAGGTACATGCTGCGCATCATCTGCCGGTTGCTCCATTCGAAATCCCAGAGCATGGCAATCGCCTGCCGGACCCGGCGATCCTGAAACACCGGCTTCTGCAGATTGAACGCAAACCCCTGGGCACCTTGCGCGGCCCCTGGTGCAAGATGTTCGCGCAGCAACTTGCCCTGCTCCAGCGCCGCCCCGGCATAACCGATGGTGTAACTGGTGGCGGAGAACTCGCGGTTGTAATCGAAGCCGCCGGCCTTGAGCACTTGTCGCGACACGTCGGTGTCGGCGAAAAACTCCACGCTCAACTGATCGAAGTTATAGAGCCCGCGCGTGATCGGCAGATCACTGGCCCACCAATCCTTGATCCGCTGGAATTTCACGCTGCGCCCGGCGTCCACCGCGCTGACCTTGTACGGCCCGCTGCCCGGTGGAATCTCGAAGCCTGCGCCATCGGCGAAATTGCGCGTGCGCCACCAATGCTCGGGCAACACCGGCAACGTCGCCAGATCCAGCGGCAAGGTCCGGCTCTCGTTGTTCTTGAACACGAATCGCACCTGGGTCGGCGACTCGACCTGCACCTCGGCGACATCGCGAAACTGCTGGCGATACTTGAGGCTGCCCTGAGTGGTGAACAGCTCGAAGGTGTAGCGCACGTCTTCGGCGGTGATCGGCGTGCCGTCCTCGAACTGTGCCTTGGGGTTGAGGTAAAAGCGCAGCCAGCGCCGGTCCGCGTCCAGCTCCATCCGTTGCGCGACCAGGCCGTAGACGCTGTAAGGCTCGTCCTTGCTGCGATAGGCCAGCGGCGCATAGAGCCAGCCGTCGATGTCGGCAACGCCGGTGCCTTTGTCGATGTAGGGAATCAGGTGATCGAACGGGCCGCTCTCCAGTGAAGAGCGGCGCAAGGTTCCACCCTTGGGCGCGTCGGGGTTGGCGTAGGCCAGGTGCTGGAAGTCCGGGGCGTATTTCGGGGCTTCGCCGTAGACCGTGAGGGCGTGTTGGGGCGCCGCGAACAGTGCCGGGCTCAGCAACAGACCGACGCTGAACAGAATGACTCTGGAAAACATGGGCAGATCCTTTCACCACGTGCCTGCCTGACTGTGATGTGCAGCAGGCCGGGCCTTTTTATAGGGCGGGTTTTAGAACGATGTGTTACTAAAACCCGCCCTGACCGATCTTTCTCAGAACTTGTAATTGACCCGCGTGTACAACGTGCGGCCAAACGGGTCGCCGTATTTCGGGTCATAGCCGCTCTGGAACGTGTAGGTCTGGTTGCTGAATGGCGGCTCGCGGTCGAACAGGTTTTTCACCCCGAGGGTCACCGCCAGGGTCTTGCGCCAGGTGTAGGTGCCGGCCACGTCCCAGACGTTGTACGAACCGACGTAATCGTGAGTCTCGCGATCCGAGTCGTGGTAACCGCTGGTGTAGCGGTTGGTCAGGCTTGCGCCGAGCGGGCCGTAGTTCCAGCTGCCGGTCAGGCTGTGACGCCAACGGGCCACGGCGCCGGCCGAGGCAAAGTCGCCGCCGCGGAAATCACCGAGCTTGTCGATGTAGTCGCCCTTGAGCTGTTGTTGATAGTCGTAACGGGTGACGTAAGTGCCTTGCAGGCCGATGCCGAAATCGCCGTACGGTGTGCTCGGCAGTCGATAGTCGAAGCTCACGTCGACGCCGTTGGTCTTGATCTTGCCGAGGTTGGCCAGGCCAGTGACGATGTGATCGATGGAGCCATCAGGCTTGCGGATCAGGCGCTCCGGGTACAGCTCCGGGTTCTCGAACACCGCCGATTCGGGGAACTCGGCGATCTGGTTGGCGATGTCGATCCACCAGAAATCCAGCCCGGTGGTCAGGCGATCGAATGGCTGATAAACGAAACCGAGGGTGACGTTGCGTGCGGTTTCCGGACTCAGGTCCTTATTGCCGCCGGTCCGGCTGTTGAACTGCTGAGCGCAGTCGCGGTTGGCAATCCCGCCGTTGCTCGGGTTGCCACCGGCACACAGCCGGGGGTCGTTGTAATTGGCGACGGTGAACGTGGTGAAGTTCGGGTTGTACAACTCGTACAGCGATGGCGCGCGGAAGCCTTCACTGTAGGCGCCACGCACCACCAGTTCCTTGAACGGCTGGAAGCGGAACGAGTATTTCGGGTTGGTGGTGCTGCCGAAATCGCTGTACTTGTCGTGGCGCACAGCGGCGGACAGTTCCAGGCTGTCGAGCACCGGCACGTTGACCTCGGCGTACTGCGCCGAGACGCTGCGATCCCCGGCGACGCTGGCATTGGGGTCAACGCCCAGGCTCTGCACATCAGCCGCGAACTGGGCGAAATCCTGATGGAAGTCCTCCTTGCGGTACTCACCGCCCAGCGCCAAGGCCGAAGGCCCGGCGCCGAACCAGTCGCCGATCTCGCGACTGATGCGACCGTCAATCGCCTTGACCCGGCCCACCGCCGTCGAGTAATCGCCGTCCACTCCGTTGGCTGCCAACAAGGCCGAACCGGCAGCCGTCTGCGGACCGAACGGGTTGATCACACCGTTGGCGATGCCCTGGCTGACGGCGCGATCGTTCACGTAACCGCTGCGAATCGTGTTGACCACCTTGTTCTGGTTGTACGACGCGCCGAGGTTGTAATCCCACCCGACCAGCGTGCCGTCGAAGCTCAACAGCAGGCGCTGACCAGTGTTGTCATCTTCATGCTGACGGGCACCGACGGCGGTTTCACGCCAGTTCACGTCCACCGGTTGCGTCGGGTCGAGGGCAAAACCGCTCGGCCCGGGCGTAACGCCGTTACCCGGATAGAACGCGGTGCCAGGATTGACCTGATTGCCCATCAAAGTGCCGGGCCCGATCTGCGTCCGGTTCTCGTTGCGCGCCCAGAAGTATTCGAGGCTGACGTTGTGGTCATCCGACAGCTTTCCGGTTGCCTTGGCGAAGGCCGAGGTCTTTTCGGTTTCCGGCACCAGATCGAGGTAGTTCCACAGGCTCTGGCGGCAGATGCCGTTGCGTGACAGCAGCCCAGGCGCATTGCACCCGGAACCGGCCAACGGGTTGGTGGCGTTGCTGCCCTGGCTCCAGTTGGCGGGCGACGCCGTGCCGGAGGTGTAATCCAGACCGCGCCCCGGCTGGTAGTTATAGGTGTAGCCACGATCGTCGGCGGCCAGGCGATTCTGCTTGTCGTAGCTCACCACACCGAAAACGTTGAAGCGATCGTCCTGCAAATCACCAAAACCCCAACTGCCGCTGAAGTTGCGGCTTTCACCGCCACCGGAATGGGTCGGCGTGTCGTAATTGGTGCTGATCTGGCCTTCGGTGAGGCTGGTCTTGGTGATGAAGTTGATCACCCCGCCGATGGCATCGGTGCCGTAAAGCGCCGAGGCTCCGTCGCGCAGCACCTCCACCCGGTCGATAGCGGCGAACGGGATGGTGTTGAGATCGACGCCGGAGCCGTTGATCGCATTGGTCGCGTTGTTGCTCAGACGCCGACCGTTGAGCAGCACCAGGGTCTTGTTCGGGCCAATGCCACGCAAGTCGGCGTAAGACGCCCCACCGCTGCTCAAACCCACCGAGCGCCCGGAGCCTACGGACGACTGGTTGGCAGAGATCCGACTGACCAGCTCTTCAGTCGTTGTCACACCTTGCTTCTGCAGTTCTTCCACCCGAAGGATGGTCACCGGCACTGCCGTTTCGGCATCGACCCGACGAATCGCGGTGCCGGTGACTTCGACCCGTTGCAGTTGGGTGGTCGGCTCTGTAGCACTGCTGTCGGCAGCCATCGCCGGCAATGTGTTGATCGCCAGCAGCAAGGCCAGGCTCAACGGGGATTTAACGGGTGAAAATCGAATCATGAACAGCCATCCCTGCGTTTTGGTTTATGCAGGGATGTGCGATGGCGGATGTTGATTTATAGGGCGCGATTTAGACCGTTGGGTGCTGAGGTTATGCAAAAGCGGCAAGTCGACTCATCAGGTCAAAACCGCTTCTTTGAGCAACCGGGTATCCAGCCCAAACCGTTCCTGGGAGACCATCCTGAATTGCCCCTCCGCCAAATCGCAGCTCACCAGCAAATTCCACGAATGCCGGGTTGCCGCCGAGGGAATCAGCACAAACGGATGCTCGGCCAGTAAAGCGTCGGCGAACAATCGCTGATTGGGTGACGGCCGTGCAGGGCTCAACCAGTAAGGGTTCGGCACTTCTTCGGGCTGCACGATTTTCACCTTCGCGTCGCTGATGACCTCAAAACATGTCAATACATAAGGCTCGCGGTCCAAGGCATCAAAACTGTGGTTGGCTGCCACCTCCAGAATGGCCGAGGACGGATCGACTGACGCGTAGACGACGCGTCGTCCGGGCCTATTCCATCGGCCGCCATTCAGCTTTGAACCAATCCCCTTGTCCCAGGTACCGCCATAAACCTCGCGATCCAGCCGCCACGCATACCAATGCTCGTCCCACGGCAAGGGGTTCATGGGTAAACCCCGTAGATAAGCTGACTCAGATACTGCTCCACCATCTGAAAACCCAATGGATGCAGGGTCAATTCCAGCGGCACATGACCGTAAAAATAGGTAGAGGGTTTCTGCAGCCAGTCCTCCGCCCGTGGTTGCCCCCCGAAGGCCCGAATGGCCAACTCCAGCACCATTGCGTATTGGTAGGCGATGACACTCTGCTGCGGGTCAAGCCGCACCGGTTTGCCTTCCTTCAGCAGCCGCCTTACCGTTCTGACCGACTTGCCAGTGATGAGTTTGACCATGTCGCCTTGCTGGTAAAGCTCGGAGGTTGAAAGCATGTCGACGACGTCATTCAGCTCGAAACCTTCATCGGTAAGCTGAACAATCAGCAGGGCGTCATCACCGATGTTCCGGCCATGCACGAGCAATTCGACCGGCTTGCCCTCGACCTTCTTCAAACCCGCCAACCGGGGCATTTTTGCGCTGGGCAACGCGACATCCTCCATGGGGCACCTGGCACGATCATCGCGCCACTGATGGCGAGCGGAATAAGCAGGCGTTTCGTATTCGAGGTGTGCAGTTCGCATGATCAATCCATTATCAGAGGCCTGAGTGATCAGGCCGTTAACGACTTCAATGTCATCGCCGATGCTATAGATCACGCTTCCGACGGCCAACCTTAAAAAGTCGTCGGAAATATCCCCGTTTTTACCCAAAGTCCGGCAACTTCCGTAGGACGCTGCCGGGCGTCATTCCGTCCTCAACTGCCGAAGTGATAACTCACATCCAGCCACCACTGGCGCCCGTACGGGTCGTAGTTGCCGGTCGGGTAATACGGCCAGCCCGCCGAATCGTCATGCTTGATCTGGTTGAGCACATTGTTCACGGTCAGCCCGACACTCGCCCGGTCATTGAGCTTGTACCGTGCACTGGCGTTGAACACCGTCCACGGCGACAGACGCCCGTCGCCCGCGCCGTTAGTGACCGAGCCGTAACGAATCCCCATCAGCGTCGCCGTGGCCTTCTGGTAATCCCAGGTCAGGCTGGCGTTGACCTTGCTGCGCCAGTCGTAATTGGTGCGCGAGGTGCGCCAGTCCTGGGTCGGGGCTTCGTCCGATTCCTTGTAGTAATGCGAGAGCACCAGGGTGTAGCCCAGCGTCGAACTGAACGCGCCGTACTGCCCGGCGCCCCAGCGGATGTTGCTCTTGAAGTCCAGGCCGCTGACCCGCTCGCTGGCGGCGTTGATCGCATTCACCCGCACCCGCTGCAACTGATTGGGATCGACGGCGGCATTGCCGGGATTGCGATCCACTCGTGCCAGGGTCGACTGGCAGTTGGCCGAGTTGATGTCCTGGGTGCCATTGCGGCATTCGTTTTCTTGCTGCAGCAGACGGTTTTCGTCGACGGTGGTCAGCAGGTCATCGATCTCCACCCGCCAGAAGTCAGTGGAGAAATCGAAGTTGCGTGAAGGCGACCAGACGAAACCGTAGGTCCAGGATTTACCGCGTTCGGATTCCAGATCCGCCGTGCCGCTCTGGGTGTAATCGACCCGCCCGCGATCACAGGCGCCCTCCACGGCCTGGCTGCAACCGTAATAGTCGATCTGCGCCGGGTAGTAACCGTTGCTGTCGGACTGATAGATGTAGTTCAGATCCGGTGCGCGGAAACTGGTGCCGTAGCTGCCGCGCACCAGCAGGCTGTTCACCGGCCGCCATTCCAGGCCAAGGTTGTAGGTTTTCTGCTGCTCGGTGCGGCCGCTGAATTTGTATTGGTCCCAGCGCCCTGCGGCTGTCGCCAGTACCGTGTCGGTGACCGGAATGCTGAACTCGCCGCCGGCCGCGTAACGCTTGCGCGAACCGCCGGAGCTTTGCGCCGGGGTCACGCCGTAGAAACTGCCGTCGTTGAGGCTGTCATCCGGGTCGATGCGATATTCCTGCTTGCCCGCCTCGAGCACCCCGGCGAATCCCACCGGGCCGGCCGGCAGATCAAACAAATCGCCGTTGACCGACGCGTTGTAACTCGTGGATACCGACTTGCTGCTCTGGGTCAGGTTGCCGCGAAACTGCTCCCATTCCTGCGGCGTCAGTGGCCGGTCGAGGCGCGAGGCATCCGGCGCGAACACCGGGTAACCGCCGCGGGTACCCAGTTGCGGGCCGAGGTAAAAATCCTGGATCGACGACAGCGGCGTGTAACGCGTGGTGCGCACGCTTTTGTATTCAGACCGGTTGGCCGCCAGTTCATAGTTCCACCCTGTGTCGGCGATCTTGTCCGAGAGGCCCAGGGTGCCAGTCCATGAGGTATCGCGCCACTTGCTGTTGTTGCTGGTGCGCCCGCCGATTTCCTCTTCACCGAAGCGCCGGTACCAGCGCTCCAGATTGCCGCTGTTCTGGTTGATGAAATCCGGCGACGTGAAGCTCGGGCCGCGTGTGTTGTTCTGGATGTGATCGAGGCCGTACATCAGATCGGCGAAGACCTGGCCGCTGTCGCTGAAATGCCAGGTGCCACGGGTGTAGCCATCGTAGTTTTCCTTTTGCGTCTGTACCGTCCAGTAATCGTTGTACATCTGGTCGGTGCGGCAACGTCCGCCGCTGTTGAACAGCTTGTTGTCGAACGTGCCCTGATAGGCGCCACAGCCGGGCCCCAGATAGCGGTTGTTGCTCAGGTCGCGACGGTACCCGACATCCGCCAGCGGCCCGCTCTGCATAAAGCCGCGATCATCGGCCCAGATCGGATCGCGGTTGGTCAGTTCGAGGCCGAACAAACCGTCGAAGTCGCCCCAACTGCCGCCGCCACTGATCTGCAAGCGCTGGTTGTCACCGCCGCCGCGCTCGCTGGTGCCGCCCTTGAGGTTGACGTCGACGCCATTCATTTTGTCCTTGAGGATGATGTTCACCACCCCGGCAATCGCATCCGAACCGTAGATCGCCGAGGCGCCGCTGCTGAGCACTTCGATGCGGTCGATGATCGCCGACGGAATGTTCGCAAGGTTGGTGAAGTTGACCTTGCCGTCGTACGGCGTCGGGTAATCGGCGACCCGCCGGCCGTTGATCAGCACCAGCGTGTGGTTGGGGCCGAGGCCACGCAGGTTGAGGGCGCTGGCCGCCGGTTGCCAGGTGTTGCCGTAGTCTTCGCCCTGGGTCATGCCGGTGTTCTGGGTTTGCGTGGCGAGGGCGTCGTAGACGTTCTTGTAGCCGCGCGCTTCCATTTCTTCGTGGGTGATGACGTTGACCGGCGTCGCACCATCGCTCTGCGCACGGGCGATCCGCGAGCCGGTGACGGTGACTTTTTCCATGCGGTAATCGGCGCTGCTGGCGGGCGCCACGGCAGCGGCCTTGACCGGCGCGGTGCTCTGCGCATCGGCCGGGCGAATGCTCAGGCCCTGGCTGCCCTGCTCGACTTGCAGGCCGCTACCGATCAGGGCTTTCTCTACCGCCTGACGACCACCCAATGCGCCGCGCACCGCACTGCTGCGCTTGCCTTGAACCAGATTCTGGCTGAAGGAAATCGGCACGCCGGTCTGGCGCGAGATGTCCAGCAGCACCTCGTCGAGGGCCCCCGCGGCAATGTCGAAGGTATAGACCTGAGTGGCAGCGTCTTGTGCCAGAACGGTGGTCGGGACAATGCCCGCCGCCAGCACGATGGCCAGCGTCAGGCGGGACAATTGTTGTTGTTTGAATGAGAACATCGAGGGGCTTCCCTGTTGAAGGCGTCTGCAGGGAATGAGCAGCGGGCCGGCGCTTTTTATAGGGGGACGGATAGACCGGGAAGTTATGGATTTATAACCGTGCTTCGATGCTCACCCAGTACGGGTTGTGCCAGGTGACACGGATGGGTAGCGAACGCTCCAGCAGTTGCAAAGTGCGGTCGCTGTCGTCCAGCGGATAGAGACCGCTGAGGCGCAAACCGGCGACCTCGGGGCTCAGGTGCAGGATGCCGCGACGGTAGCTGCGCAGGCTGTCGATGACTTCGCTCAAAGGCCGATCGCGCACTTCAAGCCGCCCTTGCACCCAGGCGCTTTCCTGCCCTTTGCTGCGTTCCAGCGCGAGGATTTCCTGCCTGTTGAACAGCAGACTTTCGCCCGCCTCCACCACTTGCCGCGCCCCACTGGCGGTGACCACTTCGACTTGCGAATGCAGCATCACCAGCTGCGTCGAATCGTTACCGCGCTGCACCAGGAATTTGGTCCCGAGCGCACGCATCCGCCCATGCTCGGTTTCGACCACAAACGGCCGGGCCAGATTTTTCGCCACATCGATCAGCAGCTCGCCGCTGCGCAAGTCCAGCAAACGTTCGAGATTGTTGAAGCGCGGCACCACGCGGCTGCGGGCATTCAACGTAAGGGCGCTGCCATCCTCCAGCGTGAATTCCCGACGCTCGCCGGTACCGGTCGACAACTCGCCGGCCTCGGGCAGCCAGCCATAACGTCGACCGAGCAAACCGGCCAGCACCGCGATCCCGAGCACACTCAAACTGCCGCTGAGGAATCGACGGCGACTGGACGGCGCATTCAGGCTGTGCAGCACGCTCTCACGCGGCAGGCCGCGCAGGTTCGAATGGCGTAGCAGATTCAGCCCGCCGCCCATTTGCTCGATGATCTGCTGATGCCGTGGATCCGCCGTGCGCCAGGCGTCGAAGGCGGCGCGCTCCTGCAGGCTGACGTGCCCCGATTGCAGCAGCGCCATCCATTGCGCCGCTTCGTCGATCAGCGTTTCGTCCGGCCTCATGCCTGCATCGCCTGATAGCAACGCTTGAACGCCTCGACCATGTATTGCTGCACGCGGCTGGTGGACACGCCGAGACGTTCGCCGATTTCGCTGTAGGTCAGGCCGTCGAGCTGGTGATAGAGAAACGCAGCCTTGGCCTTGGTCGACAGGCCATTGAGCAAGCGATCCACCGCCAGCAGCGTTTCGATCACCAATTCCCGTTCCTCGGGCGACGGATGCACCGGTTCCGGCGCCAGTGCCAGGCTTTGCAGATAGGCGCGCTCGAGGTCCTGCCGGCGCCAACCTTCGTAGACCAGCCGCCGGGCAATCGTGGTCAACAGCGCGCGGGGTTCGCGAATCGCCAGCGGATCGGGCAGCGCCAGGACCCGAAGAAAAGTTTCCGAAGCAATGTCCTGTGCACTATGCGGGCAGCCGAGGGTACGGCTGACCGCTGCGCACAACCATCGGTAGTCCTTTTGGAACATTTGCCCGATGACCTGGTAATGCGGGTTGTGACTCCCCATGCCTTACTCCCTGAAAACGGGCTCCACCCGCTGCGAAAATCCATGGATACGCCGGGATCTTCCGGCGGTGATCAGGGGTGCGACTGTGCTATAGCGCCTGAGACATTTGAAGTAATAAAAAATCAGGATCAACAAACCTTTGAGAATAAGGCGCGCCGTCGGCACGGCAACATTGGCTGACACAACGTTGATCTCGATCAGTGGCGCCCGTCACGCCAGTCTCTAACCTTGCGCCTCCATCGATAGCCACGGACGGCTCACCGGGAGCCTGAGGCTGACCTTTCAAGGAAGAGCATTCATGCGATCACTCAACATCATTCTTCTGTCGTCGGCGTTCAACGGCCTGACCCAGCGTGCCTGGCTGGAACTGCGTCAGGCCGGGCATTCACCCAGCGTGGTGCTGTTCACCGACGAAACCGCCGTGTGCGAGCAAATCGAAAACAGCGGCGCCGACTTGGTGATCTGCCCGTTCCTCAAGGATCGTGTTCCCCACGCGCTGTGGAGCAATCCGCAGCGCCCGGTCGTCATCATTCACCCCGGCATCGTCGGCGATCGCGGTGCCAGTGCGCTGGACTGGGCGATCATGCGCGAGCTGCCGTCCTGGGGCGTGACCGCCCTGCAAGCGGTGGAAGAAATGGACGCCGGCCCGGTCTGGGCCACCTGCGAATTCAACTTGCCGACAGGCCTGCGCAAATCCGAGCTGTACAACGGCCGGGTCAGCGACGCGGCGATCCGTTGCATCCGCGAAGTGGTGGAGAAATTCATCGAAGGCTTCGTGCCGGTCGCGCTGGATTACAACGATCCGACAGTGCGCGGGCGATTGCAGCCGAACATGAAGCAGGACGACCGCACCTTCAGCTGGCACGACTGCTCGCGCTTCATCAAACGCTGCATCGACGCGGCGGACGGTCAGCCCGGCGTACTCGCCAGCCTCGCTGGCGGGCAGTATTACGTGTACGACGCGCACCTCGATCAGCGCACCGGAATGCCCGGCGAGATTCTCGCGGTGCATGACGACGCGGTGTTGGTGGCGACCGGTGATCACAGCCTGTGGATCGGCTCGCTGCGGCGCAAACCGCAACCGGGCGAAGAAACCTTCAAACGTCCGGCGCGGCATGTGCTGGCCGGGCAGTTGTCTGGCGTGCCGGTGCTGGACTGGTCGATTGCCAACGCGCCGTTCAGCGACGAGACGTATCAGCCGATCCGGTATCGCGAGTCCGGACAGGTCGGCGAGCTGACGCTGGAGTTCTACAACGGCGCCATGAGCACCGAGCAATGCCGGCGCATGGTCGAGGCCCTGCGCTGGGCCAAATCCCGCGACACTCAGGTGCTGTTGATCAAGGGCGGACGCGGCAGCTTTTCCAACGGCGTACACCTGAACGTGATTCAGGCTGCCGAAGATCCGGGCGCCGAAGCCTGGGCCAATATCCAGGCCATCGATGATGTGTGCGAAGAATTGCTCAGCGCACGGCAACTGGTGGTCAGCGGCGTTACCGGCAATGCCGGGGCCGGTGGCGTGATGCTCGCTCTGGCGGCTGACATCGTGTTTGCCCGCGCCGATATCGTGCTCAATCCGCACTACAAGAGCATGGGGCTGTACGGCTCGGAATACTGGACTTACAGCCTGCCCCGCGCCGTCGGCCCGGCCATGGCGGAACAACTGACCCAAGCCTGTCTGCCGGTCAGCGCTGCGCAGGCGCTGCAACTGGGCATGGTCCAGGAAATCGGCCCGCGCTGCCCGGACGAGTTCTCGCTGTGGTTGCTGCAACGGGCCAACAGTGTGCTGAGTGATCCGACTTATGCGGCGGTGCGGGAGCGCAAGCTGCGGGTCGATCATGTGTTGATTCGTCAGTGCCGCGAGGCGGAGTTGCAGGAGATGCAGGAAGACATGCTGTACAACCGCAATCAGTTTGCCGAGAAGTGCCGCAACTTCGTCTACAAGCGCAAGACCTGCTGCACGCCGGCGCGGTTGGTGGAGGATTGGGCTCGGGTGCGTGAAGTCGAAGTGGCTGACTGAACAATGACGCGGTCCCGGGGCTGCCCGTACAATGCGGGCACCTCAACCACCGGCCCGCCCATGGACATCGACCTCGCCCGCACCTTTCTGGAAATCGTCCGCCACGGCAGCCTCGCCGCGGCGGCTGAAAAGCTGTTCGTCACGCAAACGGCAATCACCGCCCGCGTCCAGAAACTCGAAAGCCAGTTGGGCAGCACGCTGTTCGTGCGCAACCGTGCCGGTGCGCGGCTGACCGCCAATGGCGAGGCTTTCGTGGTCTACGCCAATCAGCTGGTGCAGACCTGGGAAGCGGCGCGCCGCGACCTGCCCTTGCCCGAGGGCTATCACAATGTGCTGCACATCGGCGGCGAGGTCAGTCTGTGCAACCCGCTGATGCTCAGTTGGGCCGCCGAGTTGCGGGAGAAAATCCCAGGTCATGCGTTGCGCATGGAGATCCGCGACGGCGAAAACCTGCTGCGTCAGCTCGAACTGGGCGTACTCGATGCGGCGCTGGTCTATCAACCGGAATACTGGCCGGGGCTGCAGGTCGAGCAGGTGCTCGAAGAGAAACTGATTCTGGTCACCACGCCCGGCCGCCCTTCCCCCTACGTGTACATCGACTGGGGACCGGACTTCCGTCGCCAGCACGACGCGGCCCTGCCGGAAAAGGCCAAGGCTGCCCTGAGTTTCAACCTCGGCCCGCTGGCCCTGCAATACATCCTGGAGAACGGCGGCAGCGGCTATTTCCGGACCCGGGTGGTGCGCACTTATCTGGAAAGCGGCGCGCTGGAGCCGGTGACCAAAGCCCCGGAATTCGGCTATCCGACCTACCTCGTCTACTCTCGCGACCGCGACTCGGCGATCCTGCAACAGGCGTTCGATCTGCTGCGCGAAGTGATCAAGGCCGATGACGACTGGTCGCAGCGCTGGAACCCGTTGAGCTGACGGCCGCTATGCACCGGAGCATGGCACTTGTGACCTGAAGGTTGCCCCTGCACAAACGGCGGGATCGGCTACTCTGCCGGGATAACGACAATATTCGCAGGTGACCGCAGTGAGGCAGACCACCGAGGCATTTCGCAGCCGCTACCGTGCGGCGATCCATCCCCGCTACAACCCGTGGCTGCACGGCGCGTTCGTGCTGCTGTTCGGCGTGCTGGCCATCGGTGCGTTCTGGAGCAGCGTGCACCAGGTGCAACCGCTGGAATGGCTGACCGTGCCGCTGACCCTGCTGTTCTTCAATTTCGGCGTGTACATGGTGCACCGCCACCTCGGCCATCACAAAAAGAGCTTCGCCCGAATGTTCTATGCCCGGCATGCCGGCGACCATCACAGCTTCTTCACCCCCGGCCACATGACTTACGACGGAGCCCGCGACTGGCGGGTGATTCTGTTTCCGGCCTGGCTGATCGTGCTGCACACGCTGGCGATCACCCTGCCCCTGTGGTGGCTGTTCGCGCAGGTCAACAGCAACGTCGCCGGGCTGTTCGGCGGCTGCATGGTGTTCGGTTACCTGACCTATGAAGTGTTTCACGCCTGCGAACATCTGCCGCCGCAGAACCCGCTGACCCGCCTGCCGTGGATCCGCCAGATGCGCCGTCTGCACGAGCTGCATCACCGTCGCGAGCGCATGCAGGAACGCAATTTCAATATCGTTTTTCCGCTGATGGACTACCTGTTCGGCACCCTCTACTGGGAGCCGGAAACCGCCCCTCTCACCGATTCGAGAACGCCCATGACCCGCATGCAGCACACAGTCGACATCGCCGGTGATCCGATCGCCGTCCTCGCCTACGCCGCCACCGTCAGTCGCTGGCCGGAGTGGCATCCGTCATCGCTGAAGATCGACGGCCCGAGCGGTGCGTTGCATGCCGGTGCGCGATTCGACGAGGACATTCATGCCGGTGGGCGCGAGGGGCATTTGCGCTGGGAAGTCACCGAATACCTGCCCGGCCGGCGCTGGTGCGCGCGGGCCCAGAGTGATCAGGGTCTGTCGTTGCTGCTGACCTATGAATGCTCGGCGCAAAACGATGCCACGCGGTTCGTGCGCACCCTCGATTATCAGTTCGAGGGCATCGGCCTGCGCATCGCCAACCACCTGCTGCTCAAGCGGCGCATCGATCGCGAATCGGCGGCTTCGATGCTGGCCCTTCGTGACATGGCGACCCGGCACTTGGCACTCGCGGGAGCCCACGTGTGAGATGGCGTTATCTGCTGTTGCTGCTGGTTATCGGGCTTCTGGGCTTTTTGCTCTTGATGCCGACCAAGGTCAAGCCCGTGGCCTGGACACCGCAACCGGCGCCCTCGCTGACCGAAGGCCAATTCGCTGACAACCAGCGACTCAAGGGCGCGGCACAAGTCGGCCCGAGCGACATCGAAGGCCCGGAAGCGCTGCTGCTGGAAAACGACTTTCTGATCACCGGACTGCATGACGGACGCCTGCTGCGCACCAGCCTCGACGGCCAGCAGCGCAAGGTGCTGGCGGATACCGGCGGCCGGCCGCTGGGGCTGGCGCGGCACCCCAACGGTTTGCTGGTGATCGCTGACGGGGTCAAGGGTTTGCTGTCCCTTGATGCACAGGGGCAACTGGTGGCGCTGACCACCGAAGCCAATGGCTTGCCGTTCGGGTTTACCGATGACGTGGCCATCGACAAGTCCGGGCATTACGCCTACTTCAGCGATGCCTCGAGTCGCTGGGGTTACGGTCACGATGGCGAAGCGATCATCGAGCACGGCGGCGACGGACGCCTGCTGCGTTATGACTTCCAGACCGGCAAGACCGTCGTGCTGCTCGACAAACTGGAATTCGCCAACGGTGTGACCCTCGGCCCGGAAGACGCCTATGTGCTGGTCAACGAAACCGGCGCCTATCGCATCAGCCGCTATTGGCTGACCGGGCCCAAGGCCGGCACCCAAGACCTGTTCATCGACAACCTGCCGGGGCTGCCGGACAACCTCGCCTTCAATGGCCGGGATCGCTTCTGGGTGGCGCTATACACGCCGCGCAATCCGCTGCTGGATCGCACCGCTGAACACCCGTTCGTACGCAAGATGATCGTGCGGGCCATGACCGTGCTGCCCAAACCGGTGGAGAAGCGCGGGTTCGTGCTGGGGCTGGACCTGGATGGCAAAGTGATCGCCAATCTGCAGGATGCCAGCGCCGGCAATTACTCGCCGATCACCACGGTGCGCGAGTATGGCGAGTGGTTGTATTTCGGCTCGCTGAAGGCCACGCACATGGCGCGGATGCCATTGGACGCCGCCTTGAAGTGAGGCTTTGAGATTTGTGATGAATCGGCTGACGTCATCGCTGGCAAGCCAGCGATGGCGGACGATCAGTTACTGGACCGATCGAACTTGTCCGGATCCTCATCCTCCGGCACTTCCTCGCTCTTGCGTTCCTCTTCAGGATTACGGACGGTGTGCGCCGGACTGTTCGGCTCGGAATGCGTCGGAACCGGGTCGAATGCGCCCTGCTCTTCACTAGGAAATTTTGGATCTTTCATAAGGCACCTCGCTGAGAGTCGCTATGTGAAGACTCTGAACATTCGAGGTGCCGGTCGGGGCTGTCGTTCCAGTCGCTTCACCACCAAAGGCCGGTGGCGCGACTGACGGTCAGGTTCGGGCCTGCAACTGCTCGACGATCTTGTCTTTGACCTGCAGGCGTTTCTCTTTGAGTTTCTTCAGGGTGTCATCGCTGGGTGCATCCGAGGTCGCCGTCTCGGCCTTGACGACTTCGGCGTCCGCCTGGGAATACTTGTTGATCAGTGCATCCAGATGTGGATCCGCGGTGCGTCGTTGCTGGATCTCTTCCTTCGTAAGTTTCAAGTCCTGTAACAAATCATGAGTCACCGGCATGGAACACCTCCGTCAGTTGATCGGCAGCCAACGCGACCGATTGCGCTGGCCAGGTATCAGAATGGCCTCGGTTGGCAGGTTCTGTCGACCACCTGTCAGACCAGCGGTGCCCGTTCGTCGCCCTTTCGCGAATGCGATAAAACCTTTGATCGACCAATTCCCTCCATTGAATAACGCTCACAAAAACCTGCGTGGAGAAACACCAATGGACGGATTCAAACTGCGTCATCTTTTTCTGGCCGTTGCGTTGAGCACCGGCATGGCCTCGGCCTTTGCCGCCACCGACAATGACTTCGTCGACAACGCTGCGGCCGGCGGCATTGCCGAGATCGAGACCAGCCGCCTGGCGCTGGAGAAGAGCCAGTCGGCCGACATCAAGGCCTTTGCCAACATGATGATCACCGACCACGGCAAGGCCAACGATGAACTGGCTACCATCGCCAAGGCTCACGACATCGAGGTGCCGGACACCACGACCCTGGTCAAACAAGCCAAAGAAAAAATACTCGAAGTCCGCGATGAGTCCTTCGATGCGGCGTACGCCAACAATCAGGTCAAGGCCCACGAAGAAACCATTGAACTGTTCAAGAAACAAGCCAATACCGTGACCGACGACAAAGTCAAAGGCGCCACTGAACTCAAAGCCTTTGCCCAGAAAATGTTGCCGGGGCTGGAAAAACACTTGGCTGCCGCCAAGGAATTGCAGGCCAAGCACCCGAGCAAGTAACCGCAACACACCTCAAGAGGCCGCCTCCATTGGACGCGGCCTCTTTGCATTGCACGCGAAAGATCAGCATTCCCGGCCACGCCGACTAGAGTTACCGGTGCGTTCCTTGCGGTAGATCAAAAATATCCTCGCGGGGACAAACAACTATTTCGAACGGCCAAGGTCATTCACTTCGCGCCGGTCATTTTCCGAAGAACCGGCCCCCAATTCGCAATGGAGCAACAGGCACATGGCAGCACTGCAGAACAGCACACTCGATGCGATGAAAAACAAACAGGCACAACTGCTGGGCGAATGGATCAACGGACTGCAAACCAGCGGTGCTACCCGCAACCTCAAAGAACACGACATACAGCAACAGACCGGCGAATTCCTGCAACTGGTGGTCAGTGGCCTGGAAAACGACAGCGGCACCAACATCACCGCGCAGGGCTGGGAAGGCATGCGCCAGTTCCTCGAAAAACTGTCTCAAAGTCGTGCCCAGCTCGGTCAGGATTCGCAACAGACCGCCAGCTTCATATTCTCGCTCAAGGGCCCGTTGTTCGCCCTGCTGCAAAACCATTATCAGGACCAGCCCGCCCTGCTCGCCGAACAGCTTTGGGAAATCTCCGAGCTGTTCGATGCCTTCGGTCTGTACACCATCCGTACGTTCCAGAAATCCCGTGAAGCGGTGATCAAGCGCCAGCAGGAAGAACTGCTGGAACTGTCGACCCCCGTGGTCAAGCTGTGGGACGGCGTGCTCGCGCTGCCGATGATCGGCACCCTCGACTCGCAACGCACCCAGGTGGTGATGGAATCGCTGCTTCAACGCATCGTCGACACCGGTTCGGAAATCGCCATCATCGACATCACCGGCGTGCCGACCGTCGACACCCTCGTGGCCCAGCACCTGCTGAAAACCGTGACTGCGATTCGCCTGATGGGTGCCGATTGCATCATCAGCGGCGTGCGTCCGCAGATTGCCCAGACCATCGTCCACCTGGGCCTCGACCTGCAAGGCGTGGTGACCAAAGCCAATCTGGCTGATGCGTTGAAACTGGCGCTGACCCGCCTGGGCATCACCCTCGCCAAGACGGTTTAACCAATGGAACGTATCCCGATTCTTCAGATGGGCGACTTCCTGCTGGTGACCATCCAGGTCGACATGCATGACCAGCTCGCCCTCACCCTCCAGGACGATCTGTCCGAACGCATCAGCAAAACCTCGGCGCGCGGGGTGCTGATCGACATCTCGGCGCTGGACATGGTCGATTCGTTCATCGGCCGGATGATCGGCACCATTTCCGGCCTGTCGAAAATCATGGACGCCGAAACCATGCTGGTCGGCATGCAACCGGCGGTGGCGATCACGCTGGTCGAGCTCGGCCTGAACCTGCCGGGCGTCAGCACCGCGCTGAACGTCGAGCGCGGCATGAAACTGCTGCAGGAACGAGTACGCCAGCAATGACCGTGCGCAGCAGTGGTACCCAACCGATCAACATCGAGCAGGACGTGGTGCTGGCCCGGCAACAGGCGCGAAAGCTGGCCACCGAATGCGGCATGCGCCTGATCGACCTGACCAAACTGGTGACCGCCGTCAGCGAGCTGGCGCGCAACACCATGGTCTACGGTGGTGGCGGCGACATGGACTGGGAGATCCTCGATGACAACCACAAGGTCGGCCTGCGCCTGACCTTTCGCGATGAAGGCCCGGGTATTCCCGACATCAAACTGGCGATGACCGACGGCTGGACCTCCGGCAGCGGTCTGGGCCTGGGCCTGACCGGGGCCAAGCGGCTGGTGGACGAGTTCGAACTGGACACAGAGCCCGGCAAAGGCACTCGCATAACGATCACCCGATGGACATGAACATCAGCGGGACATTGACCCAGGTGTTGGTGATCGAGGACAGCAGCCAGATCGGCCATGCCCGGCGCACGGCGCAGCGGCTGGCCGAGCAACACGGTTTCGGCGACAGCGACGCCGGCCGCGTGGCGCTGGTGGCCACGGAACTGGCGAGCAATGTGCTCAAGCATGCCGGGCACGGGGAATTGCACCTGCGCCTGGTGCCCCGTCAGGGTGACGACGGCATCGAGATGATTGCGGTCGACCGTGCCCAGGGGTTTGATCTGGACGCGTGTCTGGCGGACGGTTTCTCCACCGGCGGCACCCAAGGCATTGGTCTGGGTGCGGTCGCACGACAGGCCGATGTATTCGATGTGTTTGCCGATCATCGCGGCGCGGTGCTGCTGGCGCGTCTGTACCCGCGCAGCGACCGCCAGGCGGATCTGCCGTATGGTGTCAGCCAGCACTCGCTGCACAACGATCCCGCCTGCGGCGACGTCTGGCATCTGGCGATTCACGGCAGTGACATCAGCGCCCTGATCGTCGACGGCCTGGGCCATGGCGAAGACGCCGAGCGTGCGGCCCGTGCCGGGGAAAAGGCCTTTGCCCTGAGCCCGTTCGGCGCGCCAACGGTCCTGATGGAAGACATGCACCGCGAAATGATCGGGACACGTGGCGGCGCAGTGGCATTCGCGCAGTTTCACGCCGACCGCGCCAGCCTGACGTTCGCCGGGATCGGCAACATCGGTGCAAGCCTGATCGCCTCCGACAAATCCCGCGGACTGGCCTCGCACCCGGGGATCGTCGGCGGCCAATACCGAAAAGCCCAGCCCTTTGACTATGCTCACGTGAACGGACATCTATTGATCATGTACAGCGACGGCTTGCAGTCCCGTTGGAACCTTCAAGACTACCCCGGTCTGGTGCATCGCCATCCCGCCGTGATAGCCACCGTCCTGCACCGCGATTTCTGTCGCGGGCGCGACGATGTAACGGTGCTGGTCGTTGCCCTGGAGGCCGCCCATGGCTGAGTCCCCGACCTTGAACAGCGCTGAACAATCAGCGCTGATCGCTCAGTTGCAGAGCGAAACCGCCGCGCTGCGCGAAGAGCTCGACGAGACCAATCAGGGCGTGCTCGCCCTGTACGCCGAACTCGACACCCAAGCCGAACAACTGCGCCAGGCCTCCGACCTGAAAAGCCGCTTCCTGTCGTACATGAGCCACGAGTTCCGTACACCGCTGGGTTCGATCCTGAGCATCAACAGCCTGCTGGCCGACGAACTCGACGGCCCGCTCAGCCCCGAACAACACAAGCAGGTCGCGTTCGTCAGCAGCGCCGCCCGTGAACTCAGCGACATGGTCGACGACCTGCTCGATCTGGCGAAGATCGAGGCCGGGCGCATCAGCATTTCCCCGGCGTGGTTCGACATGTTCGATCTGTTCGCCGCACTGCGCGGGATGTTCCGGCCGATTGTCGACGCCACGGCCGTAGACCTGATTTTCGAAGAGCCGGTGGGCCTGCCACGTCTCTTCACCGACGACAAGAAGCTGGCGCAGATCCTGCGCAACTTCATTTCCAACTCGCTGAAATTCACCACCCGTGGCGAAGTCCGGGTCTCGGCGCGCCTTGAGGGTCAGGACAAGGTGCGATTTGCGGTCAGCGACACCGGCATCGGTATCGCCCCGGAGCTGCACGGCACCCTGTTCGAAGACTTTTCACAGGTCGACTCACCACTGCAAAAACGCCTGCGCGGCACCGGGCTCGGCCTGTCGCTGTGCAAGCGTTTCGCCGAATTGCTCGGTGGCGAGGTCGGTGTCGAAAGTACGCCGGGTGTGGGTTCAAGCTTTTTCGTGATCATTCCGCTGGCGATTGCCCAGGAGAACGTCGATGAAACATGACATCCGTCTGTTGATCGTCGATGACAACGTCGCCACCCGCTACGCCTTGCGCCGACGCCTGGAGCGACACGGTTACGAAGTGCTCGAGGCCGGCACCGGCGGCGACGGCCTGGCCCTGATCGCCAGCGAACCGCTCGATGCGCTGATTCTCGACGTCAACCTGCCGGACATGAGCGGATTCGACATCGTGCGTAAACTGCGCACCGACCCGGGCACTGCGTTGCTCCCGGTGATCCACGTGTCGGCGGCGTCGATCCAGACCGGCGACATCATCACCGGCCTCGATGCCGGTGCCGATGCGTATCTGATTCACCCGGTCGATCCCGATGTGCTGCTGGCAACGTTGCGCACCTTGCTGCGAGTCCGCGATACGGAGAACGCGTTGCGCGAAAGTGAGGCGCGTTTTCGCGAGATCTTCGTCAACATTTCCGCGCCCATCGCGGTGCTCGACGCCGACCTGAAAGTCCACGAGTGCAATCACGCCTTCTCCCAACTGATCCAGGACAACCGCGACCCGCAGACCCTCAGTGAGTGCTTCGCCGAGGATCAGAGCGCGATCCTCGACGAACTACGCTTGCGACTGGTGGACGGCGAACGCTGGAAAGGCACACTGAACATGCGTGTGCAGGGCGAGATCCGCGAAACCCAGTGGCAGATATCGCCGTACCGAACGCCAGAGCTCAGCCTGGTGTTCGTCGAAGACGTCACCGAACACCGCCATCGCGAACGCTCGCACCTGGCGCGGCTGGACGACACCACCACGCAACTGGCCAAGGAAGTCGCTGACCGGGTGCGTGCCGAATCGCAGCTGCTGCAAGTGCAGAAAATGGATGCGCTGGGCAAACTCACCGGCGGCATCGCCCATGACTTCAACAACCTGCTGACCGGGATCATCACCAGCCTTGAGCTGATCCAGAAACGCGTCGCCGATGCCCGCCCGGACAAGGTTCAGTTCTACGCTGAAGCCGCCCTGAATTCGGCGATGAGCGCGGCCTCGCTCACCCATCGCCTGCTGGCCTTCGCCCGCCAGCAACCGCTCGACACCCGCCCGGTGGACATCAACGAACACGTGCGTTCGCTCGAAGAATTGCTGGTACGCACCATCGGCGAACGCATCGCCCTCAAGCTCGAAATGACCACCAAACCTGCCATCGCGCTGGTCGATCCGATCCAGCTCGAAAGCGCAGTGCTCAATCTGGTGATCAACGCCCGGGACGCATTGCCACGGGGCGGCAATATCTGGGTCAGCACGTACGCGGCGTATTCCCACGGCGACCCGAACCTCGCCGATGGTTCCTATGTGGCGCTATCGGTGCGCGATGACGGTACCGGCATCGAGCACAGCGTCATCGATAAGGTGTTCGAGCCGTTTTTCACCACCAAACCGCTGGGCCAGGGCACCGGGTTGGGGCTGTCGACGATCTACGGTTTCGCCCGCCAGTCCGGCGGTGATGCGCACATCCGCAGCGTGGCGCGACGCGGCACCGAAGTGACGATCATGCTGCCGGCCACCAGTGATCCGACCGCTGTCGATGTAGCCCCGGTGACCATCGATCCGCAAGGCTCGGGCGAACATGTGTTGATCGTCGAAGACATGCCGGCCGTGCGCCTGTTCGTCACCGAGGTGCTGGAAGACGCCGGTTACCGCTGCACCCAGGTCGGCGACATCGAAACCGCGCTGGAGCGCTTGCAGAACGACCCGTCGATCAACCTGCTGCTGACCGACGTCGGCCTGCCGCGCATGAGCGGTCGCGAACTGGCGGACGTTGCCCGGGGCTGGCGTGAGGGGTTGCCGATCCTGTTCATGACCGGTTACGCGGAAACCGCGATCAACCGCCAGGTGTTCCTCGGTGCGGGCATGGACATGCTGGTCAAGCCGTTCCAGATCCGTGAGTTGCTGGACAAGGTACGCCGAACGCTCGACGGCGCCTGACACGCCGCCATCGCCAGCAGGCTGGCTCCCACATGGAACACCATAAACCTGTGGGAGCCAGCCTGCTGGCGATGACGATATTCGAGGCGCTACGGCTAGCGGCTGAGGGCGCGAGCAAGAAACGGCGCAGTCCGGCTCTTCCTGCTCGCCGCAACTTTCTGCGGCGTACCGGCCACGACGATCTTGCCTCCCTGATCTCCAGCGCCCGGACCAATGTCGATCACCCAGTCGCTCTGCGCCACCACGCGCATTTCATGCTCGACCACGATCACCGTGTGCCCTGCCGTCACCAGCGTATCCAGTTGCTCCAGCAAACGGTCGACATCCCGTGGGTGCAACCCGGTGGTCGGTTCATCCAGCACATACAACGTCGCGCCGCGCTGGTTGCGTTGCAGTTCGGTGGCCAGTTTGATGCGCTGGGCTTCGCCGCCGGACAACTCGGTCGCCGGCTGCCCGAGGCGCAGATAACCGAGGCCGATGTCGCGCAGCACCTCCAGCGAACGGCGGATCGCCGGTTGCTCGGCAAACACCGTCACCGCCTCGTCCACCGTCAGTTGCAGCACCTGCGCGATGCTCAAGCCCTGCCAGAGGATGGCCAACGTCTCGGGGTTGTAACGCGCGCCGTGGCAGGTCGGGCACGGCGCATACACGCTGGGCATGAACAGCAATTCGACACTGACAAACCCCTCGCCTTCGCAGGTCGGGCAACGGCCCTTGGCGACGTTGAAGGAAAACTGCCCGGCGTCGTAACCCGCCGCTTTCGCCTCGCTGGTTGCGGCGAACAACTTGCGCACGTTGTCGAACAGCCCGGTGTAGGTCGCCAGATTCGAACGCGGGGTGCGACCGATGGGTTTCTGATCGACCTGCACCAGACGTTTTATCGACTCCAGCCCGGCGCTGACCTGGCCGGTGCTGGCGGTCGGGGTATCGTCTTCCAGATTGAGTTCTTCCGGCTCGGCGTCACTGACGCTGCGCCCGAGCTGCGCGCCGACCAGTTCCAGCAGCGCCTGGCTGACCAGACTGGATTTGCCCGAACCGGAAACACCGGTGACCGAGGTGAAACAGCCAAGCGGAAATTCGGCGCTGAGGTTATTCAGGTTGTTGCGGGTGACGCCGTCGAGCTTCAACCAGCCGGACGGTTTGCGCGCCGTACGGGTCGAGCGTTGCTGTTCGGCGAACAGATAAGCGCGGGTCTGCGAGTCCTCGATCGCGGCCAGCCCCGGCGGCGGGCCGCTGTAGAGGATCTGCCCGCCCTTTTCACCGGCCGCCGGGCCGACGTCGATCAGCCAGTCGGCGCGGCGCATGGTGTCCAGATCGTGCTCGACCACAAACACGCTGTTGCCGTCGGCCTTCAGACGCTGCAACGCTTCGAACAGGGCCTCGCCGTCGGCCGGGTGCAGGCCGGCGGAAGGTTCGTCGAGCACGTAGATCACACCGAACAATTGCGAGCCCAGTTGGGTGGCCAGCCGCAGTCGCTGCAACTCGCCGGACGACAGGGTCGGCGTGCTGCGCTCCAGGGCCAGATAACCGAGGCCGAGATCGGTCAGGGTGCTGACCCGGTCCAGCAAGTCCTCGGCAATGCGCTGCGCGGCCAGGCGTTTTTCCAGCGACAGGTTCGGCGTATGGCGCACGTCCGGCGCATTGGCGTGGCCGCTGGCGCCATGGGCCACGCGCTGCTGGCGGGCTTCGCGGGTCTGGCTGTGGGTCAGGGTTTCGCCGGTTTCATCGGCGTGTTGCAGCCAGCTCGCGTCCGCCACCGGTTTCAAGACTTCGGCGACTTGCAGCAGCGGCATCCGCGACAGCTCGCCGATGTCATGCCCGGCAAACGTCACCGACAGCGCCTCGCGCTTGAGGCGTTTGCCATCGCACAACGGGCACAGGCTGCCGAGCATGAATTGCGACACGCGCTTCTTCATCAGCGCGCTTTGCGAATGGGTGAACGTGTGCAGGATATAGCGCCGGGCGCCGGTGAAGGTGCCTTGATAACTCGGTTCCATGTTTCGCTTGAGGGCGACGCGGGTCTCTTCCGGCGTCAGCCCGGCGTACACCGGAACCGTCGGTGTTTCCTCGGTGAAGAGGATCCAGTCGCGCTGCTTTTTCGGCAACTTGCGCCATGGAATATCGACGTCGATGCCCATGGTCACCAGGATGTCGCGCAGGTTCTGCCCCTGCCAGGCCAGCGGCCAGGAGGCCACGGCGCGTTGGCGGATGGTCAGATTCGGATCCGGCACCATCAACGCCTCGGTGACCTCGTAAACCCGGCCCAGTCCATGGCATTGCGGGCACGCGCCTTGCGGCGTGTTCGGTGAAAAATCCTCGGCATACAGCATCGGCTGGCCCGGCGGGTAGCTGCCGGCGCGCGAGTACAGCATGCGGATCAGGCTCGACAACGTGGTGACGCTGCCCACCGACGAGCGCGTGCTCGGCGTGCCGCGCTGTTGCTGCAGGGCCACGGCTGGCGGCAGGCCTTCGATCGAATCAACGTCCGGCACGCCGACCTGATCGATCAGCCGCCGCGCATAGGGCGCCACCGATTCGAAATAGCGCCGCTGGGCTTCGGCATACAACGTTGAAAACGCCAGCGACGACTTGCCCGACCCCGACACCCCGGTGAACACCACCAGCGCATCACGGGGGATATCGACGTCAACGTTCTTCAGATTGTGTTCACGGGCGCCGCGCACGCGAACCATGCCGGCGGCAGAACTGGAATTGCGTCTGGAAGTCATCGGCCAGCCTTGGTCAGGGGATTGGAGCTCAGGTGCTGAGCACGGAACGGATCATCTGCAGCAGTGCTTCGGGGCCATAGGGCTTGCCGAGCAAATGGGTGTCGGGGCTGAGCTGGTGGTTGCGCGAGATGATGTCGCGGGTGTGGCCCGAGGTGAACAGCACGGCCACCGGCGGCATTTGCACCTTGGCCCACGCCGCCAGATCGGAGCTTTTGATAAGACCGGGCATGACCACGTCGGTGAAGATCAGGTCGACCCGCGCGCCTTCCATCAACATCTGCATGGCCGCGTCGCCGTTGCCGGCGATCAACACGCGGTAGCCCTCTTCGCGCAGCAGCTCGACGGCCGAGGTGCGCACCGCTTCGTTGTCCTCGACCACCAGGATTGTCTCGTGGCCGCCCGTGAGGGGGGTCTCCACGCTTGGCGCCGCTTGACCCACCGCTCGCAGGCTGCGCGGAAAGTACAACTGCACGCGCGTGCCCTGGCCCACCTGGCTGTCGATCTCGACATGCCCGCCGCTCTGTTTGACGAAGCCGAACACCATGCTCAAGCCGAGGCCCGTGCCCTGGCCGTCGGCCTTGGTGGTGAAGAACGGTTCGAACACCTGCTCGAGCATGTGCGGGGCGATGCCGACGCCGCTGTCACTGACCGAAACCCGGACGAAATCCCCCGGCACGATCCCCTTGCCCGAACAGAACGCCCGATCCAGTGAAAGGTTGGAGGCGCCGAGCACAATCGTGCCCTCGCCTTTCATGGCGTCCCGGGCATTGATCGCCAGATTGAGAATGGCGTTTTCCAGTTGATTGCGATCAACGTTGATGTGCCACGGTTCGTCCGGCAGTTGCACGTCGATCTGAATGGTTTCGCCCAGCGCCCGTTGCAGCAACTCACCGACGCCTTCGAAGATCTGCCGGGGATTGCACACCGCCGGCGACAGCGGCTGGCGACGGGCAAACGCCAGCAGTTGCGAGGACAGCTTGGCGCCCCGCTCCACCGCCGCCAGCGAGGCGCTGACCCGACGCTGGACGTTGGCATTGTCCGGTTCATGCCGCGCCAGCAGATGCAGGTTGCCGGCGATCACTTGCAGCAGGTTGTTGAAGTCATGGGCCACGCCGCCCGTAAGGCCGCCGATGGCCTCGAGCTTCTGCGACTGACGCAATTGCTCTTCCGCGGCGAGGCGCGCCTCGACTTCATCCGCTACCCGCTGTTCGAGGTTGCGGGTGAACTTGAGCAGCGATTCTTCGGCGATCTTGCGCTCGTGAATATCGATCAGCACACCGGGGAAACGGAACGGCCGGCCCTGCTCGTCGAATTCGCAAGCGCCGCTGGCGAGCACCCACAGACAACTGCCATCGGCACGCACCACCCGGTACTCGGCGTTGTAGGGCTCGCCGGTACGCACCGAATTCTCCACGCACTCCTGTACCCAATTACGGTCGTCCGGATGAATGTGCGTCTCGGCGATATGCTGAGGCAGGTTGCTCAGGTCTTGATCAGGCGGGTAGGAAAATGTCCGGGCAAAACGCTCGTCGGCCGACAGCACGTTGTTTCTGACGTCCCAGACAAACGAGCCGAGCAGTGCCCCCGCATTGAGTGCCAGGCGCACCCGCTCGTTGTCGGCGCGATAGGCATCTTCAGCGGCCTGGCGCAGACGCTCGGACAGCACCAGTTCAGTGGTTTCCACCACCATCGCCATCACGCCGGAAGGCACGCCGGCATCGTTGGCCACCGGGCTGTAATACAAATCGAGCCAGACATCCTCCGGCACGCCGTCGCGCAGCAACACCAAGACCTTGTTGCGATATTCCAGGGTGCCGCCGGCCAGACAGGTGTCGACCACATGCCGGTTGAAATCGGCGACCTCCGGCCAGCCCAGTTCCACCGGTGATCCGAGCAGGTACGGATGCCGGCCGCCGGCGAATCGCGAATAGGCGTCGTTGTAGATCATGTAACCGGCATGGCCCCAGAGCATGACCATCGGCAGCGGCGAGGCCAGCATCAGCTGGACCGTGCTGCACAGGCTGGCCGGCCAGGTTTCGAGGGGGCCCAGATCAGTCCTGCTCCAGTCAAACGCACGAATGCGCCCGGCCATCTCGCCTTGCCAGCCGTCACACCCATGGCTATCGGATAAAAACTGCATCAGCTGCTTCAACGCCTTGTGGTGGGTCCGGTTCTATCGCCGCGCGTTCAAACGCCACGCCCGTCTGTTTCGAGCGTGTCGGGCAGCGATGGTTTCATTAGAGGTATAGCCGATTTCACCTGCACTCGACGCTCACACTCCGATCAGGTGTTTGAGCGGATGGTAGCCGGTCTTCATTTTCGCAGCGACGTCGAGGATGGCCTTCTGGATGCCGTCCAGGTGCATGCAGGTCAGCTCGATCGCGGCGCTCTGATTGCCGGCCTCGATGTACTCGATCAGCCGCAGGTGTTCGTCGTCGCGACAGGCCTCGTGGCTGTCGTCATCCAGTGCGGCGGCGTACAGCGAGGCGCGGGAAATCAGCTTCTGGAACCAGTCGAGCAACACCGGGTTGTTCAGACTGCGGGCCAGTTTGATGTGAAACTCACCGAGAAGGTGAATCAGCCGCTCGTGATCGCCCGCTTCGTGGGCTTCGTCTTCCAGCAGCAAGTGATCGCGCAGGTCCTGCATCACCGCAGAGTCCTTGCGCCGGCACAGTTCGGTGACGATGCCGATCTCGATCAGGCGGCGGGTTTCGAACAGCGAACGGATCTCTTCATCGCTGGGCAGCGACACCGACGCACCTTTATTGGGCTCGGTGGTGACCAGTCCGTCGGCCTCCAATTGCTTGAGCGCCGCCCGAACCGACGTGCGGCTGACATTGAACAATTCCGCCAGCGACGCCTCGCCCAGCTTCATACCCGGACGCAGCGAACGCTTGCTGATCGCCTCGTAAACCCCTTGGTAGACGCGGTCGACCGTGGTTTCCGTTTTCTTCTCGGTCATTCAAAAACTCCTTCAATGCTGGCAACGCTGCCCGACGAACGACTCAGTCAGGGAAATGGGGGGTTGCGCAAGCAGATTAATCCGGGTATTTCTAAATTGCATTCAGATATTGCATACAATAATTAGAGGATTGCACCATTATGGGTCAGCCAATAGCCATTGAAGTGCGTAACGTATCCAAGCGGTATTCTGATGATCCTGGCCTGGCGCCTGCCCTCGACAACGTATCGGTGAACATCGCCGACAACGAGTTTTTCACCCTCCTCGGCCCCTCGGGCTGCGGCAAGACCACCCTGCTGCGCACCATCGCCGGTTTCGAACACGTCAGCGACGGCGAGATCCGTCTGGCGGGCGAAACGGTCAATCACCTGCCGCCGTTCAAGCGTCGGGTCAACACGGTGTTCCAGAGTTACGCGCTGTTTCCGCACATGAGTGTCGCGCAGAATATCGCCTTCGGCCTCGAGATGCAGGGTCTTGATCGCAAGACAATTCCGGGACGGGTCGATGAAATGCTCGCGCTGGTGCAGATGGAGCACCTGGCCGGGCGCAAACCGGCGGAATTATCCGGCGGCCAGCAACAACGCGTGGCTCTGGCCCGGGCCCTGGCGCCGAAGCCGAAAGTGCTGTTGCTCGACGAGCCGCTGTCGGCACTGGACCTGAAGCTGCGCAAGGAAATGCAGGTCGAACTCAAACGCGTGCAGCAAGAAGCCGGCATCACCTTCATCTTCGTCACCCACGATCAGGAAGAAGCCCTGACCCTGTCCGACCGAATCGCGGTGATGTCCGCCGGCAAGATCCTGCAGATCGGCACCCCGACCGACATCTATGAACGCCCGCAACACCGCTTCGTCGCCCAGTTCATCGGCGACATCAATTTCCTCCCCGGCCAGCTCAAGCGCGGCGAGCACAACGAAAACATTTTCGTGCCGAACGGCATGCCGGTGGAAATCCCCTGCCCGCCACAGGGCGTCAGCGGCAGCAGCGTGCAACTGGCGTTTCGGCCCGAGCGCTCGCAACTGGTCGCGGCGGATCAGCCGCATCATCTGCGCGGGGTGATCGAGGCCGTGCTGTATGTCGGCACCGCGACGCTGTACCAGTGCCGCTTGAACAACGACATCAAAGTCATGCTGCGGGAAAACAACGAAGGCCTGAACCGTGGTCGGGCAGTCGGCGAGCGCGTGGCGGTGCATCTGCCGCCCCAGGCCTGCCTGTTGATGGAGGCCTGAGATGAGCGTCAGCAGCACTTCCCCCTCCCTCAACCGCGCGCTGTTGCTCAGCCCGGTGGTGTTGACCCTGCTCGCCCTGATCGCCATTCCGCTGGGGATCATGGGCTACATCAGCCTGTTGCCGCGCAACACCTACGGCGGCGTCGACTGGCAGGCCCAATGGCAACTGCAGAGTTACGTGCAGCTGTTTTTCCAGGAAGGTTTCGACGGCGAACTGGAACTGAACTGGGTCTACGCCCAGGCGCTGTTGCGTTCGGTGTTCCAGGCCGGTGGCACCACGGTGCTGTGCTTCCTGGTCGGGTTTCCGGTGGCGCTTTGGATGTCGAGCCTGACTCCTCGCCGGCGCAACCTGATGGTGTTGCTCATCACCATTCCGTTCTGGACCAACCTGCTGATCCGCAATTACGCGTGGCTGATCATCCTGCGCGAACAGGGCTGGGTCGCTCAGAGTCTCAATGCGCTGTTCCCGAGCGCCGGCGGCATCACCCTGCTCTACAACGACTTCGCGGTCAGCGTCGGTCTGGTCTACAGCTTCCTGCCGTTCATGATCCTGCCGATCTACTCGACCCTGGAAAAACTCGACTGGCGTCTGGTGGAAGCCGCTTATGACCTGGGCGCCAACCGCTGGCATGCGCTGCGCCGGATCATCCTGCCGCTGTCGATGCCCGGCGTGATTGCCGGCGCGTTGCTGGTGTTCGTGCCGAGCCTTGGCGCCTTCATCACCCCGGCGATCCTCGGCGGCGGCAAAACCCTGATGATCGGCAACCTGATCCAGCAGCAATTCGGCACCGCGCGCAACTGGCCGCTGGGCAGTTCGCTGTCGTTCCTGCTGCTGGGGATTCTGCTGCTGTCACTGGTGCTCTACGCCCTCTACAGCCGCAGCGCGGCGAAAACCCTGAACCGGGGAGCGAAAGCATGATCTCTCTGCACCTGAAAAAACTCCCGGCGACCCGGGAAATCAGCCTGCTGATCCTCGCCTACCTGTACGTGCCGATCCTGGTGTTGATCGCCTACAGCTTCAACGCCAACCGCTCGGCGACCGTGTGGACCGAGTTTTCGTTCGCCTGGTACGGGCGGATCCTGGCCAACCCTTCGATCCAGACGGCGGCGCTGAACTCGATCATCGTCGCGACCATCGCCACCGTGTGCGCCACGACGATTGCACTGCTGGCGGCGCTGGCGACTTACCGGCCGTTCTACGGGCAGAAAATGGTCGAGGGCGGGATCAACCTGCCGCTGATCCTGCCGGAGATCGTCACCGCCGTGGCTACCCTGCTGCTGTTCATGGCGCTGGGAATCAAGCTCGGGCTGATGACAGTGATCGTCGCGCACATCGGCTTCTGCATTCCGTTCGCCTACCTGCCGATCCGCGCACGGCTCAACGATCTGGACAAGAGCCTGCTGGAAGCCGCCAACGATCTGTACGCCAACCCGTGGCAGGTGTTCCGCCGCGTGACCTTGCCGTTGCTGTGGCCGGCGGTGTTGTCCGGCTCGGTGCTGGCGTTCGTGGTCAGCCTCGACGATTTCATCATGACCTTCTTCGTCGCCGGGCCCGGTTCGACCACGTTGCCGGTGTACATCTTCTCGGCGATCAAGGCCGGTGTGACGCCCGAGATCAACGCGATTTCGACCCTGATGCTGGTGATTTCCATCGTGCTGGTGGTGCTGGCCTTCTGGCTTGGCCAACGCGGCAAACAACAATAAACCTGGAGCGCTCTGTTCATGAAAACCAAAAGCATGCGTTTGGCAATTTCCGGTCTGGCCCTGAGTTGTTTCACCGCGTTCAGCGCCCATGCCGCCGATCCCAAGCAATTGTTCTTCTACAACTGGACCGATTACTACCCGGTGGACCTGCTGGCCAAGTTCGAAAAGGAAACCGGGATCAAGGTCACCATGGACGGCTACGACAGCAACGAAACCCTGCTCGCCAAGTTGCAGGCCGGCGGCGCGGCGTATGACGTGATCGTGCCGTCGCAGTCGATCATGCAGACGCTGATCAAGCAGGACCTGCTGCTGGAAATCGACGCCCCGACCCTGAACAACTTCCAGTACGTCAAAGGCCCGTTCCGCGACCCAAGCTTCGACCCCGGCCGCAAGTTCTCGGCGCCATATCTGTGGGGCACCACCGGGTTTTCCTATGACAGCGCCCGGGTACCGGGGGGCAAGCTCGACGATTCGTGGAAAGAGTTCTTCGAACCTCGCAAGGAGCTGCAAGGCCAGCTCGCCGCCCTCGACACTTCCAGCAGCGTGATTAACGCCGCCAGCCATTACCTGAACGTCGACGAATGCACGGAAAACCCGCAGGACGCCAAGCGCATCCTCGAACTGCTGCAGAAGCAGAAACCGTTTTTGAAGATGTACAGCTCCGACAACACCGTCGACCGCATGGCCTCGGGCGAAGTGATCATGATGCAGAACTGGAACGGCTCGACGGCCCGCGCCACGTTGCAGAAGAGCACCATCAAGTACGTGTATCCGAAAGAAGGCCTGGCGATGTTCCAGGACAACTTCGCCGTACCGAAAAGCGCGCCGCATCCGGACAACGCGAAGATTTTTATCGACTGGATGATGAAACCGGAAAACGCGGCGGCCGTGTCCAACGCGATTGCCTATGCCAACGGGATTCAGAGCGATCAGTTGCTGGATGCGAAATGGAAGGTCATGGACGCGATCAACATGCCCGAGGAATACGCCTCGCGACTGCGGCCGGAGAAGGAATGCAGCAACAAGGCGCGGGAGCTGCAGGATCGGATTTGGTCGAAGCTCAAAGGCTGATCGCCTGACTTGAGACCGCGTCGCGGCCATCGCGAGCAGGCTCGCTCCCACAAGATGAGCGCATTTCAATGTGGGAGCGAGCCTGCTCGCGAAGAGGCCGCCCAGACAACATAGAAACAGAGGTATGAAATGTCCCACCCCCGCTGGCTCAGAAACATCCGCCCCTACGGCGCCCCCGCCGAAGACCTGCTGATCGAAAACGGCAAGTTCACCCAACGCCGCCCGGCCTCGAACACCCCGCTGGCCGCCACCGACATCGACGGCCAGAACCAGCTCCTGACCGCCCCGCTGGTGGAAAGCCACGTCCACCTCGACAAAACCCTGTACGGCCAACCCTGGCGCCCGAACAGCGCCGGCCCGACGCTCAAGGACTACATCAGCAACGAGCGCCGCGTATTGCGCGAAGTGAAAGCGCCGATTGCCGAACGCGCCGGCGCCCTGCTGGAAAACTGCATCGCCCATGGCTCTCTGACGATGCGCTGCCACGTCGACATCGACCCGGAATTCGGTCTGCGCCACGTAGAAGCCATGCAGCAACTGCGCGAAACCTACAACGACCTGATCGACCTGCAACTGGTGGTGTTCCCGCAAACCGGCCTGATCAGCCGTCCCGGCACTGCCGAACTGATGCGCGAAGCCATGGCCCTGGGCGTGGAAAACGTCGGCGGGCTCGACCCATGCGGCATCGATAACGACCCGATCGCGCAACTGGATTTCGTGTTCAAACTGGCAAGCGAATTCCAGCGCGGCGTCGATATTCACCTGCACGACAAAGGTGAACTGGGCCTGTGGCAGATCGCCCGGATCGCCGATTACACCGAGCGGTTCAACCTGCAGAACCGGGTGATGATCAGCCATGCCTATTGCCTCGGCATGTTGCCGTGGAGCCAGGTCAAACCGGTCGCCGAACGCCTCGCCGCGCTGGGCATTTCGTTGATGAGTTCGGCGCCGGCCGATTGCGCGGTTCCACCGTTTCTGGCGCTGCGTGAGACCGGCGTCAACGTGTGCCTCGGCTCCGACGGCATTCGTGATGCATGGTCGCCGATGGGCAATGGCGACATGCTGGAACGGGCGATGTTGCTGGCGTTCCGTTTCGACCTGGGCAAGGACGAAGAGCTGGCGGCGGCATTCGACGCGGCGACAGTCAACGGTGCGCGCGCATTGGGTGTTAAAGAGTATGGTTTTGGAATCGGTCGGCCGGCAGACTTTCTGCTGATGCCGGTCGAAACCCTCGGTGAAGCCGTGGTCGCGCGGCCGGTGCGTCAGGTCTATCGCGGCGGCGAACTGATCGCCAGCGGCGGTCGTTTGCTGGGCAGCCGTCTGTGAAACGGATCGGCCTGAAGGCCGGTTGCGTGGTCGGTTTCGACGGCACGCAGCATGTGCTGTGGCGCGACGGTGAAGTGGTTTTCAGCGGATCGCGTATCGAGTTTGTCGGCCGCGATTATCAAGGGCCTGTGGATCAGTGGATCGACTACGGCAATGCGTTGATCGGCCCAGGTTTCATCGACCTAGATGCCCTCGGCGATCTCGATTCCACTGTACTGACTCTGGACAACGGCGACGAACGCGCCATGGGCCGGATGTGGTCGGCGGAGTATCTGGCGGCCGGCCCGAGTGAGTCGTTCAGCCCCGAAGAAGAGGTCTTCAAATACCGCTACGCCTTCACCCAGTTGATCCGCAACGGCATCACCACGGCGATGCCGATCACCTCGATGTACTACCGCGAATGGGCGGAGACCTACGACGAGTTCGCGGCGGTCGCCGATGTGGCGGGCGAACTGGGCCTGCGCACCTATCTCGGCCCCTGCTACATGAGCGGCATGAGTTACTGGCGCGCCGACGGCACCCTCGCCCATCACTGGGATGAGGTACGGGGCCTGGCGGGACTGGACGCAGCCGAACGGTTTTTCAAGGATTTCGATGGTGCTCATGCGGGGTTGATTCGTGGTGCGCTGCTGCCGGATCGCATCCAGAGCTGCACCCCGGCGCTGCTTCAGCGCACGTCCGCCTTGAGCCGCGAGCTGAACGCGCCAATGCGCCTGCATTGCTGTCAGGCGCTGGGTGAAGTGGCGATGGTCGAACAGTTGCGCGGTACCTCGCCGCTGGGCTGGTTGCAGCAGCTTGATTTGCTCAACCCGCGCAGCCTGTTGCCCCACGGAATCTACACCTCGGGCGATGACGATCTGCAGCGGGTCATCGACGGCGGCGCGAGTCTGGTGCACTGCCCGCTGGTGTTCGCCCGTGACGGCGAAGCGCTGAACTCGTTCGGCCGCTATCGCGCCAAAGGCATCAACTTCGCTCTCGGCACCGACACCTGGCCGGCGGACTTGCTGGCCAACATGCGCCACGGTTTGAACATCGCCCGGTTGATGGAGGGCGGCTCGGCGCTGACCAGCAGCCTCGATCTGTATAACGCCGCGACCCTCGGCGGCGCCAAGGCGTTGGGCCGTGACGACCTCGGTCGCCTGGCCCCCGGCGCCAAGGCTGATATCACCGTGTTCAGCCTGCGCGGCCTGCACCTGGGGCCGCTGTTCGATCCACTGAAAAACCTGCTGCTGGCCGGGCGCGGCGACGACTGCATCGCCAGTTTCATCGACGGTCGCTGCGTGATGCACGACGGTCAGGTCAACGGCGTCGACTACCCCACTCTGCAACGCCAGGCCCAACGCCAATACGAAAAACTGATGCGCAGCCACAGCGACCGGGCCTTTGGCCGACCGGACTGGAAAACCCTGTTCCAGCCGGCCATTCCGTTCGCCGACGACTACAGCGCCGAAGCGCCGTTGAGCGCCATCGATCCACTTCTTTAGAGAACACTGCCATGCACAGCTTCGACTTCAGCCAACTGAGCCCACGGGAAAAGTACAAGATTCTGATCGGCAGCGTGGTGCCACGTCCGATTGCTCTGGTCACCACCATCGATGCCGAGGGCCGGGTCAACGCCGCGCCGTTCAGCTTCTTCAATGCGCTGTCGGCGGACCCGCCCATTCTCGCGCTCGGCGTCGAGAACTACGGCGACCAGAGCCCCAAGGACACCACGCGCAATATCCAGATGAACCAGGAATTCACCGTCAACATCGTCAGCGATGCATTGGTGGAAGCCATGAACGTCTGCGCCGTGCCATTCGCGCCGGGCTTCGATGAGTTGACCGCAGCGGGCCTGACAGCGATTCCCGGAACCTCGGTCAAATGCCCGCGAATCGGCGAAGCACCGGTGGCACTGGAGTGTCGGCGGATGATGGCGCTGAACATCGGCCAATCGCGGGAGATCATTTTTGGCGAGGTGTTGATGGCGCATGTGCGCGACGAGTTGATCGACCCGAAAACCCTGTACATCGATCAATTGGGGCTGGATGCGATCGGGCGCATGGGCGGTCATGGTTACGCGCGGACCCGGGATTACTTCGATCTGCCGACCCGCTCGTTGCAAGCGTGGACGGAAGCGCCGGGGGGTGGCGAGCGGTTCTGGCCGGCAGCCAAATAAATCATCGGATGAACACATTGCCCCTGTGGGAGCGGGCTTGCTCGCGAAGGCGGTCTGTCATTCAACATGGATGCTGACTGAACCACCGCTTTCGCGAGCAAGCCCGCTCCCACAGGGATTTACATCGTTTGCTTAATCAGAGCCGTACTTCGGCGACCGTGGCCCGTACAGCAGGCCCGCCGGGTGCCCGGCCGACAGCAGTCGATTGCTGGCCACGCCGGCAATCGGGTAGCCGGCATCGGTGGAGCTGTTAATGATCTGCTTCACCGCCGCAGTGATCAGCATGCCGATCAGGCCGCCGGCGTTGCTGTTGTTGCCCTCCTCGCTCGACGCCCGTGCCGCTCCGGTCCACAGGGTGACGCCGGTTTTCAGGTCGACCAGTTTGGCGCTCGCGGTGACGGCAGTTTCGCTGCTGATCACCATGTAGCGCGTGCCGTACTCGCTGACGGTGATGTACAGCGCCGCGTCGGCACCGAAGATTTCCTGCAGCTTGTTGGCCGGCGCCGCATGGATGTCATCCGGCGTGGTCAGGCCGTTCTGGCGGAATGTCTCGTCGACCAGGGTGATCGGCAGCACGTAGTAACCGGCTTCGGCCAACGGGAACGTCACTTGCGACAGCAGGCTGTAGGACGCCTTGACGTCCGGCGAGGTGTTCAGCGGTGGCAGCACCAGAATGGATTTCGGCCGCGCTTGCTTGTACGCCGAGTAGTCCACGGTCTTCGGTGCGACACAGCCGCCGAGAACGGTCAGCGCCAGGCCTGCGGCCAGCAGCTTCAAGGCACGCGAGATCATTGGGCGTCTCCGGTCTTGGCGTTTTTAAGCAGAAAATCCATGTACGTGCCGGACTCGGGGAACAGGGTCTTCTCGGTGCGCAGCTGCTGCACCATCTGATCGTCCTTGCCCATGCTCAGGTACAGCAGACCGAGATGAGCGTGGTAACCCGGCGGTACCGGCTTGCCGCTGGCACGAATCTTTTGCAGATCGGCTTCCAGCGCTTCGGCCTGGGCCTCTTTCGGCGTTTCGCTTTTGAAGTATTCGTAGACTTGTGGCTGGTAGCCTTCCCACTGATACAGGGTTTGCGGGCTGCTGCAACCGGCCAGCAAGGCGCCAGCAGTCAGGGCCATCAGCGACCGGGACAGGGACAGATTCATGGTGTGTTGCTCCTTGCGATGGGCGTCTATCAGTTGCCCGGTTTCCAGGCACCGGCGTTCATGCCATCGACCAGACGATTGATCGCCTCGCGCATGGCCAGATCGAGGACTTTGCCGTTGAGGGTGGAGTCGTAGGCAGCGGTGCCGCCGAAGCCGATGATTTCGCGGTTGGACAAAGCGTACTCGCCGGCGCCCTGGGTCGAATACACCACTTCGGAGGTGCTGATGTTGACGATGTTCAGGTTGACCTTGGCGTAGGCGACCTGGGTCTTGCCACGGCCGAGAATGCCGAACAGCTGGTGATCGCCGGTCTCTTTGCGGCCGAATTCGGTGACGTCACCGGTGACCACGTAATCGGCGCCTTTCAGACGCTGGGCCTGGCCCTTGATCGCCGCTTCCTGCTGGATTTCGCCCATGTTGTCGCGGTCGAGCACCGAGAAACGGTTGGTCTGCTGCAAGTGAGTGATCAGGATGGTCTTGGCCTGGCCGCCGAGACGGTCGACGCCGTCGGAGAAGATCCCGCGCATGTAGCTCGAACGGTTGTCGAACTTGCCCACGGCCATCGGGATACGCACACCGGACCAGGCCTGAGAGGCGCTTTCCACCTTGGCCACCGGCAATGCGCGGGAGCTTTCGGTGGCGCAACCGGAAAGCGAGCCGGCCAGGGTGCCGAGGACGGCAATCGCAACGCCCGAGACCAACATCCGGGAGATCATTCTCACTGTGCATTCCTTCTGAAATTCGATGTGTCCCCGCACGGTGATGTTGTGGGGGATCGGGAAAGGGGCGGCATTATGCCAAAGTGCCATCAGTGAGAACAGATTTTTTTGACGCCAGCAAATTGGCATTTGAACAGATACAAAATCCGTGGGAGCGAGCCTGCTCGCGATGGCGGATTGGCATTCAATATTGATGTTGGGCTGAACCACCGCAATCGCGAGCAGGCTCGCTCCCACATTCTTGTGGGTGTCAGTGGAAATCGCGGCTTTGCACGCGGATGCCGTTGAGCAGCGGGCTGAGGTCACTCAAGCGTCCGGCGATCAGATGCCGCACCTCGCCTTCCCGCTCCCAGCGGCCATCGACCTTGAGCAGTTGCGAGCCGACCAGCACCTGACGCTGACGCTCGGCCAGATCGCGCCAGACCACCACGTTGACGTTGCCGAACTCGTCTTCCAGGGTCACGAAGGTCACGCCACTGGCAGTGCCCGGCCGCTGACGCCCGGTCACCAGCCCCGCCACGCTGACCGGCCGGCCATGCTCGACCTCCAGCAACTCCCGGGAACTGCGACAGCGCCGCGCCCGCAACTCGTCACGCAACAGCGTCAGCGGGTGCGGCCCCAGCGTGGTGCCGAGGGTGGCGTAATCGGTGAACAGGTCTTCGCTGACACTCGGCGTCGGCAGCAGCACATCCGGCTCTTCCTGACTCGGCAACCCGGCAAACAACCCGAGCTGTTTCTGCACCCCGGCCACTTCCCAGCGTGCCCGATGGCGGTGCCCGGCCAGGCCGCGAAGCGCGCCGGCATCCGCCAGCAGCGCCTGGGCGCGACTGTCGAGCCCGGCACGTTCGCCCAGGTCGGCGACATCGGCAAACGCGCCCCTCGCCCGAGCGCTTTCAATGCTCCGCGCATCCTCCTCGCGAAAGCCCTTGATCATCCGCAGGCCCATGCGGATGGCCGGCTGCTCGCCGGCAATCGGCTCCAGGCTGCAATCCCAGTCACTGGCGCGCACGTCCACCGGACGGATCTGCAAATGATGCCGGCGCGCATCCTGAAGAATCTGATCCGGGCTGTAGAAACCCATCGGCCAGCTGTTGATCAGCGCACAGGCGAACGCCGCCGGTTCGTGGCACTTGAGCCAGCAACTGGCATAGGTCAGCAAGGCAAAACTGGCGGCGTGGGATTCAGGAAAACCGTAGCTGCCGAAGCCCTTGATCTGCTCGAAAATCTGCGCGGCGAATTCCGGGCTGTAGCCGTTTTTCTTCATGCCAGCGGCCAGCCGTTCCTTGTGCGGTTCCAGTCCGCCGTGGCGTTTCCACGCGGCCATGGAGCGGCGCAACTGGTCGGCCTCGCCGGGGCTGTAGTCGGCGGCGACAATCGCGATCTGCATCACCTGTTCCTGAAACAGCGGCACGCCGAGGGTGCGCTTGAGCACCACTTCCAGCTCCGGTGACGGATAGGTTTCCTCTTCTTCCTTGTTCCGGCGGCGCAGGTACGGATGAACCATCCCGCCCTGGATCGGCCCCGGCCGGACGATGGCCACCTCGATCACCAGGTCGTAGAAGGTTTGCGGGCGCAGGCGCGGCAGCATCGACATCTGCGCCCGGGATTCGATCTGGAACACGCCGATGGTGTCGGCGCGGCTGATCATGTCGTAGGTCGGGCGATCCTCAGGCGGGATCGTCGCAAGGCTCAGGTCCTGATGGCGATGACGGCGCAGCAGGTCGAAACAGCGGCGGATCGCGCTGAGCATGCCGAGGGCGAGGATATCCACCTTGAGCAGCCCGACCGCGTCGAGGTCATCCTTGTCCCACTGGATGATCGTACGGTCGGCCATGGCGGCGTTCTCCACCGGCACCAGCGTGTCCAGCGGTTGCTCGGAAATCACGAAACCACCGGGGTGCTGCGACAGGTGCCGGGGGAAGCCGATCAGTTGCCCGGTCAGGCTCAGCACCCGGTGCAGCAGCGGACTTTCGGGGTCGAAACCGCCTTCGCGCAGGCGCTCCACGGGTGGCGTTTCATCGCTCCAGTGGCCGCAGCAGTCGGCCAGCGCATTGATCTGGTCCGCCGGCAAACCCAGCGCCTTGGCCACATCGCGGATCGCGCCGGAAGCGTGGTAAGTGCTGACCACCGCCGTCAGCGCCGCACGACGGCGGCCATAACGACGAAACACGTATTGCAGGACTTCTTCTCGGCGTTCGTGCTCGAAATCCACGTCGATGTCCGGCGGCTCGTTGCGCTCCCTCGACATGAAACGCTCGAACAGCAGCGTGGTGCGATCCGGGTCGATCTCGGTGATGCCCAAGGCAAAACACACCGCCGAGTTGGCCGCCGAACCGCGACCCTGACAGAGGATCTTCTGCTCCCGGGCGTAACGCACCACATCGTGTACGGTGAGGAAGTAGCTTTCGTAGCCGAGTTCGGCGATCAGCTCCAGCTCATCGTCGATCTGCTTGAGCACCTTGGGCTGTGCGCCTTTCGGCCAGCGCCAGGCGATGCCCTCTTCGGTCAGATGCCGCAGCCAGGAACTGGCGCTGTGTTCCTCGGGCACCAGCTCTTTGGGGTATTGATAGCGCAACTCGCCCAGATCGAAGGTGCAGCGGCGGGCCAACGTCACGGACTCGTCCAGCAAGGCCTGCGGATACAACTCGCGCAACACATCGAGGCTGCGCAAATGCCGCTCGCCATTGGGGTGCAGGCGCAACCCGGCCTCGGCCACCGGCACGTGATGGCGGATCGCAGTCATGGTGTCCTGCAAGGCTCGGCGGCCACGGGCGTGCATGTGCACATCACCGCTGGCCACGGCTGGAATCTGCAGTTCATCCGCCAGACTCAGCAGTGCGGCCAGCCGTTGCTGATCGTTCTGCCCGCGATGCAACTGCACCGCCAGCCACAGCCGTTCGCCGAAGGTCTGCTTCAGCCAGCGGCCCTCTTCCACCTCATCGACCGAATCCGGCACCCACAGCACCAGCAATCCCGGTAGCGGCTCGCTGAAATCCTCGCGCAGTATTTGATACTGGCCTTTCTGCGTGCGCCGTCGAGCCTGGGTGATCAAGCCGCACAGCGCCTGATAACCCTCGATGTTTTCTACCAGCAACACCAGTTTCGGGCCGTTCTCGATGCGGATTTCGCTGCCGATAATCAGCGGCAGCTCCACGGATTTGGCCGCCTGCCAGGCACGGACGATCCCGGCCAGGGTGCATTCATCGGTGATCGCCAGCGCCTGATAGCCGTGTTTTTTCGCCCGTTGGAACAGCTCCAGCGCACTGGATGCACCGCGCTGGAAACTGAAATTCGACAGGCAGTGCAGCTCGGCATAACCCTGGTTCACGCAAACCAGCCCTGCAGCCACAACGGACCGCCCTCACCCACTGCCCGGTACGCCCAGCCTTGCTGGCCGGCGCGGTTCTGGATCAGGTAATAGTCGCGGCGCACGTCGTCACCGTCCCACCAACCGGACTCGATGCGCTCCGGGCCCATGAGGATCCGCGCCGAACCTTCCGGCACGGACTGCGGCTCGCCCAACAACCAGCCCGGACGCTGCACGCCCGGCAATGCAGGGCAGCGCTGTTTGTCGTCGGCGTTCTGCCATGCGCACTCCGGTCGATGATCGGCCTGAAAACGCAGGCCTTGCACCGCCTCATCCCCCAGTCGCGCGCGCAGGCGTTCGCGCAGTTGCTCCCACGGCAAGGTCTGCTGCGGGCGGTCGTCGAACAGTTCCTGAAACTGCGGCACGAAACTCGGCAGATCCTCGGCGCGCAGACGAAAACCGCGCACCGGGGCTTCGACCTGTACCTGCTCCAGTCGGCCACGGGCCAGTTCAAAGAGCATGGCCGGATCGCGCTCGGCGCTGAGCAGGCCGACCTTGATCAGCGTGTCCGGCAGCCCGGCGTGTTCCAGGTGCAGATCGAAGCGCTGCACGCCGCTGTCGCGCCCGCACAAAAACGCCGCCAGATCGGACGTCAGGCGGCGCAAGGGGAACAGCAGCGCCTGATGGGACTGCACGTCGAAATTGAGTTCGATGCGCACGTCGAAACGGTCCGGCGGCAGGTAGAACGCCAGCGCCAGCGGCCGTGCGCCGAACAGCGTGTCCAGATGCTTGAGCATCGGTGCCTCGAAACGCCGGGCCAGGGCCTGACGCGGCAGGTTCTGCACCTGATGAAGGTTGCGCAGGCCCATGCGCGACAGCGCCGTGGCCACGCTCGGCTCAAGCCCGATGCGGTCGACCGGCAATTGCCCGAGGTGATGGCGCAGGGCTTCACCGTCGGGCACCACCAATCCGTCATAGGCGTTGGCCAACACCCGCGCCGCCACCGGATTGGGCGCGGCGACGATGCGGTGACGAAAGCCCAGCTCGGTCAACTCGGTACGCAACCGCGCCTCGAACTGCGCCCAGGAACCGAACAGCCCGAGGCTCGATTCGATCTCGAACACCACGGTGCGCGGGTAATGCACGCTGACCTGTGCGCTGAAACGATAGGCCCAGGCGGCGAGAAACTGCTGCCAGTGCTCGACCTCGGCCGCGTCGTAATCGACGGTGGCAAACCCTTTGCTCATGGCCTGCGCGGCCGTCATCGACTGCCCCGGACGCAAGCCCAGTGCCCGCGCCGCCGGATTGACTGCTTGCAGCACCCGGCGCTGGGCCGGGCCGCTGAGCAGCGCCAAGGGTTGCTCGGGATCGGGGCGCTGACGCAACACGGCGTCGAGGGCCAATTGCGGGAACAGAATGCAAACCCAGCGCATGGCGACCTCAATGCCCCACGGCGAAGGCAATCGGTGCGCTGCGCGCCAGACCGCCCCGGCACTTGAGCACACGCAATTGCGCCGGGCGCGCATCGATGGCAATGCGCAGCGCGGCCGGCGACGGGTTGACCGCTTCGCTCAATGACCGCCACGCGAACGCCAGGGTCTGGCCGGTTTCCGCCGCCACCTGCAAACGGCGCAGAGCTCGGTCATCGGCCTTGTGCGGCCAGCACAGCACCGCGCCGCAACTGCCCGAGCGCAGGCATTGTTCTGCCGCCCACAAGGCATCGCGCTCGCTGGCCTGGATCACCGACAACTGGCGCAGATCGACCCCGGCATTGGCCCAGGCCTGCGGGTATGGCACGAACGGCGGCGCCACCAGCACGATGCGCTCGCCCGCCGCCGACAGCCGCGCCAACGTCGGCCACACCAGTTGCAACTCACCAACACCGGGCCCGGCCAGCAGGATTTCGCTCAGCGCCGCCTCCGGCCAGCCGCCACTGGGCAACGCTGCGTCCAGCGCCGCGTGCCCGGTGGGTTGCGGGCTGGCGGCCGGTGGCGCAGGCCGGCCCTTCCAGACCTGGCCACCATTGAACAGCGTATCCAGCGCAACGACGGCACCCATCAGCCTTGCCTCACCAGACCGCAGAACACCCCTTCGATGGCCAGATCCTGATCGGCCCGCACCACAATCGGTTGATACGCCGGGTTGCGAGGCAACAGGCGAACCTCATCGCCGATCCGCTCGAAACGTTTGATAGTGACCTCGCCATCGAGTCGCGCCACCACGATCTGGCCGTTGAGCGCTTCGGGGTTGCGCCGCACGCCGACCAGATCGCCGTCGAGAATGCCGTCCTCGATCATCGAATCGCCCTGCACTCGCAACATGTAGTCGGGTGTGCGGGAGAACAGCGCCGGATCGAGCATCAGCCGATTGTGCAGGTCGGCATCGGCGCCGATGGGCGCACCGGCAGCCACCCGCCCGAGCACCGGGACTTCGAGCAGTTCCGGCCGCGCCGGCTGCCCGAGCAGGCGAATGCCCCGGGCCTGATGCGGATTGACCTCGATGAACCCGGCTTCGGTAAGCGCCAGCACATGCTTGCGCGCCACGCTGCGGGAGGCAAAACCAAAAGCCTCGCTGATTTCAGCGAGGCTTGGGGGCTGACCGTGTTCGGCGATGCGTTCGCGGATAAAGGTCAGAATGGCGGTACGGCGGGGAGTCAGAGTCGTCATGGAGTACATTTGTACTCCTGTGGGATTTTCCTGACAAGCACCGCCAGTCAGCTCAAACCCTGTGACTGATCGTTCCCACGCTCTGCGTGGGAATGCCTCTAGGGACGCTCCGCGTCCAGTGACGCGGAGCGTCACGGGCTGCATTCCCACGCGGACGGTTCGACGCCTCGACGTGGGAACGATCAGAAGCACGGAGTCAGCTCAAACCGCGCTCCGCCAGAAACTCCGCGATGTAGTCGATAAACGCCACAACCTTGGCCGTCGCCCGCCGATGGCTCGGGTACACCGCCAGAATGTGCGGGCCGAAGCTGTCCGGGTCGATCTCGTAATCAGCCATGACCCGCACCAGTCGCCCGGCGGCGATATACGGCGCAGCGCTCCACAATGGCGTGTGCAGCAAGCCACGCCCGGCCAGAGCGCTGGCCAGCAGCAAATCGTAATTGTCACTGCGCAACAACGGCGCCGCCGGTTGCGCCAGGCTCAGGCGCTGGCCGTCGCGTTCGGCCCACCAGAATTCGCGGCTGAGCAACGGATGCCGGTACAGCAGCCATTCATGTTGATCGAGGGTTTGCGGCGTCACCGGCAAGCCCTTGCGCGCCAGGTATTCGGGGCTGCCGCACAACGCCAGGCGATTGCTGCCGACCACCCGGGCGATCAACCCCGGCAAGTCGTCATGCCCCTCGCGCAACGCCAGGTCGTAACCGCTTTCCAGCAGATTGACGAATTCGTCGCACAAATCCACCTGCAGGCTGATCTGCGGGTATTGCTGCAAAAAGCCGTCACACACCTGATCGAGAAACGCCCGTCCATAGGCCAGCGGCGCAGTGATTTTCAGACTGCCACGCAAACCATGCTGCAACTGCTCGATTTCCTCGCTGGCCTCGTCCAGTCGTTGCAGCACCTGGCGTGCGGTTTCCAGATACAGCCGGCCGATCTCGGTCAGCAGAATCCGCCGCGTGCTGCGCTCGAACAGCCGCGCACCGAGTTCGGATTCCAGGTGATTGACCGCTTTGGTCAGGGCCGACGGGGTCTTGCCCAGTTGTTCGGCAGCGCGGCTGAAACTGCCGAGCTGCGCGGTGACCACGAACATTTTCAGTGCACCGAGCTTGTCCATGCTTTTTCCATTCAGGCAAAAACGTTTTTCGTGAGGGAGGCGTTCTGTCGGGCGTTGGCAGCCACTAATCTGGCCATCAGACGCAATAACAAGGAAATGTTCAATGAAAAGATTCATCCCGCATTTCACAAAAAATCTGCTGATCGCCGCTATGAGTTTTGCCTCGATGGAAGCCATGGCCGCCACCGATCTGGTGCTGCTCAATGGCAAGATTTTCACCGCAGACCGCACGCAACCGAAGGTTCAGGCGCTGGCCGTGGAGAACGGCAAGGTACTGAAAGTCGGCACGGATGCGCAGATCAAGGCCTTGATCGAGCCCGGCACCCAGGTCATCGACCTGAAAGGCCAGGCGCTGATGCCCGGCCTGATCGACAGCCATTCCCACGCGATTTTCGGCGGGCTGGAAATGGTCTCGGCCAACATGGAAGACGACGTGGTCAGTCTGGATGAACTGGAAAAACGCCTGCGCGGCTGGCGCGACGATGGCAAGGCCCGGCATGGTGATGTGCTGAGCGTGGCCGGCATGAGCTCGGCGTATTGGGCCAAGGCTGAAGCGCTGGGCAAAATCTTCAATAACGGCGAATGGGCCGACGTACCGGTGGTGTTCACCGGCAGCGACCACCACACGGCGTGGGCCAACAATGTGATGCTCAAGCGTGCGGGCATCGACGCCGCGCTGCTGAAAACCCTGCCGGACGCGGAAAAAGACACCATCGGCAAACTGCCCAGCGGTGAACCGAACGGCTTTGTGGTCGACGCCGGTTGGGATCGGGTCGCCTCTAAAATGCCGGTGCCGAGCCCGGCCGACATGCTCAAGGCCGCGCAATCGGCGGTGCGTTTCAACAACAGCCTCGGCATCACCGCGTGGATGGACCCCGCCGCCAACGCCGCGCCGGGCGAGCCGGTATTCGCCCTCAAGCCCACCGAGAAAACTGTCGGCGTATTGCCAGCTTATAAAGCCCTGTCGGACAGCGGCGGCATGACTGCCCACGTCGCCGCGCTGCTGGTGGCCAACCCGAAAAGCGTCCCGGTCGATCTCGACACCCTCGACAAAGTGCGCCGGCAATTTCAGGGCATCCCCAACCTGACGCTGCCGGGGATCAAGATCTTCGCTGACGGCGTGATCGAATACCCGGCCCAGAGCGCCGCGATGATCGATCCCTACAGCAACTCGCACAAACAGGGCGAGTTGCTGATCGATCCACAGCATTTCGGCGAACTGGTCAGCGCCATCGACCAGCGCGGCTGGCTGGTGCACATCCACGCCATCGGCGACCGTGCGGTGCGCGAATCTCTCAACGGTATCGCCCAGGCGCGCAAGGACCGGCAGAGCGGCGTAACGCACTCGATCACCCACCTGCAAATGGTCAACCCGAAGGAGTTCGCCCGCTTCAAACCGCTGAACGTGATTGCCTCGATGCAACTGCTGTGGGCCAGCGCCGACGACTACACCACCGACATGATCAAGCCTTACGTCAGCGCCCTCGCCTTTCGCTATCAATACCCGGCGCATTCGCTGCTCAAGCAGGGCGCGACGATTGCCGGCGCGAGCGACTGGCCGGTGTCCTCGCCGAACCCGTGGAACGCCATGGCCCAGGCCATCACCCGCACCGGGCCGCTGGGCGTGCTCAACGCCGACGAACGCCTGGACCGCGAAACCATGTTCTACGCCTACACCGCCAATGCCGCGCGAACCATCGGCCTGGAAAAGCAGATCGGCTCGCTGAGCCCCGGCAAACAGGCCGATTTCATCGTGCTCGATCGCGACGTGTTCAGCGTCGACGACAAGGCCCTGCATGACACCCAGGTCCTGCAAACCTGGTTCGCCGGCCGTCAGGTCTACGCCCCTACCCTCTAATAACAATCGCCGTATCCGCTGCCCGACCCCGCGCCAGCCGCCGGGGTTCGGCGCAGCCTTGCCCGCTTCCTGCCCATAACAACCACAACAACGGGACTTCACATGAAAGCCTTGCCCCTGCTCGCCCTCACTTCCTTGAGCCTGCTGCCCTTGAGCAGCCACGCGATTCCCCTGAACGATGATTTCGCGGTGCTGGTCGACCTGACCCTGGCCAGCGACTACCGCACCCGCGGCATCTCCCAGACCCAGAACGACCCGGCCGTACAGGCCGGCCTGACCCTGGCCCACAGCAGCGGCCTGTACCTCGGCGCGTGGAGCTCGAACGTCGATTTCGGTGGCGGCCTGAAAACCCGTCAGGAAGTCGATTACTACGCCGGCTGGTTGTGGCAGGCGACCGAGGCCGTGAGCCTGGATCTGGGCTACATCAAATACGCGTACCCCAAGGAGAGCCAGTTCAACCAGAGCGAGGTGTACTCGATTCTCAGCGCTTACGGCGTGAAACTCGCGGCCTATTACTCCAGTGACGCGCCGGGCATCGACAGCAAACAGAGTTCGCTCTACAGCTACATCGGCTATGAAACCGAACTGCCGTTGGATTCCGGGCTGAAGCTGCGCTACGGCAACATGGACTTCAAGGACCCGCATATGTATTCGGCGTCCGGGCATAGCGAAGAGTCCTACCGGGAGTGGGAAGTCAAACTGACCCACAGCCTGGCCGGCATGGTGCTGGGCCTGAGCTACATCGACACCGACCTCTCGCAGAGCCAGTGCCTGAGCAACTGGGGCTTCAAGGACGTGTGCACGGCGACGGTCGTCGCCAGCGTCAGCAAATCCTTCTGACCTACCTCCCACCATGATTCCCAGATCTGGTGGGAGCATTTTTTAAGTTAAGTCCTTAAATTCATTGTAGCTTCGAGTATTAGCAAGTCACTTTCGTCTTCGCTGCGCATTAACCCGACCAACCTTGGAGATACGACAACTTGGTTAAATTCATCAAATGAAACAGTCTTACGATATTTTTTTAGAATCAAATCAACAAGGCTACGGCTAAACCCATCTCTTATCAAACGAATTTTAACATCATCAACAGTGCCATATTTAACCAACTTAAAAAAATCTGGATCAATCACTTTTTGATCGTTTAATATCTCAACAAATCTGAATATTTTATGATCAAAATAATCATCCTCTTCTTTTATTCTAACTATTGCAAGATTTATCTTCTCCTTATCATTTTTCTTTGACATATCCACCCAGTGTTCATAATGACTATCTGGAAATTTAGTGTCACCCCACTTACCCACGAATACTAGATTTTTTTCACCCTCGCCACGATCATTCCAATACTTTACAAAGTTATAAATCACTTGCTTTATAGTGTACTTGTTGAGCTTCCAACCAATCAGCATGGAATAAAATTTTAGTGCCTCTTCATTTTTCAATCGATACAAGTCAGAATAACCTTTGCTTTCATCTAGGTTATCTATAAAAAACATCTTTATTGCCAACATCAACTCATACGGAGAAGAAATCAAAGAGTTTTCCGCAAAAAATTCTTCGATCGATTTTTGAATTTTTTCCTCTTTAGCAAAAATATCAATTTCCGTAACACTGTTTGCGATTAGTTGCTTCCCAACTTGAGTGCTGACTCTACGGACATCTTTACTAGAAGTGGCTCCCGGCTCTAAATTCTCCAGCCTTTCCACAGCCTCTTTTAACTCCGCCTTATTCAGCTCATTTATCTCTGTCGACAAGAGAAGCGTATTCGAGACTTTGTCAAAAACTTTATTTGTAACCTTGACCGTTTTTTTGTAGAACCCCTGCAAATCAGCGCGCTTACTGGAGTACTTGTCCGTCCCTACTAGATAAACATGAGACTCCAATCGAGATAATGCATCACGACCTTTCTGGGAAAAAACCTCGCTAAATCTATTAACCCGACCAACAAGATTCTTAAACTGAGACGCATCTAAATTACTTCTGCCCTTCCTTTGATCTAAAATAAACAACCGTTCGATAGGTAAATTAACACCCTCGAGCAATGTAGAGCTTGAAACCAAATACTTCAAATGCGTCGAACTAGAAAAAAGTCGCTCAACATAATATCTCACCGTATCAGGCATTGAACCATGATGATAAACAACCCCCTTCCTTAAGCACTCAATCAGCAAATAGCGCTTATCAAAATTCAACTCCAACTCTATACAAGCCTTTTGAATCAGTGGGCATTCCACAGGCGGCAAGCTTTGGGCGAAATCTACCGCAAACATCTCAATACTTTTAGGCTTGTTCGCATAAACAATATTTTTTCCTAAAGAATTCATACGAATAAAATCAAAATAATCGGAGTACACCTTGTTCGTGCTATACCACCTATCCAAAAAATGATCATACAACGAATTAATGCGATCCCCTTTACCCTCACGAAAGTCGCACAAATAGAATCTTTCAGACTTCAAATACTCGCTAATTCTAAAAGCTGACAAATTTTCCTTTACAAATCTTAAACTTAAACTCAACTCATCATTGAGAAAAGGCGTCAGGTATTTAAATGCAGCGGCAGGATTTCTAGAGTAAGCAATACAAATAACCGAGGCAAGCAATTCACTCCTCTTGTCACTTGCTAAAAGATTATGTGCCTCATCGACAAACACAATATCAAAATGTAGATTCGGTTGATCCGTTTGGAGTCTAGCCAATCTCTCTTGAGTCAGTACATATGCACGAGCCGGCTTCAACTCATTGTACATTTCCGGATGTGTAACTATCTTCCCAAGTTCAGGAATTTCCGCATCAATGATTCTTTTCTTAGTCTGCGCCAACAGTGCCTTAGAAGGAACCAATACACACACACTTGCTTTTGGATTATCTTGAAAAGCCTTAACTATAAGCTCAGACTTCCCATAAGAAGTAGGTGCAATAACTGCAATTGACCCTTCATTCTTTTCTAAAAAATATCTCCTTAGATCCATTTGCTGCTCAGTTAATACCATACCCCCATCGCGAAAATTATCAATATAGCTAGATATATAATTAAAACCAAAAGAGTCTTTTCTATCTCCACCCAATTCCTCTTCAGCGGAAATAACTGAGGAAACTGGAATCAAGCCATTATTTATAGCTATTTCATTCAAGGCATCGTAATTACCGGAAACATTCCCATAAAACAAAGCAATCCGATAGCCGAGCCTCTTAAGATTCGAACACTGCTGATTAATCAAAACAATGGAAATCGACAAAAGCTGAATACTTTCCCTGTCTGAAAGCTTTTCTTTCGATAGCAACTTTCTATAAATACCAGAAAATGACGTATTAGCAAGCTGTCTTAAAGTCAACTCTGCGGGCTTACGTTCAGGCATTATTAAGCGCCTCCCTCTTCAGAAAATCTTCTATTTTTTCTATAGTGTTTTTTTGAATAGAAACCAAAACAAATCTCTTAAACATCTTTTTTGCAGCGAGATTTATAGAAATTTCTTTGACCTTCTCTACATCGACGGGCTGAGACACATCATGAAAAAGTGTCGCGACTAAAATTACAGAGTTATCCTTACTGGAGGCGCGCTTATCCAGCACGCACTCCCCTCTATTTTCCAAGATAGAAATTACAGCTGACTTATAGTCTTTAACCCCTTCGACGGCCACTCTCGCCGCATGAATTGCATTCTGCCAGTGATTAAGCTCATTCTCATTAAGCCTCACATTCAAATCATTCCTAGCAGCAGCAAGTAGCTCTTGAGTGGTTTGTGTCTGATCTTTATCTTTATGTAAATGACCAGACTTCACTTCGGTAATCCATACAGCACTTTCCCCTGGATCAAACAGAAGCAAATCAAACCCTTTTCTAATACTTTTCTCCTCCAAGTTAAAATAAGGAGATATTGTTTCAAAACCCGAAAACAGCTCAATCGCGAGAATATGTGTAAGGAGCTCTCCAAGCATTCCTTTTTTTGTAGTATCTGCTTTGTTTTCGTAGCGAGAAAAGAAACAACTTAACGTTGTAGAATAGCTATACATCCGACTTGCGCTTTTACTCTGCTCTGCCCCATTACAAATCCTCGATAAGTTCCTTCTAATTGAAGCCTCAAGATCTTCAGAGAAAAAATCAACCTTACAAATTAGATATTCATCACCATTAACTACATCAACACCCTTTAGCTTCCCTACTTTCATATTTTTACCATTACTCTTCTGGCAAATCGTTTTATAAGCTGAATTAATTGCATTGCAGCAAACACTGACTATAGTTCTAATTTGTAGATAGTGGCCACATGGCATTATTGCCCGTTTTCTATTAAACGCCAAGTGTTGCCATCGTCAATTTTTTAACAAACAAAATTGACAGATGGCTAATTCAAAGCGCCAGCCGTCTCCCACCCTCCCTCCAGTCTGACCATCTGCAGGATGTTTACGATTTTTTTACTATTGTTCTTCTATAGTTACGCGCGTAACCGTATGAGTTTTCGACTGACGTAGAGGAAAGTATCGAAATGGCTTTGGGCAAAGGACTGCGTTTACCGTCCATCACTCCGACCCGCCTGGTGCTGCTGTTTTCCCTGGCACTGGTGGCGCTGTATAACCTGGCGACCTGGAAGGCGCTGGGAACGCTGATCACCTTGCAAGGCGTGCACAAACTGGCGTTTTTCGCGTCCTTCGGGCTGTTTCTCTGGGCGGCGATCACACTGCTGCTGACGCTGATCTCGTTTCGCTGGACGCTGAAACCGGTGCTGACGCTGGTGGCCCTGCTCTCGGCCTGCGCGGCGTATTTCATGAACGAGTACGGCATCACCATCGACACGGTGATGATCCAGAACGTGTTCGAAACCAATCCCGGGGAAGCCACGGCGCTGTTTAGCGGCAAACTGTTGGCTTACGTGCTGTTGCTCGGCGTGTTGCCGACCATGCTGATCTGGCGCTGGCCGGTGGTGTATCGGCCGTTCTTTCGGGGCTTGCTGAACAAGGTGCTGGTGATTGTGGCCTGCGTGCTGGTGATCGGCGCTTCGGTGGGCGCGTTCTATTCGACCTACGCGCCGATCTTTCGCGAGGAAGACAAGCTCACCCACTTCATCAACCCGACCAACTACATCTACGCGATCAGCAAATACACCAAGCAGCGGCTGGGGATCAAAAAGCATTTCGTGGTGCAGGCCATCGGCGAAGACGCGGTGATGAGCGCCAAGGCGGCCAGTCGCGAGAAGAAATCGCTGATGGTGTTCGTGGTCGGCGAAACCGCCCGGGCCGACCATTTCTCGCTCAACGGTTATGAGCGCGAGACCAATCCCGAGCTGAGCAAACTCGACATCCTTAATTTCACCCAGGTGCATTCCTGCGGTACTTCGACGGCGGTGTCGGTGCCGTGCATGTTCTCGATGTTCCCGCGCGAGGACTACAGCGACAAGAAAGGCAAAACCTACGAAGGCCTGCTGGACATCCTGCAACGGGCCGGCGTGCAGGTGTTGTGGCTGGACAACAACAGCGACTGCAAAGGCACCTGCCTGCGCGTGCCGAACCGCGACATCGCGAAGAACCAGCCGGGGCCGTTCTGCGACGGCAACAACTGCCTCGACGAAGCGCTGCTGGCCGACCTGCAAGGCTACATCGACAGCCTCAAGGGCAACGCGATCATCGTCCTGCACGCCGACGGCAGCCACGGCCCGGAATACTACGAGCGTTACCCCAAGGACATGGAGCGCTTCAAACCGATCTGCCACACCAATCAGTTGGGCAGTTGCAGCCGTGACGAACTGGTCAACGTCTACGACAACACGATTCTCTACACCGACCATTTCCTCGCCAAGGTGATCGAGCTGCTCAAGCGCAATCAGGACCACCTCGATACGTCGATGCTGTACGTGTCCGACCATGGCGAATCGCTGGGCGAGAACGGCCTCTATCTGCACGCCGCGCCTTATGCGTTGGCGCCGGAAGCCCAGACCCATGTGCCGATGGTGATGTGGTTCGGCAACAACACCCTCTCGCAACTCGGCATCGACCGTGGCTGCCTGCAAGGCAAAAGCGGCCAGCCGGATCTGAGCCACGACAACCTGTTCCATTCGGTGCTGGGGTTATTCGAGGTCAGGACGTCGCTGTATCAGCCGGGGCTGGATATTTTCCATGGCTGCCGGCCGGCGATGACGGCGGGACAGTGATCCCCTCCAGCTGCGCGAGATAGGCCCACGGGTAAATCCCGCGCTGGTGGCCATCGCTGAACACCAGTTGCAGGCCATAGCCCTGAGCGTTCAATTCGATGACCCGCACACGCGGGTCAACCAACGGTGGCGAGCCCCGCAGACGAAACGCCCGGCATTGCGAGCACGGGCATTGGCGGCGCAGTTCGGCATGGTCGAGCAACTGCTCGCGGCCATCCGGCCAGCTCAGCCGCAACCGGTGCTTACTTTGGGAATTGCCGACCGACAGCGGGCTCATTGCAGCTGACTCAAGGCAATCCGCACGGCTTTGCGCACTTCCGGGTCGCCGTCGTCCTGCGCGGCCTGCAATGCCGCCACGGCGCCGCGATCATTCAGTTCGCCGAGGGCCAGCGCGGCTTCCTTGCGCAGGTTGCTGATGCGATGGCCGAGGGTGTCGATCAGGGCGTCGAGGGCAGCGACGTACTTGAGGCGCCCGAGACTGCGGGTCGCGCGCAGGCGCACTTGCCAGTAGTCGTCGGCCAAGGCTTCGATCAGCGCCGGCCCGGCGTCGGTATGGCCGACCTTGCCGAGGGTGGTCGCGGCTTCTTCGCGCACTTGCCAGGCCTGGTCCTGCAGGGCCTGACGCAATGCGGGCAGCACCTCGGCATCACTTGCCAGGCCCAGGGCGCCGGTGGCGGCGCGACGTACTTCGGTGTCCGGGTCGTCACTCGCCAATCGGGCCAGGGCCGGCAGTGCGTCGAGCTGCTTGAGCCAGCCGAGCACGCCGACGGCTTCGCGGCGCACACTGGCATCGGCATCGTTCAGCGCCTGAATCGCGGACGACGCAGCGCCGGGGAAGCGCAATTCACGCAAGGCCCGGAACGCGGCTATACGCACGCCGGTTTCGGCATGACTGGTCCACGGCAGAATCACCCTGCCCGCCGCTTCGGTCTTGAGCAGGCTCAGGCTCTGCGCCGCAGCGGCTTGCACTGCTGGTGACGGATCCGTCAGCGCCTGGCACAGCGCTTCAACCACCGGCTCGTCTTCCCAGGCTTCCAACAGACGCGCCGCTTCGGCACGTACTTCTTCGGCGGGGTCTTCGGCCAGACGCTCGACCAGCCAGAGCAGACCGTCCGGCTCTTCGAGGTCGGCCAGATCGATCAGGGCAATCCGCCGCACACCGGCGTCATCGGCGGTCAGGCGCGGTTGCAGGGCGAGAATGTCGTCGTTATCGGTCACAGCAAAAAATGAGGTCATAGGGCAAATCGCGGCAAGGAGTTTTCAGGAGGCAAACCGAGCGGATTGAGGCGCGGCAGCGGTCGGTCGTTGTCGTGACGCAGCAGGTCGAGGCAGTGGCGCTTGAGGCGCGAGAACTCGTGGCTGGTCACCAGTTCGGTGGTGCGTGGCCGGGGGAAATCCAGGCGCAAGTCTTCGATAATTCGCCCCGGCCGTGCGCTCATCACCAGCAAGCGATCGGCGAGGAACAGCGCTTCATCGATGTCATGGGTGACGAACACCACGGTGGTGCGAATTCGCGTCCAGATATCCAGCAGCAGTTCCTGCATGTTCAGTCGGGTCAGCGCATCCAGTGCGCCGAAGGGTTCGTCCATCAGCAACAGCCGGGGGCGATTGACCAGCACCCGGGCGATCTCCACCCGTTGCTGCATGCCGCCGGAAAGTTGATCGGGCCAGCGTTCGGCGAAGCCTTCGAGGCCGACCAGTTTGAGGATGTCGTCGGCGGCGCGATGGCGCTCGGCCTTGCCGATGCCGCGCATTTTCAGGCCGAAGGCAACGTTGTCGCGCACGGTGCGCCACGGGAACAGCGTGTGATGCTGGAACACCATGCCGCGCTGCGGTGACGGGCCAGACACTTCGGCGCCATCGACTTTCAACTGCCCGCCATGGGGCTGCAGATGCCCGGCCAGCGCACCGAGCAAGGTTGATTTGCCGCAACCGGACGGGCCGAGAATGCACACGAACTGGCCCGGCTCGATCTGGCAATCCAGGCCCTGCACCGCTTCAAAGGCTTGCGGGCCTTCGCCAAGGACGATGGACAACTGTCGGATGTCGATCCGCCCTTCCGGAGTTTGCATCACGCTCATCAGGCTTTTCCTCGTGGTCGGTGCCAGGGCGTGAACAGCCCGCCCAGGCGTTTGATCAGCAGGCTGCTGCCCATGCCCAACACGCCGATCAGCAACATGCCGACCACGATGTCGGCGTAGTTCTGAATGGTGTAGGACTCCCAGGTGTAGTAACCGATACCGAACTGGCCGGAGATCATTTCGGCGGTCACCAGACAGAACCACGACGTGCCCATGCCGATGGCGAGGCCGGTGATGATGCTCGGTGCGGCGCCCGGCAGGATCACTTCCAGCAGGATCGCCCGACGCCCGGCCCCGAGGCTTTTGGCCGAGGCGATCAGGCGCGGGTCGACGCCTTCGACGCCGTGCACGGTGTTGAGCAGGATCGGGAACAGCGCGCCGGTGAAGGTGATGAAGACCATCGACAGTTCCGACGACGGGAACATCAGGATCGCCAGTGGAATCCAGGCCACGGCAGGGATCGGGCGCAACACTTCCAGTGGCGGCAGCAGCAAGTCTTCGGCCCACTTTGAACGGGCGATGGCCAGGCCCAGGGCGATGCCGAGGACCAGCGCCGCGAGGTAACCGGCGAAGACCCGGCCGAGGCTGGCGGTCAGGTGCTGGATGAGTTTGCCGGAGTCGCCGAGGCCGAGAGCGGCTTCGATCACGGCCAGCGGGGTTGGCACGTTGGCGAAGGTGACGAGGCCGAGGTTCCAGTGGTGGCTGGCGGCTAGTTGCCAGAAGAGCAGGCAGAGCAGCAGTGAGGCGGCTCGGGGGATCCAGCGTGAAAACATATATCACCTCTGATCGTTCCCACGCTCTGCGTGGGAATGCATCCCGTGACGCTCCGCGTCACAGTGGACGCAGAGCGTCCATGGCGGCATTCCCACGCAGAGCGTGGGAACGATCTACGTTTGAGTTAACGACTGGCAACGGCCTGGGTCGTGGCATCGGTGAAGTCAAACACCTTCCCGCCCTGCGCCGACGCGTATTGCTGCGCCTGCCCCTTGAGCAAAAACGCGCTGAGGCGCCCCTTCGCATCACTGGCAAACCACGCCTGCTCCGCCAGCAACTTGATCCCGCTGTCACTCGCCTGCGCATACACCGCACGGATGTTCTTGCCTTCCGACTTCAGGCCGGCCAGCGCCGTGAACGCCTCTTCAGCCGAGGCATACCGCCGGACCTTGTCCTCACCGCGCACCCAGATTTCCGCGACATGACTGAAGTCCGAAATTGCTTTCCCGGTCGCCGCATCGACAGACTTCAACGGCGTCTGCGCGTAGTTGGCCAGTTGCGCCGTGTAATCCAGATTCGAAGCCTTGAACGCCGCACGGATGTACTGATCGTCGATAAAGGTATTCAGGTCGAGCCCGCGATCCGCCTTCTTCAGTAGCTTCAGCGTGTCGATCGCGGTGCCCACGGCCTGGCGATACTCCGGTTTCCAGCTCAGGTCACGGGTCTGCACACCGAGCGGGCCGTGGAACAGGTAATTGACCTCGGCATCGACGCCGGTGACCTTGGCGATCAGCTCGCTGTATTTCTCCGGTTCGGCGGCCAGCAGTTGGTTGGCCTCGATACTCGCACGCAGGTAGGCGACGACGATTTCCGGGTACTTCTTCGCGTAGGCCTGATCGACCAGCGCACCGTGGAAAGTCGGCGCATTGGCTTGGGCGCCGTCGTAGATCTTGCGGGCGAAGCCACGGCTCGGGAACAGTTCGGCGAACGGCACGAAGTCGGCGTGGGCGTCGATCTTGCCGGCCTGCAACGCCGAGCCTGCGACCTCTGGCGGCTGGGCGATGATGTTCACGTCCTTGAGCGGATCCCAACCCTGCTCCGCCACGGCGCGCAGCAACATGCCGTGGGCGGTGGAGGCGAACGGCACGGAAATGGTCTTGCCCTTGAGCTCACTCAGCGACTGCACGCCCGACGCGCTCGGCACCACGATGCCGTTGCCGCTGCCCTTGATGCTGCCCGACAACACGCTGATGAACAGGCTGTGTTTGCCGGCGGTTTCAAACGCCACGCCGTTGAACGCGCCGGGGAAATCGGCCATGGCGCCGAAGTCGAGTTTGCCGGCGACCATCTCGTTGGTCAGCGGTGCGCCGCTGGTGAAGTTCTTCCACTGCACGTCGTACTTGGCGTCCTTGTAGGCGCCGTCGTGAGGCAGGTATTTGTCGAGCAGGCCCAGCTCGCGAATCAACAGGCCGCCGGCGGCGCAGTTGATGGTGGTGTCCTGGGTGCCGATGGCAATGCGGATGGTTTCGGCCGAGGCCGAAAGGGTGAACGAAGCCAGTACCAGACCGGCGATTGCTGCACGCAACATGGTTGAATCCCCTCGAATCATTTATAGGATGTTCGTCTCCGCCGCGATCAGGGCGCGGTGGGAAACGAGGGGTGTTTGGTGAATCCAGCGTCCGGGGTTTACGGATGGCTATCGGCTCGCCACAAATCCCCTGTGGGAGCGGGCTTGCTCGCGAAAGCGGTGTTTCAGTCAATAGTGATGCCAGCAATGCCGGCCTCTTCGGGAGCAAGCCCCCTCCCACAGTGGATTTGGGGTCAACGCAGTAAATATGGGATGTCGACTTTCACCGCGCCGGTCGGGCAGTCCTTTTCGCAAGGCATGCAGTACCAGCATTCATCGAACGCCATGTAGGCCTTTTGCGTGGCCGGGTTGATCGCCAGCAGGTCCATCGGGCAGACGTCGACGCACACGGTGCAGCCCTTTTCGGCGATGCATTTGTCCTCGTCCACGGTGACGGGGGCATTGGAGCGGAAGAAGATTTCCTGGGTTTGATAGGCCATGGTTCGGACTCTCTCTAGTGATGCATCAAGCGGCGAAAGCGCCGACCCGCAGACGGTCGTAGGCCTGCATTTCCTCGGCATCGAGCGGGATGATGTAAGGCTCGACGGCTTTCTTGAAACTGGTCATGCGCCCGTCCTCGCCCTTCTTCAGGTGGCAGTGGCAGAACCATTCGCGGTCGTCCCGTTGCGGGTGATCGACGCGGTAGTGGTACAGGCCCCAGCGGCTTTCAGCGCGGAACAGCGAGGCGCGCGCAGCCATTTCGGCGCAGTCGCGAATCACGCTGGTTTCCATGGCGCGCATCAGTTCGTGGGCGTTGTTGGCCTTCATCTCGTCGAGATCGCGTTCGATGTCGCTGAAACGTTGCAGGCCGATTTCCATTTTCTTGGTCACTTTCGGCGGTTGCAGGTAGTCGTTGACGAAGCGCCGCAGCTTGTACTCGACCTGAGCCGGCGGCAGGCCATGCTCGCGATCCAGCGGTGCGTAGACCCGGGCCTTTTCCTTTTCGATCTGCTCGGCATCCAGCGCAGAGAACTCGCGTCCGGCAACAAACTCCGCCGCGTTGTTGCCCGCGAACCAGCCGTAGGTGAACGCGCCGAGCATGTAGTTGTGCGGCACGGCGGCCATGTCACCGGCCGAGTACAACCCCTTCACCGAGGTTTCGGCGCGCTCGTTGACCCACACGCCGGACGCCGAATGGCCGCTGCAAAAACCGATTTCCGAGATGTGCATCTCGACCATCTGCGTGCGGTAATCGGTGCCGCGATTGGCGTGGAACTGGCCGCGACTCGGGCGCTCGTTGCTGTGGAGGATTTCCTCGATGTTCTGAATGGTTTCCTCGGCCAGGTGATCGAGCTTGAGGAACACCGGGCCGTTGCCGCTTTCCAGTTCCTGGTGGAACTCCCACATCATCTGCCCGCTCCAGTAGTCGCACTCGATGAAGCGTTCGCCCTTGTTGTTGGCGGTGTAGCCACCCAGCGGGCCGGTGACGTAGGCGCAGGCCGGCCCGTTGTAGTCCTTGATCAGCGGGTTGATCTGGAAGCACTCGAGGTTCGCCAGTTCGGCCCCGGCGTGATACGCCATCGCGTAACCGTCGCCGGCATTGGTCGGGTTTTCGTAGGTGCCCATCAGGTAACCCGAGGACGGCAGACCGAGTCGCCCGGCCGCACCGCAAGCGAGGATGACAGCCTTGGCCTTGATCACGTGAAAGTCAGCGGTGCGGCAGTCAAACCCCATCACACCGTTGACGGCGCCCTCCTCGTCGGTCAGCAAACGGGTGCAGACCAGTCGGTTGGTGATGCTCACCCGCGCCCGTTTCAACTGGCGATACAGGACTTTCTTGATGTCGTGCCCTTCCGGCATCGGCAGCACGTAGGCGCCCATGTGGTGGACTTTCTTCACCGCGTAATCGCCGGTTTCGTCCTTCTCGAACTTCACGCCCCAGCGGTCGAGTTGTTCGATGGTTTCGAAACTGTGCGTCGCGTAGGCGTACACCGCTGCCTGATTGACGATGCCGTCGTTGGCGATGGTGATTTCCTTGGTGTACTGCTCGGGCGTCGAGTGCCCGGGAATGATCGCGTTGTTCAGGCCGTCCATGCCCATGCTGATCGCACCACTGCGCTTGACGTTGGCCTTGTCGACCAGCAGCACGCGCAGTTCCTTGTTCTTTTCCTTGGCCTTGATCGCGGCCATCGGGCCGGCAGTGCCGCCGCCGATCACGACGATGTCGTATTCCTGTTCGAGGGTGTTGCGGGTCATGGTCAGGCCCCTTTTTGCCGGTCGATCCGCAGGCGGTACTGGAACGCATCGCCACGGTAGTAAAGGTGTTCGAAGTCCAGCGGCTGGCCGTTGGCGTCATGGGTCAGACGCTCGATGCGCATGATCGGCGAGCCGGCTTCGACGTTCAGCGCCTGGGTCAGGTCGCTGTCGGCCAGCACCGCGTCAATGGCCAGATCGGCGTGGCCGAGGGCAATGCCACAGTCGTTTTCGAGGATCAGGAAGATGTCGCGGGTCACCAGATCGGCCTTCTCCAGCCGCTCGCCGACGGCTTTGGGCAGGTAGGTGATTTCCAGCGAGATTGGTTCGCGGTTGATCAGCCGTACGCGTTTGATCTGCGCGACGATTTCGCCTTCAGCGACCTGCAAACGCTCGGCGACCAGTTTGTCGGCGGCGATGAATTTGAAGCTGCGCAGGCGGTTGATCACCTCGTAGCCACGGCCGGTCATGGACTCGGCGAGGCCTTGCAGGGTGCTGACGTTTTGAAAGGTCTTGGGTTTGGCGACGAAGGTGCCTTTGCCGTGGATCTTGAAGATCAGCCCTTCTTTCTGCAGATCGCCCAGGGCCTGGCGCACGGTGATGCGGCTGACCTTGAACAGCGTGCCGAGCTCGCTTTCGGACGGCATCTGGCTGTCTTGCGGGTATTCGCCGTCGAGAATCCGGGCGCGCAGCACGTCGCGCAGTTGGGTGTGCAGAGGAACGCTGCCAAGGGAGAGAACGTTATCGGTCATCACGGGATCACTTGTTATAACGAGTTATGACGTGATCTTAGAGACGTTATGACAAGCTTGAGAAATACCGAATGAGCATAAGGTTAGATGCGCCTTCAGTGGCGCTTGAGGATCTGATCCATGACCCAATCGGTCTTGAGGGCTTCGGCGGCGATTGCCGGGTGCTGCGACTCACCGCGAATCTGCGCGTTCATGCCCAGCACGTGGTGCCATTGGATGTGTTCGTGATGGGGGATTTCCAGGCTGATGTGTTCATCGGCATGCAGCTCGACCGGATGCTCGTCGAACACCGAAAAACCGATTCGCCCTTGGCTGCCGATGATCTCGACCCGATCCTCGCGCCGGTCCGCGACAAAGCTCCAGCAACCCATGCCCAGCGCTCCCGAAGCGAATCGCCAACTGGCGCTGACCGCATCCTCCGCCGCGTACAACCCGGCCTGGCGCGCGGTGAAGCCGGCGACTTCAACGATGTCGCCGAGCAGGTACTGGAACAGGTCGAACCCATGGCTGGCCAGATCGGCGAAATACCCGCCCCCGGCCACCGCCGGATCGGTGCGCCAGTTTGCGCTGCCGTCCAGATCCTTGGGCGATGGTGCCTTGGTCAGCGTCCAGCTCAGGTGCCGCACCTCACCGATGCGCCCCTGTTCCAGCCATTGCCGAACTTGCTGGAAACGCGGCAACGAACGGCGGTAATAGGACACGAACAGGTGCAAGCCGGCGTCGGCAAATACCCGCTGCATCTCGCGGCTTTGCCCGGCATTGAGGGCCATGGGTTTTTCCACGCAGCAATGCTTGCCGGCGGCGGCGACTTTCAGGCTGTAGGCGTGGTGACTGTCGGGGGGCGTGGCGATGTACACCGCGTCCACCTCGGGGTCGTTGATCAGGGCATCGACGTCGGTGTACGTCCGGGCGATGCCGTGGCGCGCGGCGTAATCGGTCACGGCTTCGAGGCGTCGCCCCATCACCGCCACCAACGCCGAACCGGGCGCCTTGTAGAAGGCCGGCCCGCTCTTGCGTTCAGCGACGCTGCCGCAACCGATCATGCCCCAACGCACCACGTTCATGCTTGTGCCTCAGCCGATGCGCAGTGCGCGCAGGTCGAGGTGGCCGTTTTGCAGCGGCGGGCACCAGTAGTAGCCGCCGGTGATCGGCCGGCTGATGCGATACAGACCGTCGGTGATGCCGTCTTCCAGACCGCTCATGCGGCGCAGTTGTGCTTCGAAGGCATCAAGGGAGAAACCGAACGCCAGGAACATCAGGCCGGCGCGGTCGCCTTCGATCCACGGCATCGAACGACGCACGACGAAGGCTTCCGGGGCGAAGCTTTCCTGGGCGGTGCGTTTGACGTGGGCGGACACCGGGGCGTCGTCGATCTCTTCGTTGTCGCTCAGGCGACGGCCCATGATGTTGTCCTTGTCCTCGGCGGACAACGCATGGAAACCCCTGAGGTCATGCTGCCACTGCTGGATCGCGGCAAAGCTGCCACCGACCAGACCGTCCGCGCCTTCACTTTGCAGTGCGGCGGCGATGGCGGCTTCGTCATGCGGGTTTTCAGTGCCGTCTTCATAACCGGTGAGGTCGTGACCGTCCTTGTGGCGGAAGGCTTCCTGCATCTGCACCAGACGCAACGCCGGGGCCAGTGCGGCCTCAAGTGCAGTGCTGCGGTTGAGCAGATCACCACGGTCGATGCCGTGCAGCCAGACCCACAGGGCGTGCTGGGTCGACGGGTTTTCCACGCCAACGCCGGTCAGCGCCGGGAAGCTGCGCAGGCCGTCGATGTTCACATTCAGGGCCTTGGCCAGGGATTCACCGAAACCGACCACTGCCGACTTGCCGTCCACCAGGTTCAGCAGGTTGTCGATCGCCTGCGGCAGCGCTTCAACCGACTCGAGGGCGAAAAACAGGTGACGTGCTTGCGGCGGAACTGGGGTGGCGAGGATGCCCGGCTGGTAGTAACTCATGTCGACTCCTTGGAAAGAGCGCGGAGTTTAACTGTAGCCGGAGGGTTTGTGTGGGATCAGATGACGCACTCGCTGCGCCACGCACTCGGACTCTTCCCCGTCCAACGCTTGAACGCCCGCCGAAAACTGCGAACGTCGCTGTAACCGACCTCCTCGGTAATCCGCTCGATCGGCATCTCAGGATTGGCCAGCAGACTCATGGTGCGCGCCTGACGCACTTGCTCCAGCAGCGCCTCAAACGTTAGCGAATGTTCAGTCAACCGCCGACGCAAAGTACGACTGCTCATGTTCAAGTCACCAGCAATCTTTTCGATGTGACTGCCCCGGCTCAGATCCCGGGCAATCGCCCGCTCCACAGCCTGGATCAGATCAAGCTTCTGATGAACCTGCGCCGCCTCCAGCTCCAGCAACTTGACCGCCTGACGCAGCGCCAGCGAATGGTGGTTGGGCAGGTTCACATCCAGCCACTGCACGTCGATCAGCATGCGATTGTGCAGACACCCGAAACGCACCTCCGGCCCCAGCAGCCGCCGGTATTCATCGACGTAATCCGGCGCGGCGTGCATGAACTCCACGGCAATCGGCTTGAACGTCTCGCCCACCAGCGCCCGGCCATAGACCAGCAGGCTGGCGAAAAACTCTTCAACCGCAAACACCTGCACTTCGGCGAATGGCAACCGGCATTCGACGTCGACGTACACCTGATCGCCCACCACATCGACGCTGGAAACCACGATCCCGCCGGAAGTGTGCTGATGCCGAACCCCGATTTCGAACGCGTCGCGCAAGGTCTTGCACAGCGACAGTACATGCCCCAGCAGCCCCAGCGTCCCGAGCACGTTCTGCGCGCCGACCCACAGGCCCAGCCCCTGATTGGGCAAAGCTTTAAGCGCACGCTGGATCATGGCAACGGCCTGGCGGTAGGAAATCCGCTGTGCCGGATCCTGCAGGTCTTCGAAATCAAAACCCAGGCCACGGCACAGACTCTGCGGCTCGATGCCCTTGTTGGCGGCGACTTCGGCCAGGGTTTGCAGGAGAAATGGCGACACCAGCGCCAGTTCGAAGGTGGGGTCTTGGACTTTTACGTTCATGGAGGCTGACATTCCGGATCACGCTGAATTGTTATTTTTGTAACCGGTTATGTCGAAGGAAGTTAGCACAGGGTTGACGGGCTGTCCGCAGAAGTCCCCTTCCGTGTCCGCCAATACCCTGCCCTGACGTGCGCCAAGGGCTTATTTCTATAGTGGCCGGGCGCCCTGCGTGCCGGCGTTGCGCCCAAACACAATAATAATGAGGACGGACATGACCCCGAACCGCGCGACATTCCCTGTGCGACTGGCGCTGAGCCTGCTCGGCTGCGCCGCGACCCTGCCGGCGCTGGCCACCGAAGCCGGCGTCGACAACATCGGCCCCGGCACCGACGGTTTCTTCATGCTGCCGATGGAGGTCGACAGCCTTCCGGAGAACATGGTCGCCTTCAACCTCTACTACAACCACTACAAGGCGCGGAAGCTCAACATCAGCTCGTTCGGCGGCAAGGTGCCGAATGTCGAGATCGAGTCCACTGCCGTGATCCCGCGTCTCGACTACCTGAGCCCGGTGCGGATCTTCGGCGGGCGCCTGGCCGGTTACATCGCCCAGCCGTGGCTCAAGCAGGAAGTCTCGGTGTTCGGCCTGAGCGACACCCGTGAAGGCATGGGCGATACCACCATCGCACCGATCATCCTGTGGGACATGGGCAAGGACCTGACCCTCGGCGCCGCCGTGGAAATCACCGTGCCCACCGGCGAATACAGCGTCGATCGCCTGGCCAACACCAGCAACAATTTCTACACCTACAAACCGCTGTTTTCCTTCACCTGGCTGCCGACCGAACGCACCGAGGTGTCGATGAAGACCACCTACAGCTTCAACGAGAAGAACAAGGACACCGACTACAAGTCCGGGCAGATCTTCCACTTCGATTACTCGGCCAGCTACAAGATCACCGACGACCTGATGCTCGGCATCAACGGCTACTACCTCAAGCAGACCACCGACGACAAACAGTTCGGCCACACCGTGCAGTTCGCCGGCGAAGACGTGAACGACGGCGTCCGCGGCAAGGTGTTCGCCATCGGCCCGGCGCTGCACTTCACCTTCCTCAAGTACGCCAGCGCCGAGATTCGCTGGGCCAAGGAGTTCGACGTAGAGAACCGGCCGGAGGGGGAAATGTTGTGGGCGAAGGTGAGTATTCCGTATGCGTTCTGAGTGCGTTTGTAGGAAGGCGTGCGCGGATTTGTAGGCTGAAAACCTGAAAAACGGAGGGCAGGAATAGGCCTACAGCGGCGGTCGAGATTGCCGGACAACGGTGGGAAACGTCCGGCAGATTTCAAAGGGGTGCTTGCAGATACTGGGCTTCGTTATCCCATGGTTCTTCAAGGGCTCATGGGGTACATCGTCTGCCAGTGACGACAATGGGCCATTCCCCCTTAAACTGCTGAAATTGATCACGGAGATCACTATGAGCTTATTACTTTCCCCGTATTACTCTGACTTCGAATCCGAAGAAGAGGCAGAGAGCTACGATCGCTGGTTTCGTGCAGAGGTACAGGATGCACTGGATGATCCTAGCCCTGGCATTCCCCATGATGAAGCTATGGCAATGCTCGACCAGATGCTGGAAGAGATGCGCAGGAAGCGCCGCGCTGCTGCTTGAATGGAGCAGCAAGTCCTCGCGCCAACTGGCTGACATCTTCAAATACATTGAGCAACACAACACCAACGCTTCAATTTCGCTAAGACACAAGGTGGGTGCAGCAGCACAGCGACTTTCATCAATACCTTATGGTTACCGACCTGGCCGAGTGCCTGGCACTCGTGAAATGGTGATTCATCCGAACTATCTGCTGGTCTATCGAGTGAATGGCCACATCAAAATACTGACGGTACTTCACGCCCGACAAAAATACCCTCCAACCTCATCACCATAAAAAAAGGGCGGCCAAGTGGCCGCCCGAAGCGTACTACACGAGAGTCCTTTACAACGTCAGCTGTCCCCGCTCCTCTTCGGTCAGCTGTTGTTTCGCCTGTTCATCCAGCGCCCCGGCGCCCAGCACCTGCACCGGGCTGTTGGGGTTGTAGCCCGGCGTCGGTACGCGGCTGGCACCGTCGCGGGTCGGGGCCAGTTGTTCGTTGCCGAAGCTGAGTACCTGCACGGTGAATACCGAGGCCTGGTTCTGGCGCGACGCGGCTTGCTGCTGACGGGCGACGTCTTCCGCCGCCTGGGTTGCCGACGATGCAGCGGAGCTGGCAGAGGTGATCGCCCCGGTGTTGACCGCCAAAACCACCGGCACGCCGGTCGCCTTGCCCTGCACCGAGATGTTGGCGGCGTTGACCACCGTCAGCGCAGCAATGTTGACGTTGCCCGAGACGCGAATCCCCGCCTCGCCCGCATCGATGGTGCCCAGCGGCGCGATCAGGTCGATGTCCCCCGGGGCCACTTCGGCAATCGGGTTGAGCGTAGCGATACCGGCGCCGGTGCTCGGCACAGATGGCGACAGGGTCACGTTGCCCCAAGTGTCGTACACGCGTTTCGGCGGCGTGTAGACCACGGTGGTTTTCGAGCCGCGACCGGCGTTGATGTCGCCTTCAGCGGACCACCCCAGAATCGAGCCGCCAAACGTCGTCATGATCCGGCTCTGCCCCAGCAGAATGCTGCCCTCGGAGTAGAGCTGAATATTTCCCGAACCCTGGGTGATGATCCCCGCCGTGGACGGTGGCGCCGCGCCCTCGATACCGAACACCTGACCACCACCCGGCGTGAGCATCTGGATGTCACCGCCGAACAGCGTCTTGACCCCGGCGCCGCCATAAAGAGTGATGTCGCCGTCGTATCGGATCGGATTGCCGGCCACATCGGTAGTCGGGAACAGCGAAGCAATGGCGTTGCGACCACGCAGGTAACTGCCTTTGCGCGGGCCATCGGCGTCGTTGTATTCAAGGCCCCCAGCACGCAGTTCGGCGAAGTACACCTGACGGGCGAAGATCGCCTGCTCGGCACTTGGCAACGCGGCGAAGAAGGCTTGCGCCTGTTCGGCGTTGCCGCTGAAGCCATAGCCGAGGGTCAGCCAGCTCTGCAGCTCGTCGAGGTAAGTCTTGACCACTTTGCCCGGTTGCCCGTTAAGCGACGCATTCGGGTCGGCGAGGTTCTGCGGGTTCAGGTAACGGGCGATGAACCGCGAATAATCCGGACCTTGCGCCCCGGCCCCCGCCTGCAATACCACGCTGGCGCCCGGTTGTTTATCGCCTGCGACCAGCGAGCCGAGGCTGGTGATGCTGGCGCGGTTTTCCATGAGGATGTTACGCCCTGCATTGATATCGAGGACACCGGGCCCGGCGATATCGAAGCTGCTGTAGAGAATGTCGCGACCCGCCGACACCCGCGATACGTCTCGTGGGTCATTGTGGACGAACAGGTTGCCGGTGGACGTGATGTTTTCGCGGTTGATACCCATCTCTTCGGGCTGCACGGAGGTTGGCTGTCCAAGATTGGTCCCTGACGCGACGATGTCACGACCGGCGATCATCCAGACCGGCCCGGCGGCCTCATACCAGGTACGTTTGGATATTTCGAAATTCAAGGTCTCACCTGTGCGTACACCCACAAGATCACCGGTCAACGCATAGAAGCGTGCAGGCTGCTGAACATTGCTCAATCCCGAATAGCTGTTGGGGCCGAATGCGAACAGCGGGTAACGCGTGTTTCCGTCCGGAACAACACCGTCGCGGCTGTAATTGCTGGCCACCAGTGAGCCTGGTGAATTGGCATCAAAGCGATTGAACGCCGGATTGAATGGTGTAGCGATGGCCAAAGGACTGGCACCGGATTGATTGATCGCATAGCCACCCGCGTAGATCGAGTCACCCGCCAACAATTCCAGCTGACCTGACTGCGCCGGCGCCAGCAGCAACGAATAGGCTTTAAACGGGTTGTTGCCAAGTCCGCCGTCAAAAGCGGCGGACGGACCGGCATAAATGGACCCCTGCCCCGCCACTGCCCGAAGGATGGAGGGATAGACGAACCGGCCGTCCGTAGGCGAAGTGTTTCGCCCAGTGATCAGATTGTTGGAACCGTCGAACTCTGCGATCTGCGTACTGGGCGTGAGATTGCCCCCCGCCGAAAACAAGTCGATCGCCGTATGGTCGGTCCACAACGAAAAACCGCTCAGGATCCCGCCTCTCTGGATGTCCCCATTGCTGTCGAAAACAGGGGTTGCGTTCTGCAGGCTCACTCGCCCCGGATCGCCGGCCCCGCCCAACACCAGATCGCCACGGGTGCTCAGGCTCATGCCCGAGTCGCCGGGAATCAATACCAGGCCACCGGAAGCTTTGCTGAGCGTGGAAGTAAACGGATCGAAAGCGCGCGTCTCCCGCGGGTCATTAAATTGCGAGGCCGCGCCGTATTGCAGATCAATTCCGCCCACAGCCCCGCCACTCAATTGTGCCGCGCCGCGCAGGTTGATCAGCGTACCTTGCAGATCGTGGAATGGTCGCGCCGTGCCGGTATCACCCGCCCGGGCTTGCAGCGACGGGTTGAGCTGACCGCCTATGCGGATATCCATGTCACCGCCACCGGTCATCTGCACGCTACCATCGCTGCCGATTCTGCCTGTGCTGCCGACTGCCACGATCAGCCCTTGACTGCGCAGGTAATTGCGCGAATCGCCCATGGGCTTCAACAGGCCCGCGTCAGCCCCGGCGCGCAAACTGATGTTGCCGCCGCCCAGCGTACCAAAGCCGGTAAACCCGACCAGGTACGGGTCGGTGCTGGTTGAGTTCGGTATCGGCTGAGTGATGTAACTGCCGAAGTTGATCCACCAGGCGGTTGGAACATCGGCGCTGCCCGTCCCCTGGCGCCACAGCCAGTTACCGACGGCGACGCTGGCGATCTGGTCGCGGAAACCGCCGGAAGTGGTTTGCTCTTTATGCCCTACCGAGTCGCCGGAAATCGATCCACCGGCATTGACCGTGAGGTTACCGCCCAGCTGTGGATACCAGGCCTGATAAAGGCTGTCAGTACCACCGTTGACCCATTTTTCGTAGTCGACCCCCGTGCTGCCCAGAACCGAGTTGTTATCGGAAAGGTGCCCGCGTGGCTGGTTATAGAGCGGATCGACATTGGCCGACTGCGTCCCTGCGGTGTACACACCAAAAGGTGAGTCCATGCTCAGATTGCCCGCCGCGATCAAGTCGAGATCGCCCGTACCGGTGCGCAGCACACTGAACATCTGGGTGTGAGCCTTGGCGGATTTTTGCGGATTGTTTTCCAGGCACAATTCCGGCATCAGTTCGCAGAGGATCAGGTAGTCATCCGGAACGGGCTCGTAATCGGCGCCCATGCCACTGCCCGGTGCCCAGACCCAGCGTGCCATCGGCGCGCAATCGCCAGGGCCGATCTCGCACAGAATCAGGTACTCCTCGGGGATCGGTTCATAGGCGGGGAAGCCATACTGGTTGCCGACGGCCCAGACCAGTTTCGCGGCACCTTGAGTGACCGTCACGCCATAGTGCGTATCCGCCAGTCGCAAATTGCCTTCGCTGGTCACCGGTTTGACCATGCGGTTATCGGCGGCCTCAAGATCGGCACCGGCCACCACACGCATCGACCACGACGCACTGCCCGACGGCAACATGCTCGCCACTGCCCAGTTCTTGCCCTGCTGCGTGCCGTTGAACGGGCGCAACTCGATCAGTGACGTACCGTCGGCCAGCTTCACGTCCGTCATTGACGGAATCAGCGACCCGCGCAACAAGGCCAGTGAACCGCTCAACAGAACGCCGCCAGTGTTGCCGGTGTCTGCATCGACAGTCCCGGGAAGCGGCACGCCCTTGGGCCAGGTCATCGCGTCCAGTGCGGTCGCCTTGTTCAGGCGAATGCCTGCACCCAGACGCGTAGTGGCTGGCAAGGTCACGCTGTCGCTGAGCAATGTTCCTGCGGCGTACAGCAGATTGCCGTTCTGGTCGTGAATGGCGCCAGCCAGCACCGTACCGGCGCTGAAGGTATAGGATTCTTTCAAGGTCACCTGACCTGGTAGCAACGTACCGCTGGCGAAGGTCGCACTCTGAATCGCCACGTCATAGTTCAGCGTTGCACCCACCGGGAACCTCGTCCCCTCGGCCAGCGAAACACCGGTGCCCGGAACGATCAGATCGCCGCCAAACGGCTGCACACCGGCAATCAGTTTCCAACCGGCATCATCGACGGTTTCCGGTGGCGGGGCGAAGCCGTCGTTGATGCTGCCGTAAATATCGAGGTTGCCGCCGGCACGGATCACCAGGCTGCCGGCCTCCCCTGAACCGTAAACGGCAGGGTTCAGCCGCGTGTGCGGATTGAGACTGGCGTAGCGATAGCCCGAAAGGTCCAGATCGCCCTCCACCACCAGATCACCGTCGGCAGTCTTGCTGGCGATTTCCACGCCCGGCCGCAGATGGAATGCATCGGCGTAGGTGGCGTTGTTCAGCCCGGCCAGTTTGCGTTGCAGCAGATCACTGTTGCCCAGCGCGGCGTTGATGAAGTTGTTGCTGTCACCGTGAATGCGATCGAGCATGGCTTGATCGATGACCTGATAAGGCCGCCCGCTGACGGCCTGATCGACACCATCACGGGCATCGGTGTAACGGCGCACACCATTGAGCCCGATAGAACGCGCGCCCTGAATGGTCAGCGCACCACTGGCGTCGATGGCGATGTCATTGTTGCCCAGGCGTGGCGCGTTCAGTTCCAGCGTGCCGCGCAGCATTCCGTCATGTTGCCCTGCGAGGAAACCGGGCACGGCATCGGTGCCGTGGCGCAGGTCGATGCGTGCGCCGCTGCCCAGCGTGAGCACGCCATCGCCGGAACCGAGTTCGACCGTGGCACGGTTCGGCGCATCGATGATCTTGCCGTAGCTGTCCACCCGCAGCACGCGACCATGGGCGTCGAGCACGCTGTTACCCGCGAGGGTCAGACCGTTTTTCGCCGACAGACGAATGCTGCCGACACGTTCGCCGCTGGCATCGATCAGACCGGCCACCGTCAGGCTGCCATTGTCCACCGACACATTGACCTCGCCAGCCTTGAGACCGTCGCCGATCACCAGATTGCCCTGCTTGAGTTGCAGGCTGCGACTGCCGAACACCTGACCTGCGTTCAACCGCTGATTGAGCGCGGCGAACTGCTCAGTGGCGTCACCGCCCAGGCGTTGAGCGCGAATGTCCACGCCCCCGGCCTTGTACGGCACCAACGTGCCCCCGGCGTCGTAGTAACCGCTGCTGCCGCCGACAATCTCGCCTTGCAGGTCGACCATCCCGGCTGCGTCCGCCAATGCGACGACGCTGAGATTGCCGGCCTGATTGTTCTGCGCCGATAGATCGATGCGCGAGCCCGCGGCCTGACGGATATTGCCGTTGGCGCTGTACAGCGAAACATCGCCGCCCCAGCTGTACTTGCTGACATCGTTGAACGGCAGGGTGCGCCAGGCCATATCCAGCACGGCTCCGCTGCCCAGGGTCAGATCGCCCTCGGACTTCACCGTCAGCTTGCCGCTGGCCAATGCGATACGGCTGTCGAGCACGACGTCGCGGGCTTCAAGGTTCAACTCCGCCCCCAAGGCATTGGCCACTCCGACAGCCCCGGCGCCACTGAGCGTCAGGCTGTTGCCGGCCTTGAGCAGACTGACCGATGCCGCTTCACCGGTCAGCAACGGTGTGCGCAGATTCAGATTGCCGCCACTGTAAGTGTAGCCTTTGACCGGGTCGTAAACGCCCTGCTGCTGATAAACCGCCAGGCTGCCTTTGTGATTGGCGGTGATACGGTCGCTGGCGCTCAGGTTGACGTTGGCAAAACCCAGCGCCAGACGATTGTTCTGATCCAGACCATTGGGTTGTGGCATCGGCCCGTAACCCAGCTCGATGCGTTGCGCCTGAATATCCAGCGTGCCCTTTCCGGTGCCGGCCCCCTCTTTGATCACCGTACCCGGGTTTTGAGTGGCACCGTTCCAGATCAGATTGCTGGTACGGATGGTCGCCATATCATTGGCATCGCCCAAGCCGTAAATCGCAGGTGTCACGAGTAACAGATTCTGCAACTTGCTCTGACCGGTCTGCGGATCCAGCGTATCGAGGGTCACGCTGCCAAAGAAGTTGATTGCATCGCGAGCGGTCAGGCTCAGGGTTTCAAGAGCTGGCGCACCATACTGGGTGTCGCCGCGTAACAGGCGGTCAAGCACAGTCGGGTTCAGTACCAGGCCATTGGGTACGCGGTTGCCTGCCGCCGCCAGCGACGCTGCATTACCGACATTCACCGCGCCAACGGCGAGCGCCAGGTGTCGGGTACCGAAACGTACTGTCTCACCCAGCTCGAACTGATCGTTGGTGGCGGCGGTAATGCTGCCATTGGAATAAAGCAGCGCCGGGTTGCTGCATGCGCCCGACGCGCAGCTGCCGATACGAACGTTGCCGCCGCTGCCGAGGTCGGGTGCCAGCACGTTGGTCCAGCCGTTGGACACCAACAACATGCTGGCGGCCCCCGGTTTATAGAGATAGCCATCCGCGGAGTCATAGGCGACATTGCCGCGTCCCAGCGTATTGATGCCCGCCCCCGCCTCGACCGTTATCCCGCCGGCGCCCGACGTCGTGCGCAACAGGACTTCCGGCGCCGACAACACGGCTCCTTCACGCAGAACGATGCTGGAGTTATCACCCAGGAAACCGATGAGATTACCTTCCACGGTGTACCGCACATTCGGCATTGCACCGACGGTCAGACGTCCTGCATTCAGGTTGTTCAGGGTATCGGCATAGAGAGAGACGCCTTTGAAACCCTCAGTAGGTGCATGCCCTGCACCCAGGATTTCAAAATCTGCGCCGGCGTTGCCACTGCGTACCACCGCTGTGCCAACCCTGCCATTTTCGGCTGCCGCGAATAACGCGCTACCCGCGAACTGAAGCGCAATGTCTTGCTTGCCACCCGCGACAAGACGCAAATCCAGCGTCTTGCCATCCATCGGTGCCAACGCCCTTGGCACGCCACGGCGCGCGGCGTCGCTCTGGATAAATGCAGTGAATCCGGTTTCGTTGTACTGCGAATAACGGCGCAACACGTCAGCCGACGTCAGAATGACCTGACTGGCCAGACTGTCGCGCAGCCCGGTATTGGCAATCGACATCTGTGCGTTGCTGGTCCACGACCCATTGCGCATTTGCAAAGAGCCTGCCGTCGCGCCTGGCGCGGCCTGACCATTGACCTCGACCCGGAACGCGCCGGGCAGCAGCGCGAAGGTAGAAGGCAACAGTGTGTAAGTGCCCGCCGGCAGCCCCGGCACACCGCTGCCAAGGGTGATTTGCTGGCCGATACGCGGGTCCACCGCACCGGCTTCGGCGAGCACGGGCGCGTAGGTACTCTGATTGCCCGGGACAATGGCGTAGACAGGGTTGCTTGCCAGCCCCGGCAAGCTGAACGTACCGTCAGCGGCGTTGCGTACCAGCGGGTTGAAACGCGCATCGGTCGAGCCGCCACGCCCGGAAACGAAACCGGCGCCGCGCAGATCGCCACCGCCCGAAAGGTCAATCACCGCGCCGCTCTGTACGTCAATGAATTGCGAGCGGATTGCCACGCCTGTGTTCTCGCCCGTGATCCCCTCAAGGGCGACGGACTTGCCGTTGTAAAGGTAGTCGATGCCATCGGTGGTGCCACCATACGGCATGACCAGGCCGGCAGCGCTGACCGAGGTCAGGCTGCCGGGAAGCAGATGAACCTCGCGGGTCTGGGTCAACAGGTCGTCACCCAGGGAAATCTGGCCCAGCGGTGCGCGAATCACCCCTCCCTGCTCGACGTATCCGCCATACAGACTCAACTTGCCGAACACCGAGTACGGCAATGCAACGGGCGCCGCACCCCGTCCGCTGATGCGCAACGTGTGCGCCGGCGCCGTAATCGAGCCCTGATAACCGACACGCACTTCAGCCTGGACGCCGCTGGCGGGATAAATCTGTGCAGCGCCAAGGCTCAAGTCACCCGGCGTCCACAGGCGGGTCTTCTCCGCGCCATCGGTCTGTGCCAGGAAACGCAGATCACCGCTGCTGTCGAGCGATACCTGGCCAAAAGCCCTTCGGCTGTATTCAGCGGCAGGTCCGCTGACTTGCCGGATCACGCCCTGGGTACCGAACGACAGACCGTTGCTCAGATCCAGCAGATTCGCTGATGCATTGAAGCTGGCCTCTGACAGTCGGGTCGTCGGATTGAGTGTTGCCTGAGGTCGAACCTTACCGACGATGCCGTAGTAGGTGCCGACTCCGGACAGACGCAGATAGGGTGCGCTGACATCGACACGCGTTGCATCGTTCGACGACTCGGCCAGAGACAAGGCGCCCGCATACAGGCTCAGGCTCTGATTCATGTGCAGATTCACGTCACCGTCGAACGACAGCAGACCGTTGCTGAGCAGACTCAGGTTATCGAAACCACCACTCATCAAACCATCGGCACTCAAGCGCGCCTGCCCATAGCGCAAACCGTCAGCGCTATGGCCGGGTTCCAGATCCGATCCCAATCGCTGATCAGCCGCGCCTTGAGCAATGATCATCTCCCTTGGCGCTCGCACCTTGTTGTCCGCAGAGTCCGCGTACAACGGTGATTCCAGGGCAATGTCCAGACGTCCTCCAGCGGCCCCGAGACCACCCGCCACCGCACGCAGACTGCCTTCGATGGACAGACCGTTGTAAGAACTCAGGCTGATGCGACCACCGTCAGTAGCGATGCGGGTCGGACCCTGGCCGGCGATATCGAGCAACGCCTCTGCACCCGAGGCATCCAGCCGTGCGCCTGGTCGTACGATCACGTAAGCATCGGCAGCGGTGGCTGTGGCGAGTTTCGAGTCGATCTCGCCGCCGATGACGATGCTGCCGCCCTTGCCCACCTGACCATACGTGCGCCCCAGAACGTCCGTTGCGGTACTGACTTGTCCGGATACATCCAGCACGGCCTGTTCACCGATCCAGATCGAACGGTCGTGGGCCTTCGGATCGGCAACCAGGATGGACGTCGCCGGCTTGATCGAGCCGAACTGTTGCTGACGGATGTCAATCGTGCCGCCCCTTGCATATAGCTCACCATCGACGGTGATCTGCCCGGCGCCACGCAGTTTGATGCTTTGTCCCGGGTCGACGCTGATGCGCGAGCCACGGCCCAGCGTCAGGGTGCTGTTGGCGGCATCGATCAGGTCGTCCAATGTCGCGCCACCTTGCAACGTCAGGCTGGCACCGGCGCGTTGAGTCAGAACGCCCTTGGTCGGGTTTTCCTGGAACAGCGTCGGAGTCCACAGCTCCAGCGCCGTACGCGGATCAACGCTGCTGATCACGTTCGGTGCCGCGTCGCCGAAACGGTAGACCGGCATGTTCACGTCGATTGCGGTGCCTTCGGCAACGTCGAGTCCGCTCAGGCCGATCAGGTTGTAGGCGGAGAATCCTTTGCCGAACAAATCGGCGGACAGTTGCAGGGTGTTGTCCGCCAGGGTTTTGTCCGTTTGCCCGATGAGTATTTTGTTGGCCTGCACCGTCAGGGTGCCGCCGCCCGTGACGCCGTACCCACGCAGTTCGCCGTCGAGGTTCAGACGGGTTTTGCCTGGCGCGGAAATAGCGCTCGACTCCAGCGTCAGGTCGCCGCCCTTGCCACCCCGGGTCTTGCCATTGGCAAGCACAGCGCCACCGGAAGAAACGTCGAGCAGGCTGCCGGCAGCGACGTCGATATCGCCGCTGCTGCGGATCGATATCAGGCCACCGTTCAGATACGCCAGGCTGGCGTTATCGTCCGGATTGGTGCGCAGGTTGCTCCATAGGCCTCGGGTGTCGAGAAGCACGCCTTCGGCGATGCGGGTTTGCGTCGCTTTGTCGGTTTTGGCCACCAGGCGAGTGTCGGTGTTTGTACCGCCATTGAACTGATTGAGTACGTTGCCCAGACGCAGACTGCCACCGCGTGCAGTCAGATCGGCGCCGACCTGCACATCCGGGGCGTAGAGGGTGATATCGCCACCGCTGTCGACCGTAAGCGCACCGTCAACGGCGATCTGATCCTTGGTCGAAACCTTGAGCGCACCAAGGCGGAATCCGTTGAGCTGATCGTTGTCGAGATACAGCTTGCCCTTGCGGGTATCGGACACCGCGCCGGTCAAGTCAAGATCATTGCCGGCGACCGGGCGCGTGCCACCGATCTGTACCTGATCGAGCAATGGATTGAGGCTGTAGAGCAGGCCGTTCGACGCCGCGACGAAGGTCGGGTCGTAACTGCCGACAATCAATTGCGCACGCCGGGCCAGTGCGGTCTGACTCTGCTGATAACCGTCGAGCACCGGTTTCGGCGCCTGATTCTGCCGCTCGCCCTGGTACACATCACCGATCATCTGCCCGTCGAGCACGGCGCTGGCAGTGGAAATCACCAGTTGCCCGGCATCGCGACCCACGGTGTAACCCGACTCGAAGCGCGAACGCGGGGCGATCAGCGGGTTGTAGAAGTAGCTGGTCTGGCCCCAGCGCTCGCTGTTGTCTTCATAACCTTTGTACAAGCCGGTGTAGAGCAGATCCCCCGGCGCACGAGAGACTTCGTACAAGCGCCCGTCTGCGCCACGCAGCCAGCTCTGGCGGATCTGCCCGCTCTGTACATCCAGGGTGCCGCCGGACAGGTTGATCAGCGAACCCTTTTCGGTGACCACGTCGTTGCCGGCGAAACTCACCGTGCCACCCTGCGCCATCCACTCGCCGACGCTGTGACCCTGGGTGCCGAGATAACCACCGACTTCCAGCAAGCCGCCGGCGGTGTACCAGCGATCCGTGGCATAGCCGTTGGTGCCGGCCGGCACATACACCAGCTCGCGCACATCGACCCAGATGTCGTTGCTGTTGAGCGCGCCCTTCTCGCGGTTGACCGACGCATCACGCTGCTCGTTGCCCTGCACGTTGATCTTGATGCTGTTGTTTTCCATCGCCACCTTGACGCCGATGGCACCGGACACATCGATCATCGCGCCGTCACGCACCAGACTGCGACGCTGCGCGCTGACCGCGACCTGGCCGCCTGTGGCCAGAGTGATGGAGCCATTCTGGAACTCGACACTACCGCCGCTCTGGATCTCGATACGCGACTGGTCGCCACGGATCCGGTTGTTGGCTGTGACGCCCGTCAGCGCGGCCTGATGCTGACTGTCGAGGGCGGTCATGTCGCTGCTGTCGAGCATGATCGCCGTGGCACTGCCCTGCCCCAGCGTCACACTGCCGTTGTTATCGGTGCTCGGGTTGGAAAGGTGAATCGTGCCCCGCGTCGCCACTGACGTGCTGGCGAGCAATACGCCGTTTTGCACCACCTCATGACCGGTCAGGGTGATGTCGCCCGTCGCGGACTGGATCAATCCGTTGTTGCTGACCTTGCCCGCCACGGCACCGGCCTTGAAGCCCGGAATAACTTCACTGCCAAAGGTGGTCGACAGCGCATTGCCTTCAGTGCCCGAGCCCTTGCGGATGTAGAAACGGTCACCGGCGGCCAGCACGGTCTGACCCTTGGCAGTGCTGATGCTGCCGTTGTTCTGCACTTCGTTGCCGAGCAGCAGCGCATAGCCTCCGGCATCGGTGGAAGCCGACGGTTTATGGGTTTCAATCGAGGCGCCGCGCTCCACCAGCACTTTGCCGGCCGCATCGGTGAATGTCGGCTGACTGCCGGTGCTGTCGAAATACAGACCCCGATCACGGAACTGGATATCGGTGATGTTCGCCGCTGCCGCTACCAGATTGCGCACGTTCACCTGACTGCTGCCGCTGAACACGATGCCGTTGCGGTTGATCAGCATCACCGTGCCGTTGCCCTTGATCTGGCCTTGAATCTGGCTGGCCCGGGCGTTTGGATCGTTGACCCGGTTGAGCACTGCCCAGTTCGACTGCTGGGCAAAATCGACCGTGGTGTTGCGGCCGACGTTGAAGGTTTCCCAGTTGAGGATTGCCTTGTCGGCAGTCTGCTCGATCGTCACCGTGGTCTTGCCATCGACCTGGGTCTGCTGCGGGCCTTTCGCGTTCTGCCAGCCCTGGGTCAGGCTGTTGTCGACTTTCAGACCGCCCTCACCCAGGCCGTCCGGCACGAACTGCACCGTGCCCAACGCGGCGGCGCGCCCAGCCGCCTGCGCCGCCTGCTGCGCGGCAATTGCAGCGACCGTGTTGTTCAGGGTCTGAATCGAGCGCTGCAACTGCGCATTGGCCTTCTGCTGCTGGGCCAGCGGCGGTGTCATCCCCGGCAAGCCACCCACGCTCGGACGCGCCGCCGCAGCCTGTTGCGCCGCGCCCTTGGCAGCAAACCAGCCCGAACTGAACGCCGTCTGCGCCTGCGCGCTGCCCGCCACCAGACACAACGCCACCGCGTGCGCCAACGGTTTGAGCAACCACAGCGACGGCTCGACGGTTTCACGCTTGGAGGACAGAACGCTGGTACGACGACGGGATGGGCGAGCGAGCATCACTACGAGATCCTTTTTGATTGCCACACAAGGCCGCAGGCATGCAAAAACCTGCTGTTACGTCATAGGCAGTTGGCGAGGGGCGCGACCGAACGGATGTCACACAAACTTCATGATTGAGGTGTATCCAACCAAAAAAAATGGCGGCAACCCGAAGGTTGCCGCCATTTCTGTTACGACTGCGCGAGCTTACAAAGGACGACCGATGGTGTTGCACACGGTGGTGTTGTTGATGTCCAGGTTGTTGCCCGAGGTGTTAGTGATGAAGTTGGCGGTTACAGCGTTTTTCCAGGAATCAGGCACTGCGACGAACTTGTGAGCCTGAGTCGCGGCGTTGTTGCCCGGGATGCTGTAGTGCTTGGTCAGGAAGGCTTTGACGTCGGCGGCCACGGCTGCATCCTTGTAGCACTGACCGAAGATGAAGTTGGTGTAGGCAGCGAGCTTGTAACCCAGAGCCGGGTTGGCAACCACTGGCGACCAGTTGGCCGGGTTGGCAGCCTGGGCAGCGGTCGAAGGAGCGGAAACCGATGCCAGTGCCAGGTTGACGTTGGCCGAAGTCGGCTGAACACCGTTGACGCGGGCAACAACAGCGTTGCTGGTGGCATCGACACCGTCCGGACCGACGTAACCGATGGAGCCGTCAACTGCGTTCACGGCAGTGGCGACATCGGAAGTGTTGGCAACGCCGACCCAGTTCGAAGGCAGCGCGATGCCACCGATACGAGCGGCGGTGAAGGTGGTGTTGGTGGCGAATTGAGTCGGGCAGACGGCGTTCAGGTGACGGGTCAGGATTTCCGAAGTGCCGCTGGAAACGTTGCGATAAACAACGCGGATGGCGGTGGTGTCGGAAGTGCCCAACAGAGCACCCCAAGTGGTTTTGGCGCCGGAGAACACGTCGCACAGTTGAGCGCTGGTCAGGTTCAGAGCGGTCTGACCGGCTTTTTTGTAAGGGATGGCAACCGAAGTGGCAACCGAAGGCAGTTGAATCAGCGGGCCGAACGAAGCGCCGTAGGTGCTGCTGTAGGTGCTAAGTTCCGAAGCGCTGAGGATCGAGTCGCTACCGGCGAAGTGCACAGTGCCAGTGGTGCTGAAACCGGCCGGGTTGTTGGTCAGGAAAGCGGTCTTGCCACCGCCGCTGCCGATGGCTGCGTAGCTGAAGTTGGCTGGCAGGATGCTGTCGGACGAACCTTTGTACAGAGCGGCTGGCAGGGTTGCACCACCACCGGTAACGGCCATGGCTTGAGCGGAAGCCAGAGCGGCAACGGTCAGGGAAGCTGCGATCAGAGTGCGCTTGAACATGAAGAATCTCCTTTTCAACGTTGGTTGTGAACACAGGTTTTCAGGGGACTTGCATGACACTGGGAAGACTCACCGCCGACCTTCGCAAGCGGGGGTCCGTGGTTAAGTCGCACTGAGAAATTCGCAGTTTCCGGTGACAGATAAAGGAAAAAACCTCGGGAGGTGCAGGCTGATTTTCGAGGGATTTTCTCGGGTGTTCTGGTGGTTGTGCGGAGTGTCTACGGCAAGCTTTTCGAGGGAATCGGCCACAGCCCTTGGAGGGCCGTTGCAGATGACAGAAAGGAGAACCCGAGGATGGGGGGAATGAGGGTCGGGTGATGCTGAGGCCGCTGAAAAAAACCTGAATTATTTATTGCTCTGACCGGCCTCTTCGCGAGCAAGCCCGCTCCCACAGGAGTATGTATTTCAAATGTGGGAGCGGGCTTGCTCGCGAAGGAGCCGGAACAGACAACATCAAACCAAGAGACACACCCCTACTGCACCAGTTGGTTGATCTCGATGATCGGCAACAACACCGCCATCACGATCACCAACACCACCCCGCCCATCACCACAATCATCAACGGCTCCAGCAACGCAGTCATGCCCATCGCCCGGCGTTCGATATCGCGAGACAGGGTTTGTGCAGCACGTTCAAGCATCGGCGGCAGCGCGCCGGTTTTCTCGCCGCTGGCGATCAGGTGAATCAGCACCGGCGGAAACACGTTCTCTACTTTCAGCGCTGCCGCCAGGTTGACGCCCTCCCGGACCTTGGCGGTGGCCTCATTGACGCTCAGGCTCAAGCGATCATTCGACAAGGTCTGCCGCGCCGCCTCCAGTGCCCGCAACAACGGCACCCCGGCGCCGCCGAGAATCGCCAGCGTCGAGGCAAACCGTGCGGTGTTCAGCCCCAGCACAAACCGCCCGATCAGCGGCAGCTTCAGCACCCGATGATGCCAGCTCAAGCGAGCCGCCGGATTGCGCAAATACAGACGCCAGCTCCAGAACGCGCCGGCCATGACGCCCGCGCACAACCAGCCCCAGGCCCGGATGAAATCACTGGCATTGAGCATCGCCAAAGTCAGCCCCGGCAGATCCTGCCGCGCCTGGGAAAACGCGCTGACCACCTGCGGCACGACATAACTCAGCAGGAAAATCACAATACCGATCGACACGAGCCCGACCACGCCCGGATAAATGAACGCGGTGAGAATCTTGCCGCGCAGGTTGTTGCGCTCCTCGATGTAATCCGCCAGCCGCTCCATCACCTGCGCCAGATCACCGGACTCCTCGCCCGCCGCAATCAGCGCCCGGTAAATCTCGGGAAAATCCCGTGGCCGCGCCGCCAGCGCTTCGGCCAGACGCATGCCGCTGCGCACATCGGCGCGTACGGCGCTGAGGGTGTGGGCGATGTGCTTTTTCTCGGCCTGTTCGACCGTGGCACTCAGCGCAGCCTCCAGCGGCAGACTGGCGCCGAGCAGGCTCGACAGTTGCCGCGTCGCCCAGGCCAGATCGTTATCCGACAGCCTGGCACTGAACATTCCACCGCCGCCGTGCTGAGAGACGTTGCTTTCCTTCTCCACCGACAACGCCGTCAAACCACGACCGCGCAGCACGCCAAACGCGGCGCCCTGACTGTCCGCTTCCAGGTGCCCGGATTCGATCTTGCCGCTGGCATCGGCGGCTTCAAAACGATAGCGATTCATCAGGCGTCCCGTGTCACACGAAGGATTTCTTCCGGCGCCGTGGCACCGCTGCGAATCCAGCGCTCGCCGTCTTCGCGCAGGCTGAACATCCCGGCCTTGCTCGCCGCCGCACGCAATGCCTGCTCCCCTGCCCCTTGGTGGATCAGCGTGCGGATGTCGTCATCGATGCAGAACAATTCGTGAATGCCGGTCCGGCCGCTGTAACCGGTGTGATTGCACGCCGCGCAACCCACCGGGCGCCAAGTGCCGGGCGTCGCCGGATCTTCCTGTTTGCACTGATTGCACAGTCGACGTACCAAGCGCTGGGCCAGAACGCCGAGCATCGACGAGGCCAGCAGAAACGGCTCGACGCCCATGTCGACCAAGCGGTTGACCGCCGACACCGCATCGTTGGTGTGCAACGTCGCGAGCACCAAGTGACCGGTCAGCGAAGCCTGCACCGCGATCTGCGCGGTTTCGAGGTCGCGGATCTCGCCGATCATGATGATGTCCGGGTCCTGCCGCAGAATCGCCCGCAAGGCCAGGGCAAACGTCATGTCGATCTTGGCGTTGACCTGAATCTGGCTGATGCCCGGCAGGTCGTATTCCACCGGGTCTTCCACGGTGAGGATGTTGCTGGTGCTCGCATCCAGCCGCGCCAGCGCTGCATACAGACTGGTGGTCTTGCCGCTACCGGTCGGGCCAGTGACCAGCACGATGCCGTGGGGCTGGCGGATCAGGTGATCGAGCTTGGCCAGCACTTGCGCGTCCATGCCCAACGTTTCGAGATGCAGGCGCCCGGCCTGCTTGTCCAGAAGACGCATCACCACCCGCTCGCCGTGACCGGTGGGCACGGTCGAGACGCGAATGTCGATCGGCCGCCCCGCTACGCGCAACGCAATGCGGCCGTCCTGCGGCAAGCGCTTTTCGGCGATATCGAGCTGCGCCATGATCTTGATCCGCGACACCAACGCACCGTGCAACGCCTTGCGCGGCGAGACCACGTCGCGCAGCGTGCCGTCGACCCGGTAGCGCACCACCGAATGGGTTTCGAACGGTTCGATGTGAATGTCGCTGGCCTCGTCCCGCGCCGCTTGCGTGAGCAAGGCGTTGATCATGCGGATCACCGGCGCGCCGTCCTGGGTGTCGAGCAGGTCGGTGATTTCCGGCATGTCCTGCATCAGGCGGTCGAGGTCGACTTCGTTCTCCGCCGCACCGACCACCGCTGCCGCGCTGCCGGTATCGGCATAGGCCGTGGCGAGCAAGCCGTCGAGTTCGTCATCGCGCACCCGCTCAAGCTTCGCCGCGCCGAACTGCCGGCGCACCTCGCTGATCGACCAGCCCGGCGTTGACGGGCACACCGTCAGCACGCCGTCGCGCAGCAGAATCCGCTGCGCCTTGGCCCAGGCATAAGGCAATGCGCTCATTGCAGCGGCACCGCTTTGATGGTCGCGCGCGGGCCGGACACCGGCGCCGGCACGCCTTGGGCAGTGGCCGGCAATTGCGGCGCCTGCATGTCCGGCATCGCCCAGCTGCGCTCCGGTTGCAGACCGCCCTGAGCGCGGCGCATAAAGTCGTAGCGGTTCAGCGTGATGCTGCGCCCCGCAGCGCTGTCGCGGATGATGTACGGGCGCAGGAACACCATCAGGTTGGTCTTGGTGATCGAACGACGCTCGTTGCGAAACAGTGCGCCCAGCCCCGGAATATTCGAGAGCCACGGCACCGCGTCATTGCTCTGGCTGTAGCCATCCTGCAGCAGACCGCCGAGCACCATGATCTGCCCGTCGTCGAGCAGGATGCTGGTGTCGAGCGCGCGTTTGCTGGTGACGATCCCCGCCGAATTGGCCGCGGCCGAGGCGCGCTCGTCGATGCTACTGACTTCCTGATAAATGTCGAGCTTCACCGTGCCGCCCTCGGAAATCTGCGGCCGTACGTTGAGCTTCAAACCGACCTCTTCGCGGGTCACAGTCTGGAACGGGTTGTTGCTGGTGCCCCCGCCGCCGGTGACGTAGCTACCGCTGACAAACGGAATGGTCTGGCCGACGAAAATGCTCGCCGCTTCGTTGTCCAGGGTCAGCAGGTTCGGCGTCGACAGCACGTTAGTGCCGCCCTTGCTCTTCAGGGCCCGGGCCAGCACTTTCAGATCGAGAATCTTGCCGATGCCGGGGATGTCTACGGTGCCGTTGACGTAGCCGAGGTTGAGGCCTTGCGGCAACACATCGAGGCTGGTCTTGCCGTTGACGTTGATCCCCGAGCCACCGAGGTTGGCCCCACCGATCACGCCTTTGCCGCCGAGGTTACCGGTCTGCCATTGCACGCCGAATTCACTGGCGTCGTCCTCGCCGACTTCGACGATCAGGCTTTCGATCACCACTTGCGCGCGGCGCTGGTCGAGCAGATCGATGACTTCGCGCAGGTTGCGGTACAGCGGCTCCGGCGCGGAAATCAGCAAGGTATTGGTGGTCGCGTCCGCCTGAATGGTCACGCCGCCGGCGCTGAACGCGACGTTCTGTTCGCTGCTTTGCGCATTGCCGCTGGTGCCGCTGCTGCCCTGAGCGTAACTGCCGCCGGTGCTGCCGCTGTTGGTGGTCGACGTGCTGCCGTTGGTTTGCGTACCGCTCTGGCCGTTTTGCCCGCCGCTCGAGTTGGTGGTGCTGCCCATGTTGCTGAGCACCGAGCGCGCATTGTCGCTGCTGCCGCTGTCGCTCTCGCCGGTCAACAATCCGCGCAAGGCTTGGGCCAGTTTGCCGGCCTGGGCGTTGCGCAGATACACCACGTGCAGGTTGCTCGGATTGCTTTGCGCGTTATCCAGTTTGTAGATCAGGTTACGCGCCAGCTCGGTGCGCTCGGGGCTGCCGGCGCGGATGATGATGGTGTTGGAACGCGGGTCGCCGATCACCGCGATTTTCTGCGTCGGATCGTTGCCCGGTGCGTCGAGCAGGTCCGCAACCATCGGCGCGATGTCGGCAGCGATGCCGTTCTGGATCTGCACCACGTCGGTGTCGATGGCACTCGGGGTGTCGATGCCCTGAATCAGTTGCGCGACCCGCGTGAGGTTCTCGGCGTAATCGGTGACGACGATGGTGTTGTTGCCCGGATAGGCGTTGATCGGATTGTTCGGCGACACGATCGGGCGCAGCACCGGGATCAGGTTCACCGCGTTCTCATATTGCAGGCGGAATGTACGGGTGAGCATGCCGTTGCCGGCCGGTTTGTCAGCGCTGTAGATCGGCCCGCCGAGCAACTTGGCGTCGGCCTCCGGCACCACCTGCGCCACGCCGCCGACATCCACCACGCTGAAGCCCTGCATGCGCAGCGCCGCAAGCAACATGTCGTAAGCCTGATGCGCCGGCACCTGGCCTTCGGACACCAGCGTCAGGTTGCCCTTGACCCGAGGATCGACCAGAAACTGCTGACCGGTCGAGCGCGACAACGCGCGCACCACCGCTTGAATATCCGCATCGACAAAATTCAGCGTCACCGGTTGATCGCCCAACGGATTGGCCGGCAACGTTGTGCCCCGCGCCGAGCCGCCACTGCGGGCGCGTTCGGTGATGTTGTGCAATTGCTTCGGCGCAGGTTTTACCTGAGCCTGTGCCCGCTCGCGGTCGAGCACCGCGTCGCCACTGCGCTGGGTGTTGGCCAGCGGCCGGCCAAGTTCGCTGTCCACCAGCAGCGGCGGTTGATTCGGTGGTGTGGTGTTGCTGCACGCGCTCAATGCCATCAACAGCATCGGCAACGCCATGCGTTTGGATCCTGACCCCTTCATGAAGCTTCCTTAGCGCCCAGCGCCTGATCCATGCGTACGGTGCCCGACAGAGTGCCGGCGGTGTCATCGGTCGCGGCGTCGTCTGCGCGTTGCAGACGGGCCTCGACCACTTGCAGTGAAAAATTCCGGGGTTGGCTCAGCAGCCAGTCGAGCGCGGCGTCGGCCGGTGCCGCGTCGAAGGTCAACTGCCAGCCGGCGGACGCGGCCGCCAATTGGTAATGGCCGCCCAGTCCACTGGCCTGCAAGGTCTGTTGCATCGACTGCTCCAGGTTTTGCCCGTCGGGGCGCACGCTGACGTCGCGCAACAGCACTTCCAGCGCTTCAGCCTGTGCGCGCAATTTCGGGGTCTCGACTTGCGAGGCGGCGATCTTCTTCAGCGGCGGCTGAATCAACGCCACCCACACAAACAGCCCCAGTAACAGCGCCGCCATCCCGCCGACCATGCGTTTTTCCCGCAACGCCAATGGCTGCCAACGGACCTGCAACTGAGCATTGAAGCGCTGCCAACCGGCGCGGTATTTCGCAAGCGATGGGCTATTCATCTTCGGCTCCGCTGCTGTCGTCGTTGTCGGCGGCGGCGGCGGTCGCCTCGCCGGCCGGGCGCAGGACCCAGCCGTCGTCGTTCGGGCTGATGCTGATGCCGGCCTGGGCCAGCGTGCCTTGCCAGTCCTTGTCGTTGCCCGAACGCCGGGCCTCGGGCAGCAGACTCAATTGCAACGCGCCATCGACAAACTCCAGCCGCTGCACCGTGCCCGCCATGGACGGCATGCCACTGCCGGCCTGCGACACCAGCCGCGTGAAATCCTGCCCCGGCGCATCCACCGCGCCTTGCTGGCGCGCCGCGATTTGCTGACGGGCCTGTTGCAGCGGATTGAGGATCACCGGCAACTCGGGGAACGCCTGCTTCACCCGCTGCGCCATCTGCGCCTTGAGCTGCTGGCCCTGCCCGGCCTCGCGGGCGGCGTACAGGTTCAAACCGATCACCCACACCGCCAGTGCCAGCGCACAACAACCGAGCGCCTTGCCCCAGCCGCGATGTTCGGTGCCCGGTTGCTGGAGGCCGCCGTGCAGGCCCCAACTCGGCAACGGGCCGGAGTTTCGCTGTGTGTCGGCCAATATCGATTGCACCGCTTCCGGCGCGCCGCCACCGATCCAGTGCGCCGGCAGACCGGTTTCCAGCAGCCACGCTTCGTCGATCATCGGCTGCACCTGCGCCGCATTCGGGCCGTGGCGCAGCAACAGATGATCGTCGTGCAGACAGCCGACGCCGCCCGCCATCACCGGCAAGCTGTAGGCCGCCGGGTACAGGCCTTTGAGGTTCAAGCCGAATTGCCCGAGGTGCTGCAAATCCTTGCGAGCTACCCAGGCAATCTGCACCTGGCCGCTTTCATTGCGAGTGCTGTGGGCGATGTGCATCTCGGCGCTGTCGCCGAGCATCAAGGCCTGCGCCGCACATTGCACCGCCGCAGCGGTTTTGTTCGCAGGCAGAGGCGGCAGATCAATGCTCGCCAACAGGCTGTCCGACGGGTGCAGAAAGCACACCAGAGGTTGCTTCGGCAGCGCGCCGAGCCGCACGCGCTCCTGGCGCACGACCTGCCCCTGACGATCCAGCCAAGCACAATCCACGTCACTGTCGAGACTCAGCTCCGCCAGCGGCGGCAAACTCACGCGCAACTGGCTCATACGCCCACCCGCGACCAGATCACTTGTGGCAAACGATCCTGGCTGCGATGCAGCAACGCATCGAGGCTGACCCGCCGCTGATCCCGCCGCGCCTGCCCGCGCAGCCGGAACCAGTCGCTGGTGATGCCGACCTTGACGCTGGTGATCTCCAGTTGCGGCAGTCGCAGGCGATTGACGAAATCCCCGCGATTGATAAACCAGCGCCCGGCGTCACGCTCATTGATCAACGCCTGCGCCCGCTCCAGCGACAACCCCGGCACATAAGCCGCCAGCACCGGCGCCGTGGCCGTGTTGCCGTTGAGCCAGGTGGTCGCCGGAATGACCGTCAGGTACGGCGCGAGTTTCGCCAACAGCGCATCATTGACCCCGTCGACACTGCGCAAGTCATCAAGCGTGCGCAGCATCGGCAAGGTCGGCGATTGCGGTTTACGCGACGCGGACGGCGATGTCGCTCGCCCACTGTCGAAAGTGTTTTTCGCCACAGGCTTGTCCACCAATTGGGCATTCAACAGGTGCGGATAAGAGCCGATCACCCGCTGACTGATGCGCCGGCTCAAGCCGCTGCTGATACCAATCAACTCGCACAAACGCTCGAACGCCTGCACCTGCGCATCATCGATCCGCTCGTTGGCCACCAGATTACGCAGGTTGAACTTGCCCTGCTCATCCTCCAGCCGCCCCTCGAAACCCTCTGTGTTCAACCGCTGCGCCCAAGGCTGATCGAGTCGGGTCAGCGGATCGCGCTGCCGCGCATCCCACAACAATTGCCCGCTGACCTCCAACCCGCCGTGCAACACCCAGCGGCCCTGCACGCGCAGTTGTTCGGCTTCCAGCGCCCGGGTCGCAACGCTCTGGCGCGTCAGCATGCCGGCGGCGATCACCGCGACCACCGCCGCGATCAGCAGCGCACTGATGATCGCCATCCCCTGCTGGTTCGATTGGCTGTTCATGACCGGCCTTACAACTGCCAGGAACCGATGTCGGCATTCACGCCATCGCCGTCAGGCTGGCCGTCGGCGCCGAGGGAAAAGATGTCGATCTCACCGTTGGCGCCGGGATTGAGGTACTGATAAGGACGACCCCACGGGTCATTCGGCAGGCGCTCCAGGTACGAGCGCCAGTTGCTGTTCTTCGCATCGGCCGGCCGCTCCACCAGCACCTTCAAGCCCTGACTTTGGCTCGGGTAAGTGCCGTGATCGAGGCGATACAGCTTCAGCGCCTGCATCAACCCGCCAATGTCCTGCTTCGCCGCCGTGGCCCGCGCCTGATCCGGCCGGTCGAGCACCTTGGGCACCACCATCGCCGCCAGAATCCCGAGAATCACCACGACCACCATGATCTCGATCAGCGTAAAACCCTGCTGCCCACGGGGCATCCGGCTCGGTCGACTGGGCTGTTTGAACTGCGCGATATCCATCTCGTCATTCCCTGGCTTGATTCGATTCGACGCGCAGTGTTGCAAGAAGATATGTCAGGGATGTTGAAAATCCTCGGGTGTTTTCGTCGTCAAGCCGTCAAGCACGGGCGTTAGCGTCAAGGGCTGCCCGACCGCCCGAGACCCCGATGCGCACACCCTCCCAGCAAGCCGGATTCACCCTGATTGAAGTGCTCGTCGCGCTGGCGATCATCGCCGTCGCCATGTCCGCCGCCGTGCGTGTGGCGGGGCTGATGACGCAGAGCAGCGGGGTTTTGCGGGATCGTTCGATTGCGATGATTGCGGCGCAGAGTCGGATGGCTGAACTTCGGTTGGAGGGGAGATTGCCGATGGGGGTTAAGGCGGTGGAGTGTGATCAAGGGAGGTTGTTGTTGCGGTGTGAGCAGGTGATTGGGGGGGTGGAGAATGGGCGGTTGCTCAAGGTTGGGGTGCAAGTTTTTGATCGCAGCCAGGAGGCACCGCCGCTTGCGCGGCTGGAGACGCTGCTCAGCCGTCCCGAGAGTCCCTAGCCCTAAACCGTCCCGAAACGTCGGACGGCTCAGAGGTATATGAATCAACCGTGGGACATTTCCGATACCCACCAGAAGATCTTCACCAACTCCCACACACCGCGTTGAACCCATAATCAACTCAAACGCCCGCCTCCAAACCCATAATCAACTCGGTCGCCCAGGTCGATGTACAACGCCAGACACCTCCGTCGGCCCCCTCCCCCTCCGGGAGAGGGCTGGGGTGAGGGCCGCTTGTTGAACCACCCGTTTACCCACCCCAAAAACCCCGTTTAAAAGACACTCACCGTAACGTCCCCAAGGCTACACAACCTTGCGTCATTACCTACGACTACGCCAGAATCCGCCGGCTTGTGCGTCTAATGCGCGGGTCTTATCGTTTCCGGGTCACTGAAAAACAGTGATCGGGTTTGGTAGCCCGACCTCCCATATGACGCATAACGTCACCTAGCGCAGATGCCTTTTCGGCATCCGTCTTATGGTGGCCATGCGCAGGGCGCCCTCGGGCGCGCCGGATTTTCCATATGGGCCGGTCTACCAACCTTCGTATGGCCACCACCACTCGTTTGGTAGCGAGAGTGATGGCTCCTTGAGTCCCATATGGAGCTACATCTATGTTCAAACCAACACCAAACCCACCAGAAACCGATCCGGTTTCCCCCTACAAATTCCCCGACTCCCGAACTCTGAACGAAGCCGCCGAACGCGCCCTCGACCACTACCTCACCCCACAACAACGCATCATGGGCAGCCACCACAAACACGACCCCATGTACCTGGCCAATCCGGCTTACAACACCGAATCTTTGCTGGCCAACGCCAGCGAATCACTGGGATCGGCGAGCGAAATGCTCAACAACTTCGCCGCCACGCTGGAGCCTGCGCATCGCAAAACCGCGATTGGGATTGCGCAGTTGGTGATGTTGAGCGAGTTGGCGGTGAATCAGGCGTTGGATCATGTTGAGGTGAAGGCGTGATCGGCTGAGCGCTGTAGCTCTATAGCTGGAAAGAAAATGGCCGAGGTTGTCAGGTGTAGCTGACAACCTCGGCCAAATGAGCATTTCTATTTTTTGCGACACATCTCGACGTCATCCTGAGTCTTCAGGTCGGTGTCGATTCCCAAGCGATACCAGCAGTAATCAATAATCCCACCCGCTCCCCTGTCTTTATAACAAAGGCAACTGATCTATTTTCTTGAAATAAATCAGTCCCCTTTTTTGGTCCATATCAACGTAAATGGCGAAATCATGGATGAGGATGGAAATTTGAATCATCGTATGGTAAAGAGATCTGTTTCCCATTCTGCGTCGGAAAGCACGTATCGATTGGACACGGCAGAATTCTTCGCTCAAAGGCAAGAATTTTACGACAGGCTGACTAGCCAGATTGTGTAAAAATAGTGTCTCATTTTCGCAGAGATCAAGTAGTCCAAACTCTCCAAAAAATTCTGTTCGTATTAGATTGAGAAAGAAATGGATTTTTCGAAGTTTATACAGCAAGACTCCCTTGAAGGAGTGCACCCTGACCAGCCACAGATTGGTTTCAGCATCCATGAATCCATTGTTCATTTCAATAACAGCTTTATGAAGAGGGGATCGAAGCTACTGGACGACTTTATAAAAGAGCATGCTCCCACCAGGAAATGGATTTTAGCGTCAGACTACGCATTTTACGACACCAACAAATTTAGTGACGCTGTAACCTTCTCGCTATTCCCACACTGGGCACCTTTTGAAAAAATGTCATCAGACATAGATTCAGTGGCCCCATCTGACCTTAAAAATGTCGGTTCAGTTAACGACAGCTTCATATCATTCCTTAAAGAAGGACCAGTATTTAGCATCACGCTAATATTAGATCGCGAACGCCGAATGTTCAGCGATGAAAAATTTTACCACTTAACCCGAATTGACTCCCAGATTGGCATGCTGGAATATTGGTGCCAATCCACGCCAGAAGGGAAAGACAAATATAAAGACACAATCAAACAACTGAAAAAGGTGAAGGGGCTGATTAGCTCGAGAAGTCTGAATTTACGTCTATTCAGAGACATCGAGATTGTCGGTAGCCTGGCAGCTTATTTGCTTACAGAGATAAGCGTAAAAGCCAACCCTGAGAAAATAGCTTGGCTCTCAGATCGCGACAGCATGCTGACGTTCAAGAACAAAGTCATAGGCGACTATATGTTTGACCAGGTTAGCCACCTCTATCACACACTTTGCTCAAATAGCGGGATAAATTCTTCTCACAGACTTTTATTTGCCAAGCCCGAGATGAGTGGAAAACTAATTTACGATAGCTTCATCAGAGTACCTGACTACATTGCCGGAACCATGGCCGACTATAACTTTGAAAAACAAGAGTCCTCCCATATTAAATTCGACAGAATACGTGACGGCGTATTTGCCGAAGAGCGAAGAAATATATCCTACAGGCTGTTTTTCCACCCAGACATGCAGGCTCACAGGCTCACATGGGCTTTGGCAGATAACGAGAAATTAGATTCTTGAGGCCTCGTTATTCGTTCAAAGGCAGTGAAACGTCCTTTCAAGATTGCTTTAGCAGCAACCGGAGGACAAAAGAACAAAGAAGACTGATTTATTTTACAACAATGAACCGCCCCCCTTTTTCTAAACATTTTCAACTACTGCCAGCAGAGCTTGCCCGAGACTAAGAAACAATGCGCACTTAAGATCCAAGCTTTTTCTATTTATCGTATTCTACCTACTTTGGAAATGCGTGAGATAATAACATTCTCCCACCCCATTAAATCGACAATACAGTCTGACGTGACGGGGCATTTCCATTCTACTTTCCAATTATTGCAGCTAGGCTTATCAATGAAAACTCTCGAGCCACAGATCGACAAACTGTTTGATGAAAACCCAATTCTTCGCCAGCCTTTCCTCCATGTTTATAATCATTTTTGCCAAATTGCCACCTTCAAATTCATTCAGGAAAAGCAAGTACCTCACAGCTTCGCAACTCCATATACATTTGTATTTGAGCGCATGAACGACTTTAGCCCTCAAACGCCTGAATCATGTGATAATTTTTTGCGCAAACTAAACTCTAATGACTTTAAAAATTTATTCGCTTGTGCAAACCTCAATATAGTCATCCCGTTTATTCGTAGCAAAATATATAGCTTTACTCGCGAAAGCAGCGAGAAATCAATTATCGACTATGCCGATGAAACCACACTCAAGCATGAAATTAATGACATAATTTTAACGCATTTGTCTCTTCCAGTTATTTCAAATCAAACTCACGATACTAGACCTTGGCTCGCGAGCGTTATTAATCGACTCAAAACAAACAAGCCAGTAAACCCCACATTCTATTTTGATCATATTTCCGAACAGTACGAAGCATCTGAAAATGCATTCATTGAAGCAGATATCATTCCACCTGATTTCTATACGCAGATTGGGTTCTCTTCTACTGATGCCTTTAAAAAAATTAGGAATGCTTTTATTTGTATAGGGCAAATTTATAATGATATTACGTTCGTAGTTTACAAATATCTGGAAGTCAATAAGCTTCAAGACTCAGGGGATGGGGATCATCATTTGCAAGGCTTGGGCATGGCCAAATTGGGTGCCGCTGAGTTGAAACGTCTAGTACAAGCGCTCACTGGGGTATCTGAGTCAGACTACGATAAATTTTCTGAATTCTTCTTCTGCGGCGAGGAAAAAAATAGCAACCTAAGCTTAAAATTCATGCCACCATTCTGGATTGTTTCGGATGACATATACTTCTGCCCTGCCTTAGTTCCAGCTCTGCTGGGTACTAGGAATCTCTTGATCTCCATACTAATAGATGATGATAAAAACACCAAATACAGCTATGACAGCTTGATATCTCATCTTTTCGAACCTGAACTTTTGAAAAGAGCTCAAAGACATTTCGAAAGCAATGGATTCTGTACTGACATAGAATCTGATTACACTGGGGGCGAGATTGATTTATTAGTTTTTTGCAAAAAATCCAATACCGTGATGACCGTCCAGGCAAAAGCCACTTTATACCCTGAATCAGCTCGCATGGTAAGACGCTTGGACGATAGAATTCGGGAAGCAGTTGATCAGACCAACCGATTTGACTTGCTCGAACTTGAAGAAAAAAATAAATTATTCAAAAAATCTTTTCCCGGCATGGATGAATCGGCGCAAATCAATCACATTCGCGCAGTTTTAACAAATTCCAGTTTCGGAAGCACCTTTAGCTGGCAACTACTAGAAAACAAAAATATAGCTCCAATAAACTGTAATCTCCTTAAAAACGTGCTGCCCTGCTGCGATACTTTAACTGAGCTACCAGAAAAAATTGAAGAATTTATTTATAGGATAAAATCTGAAATTGAGATCACAGAGGAAAAAAAAGTTTTCGACCTTCCTGGTCATACCATTTATCAAAGACACGTTGAAACGCATCACATGAAGAACCTTTACGATGCTAAATATTGGGGGGAGGTCACTAAGGGGGAAGCCTAGTATGCTCGGTTGAATTTATAAGTCACAAAGGGGGCAGTCACAAATGGGACAGTCCCCTTTTTTTACTTTTATTCCGACTTGTGCCCGCCCTTTACAACCTTTTCCGTTTGCTTGAGGACGAATACCGAACAAGCCCCGGCGAGGTGATTAATCAGCTGTGCCAAATCTAGGCCAGGTGGTGTGTACCCATCGTTTTTACCATGGGCAGTACTGCTAGAATTCCTAAGTGTTCCAACTCCGTGGAAGATCGTTGCGATCCCTATCAGAGCTTGCTTAGCGCCTTCGTCAAGCATGCCCATCTTATTAAGCTTCTTCACAGTGCGAGCAGTGAGAGCTTGCACTGTCATGGCTTCATGCCCGGTATCCCCAAGCTGTTTGAGACACGCTTTCAGCACTGTTTCCACATGAGAACTGCTGCGAGCAATGGAATCTTCTGGATCGATCTCAACAGACTGCTGAGCTTTCTGCCACGATTCAAGCATGGTTGGATGGGTCTCGAATTGCTCTTCAAGATCTTTATCAATCAAAGCCTTTTCCACTGCGACGAATTCGGTAAGCCACTCGTTTGCAGAAGCAGTGAGAATGTGTTCGTCTTCCAGAATTCTAGAAATATTTTCTATCAGTGAATTAAGGATTTTGGAGGTGCTGAGCAGCACCAACCAACGTGGTTCGACGTCATCCAATTCGTGGTCTTTACATTCGGACTCATGGCCGCTATCCGAGTATGCTTCTGTTCGGACCCAAAGCTTTCCCCCATCAAAAAACAGCCAGCCTACTACGCCGCCGCTGATGCCGCTTTCTTCGTGGTCCCAAGTGCTCAGTGTTTCGTATGTACTGGAACCAAAGCAGCCTACTCCCTCCGACGATTCCAACAGCTTATTCTCGAAGGCCTTCAGCCTGTGGAGCAGCATACTACGCTGATTTTTTACCCTCCGGGACAATGCCTTCAACGCTGCGAATCCGTCACCGCTTGCCATGATTTTTCAGCCTCAAGCAAAAATAACGTTGTACAGGAGCCTTCTGAAAAACTCGACAACGTAATTGTCCGAAAACAGCCACCTAGGGCCACGGAAATTTCCCAGGTGTAACTATTGAAAAAATGGGACTGATCTATTTTGAAAATAAATCAGTCCGCTTTTGGGAACCAGCCAAAATCAGATGCCCACCACGAGAATGCTTAGGGGAGATTGCAGCCTGAAAATACAACAGATATCGGGTAATATTGATTGTAGAGGGTATTTATTAGGGATTCAGTTCGGCCTCTTTCACGCAACCAAAGGGTTAGGGCATCCAAACTCTTGACTTTCCGAATTCCAAGTCATTTTATTTAAATGTGTTTAATCTAATATGATTGCCGTTCGGCTTTTGGGATGAAATTATCTTTCTGTCCACTAGTGACTTTGCAAAGCGCCTATTCCTTTCAGTATTTTCGAGCTTCGGCCGCATGCCACGTTTTGCTAAATCAGCAAATGGCGACTCCAAAGTTAACATCGCGCTAATGATTTCGGCCTCGGAAAGTATATCTACGAAATTGTATAAGATGTCTTTTCGCTCCAGTGTTTTTGGGGCGTTAGCGAGACAATAAGAGACCATACCGAGATCAAAATCTTTATCGGTGAGATCTTCACGCCCGAGTAATTGACTCGCGTGCTTCGCCAGTTCTGCATTCGAACTGAGGTCATTTACGGTGATGTGCCCCACGATGAAACATTTCTGTTGCACCGAAAGGGTTGAAGTCAAGAGCAGGGTTATTACTTCCTGGCTTAGAGGGTATTTATCCATCGCAGTTGTATAAACCAAGAAGCTTTTCTCTATAAGCTTTGCTCTGAGCAAAACTGAATTTTTCGTTTCGCTGAATGATATGTCGTTGAGTCTTACAATCCCCAGATCGATGAGAATTATTAAGAACTCTTCTGATAAGCCCTCGGGAAACGACTGATAATGATATGGAACGCTTTTGCACAAAGCCCTAAAACCTACTTCACTTAACGCATGGTTGGAGATCAAGAAACGGCACAGGCTCTTGACTAGTTCTTCTTCATTCTTGGTGATGGGAATTTTTTGCTCAGAAAGCGCTTGGTAGACCGTATTGCGATCAAGAATCTCATTTAAGCGATCCTTATCGCTATCATCAAGGCCGTAAAAACTGAGAATATTAGGCCATGTTACATTTACCTTCTCGTTATATAGCAGTTCGTCCCATTGATAGGCAGGTAAATCATCGAAGTTCGCAAAAACGTGATCTTGCTGAAGGGCAAATTGAATAGCCATGTCCTGATCAATTTCGGAGTGATTCAACAATCGGATAATGGCGTCCGGGGATTCTGAATTATTGCTAACTATCGCACAGGCAACATCGCGTACATAAGTATTAATATTTCGATCAACGTACGACTTTAATGAGTCGCTTCCGGATTCGAGTATCGCGGTATAGTTCGCTCTCTCTAGGTCAAAAAGGTGATTAGTGTAGTGTCCTTGTTGCTGGATAGGCGCGCTGAACTGCTCAACTAAAAACTTAATGTTATCAGCCGTAATTCGATACAGGTCTTGTTGGTGTATGTAGTTAACTAGCGCGATATTTTGGGTGGCATCAGAGATCTGTTCGATTTTGATTTTTAAAAGTTCAAGGGCCTGAAAGCCTTTTTCAAATACGATATTCTCAGAAAATATAACTGCCGCATATTTTGAAATGTAGTCGCTTAACGATCTGCCAATATTCATTTGCTCTGCAACAAAATCCGGCTCGACGTAGGCGATAATGCGTGCGACGTGTTGTGTCGCCGAAGAGGCATCGATAGCGGCCATACCGTATCCCGGCCAATATTGAGCAATGATCCGAGTTAAAGCTGCGGTATTTTTTCCAATTAGCCAGTAAGCGTCAAAGAATTTTTGTGACTCTGGAAGGCTGTTGGAAAAGCAATCAACGACCAGTTGTATTCTTTTAGTATTGGTCGATCCATTTTGGATAAGCTCATCAATCAGATGAACATTGAGGGAGTGACTCGAGCCAAAATCCTCTTCCCTAAGTTCCTCCAAGACTTCCGCTGGGTTATCAACCTGCGATGCTGGGTCAGGCGTTCTAAAGTCTCGAATTGAAAGTATGAAATCCCAGTCGTTTCGAGACATTCTACCTTCGTGAAAGGTAGAAATGTAAAGATGATATGTTTCGTCAATGTGTCCATTTCTAATAAAATAATTTAGCAGGCGAGGGTCATCTATATTGTGCTGCTTTGCTATATCTGAGATCTCAAAGCCAGAGAGTATTAAAAGCTGGCACAGCGGCTGCCTAGCTAGAGAAGATTTTTCGGACTTTAGCTTTTCGATTTGCGCATTGAGCTCTGTTCTATTTTTAGCTTTTTTATTAGTTATACTCCTGTGGCGCTGAGTAAATGTTGTGCCGGGGACTATCGCCTCCTCTAGATTTTTAAAAGACAAAGATAGAGGGAGCCTGTGTTCGTAATTATTGTATTGGTTGCGTTGGCGAACCTGCAAGTTTAGATTTTTCTCCTGAAAAATTTTCTCAAAATTATTCCATTCCAAAAGTTGAGATATATTAATAGGCGTTTCGCCTGAGTATACGCTTACAACATCATACTCATTATATGTTGAGCATAAATGCCCCCAAAACAATTTCACAAGTTCAACAATGGCGGTACTGGTTTCGTGATCTGATTCTTGAATCAGTATTCTGAGCTCCTCTATCTGGAAATCTATGTTGCTGGCGGACTGTATCAAAATACTGGTACGCCTCTGAACTATTTCGTGTAATGCGCCACTTCCATGATGCAAATTTTCAAAGTCTTTAGGGTATGCATTTTTATAGATTATAGCTGCGAGTAGCCTATTGACGTTGAGATTGCTGGATCCGACTTTCTTTTCATATATCAAAAATTCATTGCTTATATTTTTTATTAATCTCATATCATCAAGATATAGCGAGACTTCTCCGATAAACCTATCCTGGACCCCTATACCATAACCTGCCGACTCAATGCTCCTTTTTAAAACCTCCCGTGAGTTAGAGTTGTTTATTATTGGAATTATGGGGAGAATAAAGTCGAAGAATTTTGCCCGATCCTTGTTTAGAAATATGTCATCTTTAATGGCGTAAACAAATTTTAGCGGTTGTGTTCTGTTTAGGAATGGAAGTGTCCCTTTACGCTTGGGGCGATCATTTATAATCTTGTTTATTTCACGAAGCTTAATAAATATCTCAGGATTGCCGAATCGATCCAAATCCTCAAAAACGACCAGATCATAATCATTTTCTTCAAAAAAGTAGATAATCTCATCTAGGTGCTTGTTGAGTATGGAACTTTCGGGTATTCCGTCCAGTTCAACCTCACCGCTTTGAAGAGATAGCTTTTTGACTGACAGCGAATGTGAGGCTTGAATTGCCTTTGACACAGTCCGAGCCAGATAAAGGAGCACATACGCCGCAGTGAATATCCAGACCCATTCCAATGTTTGGTTGCTGAGTGCCTTCAGAAGTTCGTCATGATTCTGATACAACATACCGACGGAGGCTATCCACCCTACGAACAAGATCGCATTGAGATCGACCCATCGTGGCTTGGAAATTCTCTTGAACCGTGAATAGGGCAATGTGCCAGAGCCCGCCCCATAAAGCATTTGCTGAAGGATACTTCTTTCAACTTTAACGGTGACATCGACCTGCTGCGAATCTTGGAGAGGCGGAGTCAAAGAGTTTGGGTCACTGAACGTCGCTAAGGAAACGTTCAAAGAGCGGTAAGGGCTGTTTTTCTCGAATGTTTTGATAACGCTGGTCTTGCCTGACCCATACGGGCCGGTAATGGCCACATTACGTATTGATGCATTGCACATCGCAAAGCGTAGCGCTTCTTGGTAAAGGCCATCTTGGTCGGCAAAGTCGATAGGTGCCAAATCAACAAAACTGTTGCGCAAAGGGCTTTTCGCATGAAATCGCCGAGCGATACGTTTGTAGGTCGAGGTATTTTGCAGCTTTGCTAGTAACTTGTTAAATCCCATCATCCTTGCATCCTTGACTTTCGCTGCGTCCTCCATCGGAGTGCCGCACACGACTGATAGATCTCAAAGACCCATTATGCTCTCCCACGTGTTGATATCAATCTGCCTCATACATCTGTCCAACCTTGTTGGGCTCTGCGTCGTTAGTAGCGATTTACCTGCAAAGAAGCTGGCCTGCTCAAAGGGGTACCATGATTGAATCGCCGAAATTATTCAGTGGCAGCTTTTGGCCGAAATGGGACATTTGCGCCAAGCTTCCTCCGGTTGGTCAAAAGCAATCAAGCACGTCCTCGGCGATCCAGTACCCGCCACCCGACTAAAACGCCAAAATCACACCAAAAGAGATCACGGCCTCACCAACCTAGGCATCTCCACCGGCGCCGTGCGGTTGGAAAACCACTGCAACGCCGGATTATCGCTACGCGCGGCGAGCAGTTGCGGCGTGGCCGCCGGGGTGTGAGATTCGGCGGTGGTCAGGAGCAGGGATGACCAGGTGGCGATGCCGACCAGGGCGGCCAGCAGTGCGGCGGCCTGGATGAGTTGGGGGGGTGAAAAGCGTGCGGTGAATCTCATGGGCTGAATCTCCTTTTAGTCCCGGTGACCAGACTACGCGGCAATTCTCACGGTTTTATTTCACACGCCTTACATGTTGGCCGTGCAGGATGGTTTTTTTGGGACGGGCTGGACGCAAGGGAGTGCGCATTCGATGAACCGGTGCAGGCAGCAGGGTTTTACGCTGATCGAGTTGATGGTGGTGCTGGTGATCATCGGTATCGCCAGTGCGGCGATCAGTCTGAGTATCAAGCCCGATCCGTTGCAGTTGCTGCGCAAGGACGCCGAGCGCGTGGCGCAGTTGCTGCAGATTGCCCAGGCCGAAGCCCGTGCGGATGGCCGGCCGATTGCGTGGTTGAGCGATGGCAAGGGGTTTCGGTTCAGTCGGCGCAGTGACAGTGGCAAGGGTTTTGATCATTTCGATCGGGACCCGCAGTTGCGGCCGCGTCCCTGGCAGAGTCCGAAGCTGGAGGTGCGGGTGGAGCCGAAGCAGAAGGTGGTGCTGAACGCGGAGTGGATCAATCCGCCGCTGCAGTTGACGCTGTCTGACGGGCTCAATCGGTTGAGTGTGCTGCGCGATGCTTCGGGCCGGATTAGCGTGCAATGAACAGACAACAAGGTTTTACGCTGATCGAGGTGATGGTCGCGATTCTGTTGATGGCGGTGGTCAGTCTGATTGCCTGGAAGGGGCTGGACAGTGTCACCCGCGCCGACAGCCATTTGCAGGCCAGTGGTGAGCAGAGCGACAGCCTGTTGCGGGCGTTGAATCAGATGCAGCGGGATGTGGAGATGCGCGCCGGGATCGAGCTGACGGAACCGAAGAAGGTCGGCACCGAGGATGAACCGGCGACGGCCCCGCCTGCCCTTACGGTGCGCAGCAGTGACAGCAAGGGGTTTCGGCTGGACATTATTCGTAGCGCGGCGGATCAGCCGGGGGCGTTGCAGCGGGTGCGCTGGTGGCTCAAGGGGGACACGTTGTATCGCGCGGTCGCGCCGGCGCGCAGTCGCTATCCGTTGCCGGCGCCTACGGCTGGGGTGGCGGTTTTGGGTGAGGTGAGTGATTTGCAGGTGCGGGTTTGGGAGATGGATAAGGGGTGGCGGCAGTTGAGTGGGAATCGGCGGGAGGATCCGTTGGGGCTGGAGGTGCGGTTGACTCGGGAGACGGCGCAGGGGGTGGAGAAGTATCGGCAGGTGATGGGGCCGTTGCAGTAGCGGCGGTCACCGTTGAACTTTGTGGGAGCCAGCCTGCTGGCGATGCGGTGGGTCAGGCAATGAGATGTCGGATGTGCTGCCCTCATCGCCAGCAGGCTGGCTCCCACAGGGATATAGGGTGTTTGTGAGTACTGTTTTTAGTTAGCTGAGGACGACTACGCCGCCCGGCAACTCGGTGCATTTGACGCCGTAGGCATCGCGGATCAATGCGCCTACGCCGGCCAGTTGGTCGAGGGAGAAACGTGCTTGTACGCGGCGTTGGCCGAGCTCGCGGTTGAGCAGCAGCAACATGCCTGGGCGGTAGCGGTTGATCTCGTCGATCATCTGGCTGAGGGTAGCCCCGTTGAACACAAGGACCTGTTGGCGCCAGTTGGTTACTGCCGCCGTGTCGACGCTTTGCACGGTGCCAACCTGTTGCGCGTCATAGGTCAATTGCTGGCCCGGTTCCAGGTGCAGGCTACGACCTTCAACTTCCACTTCTACCGCTCCATCAAGACACGTCACGCACACCTGTTGATCGAGATTGCGCAGGTTGAACCGCGCCCTGCTCGCCCGCAACCAACCGCCACCGGCCTGCATCGCCATCGGCAGCCGTGCGGTCTGCACTTCGACTTCGCCGCTGACCAGTTCAAAACCTTGCACGCCCTCATCCACCGAGCGTTGGTTGATGCGGGTCTGGGTGTTCAGTTCCAGGCTCAAGCCATCGGCCGGTTCGACGCGGCGTTGCTGGCCGACCTCGGTGATGTAATCCGCGCCGAGCCCGGAGAACCCGCCCGGAATCGTGCCGCGCACCAGCAGGAACGCCGCCGACGCGGCAATCGCGCCGCCGAGAAACGCCCGGCGTCCAAACCGTCGTGGCGCTTGCGTCGCTTCGACCGCCGGTTGCAGCAGGTGCCACAAAGCCTTGCACTCTTCGAAGGCGCGGGCGTGTTCGGGGCTTTGGGCGCACCACTGGCGCAGCGCTCGGGCGTCAGCGACCGTGGCGCGGCCGGAGGTCAGCAGGATCAGCCAGTCGCGGGCTTCGCTTTGCAGACGCTCGGCAGGCGTGGGCTCGGCAGGTGTCAGACGGAAGATGTTCAAACGCACAGGTACTCGACGGGTTGATCGGGACACTCAATCGGAGCTTCATTCACTAGACGGTTTTCCGGCCCCGCGACCGAACCGCTGAAACACTTTTCTTTCCAGTTTGGCCGCGCAGTGTCCGAGGGCGGCCTTGATTTCCTTCTCGACCATGCGCGTGGAGATGCCGAAACGCTGGGAGATTTCCAGGTGTGGCGCTTCTTCCAGGCGTGCGGCGATGAAGATCCGGCGGCGCCGGGCCGGCAGTTCGTAGAGGGCGCTGAGCAGGGACTGGATTTCCTTCTGGCCGCCGACTACACGCATTGGGTCCAGCGCTTCGTCGCTGACTTGCAGCAGCTCTTCGACTTCGCTGCCGGTGAGCAGCCGCGCATCGGCCTGGCGGCGGTCGGCGGCGATGTTCAGGGCCATGCGATAGAGGTAGGCGTTGGGCCGCAGCAGGTTCGGCGGCGCTTCCATGCGGTCGACCCGCAGGTAGGTTTCGTGCAGCACGTCGTTGGCCAGGTCCTCCGAGCCGAGACGGCGTCGCAGGCGCACCCGAAAGTCCTCGTAGGACGTCAGGAACAGCTGGACCATCGAACTTTGTCCGGCGTCTTTCATCCCCCGGAAACTCCTTCCCATTGTGTGCATTCCATGCGCTTTCCTGACGATTCGGGTAACAACAGCAACGTGACTGGCTGGCGCAATGCGCCGGGTGTCGGCCGGTCGATTTTGAGCGTGTGAAAACTGTCTACCAGCGCTGCATCGCGCCGTACATCGCCGGTCGAGGTGACCAACCGGTTGTGCTGCACCACGCCGTCGCGGCCGATCCACAGCTGTAACACCGCGCGAAAACTGCCGGGCCGGGTCAGCGGCGAGCGGCACAAGTTGCGTTCAATCGCGGCCTGCACCGCTGTGGCGTAACTGCGGTTGACCGCTGCGCTGGCGGGGGTCGGTTTCTCCGCCGGCATTGGCACTTCCTCGACTTGCGCAACCTGCAAGGTGAACGCGTCGTCGCGGCTGTACTTGGCCATCAATCCGCTGCCGCCGAGCATCCGGCGCAACGCTTCGGCGGCGGTGAATTCGCCATCCACCGCCAACGAACGTCGACCGCGACTCAACTGGCTGTCGACCAACACCGCCATGCCGGTGGCGCGGCTGAACTGATCGAGGGCACGGGCCAGTTCCTGGGCAGGGATGTGCAGCGTCATGCGCATCGTCGCTGGCATCGGGTCGGCGCCGGCGCGGCTCAGAAACAAGCCAAGCAGCAGCCCCAGACAGAGCTGGCGCACGAGCGCTGAGCGCGCAAATTCGTCCCTGGCACGGCCTCGCTGCACGGCTGATGTATCCCTGAAAACCGTCATCCTGAGGGCTGTTTATGAATCTGGTGTGACGGCCACTGCAAAAAAACCATCACGGGATCGGCGCCGCCGTTGCACTAGACTCTTGAGCTAGAGCGGCCCCTTCGGGCCGGCCAGGAGGCAGGCATGAAATCAGTCTGGAAAGTCGTCTTCGGCGGGTTGTTGCTGACAGTGTTGGGCGGTGCGCACGCGGAGCAGCCGCTGGGCTGCGTCGAGGTGACGGTGGGTGGTTACAAGGCGCCGAATTACGATTGCCTGAGCCAGCAGATGGGCAACAACCCCGATGGCGCGGCGGCTGCGCAGAAGAATCAGGAAGCGATGAATGTGCCGGTGAACAAGCGGCCGCCGAATCAGGTGGGGCTGGCGACGCCGGCGGCCACGAGTACGCGGATGGGCAACACGTTTGGCACGTCGGTGAAACCGCAGCGGCCACCGAACTAGTTTCGTAGATCGTTCCCACGCTCCGCGTGGGAATGCAGCCCGTGACGCTCTGCGTCACTGGACGCGGAGCGTCCCCAGAGGCATTCCCACGCGGAGCGTGGGAACGATCACTGTGTAGGAGGCGGAGCGATTGATGGCAAGTGGTCAGTCACTGGGAATCTGGCGGAAGCTCACCGCCAGGCGATTCCAGCTGTTGATGGTGCTGACGGCCATGGTCAGGTCTACCAGTTCCGTCTCGTTGAACTGTTCCCGCGCCTGCTGGTAAACATCGTCAGGCACCCGGCTATCCGCCAGCAGCGTCACGGCCTCGGTCCAGGCCAGCGCCGCCCGTTCGCGCAGGTTGAAGAAGCCGCTGTCGCGCCAGACGGCGATGGCGTACAGCCGTCGATCCGTCTCCCCTGCCCGCCGCGCTTCCACCGAATGCATGTCGGTGCAGAACGCGCAGCCATTGAGTTGCGAGGCGCGGATCTTGATCAGGTGCAGCAGCGGCGGTTCGATGCTCAGGCTGCTGGTCAGCGCTTCCAGGGCAATCATCGCTTTCATGGCTTTGGGTGAAGCGCTGTAGTAATCCAGACGCGGGGACATGGGCGGGCCTCGGGCAGCAGAAGAGTGATTTCACGGTAAGCGCTGATTCGGCAACGTTACAGCCCCAATTCCACGAAAAAACGGCAGACCACTGAACCGGAGGCCAATTCACGGTTTTTCGACCACGCAACTTCTGCCCCGCCCGCATTCGGGAGTAATCTGGCCGGCACACTCAATCGCCCGGAGAGCCCCCTCGGTATGGAACTTCATGTCGTGATCAACGGCCGCAAGGACCTGGCCGGTCAGTTGTACCAGCAACTGCGCGGCGCCATTGAATCCGGGCTTCTGGCCGCCGGCACGCAGTTGCCGCCCAGCCGTTTGCTCGCCGAGCAACTGGGGATCTCGCGCAAGACCATTTCCGACACTTACGCGCAGCTCACCTACGAGAATTTCCTCACCGGCGTGATCGGCAAAGGCACTTACGTCAACGCCCGCTCGACGCCGGTCCAGCGCAAGCAAAGCCATTCCGAGCTGGCCAGCTCCGAAGTAATCGAGAGCTGGCGCAATCTGCCGGTGTTCCTGCGCCATCCGACGCTTGAGGGTTCGCTGCGCTATGACTTCATCGGCGGCGCCACCAGCAAGGGCCAGTTTCCCCAGGATGACTGGCGCCGATGCGTCTCTCACGCGCTGCGGCAGATGGCCAATTCCAAAGGTTTCTACAGCGTGCCGGAAGGCCTGCCGGCGCTGCGCAACGCGATTGCCCGGCACATCGCGTTTTCCCGTGGCGTGAACTGTCAGGACGAGGACATCGTGGTCTGCAACGGCGCGCAACAGGCGCTGGATCTGATCACCCGGGTGTTGATCCGTCCCGGCAGTCTGGTGGCAATGGAAGATCCCGGTTACCCGCCCGCGCGGCTGCTGTTCGGCACTCACGGGGCGACGGTGGTCGGCGTGCCGGTGGATGCCGAGGGCATTCAGGTCGAGCGAATTCCCGAGGGCACGCGGCTGATTTACGTGACGCCATCGCACCAGTTCCCGCTGGGCATGCCGATGAGTCAGGCGCGGCGCGAGGCCCTGCTCGAACGGGCTCATGAGCTGGGCGCGATCATCATCGAGGACGACTATGACAGCGAGTTCCGCTACGAGGGCCGACCGACGGATTCGCTGCACAAGCTCGATCAGCGCGGCATCGTCGCCTACGTCGGCACCTTCTCGAAAACCCTGCTGCCGGAGCTGCGACTGGGCTACGCGATCCTGCCGCCGGCGATTCTCGAGGCGGTGATTCGCGCCAAGCAGCTCACCGATCTGCACGCTTCCACCCTGCCGCAATGGGCGCTGGCCAAGTTCATCGCCGAAGGGTGTCTGCTCAAGCACATCCGCCGCTGCCACACCATTTATGCCCAGCGCCGCGAACGGATTCTGGCGCGCATGGCCGCCGACCTTTCGCCCTGGCTGGAGGCCGTGCCGCCCAGCGCGGGTTTTCACATGGCGGTGTTCTGCAAGGTGCCGATCGACTTGCCGCTGGTGATCGAACTGGCGAAAAAGGTCGAAGTCGGGCTGTACGCCATCGACGGCTTCTATTATCAGCAGCCGGCCAAAAGCGGGATGTACTTCGGTTTCGGCGCCATCGAAACCCTGGACATCGATATCGCGCTCGACCGCCTGCGCGACATTCTGCAACAGGTCGTTGGGTAGATTGGACTAAACGATTAACCGCCGATTGGTTATTGGTGATCCGGGGGGGCAGGCCTATCCTGCACAAGCGTTATCCCTCAATGAGCAGGATTCGTCCGGCCTGATTCAGGAGTGTGAGCAATGTCCAACGAAGTGATCAACACCGTACAGGTGCAGGCTGCAGCCGGCCGATCGGAGGAGCTGGGCAAGCAGTTGCAGAAGATCGTCGAAACCCTGCGCGAAACGCCGGGCTGCGATTCCTACATGGTCGACCGCTGCCCCGAGGACAGCCACCGCTGGACGGTCAGCGCCCGCTGGCAGTCGGAAGCGGCGATGCAGGCGCATTTCAATCGCCCGGAAGCCCAGGGCTTCATCGACCTGATCGACAGTCGTCTGGCCAATAGCGTGGATTTCAACTCCTTTCCGATCGTTTGACCTTAAAGACCCCCATCGCGAGCAGGCTCGCTCCCACATTTGAATACGGTTGAATGTGGGAGCGAGCCTGCTCGCGATGGCGTATTTGAATGCGCTGAAATCCCCCAGATTGGTCACCCGAACTTCCCGAATATTGGCCGTTTGAATACCCCGGCCCGCAGACTACTGTGATTACCGACTCCCCCACTTATCAGGTGATCACCATGAAAGTCCTGCACTTGCTTGCCGCCCCGCTCGCCGTTCTGGCCCTCACCATCAGCGCTTCGGCACTGGCCCACGGCACCGATTCCCCATCCGAGAAAATCTCGGTGCTGCAGGATCAGATGCTGAAAAACGTCCCCGGCAAAAAAGCCATGATGATCGAAGTCGATTACAAACCCGGCCAGTCCTCGATCGCCCACAAACACGACGGCACCGCCATGGCCTACGTGCTTGAAGGCGAGATCGTTTCCCAGGTCAAAGGTGAACAACCGATCACCTACAAGAAGGGTCAGTACTGGTACGAGCCGGCCGGTTCCGAGCATTTGGTCTCGAAAAACGCCAGCAAGAGCAAACCGGCCAAGTTACTGGTATTCATGGTGCTGTCGCCCGATGAGAAAGTGTTGATCCCTCTGGAAAACTGATTGCTGTTACGTCAGCCATAAATAAAAACGCTCAAATCGTCGATTTGGGCGTTTTTAATACTGGTCGCAATTAACCTGCGCGGCTTACAGCAAATCAAACTATTGGTCTCCTGATAACTTCACTGATTGGTCGTTTCATAAAACCGCCACAGGTTTAGTCTGATTCAACTGCCGCGAAGAGTGGCAACTTAAACTTTCCGACTGAAGTTGTTTCACGGGAGAAACACCATGAAACCTGCGTTCGCCAGCACTCTGTTCCTTTCACTGCTGACACTGACGGCCTGCTCGGTCCCCACCGCGCCCAAAGCGGTATCGTCGCTCGACACCTTGCTGCCCCACCCGGTTGGCCGCAGCCATATGACCACCGTCAAGGCTGGCCCTGGCGTGTCGCTGGGCGTGATTTACAGCCCGAGCACCCAGACCAACCGCGACTACCTGCGCAACTACCAGGCCAACGCCGGCACCGGTTTCGGCCAGAGCCTGCTGGTGCAGCCGATCCACGATGCCTACGTCGCCACCTCGAAACCGGACATGGCGGTGGATTGGGTGAAAGCTTCGCTGCAACGTCAGTTCGGCTCGGTGACGGTGTACCCGGACATGCAGAGCCTGCGGGCGGCCAACCCGGATGTGGTGGCGATCGTCGACACTCACAGCCAGTTGATTACGTCGCGCAGTTCGGACGTCAAGGCGGATGTGAGTGCGGACTTTTATGACGGGAAGTTCAACTATATCGGCACGGCCCAAGGGACGGACGCCAGAGCGCTGAGTCCGTTGTGGGCGGATTACAAACGTTCGGAAGATATCGTGGCGGATATCAATGAACAGCAGAACGTACAAGTTCGGGCGCTGCAGAAATTTGACCAGTCGCTCAGTAATTTATTGACCAGGTCGGCAGGTAACGTGTCGATGCTTGATCACGAGCAGGGGCAAAACCTGCACTGACAGCCCCCCTTTGCCCCCTGGCATCTCCCGGAAAGGAGATCGCCAGGGAGAGGTATTGGTTCGAAATACACATATTAAAATAGAAGTATAAAACAACATTCAAACCCGCTTTAAAACTGCCCTCAGCCGTCATGTCCCTCACACAGCAATACCTCGCAACGCTTGCAGACTTCCATCTGAAAAAACCTCAATTAGATTAGTCGCCACACCACGCAAGACCCACTCGACATCATGGAAGATCATTATGAGCCTGAATCAAAAAAGATCGTTTTACGCACACCTGGAATATAACGGCAGCCGTTTGACTTTCCGGAATCTGCTGAATGAAAGTTACCCTGCCAGCGAAGCCAATGTCCTCACCACGCTGCCGTCCCAACCGCGCCACCCGGTTGGACCGACCCGAACCTACCCCAAATTCATTGCCTACTTCGCATGTTACGAGGATTACTACAACATCGAGATTCGCGGTCATGGTTACTTTGCTCACTACATCAGCAAAGGCGCTACCGGGAAGCTCAGCGCCATGCCGGGTGCTGGCGGAAAAACAACCTCCTTCAACTTGCTGGATGACAACAAAAGAATCATCACACTTGATGACCTGGGCACAAACAACGCAAATATTTACCTGAAAGCCCGAAATGCCGGAATCATCCAGTCCAATAGCAACGCTCAATATTTCAGTGAGCGCGCAGGTACAACCCTGAAGTTCAACCTCGAAATCCTGCAAAGGAATGTTGATTACCCCGGCGCTACGCCTGACACGTACGAGGATTTGATTGACGAGGATTGATATCTCGCAGACCCGCGCTTAAACCCGCCATAAATAAAAAGCCCCGCCTCTTTCGAGAGCGGGGCTTTTTCATTCAACGGCTACTCAAGCAAGCTCAAGCTCCGCAGTCGCCGCAGCAGGCACAACTGCCTGACCGCTCAGCGCCACGTCGTTCAGCTCGCGGTTGGCCACCGCGTACATGGCGTAGTCGGTGCCGCTGGCGGCACGGATTTCCACCAGCATGGCGCGCCAGCGTTCGATCATGGCGTCGTTCTGCTTCATCCACAGTGCCAGACGGGTTTCCACGTCCGAATCACCGCCGCCCGCTTGCAGAACAGCGATGGTGATCGCGCGTTGCTGCCAGTCGACGTCGTCGCGGAACGCTTCGCGGGCCAGGGCTTGCCAGTTGTTTTCAACCGGCAAGGCGCTGATCTGCGAAATGTACCAGGTGATGTCCAGCGCGCTGCCCACGGCGAAGTACGCCTTGGCCACTTCGGCTGGGTCCTGACCGGTCACGTCGGCCGCTTCGATGATCGGCAGCAGCGTGTAGAGGTGGGTAGTCCCCGCCACCATACGCGCCAGCAGTTCCGGAACACCGGCGGCGACGTACGCCTGATAGCGCGCCTGCCAGTTTTCGCGGATTTCGCCGCTCAGCAGCTCGTCCAGCTTCAGACCCAGCTCTTTCAGGTGCGGACCGAAATGCGCGACGTCACGGGCAGCGTTCTGCTCGTTGCGGCGGGCACGCAGGAACCAGCGCGTAGCGCGACGGCCCAGACGCATCAGCTCGTCCATCAGCTCCAGTTGCACGTCAGCGGAAACCTGATAGTCCAGCGCTTCGATCTGACGGAACCAGTGCGGGAGGTGGAAGATGTCGCGCACGATCACATAAGCGCCCGCCACGTTCGCCGGGGTCATGCCGGTGGACTCTTTGAGCCTTTGAACGAAGGTGATGCCCATGTGGTTGACCAGATCGTTGGCGATCTGGGTGCTGACGATCTCGCGCTTCAGGCGGTGACGACGCATGGCTTCGGAGAACTTGCTGACCAGAGTCGGCGGGAACGCCGTTTCCATGTCGCGGGTCAGGTAGTCGTCGTCCGGCACCAGGGAGCCCAGCAGCTGCTCCTTGAGGTCGATCTTGCTGTACGAGATCAGCACCGACAGCTCTGGACGGGTCAGGCCATGGCCTTCGGCAACGCGTTCGGCCAGTTGCTCTTCGGTCGGCAGGAACTCGATGGCGCGATCCAGCTTGCCACGGCCTTCCAGGTCGCCCATCAGACGCTTGTACTCAGCGATGCGCGCATAAGCGCGGCGGGCCGCCAGGGACAGGGCCTGAGTCTGCTTGTAGTTGTTGCCCAGCACCAGACCACCGACTTCGTCGGTCATGCTCGCCAGCAACTGGTTGCGTTGCTTGTCGGTCATGTCGCCGGCCTGAACCACTTCGTTCAGCAGGATCTTGATGTTCACTTCGTGGTCGGAGCAGTCCACGCCACCGGCGTTGTCGATGAAGTCGGTGTTGGAACCGCCGCCATTGAGACCGAATTCCACACGACCCAGTTGGGTCATGCCGAGGTTACCGCCCTCGCCCACCACTTTGCAGCGCAGTTCGTTGCCGTTCACGCGCAGGGCATCGTTGGCCTTGTCGCCGACATCGGCGTGGCTTTCGGTGCTGGCTTTGACGTAAGTACCGATACCGCCGTTCCACAGCAGATCCACCGGCGCCTTGAGCAAAGCGTTCAGCAGTTCGGTCGGGGTCAACTTGTCGGCCTGGATGTCGAAGCGCTCTTTCATCTGTGGCGAGATGGCGATGCTCTTCGCGCTGCGCGAGAAGATGCCGCCGCCTTCGGACATGATGCTGGTGTCGTAGTCGGACCAGGCCGAACGCGGCAGGTCGAACATGCGCTGACGCTCGACGAAGCTGGTGGCCGGGTTCGGGTTCGGGTCGATGAAGATGTGCATGTGGTTGAACGCGGCAACCAGTTGCAGCTTGTCGGACATCAACAGGCCGTTACCGAACACGTCACCGGCCATGTCGCCCACGCCGACCACCGTGATGCTGTCTTCCTGGACATTGATGCCGCGCTCGCGGAAGTGGCGCTGTACGCCAACCCACGCGCCCTTGGCGGTGATGCCCATTTTCTTGTGGTCGTAACCGGCCGAACCACCGGACGCGAACGCGTCACCCAGCCAGAAGCCATAGTCGATGGCGATGCCGTTGGCGATGTCGGAGAAGGTTGCAGTGCCCTTGTCCGCCGCGACCACCAGGTACGGGTCATCGTCGTCATGACGCACGACGTTGGCCGGCGGTACCAGTTTGCCGTCCTTCAGGTTGTCGGTGATGTCCAACAGGCCCGAGATGAAGATGCGGTAGCAGGCGATGCCCTCGGCCGCGATCTCGTCACGGCTGCCGCCCAGTGGCAGGCGACGCGGCAGGAAGCCGCCCTTCGCACCCACCGGCACGATGACCGAGTTTTTCACTTGCTGGGCTTTCACCAGGCCGAGGACTTCAGTACGGAAGTCTTCTTCACGGTCGGACCAGCGCAGACCACCGCGAGCAACGTTGCCGAAGCGCAGGTGCACGCCTTCGACGCGTGGCGAGTAAACGAAAATTTCGAACTTCGGAACCGGTTTCGGCAGCTCAGGGATCAAGTGCGGGTTGAACTTGAAGCTGAAGTACGACTTGTTCTGGCCGTTGGCGTCGGTCTGGTAGAAGTTGGTACGCAGGGTCGCTTTGATCAGGTCCAGATAACGACGCAGGATGCGGTCTTCGTTGAGGACTTGAACGTCGTCCAGCGCGGTCAGGATGGCCTGCTCCAGACGCTGTTGCTTGTCGTCCAGATCATCGCTGCCGAGCTTGCGGGCCAGATAGAAGCGGGTTTTGAACAACCGGGTCAGTTCGCGAGCGATGTCGGTGTGGTTGTTCAGGGTGCTGGCGATGTAGCCGAGGTCGAAGCCCAGGCGGATCTGCTTCAGGTAGCGGGCGTAGGCACGCAGCAGCGCAACGTCGCGCCATGGCAGGCCGGCGGTCAGCACCAGACGGTTGAACGCATCGTTCTCGGCATCGCCACGGACGATGTGGACGAACGCGTCCTGCAGGGTGTCGTTGAGTTGCTGGATGTCCAGGTCCAGACCTTCGGCTGCGGTGAACGCGAAGTCGTGGATCCAGAACTCGCGACCGTTGGTGTGACGCAGACGGTACGGGAATTCACCCAGCACGCGCAGACCGAGGTTTTCCAGGATCGGCAGTACGTCGGACAGGGCCAGCGGGGTATCGGCGTGATACAGCTTGCAGTGCAGCTCGCGCGGGCCGGAGGCCAACGGCTGGTAGAAGCTCATGGCCAGCGGCTTCTTCTCGCTCAGGTTGAGCAGGTGCTGCATGTCGACCACGGCCGAATGCGCTGCAAAACGCTCGCGGTAGCCGGCCGGGAAGCCTTTCGGGAAGTCGGCCAGCACGTTGGTGCCGTTGGCTTCGCCGAAGGTTTCGACGGTCAGGGCGGCGTAGTCGTCCTGCCAGCTGCGGCAGGCCTGGATCACTTCGTTTTCCAGTTGCAGCGGGTCGATGTCGATGCGGTTTTTCGGGTCGACGCGCAGGATCAGTTGCACGCGGGCCAGCACGGACTCGGAGAAGAAGGTCCAGAATTCGCAGTCGGAGGCTTTCAGGCGCTCCATCAATACTTGCTGGATCTTCTGGCGAACTTCGGTGGAGTAGATGTCGCGCGGCACGTAGGCCAGGCAGTAGCAGAAACGACCGTACGGGTCTTTGCGCAGGAACACGCGGATCTTGTTGCGTTCCTGGATCTGCACGATCGACATCACGGTGCTGAACAGTTCGTCGACCGGGGTCTGGAACAGGTCGTCACGCGGCAGCACTTCCAGAACCTGAGCCAGTTCCTTGCCCAGGTGAGCCTTGGCCTGGAAGCCCGAGCGGCGCTCGATTTCCTCGACCTTGCGGCGGATGAACGGGATGACACGCACGCTTTCGCCATACACCGACGAGGTGTACAGGCCCATGAAGCGGTGTTCCTTGATCACTTTGCCGTCGGCGTCGAGTTCACGGATCGACACGTAATCCGGGTAGGCCGGACGGTGTACGCGGCTCGGGTGCGCGGCTTTAGCGAACGACAGCAGGGTCGGTTCGCGCAGGTAATTGACGGCGTAGTCTTCGATGCGCAGCTCGTCATAGGTCATGCCGGTGCGCAGCAGTTTGGTCAGGCCAAGGAAGGAATCCTGGTCGTACTTGATGTGGCCGCCATCCGGCTCATCGGTCACGGTGAATTCTTCGTAGCCGAGGAAGGTGAAGTGGTTGCCCACCAGCCATTCCAGGAAGCTCTTGATTTCGTTCTTTTCGTCGGCATCGACGGCGAATGCGCTGTTATCGAGCTTGGTGAGGATTTCCTGCACCTTGGCCTTCATCGGCTCGAAATCGGCGACCGCGACGCGGACTTCACCCAGGACCTGTTCCAGTTCCTTGGTCAGCACATTCAGTTCGGCCGCGTTGGCGCAGCGGTCGATTTCCAGGTACATCAGCGACTCGTGCAGCACGCCTTCGCCGGTCGAACCTTTTGGCAGGATTTCCAGCAACTCGCCCTTGCTGCCACGACGCACGCTGAGCACGGTGGTCTGCAGGGTGTGGATGCTGTAGCCGCGACGGTTCAGCTCGGTACGCACCGAGTCCACCAGGAACGGCAAGTCATGGTGCAGCACTTCGACCGCGGTGTGGGTCGACTGCCAGCCGTGACGTTCGTAATCGGGGTTGTAGACGCGCACTTGTGGTTGCGCGTGATCGAAGCGCTCAAGCAGGCGCCACGCAGAAAGAGTACAGCCAGCGAGGTCGGAGAGGCGACGTTGGGTCAGCTCGTCCAGGGAAATGATGCCGAAGAATTGTTCAGCGAACAGCGCCACTTGTGGCAGTGCCTGTTCACTGATGTGCTGCGCCAGTGCCGCTTGCAGTTGGTGCTGGAAGTCGGCTTTGCTGGCTGCGGTGAAGAACGCCATCTGTGGTACTCCGCTTGGGCTTGTTATTGATGGAAAGCGTCGCGTACAAAACCCCTTTCGGGGCGTTCCGTCGCCCTGTTCCTGATTCTCGGGCAGAGGAAACAGGGTGACAGGTGGGTGAAGCTGGACGAGACACTCAGGTCACATTCACCTTCCATGAATGGGCATCTGCAAAAACGACTGCCCGGCGCCGCTCGCGGGGCCCTGGCAATGCCTTTACGGGTGCTCATCCGTTGCGCAGCTTAATGGGTGCGACAATGTGTCTGCTTGCGGTGCTGCGACATATTCGGTCATTGGCACGTAAACCAAGGCCTGCGCATCGGTAAACACTAGCATTCATAGGGCGGAACGCCGGTCTGAATGCCCGTTTTTACGGTACAGGCGTGCCAGGAATGACCATTGACCTGTGTCGCGTTCACGACACATCCTCTGACACTCTCACATGCAGAAATTCCCGGGGGCTGGCAGAATCGCGCCCAATTGCGACCAACAAGCCCGCCGAGGCAGGAATTCCCCATGCAAATGACCACCGCCCTTTTGATCGTCAACCCGTGCGACGACGAAGAAGACAACATGGCCATGCTCTGCTGCCACAGCGACAAGGGCGACATGTTCCTGATGAGCCGCTACCCGGACGAGGACGAGCTGGAGATCACCCTGGATGGCGAGCCGTCGACCCTTGATGGCGTCAAGGTCACCTTGACCAAGACTCTGCTGAAGATCGAAATCGCGGCCGCCGATGCCGATGCGTTGAACGGGGATGATGTGCTGGAAATCACCTTCAATCCGGACATGGTGGATCTGGCCGAGGTTGAGGAAACCCTGAAGAACATTCTTGATGGTACTGGCACTTACATCAGCCAGATTTGAGGGTGTCTGAACTGGCGCCTTCGCGAGCAAGCTCGCTCCCACAGTGACCGCGTTCTGTCAGGAGAACATGGTTCATTGTGGGAGCGAGCTTGCTCGCGATAGGGCCCGAAAGAACACCGCACATCCCCCGCCCTACAAAATTCCAACAATTGCCCCGGTCATTTCCCGCACTTTGCGCAAAATGCCGTTAGTCGCCACCCCCTGCGATGGATTAAAGTAACGCCCCCAGCCCCGGCGTTATCCGAACGCCTGTGGCCACCCTTTCCAGGAACAGTCATCGATGGAACATCGTGAAGCGCTGCTGGCGCTGCGAACCTTTCTTTCAACGCAGATTCTCGGCCAGGAAAAACTTATCGAGCGCTTGCTCATCGCCCTGCTCGCCGACGGCCACATGCTGGTCGAGGGCGCTCCGGGTCTGGCCAAGACCAAAGCGATCAAAGAGCTCGCCGAGGGCATCGAAGCCCAGTTCCATCGCATCCAGTTCACCCCGGACCTGCTGCCGGCCGACATCACCGGCACCGAGATCTATCGCCCGGAAACCGGCAGCTTCGTGTTCCAGCAAGGCCCGATCTTCCACAACCTGGTGCTGGCGGACGAAATCAACCGTGCCCCGGCCAAGGTCCAGTCGGCATTGCTCGAAGCGATGGCCGAACGTCAGGTCAGTGTCGGGCGCAGTACTTACGAGCTGTCGCCGCTGTTTCTGGTGATGGCCACGCAGAACCCGATCGAGCAGGAAGGCACCTATCCGCTGCCCGAAGCCCAGCTCGACCGGTTCCTGATGCACGTGAAAATCGGTTTCCCGGACGCCGCCGTCGAACGCCGGATCCTGCAACAAGCCCGTGGCGAAGCCCTGAACGGCGAAACCAAGCCCGAACGCCGGGTCAGCCAGCAGGCGATCTTCGCCGCGCGCAAGGAAATCCTCGGTCTGTATATGGCGGACGCCGTGGAGGAATACCTCGTGCAACTGGTCATGGCCACGCGCAACCCGGCCAAGTTCGACCCGGAAATGGCCGAGTGGATCGCCTACGGCGCCAGCCCGCGCGGCTCGATCGCCCTCGACCGCTGCGCCCGCGCCCACGCCTGGCTGGCCGGTCGCGACTTCGTCAGCCCGGAAGACATCCAGGCTGTGCTGTTCGACGTGTTGCGTCACCGCATTATTCTGTCGTTCGAGGCCGAAGCCGCTGGCATCGACCAGGATCGGGTGGTGCAACGGATTCTCGACGTCGTAGCCGTCGCTTGACCCCGATGAACGCCTCTCTGCCGTCCGAACCGGGCATCCGCATCAGCCTCGCCGAGCTGATCGAGATGCGTCACCGCGTGCGCGAAGTGCAGCTGTTTTCCACGCCGAGCCAGCGCAGTCCGCTGATCGGCCTGCACCACTCCAAGTTTCGTGGTCGTGGCGTCGACTTCGATCAGGTGCGGGTCTATCAGGCCGGCGACGACGTGCGCACCATCGACTGGCGCGTCACCGCGCGGACGCAGGAACCGCACACCAAACTGTTCCATGAAGAACGTGAACGGCCGATTTTCATCATGGTCGAGCAAAGCACGCGGCTGTTTTTCGGTTCCGGGCTGATGTTCAAGTCGGTGCTCGCAGCGCAGGCAGCGGCGCTGATCGGCTGGGCCGCGCTGGGTCACAACGACCGGGTGGGCGGGCTGGTGTTCGGCGACAACGAGCACTACGAAATCAAACCGCGTCGCAGCAAGCAGAGCCTTTTGCAACTGCTCAACCGGCTGGTGAAGGTCAATCAGTCGCTGCACAGCGAGCGGGAGCCGGATCGCGATGCGTTTGGAGTGGCGTTGCGCCGGGCCCGCGAAGTGCTGCGACCGGGCAGTCTGGTGATCGTGATCTGCGACGAGCGCGCACTGTCCGACAGCGCCGAGCAGCAATTGAGCCTGTTGTCGCGCCATTGCGACCTTTTGATGCTGCCGCTTTCCGATCCGCTGGACCACGCCCTGCCCGCTGCTGGGCTGCTGAGATTCGCCGAACGCGGCGCGCAGCTGGAACTCGACACCCTCAACTTCGACCTGCGCCAGACCTACCGCGCCCAGGCCGAAGCGCGCATCGCCCGCTGGGAGTTGCTCGCGCAGAAGCTGCGCGTACTGCTGATGCCGCTGAGCACCCAGAGCGAAATGGTCGAACAGATGCGCGAGTTCCTGAACCCGCAGCGTCCGGGGAAAGGTCGATGAACGGCCTCGAACAACTGCAACCGCTGATCTCCCCGCCACCGATTGCCTTCTGGCCGCCGGCGCCGGGCTGGTGGTTGCTGCTTTTACTGTTGCCGGTAATCGGTTTCGCGATCTGGCGGCTGCGACGTTTCATTCCGATCAAGAAGAAACCGATCGTGCGCGCCGAACTGCCACTCGACCCGGTGCGCATCGCCGCACTCGCCGAACTGGCGCAGATGCCCAAACCCTACGACGGTGCCCCGGCCGGTGCCTGGCTGCAGCAGCTCAACGGCCTGCTCAAGCGCCTGTGCCGCAACCACTATCCCTACAGCCAGAGCCACACCCTCAACGGCCGCAAATGGCTGGCGTTTCTCGACAACCGTTGCCCCGCCGCCGGCCTGACCCGCTGGATGGTGCTCGTCGAAGGCGCCTACAAACCCGAGTGCAAGCTCGACGACAAAGCCATCGCCGGCCTGACCCAGGCAGTCGACACCTGGATCCGCAAACATGTTTGAGTTCGCCTGGCCGTGGATCTTTCTGCTGTTGCCGCTGCCGTGGCTGATGCGCCTTGTGCTGCCGGTGGCCGACAGCGGCGAGCCGGCGCTGAAAGTGAGTTTTCTGGGTGACCTGGAAGGCCTCGCCCGCCGTCGCGCCCGGGCCAATCTGCCAGCGTGGCGCCAGCAAGCGCCGTTCATGCTGCTGTGGTTGTTTCTGCTGATCGCCGCCGCCCGCCCGCAATGGCTCGGCGAACCGCTGCCGATTGCCGCCAGCGGCCGTGATCTGCTGGTGGCGGTGGACGTGTCCGGCTCGATGGACTTCCCGGACATGCAATGGAACGACGAAGACGTCAGTCGCCTGTCGCTGGTTCAGCATTTGCTCGGTGATTTTCTCGAAAGCCGCGATGGCGACCGCGTCGGCCTGATCCTGTTTGGCAGCCAGGCTTACCTGCAAGCGCCGCTGACGTTTGACCGGCGCACCGTGCGGGTCTGGCTCGACGAAGCGCGGATCGGCATCGCCGGCAAGAACACCGCGATTGGCGACGCCATCGGCCTGGCCCTGAAGCGCCTGCGCATGCGTCCGGCCCAGAGCCGGGTGCTGATTCTGGTCACCGACGGCGCGAACAATGGCGGCGAAATCGACCCGCTGACCGCCGCAAAACTGGCCGCCAGCGAAGGTGTGAAAATCTATCCGATCGGTATCGGTGCCGATCCTGAAGAAAGCGGCGCCACGGCGTTGCTCGGCGGCAACCCGACCCTCGATCTCGACGAACCGGCGCTCAAGGCCATCGCCGAGGTCACCGGCGGCCAGTACTTCCGCGCTCGCGACGGCCAGCAACTGCAAGCGATCAAGGACACCCTCGATCAGCTCGAACCGGTGACTCAGCAACCGACCCAGGCCCGTCCGGCACAGGCGTTGTATCAGTGGCCGCTGGCATTCGCGCTGCTGCTGAGCATTTTGCTGGTCGCCCGTGTGTTGTGGCCGGACAACCCGCTGCAACGGCTGTTCACCAAGGAGCTGTATCTGCAAAGCCCCCTGCCTGACTGGCGCGAGCGCCTCAAGCGCCTGCGTTTGCGGAGGCGCCGATGATCGCCCTGTGGCCGCACTGGTTCCGCCCCTGGTGGCTGTTGCTGCTGCCGTTGCTCGGCTGGCTGATCTGGCAGCTCTGGCACCGACAGAAGCGCGCAGGTCGCTGGCAGATGATTCTGCCGCCGGCCTTTCACGCCACGCTGCTCAGTGGCGGCAGCGGTCGCGACAGCAAGTTGCCGTGGGTCGCCCTGAGCGTGGCCTGGCTGCTGACGATTCTGGCGTTGCTCGGGCCGAGCTGGGAGCGGGTCGAACAGACCAGCCAGAAACCCGCCGATCCGTTGGTGGTGGTGCTGGAGCTGACCCCGGAAATGCTCGCCACCGATTCGCCGCCAACGCGACTGGAACAGGCCCGGCGCAAGCTGTTCGACCTGCTGAAAGTGCGCAGCGACGCCCAGACCGCCATCGTCGTTTACGCCGGCAGCGCCCATACGCTGGTGCCGCTGTCGGATGACCTGGCGACCAGTCGCAACCTGCTCGACGCGCTCAAGCCTTCGCTGATGCCGGAAAGCGGCCATCGCGCCGATCTGGCAGTGAGCAAGGCGTTGGCGTTGCTCAAGCAGGGTGCGTTGGGTCAGGGGCGGATTCTGCTGATCGGTTCTTCGCTGTCGGAAGAAGAACGCCAGGGCATTCGCCATGCGCTCAGCGGCCAATCGGCGCAGTTGTTGATGCTCGGCATCGGCACCGCCGAGGGTGCACCGATTGCTCAGGAGGACGGAAGTTTCCTCAAGGACGCCCAGGGCGCGATCCGGGTACCGCAACTCGACAGCCCGGGCCTCGGCGCATTCCTCAACGCAGTCGGCGGCGAGTACCGCAGCGCACGGCTGGATGAATCCGATCTGGGCGACCTCGGCCTGCTCGATGGCCCGCGCAGCCTGCGCAACGATGGCCAGACCGTGCGCCTCGACACCTGGGCCGATCAGGGTTACTGGCTGCTGTTGCCACTGTTGCTGCTCGCCGCGTGCGCCGGGCGGCGTGGCTGGTTGTTCTGCCTGCCGTTGCTGCTGGCATTGCCGCAACCGAGCTATGCCTTCGACTTCGAAGACCTGTGGCTGCGCCCCGATCAGCAAGGCCTGCATCTGCTCAAACAGAAGCGCCCGGCCGAAGCGGCGAAGCATTTCGAAGATCCGCAATGGCAAGGGGTGGCGTTGTACGAGGCCGGCGACTACAGTGGCGCCGCTCAGCGTTTCGCCGAGGGCAATGACGCCCACGCCCACTACAATCGTGGCAACGCCCTGGCCAGAGGCGGCGAGCTGGAAGCAGCGCTGGACGCCTACGAACAGGCCCTGGAACGTCAGCCGGATCTGCGTCCGGCGCTGACCAACAAGGCGCTGGTGGAAAACCTGCTGAAACAGAAAAACGCCCCGCCGCCGGCCGAACCGCAAGACAAACCGGCGCAGCCAAACATACCGGGCGATGAACCACCGCCACCGACCGCACCACCACCAGCGGTCAAAAGCGAAACCCACAGCGAGCCGCAAACCGGCGAGTCCGCCAGCGAGCCGCCACCGACTACCCCGCCGTTGCCGGGTGCCAACGAGCTGCCGGACAGCGAACCGGGCGAGGAGCAGAACACCCAGCCGCTGCTGCGCCCCAATGAGGACAACCTCGAAGGCGAGCAACAGCAGGCGCTGGAACAATGGCTGGGCAAGATCCCGGATGACCCGGGCGAACTGCTGCGACGCAAATTCTGGTACGAACAGCAACAACATCAGGATCAGGAAAACATTCGATGACCCGTTTCACCGCTCTCTTGCTGCCCCTACTGATCTGCACGGCCACCGCCCAGGCGGCCGAGCTGACGGCCAGTGTGGATCGCAGTCGCCTGAACTCCGGCGAGACGGTCGAACTCACCCTCGAATCCAACGATGTCACGCAGTTCGGCAAACCGGATCTGAGCCCGCTGGAGCCGCTGTTCGAAGTGCGCGGCACGCGTCAGGTCAACCAGTTGAACACGCTCAACGGTGACAACCGCGCCACCACTCGCTGGATCATCACGCTGCTGCCCAAGCAGAACGGCAGCGTTGAAATCCCGCCGCTGAAACTGGGCGACGTCGAGAGCCAGCCGATCACCGTGCAGGTGATCGAGAGCGACACCCGCGAAGAGAACAATGCCCGCGAACCGGTGTTCATCGAAGCCAGCCTCGACCAGACCAACGTCTATGTGCAGGCCCAGGCCATCCTGACGTTGCGCATCTACCATTCGGTGTCGCTGTACGACGACAGCAGCCTGACGCCGTTGCAGATCGCCGACGCGCGCATCGAGCAACTGGGCGACATGCGCACCTATGAAAAAGACATCAACGGTGTGCGCCATGGCGTGATCGAGATGCGTTATGCGATCTATCCGCAGCACAGCGGTTTACTGAGCATCGCCCCGCAGACGTTCAGCGCCACACTGGTCGACACCCAGCCCTCGCAGGACGCCACGGCGCAGGGGCCCAAGCCCGGCAAACTGATGCGCGTCAGCTCCAGCGCCACGTCGCTGACGGTCAAACCGAAACCGATGACCTACCCCAGCGACGCACCGTGGCTGCCGGCCCGCAGCCTGAGCCTGAGCGAGAGCTGGAACCCGGAGCCGGAACACACTCAGGTCGGCGACTCCCTGACCCGCAGCCTGACCCTCAAGGTCGAAGGCCTGGCCAGCTCGCAGCTGCCCGCCCTGCCCGCCACCGAGGCCAATGGCCTGCGCCGCTATCCGGATCAACCGGTGCTGAACAACCAGAGCAGCGACCGCGGCCTGATCGGCAGCCGTGAAGAACGCGAAGCGCTGGTGCCGAGCCGCAGTGGCTCGATCGAATTGCCAACGGTGGACGTGGTCTGGTGGAACACTTTCGAAGACCACCTGGAACACACCAGCCTGCCGGCACGTACCCTGCAAGTGGCGAACAACCCGAGCCTGCAAGTCGACACCCCGGCGGGCAACGCACTACCGCTCAGCGCGGCCGACAGCGAAGCCTTGTGGTGGTGGAAACTCAGCACGTTCGTTTTCGCCTGCACCACCCTGCTCGGCTTCGGCCTCTGGTGGCGTGCCCGCTGGCAACCGGCAATCCTGCGCGCCGCGCAAACCGGCCCAAGCCCGCGCACCCTGCTCGACGACATCAAACGCGCCAGCCAGGCCAACGACCCCCACGCCACCCGCCAGGCCCTCGACGCCTGGGCCCGCCAACAGCCGGAAACCCTGGCGGATATGGCGGCGCGGTTTGTCCCCTTGTCGGATGCGCTCGACGGCTTGAACGGAGCGCTGTACAGCGAGACCGGGCAGCATTGGCAGGGTGAGGATTTGTGGCGGGCGATCCGGACGATCCCAACGGCGGAGCGGGTGCAGGATCCGGTCGGGGACAGCGGGTTGCCGCCGCTTTATCCGAAGTAGTTGCAGTCCGATCGAGGCTTTTGCCCGTAAACTCTCTTCTTTTTCGCCGCGCCTTTTTCCTGCGGCCATCACCTCTTTATATTGCGGAGTCAGCCTTGCGTCTGTTTCACACCTCCGACTGGCACCTTGGGCAGAACCTGCACGGCCAGGAGCGCGATTTCGAGCACGCCTGTTTTCTCGAGTGGCTGCTGCGCCAATTGAAGCTGGCGCAGCCGGACGTGCTGCTGATCGCTGGCGACATCTTCGACACGGTCAATCCACCGGTCAAAGCCCAGGAACGCCTCTACGATTTCATCGTCAATGCCCACGAGCAGCAGCCGTTGCTGACCATCGTGATGATCGCCGGCAACCACGATTCCGGTTCGCGGATCGAACTGCCCGCGCCGTTGATGCGGCGTTTGCGCACGCATGCGCTGGGCCGAGTGTTGTGGCTGGATGACGGGCAACTGGATGCAGAGCGTCTTTTGTTGCCGCTGCCGAATGCGTCCGGCGAAATCGCCGCGTGGTGCCTGGCGCTGCCGTTCCTGCGGCCTGCCGAAGTGACCGGCGCGCATCTGGGCGACAACTATCTGCGTGGCATTGGTCAGGTGCATGAATGGCTGATCGAAGCGGCGAATGCCAAGCGCCAGCCGGGCCAGGCACTGGTCGCCATCAGCCACGCGCACATGGCCGGCGGCTCGGTGTCGGAAGACTCCGAGCGCAGCCTGATCATCGGCAACGCCGAAGCTTTGCCCGCCAGCCTGTTCGGGCCGAGCATCAGCTATGTCGCGCTCGGCCATTTGCACAAGCCGCAGAAGGTCAACGGTGAAGAGCGGATTCGCTACAGCGGCTCGCCGATCCCGTTGTCGTTTTCGGAGATCAGTTATCAGCATCAGGTGCTCGACGTCGTTCTGGACGGCGAAACCCTGGTCAGCGTCGAGCCGATGCTGATCCCCCGCTCCGTCAATCTTCAGCGCCTCGGCCCTGCGCCACTGGCGGAAATTCTGCTGCAACTGGCGGACCTGCCGAACATCGACCTGCTGGCCGAAACCCAGCGCCAACCGTGGCTGGAAGTGCGGGTACGCCTCGACGAGCCTCAGCCGGATCTGCGCCATCAGGTCGAAAGCGCCCTGCAAGGCAAGGCAGTGCGACTGGTGCGGATCGCCGCCGAATACGCCGGTAACCGTGGCGCTGACGGCGCTGAGGACGGCAGCGCGCTGATCGAACTGGACCAGCTCACGCCGCAGGAGTTGTTCAGCCGCGCCTGGCTCGACAACTACGGCAGCGAGGTCGATGAGCAAACCCTCAAGGACTTCGCCGAGCTGCTGCAAGACGTACAGATGGAGGGCGAGCAGCCATGAAGATTCTCGCCATTCGTTTGAAGAACCTCGCTTCGCTGGCCGGCCCGTTCGAGATCGACTTCACCGCCGAACCGCTGGCCAGCGCCGGCCTGTTCGCAATCACTGGCCCGACCGGCGCCGGTAAAAGTACTTTGCTCGATGCGCTGTGCCTGGCGCTGTTCGGCGCCGTGCCGCGTCTGAACAACACCGGACGTGACGCCAAGGTGCCGGACGCCGACGGCGAAATCGCCACCGGCGACCCGCGCACCCTGCTGCGTCGTGGCACCGGCGAAGGTTTTGCCGAAGTGGATTTTGTCGGCGTCGATGGCCGTCGCTATCGCGCGCGCTGGGAAGCCAACCGCGCCCGGGAAAAGGCCGGCGGCAAGTTGCAGGCCAGCCGTCAGAGCCTGCGCGACATCGATCAGGATCAACTGCTCGCCAGCCAGAAAGGCGAGTACAAGACTCAGCTCGAAGCTGCGCTGGGCCTGAACTTCGAACAGTTCACCCGCGCCGTGCTGCTGGCCCAGAGCGAGTTCAGCGCCTTCCTCAAGGCCGATGACAACGACCGCAGCGAACTGCTGGAAAAACTCACCGACACCGCGCTCTACACCCGCCTCGGCCGGCGCGCATTCGACAAGACCAAAGAGGCCCGCGAAGCTCACAAGCAGTTGCAGGATCAAGCCACCGGCGTGACCCCGCTGGCCCCCGAGGCTCGCGCGGAACTGGACGAGCGCTTCAACGCCGCCCAGCAACAACTGAAGTTGCAGCAGGCGCAGCTCAAGCAAATCGAGCAGCAGCACGGCTGGCTCAAGGAGCTGCTGCGGCTGCAAGACTCGCAACAGGCCGCCGTCGAACAACTGCGCAGCGCCGAGCACGAACGGGAGTCGCTGGCCGGCGAGCGTCTGAAGCTCACCCGCCTGGAACAACTTGCCCCGCAACGTCACCAGTTCGCCCGCAAAACCGAACTGGATGCACAGCTGACGCCGCTGGCGGAACAGATCAATGCGCACACCCGGCAACAAGGCGAACTGGCTGAGCGCCAGACGCGACTGGAACAGGATCTCGCCACAGCGCAGATCGCCCTGACCCAGGCGCAAACGCAGCAAAGCGAAAGCGCGCCACTGTTGCGTCAGGCTTTCGAGGAGCAAAGCACCCTCGCCCGCCTCGCCAAAGATGTTGCATCCGGCACTGAAGCGAAGCTAACCGCTGAGCAGACCTGCGCCCAGGGCCAGAGCACAATTCAGACTTTGCTCGATCAGCAAAAACAAGTCGCCGAACGCTTGCAGCGCATTGCCGCCGATCTTGAGCAAAGCGCTCACTTGGCGCCGTTGAGCGAAGCGTGGAATGCCTATCGCGACCGCTTGCAGCAACTGATGCTGATCGGCAATCGGTTGAACAAGGGCCAAGGCGAACTGGCTTCCCTCGAAGAAAACGCCGCCCGCGCCACCGAAGCGCTCGCCACGCAAAAGCAGCAGCTGGAAGTGCTGTTCAAGGAGGCCGGCGCCGAGCCGGACGCCGTCGCCGAGCAGATCGGCATCCTCGGCACTCTGTTGCAGGACAACCGCAAGCAACTGCGCGCCATCGAAGACATGACGCGCCTGTGGGCCAGTCAGCAGGATCTGGACAAGCGCAGTGCCGAGCTTCAACAGCGTCAGGTCGATGCGCAACAGGAGCGCGAGCGCCTGACCCAGGACGGGGTGAAAACCAAGTCCGAGCTGACCGTCGCCGAACAGACCCTCAACGTCACTCGTGAACTGCTCGAGCGTCAGCGTCTGGCCCGCAGTGCCAGTGTCGAAGAGCTGCGCGCGCAATTGCAGGACGACCAGCCGTGCCCGGTCTGCGGCAGCAACGAACACCCGTACCACCAGCCGGAAGCCCTGCTGCAAAGCCTCGGCCGTCACGACGAAAGCGAGCAGGCCAGCGCGCAGCAAGCGGTCGATCAACTTAAGGAAAAACTCACTGAGTTGCGCGCCGATGTCGGTGGCGTGATTGCCCGGCAAAAAGAACTGCTGCAACAGCAGGAGCAACTGGCGGCTCAGCAGCAGACGCTGACGCCAAGCATCGAGGCGCATCCGCTGGCGGCGTCGTTGCTGAATCAGGACAGTGACAAGCGAGCTGCGTGGCTGACTCGCCAGAATGAACAGCTGAACCAGAGCATCACCCAGGACGAACAGCGCCAGACCGCCCTGCTCACGTTGCAACAGGATGCGGCGCGGCTGACCCAGCAATTGCGTCAGGCCGAAACCGCACACCAGCAAGCGTCGCAGCACCTGAGCAATCAGCAGCGCGAGCTGAGCGCTGACCGCCAGCGCCTGGACGAAGAACTGGCGGCCTTCTCCACACTGCTGCCGAGCGACACCCTCGAAGCCCTGCGCGCCGAACCGGCCGCGACCTTCATGCAGCTCGACCGACAGATTGCCGAACGTCTGGCGCAAGTCGATCAGCAGAAGGAAGAGCTGGCCGAGCAACAACAACGCCAGCAGACACTCGAGAAAGAACAGGACCGCCAACAGGGCCGTGTTCAGCAGCTGCAAAACGCTGAACAGCAGCTCAACGCGCTGACCGAACAGCAACTCGCCAGCCAGCACAAGCTTGCGCAGTTGTTGGGCGATCACACCTGCGCCGAGCATTGGCAGCAGCAACTGGAACAGGCCGTGGAACAGGCGCGCAACTCCGAATCCACGACGGCTCAGGCGCTGCAGGACGCGCGTACGCAACTCGTGCAAATCGCCGCCGAACTCAAAGCGCAGCAGGAGCGTCTGCAAGCGCTGGAAAGCGAAGACCGCGATCTGGCCGGCAAGATCGCAGACTGGCGCGCTCGCCATCCGGAACTGGATGACGGCGGCCTCGAAGACCTGCTGCGAGTCGATGACGCGCAAGTCGATGAACTGCGCCAGCGCCTGCTGCTCAACGAAAAAGCCGTCGAGCAGGCCAAGGTGTTGTTGCAGGAACGCGATCAGCGCCTGCTCGATCATCAAGCCCAGCACAACGGCAATCTGGATGCCGAACAACTCGCCAGCGCCCTCTCCGACCTGCAAAACCAGTGCACGGCCAGTGAGCAACACTGCGCCGAACTGCGCGCCGAACAAGCCGAAGACCAGCGCCGCCAGAACGCCAATCAGGCGCTGGCGCAGCAGATCGCCGACGCCTATGCCGAGTATCAGCGCTGGGCGCGGCTCAATGCGCTGATCGGCTCGGCCACCGGCGACACCTTCCGCAAGATCGCCCAGGCCTACAACCTCGACCTGCTGGTGCATCACGCCAACGTGCAGCTGCGGCAACTGGTCAAGCGCTATCGCCTCAAGCGCGGCGGCAGCATGCTCGGCCTGCTGGTGATGGACACGGAGATGGGCGACGAACTGCGCTCGGTGCATTCGTTGTCCGGCGGCGAAACCTTCCTCGTGTCGCTGGCCCTCGCGCTGGGTCTGGCCTCGATGGCGTCGAGCACGTTGAAGATCGAATCGCTGTTCATCGACGAGGGCTTCGGCAGCCTCGACCCCGAATCCCTGCAACTGGCCATGGACGCCCTCGACGGCTTGCAGGCTCAGGGCCGCAAGGTCGCGGTGATTTCCCACGTGCAGGAAATGCACGAGCGGATTCCGGTGCAGATTCAGGTACAGCGCCAGGGCAACGGTTTGAGCACACTGGAGGTGAAATGAACACGCTGTATTCCTTCCGCCGCTGCCCGTACGCGATGCGGGCGCGGATGGCCCTGCGTTATTCGGGTGTGCCGGTGGAGATCGTCGAAGTCAGCCTGAAAGCCAAACCGGCGGAGATGCTGGCGATCTCGCCCAAGGGCACGGTGCCGGTGCTGGATGCGGGCGGTCAGGTGATCGATGAAAGCCTGGAGATCATGCGCTGGGCGCTGGCGCAGAACGATCCGGATGACTGGTTGCTGGGTGGCGATTCAAGGATCGCCGAGTTGATCGAAGCCAACGATCAAGTGTTCAAGGTTCACTTGAATCGCTACAAGTATGCCGAGCGTTATCCGGAACAGCCGATGGAGGTTTATCGCGCGGAAGGTGCGCTGTTCTTGCAGCAGCTCGATGAGCTGCTCGAGGGTCGCGATTACTTGTTGGCCGGGCATCCGAGCCTGGCCGATATCGCGTTGCTGCCGTTCGTTCGCCAGTTCGCCCATGTCGATCGTGACTGGTTTGCGCAGACGCCTTACGTGCGGTTGCAGGCCTGGTTGCAGCGGTTTCTGGAGTCGGAGCTGTTCACCGGCATCATGAAAAAGTAGGCGCTTTACGCCAGCACTTCACACATGCCGATGGCCGAGCAATCCACTTCGAACGGGCCGAGAAAACCGCTGGGGGTTTTCACCGGTGGGTTGCCGGCCAGCAGCCCCAGCGCATTGGCCCGCTCGATGTTGTGAGCAATGCTGTGGTTGGCCTCTATGGCCCGGGCCAGTCCGCCGACTGAACCCTGGCCGAATCCCAACAGGGAAGCGCCGTTGGTCATGAACGCCAGTCCGGCAATGACCCAGAGTCTGTAGCCTTTCATGCTCCGCCGACTCCCGCGAGTTCAGCTGAATCTACCGCCGCGTTTTGCGAGCGAAGTTCGAACTGGATGCCGGGATGGGCGACGTCGATCGGTGCTTCGAAGCTGTGTTGCGACTGCGACGCCAGACTGACAAACAGCACCATGACCAGGTACAGACCGATGGCCACGTAGGCGCCGCGTTTGGCGGAAGTGATGATTGAAGTGGCCATGATGTGTGCTCCGTGGACAATGTTTCGAGGTCCACAGAATCGATCAAAAAAGCCGGGGTAACCACTCAGGGTTTTCCATAGTAACCATCAGCTTCGTTGATTATTTAGCCGGTCTATCTCGTCGTTTGAAAATAGCTATCGCCGCTCGATACGCAGGCGAAAAACTGCCCAAGGCTGCGATCTTTTGATTTTGCTTTTTGAGAAACAAGATCAAAGGATCGCAGCCTTGGGCAGTTCCAGGGCGTGACGGAAATTTCAGTGTTGAGCTTTGTGATCCAGCGCGGCGTAGAAGTTGGCGCTTTGTTGCAGGTATTTCTGGGTGTAGCTCTGGGTGTGGGATTTTTTGTCGCTGATTTCAACGTTGGCACTGGCTGGCAGAGCCACGGTGGCGGAGATGGCGGAGGCGGCAATCACGGAGAAGAGATTGAAGTTCATGGCGGTAACCCTCGTGTTCAGTTGGCTTGCTTGCCCGGTTGGGCCGTGAAGCAAACTTAACGCTCGAGGGTTGATCGCTTGAAATGCTTTGCAACATTACCTGTTATCAGCAGGATTAATACAAAGCTTCAGGCCCCGCAGACCGGGGCCTGCGGCTTATTGACGCACGAGAAACTTGAGGTCGCTCGGGGCGTCCATCGGCAGTTTTTGCACGGTTTTGCCCAGCAGACCGGTCTTGCCGTCGCGCTCGACCACGACAATCTGGTTGCTCTTCTGGTTGGCGATCAGCAGGAATTTGCCGCTCGGATCGAGGCTGAACTCACGCGGGTGATCGCCTTCCACCGAACGTCGTTGCAGTTCCTTGAGCTGGCCGCTGGCCGGGTCGATTGCGAACACCAGCAACTGATTGGCGGTGCCACGGTTGCTGACGTAGAGGAATTTGCCGTCGGCAGACGCGTGCAGCGCGGCGGCAGCCTTGTCCGACGTCGGCTGGCCGGCAGCCAGATCGACCATTTGCGTCTGGGTCAGGACGCCGTCCTTGTAGTCGAATACTGCAACCTGAGCGCTCATTTCCATGGTCAGCCAGGCGTGTTTGCCGTCAGCGCTGAACAGCAGATGACGCGGGCCGCTGCCGGCTGGCAGTTGCACCGACGCGGTTTTCGCCGGGGTCAGCGGCAGATCCGGGTTGGCTTTCGGGTCGAATTGGTAGATGAAGACCTTGTCGGCGCCCAGATCATTGGAGAACACGTAACGACCGTCCGGCGAGGACACCGTCGAGTGCACGTGGTTCGAGGCCTGACGCTCGGGATTGACCCGGCTCGCCGGGTGCGCGCTCATCTGCACCACCGGTTTGAGCTTGCCGTCGCTGCCCACCGGCAACACCGCGAGGGTGCCACCCGGATCTTCAACCACCGAGTAGTTGCTGACGAACAGATGGCTGGCGTCGCCGCTGAGGCTCGAATGGGTCGGCTCGTTGCCCAGGCTCTGGACCTGATTGATCAGGGTCAGGGCGTGGGTCTTCGGATCGATGGAATAGCTGCTGACGCGGCCGACCGGATCTGTCTGGCCAGGACCGTTTTCATTGACCACGAACACCCGGTGCTGATCCTTGGACAGGGTCAGCCACGACGGGTTTTCGCTCTTGATCACTTGCAGCGGCTTGGCGTCGATCTGGCCGGTGGCGCTGTCGAAGTTCATCCTGTAGATGCCTTCGCTGGTGCCGGCGGTGTAGGAGCCGACCAGCAACTGGAAGCTTTCGGCCGAGGCACTGGAAAGCCCCATCGCGCCGACGCTGCCGGCCATCAGCAATGGCCAGAATTTACGCATGTTCATTCGGTTTCATCCTCGTCGTCGGCGCTGCTCAGTACATCGCCAAGGCAGACCAGACGGTGTTCGCCAACGGTTTTGGTGTCGCTGGAAAAACCGACGATCAGCCAGCTCTGCAGATCTTCATCAAACGTCGCCGCTGCCACCTGAGCCGGGGTGAACTCCCAATGCTTGGCTGCCCGGCCATCGATGCATTCGATGTGCAGGTTGTCGTCTTCGTCGAGGGCGAATTCGAAAGCGTGCAGGCCGTCGATTTCGACCATACCGCAGTGTTCGAGGGCGTTGAGAAGGGTGTCGGTTACGGCAGTCATGGCAATCATGTCTTTCAGGGGGAAAGGGCCAATGATAGCTCAAAGCAGGCGCTGAGCTCCCGCCCTGATCGCTCCAACGCTCCAGCTCTTGATCGTTCCCACGCTCTGCGTGGGAATGCAGCCCGGGACGCTCCGCGTCCCTTCCAGAGCTGGAACGCGGAGCGTCCCTCGAGGCATTCCCACGCGGAGCGTGGGAACGATCATGTGGCGTGAGTTAGAGGGCGTCGCGCGATGGCTTGCCGTCGACCAGCCGCTGAATACGCAACGGGTTGGCGTTTTTCAGCGGTTCCGGCAGCAGGCTGTCGGGGTAGTTCTGGAAGCACACCGGGCGCAGGAAACGATCGATCGCCAGCGTCCCCACCGAGGTACCGCGAGCATCGGACGTCGCCGGATAAGGCCCGCCGTGCACCATCGAATCGCACACTTCGACACCGGTCGGATAACCATTGAGCAGGATCCGCCCGACCTTCTGTTCCAGCAACGGCGTCAGCTCCGGGAAGCGCTCGAAATCCGCCTGCTCGCCGATGATTGTCGCCGTCAGTTGCCCATGCAGGCCCTGCAACGCCGCACTCAGCTGCGCCTTGTCGGCCACTTCGACGATCACCGTGGTCGGGCCGAACACTTCTTCCTGCAGCACTTCATCGCCATCGATCAGCAGGCTGACATCGGCCTTGAACAACTGCGGCTGCGCCTGATTGCCCTGCTGCGGATTGCCCGCCAGATGCTCGATGCCGGCGTGCGCCAAGAGTTTTTCCAGGCCTTTGCCGTAGCTGCCGAGGGTGCCGGCATTGAGCATGGTTTGCGCCGGTTGATCACCGATCAGCGCTGCGACTTGCTCAACGAATGCGGTGAACTGTGGCGAGCGAATGCCGATCACCAAGCCCGGATTGGTACAGAACTGACCGCAGCCCTGCACCACCGACGCGGTCAGATCGCGGGCGACGGTTTCCGAACGCTCGGCCAGGGCCTGAGGCAACACAATCACAGGGTTGATGCTCGACATCTCGGCGAACACCGGGATCGGCTGAAGCCGCGCGGCGGCCATGTCACACAGCGCCCGTCCGCCCCGCAGCGAACCGGTGAAACCTACCGCCTGAATGGCCGGATGTTTGACCAGCCATTCACCGACACCGCCGCCGTAGATCATGTTGAACACACCGGCCGGCATGGCGGTTTTTTCTGCTGCACGGATCAGTGCATCGGCGACCAGCTCAGCGGTGGCCATGTGGCCGCTGTGGGCCTTGAACACCACCGGGCAACCGGCCGCCAGCGCCGACGCGGTATCGCCGCCGGCGGTGGAGAATGCCAGCGGAAAATTGCTCGCACCGAACACCGCCACTGGGCCGAGGCCGATGCGGTACTGGCGCAGATCCGGACGTGGCAGCGGTTGACGATCCGGCAACGGCAGATCGATCCGCGCACCGTAGAAATCACCGCGCCGCAGGACTTTGGCGAACAGCCGCATCTGGCCGCTGGTGCGACCTCTTTCACCTTGAATCCGCCCGGCCGGCAGTGCGGTTTCGCGGCAGACCACGGCGACGAAATCATCGCCCAGCGCGTCCAGCTCATCGGCAATCGCATCGAGAAACTGCGCGCGGCGTTCGGCGCTGAGGCTGCGATACGCCGGATACGCCGCCGCAGCGGCCTTGGCGGCGGCGTCCACTTCCGCTTCCGTGGCCTGAATGAAGTCGTGAGGCAGTGCCTCGCCCGTGGTGGCGTCGACGCTTTGCAGCTTGACGTCGCCCGCCGCACTGCGACGACCGCCGATGTAGTTGTGACCGAGAATCTGAGTCATGGGATCTCCTTAAAGGGTGCCGATGCTGTCCGGTTCGAATGCCGCTGCGACCGGAGCGATGCCGTTGACCAGCGGTGCGCCGAATTCGGCCTGGCTGATCTCGAACACGTCGCCGGGCTGAGTGCGGATGCCATCGGCGAACGACAGGGTCGCGGTGCCGAAAAAGTGAATGTGCACGTCACCGGGGCGCAGGAACTGGCTGTACTTGAAATGGTGGTATTCGAGGTTCGCGAGGCTGTGGCACATGTTGGCCTCGCCGCTGAGGAACTCGTTCTGCCAAAGCACTTCGCCGTCGCGCAGGATGCGGCTCGTACCGGCCAAGTGTTGCGGCAATTCACCGACGCGCAGCTCCGGGCCGTAGCTGCAACTGCGCAGTTTCGAGTGGGCGAGGTACAGGTAGTTCTTGCGCTCCATGACGTGATCGGAGAACTCGTTGCCCACCGCGAAACCGAGGCGATACGGCTTGCCGTCGTGGCCGATGATGTAGAGGCCGGCCATTTCCGGTTCCTCGCCGGCGTCTTCGGCAAACGGCGGCAGCGGGAACGGCTGACCGGGACGCACGACAATGCTGCCGTCGCCTTTGTAGAACCACTCCGGCTGCACGCCCGCCTGCCCCGCCGCCGGTTTGCCGCCCTCCACGCCCCACTTGAAGATACGCATGGTGTCGGTCATCGCCGCTTCATCGCCGGCCTGCTGGTGCATCTTGTCCCGGGCCGAGGCGCTGCCGAGGTGCGTGAGGCCGGTGCCGCTGACCAACAGGTGCGCCGGGTCCGGGTGATCCAGTGGCGGCAGGATGCGCAGGTTGGCCAGCAATTCGGCGTAATCGTGACTGATGCCCAGGCCCAGGGTTTGCACTTGCTGCGCGAGGGTGCTGCCGGCCTCGATCGCGGCCAGGGCCAGATCGCGAACCGTGCGCGCATCCTGCACTTCACGCACCAGACCGTCCTCGACCACCCCGACACGGCGCTCGCCGCTACTCAATTCGAATTGAACCAGATGCATGTTTTTCTCCTATTACCTCAAAAACACCGCTGATCCCTGTGGGAGCGAGCTTGCTCGCGAAGGCGGTGCATCAGTCACCACAAATGTTGAATGTGCCGACCACTTCGCGAGCAAGCTCGCTCCCACAGGGTCGGTGATAGTCATTCAGGTACGGGTAGCACCCCGTGCGCTGGCGGCGAATTGGTTAACCGGCAGTACATGCTTGCGCTCGAGCAAGCGATAGACGACGCCCGTCAGAATCAGCCCGAACACCATCACCCCGGACAGGAAGTACAGGCCCGAAGCGAGGTTGCCGGTGTATTCCTTCAAGGCGCCGATCACGAACGGGCCGATGTAGCCACCGAGGTTGCCCACCGAGTTGATCAAGGCAATCCCGGCCGCCGCGCTGGCGCCGGCAAAGAACCGCCCCGGCAGCGTCCAGAACACCGCCGTGCAGGAAAACAGCGCGAACGCCACCAGACAAAACGCCGCCAGTTGCGCCACCGGCAACGACAGCCAGGCACTGAGGAACAGGCCAACGGCGCCCAGCACATAGAGCACCGCCAGATGGCCGTAGCGATCATTCAAACGGTCGGAACTGCGCGGAATGATCAGCAGGCCGATGATCCCGAAGATGTACGGCACCGATGACACGAAACCGGTCACCAGATCGCTGCCGCCGAACTGTTTGATCAGGGTCGGCAGCCACAGGCCCAGGCCATAAATGCTCAGGGTCACCGGCAGGTAGAACAGCGCCAGCAGCAACACCCGTTTGTCTTTCAGCGCATGCAGCGGATTGCCGTGACGGGTCTGGCCGTATTCCTGCAGGTCCTTTTTCAGCTCGCCGGTCAGCCAGTCCTTCTCGGCCTGGTCCATCCATTTCACTTGCTGCGGGCCGTCCGGCAACCAGCGCAATACCGGCCAGGTCAGCAGGATCGCCGGGGTGCCGATGACGATGAACAGCCACTGCCAGCCATGCAGGCCGAGGATGCCGTCCATGCCCAGCAGGCCGCCGGACACGGGGCCGGTGATCATCATCGCAATGGGTTGGGAAAGGATGAACAGTCCGAGGATCTTGCCGCGATGGCGCACCGGGAACCATTGGGTGATGTAGTACAGAACGCCGGGAAAGAACCCCGCCTCCGCCGCGCCGAGCAGAAAGCGCATCACGTAGAAACTGTGCGGGCCCTGGACGAAGGCCATGCCGATGGTGATCGCGCCCCAGGTGATCATGATCCGCGCAAACCAGCGCCGCGCGCCGAAGCGTTCAAGCATCAGGTTGCTGGGGATTTCAAACAGAAAGTAGCCGATGAAAAACAGCCCGGCGCCGAGGCCGTAGGCGGCATCGCCTATACCGATGTCGGCGCCCATGTGCAGCTTGGCGAAGCCGACGGCGGAGCGATCCACATAGGCGATCAGGTACAGCAGGATCAGGAAGGGAATCAGTTTCAGCGTGATGCGCCGGACAAGCCGCAGTTCCTGGCTCATGAGATCGGTCTCCGATTGTTGTTTTTATGGAACCTCGGGGGACGCCTCTCGCGGAAAATCGCCAGGGCCATCCCTCCGTCGAAATCGACTATATAGTAATACTAATTACGCAACAACACTTCCAAACCGTCGATTTTGCGCTTATGTTTAGCCGAAGCTCGCAAACAATAGTCTTACAATAAGAGAATCGATCATGTCTGATAAGAAACCCACCCTGCGCTCCGCCCAATGGTTTGGCACGGCCGACAAGAACGGCTTCATGTACCGCAGCTGGATGAAGAATCAGGGCATCGCCGACCATCAGTTCCACGGCAAGCCGATCATCGGCATCTGCAACACCTGGTCGGAACTGACCCCGTGCAACGCGCACTTCCGCCAGATCGCGGAGCACGTCAAACGCGGGGTGATCGAGGCTGGTGGTTTTCCGGTGGAATTTCCGGTGTTCTCCAACGGCGAATCGAACCTTCGCCCGACCGCCATGCTCACCCGCAACCTGGCGAGCATGGACGTCGAGGAAGCGATTCGCGGCAACCCGATTGACGGCGTGGTGCTGCTGACCGGTTGCGACAAGACCACCCCGGCCCTGCTGATGGGCGCGGCCAGTTGCGACGTGCCGGCGATTGTCGTCACCGGCGGGCCGATGCTCAACGGCAAGCACAAGGGCAAGGACATCGGTTCCGGCACCGTGGTCTGGCAGCTCAGCGAGCAGGTCAAGGCCGGCACCATCACGATTGACGATTTCCTCGCGGCCGAGGGCGGCATGTCCCGCTCGGCCGGTACCTGCAACACCATGGGCACCGCGTCGACCATGGCCTGCATGGCCGAAGCACTGGGTACTTCGCTGCCGCACAACGCGGCGATTCCGGCGGTGGATGCGCGGCGTTATGTGCTGGCGCACATGTCAGGCATGCGTGCGGTCGAGATGGTTCGTGAGGATCTGAAGCTGTCGAAAATACTGACCAAGGAAGCCTTCGAAAATGCGATCCGGGTCAATGCGGCCATTGGCGGTTCGACCAACGCGGTGATCCACCTCAAAGCCATCGCCGGGCGCATCGGTGTCGAGCTGGATCTGGACGACTGGACCCGGATGGGCCGTGGCATGCCGACCATCGTCGACCTGCAACCGTCCGGGCGTTTCCTGATGGAAGAGTTCTACTACGCGGGCGGCTTGCCGGCCGTGCTGCGCCGCCTCGGTGAGGCCAATCTGATTCCGAATCCGAATGCGCTGACCGTCAACGGAAAATCCATCGGCGAGAACACCAAGGACGCGCCGATCTACGGTGAAGACGAAGTGATCCGCACCCTCGACAACCCGATCCGCGCCGACGGCGGGATCTGCGTGTTGCGCGGTAACCTGGCGCCACTGGGCGCGGTGCTCAAGCCGTCAGCCGCCACGCCGGAACTGATGCAGCATCGTGGCCGCGCGGTGGTGTTCGAGAACTTCGACATGTACAAGGCGCGGATCAACGACCCGGAACTGGACGTCGATGAGAACTCGATTCTGGTGATGAAGAACTGCGGGCCGAAGGGTTATCCGGGCATGGCCGAAGTCGGCAACATGGGGCTGCCGGCCAAGCTGCTGGCGCAGGGCGTGACCGACATGGTGCGTATTTCCGACGCGCGCATGAGCGGCACGGCATACGGCACGGTTGTGTTGCACGTCGCCCCGGAAGCAGCGGCCGGCGGGCCTTTGGCGGCGGTGCAGGAAGGCGACTGGATCGAGCTGGACTGCGCCAGCGGGCGTTTGCACCTGGATATTCCGGACGCTGAACTGGCAGCGCGCATGGCGGATCTGCAACCGCCGCAGCAGCTGTTGGTGGGTGGTTATCGTCAGCTGTACATCGACCATGTGCTGCAGGCGGATCAAGGTTGCGATTTCGACTTCCTGGTAGGTTGCCGAGGGGCTGAAGTCCCGCGCCATTCCCACTAACACCGCCGTCCCCTTGTGGGAGCGGGCTTGCTCGCGAAAGCGGATTGTCAGCAACCTGTGTTTGTCTGACACACCGCTTTCGCGAGCAAGCCCGCTCCCACATTTGCTCTGTATCTGCCTCAAGACTGTGTGGTGCCTGCTATGATGCGCGGCATCTCCATCGCTCAGGATCGCGCCACTCCCCATGGATTACCGCAAACCTTCCGACCGTAAAAGCATGCACTCGCGCATCGTCCAGGAACTGGGCATGCAGATTGTTTCCGGACGCTTCCTGCCCTGCGACAAGCTGCCCGCCGAAGCCTTGCTCTGCGAGGAATACGCGGTCAGCCGGCCGGTGTTGCGCGAAGCCACGCGAGTGCTGGTCGCCAAGGGCCTGGTGTATTCGAAACCGCGCGTAGGCACCGTGGTCAAACCACGCCGCGAATGGCACATGCTCGACCCGGACGTGCTGCACTGGCTGATGCAAAGCAGCCCGCAGAACGAGTTCTTCAACGTCCTGACCAGCGTGCGCAGCATCATCGAACCGGCCGCCGCCGCCCTCGCCGCCCAGCACGCCACCGATGCTGATATCGCGTCGATTGCCGAGGCTTACCAGCGCATGGAAGCGGCGCCGACCCCGGAAGCCTTGCTGCAACCGGATCTGGACTTCCACAGCCGGATTGCCGACGCGACTCATAACGACTTGCTGGCGAACCTGTGCAACATGCTGTCGGTGGCGATTGCCGAGGCTCTGAAGCATTCGAATCAGCGGCCGAACCTGCATGAACTGGCGTTGCCTCGGCACAAGGCGATTTTGACGGCCATCGAGAATCGGGATGCGCTAGGCGCGCGGCATGCGACGTTGGTGCAGCTGGATGATGCGCGGAGTGCGCTTAGCGTCGTGCTAGGCACCGAACTTTCTTAAGCCTTGAGACCGCTTGCCCTCACCGCAGACATAAAAAAGCCGCAACCCTTAAAGGTTGCGGCTTTTTCATTTCAGCCAACCGGCTCAGTGAGCAAACAACGAATTCCCCTTCTGCCCCGCCAGTTTCTCCGGCTTGATCAGGAACTTCGCCAGTGCCGGCAGCAGCCACAGCGCACCGAACATGTTCCACAGCAGCATGAAGGTCAGCATCAGGCCCATGTCGGCCTGGAACTTGATCGCCGAGAAGATCCAGGTGCACACGCCGATGGCCAGGCACAGACCGGTGAACAGCACTGCTTTACCGGTGGATTTCAGGGTCTGGTAATAGGCTTCCTGCAACGGCAGGCCGGCACGCAGGAAACTTTCCAGACGGCTGTAGATGTAGATGCCGTAGTCCACGCCGATCCCCACGCCCAGCGCCACCACCGGCAACGTCGCAACCTTCACGCCGATACCCATGAACGCCATCAGCGCGTTGCCCAGCACCGAGGTCAACACCAGCGGCAGCACGATGCACAAGGTCGCCGCCCACGAGCGGAAGGTGATCATGCACATGACCGCCACGCAGATGTACACCAGGATCAGGATGGTCAGCTCGGACTTCTTGATCACTTCGTTGGTGGCCGCCTCGATCCCGGCGTTACCGGCCGCGAGGATGAATTCCAGGCCTTCCTTGTTGTTTTCCTTGGCGAAGTCCTGCACCGCATGCACCGCGCGATCCAGGGTTTCGGCCTTGTGGTCGTTGAGGAACACCAGCACCGGTGCCAGCGAGCAACTGTTGTTGTACAGGCCGTCGGCCCGGGCGATGGAGTTGTTCAGCACGTCCGGGTTGCGTGACAGGGTTTCCCATTTCAGGTTGCCCTCGTTCATGCCCTTGATCATCTGCTTGGACACGGTCACCAGCGAGATTGCCGACTGCACGCCCTCGGTGTTCTGCATCTTCCACATCAGCTCGTCGATCGGCGCCATGGCTTCATAGCGCGAGCAACCTTCGGACTTGGTCTTGACCATCACCACCAGCACGTCGGAGCTGGTCGAGTAGTTGCTGATGATGAAGTTGTTGTCCTTGTTGTAGCGCGAGTCCGGACGCAGTTCCGGCGCACCCTGGTCGAGATCGCCAATCTTCAGGTTCTGGCTGTACCAGAGACCGCCACCGAAGGCGACCAGCGCCAGAGCGATGGAAATCGGCGCGACTTTCGGGTTGGCGAAATTCGACAGCAGGCGCCAGAACGGATGTTCGCGGTGCGCGTCCTTCTTGCTCTTGGCGATGGCGCGCTTGCTGATGCCGACATAGGAAATCGCCACCGGCAGCAGGATCAGGTTGGTGAACACGATCACCGCCACGCCGATGGAAGCACCGATGGCCAGCTCGCGGATCACGCCAATGTCGATGATCAGCAGCGTGATGAAGCCGACGGCGTCCGCCAGAATCGCGATCATCCCCGGCAGGAACAATTGACGGAAGGTCCTCCGTGCGGCCGTCAACGCGTTGTCCGCCTCACCGGATTGCAGGGCGATACCGTTGATTTTCTGCACGCCGTGGGAAATGCCGATGGCGAAGATCAGGAACGGCACCAGCATCGAATACGGATCGAGGCCGAACCCGAAAAAGTGCATCAACCCGAGTTGCCAGACCACCGCCACCAGCGTGGTGCTCAACACTGCCACGGTGCTGCGCAGGCAGTTGGTGAACCACAGCAGCAGGATCAGGGTGATGACGAAAGCGATGCCGAAGAACATCACCACCATCACCAGGCCGTCGATCAGGTCACCGACCTTCTTGGCGAAGCCGACGATGTGGATCTTGACGTTGGGGTTCTGCGCTTCGAACTTGTTGCGGATCTTGTCTTCGAGCTCATGGGAGAACTGGCGATAATCCAGCGCCAGCAGCTTGCCCTGATCCTGCGGGTCCGGGTAGGACTCCAGCAGCGGGATGTCGACGATGCTCGACTTGAAGTCGTTGGCCACCAGACGCCCGACCTGACCGGACTTGAGCACGTTGTTGCGCAGCAGATCGAGGCTGTCCTGAGAGCCGTTGTAGCTCTGCGGGATCACTTCGCCGCCGGCAAAACCTTCCTCGGTCACTTCGGTCCAGCGTACGCTCGGGCTCCACAGCGACTTGAGGCCGGAACGGTCGACGCCGGAGATGTAGAACACCTCGTCGTTGATCTGACGCAGGGTCTCCATGTACTCCCTGGAGAAAATGTCGCCGTCCTTCGCTTCCACCGATATACGCACGGTGTTGCCCAGGTTCGCCAGATCGTTGCGGTGCTCCATCATCTTTTCAATGAACGGATGCTTGAGCGGGATCATCTTTTCGAAACTGGTGGACGGACGGATCAGCGTGGCCTGCCAGAACAGGAAAATGCTGACCAGCAGGCAGATCACGATCACTGCCGGGCGGTTGTTGAAGATCAGGCGCTCGAGAAACGTCGCCTTGTCCTGATGATGAGTGCTCAAGGAAGTCATAGCCCCGCCTTCTTATTATTGATTCGGCTCATTTGCCCAGCTCGGCGCCGTTCGACGAAGTGACCCGAACGCCACCCTGCCCGCTCAGGATCAGATTGCCGTTGCCGGCGGCGGTGACCGACGACAGCGAGATGCGATCCGGACGGTTGAATACGCTGAAGGTTTCGCCGTTGTCACTGCTGCTGACCACCGAGCCGCCGTTGCCGACGATGACGATGGAGCCGTCTTCGAGCAGTGTGGCGCCGGACAGGCCGAACTCCAGCGAACCGCGCGCAGCTTTCAGTTCGACCTGCTCCCAGGTGCTGCCGAAATCGGTGGAGCGGTAAAGGTTGCCGCGCAGACCGTAAGCCAGCAGGGTTTGCGGTTGCGCCGTGCCGATCACGCCGAACAGCGAGCCTTCGTACGGGCCTTCGAGTTTTTCCCAGGTCTGGCCCCAGTCGGCGGAGCGGAACATGCTGCCCGACTCGCCGACGATGAACAGGCCGGCGTCTTTTACCGAAGCGATGGCGTTGAGGTGGAACTGGTCTTCGTTGTCGAGGCGATCGCTGACGTCTTCCCAGTTTTTGCCGCCGTCGGTGGTTTCCAGCAGCGCGCCGTAGGCACCCACGGCCAGACCACTGTTGACGTCCTTGAACCAGACGTCGAGCAGCGGCGATTCGCGCTTGAGGTCTTCGAACTGTTTGGTCCAGGTCAGGCCGCCGTCTTCGCTGGCGAGGATCTGCGCGTCGTGGCCGACGGCCCAGCCGTGCTTGTCATCGACGAAATACACGGCGGTCAGCAACTGGCGGCTCGGCACTTTGGCCTGGGTCCAGGTCTTGCCCTGGTCGTCGGAATAGAGAATGTGCCCGCGATCCCCGACCGCCACCAGCCGGGTTCCGGCGTGAACGACATCGAGCATCAGGCTTTTCGAGGCCTTGGCCGATTCGGTGGAATAGACCACATCGGCAGGCGCTTCGGCGGCGAGAACCGGCGCCGACAATGTGGCAAAGCCCAGCAGAGAGAGTGCTGTGGCCAGCAACGCGGTGTTGCGTAACGCCGGCGGGCGGCAACGACTCATAGACCTTCCCCTGTTTATTATTGTTGGTCATGGACCTTAAAGGGCGCCGCAAGGGTGCTCACGGTGACTGCCTGGTCACAAGCATAGTCCTGAAACCCGCCATCCAGAGCCCCTTCGGAAGCTGGCTCATCCTATCGGGCATTCGAAACGTCTGACAATCGGCGCAACGTTATCTTTTGTTAACCGAAAGGGACTACAGCGGCGGCTGAATACGCGGGCATTCGTCCGACTGATGGCAGGGATTCTTGCGAGGGGGACTTGCACGATCGGTATTATGGTATACCATCAGACGCACAGACACTCTTTATCCCCTACGGAGCAGCTCATGAGTTTCGAAATTCGCAAGATCGTCAGCTATGTCGAAGAAACCTTCATCGAAGGCGGCAAGGCGTCCGATACCCCGGTGACCATGGTCGGCCTGGCCGTCGTGATGAAGAACCCGTGGGTCGGCAATGGCTTTGTCGAAGACCTCAAGCCGCAGATCCGCGCCAATTGCTCCGACCTCGGCGCAATGATGGTCGAGCGTCTGGTGGGCATCATCGGCGGTGCCGAGAAGATCGAGGCCTACGGCAAAGCCGCGGTGGTCGGCGCCGATGGCGAAATCGAGCACGCGTCGGCGGTGATCCACACCCTGCGCTTCGGCAATCACTACCGCGAAGCGGTCAAGGCCAAGAGTTACCTGAGCTTCACCAACAAGCGCGGCGGTCCGGGCACTTCAATTCAGATTCCGATGATGCACAAGGACGACGAAGGCCTGCGCTCGCACTACATCACGCTGGAAATGCAGATCGAAGACGCCCCGCGCGCCGACGAAATCGTCGTGGTGCTCGGTTGCGCCGACGGTGGTCGCCTGCATCCGCGCATCGGCAACCGCTACATCGATCTGGAAGAACTGGCCGCCGAAAAAGCCCAGTAATCACAATAAAAAAAGGCATTGCAGGAGCGCTCCATGATTCGGCTCACCGCTGAACTCACCCCGGCCGGCACCAGTTATCTGGCGACCGGCCAAGGCCAACCCGTGGTGTTGATCCACGGCGTGGGCCTGAACAAAGAAATGTGGGGCGGCCAGATTGTTGGCCTGGCCACGCAATACCGGGTGATCGCCTACGACATGCTCGGCCATGGCGCCAGCCCGCGACCGGCCAGCGGCACCGCCCTGCTCGGCTATGCCGATCAGTTGCTGGAGCTGCTCGACCACCTGCAATTGCCCGAGGCGTCGGTGATCGGCTTCTCCATGGGCGGTCTGGTGGCGCGGGCGTTTGCCCTGCATTACCCGGAACGCCTGAAAAGCCTGGTGGTGCTCAACAGCGTGTTCAACCGCAGCGAAGAGCAGCGCGCCGGCGTCATCGCCCGCACCGCGCAAGCCGCCGAACACGGGCCGGACGCGAATGCCGAAGCGGCGCTGTCGCGCTGGTTCAGCCGCGAATATCAGGCGGCCAACCCGGCGCAGATCGCCGCGATCCGCCAGACCCTCGCCGGCAATGATCCGCAAGGCTACCTGACCACCTACGAACTGTTCGCCACCCAGGACATGTACCGCGCCGACGACTTGGGCAGCATCCAGGCGCCGACGCTGATCGCCACTGGCGAGCTGGACCCCGGATCGACCCCGGAAATGGCCGAGCAACTGGCCGCGCGCATTCCCGGCGCGAAGGTTGCCGTGCTGCCCGAACAACGGCATATGATGCCGGTAGAGTCGCCACGGCTGGTGAACCAGACGCTGCTGGAATTTCTCGACACCGCACACGCCCGACAAAACCATATAAAGGGGATCGTTGCATGACGCTCGCACGCTTCCAGATGTGCATCGGCGGAGAATGGGTCGACGCCCTCTCCGGCAAGACTTTCGAAAGCCTCAACCCGGCGCTGGCCGAACCCTGGGCCGAACTGCCCGACGCTGACGAAGCCGACGTCGAGCGCGCCGTGCAAGCCGCGCAGACCGCGTTCGACAGCCCGGCATGGCGTGGTTTGACCGCCACCGCGCGCGGCAAACTGCTGCGTCGTCTCGGTGACCTGATCGCTGAAAACAAGGAACAACTGGCGCAGCTGGAAAGCCGCGACAACGGCAAACTGATCCGCGAAACCCGGGGTCAGGTCGGCTATCTGCCGGAGTTCTTCCACTACACCGCCGGCCTCGCCGACAAGCTCGAAGGCGGCACCCTGCCGCTGGATAAACCCGATCTGTTCGCCTACACCGTGCACGAAGCCATGGGCGTGGTCGCCGCGATCATTCCGTGGAACAGCCCGCTTTATCTGACTGCGATCAAACTGGCGCCGGCGCTGGCGGCGGGCAACACCATCGTGATCAAACCCTCCGAGCACGCCTCGGCGACCATTCTGGAACTGGCGCGCCTGGCCCTCGAAGCCGGGATTCCGCCGGGTGTGGTCAACGTCGTCACCGGCTACGGCCCGAGCACCGGCGCCGCCCTCACCCGTCATCCGCTGATCCGCAAGATCGCCTTCACCGGCGGCGCGGCCACGGCCCGGCATGTGGTGCGCAGCAGTGCCGAGAACTTCGCCAAACTGTCGCTGGAACTGGGCGGCAAGTCGCCGAATATCATCTTCGCCGACGCCGATCTCGACAGCGCGATCAACGGCGCCATCGCCGGGATCTACGCGGCGTCCGGGCAGAGTTGCGTATCCGGTTCGCGACTGCTGGTGCAGGATGAAATCTACGACGAGTTCGTCAGCCGTTTGGTGGAGCGCGCCCAGCGCATCCGCATCGGCAACCCGCAGGACGACAGCAGCGAAATGGGCCCGATGGCCACCGCGCAGCAACTGGCGGTGGTTGAAGGTCTGGTGGCTGATGCGATTGCCGAAGGTGCGCGCCTGCGTCTGGGCGGCAAGCGGCCGAGCGGTGTGGGCGACGGCTGGTTCTATGAGCCGACGCTGTTCGAGTGCGATCGCAACTCGATGAAGATCATGCAGGAAGAAGTCTTCGGCCCGGTGGCCTCGGTGATCCGTTTCAAGGATGAAGCCGAAGCGCTGGCGATTGCCAACGACTCACAGTTCGGCCTCGCCGCCGGCATCTGGACCCGCGATCTGGGCCGCGCCCATCGCCTGGCCCGGGACGTGCGTTCGGGGATCATCTGGGTCAACACGTACCGCGCGGTGTCGGCAATGGCACCGATCGGTGGTTTCAAGAACAGTGGCTATGGACGCGAAAGCGGCATCGATTCGGTGCTCGCCTACACCGAACTGAAAACGGTGTGGATCAACCTCTCCCAGGCGCCGATGCCTGATCCGTTTGTGATGCGTTAGGAGTCCTGCGACATGATCGAACCCGGCATTTACAAAGACGTCATGAGCTCGTTTCCGTCCGGGGTCACGGTGGTCACCACCCTTGACCCGGATGGCGGCATCGTCGGCATCACCGCCAGCGCCTTCAGTGCGCTGTCGATTGACCCGGCGCTGGTGCTGTTCTGCCCCAACTACGCTTCCGACACCTACCCGGTGCTGCGCGACAGCAAGCGTTTCGCGATCCATTTGCTGTCCGCCGACCAGACCGCCGAGGCCTACGCCTTCGCCGGCAAAGGCAAGGACAAGGCCAACGGCATCGAGTGGCATTTGAGCGAGCTCGGTAACCCGATCCTCGCCAAAGCCACGGCGATCATCGAGTGCGAACTGTGGCGTGAATACGACGGTGGCGACCACGCGATCATCGTTGGCGCGGTGAAGAACCTGATCCTGCCGGAGCAGCCGGTGACGCCGATGATTTATCACAAGGGCAAGCTCGGCGCGTTGCCGACACTGGGTTGAGAAAATAATGCGAAACCCTGTGGGAACGAGCTTGCTCGCGAAGGCGTAGTGTCAGTCGACATCAATGTTGCGGGTGCTGACGCTATCGCGAGCAAGCTCGCTCCCACAGGGAATGGTGGTGTGAGGGGTAATGATGAACAACGACAAGTACGAAAAGGGCCTGAAGATCCGCACCCAGGTGCTGGGCGAAGCCTATGTGCAGCGCTCGATCGAGAACGCCGACGACTTCACCCGCCCGTTGCAGGAAATGGTCACCGAATACTGCTGGGGTCACGTCTGGGGACGCGAAGGCCTGTCGCTCAAGGAGCGCAGCATGATCAACCTGGCGATGATCTCGGCGCTCAACCGCCCGCACGAACTGAAACTGCATGTGCGCGGCGCCTTGCGTAACGGCCTGAGTCGTGAGCAAATACGCGAAATTCTGCTTCAGGTCGGTATTTATTGCGGCGTCCCGGCAGCCGTGGACAGTTTCCGGCTCGCCCGTGAAGCCTTCGCCGAAGCCGACGCCGAGGCCTCCAGTTAACCCCTCGGCTGTTTTGATGCCCGTCTGGCATGGACAGCCACCTTAAAGAGCGGACCCCATGAAACGCCTGCCACTCGACGACAGCTTCAAGGTCAATCGCAACCCCGTCACCCTGCGCGAAATCGTGCTGGATAAACTGCGAAGCGCCATCATGAACTTCCAGCTGCTGCCGGGCGATCGCCTGGTGGAGCGCGATCTGTGCGATCGCCTGGGCGTGAGCCGTACGTCGGTGCGTGAAGCCTTGCGTCACCTGGAATCCGAAGGTCTGGTCGAGTTCGCTGACGCCAAAGGCCCGCGCGTAGCGATCATCACCCTCGCCGATGCGGTCGACATCTATGAGCTGCGTTGCGTACTCGAAGGCCTGATCGTCCAGCTGTTCACCCTGCGCGCCAAGGCCAAGGACATCAAGGCCCTGGAAAAAGCCCTCGACGAGAACCGCAAGGCGCTCAAGGACGGCGAACTGCAACAGGTGATCGACTCGGTACAGGGTTTCTACGACGTGCTGCTGGAAGGCTCGGGCAACCATGTCGCGGCCACTCAGCTGCGTCAGTTGCAGGCGCGCATCAGCTACCTGCGGGCGACGTCGGTCTCCCAGGAAAACCGTCGCGGCGCCAGTAATCACGAAATGGAAAAAATGGTCGAGGCGATCAAGAGCGGCGATCCGCTGGCGGCGCATCAGGCGTGCGTCGATCACGTGCGCGCTGCGGCTGCCGTGGCCCTCGACTACCTCAAGCGCAAGCAGGAAGAGACCGGCGCCACTCCACCGATCACCCTGCCCATCGCGCTGAAAGAACCGCGCATAGGTCACTGACATGTTCAGCCCGAGCTTTTGCCCGAAATGCGGTGGCGCTGACCTCGGTCAGCAGGTGCCGCCGGGCGATACGCACGAGCGCCTGATGTGCCGCGGCTGCGGCTACATCCACTATGTAAACCCGAAGATCATCGCCGGCTGCATCATCGAGCAGGACGGCAAATACCTCTTGTGCCAACGAGCGATTCCCCCGCGCCCCGGCACCTGGACCTTGCCCGCCGGTTTCATGGAAAGCGGCGAGACCACCGAACAGGCTGCCCTGCGCGAAGTCTGGGAAGAAAGCGGCGTACGCGCGGAAATCGTCTCGCCGTACTCGATCTTCAGCGTGCCGAAGATCAGCGAGGTCTACATCATCTTCCGCGCCCTCGCGCTGGAGATCACCGGCCAGTACGGCCCGGAAACCCTCGCCTGCCAATTCTTCGCCCCGGAAGACATCCCGTGGGAGCAGATCTACTACCCGGCGATCCGGCAGATCCTCGAACGCTACATCGAGGAACGCCAGGCCGGGGTTTATGGCATGTACATGGGCAATGACGACAGCGGCAAGATTCATTTCATGCGTTGATAGTCACCTTCCTCCTTTGCTGATCGTTCCCACGCTCCGCGTGGGAATGGCTCAACGGACGCTCCGCGTTCGGCTGTGGAAGGGACGCCGAGCGTCCCGGGCTGCATTCCCACGCAGAGCGTGGGAACGATCAAAGCAAGCCGTTACGGCGCCATCCCTTCCACAATGATGATCTCCGCCCTCGCCCATTCCTCGCGATAGCTCTTCGCTTCCTGATACGCCGCGGAGCGATAGCACGCCACCGCCTGCTCATAGCTTTCGAATTCAATCACCACGCTGCGCTGCGGCGTCGTCCGCCCTTCCATTGCTTCGCTGCGCCCGCCTCTGGCTAAAAACCTCGCGCCGAACTCGGCGAACGCTTTCGGCGCGCGCTGCGTGTATTGGCTGTAGTGATCGGGATCGGTGATGTCCACGTGTGCAATCCAGTACGCCTTCATAGTAACCTCTTGGTTGATTTTGTATTATGGTATACCACGAATTTCACCCACATCGAGAGTCCAGCATGGCCTTCAACAGCATCGAAGAAATCATCGAAGATTATCGCCTCGGCAAAATGGTGTTGCTGGTCGATGACGAGGATCGGGAAAACGAAGGCGACCTGCTACTGGCCGCCGACCGTTGCACGCCCGAGGCGATCAGTTTCATGGCCCGTGAGGCTCGAGGGCTGATTTGTCTGACGTTGACCGACGATCATTGCCAGCGCCTGGGGCTGGAGCAAATGGTGCCGAGCAATGGCAGCGTATTCAGCACCGCGTTCACGGTCTCCATCGAAGCGGCGGTCGGCGTGACTACCGGGATTTCCGCGGCCGACCGCGCGTGTACGGTGGCCGCTGCGGTGGCGCCGAACGCACGCGCAGAAGACCTGGTGCAGCCGGGCCATATCTTTCCGCTGCGCGCCAAGGAAGGTGGCGTGTTGACCCGTGCCGGTCACACCGAGGCTGGTTGCGATCTGGCGCGGCTGGCTGGTTTCACGCCCGCCTCGGTGATCGTCGAAGTGATGAACGACGACGGCACCATGGCCCGTCGTCCGGATCTGGAAGTCTTCGCCCGCAAGCACGGGATCAAGATCGGCACCATTGCCGACCTGATCCACTATCGCCTGAGTACCGAACACACCATCGAACGCATCGGCGAGCGGGAACTGCCGACGGTGCACGGCACGTTCCGCTTGATCACCTTCGAAGATCGCATCGAGGGCGGCGTGCACATGGCGATGGTCATGGGCGAACTGCGCCGCGAAGAGCCGACGCTGGTGCGCGTGCACGTGATCGATCCGCTGCGGGATCTGGTCGGCGCCGAGTACAGCGGGCCGACGAACTGGACGTTGTGGGCGGCGTTGCAACGGGTCGCGGCCGAAGGGCATGGTGTGGTCGTAGTGCTGGCCAATCATGAGTCTTCCCAGGCGCTGCTGGAGCGCATTCCGCAACTGACTCAGCCGCCTCGGCAGTTCAGTCGTTCGCAATCGCGGATTTATTCGGAGGTCGGCACCGGGGCGCAGATTCTGCAGAACCTGGGCGTCGGCAAGCTGCGCCACTTGGGCCCGCCGCTGAAATATGCCGGTTTGACTGGCTACGATCTTGAGGTGGTCGAGAGCATTTCCTTCACCGAATAACCCCGTTTGCCAGATAGCCGGTACGGCAAAGTGCTTGCACAAAGTTTGGAATACCATAATATGATATTCCATAGACCGGACGACCTGAAAAACCGTCCAGCTACTGCTCCCGACAGGCGGGCAACAACGCAAGCCCGCTCAAAAACACAACAATGAGGGCGTAAAAATGGTGTTGAACAAAGCTGCAACCGCGATCTTTTTCGCGGGACTGCTGAGCGTGACCGGTCAGGCCGCGATGGCCGCCGAGAGTGTGAACTTTGTCAGCTGGGGCGGTAGCACCCAGGATGCGCAGAAACAGGCCTGGGCCGATCCGTTCAGCAAGGCCAGCGGCATCACCGTCGTGCAGGACGGCCCGACCGACTACGGCAAACTCAAGGCCATGGTCGAAAGCGGCAACGTGCAATGGGACGTGGTCGACGTCGAAGCCGACTTCGCCCTGCGCGCCGCCGCCGAAGGCCTGCTCGAACCCCTCGATTTCAAACAGATCCAGCGCGACAAGATCGACCCGCGTTTCGTCAGCGACCACGGCGTCGGTTCGTTCTTCTTCTCCTTCGTCCTCGGCTACAACGAGGGCAAACTCGGCGCCAACAAGCCGCAGGACTGGAGCGCGCTGTTCGACACCAAGACCTTCCCCGGCAAACGCGCCCTCTATAAATGGCCAAGCCCCGGCGTGCTTGAACTGGCCCTGCTCGCCGATGGCGTGCCGGCCGACAAGCTCTACCCGCTGGATCTTGATCGCGCTTTCAAGAAACTCGACACCATCAAGAAAGACATCGTCTGGTGGGGCGGCGGCGCGCAGTCGCAGCAACTGCTGGCCTCCGGTGAAGCGAGCATGGGCCAGTTCTGGAACGGCCGGATCCACGCCCTGCAGGAAGACGGCGCACCGGTCGGTGTGAGCTGGAAACAGAACCTGGTCATGGCCGACATTCTGGTGGTGCCAAAGGGCGCGAAAAACAAGGACGCGGCGATGAAGTTCCTGGCCAGCGCCAGCAGTGCCAAAGGCCAGGCCGACTTCTCCAACCTGACCGCCTACGCCCCGGTCAACGTCGACAGCGTGGCGCGTCTGGACTCGACGCTGGCCCCGAACCTGCCGACTGCCTACGCTAAGGATCAGATCACTCTTGATTTCGCGTACTGGGCCAAGAACGGTCCGGCCATCGCGACACGGTGGAACGAATGGCTGGTCAAATGAAAATGGCGGCCACCGCGTCCCGTCCCTCCACTGCCACCGGGAGCGCCCCGAGCGCTGCCGGCCTGGCTGAAGGCAAAAAGGCGAGTGCCATGGCGCAAGCCCCGTCCCTCAAGCAACGCTGGCGCGGCGCCGGCAATCTCGCGCCGGCGCTGCTGTTCCTCGGTCTGTTCTTTCTCGCCCCGCTGATTGGCTTGTTGCTGCGCGGCGTGCTGGAACCAGTGCCGGGCCTTGGCAACTATGAACAATTGTTCGCTAACTCGGCGTACGCCCGGGTGCTGTTCAACACCTTTTCGGTGGCGGGACTGGTGACGGTGTTCAGCCTGCTGCTGGGCTTCCCGCTGGCCTGGGCAATCACCCTGGTGCCACGGGGCTGGGGCCGCTGGATTCTGAACATCGTGCTGCTGTCGATGTGGACCAGCCTCCTCGCCCGCACCTATTCCTGGCTGGTGCTGTTGCAGGCTTCGGGCGTCATCAACAAAGCCTTGATGGCGATGGGCATCATCGATCAGCCGTTGGAAATGGTGCACAACCTGACCGGCGTGGTGATCGGCATGAGCTACATCATGATCCCGTTCATCGTGCTGCCGTTGCAGGCGACCATGCAGGCCATCGACCCGATGATCCTGCAGGCCGGTTCGATCTGTGGTGCCAGCCCGTGGACCAACTTCTTCCGGGTGTTCCTGCCGCTGTGCCGGCCGGGTCTGGCGTCCGGCGGGTTGATGGTGTTCGTAATGTCGCTCGGTTACTACGTCACCCCGGCGCTGCTGGGCGGGGCGCAGAACATGATGCTGCCGGAATTCATCATTCAGCAGGTGCAGTCGTTCCTCAACTGGGGCCTGGCCAGCGCCGGCGCCGCGTTGCTGATCGTCATCACGCTGGTGCTGTTCTACGTCTACCTGAAGCTGCAACCGGAATCCCCGGTTGGCGCCAGTAACGCGAGGTAAGCCGACATGCTCCTGACGCCCAATGCCATGAGTCGCCGGATGCGCTTCGGCCTGTATTTCACCACCGGGCTGATCGGCCTGTTCCTGCTGTTGCCGATCGTGTTCATCGTCCTGCTGTCGTTCGGTTCTTCCCAGTGGCTGGTGTTCCCGCCACCGGGCTGGACGCTGAAATGGTACGTGCAGTTCTTCTCCAACGCCGACTGGATGAGCGCAGCACTTGCCAGCCTCAAGGTCGCGGTGCTGACCACGATCTGCGCCGTCGCCCTCGGTTTGCCGACGGCCTTTGCGCTGGTGCGCGGACGCTTCCCCGGCCGGGAAATGCTCTACGGTCTGTTCACCCTGCCGATGATCGTGCCGCTGGTGATCATCGCCGTGGCGGTGTACGCGCTGTTCCTCAAGCTCGGCTACACCGGCACGATGTTCGCCTTCGTCGTCAGCCATGTGATCGTCGCGCTGCCGTTCACCATCATCTCGATCATCAACTCGCTGAAGCTGTTCGATCAGTCGATTGAAGACGCAGCGGTGATCTGCGGTGCGTCACGCCTGCAAGCGGTGTTCAAGGTGACCTTTCCGGCGATTCGTCCGGGGATGGTGGCCGGCGCCCTCTTCGCCTTCCTGGTTTCGTGGGACGAAGTGGTGCTCAGCGTGATGATGGCCAGCCCGACCCTGCAAACCCTTCCCGTGAAAATGTGGACCACCCTGCGCCAGGACCTGACGCCCGTGATCGCCGTCGCATCGACGCTGCTGATCGGCCTGTCGGTATTGGTCATGGTGATCGCCGCCGCCCTGCGCCGGCGCAACGAAATCAGCGCCTGAGCGCCCAGGAGTACGACATGAGTGCCGTGATCAAAGACGCATCCCAGCAGAACGACAAACCCCTGGTCAGCCTGCGCAACCTGAACAAGCACTACGGCGATTTCGCGGCCGTGGACAACATCTCGCTGGACATCAAGGACGGCGAATTCCTGACCTTCCTCGGCTCCAGCGGCTCGGGCAAAAGCACCACGCTGTCGATGCTCGCCGGCTTCGAAACCCCGAGCAGCGGCGAGATCCTGGTCAACGGCCAGTCGCTGATCAACGTGCCGCCGCACAAGCGTGACATCGGGATGGTGTTCCAGCGTTATTCGCTGTTCCCGCATTTGTCGGTGCGCGACAACATCGCGTTCCCGCTGGCGATCCGCAAACTCGCTGCGGCTGAACGTGAAAAACGCGTCGATGCGATGCTGAAACTGGTGCAGCTGGAGCAATTCGCCCATCGCCGCCCTTCGCAACTGTCTGGCGGCCAGCAGCAACGGGTCGCCATTGCACGGGCGCTGGTTTACGAGCCACGCATTCTGCTGATGGACGAACCGCTCGGTGCGCTGGACAAGAAGCTTCGCGAAGACTTGCAGGATGAATTGCGCCAGCTGCACCGTCGCCTCGGCATCACCATCGTCTACGTGACCCACGACCAGGAAGAAGCCATGCGCCTGTCCCAGCGCATCGCAATTTTCAGTCACGGCAAGATTGTCGGGCTCGGCAGCGGGTATGACCTTTATCAGAATCCGCCGAATGCGTTTGTGGCGTCGTTTCTGGGTAACTCGAACTTTCTCAAGCTCAAGGCACAGGGTAATGCGGCGGCGAGTTTTGAGGGGCAGTCGCTGTCGATTCGCCTGACCGCTGGATTGCAGACCGGGCAGGATGTTTTGCTGATGGTGCGTCCAGAAAAGGCGTTGGCGTTGAGTGTGCAGCAGGCGGCGAGTGAGCCGTTGGCAGCGGGCTGGAACGAGGTTTCGGCGAAGGTGGTTGAGGTGTTGTTTCTGGGTGAAAGCCAGACGTGCAGTGTGGTGACTTCGGGTGGGACTTCGATGACGGTGAAAGCGTTGTCGGCGGCGGGGATGCCGTTGAAGGCAGGGGATCCGGTTCGGGTGCGGTGGGCGACGGCGGATGCTTGCGTCTATACCGAGTGGGCCGAAAGTGATCTGAACAAAGCTGCCGGATCACACTAAGTTCTTCAGAAAACAACGGAACCCTGTGGGAGCGGGCTTGCCCCGGGCGGCGATCCGACGAATAGGCCGGCACATTCAACATCAATACTGAATTTGCTGGCCCCTTCGCGGGCAAGCCCGCTCCCACAAGTTCTGCGCCAATCAGTTGACTGGCGGATAGCCTTCGATCTTGTCCGGCCAAGCCGTCAACACCTCAAACCCATCCTCCGTCACCGCCACCATGTGCTCCCACTGCGCCGACAACGATTGATCCTTGGTCACAACCGTCCAGCCATCCGCCAGACTCTTCACATGACGCTTGCCGGCATTGAGCATCGGCTCGATGGTGAAGATCATCCCCGCCTTCAACTTCAAGCCCTGCTCCGGATAACCGTAATGCAGCACCTGCGGCTCATCGTGATAAACCTTGCCGATCCCGTGCCCGCAGTACTCGCGCACCACGCTGAAACCTTCCTTCTCCGCCAACGTCTGGATCGCATGCCCGATGTCACCCAACGTGGCGCCCGGACGCACGACGCGGATGCCTGCGCACATGGCGTCGTAAGTGGTCTTGATCAGGTGCCGCGCCTCGGGCGTCGGTTCGCCGACCACGTACATGCGGCTGGTGTCGCCGAACCAGCCGTCCTTGATCACCGCGATGTCGAGGTTGACGATGTCGCCGTCCTTCAGCACGCGCTTCGAAGGAATGCCGTGGCAGACCACTTCGTTGACCGACGCGCAGACGGTTTTCGGGAAGCCGTGATAACCGACGTTGGCCGGAATGGCTTTCTGCACATTGACGATGTAGTCGTTGCACAACTGGTCGAGTTGATCGGTCGTCACGCCAGCCTTGACGTGCGGCACCAGCATCGCAAGCACCTCGGCGGCCAGTCTGCCGGCCTCGCGGGACTGGGCGATTTCGGCCTGGGTGTTGATCTTGATCGGATTTCTCATGCCTTGGCCGCCTCTTTGACCGAGGCATTCTGCGCGGCATCCGCCAGTGCGCAGACTTGCTGCAGATCCAGACCGCCCGACTGTTCGGCACGAATCAGCAACCGGCAAATGGCGTGGTGATCAAGGTCGGGATACAGCTCGGCGAGCATGCCGATGCGCATCCAGTGTTCGGCCTGCGCGTTGATCGAGCGGCTGAGTGCGTTGCTGGAGATGCGCAGATTCTCGTGCATGTCCTCTGAAATTTTTACGATGCCCATGGCAATATCCGATACGAAGTGTATATGGATCGTATATTAATCGTGCATCGTCCGGGATTGCAAATCTTGCGCGCCCGTTAAATCGCAGGCAAAAAAAAGCTGCCCGGAAGGCAGCCGAATCATGAAAAGCACGCGATGTATTGGGGCCAAGTATTGGCAGCCGATAATGACAGTGTCATGACAGCGATGAATTCACTGAACCGCCCCACCCGCGTCATCAGGTTGTCATCGAACCCACGGCAAAATCCTCGCAAACCGTCCCGCGCCTCCCGACGGAAGATTTGCAAGGATCCCCATGAAAGAAGACATCTCGCTGTTTGCCGCCATCGATCTCGGTTCCAATGCCTTTCGCATGATGATTGGCCAGTCGGTGCGCAGCAGAAAGGGCTTCATGATTCAGGAGGTCAAAACCTTGCGCGAGCCGGTGCGGCTGGCCGAAGGCTTCGACGGCCGGGCACTGGATGAAATGGCGCTGGATCGCGGCTGGCAGGCGCTGGCGCGGTTCGGCAAGAAGCTGCGCGGTTTCGAGCCCGGTCGCGTGCGCGCAGTGGCGACCAGCGCGGTGCGCGAGGCGGACAATGCGCAGCTGTTTCTGGCCAGCGCGGAACGGCATCTGGGGTTTCGCATCGATGTGATTTCCGGGCATGAAGAAGCGCGTCTGGTCTATGCCGGTGTGGCCCATACCCTGCCGGTCGCCGATGACATGCGCCTGGTGGTCGACATTGGCGGCGGCTCCACTGAACTGATTCTCGGCCAGGGCGCGCAACCGCTGCTGACCGAAAGCATCGCCCTCGGCAGCGGCACATTGAGCACGCGTTACTTTCGCAATGGCGAAATTTCCGCCGGTGCGCTGCAAGAAGCCGAACGCGTGGCCATCCTGCAATTCGAAAAAGTCGCTCGTCGGTATCGCTCCCAGGGCTGGCAGCAGACCATCGGTTCTTCGGGCACCGCGCGGATGCTCGCCAAAGTGCTCAAGGCCAATCGCCTGAACGATCATGGCGAGAGCGGCATCACCTACGGCGGCCTGTTGCGGTTGTCGTTGCGCCTGCTGGAAGTCAGCAATGTTCAACAGCTGAAACTGGCCGGCCTGCAACCCCATCGCCAGAGCATCCTCCCCGGCGGCCTGGTGGTCATGCTGGCAGCGTTCAAAGTGTTCGGCATCTCGCAAATGGTGCCCTCCGAACCCGGCTTGCGACTGGGCGTGCTGCACGGTTTGATGAGCAACCACTGAGCGATTTTCGCTGCAGGATTTTCACTGCCGGATCAAGCGCTTCGTGACGCTGAAGACGCCCTTTCAATACTCGATGACGCCTGCGTATAAACCCCTGCAAATCACTTCCTTCCCCTGTCCGATTTCGTTCTATCGTTAGATCGAAATGGCTGTATTTCCGGCCGTTTAAAGGTTGCGACAGCTCAGGTCTGAGCCTATGTTGCACGCGAGCTTTTTCCCCGCGAATGGAACGCGATCAACACCACAAAGAGGTGAAGAGATGTCAAAGGATTCACGCCCTGCCGTACTTGGGCTGATCGGCAATACGCCGCTGGTACAAGTCACCCGCTTCGATACCGGTCCCTGCACCCTGTTTCTCAAACTCGAATCACAGAACCCCGGCGGTTCGATCAAGGACCGCATCGGTCTGGCCATGATCGACGCCGCTGAGCGCGATGGTCGACTGCAACCGGGCGGTACGATTGTCGAGGCCACCGCCGGCAACACCGGTCTGGGCCTGGCCCTGGTCGGCCGCGCCAAGGGCTACCGCGTCGTGCTGGTGGTGCCGGACAAAATGTCCACCGAAAAAGTCCTGCACCTCAAGGCCATGGGCGCCGAAGTGCACATCACCCGCTCCGATGTCGGCAAGGGTCATCCCGAGTACTACCAGGATGTCGCCGCGCGTCTGGCCAAGGACATTCCCGGTGCGTTCTTCGCCGACCAGTTCAACAACCCCGCCAACCCGCTGGCCCACGAGTGCAGCACCGGGCCGGAAATCTGGGCCCAGACCGAGCATGACCTCGATGCGATCGTGGTCGGTGTCGGCTCGGCCGGCACGCTGACCGGCCTGACCCGTTTCTTCAAACGCGTGCAACCGGATCTTGAAATGGTCCTGGCCGACCCGGTCGGTTCGGTGATGGCTGAATACAGCCGCAGCAAGCACTTGGGCACCGCCGGATCCTGGGCGGTGGAAGGCATCGGCGAGGACTTCATCCCGTCGATCACCGACCTGTCGAGCGTGCGCAGCGCCTACTCGATCAGCGACGAAGAAAGCTTCGATCACGCACGCCAGTTGCTGAAAGCCGAAGGCATTCTGGGTGGCTCGTCCACCGGCACCCTGCTGGCCGCCGCGCTGCGTTACTGCCGCGAACAGACCGAGCCGAAACGCGTGGTCAGCTTCGTCTGCGACACCGGTACTCGCTACCTGTCGAAGGTCTATAACGACCAGTGGATGACCGATCAGGGCCTGCTGCAGCGCAAACGCTACGGCGACCTGCGCGACCTGATTGCCCGACGTTTCGAAGACGGCAAAGTCGTCAGCGTCGGCCCGGACGATACGCTGATGACCGCGTTCCAGCGCATGCGCCTGGCAGACGTTTCACAACTGCCGGTGCTGGTGGATGGCAAGCAACTGGTCGGCGTGATCGACGAGTCGGACATTCTGGTGCGCGTACACGAAGACGCCTCGCTCTTCAGCAAACCCGTCGCCAAAGCGATGACGGACAAGTTGCAAACCCTCGCCCCCGGCGCCACGCTGGCTGAACTGGAAGCTGTGCTCAGCAGCGGCCTGGTGGCCATCATCGCCGACGCTTCGGGCTTCCACGGCCTGATCACCCGCGTCGACATGCTCAATCAATTACGGAGATCCCTGGCATGAGCCAGCACGACAAGAACGCCCGTCAACAGGGCTTCGCCACCCGCGTGATCCACGCCGGGCAAACGCCGGACCCGACCACCGGCGCGCTGATGCCGCCGATCTACGCCAACTCCACGTACCTGCAAGACAGCCCTGGCGTGCACAAGGGTTTCGACTATGGCCGCTCGCACAACCCGACGCGCTTTGCGCTGGAGCGCTGCGTGGCGGATCTGGAGGGCGGCACCCAGGCGTTCGCCTTTGCGTCCGGGCTGGCGACGATTTCCACCGTGCTCGAACTGCTCGACGCCGGCTCGCACATCGTGTCCGGCAATGACCTGTACGGCGGCACGTTCCGTCTGTTCGACAAGGTGCGTCAGCGCAGTGCCGGGCATCGTTTCAGCTTCGTCGATCTGGCGGATCTGTCGGCGTTCGAAGCGTCGTTGCAGGACGACACGCGCATGGTGATTGTGGAGAGCCCGACCAACCCGCTGCTGGGCCTATCGGACCTCGCCGCCATCGCGCGCATCTGCAAGGCGCGCGGGATCCTCTGCGTGGCCGACAACACCTTCGCCAGCCCGTGGATCCAGCGCCCGCTGGAACTGGGTTTCGACATAGTGCTGCACTCGACCACCAAATACCTGAACGGTCACTCCGACGTGATCGGCGGGATCGCGGTGGTCGGTGACAATCCTGCGCTGGCCGAGCGTCTGGGCTTTCTGCAGAACGCCGTCGGCGCAATCTCCGGCCCGTTCGACGCGTTCCTCACCCTGCGCGGCGTGAAGACCCTGGCGCTGCGTATGGAGCGTCATTGCAGCAACGCGCTGGAGCTGGCGCGCTGGCTGGAACAGCAACCGCAGGTCAAACGCGTCTACTACCCGGGTCTGGAATCCCATCCGCAGCACGAACTGGCCAAGCGTCAGATGCGTGGTTTCGGCGGGATGATTTCCCTGGATCTGAACAGTGATCTGGCAGGCGCTCGCCGCTTCCTGGAGAACGTGCAGATCTTCGCTCTGGCCGAAAGCCTTGGCGGTGTGGAAAGCCTGATCGAGCACCCGGCGATCATGACTCATGCGACCATTCCGGCGGAAACCCGTGCCAAGCTCGGCATCGGTGACAGTCTGGTGCGTCTGTCGGTGGGCGTCGAGGACATCGAAGACCTGCGCGCGGATCTGGCGCAAGCGCTGGCCAGTATCTAACGCCCGAAAACGTCAAAGCCCGCACGAGGCGGGCTTTGACGTTTGAGTAGGCGGCCAGTGCTGGTCTCTGGCTTACAAGGTTTATCAGGCTTCTCACAGTACCGGACCAAATTGAAAGGGGTACGGTCTCGGCTGCTTCACACGGCATAAGGGCTGGATCTCAGCGCGGAGATCTTTCTAACCGTGTACCCTTCGGAACGCGCCCCACGTCCCCTTGCTATCCGCTTGCGCATCAGTCTGCGTCTTCGCCTACATTCTTGAGCCTAGCAAACGCGCGACATTGCGCTACGCGGTTTTTAGACTGATTGTTTTCTAGCGCCGGCCTGCAAGGAAGCTAACCGACTATCGCCTTCACGGCCCTTCAGCCTGCCTCTCGCCAAGGGCGAACTATACTTTTCAGTTCGCTGTCCAGATTTCCTGTAAACCGTCGACACCCGTGCACCCCTCCGGTGCCCCCGTGCCATTCACCAATCTGGTTGACCCCGGGCCGACGAGCCTTCCGTCAATGAACGAATGACGGGTAACGCTCGGTTGCTGTTTGGCTGATGGGGCGTGGAGAAAATCATGAAGCACACGCTTTGGCCGGGCCTCGTCCTGGCAGTTGCGGCAACGGTGGCAATGCCCAATGTCTGGGCTGCGAAGGCGCAGGCATTGGCGTCGGATGGGGCGGATCATGTGGGTGCGGGGGCGGTTGCTTCTGACGGCGCGGACCACGTTGGCGCAGGCGCCGTTGCTTCTGACGGTGCAGATCACGTCGGCGCCGGAGCAGTAGCTTCTGACGGCGCGGATCACGTCGGCGCCGGAGCAGTAGCTTCTGACGGCGCGGATCACGTCGGTGCTGGGGCTGTTGCCTCCGACGGTGCCGATCATGTTGGCGCTGGGGCTGTTGCCTCTGATGGCGCGGATCACGTCGGTGCTGGAGCTGTTGCCTCTGACGGCGCGGATCACGTCGGTGCTGGGGCTGTTGCCTCCGACGGTGCCGATCATGTTGGCGCTGGAGCGGTCGCCTCTGACGGTTCAGATCATGTCGGCGCCGGAGCAGTCGCTTCTGACGGCTCCGACCACGTTGGCGCTGGAGCAGTCGCTTCTGACGGCTCCGACCACGTCGGCGCACGCGCCCTCGCCGCCGATGGCGCAGACAAGGTCGGTGCCAACCGGCTCGCCTATTCCCGCGCAGGCGTCGGCTCCGACCAGGTCGCTTCCGCCCTCATGAGCGGCAGCTATTCCGACCAGTTCAACAGTCCTCAATAACCGCTATCGGCGCAACCAGCCCACCGCTGGTTGCGCCGCACTAGCACATTTGTGCTAATCGACCACCCCGGTCCCTGGCGTTATATTCCCTCGCAACCCCTGACGCTCCGCAACATTGCCGCTGTGCAGTGCGCGGGATCGTTGTGCCTGGAAAAACAACAACACCAAGGAAGAAACACCATGAAACCGCACTTCAGCCTTGCCAGAATCACAGTCCTCAGTGCCCTGCTCCTCGGCGCCGCCGGTTGCCAGACCGTAAAACCCACCGAAGACAGCATGAAAGAACGTGCCCAGACGGTCATTGGCCAGCCGGTCAGTAAAATCGCCAACGTACGCAACGACAGCACCCTCACCTATTACACGGCCTACACCGCCGCCGGCGAATACAACTGCGAGCAGCCCAGCGGCGTAATCATGGCCGTCGCTAGCATGGGCATCATGACGCCTCCCCTGTCTTGCCTGCCCAAAGGTGCGTCACCGATTCCGTACCAGTAATCCGGCGCAGAAAAACCGTACCAACGCCTCGTCTCACCCGGTAAAGGATACCGCTCGATCATGAAAACACTCATCGCCACCCTCAGCCTCGCGGCCGTCGTTCTGACCGGCTGCGCCACCCCCAAGCAATGGGAAGCCACCGGCGGCAGCAAGACCGACGGCGTTGTCCAGGTCTCCTATGAACTGGGCCAGTTCGAGAGCGGACAAACCTCCGCCGCTCAAGGGTTGGCCACGGCTGAAGGCCGCTGCAAGGTCTGGGGCTACAAGAGCGCCGAAGTCTCGGGCTCGGAGAAAAACATCTGCCGCACCATGGGTCAGTACAACTGCCTGCAAACCACCATCACGCAAGACTATCTGTGTAAGCGCTGACCGCTTCGGTCTGCCGGTCGCGCAGCGCGCGCAAGGTCGCGCGCAGCTCGGCCGGGCGTACCGGCTTGGACAGAATGGCGATCTGGCGATCATGCAGGGCCGCCTGGATTTTTTCGATGTCATGCCCGGTGATGATCATGGCCGGCACCGCATAACCGCGCTGACGGCGAACTTCATCGATGCACTCGATGCCGGTGCTGTGGGAGCCGAGGTCATAGTCGGCAACGATGATGTCGCAGTCCGTGACCAGGCCCTGCCCGCTCAGTTCCGCCTGCACAACGCAGCCCCAGCGCTCGAGCAACGCCGAGGTCGCCAGCAGAACGTTGCGATCATCTTCCACCAGACACACCTTCAACCCCGTCAGCAAACCGATTTGCCGAGCCTCCTCCCGATTGACCGGCACCTGCGGCGGCGCGAGTGGCAGTCCATGCAAGGTCACCGCCGTGCCATGCCCCAGCCGTGAGCGGATCGCGACGTCGACACCGATCAATTGCCCCAGACGCCGGACAATCGACAGCCCCAGGCCCACGCCTTCGACGTCCTTGTCGCGCAGCTGGCGTACCCGATAAAACTCCTCGAACACCTTGGGCAAATGCTCTTCGGCGATCCCGCTGCCGCGATCATAGATCGCGATGGCCAACCCCGCGCCGCGCTTGCGCACACCGATCAGCACCGGCCGGTGCGCACCGTATTTGAAGCAGTTGGAGAGCACGTTCTGCACCATGGTCGCCAGCAACGCCGGATCGGTGCGCACCCAGTGTTCGCAAGGCCGCAAGCGCATTTCGACACCCGCCCAGCGTGCGGCTTCGGCGTTCTGGCGGATCAGATCCGCCAGCCATTCGCCCAGTTCAAGCGTCTGCAACCGGGGCAGAATCCGCCCGTTGTCGAGGGTGTAGAGATCGAGAATCGAGCGAAACAGCTGCGACACGTTGAGCAGCGAACGGTCGATGCTGTCCACCAGCCGCCGCTCCTCCTCGCCCAGCCGCGACTCGCGCAGGCACGCGGTAAACAGTCCGATGGAATGGATCGGCTGACGCAGGTCATGACTGGCCTGAGCCAGGAAACGCGACTTCTCAAGGTTGGCGGCAACCGCTTCTTCAGATGCCTTGCGCGTACGCTCCAGCAGCAGGTGCGCATACACCGGAATCACCGTGCTGGTGATCATCAGCATCAACACCATGAACGGTTGCGCCTGCCAGTACGGCGTCAACCGATAGACCGCCAGCAGCGCCAGCAATGCCAACACCGTGGCGATCGCCAGATAGCGCGAGCCGTAGCGCATGCCGTTGCCGAGGTTGACCCAGACCATGACGGCATAAATGGGCAACGCCGCCTCACCACCGACCACCAACCCGAAACTGGTGCCGGTGTAATCGTGGAGCATGCCGAAAATCCGCCGCGCCGGATAATGCCCCGGCCAGCGCACGATGGCCTGGCGCAGCACGACGGATGCCAGCAGAAACAGGGAAATGTAGGTGACCACCGGCAGATAGGTATCGAAGCGCTGGCCCGGCAGGAAACCGAGCACGGCCATGTAAACCAGCGCGATGCTGGCGATGATGATGCGCAGATTGGCCTGGTCGAGCTCGGTGTTCTTTTCGAACTTCATGGGGGAACGTCCTTGTGCAGCAGTCGTCATAAACGCACGAATCAACAGGCAATGCCTTCGCCCGATGCTAAGGTGCATGCCATGAGCAATACAGACCCAGGGAGGGTTGCGCCATGACGTGCCGAATCATCATAGCCGACGATCACCCGTTGTTTCGCGAAGCGCTGCTGCGCACAGTCCAGCGCTTGCTGCCCGACGCCCTGATCGAAGAAGCCGGCGACCTCGACAGCGTGCTCGCCCTGCTGCCGGCCGGCGATGAGCCCGACACCTTGATCCTCGATCTGCGCTTTCCCGGCCTGACCTGTGTCAGTCAGCTCGCGGAACTGCGCCGGCGTTTGCCGAGAACCACGCTGATTGTGGTGTCGATGGTCGATGACGAAGCGTTGATCGGCGACGTCATGGCGGCCGGCATCGATGGTTTTATCGGCAAGAACATCGCACCCGATGAGATGGGTCAGGCGATCCGGGCGATTCGTGAAGGTGAGGTACTGGTGAAATTCGCCCCGTCCGGCCTGCTGCCGCTGGACACCGGCACTGCCCTCACCCCGCGTCAGCAAGAGGTGCTGCGGCTGATCGCCCAAGGCAAGACCAACAAGGAAATCGCCCGTGAACTGGATATTTCGCCGTTCACAGTGCGGATTCATGTGTCGTCGTTGTTGCGGGTGCTCAACGTGCCGTCGCGGGCAGCGGCGGCGGTGAAATACTCCGGGGCCTTGTAGCCTGCCTCCAGTTCAGCCTTGCGGGTGGACGGTCAGTGCGACCAGTTTCACCACAATCGGCCGGACCACGAGAATGCACAGAAACGCCACGGGCATCGCCAGTTTGTAGGCGTGCAGCGTATTGCTAAGGTAATCAGCATCAATCCCGAAATTGGAGGCGGTGATTACCAGCGACATAAGAAACGCCATGATGATCGCCATGTACAACGCGAATACGTACGGCATGGCACGGGCAGACAGCTTGCGCGGGCTGAATACTGTGGTTCTTGGAGAGAGTCTCTGATTCATGTCAGTCCTTGTTGACCGAAGTGGATAGGCGCCGAGCACCCTAACAAGTCTGCCACCCCGCAACTAGACTGATCGCCGTGAGCATTTTATAAACAAAATCTTATGAATTCGTCTTTGCCAGGATCAACGCATGAACCTCTTGGGTGCAATCGATTGTTTTATCAAAGTCGTTGAGGCGGGATCGATTGTCGGCGCCGCCAAAACCCTCGGGGTGAGTGCCGCCGCCGTCAGTCAGACCCTTGGTCGCCTTGAGAATCACCTCGACACACGCCTGCTGCAACGCACCACCCGCAGCATGGCGCTGACGGAGAGTGGTTCGGTGTATTTCGAGAAAGTAAAACGTATCGCGCTCGATCTGGAGTCCGCGCAGAGCGCCATCAGCCACGCGCAGACGCAACTCCAGGGACACTTGAGTATTGCCTCCACCGCCGGGTTCGGACGCCATGTTTTGGCCCCGGTAATTGCCGGTTTCGCCGAACGCTACCCGCAGTTGACGCTTGAGCTCTCGACGACCGACCGCAAAATCAATCACCTCCACGAAGGTATCGACTTGAGTCTGCGCATCGAGCCGCAACTGGAAGACGGCATCATCGCGCGCAAGGTTGCGACAGTGCCGTTCGTGATTTGCGCCAGCCCTGACTACCTGCAAAAAGCCGGTCGCCCGTCGACTCCGGCGGATCTTCAGCAACACGCCTGCCTGGCGTTCCGCTATCCGCTGGACGGACGACTACTGCGCTGGTGGTTCGTTGAGCAGGGTCAGCGCTTTGAGGCTGGGATCAATGCGACCGCCATCAGCGACGATATCGACGCCCTGGCGCAAATGGCTGCTCATGGTGCCGGGGTCACCCGACTGGCGGAATTCGTTGCCGCGCCCTATCTGGAGAGTGGTCAACTGGTCTCTTTATTCGAACCGGGCGGCGGCTCGACCTTTGCCAGCGCCGCACCGCTCGAGATCTATGCCTGTGTGCAGGAGCGCGCCGCCATGACTTCCAAGGTCAAGGCCTTCACCGAATTTTTGCAGGAGTTCCTGCATACCCGCTGGCCCGCTCGATGAGGATCAAGGATCAACCTGCGCCATCAGTTCAGGCACCGATTCCTGCCGCTTCGCATAGCGCTGCGCCAGCACTGCGCAGACCATCAGTTGAATCTGATGGAACAGCATCAGCGGCAGAATCAGCACGCCAATCGTGCTGCCGGCGAACAACACCTGCGCCATCGGCACACCGGTGGCCAGACTCTTTTTCGAGCCGCAGAACAGAATGGTGATGCGGTCTTCCAGATTGAAACCGAACAGTTTGCCCAGCACTGTGGACGCCAGCAGCACAAGCGCCAGCAGGACGCAGCACGCGACGACCAGCCCCAGCAGTTCGATCACCGGAATCTGGTGCCAGATGCCCTCGTTCACCGCTTCGCTGAACGCGCCGTAGACCACCAGCAAAATCGAGCCCTGATCGACGAATTTCAACCAGTTCTTGTTGCGACCGACCCAGGCGCCGATCCAGCGACGGGCAATCTGACCGGCAATAAATGGCAGCAGCAATTGCACGCTGATTTTCACGATCGCGTCGAGGGTCGAGCCGCCGTCGCCGTGGACGTTCAGCAGCAGCGTCACCAGCAGCGGCGTAAGGAAAATCCCGAACAGGCTGGATGCCGCCGCGCTGCAGATCGCCGCCGGAATATTGCCCCGTGCCAGCGAGGTGAAAGCAATCGCCGACTGCACCGTCGCCGGCAGCGCACACAGGTAAAGCATGCCCATGTACAGCTGATCGCCGATCAGCGGTGACAACAGCGGCTTGAGCGCCAGCCCCAGTAGCGGGAACAGGACAAAGGTCAGGCCGAACACCAGCAAATGCAGGCGCCAGTGGCCGGCGCCGGCGATGATCGATTCGCGCGACAGCTTGGCACCGTGCAGGAAAAACAGCAGCGCGATGGCGATGTTGGTCAGCCAGCCGAAACCGGTCGCGACCTGACCGCTGGCGGGCAGGAAGCTGGCCAGCAGCACCACGCCGATCAGGGTCAGGGTGAAGTTGTCGGGCAAAAATCGTGGGCGCGTCATGGTTTGTTCATCCGGGGGTTGCCAGTACGTGGAAGCGACTCTAACGTGACTGGAAATTACCGACTAACGCCGAAGAACCCACAGATGCCGCCAAAAGGACACGACAAGAGCGTCAGACGCAGCATTCCCGGGCTGCCGAGCCTGCCGCGTCCGCTGTACGGGCGCACCGAATCGCTGCCCAATCGCGCGCTGACCCGCCGCCACAGCCATCCGTGGGTGCAGTTGTCCTACGCGATACAGGGTGTGCTCGAAGTGCAGACCGCCGTCGGTCGTTTCGTTGCGCCGCCGGAGCGGGCGGTGTGGATTCCGGCGGGTGTGCCGCATCGGGTTTTCAGTTCGCCGCACACGGAAATGCGCAGCCTGTACATCGATTGCAGCGTCGCCAGTTGGGCGCCGGAGCGTTGTCATGTGCTCGGCGTCAGCGATCTTTTGCGTGAGCTGATTCGGGCCTTCAGTCAGATACCTGTCGAATATGACCAGAGCGGCCCGCACGGGCGTCTGGCCCAGGTGATCCTCGATCAACTGGCCGAGGCGCCGCCCATCGACCTGATGCTGCCACTGCCGCAGGACAGTCGCTTGCGGCAGATCTATCAGAGTCTGGAGCAACATCCGGAACAGCAGACGACCCTGGCGCACTGGAGCGAAAAGTTCGGCGTTACCGAGAAAACTCTGACTCGGCTGTTCCTGCGCGATACCGGTTTGACCTTCCGCACCTGGCGTCAGCGCCTGCGTCTGCTGGGTGCGCTGACACCGCTGGAGCGCGGCGAACGCGTCACCGACGTGGCTTTGGCCTGTGGTTATGACTCGACGTCGGCGTTTATCGCGGCGTTTCGCCAACAGTTCGGCGAGACGCCGGGAGAGTTTCTCCGATGAAATTAACCGATATTTATCGACTTTATGCATGCCATTGGGCAAATTTCAGGGTAGAGTTTCGCCCATCAAGAATCTTTGACATCTTTCGACGATAACAATGATCAACCACCCTTTAGCGAACCTGTCGGCGGTAACAGCATGATCGAAGTCACTGAAGTTTCCATTGCCCAATTGCGCGCGGCGCTCGAATCCGGCCAGACCACGGCGGTTGAACTGGTGCAGGCCTACTTGGCACGCATCGACGCCTTTGACGGCCCGGACACCGCCACTGCCCTGAACGCAGTGATCGTGCGCAACCCTGAAGCGCTGAAAGAAGCGCAAGCCTCCGATGCCCGTCGCGCCAAAGGCGAAACCCTCGGTCCGCTGGACGGCATCCCCTACACCGCCAAGGACAGCTATCTGGTCAAAGGCCTGACCGCCGCGTCCGGCAGTCCGGCCTTCGCCGATCTGGTGGCCCAGCGCGACGCGTTCACCATCGAACGCCTGCGTGCTGGCGGTGCGATCTGCCTGGGCAAGACCAACATGCCGCCGATGGCCAATGGCGGGATGCAGCGTGGCGTCTATGGCCGCGCCGAAAGCCCGTACAACGCTGACTACCTGACCGCGCCGTTTGCTTCCGGCTCGTCGAACGGTGCCGGCACTGCCACCGCTGCCAGCTTCTCGGCATTTGGTCTGGCGGAAGAAACCTGGTCGAGCGGTCGCGGCCCGGCGTCGAACAACGGCCTGTGCGCCTACACGCCGTCGCGCGGTGTGATTTCGGTACGCGGCAACTGGCCGCTGACGCCGACCATGGACGTGGTGGTGCCGTACGCTCGCACCATGGCCGACCTGCTGGAAGTGCTCGACGTGGTGGTCGCCGAAGACACCGACCCCCGTGGCGACCTGTGGCGCCTGCAACCCTGGGTGCCGATCCCGAGCGTCGCCTCGGTGCGCCCCGCTTCTTACCTTGAACTCGCGGTGAAAAGTGATGCGCTGGCCGGCAAACGCCTGGGCGTGCCGCGCATGTACATCAACGCCGACCCTGAGGCCGGCACCAGCGACGAGCCGGGCATCGGCGGCCCGACCGGGCAGCGCATCAACACCCGCGCTTCGGTGATCGATCTGTGGAAACAGGCCCGTCAGGCCCTCGAAGCCGCCGGTGCCGAAGTGATCGAAGTGGATTTCCCGCTGGTCTCCAACTGCGAGGGCGATCGTCCGGGTGCACCGACCGTGTTCAATCGCGGCATCGTCTCCAAAGAGTTCATGCACCACGAACTTTGGGACCTGTCGGCCTGGGCCTTCGATGATTTCCTGCGCGCCAACGGCGACCCGAAACTCAACCGTCTGGCAGACGTCGACGGGCCAAAAATCTTCCCCCACGACCCGGGCACCCTTCCCAACCGTGAAGGCGACCTCGCCGCCGGCATGGACGAATACGTGCGCATGGCCGAACGCGGCATCACGCCGTGGGATCAGATCCCGACGCTGCCGGACGGCCTACGCGGCCTGGAAAAAACCCGCAAGCTCGACCTCGAAGACTGGATGGATCGCCTCGGCCTCGACGCCGTGCTGTTCCCGACCAATGCCGACGTGGGCCCGGCCGACGCCGACGTCAACCCGGCCTCGGCGGACATCGCCTGGAGCAACGGCATCTGGGTCGCCAACGGCAACCTCGCGATCCGCCACCTCGGCGTGCCGACCGTAACCGTGCCGATGGGCGTGATGGCTGACATCGGCATGCCGGTGGGGCTGACGTTTGCCGGTCGCGCTTATGACGATTCGACGTTGCTGCGCCTGGCAGCAGCGTTCGAGGCGACGGGTTCGAAACGTCTGGTGCCGCCGCGTACGCCAGCACTGTCGGCAGGCAAGTAAATGCAAAAACGGCGGGATCGATTGATCCCGCCGTTTTTTTATCGCTCTGCCAGTTCTTCCAGCAAATCCGCCGAAGGCACGAAGAACAGACTCCCTGTGACGGCGGTGCTGAAGTCCAGCAACCGGTCGTAATTGCCGGGTGGCTTGCCGACAAACATGTTCTCCAGCATCTGCTCCAACGGCTCCGGCGAACGCGCATAGCCAATGAAGTAAGTACCGAACTCCCCCGCCCCGGGTCTACCGAACGGCATGTTGTCGCGCAGGATTTTCACCTCTTCGCCGTCCTTGGTGATGGTAGTCAACGCGCTGTGGGAATTGCTCGGCTTGACCGAATCGTCCAGCTCGATATCGGACAGTTTGGTGCGCCCGATCACCCGCTCCTGCGCTTCGACCGACAATTCGTTCCACGCTTTCATGTTGTGCAGATACTTCTGCACCAGCACATAACTGCCGCCACTGAACGTCTGATCTTCATCGCCCACGAGGGTGAAATGCTCGGCTTTGCGGCCGACCGGATTTTCCGTGCCGTCGACAAAACCGATGATGCTGCGCATATCGAAATAGCGGAAGCCCTGCACCTCGTCGGTCACCGTCACGGCGCCATCCAGCGCCGACATCAACTGCGTCGCCAATTCGAAACACAGGTCCATCTGATCGGCGCGAATGTGCAGCAACAGATCGCCAGGCGTGGAAACCGCGCGCCGCCCTTCTACGCCGAACTCGCGAAAGTCATGCAAGGACGCCGGGCGTGGATTACCGAACAGACGATCCCACGCGCTGGAAGAAAAACCACAGACGCAGGACAGGTTGCCCGAAGGAACGCGCTTGCCCACCGAGCGTGTCAGGCCGGCGATATCGGCGCACCAGCCACGGACTTTTTCGGCGGCCTCGGCCTCGGCGTTGAGGGTCGCCACGATGAAGATGGCAGCGCTGGTGATCGGGCTGCAGACGGCTTGAGGATCTGGCGTGTCGATGATCGTAGCTCCCAAAGTGGTGGACTGACTCGACAGCGAGGTTAGCAAAGAAGTGTTGAATGAAGTATTACCCGCGCTCTGCCCATGTCGTCCGACACTTCGCTTTTGACGAACAATACCCACGAAATAAACGATTTTTCTTTGTCGGAAGGCTCCTACTAGCATGGCCCCGTCTACCCCGAAAAACATAAAGACAGGGAGAACGGCATGCACCCCATCAACATCGGCGAACCCTGGATGTGGGTCGCCTTCATCGTTTTTGTCCTCGCCATGCTGGCCGTCGACCTGTTCGTCTTCGGTGGGCGCAAGGCGCATCGGGTCTCGGTACGTGAAGCCTCATCCTGGGTGATCGCCTGGTGCATGCTGGCGATGGCCTTCGCCGGATTGCTCTGGTGGTATCTCAACGGCGAATTCGGTCCCGAAATCGCCAAGGTCAAGACCCTGGAATTTCTCACCGGCTATCTGATCGAGCAGTCGCTGTCGATCGACAACATGTTCGTCTTCGTGATGATCTTCAGCTATTTCGCCGTGCCGCCGGAGTTGCAGCGCCGGGTGCTGCTGTATGGCGTGCTCGGGGCAATCGTGATGCGCGCGGCGATGATCTTTGCCGGGGTGTGGCTGGTGTCGCAATTCACCTGGCTGCTGTATGTGTTCGGTGTGTTCCTGATCATCACCGGGATCAAGATGCTGGTGTTCGCCGAGCAGCAACCGGACCTCGATAACAACCCGCTCTTGCGCTGGGTGCGCGGGCATCTGCGGATCACCAACGGCTTTCACGGCGAGCGTTTTTTTGTGCTGCAGAACGGTGTGCGTTGGGCCACGCCGATGTTTCTGGTGCTGGTGCTGATCGAGGCCAGCGACCTGATGTTCGCGGTCGACAGCATCCCGGCGATCTTCGCGGTGACGACCGATCCGTTCATCATTTTCACTTCGAACATCTTCGCGATCATGGGCCTGCGGGCGCTGTACTTTCTGCTGGCGGACATGGCCGACCGCTTTCATCTGCTCAAGTACGGACTGGCGCTGGTGTTGGTGTTCATCGGCGGGAAGATGACGGTGATGCCGTGGTTTCACATGCCGGTGGAGTGGTCGCTGGCGATTGTTGGCGGGCTGATTCTGGCGTCGGTGGTGCTGAGTCTGATCCTGACAAAGGACAAGTCGCCCGAGAGCGAAACGCAGGAAGGTCAGGCGAAGTAAAATTTGTGGGAGCGAGCTTGCTCCGGGCGGCGTTCCGACGAAGGCGTCAAATCAGCCAACTAATCTGTTGAATGACACAACGCTATCGCGAGCAAGCTCGCTCCCACAGTAATGTGAACTGCTACTTATCGGATTTGATGCTGGTCCACACCCGCGTCCGCACCCGCTCCAGTTTCTGCGGCAACGGCTGCACCACGTACAGCTTCTTCAGCGCTTCGCTGGTCGGTGTCAGGTTCGGGTTGCCGGTGATTTCCTTGTTGATCAGCGGCAGCGAATCCTTGTTGGCATTCGGGTAGCCGAGGAAGTCGCTGATGGAAGCGATGACCTTTGGATCAAGCAGGTTGTTGAGGAACTCGTGGGCCTCTTCGACGTTCTTCGCGCTCTTCGGAATGGCGAAGGTGTCGAACCAGATCGGCGCGCCTTCCTTCGGCAGGCGCCAGTCGACCACTACGCCGTTTTTCGCTTCTTTGGCGCGGTTGCCGAACTGGTAGAAGCTGCCGGAATAACCGATGGCCACGCAGATGTCGCCGTTGGCGATGTCGGTCATGTACTTGGCCGAGTTGAAGTAGGTGACGTAAGGGCGAACCTTGAGCATCAGGTCCTTGGCTTTCTCATAGTCGGCCGGGTTCTGGCTGTTCGGGTCCAGGCCCAGGTAATGCAGGGCCAGCGGCAGGATTTCCGTCGGCGAATCGAGCATCGCCACGCCGCAGGATTTCAGCTTTTCCATGTTCTCCGGTTTGAACACCAGGTCCCAACTGTCCACCGGCGCATTCTCGCCGAGTGCAGCCTTGACCTTGGCCGGGTTGAAACCGATCAGCACCGTGCCGACCATGTACGGCACGCCGTACTGATTGCCGGGGTCGTTGACGTCGAGCAACTTGAGCAGCGCCGGGTCCTGGTGACTCCAGTTCGGCAGCTTGGACTTGTCGAGTTTCTGGAACACCCCGGCCTTGATCTGGGTATCGAGGAACTGGTTCGACGGCACCACCAGGTCATAGCCGGAGTTGCCGGTCAGCAGCTTGGCTTCGAGGGATTCGTTGGTGTCGAAGGTATCCCAGGTCACTTTGATGTTGCTTTTGGCGGCGAAATCCTTGGGCACCGACGGCAGGATGTAATCCGCCCAGTTGTACACCCGCAGTTCGCGCTGTTCGGCCTGTACGGCGCTCGCCAGCAGCGTCAGCCCGAAAACAGTGGCGCCCAGAATGCGTTTCATCGTGACCATGTTGTGTTTCCCCGAATGCAGCGTGAGTCGATGGTTTTTATGTTCTGTACACGGCAGCGGCTTGCAAATCAGCCAAGGGCAAGGAAGGTGCAGCATCTAGTTGTGGCTCCGATTCTTCCTGACAGCGTAGACGCGGCACAGTAGCCCGTTGGCCAAAAGGGGATCGAAATGGCCAATTTGCGTGACCGTCGGGATGCGGAAACAACAATGCCCGGCGAAGTGCCGGGCATTGTCTGAACAGCCTGCGAAGGATCAGTCGGTAAAACCCAACCGCGCCGCCCTGCTCTGCTGCGTCTGCCCACGGGTCGCCAGGCAGTAATACAGCGGGCATGTCACGATCAGGCCGACCAGCCACGACAGGTCCGCGCCTTCCACCAGGTTGGCGTAAGGCCCGACGTACAACGATGTATTGGCGAACGGCAGCTGCACGATGATGCCGATGAAATAGGCAATGATAGCGTGCAGGTTGAAGCGCCCATAAATGCCGCCATCAGCGCGGAAGATCGAGGCGATGTCGTAGCTGCCACGCTTGATCAGGTAGAAGTCGATCAGGTTGATCGACGCCCACGGCACCAGCACCAGCAGCAACGCCAGAATCAGCCCGATGAACTCGGAGATGAAATCCGCCGACGCCCCCAGCGCCACCACGCAGCAGCCCGTCAGCACGATGCTCGACAAGATCACTCGCACCTTGATGCTCGGCGTCCATTGGCTGGCAAAGGTTTGGATCGAGGTGATGATCGACAGCACCGCGCCATACAGATTCAGCGCGTTGTGGCTGATGATGTTGAGCAGGAACAGCACCATCAGAATCGGTCCCAGCCAACCGGTCGACTGTTTGACCGCCGCCATCGCTTCGGTGCCGTCCGGGGTCGCCAGAACCGCCACCGCGCCGAAGGTGAACGACAGAATCGTGCCCAGCGTGGCGCCCAGATAAGTCGCGATAAATGGCTTGCTGATCCCGATATCCGCCGGCAGGTAACGGGAATAGTCGGAGACGTACGGTGAAAAGCTAATCTGCCAGATGATCCCCAGAGACACCGTCGCCAGCCATCCTGAAAGATTGAAGCTGCCACGGGTAAAGAAGTCCGCCGGCAACTCATGGGCAAAGATGTAGATGAACCCGGCCAGCAGCGCACTGCCCATCACCCAGGTGCCGATGCGGTTGAGCGTGTGGATGAAGTTGTAGCCGATCACGCCGATGGCCGTAGCGCTCAGGGCTCCGATCAAAATGCTCAGCGGCGTCGGCACCGACGGCGCGATGCCGACGATGGATTTGCCGGCCAGCACGATGTTGGAAATGAAGAAGCCGATGTAGATGATCGCCGCGAAGAACACGATCAGCAGCGCACCGTAACGCCCGAACTGGCCACGACTCTGGACCATCTGCGGAATGCCCATGCGCGGGCCTTGCGCCGACGCCAGGGCGATCACCACGCCGCCAATCATGTGCCCCAGCGCAATCGCCAGCAGCCCCCAGAGCAGGTCGAGATGAAACACCTGAACCACCATGGCGCCGGTGACAATGGGCAGTGGCGCAATGTTGGTGCTGAACCAAAGGGTGAAAAGGTCGCGGGCCTTCCCGTGGCGTTCCGCGAGTGGGACGTAGTCGACCGTGTGATTCTCGATCAACGGATCTTGCCGGGACATCTGGGACATAAAAATGAACTCGATTGGGTCTGTTCTTATCGTTGTATGAAGCCAAACCGGGGGTGCTTCGTGGCCGCCCCTCAGATGCAGACCATATTATGGTATTCCAACATTTTCACAAGACTGATCCGCTGTTTGCGACGGCATCTGATCCGGCATCCTCCCCGATAGCCAGCGTTCGCGGCTAGAGAAAAGCCCCGTAAATGCTGAGTTTCCGACGGATGAACCACGTTTATCGTTTCACCAAAAAAGCGCTTGCAATCGATGTATTACGGTATACCATCAGACCCATAAACACATAAAAACACGCTCCACCGCACTCGAGGATTGACCAATGATCGATGCTGCCGTCTACAAACAAGTCATGGGCTCGTTCCCGTCCGGCGTTACCGTCATCACCACGCTGGATGACGACGGCCAAATCGTCGGTCTGACCGCCAGCGCCTTCAGTTCGCTGTCGATGGACCCGGCCCTGGTGCTGTTCTGCCCCAACTACAGTTCCGACTCCTACCCCGTCCTGATCAAGAACAAACGCTTTGCCATTCACGTCCTGTCCGGCGGCCAGCAGAGCGAAGCCTATGCCTTCGCCCGCAAAGGCAAGGACAAGGCGCAGGGCATCGAGTGGACGCTGAGCGAACTGGGCAACCCGATCCTGGCCAACGCGACAGCTATCATCGAATGTGAGCTGTGGCGCGAATACGAAGGCGGCGACCACGCGATCATGGTCGGCGCGGTGAAAAACCTCATCGTCCCTCAGCAGGACGCCGGCCCGCTGGTGTACTGCCACGGCAAGATGGGCGCCCTTCCCGCCTTCGCCTGACCCGCACGATTGCACTTAAACAGGCCGGCAAGCGACCGGCCGACCACAAGAGATTCGAGGTAGCGTCATGAAATTTTCCCTGTTCGTACACATGGAACGTTGGGACGAAAGCGTCAGCCACCGTCAACTGTTCGAAGACCTGACCGAACTGACGTTGATGGCCGAGGCCGGCGGTTTCAGCACCGTGTGGATCGGCGAACACCACGCGATGGAATACACCATCTCGCCGAGCCCGATGCCGCTGTTGGCCTACCTCGCGGCCAAGACCACCACCATTCACCTGGGCGCCGGCACCATCATCGCGCCGTTCTGGCACCCGCTGCGGGTCGCCGGTGAATGCGCCTTGCTCGACGTGATCAGCAACGGCCGGATGGAAGTCGGCCTGGCCCGCGGCGCCTATCAGGTGGAATTCGACCGCATGGCCGGCGGCATGCCCGCGTCCAGCGGTGGCCAGGCGCTGCGGGAAATGGTCCCGGTGGTGCGCGCGCTGTGGCAAGGCGACTACGCCCACAACGGCGAGATCTGGAAATTCCCCACCTCCACCAGCGTGCCGAAACCCATCCAGAAGCCCAACCCGCCGATGTGGATCGCCGCCCGGGACCCGGACTCGCACAACTTCGCCGTGGCCAACGGCTGCAACGTGATGGTCACGCCGTTGATGAAGGGCGATGAAGAGGTTCTCGATCTGAAGAACAAATTCCAGACGGCGCTGGACAACAACCCGGACGTGCCGCGTCCGCAATTGATGGTGCTGCGTCATACCCACGTGCACTCGGCGGATGACCCGGAAGGCTGGAAGGTTGGCGCTAAAGCCATCTCACGTTTTTATCGCACGTTCGATGCCTGGTTCGGCAACAAAGAAGTGCCGGTGAACGGCTTCCTCGCCCCGAGCCCGGAAGAGAAGTTTGCCGGACGTCCGGAGTTTGAACTGGAGAGCCTGCACAAGACGGCGATGATCGGCACGCCGGAAGAGATCATTCCGCGGATCAAGTACTACCAGGAACTGGGGGTGGATGAGTTCAGTTTCTGGTGCGACAACAGCTTGCCGCATGCGGAGAAGAAGAAGTCGCTGGAGCTGTTTATCAAGCATGTGGTGCCGGCGTTTCGGTGATACGCCGCAGGGGGGTATCCACAATAAAAAACGCCCCGCCAGGTTCGGGGCGTTTTTTAGGGGGAGGCATTCTTCCAGGGCTCAATCTTTTTGCTTTTCGTGTCTGATTTTGCGCCTGGCAAGGAATGCTTGTAAGAACAAGGACACGACAGCGAAAGATGAGTAAATTCCGGCCCCTATCAATGTTCTGATGACCCCCTTCAGGCTAAACGCCCACTCACCATGTTTAAAGTAATAAGCAACTGTGGCTATCGCCACGACACATGCGCCTATCAAAACAAAGAGCATATAGGTTCGGATCAATAAACCGACAATCACCAGTGAATTTTTGGGTTTACACATCAACCGATCCATTAGCAATGGTTGTGCCTGAGCTTTTGTTCCCATTAATTTTGAAGGGACAGAACCGCCCCCTTTCATCTTTCCTTTCAACCCCTATAACCCGCGGACCGCATCAGAGCAAGCACGGTCTCATCAAATTGTTCGTCAGACATACCTCTAATTGATCTGACGCTTTTCCAATGCCATATCGCAGGCAGAACCTTACTGTCCAAGCGATCAAATCTCGTCAGGAAAACATTAGCCAATTCATACTTATCCATACCGGGATCAGTCTCCAGCACCCCATTCAATACCGTGCTTGGCGGTTCTCCCTCCAAAATTCCCATTAAAAATTTTGCAGTTTCCGAGAGTGACATATGCATTCCCATCAAATGCTAAAAGCATGAAACAAAAGGTTTTCAAAACAAGGAAGCATATTTATTAAATAGAATACCCCCCCTCCCAAGCTAGACCGCCATCAGCTTTGACTCAGGGGGCTAAAATCATCAATAGACATATTTTTACTTTTCAATAAAGACACGACAAAACCCGAATCGAAAGCCATAAATAATTCCAGAGCATCATAAACTTTCCAACGATGCACCTCTGGATGATCAATTATCGACAAAAGATACTGCTTTAGTGGCGCCAAGTATTCGATATAGTTTTCACGCCTAACAAAGCGAAGCATTTCGGAAATTTCGAAAGGCCTCACTCCGGCCAACGCAACAATCTTCAAAAGAAGATCGCAAACCTGTACCCTTGCGACTTCTTTCCCTTCTTTATCAGCGACATTTGCAAAGTACATTGTCACCGCCATTAATATATGACGATAGGTATCATCATAACCATGTAACCGGTGAACATATAGCCCTTCAAAAACTTCAGGCTTACTCATAAACTCTTCCAAGGCGACCAGGCCTTCACGAGCGCCCCAACTCGTTAACAGCTTTGCAGCATAAAATCGTACTAATTCATCATTCGATTCACGAAGTAGCTCTTTCACAGAGCCGAGTCTATCCTGTGAAATATCCTCAACCTCCAGATCTCCTGCTTCTGCGGCATAGTCTGCATGTTCTGGAATACCATTGAGCAATTCATAGGTTCTCGGATTCATTATTAAACCTTCTGCTTTACAATTGCAGATGCATTCCGCAAGCATACAAGCATTGATCAGTGTATTCCTTGCCCCCCTTTAACTTAGACCGCGTCGACTGCCGATCTTCATTCAACGTGCCACTGACGGTCTGAAATCTTCAACCGTCTTATTTTTTTCTTTCAGGAGAGACATAACAAACTTCGAATCCAGCTTCAACAAGCACTCGATAGCATCATAGATTTTCCAGCGATGAATATCTGGATGATCGATTATCAAGGAAAGGTGATCCCTTATATAAGGCAAATATTCAAGATATTTTTCATTAACGACAAAATCAAAAATTTTCCCTATCTCAAAGGGTTTGCTATTCGACAATTCAATAATTTTCGTCAAGGGAGAAAAAACCTGCGCTCGCGCCAAGTCTGTATCTCCCCTATCAGCCACATTGGCAAAATATCTAGTCACAGCCATTAGTATCTGGCAATACGTATCGTCATATCCATGCAGCCGATGACTGTATGTACCTTCCAAACTTTCCGGGCTCTCCATACTTCTTTCAAGAGCAACCAGACCTTCATGAACTCCCCAACTGGTCAGTAGTTTCGCTGCAAAAAATCGCTCGTCATCACTGACTGTATCTAGAAGCAATTCCTTCACAGCTTCAATTCGGTTTAGTGGTATGTCTTCTGGATCAAGATCCCCTGCACTCACCGCATAACCTGCTTCCTCCGGAATACTGTTAAGCAACTCGTATACTTTTTGGTCCATCCCAATCACCTATTTATCGACGAAAAAATGGGCCGGATTTATTAAATCAAATAAATCCGCCCCCTTTTCTTCTGGATCTAATTAATCAAATAAATCCGCCAATTTTTTCGCTTTTCGCATATTAATCCATCCACTTCACGTCAAAATCAACTAGCTGATTTTGAAGCCCTACCTCATGCTCAAACCAGTAATCAAACCCCTCGGTATCACTTTTTTTCAAGTAAAGGTAATACCCACCAGTGTCGCCATCACTGTCATCAGCAACAAAAATATTCCAGCCAGAATATTCGCCAGCGACAACAACACCCTTCTGAACGATAGACATATTTACATCCTAGTCCGCGTAGGGAACATGATTGTTAGAAATATATTTTCCAGTCGCAGGGTCTTTAACTCCAAAATGCACATGCGGCACTCCCGGAGCGTGCATAAAAAGGGGACAGATTTATTAAATCAAATAAATCCGCCCCCTTTTTCTCAAAGGAATTCCAGCGAGTGACACTGATGGCAATATAGGTGCAACCCATGATATGGGGTAACTCTCATGATGGCTCATAATGGTTTCCACGTATTGTCCCCTTTTCCTCTCCCGGGAGAGCGGACAATCCTTCAGAAAGCCACGTTTTAATTAAACGTGGTGTACCCCATCTGTCATTCAACTAGTAAGCCCCCGCAACCTTTTTATTTCTTTCTTAGCCTGACCTCTGTTTTTTTGAGAAACTTTTTTGTCCGCGGATATGTACTGCAATTGCTCAAGAAACTTAAGAGCCTCTTGAGAATTCAATTGACCAACCCAATTCAGGGCGAGATCAATCCAATAATCAGACTCGTGCTTCAACCCCACGCCTATCAGTGCATAATAAGGAAATGCGGAACCCAACTCCAACTTCACCTCACTAATAGAAAATTCAAGTAAAGAAATCACGCGTTTAAAGTCTGAGTCATCCACCAAATTAAAGGAAGCCGAGCCCCCATCAAGTCGCCAGCCTCCAAGCTCATCCTGACAAATCAAGAAGTCGCCACCTAGAATTCTTTTCCCTGACAAGGCACTCATACTTCAAATCCCCGGATTATGCTTCACATTGATTCCATACTGCTTCATTGATTCCTCAAAATTAAATCGAACCTCTGGATTCCAGTTTTGCCAATAATGCCCACTGTGCTCATTGGTTAGAATCTCTCCGCTTGGACCTCGTTTAAACATCCCGCCTACCAAAGTCGTTGGATTAGCACCTATGGTAGCGCCTAGCTGCTCATGAGGAGAACCACCCAGATTCGTACTCGGCTTACCAACAGCGAAATAATTTGTTTTAGGGTCAAAAACAAATTCAATCGCTCCACTTCTGGTCGACGGATAATAGTTAAGTATAGCCTTGGAGGAAGAAGAGTTTGGCTCCAAACCTAAAACCCCTGATACTGGCCCCGAACCTGTCCAACTTGTGCCACCTTTTGCCCCACCACCCGGGACCTTGATACCAAGTACAGAACCCGCCATCCCAGGACTGAGGCCCGGATCAATTTTCAGCGTCAAATCACCAACCGCTTCTTGCTCCTGAAGCGGAATATGTTCACCAAGCGTATGCCTTAGTTCTTCATCAACCTCCTGAATCCCGTGACCTTGCAATTGGTCCAGGTGGGAGTGGCCCTCACCCTGGTGGTTGTACTCCGTCGCGTTTTTAGCAATATCCGAACCTAATGAAAGGTCACCACCCACTGCCGCTGCGCCAATCAGTCCAGTCAGTTGAGAAAGCGTTTTCTCCAGTTCCGTATTTCCACCTGCGAACCCGGAAATCGCATTGATTGCTGCTTCGTTGAGCCCTGCCGCCGCCGCTCCAGTCGCAAAATCGCCACCCATGACCTGCGATAGCAAGCCGCCCATCAGCGCATGAGCGAATACTTTCTCGACGCTTCCCTCAGGGAATCTGATTGTATTGGCACCCACCCAATCGAACCCGGTCGCCATGCCAACGTTGCCCGCCTCACCCAGGAGCGCGGAACCGAAGTTGCTCCCGAAGTTGCCCCCACCAGTAACAGTGGAAATGCCACTGGTTATGACTGCTCGCCCCGTCGTCCGAATCGCAACATCCGTAAAATTGGAACTGGTAAGAATGTTCGCGTTCTTGGCGCCACCGGCTGCAGCTTTGAACCAATTGTCATCGGCGTAATTGAGTACACCTGCTGTGAACCCGGCAATCGCCGCGCTCTTCAGACTGTCCGCGCTGAACGTTTCCTTGAACGCTGCACCCAGATTGCCCTTGTTGCTAATGGTGCTGGTCACAGCCGTGGTAGCCAGACTCGTGGCAATTGCACCAGTGGCGCCCCCACTCACCAACGCCAACCCACCAGGCCCCATTACGAACGACATCATGATCGCAATAGCGATTTGTGCCGCCGGACCAACCCCCGAATTCTCATACTTGAACGACTCGTGAATCTCCTTCACTCGCCGCCAATCAACATCCCCCCGCGCTTCAGCATCCTTCAGCCACGCCAACTGCGGATCTGCCTTGACCATGGTGTCGATGGTCTGGCTGACCGACTCCTGGTTCACATCCTTGATATCAATCTTCAGCCCATCAACCGCTTTCAGCACGATGTTGCCCTTGGCAATCATCTGGGTCTGGCGCAGGGTTTCGTCGGTGTTGCCGCGACCTTTGGCGGATACCCATGCGGCGTTGTTGTTGGTTTTGGTGTGGCTCTCGTCATGCAGATCCTTCACCCCTTCAAAGGTGATGGAGCCGCCACTGTCCAGGATGATGTCCTTGCCGCTGTCGAGCTTCGCCACCTGATAGGCCTGGTCACCCTTGCTGACCAGCGAGAGGTTGCCACCGGTCTTGATTTCACTGCCGACATGGGTGATCTGGGTGACTTCGTCGCGCTGCAGTTTCAGGTTGCCGAAACCACCCTTCTCCTTCATGTCATAGAGGGTGTAGTCCTTGTTCTGCGCGGCCAGCAGATTCAGGTCATTGCCCGCGTAGACATAGGCTTCATTGCCTGCGCTGATCTTGCTTGCCACCAGGGTCGTGTCGCGACCGGAGCTGGTTTTGACATCGCCACCGGCAATGAACTCGGCAGCCTTCTGGACGGTGTGGTTGTCTTCTTCGTGAACGCGCTTCTTGCCGTCCTTGCTGTGGGTTTCGACGTTGTGTTCGTCGCCCGCAGAGGACAGGTAGATATCGCGTTTGGCGTCGGCGGTCAGGTTGCCCTTGGCCTCGGCGGTGCTGGCGATGACATTGATGTCGCGGCCGGCGTCGAGCTTCAGGTTGCCGCCGCTTTTCACGCTGGAGCCGAGGTTCTCCACGGTGGTGGTGATGACCGAGCGATGGCCGCCATCGAACGATTCGTGCAGTTCGCTTTCGTTGCGCGTCGCCAACAGGTTGATGTCGCGAGTGGCGCTCAGGGTGGCATCGCCGCCGCTGCTGATGGATGACGAGTTGACGAGGTCGTTGCCCGACTTGATGGTCAGCGTGTCGCGTGCGCTGATGTTGCCACCTTCGTCCACCAGAGTGCGCATACCGTTGCCGTCACGTACGGCGACGGCGGTGCGATCGTTGACGATGTCGCCCTTGAGGCTGGTGAGGCTGACCTGATTGCCACGAATCTCACCGGCCAATGCGTTGCGAATGCTGTCGGAGGCCATGAGCGTGATGCGCTCGTTGGCTTCGACCAGCCCACCCTGATAAAGACTGCCTTTGACGTCGACAGACAGATCCTTGGTCGCCTGCAACGTGCCGACGTTGACCAGATCATTCCCCGCCATCAGTTCCAGGTCACGACCTTGAATCAGACTGCCGCCACGCACGTTGCGTGACTCGGCCTGGGCCAGATAGAGCACCGGCACCAGCACTTTCTGACCGTCGACAACCCGCTCTTCCATCCAGACGATGTCGTGGGTCAATGCCGCCACTTGCTCGGACGTCAGGCTCACGCCTACCGACAGGTTCAGCTCATTTTTGCTGGCGAGCGCGTTATCCATCAGATAACGGTACTGCTCGTAATCGTTGTTCAGTCCACCGGCCAGGAAACGCTGACCGGTCTGGGCCATCACTGCGTCGCTGATCAGTCGCGTCTCGTAGCGGCCATCGCCAAGTCGGCGCGCCGCTTCATCGGCGCTGAAGTCGAGTTTGCCCAGCAGGTAATCGGAACTCATGAACGGCGCGGACTGGGTCAGCTCCGGGTTGGTTTCGATCAGGTAACGGCTCTGCGGATTCGAGCTCTGCACGAACATGCCGTACGGGCCTTTCGGCAGACGGAATGTCGAGGACGCCGTCGGATCCACAGCGGCAAACGGCACGCCTTTGAAGTCGACAGGCACGAAGCTGATCTGCTTCACGCCATCGGCGTCCACGCGCTCGATCCGGGTGATGTCTTTCGGCGCCTGGGCGCTGGCGTCGGTGCTGTGCTTGCCCAGGTTGATGTTGATACCGCCGACCGAGGTCGTCTGATCGCTGGAGAGCTTGCCGGTCAGTTGATCGTAGGTGTTGTCGTAGAGCGTGCCGTTCTGGATGCTGTGAGCGACGTCCAGTTTGACTTTGCCACCGGCCTGGAGCACCGCCGAATAGACGTTGTTGCCGTTTTCATCCCAAGTGGTGACGTCACTCATCTGCGAAAAGCGTGAGTCGCTGGAGCGGCTGACCAGTTCGTTGAAGCGCTCCTCGTCGAAGTTGCCCGCAGCGGTTGCCGCGTTGAAGGCCGGGATGTCGGTGAACTCCATCTTGTCCCAGAGGCTGTTGTCGATGTGCCCGGGAGTACCGATCTTCACCACCCGATGGCCCGAGCGCGACACGGCCCCCTGATTCAGCAGACTGTCGGCAGACACGGTCAGATCGCCGTTCGCGGCCAGCAGGCTGTAGCGGTTCTCGACGTTATTGGCATGAATGGTGAGGTTCTTGCCCGCAACAAACCGTGCCGCACGCGAGTCGCTCAGGACCTTGTCGTTGAAATCGGTGGTGATGGTGATAGTGCCGCGTTTCCAGCCGTCGCCGCCTCCGCAATGCTGGCCACACACCCAGCTCAGGCTGCCGGACGACTGCCCCGAGGTCATCTCGAATTCGGCCTTGGCGTTTTCAAACGAAACGGCGTTGATGTCGATGTCACCTTCACCTTCGAGGGTGCCCGACAGGTTGCTGAACGATGAGGCCCGGCCACCGCCCACAGCGTCGAATGTCAGCTTGCCGCGGCTGTAGATATCGCCATAGAAGTTGCTCAGGCTGTTGCCGTGCAGTTCCATCGTGCCGCCGCTGAACAGCAGCGTGTCAGGGCCGTTGCTGATGCCGTTGGTGGCATTGAACAGAAGATTGCCTTGTGCGCCCAACGTGCCTTTGTTGTCGATCCGCACAGCGGAGACTGTGAGGTTCTGGTTGGCAATCAGTCGACCCAGGTTGTCGAGCGTGCCGCTCAGCGTCAGCTCGGTGTCGCCACCGCTGACCAGACGACCATCCCGCTGAATCAGGTCGTTGGCGCCGATAACCAGTTTTTGTTTGGCGGACACCCGTCCGCTGTTGATCAGGTTGCCACCCAGGCTCAGCGTAAGGTCACCGTCGCTGGCCAGTTCGCCGGCATTTTCCAGGCTTGCGACATTCAGTTTGAGTGCCGAGGCACTGGCAATACGATCCCCGGCGTTGAGGGTCAGACCCTGCGTGCTGGTGTAAGTCAGGCCACCGTTCAATTGCCAGGTGCCCACGCCATTGACCGAAGCGATATCCCAAACGCCTTTGCCCAGGCCGGTGAGGCTGCCTTGAGTGCCGGTCAGGTTGCTCAGATCCAGATCAAACAGCCCTTGAGCGGCGTGACGAACGCTGCCGCTGAGGTTGTTGAGCTGGGCGCCGGCAAGTTCCAGATCCTGGCTGCCGATCTCGATGACGCCGTTCTGGTTGTTCAGGTTGCCAGTCAGTTTGATCTGGCTGGACGCTCCGCCCAGTGCACGAATCTGCCCGCCAGCGCTGTTGTTCAGTTGGCCGCCGATCAGTTTCAGGTTCGTCGCCGACTCGATCAGTCCGCCCTGATTGAGAATCTGACTGACCGCTTCGAGGCCCAGTCGATTACCGCTGATCTCACCGCCCGCGTTGTCCAGGCTGGAGCCATCGAAAACGACCTGGTCTTTGCCGAAGATCTTGCCGGCGCGGTTGGTCAGACGTGTCACCGTCAACTTCAAATCGCCCAGCAGGCTGGAGATCAAACCGGCCTTGCCGTTGACTGCGCTGTTGTCGAGGTCGGCGCTGGTGATGTCGAGGGTGTCGGACTGTAGCGTACCGCCCTGGTTCTGCAGGTTGCCGGCGCCGAGCGCGAGTTCTGCGTGGCTGCCATTGGCGAGGATTGCACCCTGCTGATTCAGCACGGTGCTGCCGACGATTTTCAGACCATCGCTGCCCGCAATGATCTGGCCCGCGTCACGGTTGTCGATGGACGTACTGGTGATGTCCAGACGCTGGCCGCGCAATGTGCCGCCGCGATTGTCGAGTTCGACCAGTTGTTCGAGCAGCAGGTGTTGCTCGGCGGCGTCGACCACGCCCGTGACGTTTTTGAAGACCCCGGCGATTTTCAGCGTAATGTCACCGCCCGTGCCGACGATGCCGCCCTTGTCGCTGTTGTTCAGTTCGGTCGCGTTGACTTCAATGGTTTTGCCCAGCAGGACACCGGCACGGTTGTCGACCGTGTCGCTTTCGATGTACAGGTCAGCGTCGCTCTGGATCCGGCCCTTTTGATTGAGCAGTTGCGACTGACCGGCAACGGTTTGCTTGAGAATCAGCCGAGCGCCGTCAACGCCCGCCGCCAACAGACCGCCCTCGCCGTTATCGAGGCTGGCGGCTTGCAGGTCGAGGCGATCGCCGATCACCCGCCCGCCACGGTTGTCGATGTGGCCATTGCGAGCGACCAACAGCAACTGTTGCGCAGCCACCACACCCTTGCGGTTGTCGACACTGCCGGCGTGAACATCCACGTCACCCTGGCTGGCTTGCAATCGACCCAAGGCATTGTTCAGGTGCTTGTTGACGACCAGCGTGAGCTTGCCGGTCTCGGCGCTGATCGCGCCTTTGTCATTGCTGGTGAGATTGTCCAGCGTCGCATCGACTACACCGCCGAGCAGTTGGCCGTTGGTGTTGTCCAGATCACGGACGGTCAGGTTCAGGGTCGTGTTGCCCTGAATCAGGCCCTGAGTGTTGTCCAGGTCTTCGCTGGCCAGCACGCTGTCATCCGATGAAATCGTGCCTTGGGTGTTGTCGAGTTTGCCGCGACTGGTCAACCCCAGCGTTTTGCCGGTCAGGCTGGCATTGCGGTTGTCGATGCTCTGGGCAGCGATGCTCAAGCGTTTCGATGCCTGAACCTTGCCGTCGTGGTTGTCGAGATCCTGATCCAGCGTCAGATCGACATTGCCGTTTTCGGCACTGATGACACCCTTGCTGCTGTTGTCCAGCCGAGTGCCGGTGATCCGAATCGAATCGGCGGCCAACGTACCGCCCTGATTGAGCAGCTCCGCGCCCGATACGACGAGGTCGGTTTTTGCCTGGATCTTGCCTTTGCCGTTGTCCAGACGCTCGCGGGCGACAACCTTGGTTGCGCTTTGGCTGGCAGCAATCAGGCCGCCAGCGTTGTCGAGTTGTCGGGTATCGATATCCAGACGTCCGGCGATGATTTTGCCGTCGTCGTTATGCAACGCCCGTGCATTGAGTTTCAGGCTGCCGCCGGCGATTTCAATCCGGCCTTTGCGGTTGTCCAGATTGTCGACGGAGAGTGTTGCCGCCTGGCCATCGGCGAAGCGGATCAAGCCGCTGAGGTTGACGATGGCCGGGACATTGAAAGCAAGGCTGGTTTCGCCGTAGATCCGCGCACCAGTACCTTGGTTGACCAGGCGAGTGGTGCTCAGCGCGACGTTTTTGGCCTGAACGATACCGTTCTGGTTATCGAACAAACCTGCGGTATTGGCGCTCAGCGAGCGACTGGCCAACACACTGCCACGGTTGCTCACGGTGCCGCTGTTGAGGGTGAGATCGCCATTGCTGTTGCGGCTGTTGTCCGCATTCACCCCGGCCTCGATCACGCCGGCATTGACCAGTTTGCCGCCACTGGTCAGGCGAACGCTGTCCCTGGCAGCAAGGCTTTGCTGGTTGACCAGATCCTGTGCGGTTTGCACCGCCAGTTGCGTGCCCGCGTAAACGGACTGCTGGGCTTCGAGACCCTTGGCTTTGATGTCGACCGCATTGCTGGCCGTGACTTTGGCCAGCGTCAGTTGGCCATTGGCGTCAATCTGGATATCACCGGCGCTGGCCGCCAGTTCTCCTGCCAGTTTCACGCCGACACCGGCCTCGGTCCCGACCAGTTTGATTGCCCCGGCGTACATCCCGCCGAGCGCCGAAGAGTCGATCGCCAGCTGCGGCTTGGCACTGCCGTCATCGGCACGCGCGGTGGCGTTCAGCGTTTCGGCGTTTACATCGTTGCGACCGGTGGTGATGTTCAGGCGTTTGGCGTGGATCTGCGCGTTGATCTGCGCACTGCGGGTAATGATTTCGAAGCTGTCGACGGCGCCGGCATCCAGACCTTTGCCATCGATGGATACGCTGCCCTGATCGACCTGGAAACGATCCAGCCGACCCGCGCCATCGAGTACCGGTTTACCGGTGGTGAGGGTGACGCGTGGTGTATTGATGAAGCCGCAACCGTTACAGCTGATGCCGTACGGGTTGGCGACGATCACCCGCGCTGACTGCCCCGCCACTTCGGTATATCCGCGTAACTGGCTCGGACTGCCACCGTTGACTTCGTTGAGGATGGTTTGCGCAGCCGCTGCACGCAGGTTCGGGTTACCTAGAATGATCCCGCCCATCTGCGTCAACTGAGTGCGACTGGTCGCGTTGTTGAGGATCAGGCCTTGGGCGTCCACGTTGTAATCGTGGAACTGGTTGTGCGACAGCCCTGCGCCGTTGGGCGTGGCGATGTTGATGATCGGCACGCCGTTGCCCGCCCGGTCGAGCGTGGTGCCGGGCGCGCTGACCACAATTCCGTCTGCCTGCGCCCACATCGGCTGCCAGAACATGACGTTGGCCAGCAGGAACGCCAGGCCGCGTTTGGGCATGCCCCAGAAGCGTTCGCGGTTTTTTACGGCAGCAGAAGGCTGACTGGCCAGAAAAGCCAGGTGGCGAATGTCCATATTAGAATCTCGGAGCAGGCAGAATTAGATAAAGAAATCCAGGCGGAAATAGATCGGCGCTTCGCGCTCGGTCAGTGCGGCCGGTCGTTCCAGGGAATGGGCAAAAGTCACACTGGCTGCCACGTGTTCGCCACGCGCAAACAGCTCCAGCGAGTTGCTCGACATGCGCCCGTGTTGCTCGCCGTTGTAACGGTCGCCACGGATCACGCCCTGGTCGTAGCCGAGGCTGGTGCCGTATTCGGCGAACACCGGGCGCAGCCATTCGGCGCTCACCGGGCGTGCCCAGCGCAGGTCGTTGCGCCAGTAGCCGCCGCTGTCGCCGGACAACGACTGATCCTTGTAGCCACGGATCGACGACAGCCCGCCGAGGCTGGTGCGTTGCGGGCTGAACAACACGTCTTCACTGCGCTGACCGGTCATCAGGCTGCTGAAGGTGAAGGACTCGCCCCACACTTTGAATGGCTGCAGATAGCTCAGGGTTGCGGTGTATTTGCGGTAGCGCGCGTCCGGCTCGCCGGGGCCCGGGTCGTGGATGCCCTGAGCGTCGAATGCACCGATACCCTCCTGCATGCCGGCGTCGAAGTTGACGAAGGCGCTGCCGATACGACGTCCGTGGTTGAAGCCGAACTGCGCTTCGCTGATGCGGTTGCTGCTCAGCTTGAGCTTGCTGTCTTCGATGAAGTTGTTGGTGCGCAGATATGAAAGTCCGGCGCTGAGGGAGGTCTTGCTGACCGAGTCGCGGTGGATCACCCGCTCGGCGCGCAGCTGATGGTTTTCGCTGTCACCGGTCTGCTTGAAATTGAAGCCGCTGGCGGCGATCAGCGAGCGGTACTCGCTCTGGCTGTAGGTGTAGCTGAAATTCCACCAGCCCCACGGCAGGTTGTAGTTGAGCATCGCGTTGTTGGAGGTGTGCTGGTGATCGGTCATCGCGTCGTGGCCGCCGCGCAGACTCAACTGGTCGGCCAGACCCAACGGGCTGTCCCAATCGAACGTGGTGCCCCACTGCTGTTCACCGGTGCTGCGCTGGCCGTCGTTGCTGCGCGACAGGCCTGCGCGCCAAGGCTTTTGCGCCGCGTTGTTGACCAGCACGTCGCTGCCGCCGACGTTCTTGCCCGGAGACAATTCCATCTTGGCCTGATTGGACGGCAGTCGATTGAGCTGATCGACCATCTGCTCGATCTCGCGCAGGTTGACCAGTTCGCCGGCCTTGCCGGGAAAGGCCATCGCCAGTTCACGCTCGGAAAGTTTGCTGTTCTCGGCCCCTTTAAGGCTTTCGAGCTTGCCTTCGACCACCAGCACTTTCAGGTGCCCGGCAGACAGATCCTGCTGCGGCAGATAGGCACGGCTGGTCACCAGCCCCTTCCCGATGTAATGGTCGGTAATGGTCTTGAGCAGTTCATTGAGCTGCGCCACGCCCAGGCACTGGCCGATGTACGGTTTGAGCAGGCGCGCCTTGTCACTGTCCGACAGGCTGTCGGCGCCTTTGAGTTCGATGTCCTTGATCGGGAAACAACGGGTGTCGGTCGGCGCCACCGGTTGAACTGGCCGGGCTTCCTTGCCCGGCAGGTCTTTGAGTTCTTCGAGGCGACGGCGCTGCTCGTCGAGCAGTCGATCCTGGCGTTCACGGATCAGGTCGGTTTCACCAGGAGTGGGTGCAGCAAATACAGCGTTAAGCGGAGACAGGCACAGCAAAGCCAGGCACAACCTCGCCCCAAGGGCGGGTGAGTACATGTTCGATCCCTCGAGACGGAAACTGATATCAAAATAGTGGCGCGATAGTAATGAGCCACTATTCTGACGTCAATTTTTGTTATTACTAAATGTGTATTGCCGACCAGCGGCATCAGTAAATGTCATCCGGGACCTGCTTTTCAGTTTCCTCTCAGTGCTCAACCGCCAGTTTCGTCGCCACATCGTCCGGCGCCAGCACCCGACCATCGGCCGACAGCAACTCAAGCTTCCTGATCGGCTGACGCTTCTGTGCATCCACCATCACCGACCCCGGCTCGCCAGGCTCGAACATGAACTCCCCACCCCACTGCGACAACGCAACGATCACGGTTTGCAACGCTCGCCCCTTTTCCGTCAGCACGTACTCCTTGTAAGCGCTGCCATCGGACGCCGGCACCAGGCGCAGGATGTCGCGTTCCACCAGCCCTTTGAGCCGGGTGCTCAACATGTTCTTGGCAATCTCCAGGCTCTTCTCGAAATCGCTGAAACGACAAATGCCTTCCAGCGCATCGCGGATGATCAGCAACGACCACCAGTCACCGATCAGGTCGAGTGTCCGGGCGATCGGGCAGGCATTGCCCGCAAGGCTTTTGCGCTTCATTTGGGGTGTCTCCGGCAAAACGGCAGGTTCGATGCGGTTGCATCTTACAACTCATGTCGCCAAACCGTTAACGCGTGCGCCACGAAACTTAGCACCTGCGTACAAGTGGCCAATGCCCTTTGTCGCGATAGTGAACGCTGCCATCACGGCATCCACGCAGGCCCACACCCAAGGAGTTTTCATGAGCACGTTCACGACCCAAGACGGCACCGAGATCTATTTCAAGGACTGGGGCAGCGGCAAGCCCGTGCTGTTCAGCCACGGCTGGCCGCTGGATGGCGACATGTGGGAATACCAGATGGAATACCTGAGCAGCCGTGGCTACCGCACCATCGCCTTCGACCGTCGTGGTTTCGGCCGTTCCGAGCAGCCGTGGACCGGCTACGACTACGACACGTTCGCCGACGACATCGCGCAGTTGATCGAGCACCTGGATCTGCGTGACGTGACCCTGGTCGGCTTCTCCATGGGCGGCGGCGATGTCAGCCGCTACATTGCGCGCCACGGCAGCGAGCGTGTCGCCGGGCTGGTGTTGCTAGGCGCGGTGACACCGCTGTTCGGCAAGAAACCGGACTTTGCCGAAGGCGTCGACAAGTCGGTGTTCGACGGAATCAAGGCCGGCCTGCTGAAGGATCGCGCGCAGTTCATTGCAGACTTCAACGCCCCGTTCTACGGCACCAATCAGGGTCAGAAAGTCTCCGACGGCGTGCTGACCCAAACCCTGAACATCGCGCTGCTGGCCTCGCTCAAAGGCACCGTGGATTGCGTTACCGCGTTCTCGGAAACCGACTTCCGCCCGGACATGGCGAAAATCGACGTACCGACGTTGGTGATTCACGGTGATGGCGATCAGATCGTTCCGTTCGAAACCACCGGCAAACAAGCGGCTGCGCAAATCAAGGGCGCTGAACTGAAAGTCTACGCAGGCGCACCGCACGGCTTTGCGGTGACCCATGCGCAGCAATTGAATGAAGACCTGCTGGCGTTTCTCGATCGCTGAGTCCTTGTGATCTGAACACGCCTTGAAAAGGGCCGCCGACAACCCTGTCGGCGGTCCTTTTTTTTGTTGTCCCGGATTCCGGTGCCAGGTCGAAGCCCCGTATTTAAGGGGCTTTCAGGCCTCTGCATCACGTTTTTATCTTCACATGCCAGCTTAATAATATTTTACCGATACCCCCCCCCTCCCTAGTCTGATCCCAAGCACAGAGAACAGGTCGACAGCGACCTGAATCCAACGGCCTCGTGAGAAGGGATCAGAGATGACCACTGAAATAATAAAAACAGACACGCTTGTTGTCGGCGCCGGTCAAGCGGGTGTGGCCATGAGTGAACACCTGAGCAAACTCGGTGTGCCGCACCTGGTGCTGGAGCGCAACCGCGTTGCCGAACGCTGGCGCACCGGGCGCTGGGACTCGCTGGTGGCCAACGGTCCGGCGTGGCACGACCGATTTCCGGGGATGGAATTCGACGACGTCGATCCGGACGGTTTCGCCCACAAGGAACGTGTCGCCGATTACTTCGAAGCCTATGCGAAGAAATTCAACGCGCCGATCCGCACCGGCGTCGATGTGAAAAGCGTGGTGCGTAATGTGGGGCGCCCGGGCTTCACCGTCGAGACCTCCGAAGGCGTGATCGAAGCGGCCCGCGTCGTCGCTGCAACAGGTCCGTTCCAGCGTCCGGTGATCCCGGCGATTGCGCCGAAAGATGAGCGTCTGCTGCAGATCCACTCGGCCGACTATCGCAACCCGCAACAACTGCCGGCCGGCGCAGTGCTGGTGGTCGGTGCCGGTTCGTCGGGCGTACAGATTGCCGATGAATTGCAGCGCTCGGGCAAGCAGGTTTACCTCTCGGTCGGCGCTCACGATCGCCCTCCTCGCGCTTACCGCAACCGTGATTTCTGCTGGTGGCTGGGCGTACTCGGCGAGTGGGACCAGGCCGCGATGAAACCCGGCCGCGAGCACGTGACCATCGCCGTCAGCGGCGCCCACGGTGGCCGCACCATCGATTTCCGTGGTCTGGCCCACCGTGGCATGACCCTGGTCGGCGTCACCGAATCGTTCAGCGATGGCGTGGTGACCTTCAAACAGGACCTGCGCGACAACCTCAAGCGTGGCGACGAGAACTACCTCGCGCTGCTGGATGCCGCCGACGCCTACATCGAACGCAACGGCCTCGATCTGCCGCTGGAACCGGAGGCCCGCGAAACGTATCCGGATCCTGAATGCGTGAAAAACCCGCTGGCCGATCTCGATCTGGCCGCCGCCGGCATCACTTCGATCATATGGGCCACCGGGTTTGCCGTGGACTATTCGTGGCTGAAAGTTGCCGCGTTCGACGACAACGGCAAGCCGCAGCACCAGCGCGGCGTGTCCAGCGAAGCGGGCGTGTATTTCCTCGGTCTGCCGTGGCAGTCGCGACGCGGCTCGTCGTTCATCTGGGGTGTGTGGCACGACGCCAAGCACGTGGCCGATCACATCGCCACCCAGCGCAAATACCTGGCCTATCGCGATGCCGAACAACGCGAAGCCGCGCTGCACAACAACGCTGTCGACACCGTCGACGCTTGATTTCCTTCTTCAATCCCGGCGCCCGTCGCGCCGGGTCCGATTTCGTCAGGAGCCGCACATGAGTCAGCCAACCCACACCCGCATTCGCATGTTCAACACCAAGGACACTTACCCGAACCAGACCCTGGATAACGACCTGTGCCAGGCCGTACGCGCCGGCAACACCGTGTATGTCCGTGGTCAGGTCGGCACCAATTTCGATGGTGAGCTGGTCGGCCTCGGCGACCCGCGCGCGCAGACCGAACAGGCCATGCGCAACGTCAAGCAACTGCTCGAAGAGGCCGGCAGCGACCTGAGCCATATCGTCAAGACCACCACTTACCTGATCGACCCGCGCTACCGCGAGCCGGTGTACCAGGAAGTCGGCAAATGGCTGAAGGGCGTGTTCCCGATCTCCACCGGTCTGGTGGTGTCGGCTCTGGGTCAGCCGCAGTGGCTGATGGAAATTGATGTGGTTGCGGTGATTCCCGAGTAATTCGACCTTAGCGAAAGGAGGCCACACATGACATTTTCCATCGCCGCCCGTTGCCCCGAAACCGGTCAGTTCGGCATCGCCATCAGCTCCTCCAGCATTGCCGTCGGCGCCCGCTGCCCGTGGTTGTTGCCGGGTGTCGGCGCGGTGTCGAGCCAGAACATCACCCTGCCGTCGCTCGGCCCGGAAGTGCTCGCCTTGATGGAGCAAGGCCTGGCGCCCGAGGCGGCGCTGGACAAGGTGCTGACCCGCAACGGCTACAGTCAGTACCGGCAGATCACGGCCATCAACCACCTCGGCCAGACCGCGCATTTCAGCGGCGCGCAAACCTTGGGCGTGCACAACGCCGTATCCGGCGAGCAATGCGTGGCGGCGGGCAACATGCTCGCCGGGCGCTCGGTGATCGAAGCCATGGTCAGCGCGTTCGAAGAAGGCGAAGGTCAATTGGCCGATCGCCTGATCAACGCCCTGCACGCCGCTCAGGCCCTGGGCGGTGAAGCAGGCCCGGTGCATTCGGCAGCCGTGGTCGTGGTCGGTGAACTGACCTGGCCCATCGTCAACCTGCGGGTGGACTGGGCCGATGAAGACCCGATCGGCCAATTGCAGAAACTCTGGGACGCCTATCGCCCGCAGCTTCAGGACTACATCGACCGCGCCCTCGACCCGGCCAAGGCGCCGGGTTACGGGGTTGCCGGAGACGACCGATGAGCGACAGCGTCGCGTTGCTCAAGACGCTGGTGGGGTTCGACACCACCAGCCGCGAGTCCAACCTGCAATTGATCGACTTCGTGCGCAGCTACCTCGAAAGTTTCGATGTGCCGTGCGAGCTGATCTACAACGATGAGCGCAGCAAGGCCAATCTGTTCGCCACGATTGGCCCGGCCGATCAGCCGGGCATCGTGCTGTCGGGGCACACCGATGTGGTGCCCGTCGATGGCCAGCCGTGGACGCTGCCGCCGTTCGAACTCAGCGAGCACGACGGCAAGCTTTACGGTCGCGGCACGGCGGACATGAAAGGCTACATCGCCTGCGTGCTGGCGCTGGTGCCGGCGTTGATCGAAGCACCGCTGCGACTGCCAGTGCACATTGCCCTGTCCTACGACGAAGAAGTCGGCTGCATCGGTGTGCGCTCGCTGCTCAAAGTGCTGGAGCAGCGTCCGGTCAAACCGCTGCTGTGCATCATCGGCGAACCGACCGAACTCAAACCGGTACTCGGGCACAAGGGCAAGCTGGCGATGCGCTGCGATGTCCAGGGTCACGCCTGTCACTCGGCCTACGCGCCACTTGGAGTGAACGCCATCGAATGCGCCGCCGAGCTGATCGGCGAGCTGGGACGCATCGGTCGGCAACTCAAGGATGAACACTTCGATCCGCGTTTCGACCCGCCGTACTCCACGGTGCAAACCGGCGTGATCAACGGTGGCAAGGCGCTGAACATTGTTCCCGCCGATTGCCGTTTCGACTTCGAAATCCGCGCCCTGCCCTCGCAGGATCCGGCGCTTGTCGCCCAACAACTCAAGGCCTACGCCGAGCAGCAAATGCTGCCGCGCATGCGGTCCGTCAGCGAGCAGAGCGATATCCGTTTCAGCGAATTGTCGGCCTATCCAGGGCTGGCGACGGATGCCCGAAGCCAGGCTGCGCAATTGATCGCCACGTTCTGTGGTTCGGACGATTTCGGCACAGTGGCCTTTGGCACTGAAGGCGGACTGTTCGACGCGGTGGGAATTCCCACAGTGGTGTGCGGCCCCGGCAGCATGGATCAGGGCCACAAGCCGGACGAGTTCGTCAGCGTCGATCAGCTCACGGCCTGCGATGAGATGCTGCAACGAATGCTGGCTTCGATTCGCCTCTGAAAAAACCGGTCTGGCTGCTGGATTCAACCCGCAGCCGCGCCGCAGGATTACCGACAGACAGCTGCTCCGATGGAGGTCAGCTGCGTTGTCGTTCATGGTGCTGAAACGCCCGAAACAGAGCGTTTCAACCTGACCGGAGAGCCTCGTTTTTTTAACGCCTGAAGCAACAAAACTACTAATTTATCTCTCCCCTTTCCTTGCCCATGATCAACCCCAACAAGAAATGCGCCGTCCGTGCCGGCGCTCACTGAAGTACGTCCACGTACTCGTCCTTGCCTTGGAGTTCGTCATGACCACCTCTGCAACAACGTCCGCACCGCTCATTGAGAAACACACGATCGGCTACGTGCCGCCTGAAGATCGCCACGGAAAGGTTCGGGATCTGTTCACCCTCTGGTTCGGCGGCAACATCGCGCCGCTGCCCATCGTCACCGGCGCCCTCGGCGTGCAGTTGTTTCACCTGAACCTGGTGTGGGGCATCGTCGCCATTCTGGTCGGCCATCTGGTCGGCGGTGTGTTGATGGCGCTGCACTCGGCGCAGGGCCCGCAGATGGGCATTCCGCAGATGATCCAGAGCCGCGCGCAGTTCGGCTCCCTCGGCGCGCTGCTGGTGGTGTTAATCGCCGGCGTCATGTACATCGGTTTCTTCGCCTCCAACATCGTGCTCGCCGGCAAGTCGCTGCATGGCGTGGTCGACAGCGTTCCGGTGCCGGTCGGCATCGTCATCGGCGCGCTGGGTTCCGGGATCATCGGGATCATCGGTTACCGCTTCATCCACGTGCTCAACCGCATCGGCACCTGGGTGCTGGGAATCGGCATCGTGGTCGGTTTCGGTTACATCCTCACCCACATCCAGACCGATGATTTCCTCACTCGCGGCAGCTTCAACATCTCGGGCTGGCTCGCCACCGTGTCGCTGGCGGCGCTGTGGCAGATCGCGTTTGCGCCTTACGTGTCGGACTACTCGCGTTACCTGCCGGCGAATGTGCCGGTGGCGGCGACCTTCTGGACGACCTATCTGGGATCGGCGCTGGGTTCGAGCCTGTCGTTCGTGTTCGGCGCGGTCGCCGTACTGGCAACCCCGGTGGGCATGGACACCATGGACGCGGTGAAACTCGCCACCGGCGCCATCGGCCCGTTGATGCTGGTGCTGTTCCTGCTCAGCGTGATCAGCCACAACGCCCTCAACCTGTACGGCGCAGTGCTGTCGCTGATCACGCTGGTGCAGACCTTTGCCTACCGCTGGATTCCGACCGCCAAGAGCCGCGCCGTGATTTCGATCATCGTCCTGCTGGCCTGCTGCTTCGCTGCGGTCGGCGCTTCGGCAGACTTCATCGGCCACTTCGTCGACATGGTGCTGGTGTTGTTGGTCGTACTGGTGCCGTGGACCGCGATCAACCTGATCGACTTCTACGCCATCCACAAAGGCCAGTACGACATCGGCTCGATCTTCCAGGTCGATGGCGGCATCTACGGCCGTTACAACCCGCAGGCCTTGCTGGCTTACGCGATCGGTATCGCGGTGCAGATTCCGTTCATGAACACGCCGCTGTACGTCGGCCCGGTGTCGGCGCACATCAACGGCGCGGACCTGTCGTGGGTGGTTGGCTTGCTGGTGACCTCGCCGCTGTATTTCTGGCTGGCGACTCGTGACAGTGCGTACCGTCGGCGGCTGACCTCCGGGAAGCTGGCGGGCAGTCTCTGAGATTGAGTCGATGCACCAACAAGGCCCGCCCTGTGCGGGCCTTCTGCTTTGCGTTGTGCTATTTCTTTACGCCCAACGACAACCGGAGATGGAAATCCAATGCTGCGAATTCTGGGCAAAGCCTCATCGATCAATGTGCGCAAAGTGCTGTGGACCTGTGCTGAACTGAACCTGCCCTTCGAACGCGAAGACTGGGGCTCAGGTTTTCAATCGACGTTGACGCCGGAGTTCCTCGCACTCAATCCCTGCGCGATGGTGCCGGTGATTCAGGACGATGACTTCACGCTGTGGGAATCGAACTCGATCATTCGCTATCTGGCGTCGCGCTATGACGGCGAACAACTGTACCCGAGCGAGGCGCGCGCCCGCGCACGGGTGGATCAATGGATCGACTGGCAGGCTTCGGAGCTGAACAAGTCCTGGTCTTACGCGTTCATGTCGCTGGTACGCAAGTCACCTGCGCATCAGGACAGCGTTGCTCTCGCGGCCGGTTGCCGGGAGTGGGCACGGCACATGGAGATCCTCGACCGGCAGCTGCAAAAGACCGGCGCCTATGTCAGCGGCGAGCAGTTTTCCCTCGCCGACATCCCGATCGGCCTGTCGGTCAATCGCTGGTTCGAGACGCCGCTGGAACATCCGCACTTGCCGGCGGTGAGCGCTTATTACGAACGTTTGAGCCAGCGCCCCGCTTACCGGTTACATGGACGAAACGGCACACCGTGATTCCGGTCACTTGTTTTTGAACGCCTCACGCCGCGCCTGTCGTTCCGCGGCGTACGCCTCTTGCGGCTGGCTGATCAGATCCTCACGGCGCAACACCTCACCGCAGTGATCGCACAACGGCCCGAGGCCGGCGCTGTGGTTGCAATTCTTGTGGGTCATGTTCACCGCCAGCCCTTCCTCCGGCGACTTGCACCAGGTCTCGCCCCAGGCGCGTAACGCAATCACCACCGGGTAAAACGCCTCGCCCTTCGCGGTGAGGTGGTACTCGTAGCGTTTCGGCCGCTCGTTGTACAAGCGGCGCTCGACCAGCCCGTCCGCCTCCAGGCTTTTCAGACGGGCGGCGACCATCTGCGGCGTACCGCCGGTCTGGGCCAGGATCTCGTCGTAGCGATGGCTGCCCATGAACAATTCGCGCAAAACCAGCACCGTCCAGCGGTCGCCGACGATCGACTCGGCCCGGGAAATCGGGCACAGCGTGTCGGGAAGACTATCGTTTACAGCCATCAGGGCTTGCCTCTTTCACAGTTACTATGATTATCATATCAACACGATGCGGGAACAAGCCCTGAGCATCGATCACTCTCATTGCCGGAGTACATCGTCATGTCGAAACCTCTCTATCCGCTCGACAGAACCGCCTACCTGCTGGTCGATCCGTACAACGATTTTCTTTCGGACGGCGGCAAGATCTTTCCGCTGATCAAGCCGATGGCCGAGCAGAACGGTCTGCTCGACAACCTGCGCAAACTCGATCGCGCCGTGCGGGCCCTGCCGATTCCGGTCGTCATCGTACCCCATCACCGCTGGGTCAAAGGCGACTACGAGAACTGGGATCACCCAACCCCGACCCAACAAAAGATCATGCACATGCACCACTTCGCACGCGGCGAATGGGGCGGTGAATGGCACCCGGATTTCGCACCGCAGGACGGCGACATCGTGGTTCAGGAACACTGGGGCTCCAGCGGTTTCGCCAACACCGACCTGGATTTTCGCCTGAAACAGCAAGGCATCACCCACTTGATCATCGTCGGCCTGCTGGCCAACACCTGCATCGAAGCCACCGCGCGCTATGCATCGGAACTCGGCTATCACGTCACGCTGGTGCGCGATGCCACTGCCGCGTTCAAGGAAGAAATGATGCACGCCGCCCACGAACTCAACGGCCCGACGTTCGCTCATGTCATCACCACCACGGACGAACTGATCGCCAGCCTTCAGTCCCAGGGGGAAGCGAAATGAGTCTGACCGGCCACCTGCTGATCGGCGCCGCTGACGTGCCCGCCACCGAGGGCACGATGAAGGCGCTGAATCCGGCGACCAACTCGCTGATCGAACCGGAATTCGCCTTCGGCGGCGCGGCGCAAGTCGATAAGGCGGCAACCCTCGCCGATGCGGCCTTCGACAGCTACAGCCACACTTCGCTGGCCGAACGTGCGGCGTTTCTCGAAAGCATCGCCGACAACCTCGACGCCGTGCGCGAGGAACTGGCCGCCCGCGCTGCGCTGGAAACCGGCCTGCCTCAGGCGCAGCTCGAAGGCGAAGCCGCCCGGGCCGCGACCCAGTTCCATCAGTTCGCCGAGGTGGTGCGCAAAGGTCGCTTTCTGCAACTGGCGATCGACCCGGCGCAACCTGATCGCCAGCCGCGACCACGGATGGATCATCGCCTGCAGAAAGTCGCCATCGGCCCGGTGGCAATCTTCGGTGCGAGCAATTTTCCGATCTCCTATTCGGTAGCCGGCGGCGACACTGCGTCGGCACTCGCGGCCGGTGCGACGGTGATTCTCAAGGCGCACAACGCGCATCCTGGGGCCTCGGAAATTCAGGCTCGCGCTATCCGCAAAGCGGTGCAGATGCATGGCCTGCACGAAGGGGTTTTCTCCATGGTGCGCGGTGGCGGCAATGTCATCGGTGAGGCGCTGGTCGATCATCCGTTGATTAAAGCGGTGACGTTCACCGGTTCAGAGCTGGGCGGCATGGCGCTTTATCGTCGCGCGCAGTTGCGGCCTGATCCGATTCCGGTGTTCACCGAAATGACCAGCGTCAACCCGACGTTCATTCTGCCTGCAGCTCTGTCCGCGCGTGGCGGTGAAGTCGGTGATGGCTTTATCGAGCGGATGCTGGTGAATGTCGGGCAAGCCTGCCTGTGTCCGTCGATCCTGATCGCAATCGAAGGCGAAGGTCTGCAAGCGTTGCGCAGCGCGATGATCAAACGGGTCAGCGAAGCGCCGGCACGCACGATGTTGACGCCGGGGATTCACGGTTCATACGTCAAAGGGCTGGTGGCAATGGAAAGTGTGGGAGCGAATCTGGTAGCGGTCGGCGCGCCGTCGGATGGCCAGTTTGAGGGCCGCTCGGCGTTGCTGGAAGTCGGTGGCCAGCACTTTCTCAACGAAACCGCGCTGGCCCATGAAGTGTTCGGCCCGGCTGCACTGCTGGTGACGGTCAGCGATGAGGAAGAGCTGCTGGCAGTTGCCCGTTCGTTCAAGGGTCAGCTCAGCGCAGCCATTCACCTTGAAGATCGCGATCTGGATCTGGCCCGGCGTCTGCTGCCGATCCTCGAATGCCGCACCGGACGCATCGTGGTCAACGCCTTCGCCCATCCGCAGGAAGTGACCTTCGCCACCGTACACGGCGGGCCGTTCCCGGCCACCTCAGACAGTCGCTTCACCTCGGTCGGCATGACGTCAATCGAGCGTTTCTTGCGGCCGGTGGCGTATCAGGGCTTTCCCGATGCGTTGCTGCCGGAGGTGTTGCGCGACGGTAATCCGCTCGACCTGCCCCGCAGCATCGACGGCCAATAAAAAATGCCCGGTTCGGCGAATCTCCGAACCGGGCAAGCTTTTCAATCAAATGAGCAGGTCTTCATAGAAAGCACCGTACGGAAGCTCGGGGTGTTCGATCTGGATTTCCAGAATCCACACACCGGCATTCGGAGCCTGATCAAAGTCACCCAGATTGCCACCCCGATAAATCGCGTGAGGGAAATCGCTGACCCGGTGGCCCTTGATGTCCAGATTCAGCTTCCAGCCCATCGTCTCGGCCTGATCGGTGGCGTAACGGTACAGCTCGACACCGGTCACGCCCTGACGCCAGAAGGCTTCGACCTTGTCGAAGAGTTCTTTAGAGGCCGCTGCGCAGGCAATCATCTGCGGATCGGAACCGGTGACATACGTCGCCCCGGCATCGCCTTCGTGACCTTCCCAGACCACGCCCATGTCGATGAAGAAAATGTCGTTCTCGCCCAGCACCGGATCGCCGTCGGAACGCTCCTTGAAGGTCTTCAGCGTGTTGGCGCCGAAGCGGATCAACAGCGGATGCCAGATCCGGTCCATGCCCAGTTCGACGAGAATTTCTTTGCCTCGCGCATGCGCTTCCGATTCGCGCATCCCGGGTTTGATCACCTTGGCAATCTCGTCCACGGCCTTCCAGGTCAACTGCTGGGCGTGGCGCATGGTTTCCAGCACAAAACGCTCACCTACCGCTTCTTTTCCGCTCAGGGCTGTGGTCATCGCTGATTCCTTCTGGCTAATCGTTAGCGCTGTATAGTTTTTTATATTGCGAAACAGGACGCCTAAGATACAACCATGACACAACGTGTCAATTCTCTTCTGCGCGCACCACACCGCGCTCTTTCAGCAAGCGCACAAACATGCTCAGACTGCGCGAAACCGTGCCCCGCCGCCATACCAGCCACGTCGTCAGAAAGCGGAAATCCGACGCCAGCGGCCATACACTGACCGTCGCGCAGCCAGGCATGCTCTGCAGCATGCTGCGCGGCATCAAAGCCAGGCCGGCACCCGCACTGACGCAGGCGAGCATGCCGTGATAGGACTCCATTTCAAAAATCTTGCCCGGCACCGCAGCATCGGTGCTGAACCATTTTTCGAAGTGATGGCGATAGGAGCAGTTCGAGCGGAACGCATAGATGTTCTCGCCGTTCACATCCGCAGCACGCTGGATCGGCCCGTGATGAAGCGGCGAGATGATGACCATTTCCTCTTCGAACGCCGGGATGCCTTCCAGCGCCGGGTGCAAAACAGGGCCGTCGACGAACGCGGCCGCCAGTCGCCCGGAAAGCACACCGTCGATCATCGTCCCGGACGGCCCGGTCGACAGGTCCAGATCGACCTTCGGGTGTTGCTGGTTGTAGGTCGCCAGCAAACCGGGAATCCGCACCGCCGCCGTACTTTCCAGCGAGCCAAGCGGGAACGCACCTTGCGGTTCCTCGCCGGCCACCGTGGCGCGCGCTTCCTGGACCAGGTCGAGAATCCGTCGCGCGTACTCGAGAAAACTCCAGCCGGCCGGCGACAGGCGCAAGCGGCTTTTCTCGCGGATGAACAGGTCGACGCCCAGGTCTTCCTCCAACTGCTTGATGCGGGTCGTCAGGTTCGACGGCACGCGATGGATCTGCGCCGCCGCCGCGCTGATGCTGCCGTGCTCGGCAACGGCCTTGAAGATTTCCAGTTGCACCAGATCCACAGTCATTCTCCAATCGTGAAAGAAACGCTCTTTATTATTCAGTTTCCAGAAACCAAACGCCACCCTACTCTGAGCGCATCCACTGACCTCGCAGGACGATGCCATGAGCCCGATTTCCAGCCAGACCCACGCCATCTCGATCAACCCCGCCACCGGCGAGCAGATCGGTCACTACGCCTTCGAATCCGCCGAAGCCCTCGACGCTGCGCTGAGCCGCGCCGCATTCGGCTTCAACAAGTGGAAACGCAAACCGCTGCAGGATCGCTCCCGCGCCCTGACTGCGCTGGCCGGTGCTCTGCGTGACAGCAGCGAAGACATGGCGACCATGATCACCCGGGAAATGGGCAAACCGATCGCCCAGGCCCGTGGCGAAATCGAGAAATGCGCCAAACTCTGCGAGTGGTACGCCGAACACGGCCCGGCCATGCTCAACGCCGAAGCGACGTTGGTCGAAGGCGGCAAGGCGCGCATCGAGTACCGCCCACTCGGCCCGATCCTCGCCGTGATGCCGTGGAACTTCCCGATCTGGCAAGTGCTGCGCGGTGCAGTCCCGGCGCTGATCGCCGGCAACACCTACGTGCTCAAGCATGCGCCGAACGTGATGGGCAGCGCCTATCTGTTGCGCGACGCCTTCACCCGCGCCGGTTTTGCCGATGGCGTGTTCGAAGTGATCAACGTCACCCCGGAAGGCGTGTCCACCGCCATTGCTGATCCGCGCATTGCTGCCGTGACCCTGACCGGCAGCGTCCGCGCCGGCATGGCCATCGGCGCACAGGCCGGTGCCGCGCTGAAGAAATGCGTGCTGGAACTGGGCGGCTCCGACCCGTTCATCGTGCTCAACGACGCCGATATCGACGAAGCCGTGCAAGCGGCAGTGATCGGTCGTTACCAGAACTCCGGCCAGGTCTGCGCCGCCGCCAAACGCCTGATCATCGAAGAAGGCGTGGTCGAAGAATTCACCCGCAAATTCGTCGAAGCCACCCGCCAGTTGAAGATGGGCGATCCGTTGTCCGCCGACAACTACATCGGCCCGATGGCCCGTTTCGATCTGCGTGACGAGTTGGATCAACAAGTGCGCGACACCCTGGAAGAAGGCGCCACCCTGCTGCTCGGCGGCGGCAAAGGCCAAGGGCCGGGCAACTACTACGAGCCAACCGTACTGGCCGATGTCACCGACCGCATGACTTCGTTCAAGCAGGAACTGTTCGGCCCGGTGGCCTCAATCATCACCGCCCGCGATTGCGCTCACGCCGTGGCCCTGGCCAACGACAGCGAGTTCGGTCTGACTGCCACGATCTACACCGCCAACGTCGCCCTGGCCCAGCAACTGACCAGCGAACTGGAAACCGGCGGCGTGTTCATCAACGGCTACTCCGCCAGCGACCCGCGCGTGACCTTCGGCGGCGTGAAGAAAAGCGGTTTCGGCCGTGAGCTGTCGCACTTCGGCGTTCGCGAGTTCTGCAATGCGCAGACGGTGTGGCTGGATCGCCGCTGATCCGGTCGATCCGATAAACCCTGTGGGAGCGGGCTTGCCCGCGAAGAGGGAGTGTCAGTCTCCGTTTAAGGTGCCTGACACTCCGCCTTCGCGGGCAAGCCCGCTCCCACAGTTTTTGTGTCAGTCCTTGAAATCCGTGGACAGCGCCAGCTCATTCCACTCAGCCAACTCCTGCGCCACCAAGCGGTTCTTCGCTTCGATCCGCGCAATCGTGTCGCTGCCCAGCGCCAGCCGTTGCGGCGGGTTCGGCGCGTTGACCAGCGCCAGCATCGCTTCGGCAAACTTCAGCGGATCACCCGGTTGTGCATGGTTGGCCGCTTCGGCAAACGTGCGCATCTTGCCGACGGTTTCGTCGTAGTCCGGCAGCACCAGGGCGGTCTTGATCAGCGATTGCTCGTCGAGGAAGTCGGTGCGGAAGAACCCCGGTTCGACCACCGTGGCATGAATGCCCAGCGGCGCCAGTTCCTGATGCAGCGCTTCGCTGATGCCTTCCACTGCGAACTTGGTCGAGCCGTAGACGCCCCAGCCCATGTACGCCTGATAGCCGCCAATCGACGAGATATTGATGACCCGTCCGCTGCGCTGGGCGCGCATATGTGGCAGCACGGCGCGGGTGACGTTGAGCAGACCGAACACGTTGGTGGCGAACAGGCGCTCGGTTTCGCTGGCGCTGGTTTCTTCAACGGCGCCCAGCACGCCGAAGCCGGCATTGTTGATCAGCACGTCGATGCGGCCGAAGCGCTTGATGCCTGCAGCCACCGCTTGGTGGGCTTCTTCTTCGCGGGTGACATCGAGGCGCACCGCCAGCAGGTTCGGGTGATCGCCGAGGCGGTCGGTGATGTCTTGCGGGTTGCGGGCGGTGGCAATCACCGCGTCACCGGCACGCAGGGCCTGTTCAGCGATAAGGGTGCCAAAACCACGGGAAGCTCCGGTAATCAGCCAGGTACGCATATCAACTCCTCCTGTCGGTGACCCTGGCGAGATTGCCGGGCCTTCTTGATGAGTTGAGTCGACTTTAAAGCCGTGCTACTGATGTGATAATCCCAACAAATTTGCATGACTTTGTGAAAGGCGCTCACAAATGAAAAACCCGTCCACGGCGGATCTGTCGATCTTTCTCTGCATTGCCCAGCATCTGAATTTCAGTCGTGCAGCGGTGGATCTGGGCCTGACACCGTCGGCCCTGAGCCATTCATTGCGAGCGCTGGAAAATCGCCTCGGCGTTCGCCTGTTCAATCGCACCACCCGCAGCGTCGCCCTGACCGAAGCTGGCGAACGGCTGTATGCGCGGCTGAAACCGGCGTTTCGCGACATCGACGACGCCCTCGAAGACCTCAACCACTTTCGCGACAAACCTTCCGGTAACCTGCGCATCACTGCCGGGCGCCAAGCGTGCGAACTGGTGCTGCTGCCGATTGCCGGGGCGTTCCTGCAAGCCTATCCGGACATCCGCCTGGAAGTGGTCGAAAGCGACGCGCTGCTGGATATCGTCGCCGGCGGTTTTGATGCCGGGGTGCGGTTCGGCAATCGGCTGGAGGCGGACATGGTGTCACTACCGATCGGCCCGACCCTGCGTTCGGTGGTGGTCGCTTCACCGGCGTTTCTGGAGCGGCACACCGCGCCGCAAAAACCGGAGGATCTGCACGCCCTGCCCTGCATCCGTCACCGGTTTCCCAGCGGCGCGCTGTACCGCTGGGAATTCGAACGCGGTGGCATCGTTCAGGAAATCGAGGTCAACGGCCCGCTGACCCTGGGCGATGTCAGCCTGATGATCGGCCCCGCATTGCAGGGCTTGGGTCTGGCCTATGTGTTCGAGGACATGGCCCGGGAACACCTGGCGAGTGGGCGGCTGGTACAGGTGCTGGCGGACTGGTGCCCGTACTATCCCGGCCTCCATCTGTACTACCCGAGCCGACGCCACGTACCGGCGCCGCTCAAGGCGTTTATCGATTTCGCCCGCAATGCCCGCGAAGGCAAAACGGGCTAAGCCGTTCTAGAGATACTTCAACCAGGCAATGTCGCGGCGCCGGGCCTTCAATCCCGAGAACCAGCGCACGGCCGGGAACAACGCGACCGCCAGCACCACCGCCGCCAGCCACACCGCCGTCACCGACGAGAAACCGAAATAGGTGCCCTGATTGAGCCCGAACAGCGCCACGCCAATCAGGTACAGCACCTTCAGCGCATACAGGTGCAGCAGGTAGAAAAACATCGGCGCCGAACCGAACACGGTCAGCCAGCGAATCCAGCGCCGATCCTGCGCACGCTCGAACACCAGCAACAGCAGCAGCCCGACACTCACCGTCAGCGCGATGAACAACAGCGACGGCGGGTATTTGGTGATGTTGAAAAAGCTCATCAGGGTTTGCAGACCGCCGTCCCCGAATGCCCAGGGTTTCTCGCCGTAACCGTTGACCAACCGCAGTGCCACGAACCCCAACAGCCCGGCGACGCCAGCGATCAACAAGCGGCGCTGGCGCACGCCTGCATCGGCTGCGCGAGCGAACCACGGCCCCAGCGCGTAACCCAGACCGATCACGCCGATCCACGGCAACAACGGGTACGAGGTGCGCAGGCGCAAAGTCTCGCCGGCCTCGATCCAGCCGCGGTCATGCAGGATTGCCCATGGCACGTGCAGCACGGACTCGGTTCCGAAGTGCAGTCCGTCAAGCAGATTGTGCCCGGCGATGATCGCAACGCTCAACGTCAGCAGCAGCCAGCGTGGCAGCCAGACCAGCAGCGACAGCGCGATCATGCTCAGGCCGATCGCCCAGATCACTTGCAGGTAGATCACGGTCGGTGGCAGCTGGAACGTCCAGGCGAAATTCACCAGGGTGAATTCGAGCGCGATCAGAAACAAACCGCGCTTGAACAGGAAGGCACTGACGTCAGCCTTGCCGTCGTACTTCTCGCCGAACAGCCACGCCGACAACCCGGTCAGCAGCACGAACACCGGCGCGCACAGATGCGCCAGGGTACGGCTGAAGAACAGCGCCGGCTCGGTACTGGCGATGTCCATCGGGTCGGAGACCTGGCGATGCAGCAGAAAGGTTTCGCGCACGTGGTCCAGCAACATGAACAGAATCACCAGGCCACGCAGCGCATCAATGGACAGCAACCGGCCAGTCGCCGAGGGGGCAGAACGGGGAACCGCAATCGTCATGGAGGTATCGCAATCGAAAGGTTGATCGATGCGACCGCCCGAAAGCGGCCGCATAATTTGCGTTACCTTATAACATGAAAAGCCGATCCAATCGCTAGCGGTTCTCAAACAGCGATCACGCTGTGCGCAGGGTTTCCAGCACGACCTGCAACGGATGGCGCAACTGTTGATCGGCCTGGCGCTTGACCTGACTGCGGCAGGAATACCCGGTGGCCAGCGCCTCGCCCTTCTCCGCCGGGGCCTCGATCTGCTTCGCCCAGGATTGCTCGTAGATCACTGCCGACGTCTCGCGATTGCGTGCTTCGTGTCCGTAAGTGCCGGACATGCCGCAGCAACCGGTGGCCTGGGTCGCCAGCTTCAGGCCGACACGTTCGAACACCTGCTCCCATTGGCGGGTGGCGGCCGGAGCGTTGGTTTTTTCGGTGCAGTGCGCCAGCAGGCGGAAAGTGTCGTCGCGGCGCTGATCGGCCTGCTCCGGCATGACCTTGAGCAACCACTCCTGCACCAGCGCCACCTCCGGGCATTTCTCCATCCCCGGCACTTTCAGATACTCCTGGCGATAGACCAGGGTCATGGCCGGATCGAGCCCCACCAACGGCACGCCGATCTCGGCCAGCGCGCGCAACTGCCCGGCATTGCGCAACGCCGCGCGATTGAACGCCGACAGGAAACCCTGCACATGCAGCGGTTTGCCGTTGGCACTGAACGGCGCCAGATAGACCTGATAGCCGAGGCGCGAAATCAACTCGATCAGATCCGCCAGCAGCGGTGCTTCGAAGTAACGGGTGAACGCATCCTGCACCAGCACCACGCTGCGTTCACGTTGTGCCTGGGTCAGCGCCGAAAGTACCTCGACCGACGCCGGCTGAACCTGCCAGCGGCGCATCGCCGCGTGGAAATCGAAACGGCTGAGCAACGGCACATCGACCATGCCACCAAGGCGCTCGATCAAGCGACGACTGAACGAAGCCCCCATCAAGCCGTTGTAGAGAAATGGAATCCGCGCCATGTACGGAATCGTGTACTCCAGCGAGGCAATCAGATAATCCCGCGCCGGCCGCAGATAACGGGTGTGGTACAGCTCGAGAAACCGCGAGCGGAAGTCCGGCACGTTCACTTTCACCGGGCACTGCCCCGCACAGGACTTGCACGCCAGGCACCCGGCCATGGCGTCGTACACCTCGTGGGAGAAGTCCTGTTCCTGCGCACGGCTGTTGCGCCAGCGCTGCAGCAATGTGCTGAAAAACGGCGGACGGCGGCTGGCATCGGCCAACACATCAACACCCGCCTCGCCCTGCAAACGCAGCCATTCGCGAATCAGCGAAGCGCGGCCCTTGGGCGATTGCGCGCGCTGGCGGGTGGCTTTCCACGACGGGCACATCGCATCGTCGGGATCAAAGTTGTAGCAGGCGCCGTTGCCGTTGCAGTGCATGGCCGCGCCGTAGTCCTGCCAGACTTTTTCGTCGATCTGCCGGTCGAGTTCGCCGCGCAGGGTCACTTCGTCGATCTTCAACAACGCCGCGCCGGGAATGTTCGGCGTGGCGATCTTGCCGGGGTTGAACTGGTTGAACGGATCGAACGCCGCCTTCAAGGCTTGTAGCGCCGGGTACAACTCGCCGAAAAAGGCCGGCGCGTATTCCGAACGCAGGCCTTTGCCGTGCTCGCCCCACAGCAGGCCGCCGTAACGCTGGGTCAACGCGGCGACGCCGTCCGACACCGGGCGCACCAGTGCGGCTTGTTGCGGATCCTTCATGTCGAGAATCGGCCGCACGTGCAGCACGCCGGCATCGACGTGGCCGAACATGCCGTACTGCAATTGGTGGCTGTCGAGCAGGTCGCGCAGTTCGGCGATGTACTCGGCCAGGTGCTGCGGCGGCACAGCGGTGTCTTCGACAAACGGCTGAGGTCGCGCTTCACCGGCGACGTTGCCGAGCAGACCCACCGCGCGTTTGCGCATACCGTAGACGCGATTCACCGCCGCATGCCCGACAGCTAGCGTGTGGCCCAAGCGCTCGACGGTGGCGTCGGTGCCCAGGTGCTGGACGAAGGCCTCGACCCGACCTTGCAGCTCCTCGGGATCGTCACCGCAAAACTCAACCAGGTTGATCCCCAGCGTCGGCCGCTCGGCGCTTTCCGGGAAGTATGCGGCGACGCCATGCCAGACGATGTCCTGCATCGCCAGCAACAGCACTTTGGAGTCGACGGTTTCGATCGACAATGGCTTGAGCGCCATCAGCGCCCGGGCATCGCGCAAGGCATCCATGAAGCCGGCGTAGCGAATGTTCACCAGCATCGTGTGCTTGGGGATCGGCAATACGTTGAGCTTGGCCTCGACCACAAACCCCAACGAACCTTCAGCGCCGCACAGCACGCTGTTGAGGTTGAAACGATTGTCGGCCTCGCGCAGGTGCGCCAGGTCGTAGCCGGTCAGGCAACGGTTGAGGTCGGGGAAAGTTTCCCGGATCAACTCACCCTGCTCATCGATGATCTGCCGCGCGCAGCGATACACCTCGCCGGCGCGGCCCTCGCGGGCGCATTCCGCTGCCAGTTCGCTTTCTTCCAGCGGGCGGCCGTGCAAACGCTCGCCACCGCGCAGGACCATGTGCAGCTCCAGCACGTGGTCGCGGGTCTTGCCGTAAGTGCAGCTGCCCTGGCCGCTGGCGTCGGTGTTGATCATGCCGCCGACGGTTGCACGGTTCGAAGTCGACAGTTCCGGGGCGAAAAACAGCCCGGCGGATTTCAGCGCGGCGTTCAGTTGATCCTTCACCACGCCGGCCTGCACCCGCACCCAACGCTGTTCAACGTTGATTTCGAGGATGCGGTTCATGTGCCGCGACAGGTCGACGACGATGCCGTCGGTCAGCGACTGGCCGTTGGTGCCGGTGCCGCCGCCGCGAGGCGTGATCACCACTTTCTGGTACGCCGGTTCGGCGATCAGACGCGCCAGCAGCGCTACGTCGTCGGCGTCACGCGGGAATACCGCCGCTTGCGGCAAGCGCTGATAGATCGAGTTGTCGGTGGCCAGCACCACGCGGCTGGCGTAGTCGGCACTGATTTCGCCGCGAAAACCGCTGGTTTCAAGGGCTTTGAGAAACTGTTGGTAATCGGTGTTCAGCGCGGTGGAAGGCGACAGCTGGGCAATCATCGGGAGGGCAATCTCGGTCAAAAACGGGCCGTGTGGCGGTGAACAGTTGTGCGCAATGAATGATTGCGTCACGCTCCCGCCATCTCATAGGTCCTATGTTCATTGCAGAGCGACGCCGGGACAACCGTAAAATCGACCCGCAATCCATGACTAAAACGAATGAATCCGCGAACCCTCACTCCCTCGATGTCGTTGCTGCTGGCGTTTGAAGCCGCCGCACGCCATGAAAGCTACACCCGCGCCGCCCACGAACTGTCGCTGACCCAGAGCGCGGTCAGCCGGCAGGTGCAGATTCTGGAAAAGATGCTCGGCATGCGCCTGTTCAGCCGCGAAGGCCGACGGGTGATCCTTACCGACGTCGGGCGCATGTATCAGCGCGAACTGTCCGAAGCCCTCGGCCAGATTCGCAGCGCGACGTTGCAGGCCATGGCGTTTGGCTCGGGCATCCACAGTTTGCGCCTGGCGACACTGCCGACCTTCGGCTCGAAATGGCTGCTGCCGCGCTTGAAGGATTTCTACACCGCGCATCCCGGCATGACCGTGCACCTGCATTCACGCATCGAAACCATCGACTTCGACACCAGCGAAATCGACGCGGCGATTTGTGTCGGCGGCGGTGACTGGCCGGGGCTGACCGCCCACCGTCTGCACACCGAAGAACTGGTGGTGATCGCCAGCGCGCAGCTGTCCGATGCCGAACGTCTGGCTTCCGACAAGGATATCGCCGGGCAACTGCTGCTCAACGTCAGCAGCAACGCTCAGGCCTGGTCCGAGTGGTTCAGCCATCACGCCCTGCCCCATCGCAGCATGCGCATCGGGCCGAGTTTCGAGATGACCTCGCACTTGATCCAGGCGGTGCGCGCCAATATCGGCATCGGGCTGGTGCCGAGGATTCTGGTGGAGGATGAGTTGCACAACGGCGAGCTGCTGCAACTGGGCGAACCGATCAGCAGCCGGCGCAGCTATTACCTCGTGTATCCCGCGCGTAATGAGTCGCTGCCATCGCTGAAGGCGTTTCGCGACTGGTTGATGCGCACGCTCTGAAACAACAGAGGGCGCCGTTAGGCGCCCTCTGGTTTTGCTCGATCAGAACCGCGGTTTCACCGCTTTCCAGTCAGGTTTGTAGCGCTGCATCTGCCGCACATCATCGCGCTGGCGGATGCCGCAGGTCAGGTACTGGTCATGCAGCTTGCCCAGTTGATCGTGATCCAGCTCCAACCCCAGGCCCGGTGCACGAGTGATCTTCACGCAGCCGTCGACGATCGGCAGTTTGCCACCCTTGATCACCTCTTCATCCGGTTCCTGCCACGGGTAATGGGTGTCGCAGGCGTAGTCCAGATTCGGCACGGCGGCCGCCACGTGAGCCATCGCCATCAGGCTGATGCCCAGGTGTGAGTTGGAATGCATCGACACGCCGAGGCCGAAGGTGTCGCACATTTTCGCCAGGGTCTGGGTGTCGCGCAGGCCGCCCCAGTAATGGTGATCGGCGAGGACAATCTGCACGCTGTTCAAAGCTACGCTGCGGCGGAACTCGTCGAAATCGGTGACCACCATGTTGGTCGCCAGCGGCAACCCGGTACGGTTGTGCAACTCGGCCATCCCTTCAAGGCCCGGGGTCGGATCTTCGTAATACTGCAGATCATCACCCAGCAACTCGGCCATGCGGATCGAGGTTTCCAGCGACCAGTTGCCGTTGGGATCAATGCGCAGCGGATAACCGGGAAAGGCCTTTTTCAGCGCCTTGATGCACGCCACTTCGTGTTCCGGCGGCAACGTACCGGCCTTGAGTTTGATGCTCTTGAAACCGTACGCCTCGATCATTCGCGCGGCCTGGGCGACGATCTGCTGCTCGTTGAGCGCCTCGCCCCAGTTGTCCGGCTTGTACGGTGAATCGACGTGTTGCGCGTACTTGAAAAACAGATAGGCGCTGAACGGCACTTCATCACGCACCGCCCCGCCCAGCAGATCCACCAACGGCACATTCAAATAGCGCGCCTGCAAGTCGAGAAACGCCACTTCGAACGCCGAATACGCGTTGCTCACGGCCTTGCTGGCGTGAGAACCGGGGGCGAGTTCAGCACCCGCCAGACTGGCCGGTTTGTTGGCAGCAACCGTCGCCTGAACGATCCGACGCAACTGATTGAGGTTGAACGGATCAAGGCCGATCAACTGCGACTGCAACTGTTGCTGGATCGCCAGCGCCGGGGCATCGCCATAGCTTTCGCCGAGGCCGATGTAGCCGTTGTCGCTCTCGATCTCGATGATCGAGCGCAGGGCAAACGGTTCGTGGATGCCACTGGCATTGAGCAGCGGCGGATCACGGAAAGCGATCGGAGTGACGGTTACGCGAGTGATTTTCAAAATGACGCTCCTGTTGAGTCGGAATCAGTGGCTCACCACCGGGTTGGCCGTCGGCGCAACGGCGGTTTCGGGTTCAGGCTTTGCCGGGGTTTTGCCTTTGGCGCCGGGCGCCATGCGGGCGAAGAAGATCACTACTGCCGCTACCAGCGAAGTCGCGGCCAGGCCATACAGACCGCCCTCGATAGAGCCGGTGGTCTGCTCCAGAAAGCCGAACGCGGTCGGCGCAACGAAGCCGCCGAGGTTGCCGATGGAGTTGATCAGCGCGATCACCGCCGCTGCGATGCGCGCATCCAGATAGCTTTGCGGAATCGGCCAGAACAGTGCCGAAGCAGCCTTGAAGCCGATGGCCGCAAAACAGATGGCGACGAAGGCGAAAATCGGCCCGCCAGTGGTGGACATGAACATGCCGAACGCGGCGATCACCAGAGTGAGCGCGACCCACGCCTGCTGGAATTTCCACTTGCCGGCCAGCGCCGCAAAGCCGTACATCGCGACGATGGAAATGATCCACGGCACCGAGTTGAGCAGCCCGACCTGGAAGTCGCCGAGGTTGCCCATCTTCTTGATCATGCTCGGCAGCCAGAAAGTGGCGCCGTAGATGGTCAGGGCGATGGAGAAGTAGATGAAGCAGAACAGCGCGATCTGCCGGTCCGCCAACAGTTTGAACATCGATGGTTTGGCGACGTGAGTTGCTTCACGGGCACGCTGCTCTTCAGCGATTGCCGTCACCAGCGCTTCACGCTCCTCCTCGCTCAGCCACTTGGCCTGACGCGGATGGGATTGCAGCCAGAACCAGACAAACCCGCAGAGCACCACCGACGCGGCGCCTTCGATCAGGAACATCCATTGCCAGCCGTGCATACCCAAACCGCTGATATGCAACAACGCGCCGGACACCGGGCCGGATATCACCGAAGCAATCGCCGAACCGCTGAGAAACACCGCCATGGTCTTGCCGCGCTCCGAGGCTGGCAGCCATTGGGTGAAGTAATAAATGATTCCCGGAAAGAACCCGGCCTCGGCAGCGCCCAGGATGAAGCGCAACACGTAAAAACTGGTTTCACCTTTGACGAACGCCATGGCCATCGCGGCGGCGCCCCAGGTAAACATGATCCGCGTCAGCCAGGCCCGGGCGCCGTAGCGTTGCAGGAGCATGTTGGACGGCACTTCAAACAAGGCGTAACCGATGAAAAACAGACCGGCGCCAAGGCCATAGGCAGCAGCGCCGATACCCAGATCGGTTTCCAGATGGCTGCGCACGAAGCCGATGTTGACCCGGTCGACGTAGTTGACGATGAACATCACCACGAACAACGGCAGCACATGGCGCTTGACCTTGGCGGCGGCGCGGGCGAGTACCGTGATGTCCGGCGGACTCTGGAGGGTATTCAAGGGGCGACTCCCGATCTTTGTTTTTGTAGGGATAGCGGTGGCCTTTGAGGCGTAGAGCGATCATGGACGGGGCAATTGATCCCGTCTAATCTAACTTGGCATTCGATTGATACCTGGATTAGATCAATGTTCGAACTGACCCAACTGCGCTGCTTCACCACCGTCGCCACCGAGCTCAACTTCCGGCGTGCCGCCGAGCGGTTGAACATGACCCAGCCGCCACTGAGCCGGCAGATCCAGTTGCTGGAACATCATCTGGGTGTCGAATTGTTTACCCGCAGTACGCGCAGTGTGGCGCTCACCGCTGCCGGCCGCGCATTCTTCATCGAGGCGCAAAACCTGCTCGAACGCGCGCAACAGGCCGCCGTCACCGCCCGACGTTTTGCCGAGGGTGATATCGGTTCGGTGAACATCAGTTTTGTCGGTAGCGCGGTGTACGAGTTTCTGCCCAAGGTCATCGCCGAGGCGCGCCTCAAGCAGCCGCAGGTGAAGATCGACCTGACCGAAATGAACACCTATCAGCAACACGAAGCCCTGCGCGCCCGACGCATCGATCTGGGCATCGTCCGCGCGCCATTGCTGGAGCCGGGCTACGCCACCGAATGCCTGGTGCGTGAGCCGTTTGTGCTGGCGGTGCCGAGTGGTCATCGACTGGCCGAGGCCGACGACGTGTCAGTGAAGGACCTGGATGGGCAGCCGTTCCTGATGTATTCCCATGCGGCCTATCCGCCGTTCAACGAATTGCTCACCGGTATGCTGCGTTCGGCCCGGGTCGCTCCGGATTACGTGCAGTGGCTGGGGTCTTCGCTGACGATTCTGGCGCTGGTCAACGCGGGCATGGGGCTGGCACTGGTGCCGCGTTGCGCGACCAGCGTGGTGTTCAGGAATGTGGTGTTTCGCGAGATCGATCTGGGCGAAGGGGTGCAGAGCGAACTGCATCTGATCTGGCGGGAGAACAATGACAACCCGGCGTTTGCGATGTTGCTGGAGGGCATTCGCCGGGCGGTGAAGGATGGATGGGGTTAGTAGCGGGCTTGCGGTGATGGGGGGTACTTCAGCGGTGGAGGGGCCTTTGGGCCCGTGATCAATGGTTTCTCCAACAGCTTCCCGTCGGGCCCAACGAAAAGTCGCTCCAGATGTTGTGGCATTGGTTGCGGTGCTCTTGCGGTCATGATGAACCCTCTGATGCCGGGCTGAATTCAACCCATTTAACCTTCGCGGAATCTATCAGCAAAAATTCGGCGCCAATAGGATCCAATTTGCCATCTTCGTTGAGCCAGCGTGGAAACCTCATCAAAAACTGCCCGGTGTTCGACTCCGGCGGCCACTCGACTGGCCAGCCTAGAACGCGCCTTTCATCCTCCAGATGAAGGGTGATGAATCGGTCATATTGAGCAAAAGCGCAGAACCATTCACTGGGATAGGAAGATTGTTTCGTTACGTTTCTACTGCGCAACCACCTATGCAATTTGCCATTGGTTGCCAGACAGCAATCCATCAACCCAAGCAGCAGCGAAGCAAAAAATGCCCACGACGCTTCAGCTTTCGCATCCCATTTTCCTACAGAAAACCCCTTCTCCCCCACCCACACACAAACCGCCCCAATCCCCAGCACCATCCCGTGAATCACAAACGTGAAAATCAACGCCTGCACAATCTGCCCGAACGTATCCGGCCGCTTGAACGCCGTCAGGGTGTAGAAAATCCAGGCCGAGACAACCCCCGGGATCAGATACTGCAACAGCGTTACCACTTCTTTCACCAGATCATCCATGATCGGTCGCTCCTTGAATCAAAAAAACAGTCCTCCCAAAACAGCAATGCCGGCCCGTAATGGGCCGGCATTCAAAGCCTAGTGCACGCTGGAAAGACGCTTGCGATCAAGTGTCACCGGGCATTACGCATCCTGCAGAATCAGATCCGCGCCCTTCTCCGCCACCATCAGCACCGCCGCATGGGTATTGCCCGACGTCACGTTGGGGAAGATCGACGCATCGACGATCCGCAACCCGTCGAGACCATGCACCTTGAGGCGCTTATCGACCACAGAAGATTGCTCGTCTGCACCCATCGCGCAGGAGCCGCACAGGTGATAGATCGAGCCGCAGTTGTCACGGAAGTACTGCAGCATTTGCTCGTCGGTTTCCACCGCCGGCCCCGGCAAGACTTCATCAACCGTGATGCCCTTCAATGAAGGCGCGCCCATGATCTTGCGCATCAGGCGACTGCCCTGGATCACCTCATCGATGTCCTTTTGCGTGCTCAGGTAATTCGGGTCGATCAGCGCCGCATCACGTGGATTCTTCGAAGCAATCTCGATGTGCCCGCGACTGGTCGGGCGGCACGGGTTGAAGCACAGCAGAAAACCTGAGTACGGCTCGGGCTTGAGGCTGGCCTTGTTGTTTTTCGGAATCTGGTACGACAGCGGGTTGAAATACAGCTGCAGGTTCGGATGACTCTGCTCCGGGTTGCCACGGAAGAAACCACCAGCCTGATTGACGCTCATCGCCAGCGCGCCCTTGCGGGTCAGCAGGTATTTCACGCCGAGTTTGAACTGGCCGAACAACGAGCTGAGTTCATCGTTCAGGGTCGGAATATTGGCCTTGTAGTAGTAGCTGACGCACAGGTGATCCTGCAGGTTCTGCCCCACTGCCGGCAGGTGTTTCACCACGGGAATCTGATGCTTGGCCAGCAAGGCACGATCTGCCACGCCGGACAGTTGCAGGATCTTCGGCGTGTCGACGGCGCCGGCGCACAGGATCACTTCCTTGCGCGCCGTGAAGGTCCGCGCCACGCCATGCTGGGTGATGGAAATACCGGTGGCGCGCTGCTGGCTTTCATCGAACAGCACTTGATCAACCAGCGCGTAATGTTCGACCGTCAGGTTCGGCCGGCTCAGCGCCGGGTGCAGATGGGCGAAGCTGCTGGAGCTGCGCTGACCGTTGCGGGTGTTGACGTCGTAGATGCCCGCGCCTTCGAATTTCGGCCCGTTGAAATCATCACTGCGCGGGTAACCAAGCTCATCGCAGCCCTTGAGGAACACGTCACAGATCGGGTGCGTCTGGCCGGCCATCGGGGTGATGCTGATCGGGCCGCTGCCGCCGTGGTATTCGCTGTCGCCCAGCGGATGGTTTTCCAGTTTGCGGAAATACGGCAGCACATCCTTGAAGCCCCAACCGTCGTTGCCGTTGGCCGCCCAGTCATTGAAGTCATGGGCCTGACCACGCACGTAGATCATCGCGTTGATCGAGCCCGAACCACCCTGGACCTTGCCACGCGGAGCGTAGATTTCGCGATTGCCCAACTGCTTCTGCGGCTGGCTGTAGTACATCCAGTTGAAGGTCGGGTTGTAATACATTTTGGCGAAGCCGACCGGGATCTTGAACCACAGGGAACTGTCCTTGCCGCCCGCCTCCAGCAGCAGCACCGTATGTTGGCCCGAGGCCGAGAGCCGATTGGCCAGCACGCAGCCAGCGGCGCCTGCGCCAGCGATGATGTAGTCGTATGTCATGCACGGTTACCGCGTAAGTCTTTTTATCGAACCCGCCCGTTGCCGGGCGGGGAAATCCCGTCAGCCCTTGGCCGGCGATGTGTCTTTGACGTCGGCCGGGGTCGGGGCCATTTGCAGGTGCAGACGCTCACCGGTGTACGGCGAATGCTTGCGCACCACGTCCATGTTCAGCTCCACGCCCAGGCCTGGCTCGGTGGACGGGATGATGTAGCCGTCCTCCCACTGCAACGGTTTTTTCAGGACTTCGGCGTGGAAGCCGCCCCAGGTCTCGATGCTTTCCTGGATCAGGAAATTCGGCGTGCAGGCCGCGAGCTGGAAACTTGCCGCTGCACCGATCGGACCGTTGTACAGATGCGGGGCGATTTGCGCGTAATAGGCCTCGGCCATGCTGGCGATCTTCTTGCCTTCGAGCAGGCCGCCGCAGCGCGCCACGTTCATCTGCAGAATCGACGCACCGCCGGCCTGCAACAGCTTGAAGAATTCGTACTTGGTGGTCAGGCGCTCGCCAGTGGCAATCGGAATACTGGTCTTGGCCGCGACCTGCGCCATGGCCTCTTCCTGGCCCGGCGGCACGGGTTCTTCGAACCACAGCGGATCGTATTTCTCCAGGCGTTTGGCCAGGCGAATCGCCGAGGACGGCACCATTTGCCCGTGCGTGCCAAACAGCAGATCGCACTTGTTGCCCACTGCTTCGCGGATCTTGCGGCAGAAGGTTTCGCAGCGTTCCAGCACTTCCAGCGAAATCTGATGCCCGGAGTACGCGGTGTACGGCCCGGCCGGGTCGAACTTCACCGCGGTGAAGCCTTTGTTCATGTTTTCAACGGCGCATTCAGCGGCCAGATCCGGGTCGTCATAGTCGTACTCGCCACGGCTGTTGACCGGGTACAGGTAGGTGTAGGAACGCAGGCGTTCGTGAACCTTACCGCCGAGCAGTTCGTAGACCGGCTTGTTCGCAGCCTTGCCGATGATGTCCCAGCAAGCCATTTCCAGACCGCTGACCACGCCCATCATGGTCAGGTCGGGACGCTGGGTGAAACCGCTCGAATAGGCCTGACGGAAGAAGCGCTCGATGTGGTGCGGGTCCTGATTCAACAGGTAGCGTTCGAACACGTCTTCGATGATCGGCAGCATGGCTTTGGGGCCGAAGGTCGCGGCGTAGATCTCGCCGACGCCTTCAATGCCGCAGTCAGTCTTGAGCTTGACGAACAGCCAGTACATGCCGCCGATGTGCGGTGGCGGTACGGCGACGATATGAGTTTCAAGGGCGACGATTTTCATCTCAGGCACCTGTCTTTTTCAAAGATTTGCGATTGATCCGGGCACGCAGGGTCACGGCAGCCAGAGTGCCGATCAGACCGATTGCGGCGATGTAACCGAAATAGAGCTTGTAGCCGAGGGCGCCAGGGAAATGCTCAGTGAGGTAGCCGTTGATCAACGGAATAAAAGCATCCGGCATGTAACCGACCACCGAGACGATGCCGATGGCCAGTCCGGTGATGCGCAGCGGAATGTTGCAGCTGTCGAGGATCGCCCAGTACAGACCGCGAATCGCGTAGGTCATCAGGCCGATGAAAATCACTGTCGCGATCAGCAACCCCATGCTGTTGAGCGCCGGGAACACGATCAGACCGACAATCGCCAGACTCGCCAGCAACAGCGCGACGATCAGCACCGAAATATTCGAGAACTTGTCCCCCAGCCAGCCGCCGCCGATGCCGCCGATCGGGCGCATCCACAGTTTGATGGTGGTGATGGTGCCGGCCATGACGGCGGTCAGGCCGCTGCCTTGCAGGTAGTCCGAGAAACTGTAGGTGGCCCAGAAGATGTGATAACCGCAAAACACGATCGCGGTGACCAGCCACAGTTCAGGGATCTTCACCAACGTTGCCAGATCCGTGAACAGGTTGAACTTGCCCTTCTCCACCGGCGGCGTGTCTTCCATCGACTTCGGGTCCTTGATCAGCACCAGCACACAGCCGATGGCGATACAGGTGAAGGCGTAGAGGTAAACCACGTGCCTGAAACCTTCGGCGGTGGACTCGCCACGGGTTTCGGTGGCGTAGGCGAACAGCCCCAGCGCAACCGTTGCCAACAGCGCTTCAACCAGTCCGCGACCACCATCGAGAATGCCGAAGAACCGGCCCTGCTCGGTGTGATGGGCAATCATCTTCACGCGCTTGAGCACCGAGGCCCAGAACGTCAGGCCGGTGGTCAGACCCCAGCAGCCGAAGATGATCATCAGCCCGGTCATCGACGGCGCGGTCGAGTACCACAGGCCCAGCACGCCGGTGGCCACCAGTGAGAAGAAGATCAGGAAACGCGGCGCGATACGGTCGGCCAGCCAACCGCTCGGCAAGTAGCTGAGCAGGAAAATCGTCCCGAGCATCGAGTACAGATAACCCAGCTCGCTGTGGTTGATCTGGAACACCTCGAGCATGGTGGTCTGATAGACCTGGCGCAGGTACAGAATCGGGTAGATCGCGCCGGCGGCGAGCACCAGCAACATCAGTTGGAAATAGCGACTTCCCTTGTCGCTCCGGCTTTTCGAAGCCGAGTTGGAACCCTGAACAGCGGCAGCAGAGGATGCATGCTTGGACATTGAAGTGACCTCGGGCAACCCGTGCTCCGGGCGCCCCTGATAATTGTTTTTATAGGTGTAGCGTGAGGCGTGAGGCGGTGGATCAGTACTTCATGACCACGAGTCGGGTCTGGGTGAATTCGAGCATGCCGTGCTTGCCGTCATCGCCGCCCAGGCCCGAGCGTTTCCAGCCGGCGTGATAGCCCTGATACGGATCGGCAGGTGTGCGATTGACGTACAACTCGCCGGCTTCGATGGCGTTGGCGACTTTCTGCGCGGTGCGGTAGTTCTCGGAGTACAGCACCGACGACAGGCCGAACTGGTGATCGTTGGCCATGGCCAGCGCTTCGTCGATGTCGCGGTACTTGAGCACCGGCAGCACCGGGCCGAAGATTTCTTCCTGGACGATTTCCATGTCCTGGCGGCAACCGCTGAGCAGCGTTGGCGGGTAGAAATGTCCCGGGCCTTCAGGCAGCACACCGCCGCTTTCGAGGACGGCGCCGTCGGCAATCGCACGCTCGACCATGGCGTGAATGTTCTTCTGCGAACTGGCGTTGACCAGCGGGCCCATCAGGCTCGCGTCTGTGGCGCGGTCGCCGAACTTCACGGCAGCGATCTTCGCTTTGAGCAATGCAAGGAAACGGTCGTAGACGCTTTCCTGTACATAGACCCGCTCCACTGCCGTGCACAACTGGCCGCAGTGAGTGGTTTTGGAGGCGATGATTGCGCTCGCGGCGGCTTCAAGATCGGCGTCGGCCTCTATGATTGCCGGGGTCTTGCCACCCAGTTCCAGCGACGGCTTGGCGATGTTGGCCTTGCAGTAATCGAGAACGATGCGCCCGGCGTTGACGCTGCCGGTCAGGGTGATCAGGCCCACGGCTTTATGGGTGCACACGGCGGCGGCGGTGGCGTGATCCATGGTCAGGATGTTGATCACACCGGCCGGCATGCCCGATTGCTCCACCGCTTTGGCGATTTCGAACGCCGACGTCGGGGTGTTGTTGCTCGGACGCACCACCACGGTGTTGCCGGCAATCAGCGCCGGAGCGATTTTGCGCAACAGGGTGTAGACCGGGTAGTTGAACGGAATCAGGCACGCGACCACGCCAATCGGCTCGCGGTGCAGAAACAGGTTTTCGTCGGGGCTGTCGCTGGGAATGATCTCGCCTTCGATGCGGCGCGCCCATTCAGCGTGGTAACGGGTGATCTGCGCGGCATAACGGGCTTCGTTGCTGGCGTCGCTATGGCTTTTGCCGGACTCGGCGGCCAGTGCGGCGCCGATGGCTTCGGCGCGATCTTCAAGGGCCGTTGCAAACGCTCGCAGGTGCTCGGCGCGTTCGATGCTGGTGAGTTTGCCCCAGGTCTTTTGCGCCTTGGCGGCGGCATCGACTGCCGCCGTGGCCTCTTCGGCAGTGGCGGCCGACACCTGGCCGATCAACGCTTCGGTGGCCGGGTTGTAGACCGCGATCAGCGCCGCGCTGGCCGGCTCGATGAAGTGGCCGTTAACAAAATTTCGCTCGACTCGCATGTGCATCGCCCATCGTTTGTTTTTATCGATGCCGCCAGTCTTGTCATCGACAGCGGGTTCAACAAACGATTTATCCGGCGATCAAACATTCGAAAAAGGCACGTTACTCAGAAAATCGCCTTCGAAGGCTCAAGCTGGCGCTGCGCCAGCCAGATCTCTTCCTGCAACCACTGACTGAACGCCTGCAACTGCGGCATCTGCGTCTGTTCCGGGCGGGTCACCAGCCAGTAGGACTGGTGACCTTCGACATGCACGTTGTGCACCTGGGTCAACTGCCCGCTGGCCAGCTCCGAGGCAACCATGTGCCAGTCGGCAATGGTGATTCCCAGACCATCGACCGCCGCCTGAATCGCCAGGTCCAACAGGTCGAATTCATAACCGCCCTGGGTATCGACACCCGTGATCCGCGCCGCGTCGAGCCAGTGTTTCCAGGTCAGGTAACGCTGATCCTCGCGGGCCAGCACATGCAGCAGGGTCAGGCGATTGAGGTCGATGCCCTGCTCGCCACCCTCCCGCGCATAAAGGCTCGGCGCGCACACCGCGATATGCCGTTCCTGAATCAGCAGTGAACTGTCGAGCCCGTCCCACTCGCCGTCGCCAAAACGGATCGCGCAATCGAGGGTGCTGGTTTCCGCCAGGCTGTCCTGCAAGCGGGTGGTGATGCTCAATTCCAGTTCCGGATGCTGCTCGCGCAAGCGCCCCAAACGTGGCATCAGCCAGCGGCTGGTGAAGGTGGGCGGCGCGTTGATGTGCAGGCGGTTGGCGTGGGTTTTCTGCTGGATGCTGCGCACCGTCAGCTCGATCTTGTCGAACGATTGGTGCAGCGCCCGCAGCAGAATCTTGCCGGCACCGGTCAGTTCGAGATGGTGATGGCGGCGCTCGAGCAGACTCTCGCCGAGTTGTTCTTCCAACTGCCGCACCTGACGGCTGACCGCGCTCTGGGTGACATTGAGCAACTCGGCGGCGCGGGTGAAGCTGCCGGTGCTGCCGGCCACTTCGAATGCTTTGAGTGCATTCAGGCCGGGCATTTTGCGTTTCATACAAGGCACTCGAAAACCACTGACAAGGCGCAAAGCATCCCACGACAATGGCGAATTGTCCTACAGGATTTTCCGAGTAACATGCATTCGATGCAGGTTTCCCCACCGTTTTTATCGTTTGTTCAACAACCTGCAGATCGCAAAACTGCGCGGCATCTCTAATAAAAACAATCGAGAGCCGCTCCATGCCCTTCCCTGCCTCTTTGCGCCTGCGCACCACCTCCATCGCTCTGTTCTGCAGCATTGCCGCCCCAGCCATGGCGGTCCAGGTTACCGACAATCTCGACCTTGACGGCGCCATTCGTGCCCGTTGGGATGTGGACCCGGATCGCGACATTCAGAAGTTCGGTCTCGACACGGTGTTCCTCAGCGCCAAGTACAACTCCGACACCTGGATCGGAGAAGCGCAATACCGCTTCTACGGTCGCTCCTACCCGTACCAGTACACCAAGGACTATGGCGATATCCGCTTCGCCAAGTTCGCGTGGGTCGGCTACAAGTTCAACCCGGACCAGCAAGTGCAAGTGGGCCTGAACACCGTGCCGTTCGGTTTGCAGCCGTACTTCGGCAGCACCTTCTACGAAACCCTGGGCAACGTCATCGGCCTGGAAGACGTGCAACAGGTCGGCGCCAAGTACATCCAGCAAAGCGGCGACTGGAACCTTCAGGCCGGTTATTACCTGCGTCCGGCGTGGCAAGGCAAAGGCACCAGCAAAGGCGTGACCTATTCCAGCGTCGTATCCGGGGCCGACAGTTACGTAGCCGACGGCAGTGACAACCAGGAACGCAGCACCGTGGTGCTGCGAGTGGCCAGGTCGCTGGATCTGGGGTCGTGGAAATCCGAAGTCGGGATCTCCGGCCTGACCTCGACTCTTGAAAACAAGGACACCGACAACGACGGCCGACGCAACGCTGTGGCCGTGCATTACCTCGGCAAGAACGGCCCGTGGGGCGTGCAGTTGCAGGCGGCGCGGCAGCAGATGTCGCCACGCAATGCCGGCACCGATGAACTGGTGACCCTCGGTGGATACGACGGTACTTACAACGTGGCCAGTCGCGGAAATCTGTACGTGGCTGACCTGAGCTACGACGTCGGCGGCAAATACCTGTTCGACCAGATCAGCGGGATCAAGCTGTACGCCAACTACAGCGCCTTCGACAAGTCTGCCAGCGGGTTCAAGACGTCCGAGCGGATGATCCTCGGAACGTCGTTCTCGGTCAGCAAGTTGTGGGTCGCGACCGAATGGCTGTTCGGTAAAAACGATCCGTACATCGGTGGCAGCAGCTACACCCAGAGCCTTGGTGCGGGGGGACTGGATCAGTGGGAAAACCAGTTATATGTGAACGTCGGGTATTACTTCTGACGCTCGAAAAAATCGCAGCCAGGGCTGCGATTTTTTTTGCCTGCCCGCTGCGAATTCATCTTGCATCCGCACCGTCCCGATAGTCAGATAGCCCTCATTCCAAAACAACAAAAACCGCCCGATCCGGAGTCCCGCCTCCATGCGTCAACTGCCCTCGCTCAACACCCTGCGCGTGTTCGAAGAAGTCGCCCGTCATCGCAGTTTCAGTCAGGCCGCCATCGGGCTGAACGTCACCCAGGGCGCGGTCAGTCGCCAGATCAAACAGCTTGAAGACTACCTCGGCGTGGCGCTGTTCGTGCGCACGCCTCAAGGGCTGTCGCTGACCGAAGCCGGCAGCAATCTTTCCCCGCATCTGGCCGAGGCCTTCGATCACATCGAACGTGCCCTGCAAGCAGTGCGCGTGCCCAATCTGCGCCAGCGCCTGAAAGTACTCGCACCGCCGACCTGGGCCACCCGCTGGCTGTCGCCGCACCTGCGCGCGTTCTGCCAGCGCTACCCGGACATCAACCTCAGCGTGAGTAACCAGATCGGCCACGACAGCCTGACGGAAGTCGATTGCCACATCCGTTTCGGTCTCGCGGCAGCGCCCCACTGCGTCAGTCAATTGCTGGTGATGGAACGGCACATCGCAGTGGCCAGCCCGGAACTGTTCAACGGCGATCAGCCGCCGGATCTGCGACAGTTTCCGTTGCTGCACATCCTGCACGACGGCAAGCGCTTGAAGGTCTGGGAAAACTGGCTGGCGGCCATGGGCCGGGATGACATCGATGCAGGGCAAGGGCTGGAATTCAGCACCCTGGACCAGGTGATCCACACCGCGTTGGCTGGTGGCGGTCTGGCGGTGATCGACCGGCAGATGATCGAAAAGGAACTGGCCAACGGCAGCCTGCTGCCGATCACCCCGATTGAGGTGATCGGCCCTTATGGGTATTGGCTGGATGTGGCGAATGACAAGCAGGGGTTGTCGAAGGTGAGGCTGTTTACCGAGTGGCTCGGCATTGTGTCTAACCCCTGAAAAGCCCCTCACCCTAGCCCTCTCCCAGAGGGAGAGGGAACCTACCGAGTTGCTTATTTGAAATACATCGACCTGAACTATCGAGCCGAACTCAGGCCTCGAAAACCATGAAGATCTGCTCCCTTTCCCCCTCTCCCCTCTGGGGAGAGGGCTGGGGTGAGGGGTGGTTCTCGAACACAACCACCAACTACCCCGCACCGCAAAAACTCAGATCGGCGAGGCAACCTTACCAGCAGATACAACTCCGACTTCCACCGGACTCTGCGCCTTGCACGCCTGACTCAACGTCAACGACTTGGTCTCCGGTGCCCACGCCCAGGACAACAACGCGCCAATCCCCAGGATCGCCGCAAGAATCCCCATCGTCGGGCTCAGACCAATCCCCGCCACACTCACCGGCAACAGGAACGTACTGACCGCCGAACCGAGACGGCTGACGGCCGTCGCCAGACCAATCCCGCTGGCCCGCACTTCCGTCGGGAAGCTCTCCGCCGGGAACACACCCACCAGATTGCTCACCGCTGACAGCACCAGCGTGAACACGCCGAACACCAGCACCATCAGCCACGCCGCGCTGCCCGGCAACACCGCCAGCAGAAACAACGCCACCGCCAGAATGATGAACGAGTTGATCAGGAACCCGCGCCGGGTAAATTTGATCGTGCACCAGATGCCGATCAACGCGCCGAGGATCAGCAGCATGTTGAGCATCAGTTCGGTGCCGAAGCCTTCGGCCAGGCCCATTTTCTGCAGGATCGACGGCAGGAAGGTGTAGATGGCGAAGTACGGCATGACGATGCAGACGAAGAACAGGCAGTTGAACGCCGTGCGCTTGCGGTATTCGCGGCTGAACAGCACCGCATAGCCCGAGCGGGTTTCCGTGGAGCGGGTTTCATCCAGCTCGACGTTATCGCCCAAGTGCTTTTTGACGATGGCACGGGCTTCGGCCACCCGGCCCTGATTGACCAGCCAGCGCGGCGACTCCGGCGTGCCGATACGGGCAATCAGAATCAACGCGGCGGGGATCGCCGACGACGCCAGCATCCAGCGCCAGGCATCGTCACCGAGACTGAGCATGGCGGTGCCGACAAAGGTCGCCGCGACGTAGCCGAAGGTCCAGATCACGCTGAACGAGCCCAGCAATACGCCGCGATGTTTCTTCGGCGCGAACTCGGCGAGCATTGCGTGGCCAACGCTGAAATCCCCGCCCAGACCGATGCCGATCAACACTCGACAGAGGAACAGGCTCATGGCGGTTTCGACGTAGAACTGCATCACCGAGGCAATGGTGATCAGCACGAAACTGACCAGGAAGATTTTCTGCCGGCCGACCTTGTCCGAGATCCAGCCGAAAAACAGACTGCCGAGAAACAGACCGATCAGCGCCGACGCGCCGATCAGGCCCTGCCAGAACGCGTCGAGCTGCATCTGCGGGCTAAGCAAGGTGAACGCGATGCCGATCAGGCCAAGGATATAGCCGTCGGTGAAGTGCGCGCCGAAGGTCAGGCCAGCGATCTTGAGGTGGAAGCGCCCGATGGGCAGGTCATCGATCTTTACGGGTTGAGCGGACATGTTCGTCTCCAATTGTTGTTATTGACGGAGAAACGGAAAGCTCTGGGAGGAACCCTGCAGGAGCCAGTTCCCACAGGGTTCGGGGAGGTCTAGAGACCGCCCATCAACAGGTATTTGATCTCCAGATAGTCATCCAGACCATACTTCGAACCTTCACGCCCAAGGCCCGATTCCTTGATGCCACCGAACGGCGCCACCTCCGTGGAGATGATCCCTTCGTTGATGCCGACCATCCCGGCTTCCAGCCCTTCGGCCATGCGCCAGACGCGGCCGATGTCGCGGCTGTAGAAGTACGCCGACAGACCGAACGGCGTGTCGTTGGCGCGCGCCAGCACCTCGGCTTCGTCCTTGAAGCGGAAGCACGCGGCCACCGGGCCGAAGGTTTCGTCCTGGGCGATCAGCATGTCGCTATTGGCTTCGGTGAGGATGGTCGGTTCGTAGAACGTGCCGCCCAAGGCATGACGACGGCCGCCGCATAACAGCGTGGCGCCCTTCTCCAGCGCGTCGCTGACGTGGGCTTCAACCTTGGCCAACGCGGCGGCGTTGATCAGCGGACCTTGCTCGGTCTCGCCGTCCAGCGCGCTGCCCACGCGCATCGCCGCCACGGCTTCGGCAAGTTTGCCGGTGAAGGCTTCGTAGACGCCGTCCTGAATGAAGAAGCGGTTGACGCACACGCAGGTCTGCCCGGTGTTGCGGAATTTCGAGGCCATCGCGCCTTTGACGGCCGCGTCGATGTCGGCATCGTCGAAGACAATGAACGGCGCGTTGCCGCCCAGTTCCAGCGAGACCTTTTTCAGGGTGTCGGCGGCCTGGCGCATCAACAATTTGCCGGTGCGGGTCGAGCCGGTGAACGACAGTTTGCGCACCACGCTGGACGCTTGCAGCGCGCCGCCGATGGCCACCGCATCGCCGGAGACGATGTTGAACACACCGGCTGGAATCCCGGCCTGCTCGGCCAGCACCGCCAGGGCAAATGCCGACAGCGGGGTTTCTTCCGACGGCTTGAGAATCATCGTGCAACCCGCCGCCAACGCCGGGCCGACCTTGCGGGTGACCATCGCCAGCGGGAAGTTCCAAGGAGTAATCGCTGCAACCACGCCGATCGCTTCCTTGGTCACGATGATCCGCGCATCGGCCTTGTGGCTCGGGATCACGTCACCGTAAGCACGCTTGGCTTCCTCACCGAACCACTCGAGAAAACTGGCAGCGTAAACCACTTCGCCCTTGGCTTCGGCCAGCGGCTTGCCTTGTTCGCGGCTGAGCAAGGTCGCCAGTTCCTGCTGGTTGGCGAGCATCAGATCGCTCCAGCGTTTCAGGCGCTGACTGCGCTCCTTGGCCGTGAGTTTGCGCCACGCTGGCAAGGCACGATTGGCGGCGTCAACGGCGAGGTTGGTTTCCTCGGCGCCGGCCTTTTGCACGTCGGCGATCAACTCACCGTTGGCCGGGTTGCGCACCCGGTAAGTGGCGCCGCCCTGGCCCCACTGACCGTCGATAAAGTTGCCGTGACGGATCAATTCGCTCATGCCACCGCCCCCTGCAACGTGAAGCGTTCCTGCCCTGGACGGGCCGTGCGCAGGATGCGTTTGCCGGCGGTGTAATCGTTGATCACGTCGCACGGGGTGTAGTTGCGTTCCAGCTCGTGCAGCTCTTCGGCATCCAGTTTGGTTTCCAACGCCGCCAGTGCGCTGTCGAACTGCGCGGTGGTGTCGGCGCCGACCAGCATGCAGTCCACGCCCGGATGATTGGCGACCCAGGCCTGGGCGATCTGCGCGTTCGATACGCCGCGGGCACGGGCCACGCGCTGCACCGAATGAGCGATTTCGAACGAGGCTTCGTCGCTGTACATCTGCTGGGTGAAGAAGTCGGTCTGGTTGCGGGTCGATTGCACATCACCGGTCAACAGGCCACGGGCCAGCGGGCTGAACACCGAGACGCCGATGCCCTGATCGCGGCAGAACGGAATCATCTCGCGCTCTTCTTCGCGATAGGCGCAGTTCAGTTGCAGCTGCATGTTGATCGGCTTGACCCAGCCATTGCGCTCGCAGGCCATGAGGATTTTCGCCAGCTGGCCGGTGAGCATGGTCGAGACGCCGATGTAGCGCGCCTTGCCGGAACGCACGATGTCGTTCAGCGCGCCCATGGTTTCCTCGACCGGAGTATTCACGTCGAAGTAATGCAGCATGAACACGTCGACGTAATCCATGTCCAGACGCTTCAGCGAGGCATCGATGCTGTCCATGATGTGCTTGCGCGAATGGCCGCTGGCGTTGATCGCGTTGCGGGTGCCGTAGCCGACCTTGGTGGTGATCACCAGGTCTTCGCGACGGGCCAGACGCTTGACGATGCGCCCTACCACTTCCTCGCCGACACCGGCGGAATAGAAGTCCGCCAGGTCGATGAAGTTCACACCGTTGTTCAGGGCGTGAGCGACGATCGGCTCGCTTTGTTTTTCATTGAAGATCCACGGTTTCCAGTCCGGGGTGCCCATGTTCATGGTGCCCAGGCACAGGCGGGAAACTTGCAGGCCGGAGTTGCCCAAACGGATGTATTGCATGGCGCGGACCTCAGGCTTTTGGCGTGTAGAAAGGGTTGCTGATGTGGTTGACCACATCTTTGAGCTGCGCGGTTTCCGGCTTGCCGGTCAGGGCGGCGCGGATCGCGGTGCGGCAGGCGTTGTAGTTGTTCAGGTAAACCGCATCGAGGTCATCGCAGGCCGGGTTGACCCAGTTGGCGGTGACGATCGCCCACTCATCTTCGGCTTCCGGCGGCAGCGTGCCGTCGAGCAGCGCTTCGAGTACTGCCTTGGCGATGCCGGCCTGGGAAGCGCCCCACGTCGCGTTGCCGTGTAGGTCGCTGCTGATCGCAGCTTTGTTCACATACAGGGTCATCGGCTTGACCGGAATGTTCGGCTGGGCGATCACCATGAACGGGCAATGGCCCTGGCTCGGCGATGCCAGACTGTTGGCAAACGCCTGCCCTGCCGGGCCATTGCGCGGGCCGATCAGGATATTGATGTGCGCGGCGTTCACGCCCGGGCCTTCGAAACCTTCACCGATGTACAGGTCGAGTTCTTTCATCAGTCATTACTCTTTGCGATGCAGAGGGATTTTTTGGGGGTGATCGACAGCTCACGCAGACCGAATGGCCAACGGGATCAATAACGGACGTGGGGAGACGCGAAGGGAGAATCGGGACATGGCTGCAAACGCTCTCTGGTTGTTATTGATGAGCTGTGTTTGCGATTTTTTAACACCGGGGATCGGGCCGGCCGTAACCATTAAAAATCATGGGGCCATGAGGTTTAGTCATAGCCCCGGCGGGGGAGGATTCAGGCGGGGGTTTCTTCGGGCAGGCGATGCTCGCGACAGATCAGTTCGATTTCCGGCGGGGCCAACGCTTCGCCGGTCAATCCGCAGACGGCGCCGGCAGTGGATGTCTGGTGAAAACGACAAGTCCGGCAAAGCCCGTAACTGGGTACGTTTTCGCTGTGTTGAATGTTGCGCAGCAACTCCAGCAACAATACCTCCAGATCGCCGGCACGCGCGCCCATGCGTTGCGCGGCATTGCTCAGGAAATCTGGCGGCATGACCGCATCGATCAGCTCGCGCGCAGTGGTCGTCAATTCCAGATGCACGCTGCGCTTGTCTCGGGCGTCCGGAACCTTGGTCAGAAAACCATGGGTCTCCAGCGCCTTCAGCGACTGCGACACGGTGCCCTTGGTCAGGCCCAGATAATCGGTAACCGCCAGCGGCGTATTCGAATAGCGGTTGCACCGCGCCAGATACAGCAGCGCGCTGAGTTGAATCGGTTGCAGTTCGGCCAGCAGCGGGTGCTCGCGAAACCACACGCGGGTCAGGCTCGACAATCTTTCCAGCAGGTCAAACAACACGGTCATCGCCTGTTTCAATGGGATCGATAAATAGTATCGTTTAAAAACCTTATTGACAAAAAACAGTACCACCTTAGGATTGCGGTATCGATTCGAAACTTAAACCGCACATCGAGGCATCCCATGAAAAGCACATTGGCATTGACCATCAGCACGCTTCTGGCAACACAAGCCTGGGCCCACGGACCAGAAGGCATTCACAGCGAACCCGGTAAAACCGACGCCGCGTTCGATCTGGTCCACACCCGTGTTTTCAAGGACGGCAACACCTTGGTCTTCGAACAATTGGTCGATGGCAAGGCCGGCAGCCGCGTGCCGACCGCCAAGGGTTCATTCGCCGGCGCCGAGGTTTACAGCTACGTCTGGCCCACTAGCCTGGACAGCGGCGCCGTCGGTTTTGAAGCGAACTCCGGCATCCTCGCCCTCGCCCTGACCTCGCACCCGGACTTCGATGACACCCCGCAGCTGGATGAAAACAAGGACGGCAAGAAGGACAACGACGGCGGCCTCTGGCACTCGCACTGGGTGGTCCTGAGCAAGGATGAAAGCTGCGGCCCCGGTGGCCTGAAAGTGCGCGACATCCCCAAGGACGCCAAACCGAAACTACCTGCGACCTGGCCCGGCGCGCCGATTTACATCGACTCCCCCGGCTACGACCTGAGCGTGAAACAGAACGCCGCGCAGATCCGCGTGCCGCTGGCTGCCGTCGGTTTCCCGCAAAGCTTCAACTATGACGGCGTCACCGCAGCGCTGAAGGTCAATGCCGACCTGCACAACCCGCTGCTGTGTGTCAGCAGCGTCTACGACATCGCCTCGGGCAACCTCTCGCTGCCCGGCACCTGGAAAATGCAGGAGAGCCAATAATGTTCGTCAAAGTATTCGATACCCACGTGCGCACCAAAGATGGCCGCTATCTTCATTTCGATGTTTTGACCGATCGCGAAGCCGAAGCGGCGAAGGCCTACGCCCGGCAGTTCCTGATGGACAACGGCTTGCAGGACGAAGACATTTCCCAGAGCCAGTGTCTGTTCTGCCACAGCGAGCCGGCCAATCCGCAGGTCGCCAAGGCCATCGCCGAAGACGGCTATTTCATCATCACTCTGCAAGGTTTCGAGGAGTAGCACCATGACCCGTTATCAGCCGTTGAACTGTGATCTGTACGACTACCTGGAAATCGCCTGCCTGCGCGGCTATCAGCTGGACATCGAGTTGATTGACGGTCAGCAACTGATGGCTCGGGCCGTGACCACGCGAACCAGCAGCGACAAAGAAGAATTCCTGGTGATCGAGCAACAAGGCGCGCAACAGGAAATTCGCCTCGACCAACTGCTCGCCATCACACCTCAGGAGGCCAACGCCGAGTTCGGTCGGGTGGTCCTTGCCGGAGGGGTTTGCGCAATCTGAACGAAAAAATCCCGCCCGGCATCAACCGGGCGGGATTTTCTGTGCCACGCCGTTTTTACGCGACGACGGGGATCATCGGATCCGCAGCCGCCAGCGCGATGGCACGGTCAGCCGCCGGCGGGTAGATCCACTGGGTGTTGATCTGGGTCTTGAGCGACTTGCCCTCCTCTTTAACCAGTTTCACCTGACGATCCCAGCCTTCGGTGTACACCGCACCCCAGGCGCCGAGGTCGAGGCAGGTCACGTATTTCGGCTGGCTGTACGGCTTCGGGTCGACCCCGAGGATCTGCGCTGCGACGTTGTTACCGGCGTGACGACCAAGAGAAATCGCGTGCTGGCAGGTCATCAGGGCGAAGTTGCCGACATCGTCGGTGGCCGCGTAAGCCACGTCGCCGGTGGCGAAGATGTCGTCCTGGCCGATGACTTTCAGGTTGGCATCAACGTGCAGGCGACCTTGGCGATCGCGCTCGGCAGGAATCTGCTCGGTCAGGGAGCTGGCACGTACACCGGTGGTCCAGACCACGGTTTTTGCGTCGATGCGCTGGCCGTCCGACAGGGTCACGCCGTTTTCATCGACCGACAGCACCGACACACCCAGTCGCCATTCAACGCCCAACTCTTCGCTCGCTTCGGCAATCGACACACTGATGGCTTCGCCCATGGAAGCGCCGACTTTCTGCGCACGGTCAACGATGATCACTTGAACCTTGGCATCAGCGCCCAGCACAGCGCGCAGACGCGCCGGCATTTCAGTGGCGGTTTCGATACCGGTGAAACCGCCGCCGGCGACGACCACCGTGTTGCGTGCCTGGCTTTCAGGCTGGCCGATCAGGGAATCCAGGTGGTTTTCCAGGCGGATCGCAGCTTCGATCTGATCGACATCAAACGCGTATTGCGCCACGCCCGGGGTGTCTGGCAGGGCCAGGCCGCTGCCGGAGGCCAGCACCAGTTTGTCGTAGTTGAACACCTGCTGCGCACCGGCTGCATCGGTGTAGCCCACGGTTTTCGCCTGCACGTCGATGGTGTTCGCCGCGCCTTTGATGAAGTTGACGCCAACCGCATCGAACAGATCGCCCAGCGGCGCCGCCAGCGTGTGGGCATTCGGCTCGTAGAAACGCGGACGAACGCGCAGCTCGGCCTGCGGCGCCAACACGGTCACTTCGATGTTGTCCCGATTGTGAATGTCGACCAGACGCGTGGCGCTCAATGCCGTCCACATGCCACCGAAACCTGCGCCGATTACCAGAATGTGCTGTTTCATTGTTCTCTCCAGGCACGAAGCCAAGTCACTGAATGAGGTTGAAGGATTCACATCATCGGGAGCGGACACGTCTGTATTTTTCAAGAACGCGGAAGGCTGCTCACCGGATAACGGCGACTGTATTGGTCGCCTTTAAATCCGACAAGTCAGATTTTGTGATGATTAGCATCGAAAACTTCGATAGCTCAGATTGAGCGTATCCGCCCTCCACAACTCATTGATTTAGCTGAAAACCAAGAAAAACGGGATCCTCAGAGCCAAAAACCCAAGGCGTTCCCGATTTGTTTGCCACGAACAACCCTGATAACATCGGCGACAAATACAGTCGGAGATAGTTATGTCGCTTTACAGTGCGGGGGTCGAGTACGGCATTCACTGCCTGGCCTTTCTGGTGGGCAGCGGCGGTGACAGTCGTGAAGCCAGCGTGCGCGACCTGGCAGAGCTGCAAGGGGTGCCACTGGATTACCTGGCGAAGATCTTCACCAAACTGGCCAAAGGCAAACTGGTGGAATCCACCGGCGGTGTGCGCGGCGGCTTCACCCTGGCGCGTCCGGCGGATGAAATCACCCTGCTCGATATCGTCAATGCCATCGATGGTCCCAAGAACATTTTCGAATGCCGGGACATTCGCGGACGCTGCGCACTGTTCGATGGCTCGCCGCCGGACTGGGCGCTGGACGGCACCTGCTCGATTCACGCCGCGATGATGACCGCGCAAAAGCGCATGGAAGAAGCCCTCGCCCAGCAGACCATCCTCGACATCGCCAGAAAGGTCGGGCGCAAGGCGCCGGCGGGCTTCAACAGCCAGGTGGAAGACTGGATGCAGGATCGTCGGGAAAAGAAGACCGGCGGCGCCGGCATTCCGCTTACCGACATCTCGGACTGAGCTCGATCAGCAGGCAAAAAAAAGCAGAAACCGATCACCGGTTTCTGCTTTTTTTATTCGACCTTACAGGCAGTCGCGCACCGCTTTGCGCAACGACCCGGACTTCGCCCACGGCGGCCCCTGGTACAGGGAAACGCGGCTGCCGTCCTTGTACTTGACCACATCGAGAATCTCGTCGGCGGTGACGATGCTCGGCGCGGTGATCCGGTAGCCATTGGAAATCGCTGTCTGGGACGTCTTGGCAACGTCCTGCTGCCACAGCGGCAATACACACGCGGCGTAGTCCTTGGGAGTCTTGCCGCTGATCTTGCTGACATTCGGCTCGCCCGGCACCAGTGACGCAGGCAGCGAACAACCGGCCAATGCCGCCATCAGCATCCCCCCGATCAACATCCGCATGGTGATTCCTTCTTCTGAAAAAACGCGAATGTACCCTGTAACTGTTCGGACATCCATCGTAGCGCTCTGCCTGTATTCCCCGAAAACCGGGCCATTCAGCTCACCGACAGAAGACCTTGCCCCACACCGGAAAAATGCGGCTACTCTGTTTTACCGAGAATGTTCCGGAGGTGATCATGCGGCTCAATGAATACGAACACGAACTTCAGCGTGACCTGCAAAGCGTGGCATCGGACCTGAGATGGTCGGCGGTGGACCTCAAGCGCATCGCCGAGCAACTGCGCCAGTCGGGCAACGAGGCGGACGCCCAGGCGGTACTGCGATCCTGCGAGGTGCTGCAAAGCGATGAAGAACGCCTGCAACTTTACGCCCGGGAAGTGAAAGCCCGCGCCATCAGCCGAACCAAAGTCCACTGAACCTCACCCTGCCCACAGCAAAAAGCCCCGGTCAACCGGGGCTTTTTCTTCACAGACCTTCAGTCTGTCTTGCGACCGCGTGCGCGGCTTTTGTACCCCGGCAGCGCGGCGGCATACGCCAGCGCTTCCTCGCGACTGGCAAACGAAGCAAGCCGGTCGCCCTGCGTGCAGACCCGCCATGGGCCATTGTTCACGCTGAGTACGTCGTAGCCATTCATGTGCATTTTGTTCAGCATCGCCATGCTCATAGGCACCTCCTGTCTGGTAACGAACTTTTCCACCTTACACCCGCAACACTCTGACGTGCCGACCGAACGTCGCACCGCAGCCGCGTCAAGTCTCCGGCACTTTTGCCGCTGCCAGGCACTCAGAAGCTCTAAACCGGTAGCGGCCCAAATATTGCTAATTCATGACAGATTTATGACAACCGGCAATCGGGTAACACATGAAAGTACGAGCAACCGTCATCTGCGAGCAGGATCGACACATTCTCCTGGTGCGCAAACCAAGGTGCCGCTGGACGCTTCCGGGGGGCACCGTCGAACCGGGAGAAACCCGCGCGCAAGCCGCCGTCCGAGAACTAAAGGAGGAAACCGGGCTGGACAGCGATGACATGCTCTATCTGATGGAATTGCAGAACGGCAGCACCCGCCACCACGTCTACGAGGCTTCGGTGCTGAACATTGATCAGGTTCGCCCGCTGAATGAAATCGTCGACTGTCTCTGGCACCCGCTGGATGCGGTGCAGAATCTGAACGTCAGTGACGCCACGCTGAGCATCGTCCGCGCCTTTCAGCGACGTCTTTAACCCTCAACCGGCGAATGCCCGGCGACCGGCGCTCATCTCGGTGCGCAATTCACCGATGAAATTGGAGATGTCACGAATGGTGACCAGATGCTCCGGCGAAACCCCGTTGAGCAACAGGTTGACCCGCCCGCTGTCGGGTTCGTAAACCTTGATCTGCAAGAGTCCCTGCGCCGTTTCGGTGCAATCGCAATACAGCGGCGAAAAGCCGGATTCGACGATGCGGCAAATGTCGGTAATGGCAATCATGGGGGCACGCCTCACAGGCGCAGGCTCGGGCGACCCGATCAGCATAGATGAGCTTTTGTCGCCTTGCTCTCACCGACACCCGCAAAATTTGCCAACCGCTTCACATCTTCAAGTCGCCGCTCTCAATGGGCGTCATGGTCCCAGATCCAGTTCCAGATTCCCGGCAGGTTCACCGGTTTCGACGACTCGCCCACCGTGCGCGCCAGCGCGGCTTTTTCCAGCGCCGTGCGATCCTCATAGAACGGTTTGTCTGCCAGTCGCACGCCGGTGGCGGCGGCGCTGTCGAGCAGAATCTGCAAGTACTCGCGGGTGTGGCGGGCTGTGTAGCGGTTGAGGTCATGGAAGGTCACCACCACCGGAATCACCCCGTCCACCGTCGGCAATTCGCCAAGGGCAATCCGTTCCCGGACCTCAGACAGCTGACGCAGCATGTTTGCCCGCCGCCGGGGGCTGGCGTTGAAACCCCAGATCTTGCCGTCGTTGGCGCTCAGGTCGGTCAGCAACACCTGCATGTGGTGCTGCTGATAGGCGGCGAAGGTGCGTTTGTCGTAGTTCCAGAACGGCGGACGCAGCAATGTCGGCGGCGCGCCGGTGATCGCCGCGATGTCCGCCGAGCCGTTGGTCAACGTGGTTTCGAGCTCATCCGGGTCGAGCAATCGATGATTGGTGTGCCAATGGGTCGCAGTGTGAAAGCCCAGAATGTGCCCTTCAGCGTGCTCGCGGCGCATCACCCGCCGGCCGATCTCACTGTTGCCCGCTCGTGGCGCGCGGGTCTGCACGAAAAACACCGCTTTGATCCCCGATTGCAGCGGGTTGTCCTTGAGGCTGTCGAGCACAGTGTCGGTCGGGTTGAAAAAACTGGAAGCGCTGGGCCCGTCATCGAAGGTCAACAGAAAGCGCACAGGCGCCTGCTCTTTGAGCCGGGCTTCGGTCTGTGCGGTCATTTCGATGGGAGCGGCGATGCATCCGGCCAGCCCGACGGCCACCGCCATCGCGCAGAAAAGCTTGAACCACTGTGTCATGTTTTGCCTTGAGCCCGACCGTTGCGGTCATGTTGTCGATTGGCAAAACTCCTTCGCCGCTGCTGCCTCCCTGCGACCCATTGAGATGGGCCGAGGTTGGATAAAGATACACAGGGTTTGGTTCCGGCGCTCGCTCAGCGTGCCAGTGCCTGTTGAAACGAGCTGTCGATGATCCCCGCCGTGGCCAGCGGAGCCGGCAGCGCCTTGACCTTGAACAGAAAGTCGGCGGTGCTTTGCAGATCGGCGGCAGCCTGTTGATCGACCGGGCCGACCGTCATGTGCGCCTGGCGCAACCAGTGCCGCGAAACCTGTTGATCGAGGTTGGCCTTCTTCGCCCACAGGTCGGCGTATTCGTCGGTGTGACTGTCAACCCAGGCCCGGGCCTGCTTCAGGCGCCCGAGGAAATCGGCGATCGCTTCGCGCTTGCTGTCGATGGACGGCGCCGAGGCCGCAATGGCGCTCAAGCCCGGCATCAGGTTTTTCGCCGTGAGAATCGGCCGCGCACCCGAGAACACGATCTGCTGGGAAATGTACGGTTCCCAGACCGGGAACGCATCGATGCTGCCTTGCGGTAGCGCGGCAGCTGCATCAATCGGCATCAATTTGACGAAGTCGACGTAATTCTCCGGCAAACCGCCCTGCTCCAGCGCCCGCAAGGTCAACTGCTGACTCCAGGCACCCGGCCAGTAGGCGACCTTCTTGCCCTTCAGGTCCTCAATGGTTTTCACCGGAGAATCCTTGGGCACCAACAGGGCGATGGTGTCCGGGTTCTGTCGCGACACACCGATCAGTTTCACCGGCGCCTGTTTGGCAGCCAGGAACAAAAATCCCGAATCCCCCAGAAAACCCAGATCCAGCGACCCGGTCTGCAACGCCTCGGCCAATGGCGCGGCGGCCTGGAAGTGTTTCCAGTCGACCGTGTAAGGCGCGTCCTTCAACACGCCGGACGCTTCTATGGACGCGCGGATGTTGTAGTAATTCTGGTCACCGACGTGCAGGACCAAGGGTTCGGCGGCGTAGGTCAATGGCGTGGCAAACAGTGCGCTGGTCAACGCGGCGCGTAGGAAACGTGAGAGCTTCATGGCGAGTCCTGCAGAAGGGATTTTTATAGACCATAACGCTCTTACAAATCAGATTTGAAATTCGATTAGCGCATAAGCTCAGCACCTTCCCGCCGCACTGTTGGCCGAGCAACAGTGGCTCGGCACAGTGTTCTCCCTGCAACACTTCAAACCTGCAAAACCGGCGTTAGACCCCGTAAATACGGGACAAGGCGCACATGGCACAGAGCCTGCAATATTCCATTCATGCAGGAAGCATTCGATAAAAATATCTTTTTGGACATAAGAATCTGTTGCCTTGCCGGAGCGTGCCCATGAAATCCCTCTTACCGTTTTCCCGCGTCAAAACGCTGCTCGCGGCCTGCGCAGTAGCCCTGAGCCTGCAACCGCTCGCCCACGCTGCCGAAGCGCCGCCGGCCGAAGTGCATCTGGATTACGCCTATTACTCGCCGGTCAGCCTGGCGCTCAAACACCTGGGCTACCTGGAAAAAGCCCTGCCCCAGAGCAAAGTCAGCTGGGTGCTGAGCCAGGGCAGCAACCGCTCGCTGGAATACCTCAACAGCGGCGGCGTGGATTTCGCCTCGTCGGCCAGCCTCGCTGCCGTGCTCAGCCGGGCCAATGGCAGCCCGATCAAATCGGTCTACGTTTACAGCCGCGCCGAATGGACCGCGCTGGTGGTGCGCAAGGACTCGCCGATCCAGTCCGTCGGCGACCTCAAGGGCAAGAAAATCGCCGCCACCAAAGGCACCGATCCGTACCTGTTCACCCTGCGCACCCTGCAACAGGCCGGGCTGAAAAAGGACGACGTGGAACTGGTGCACCTGCAACATCCGGACGGCCGCACCGCCCTGGAGAAAGGCGATGTCGACGCTTGGGCCGGCCTCGATCCGCACATGGCCGCCAGTCAGGTGCAGGCCGGTTCGCGCCTGCTGTACCGCAATCGCGACTTCAACAGCTACGGCGTGGTCAGCGTTACCGAGCAATACGCCAGGCAGCACCCGCAAACCATCGACACCGTGATCAAGGCCTATGAGCAGGCCCGCGAGTGGTCGGTGAAGAACCCCGAAGAACTGGCCAAGTTGCTCGCCAGCGAATCCGGTCTGCCGCTGGATGTGGCCAAGCTGCAACTGTCGCGCACCGACCTGAGCAGCCCGCAACTGACCGCCAAGGATGTGCTGGCGTCGAAAGCCGCCGCGCCGATTCTGGTCTCCGAAGAACTGGTGCGCCGTGGGGTGAATGTCGATCAGGTCATCGATCAGTTGATCGACACCGGTTTCCAGCAAGTCGCCGCCGCCCAGTAACCGATCAGGCTCATAACAAATCCGCGCCCGTCGCGGATTTGTCGTGAGCGGAGAACCGTCCATGAGCAACGACTTTCCCGCCCGCCTCGCCTTGTCGGCCCCACGCCGAAAACCCTTGCCGTTGAATCCACTCTGGCGCCGGCGCCTTAAAGGCCTGGCGCTGCCAATGCTGATCGTGATCGCCCTGGAATTTATCGTACGCATTGGCTGGCTGCCGTCCTACCAGATGCCCGCGCCGAGCGAGATCGCCCTGACCCTCACCGATCTGGCCGAAGGCGCCTTGTGGAAACACATCGGTGCCAGCCTGATTCGCGTGCTGCTGGGGTTTGCCATCGGCGCGAGTCTGGCGCTGGTGTTTGCCGCGTGGGTCGGCCTCAGCCGCGAAGCCGAGGCCTATCTGGAACCGACCTTCGCCGCGCTGCGTTCGATTCCCAGCCTGGCCTGGGTGCCGCTGTTGCTGCTGTGGCTGGGGATCGACGAGACCTCGAAAATCGTCCTGATCGCCATCGGCGCGTTCTTCCCGGTTTACGTCAACGTGGTCGCGGCGATCCGCAACATCGACCGCAAACTGGTAGAGGTCGGGCACATCTATGGTTTCAGTCCGCTGCAACTGGTGCGACGGATTCTGCTGCCCGCCGCCCTGCCCGGCCTGTTCACAGGATTGCGCAGCGGCATGAGCCTGTCGTGGATGTTTCTGGTGGCGGCCGAACTGATCGCCGCGACCAAAGGTCTGGGTTACCTGCTCAGTGACGGTCGCGAAACGTCGCGGCCGGACATCGTGCTGGCCGCGATCATCGTCCTGGCGCTGCTGGGCAAACTCAGCGACGGCCTGCTGGCCATACTGGAACGCCGCTGGCTGGTCTGGCGCGACGCGTTCACCGGCCAGGGCAGCAAGGATTGAACCGTGCAACTAAGCTCAAACCTTCAGGCAGCTGTTCGCCGGAGGGTCGGCCAATGTGCGGAAGACTGTCGCAATACCGGGGCATCCACGATTTCGTCGCGGTGCTGAGCATTCCCGATGCGCTGATCAATCACGTCGGCGACGCACCGCTGGCGCATTACAACGCTGCACCCACGACGTCGCTGGCGATCCTCCATCAACACGAACAACGGCTATACGCCGACAATCTGCGCTGGGGCTGGCGTCCGCACTGGGCCAAGGATCGCGCCGCACCGATCAACGCGCGGCTGGAAAAAGTCGCACACGGGCCGTTCTTTCGAGCGATCTGGCGTCATCGGCTGATCGTGCCGGTCGACAACTGGTTCGAGTGGGTCGATGCCCCCGACAAAAGCCGACAGCCCTGGCTGATTCGTCGCGCCGATCATCAACCGGTTTTCTGCGCCGCCATCGGCCAATTTCCGACACCCGGCGAACCTCCACGGGAAGACGACGGCTTCGTCATCATCACCGCCAACAGCGAAGGCGGCTTGCTCGATGTGCATGACCGGCGCCCGATCGTGCTGTGCGCCGATCGGGTGCACGAATGGCTCGATCCCGCCACGCCCACCGAACGCGCCGAGCAGATGCTGCTGTTCGAAGCCGAACCCAGCGAAGCGTTCCAATGGCACAAAGTCGGCAAAGCGGTGGGCAACTCCCGCAATCAGGGTGCGGAATTGATTGAAGCGGTGACGTAAATAAATGCCGGCGTGGTGCGTTATCAAGGGCAGGAATCCACGAATTGAATCCTGCGCGTTACACCCGGTGTTTCAAACGCGAAACATTCAACATAAACAGTCGTTTGATTGAACTAACCGCCTGTCTGACATTTCAACCGTCATACATACATTTACAAACACTACGGATAGCATGCGCGCCGCATTTCCTTTTGGCATACCAGTTGACCAAAGAGTCAGCAAAACCAGGAATACCCCACAAACTTAACAAGCCTTGCAGAGAATTAAGTTGCGCGACGATTTTGCAATCAAACAGGTCACAGGCCTGGAGTGTATTCATCTGTCCACGACAGAACGCTTTCAACTCGACTGTTTTATCGGCCACTACATAAAGACTCGAAACCTGCGTGACGTACCCGATATCGACCGCATCCTGCGCGCCACCCTCGAAAACTATCCCTGCCACCCGCCGGTGATGGTCAACGAGCTGAATGCCTGGATCGACAAGACCTTGGGTTATCGGGCCTCCCACCCCGATTTCACGCAGTTGGACGATCTTTGATGAACGAAAAGCCCCGCAATCGCGGGGCTTTTCGTTGTGGCGTTCAGGGTTTCAGCGGGCGTTCCTGATCACGGTCGGACAACTCGCGGCTGTCGTCATGCTTCCAGGTCTGCTCCTTGTGTTTCTCCCGCTCGAGCTCTTCTTCACTCGGTTCGTCATCTTCTTCGGGACGTTTCTGCTCGGTTGCCATGTTCACCTCGCTAATGGAATTCACCCATTAAGCGTAGAACTTAAAGCCACCAGCGCAATAGAAAGAAGAACGCCATGCTCAATAGCATGCTAAGCAATGTATTACGCGTGTAGATCACCAGGCCGATTGCGACTAGTGAACTCAGCAGATAAGGGTTATCCCACTGCAGATTCAGTTGTTTGTCCGGCATGAATACAATCGGCCCGCAAATCGCGGTCAACATGCCCGGCACGGCAAAACCGAGAAATTGCCGCGCGTTGCTGCTCAGACGCACCGGCAGGCGCGGTTCGAGAAACACGTAACGGTTGAGGAACACCAGAATCCCCATGCCGATAATCACTGCCCAGACCATCATGTACGCTCCCGATACAGCTTGTTGCAGATAAACCCGGCGGTCATGCCAGCCAGCCCCGACAACACCAGCGCCGAACCCCATTGCCAGTAACTGAACAGCACCGAGCAGAACAGCGACACCGCCACGCAGACCACCGTCGGCACATTGCGCACCACCGGGGTGATCAATGCGATGAAGGTGGCGGCAATCGAGAAGTCCAGCCCCAGGTGCTCAAGCCCCGGAATGCTGCTGCCGAGCACGATGCCGGCCAGGGTGAAGAGGTTCCAGGCGATGTAAAACGTCAGACCCACGCCCAACGCGTACCAGCGGTTGAACTGCTGGCGATCATGCTGACTGGTCAGGGCGAACAGTTCATCGGTGAGCAAAAAGCCCAGACCGATGCGCCAACGCCCCGGCAACGGCGAAATCACGTGGCGCATGCTCATTCCATAAAGCAAATGTTGCGAGGTCAGCAACAGCGTGGTCAGCAGAATCGAGAAAATCCCGGCGCCGCCCTTGAGCATGCCGATCGCCACCAACTGCGCAGCGCCGGCAAACACGATGCTCGACAGGCCCTGCCCTTGCAGCGGCGTGAGGTTGGCTTCAATCGCCATGGAGCCGGCCAGCAGCCCCCACGGCGCGGTCGCCAGGGATAACGGCATGATCGCCGCGGCTCCGCGAAGAAAAGCACTGCGCGGCATTAATGAGTCGGACATAACACGCTTCAACCGTGAGACAAGACCCCGGACTCTGCCAGCAAACGCCCGTGGGTGGCTTGAACAATCTTGCGCAGTTGGCGCAAATCCTTCCTTCCGTCAGTCGTTTACCGGCGTAACATGGCAACCATTCACACACGCGTCAGGGAGACGACATGCTGTATCGAATAGCCGCCGACGGGCTGGTGCTGTTTCATTTGCTGTTCATTCTATTCGTGCTGTTCGGCGGGCTGCTGGTGCTCAAGTGGCCGCGGCTGATGTGGCTGCATTTGCCGGCGGCGGCCTGGGGCGTGGCGGTCGAGGTGTTGCACCTGACCTGTCCGCTGACCTATTGGGAAAACCTGATGCGCCACGCCGCCGGGCAGACCGAATACGCCGGCGGATTCATCGAACATTACATCTGGCCGATCATCTACCCGGCGGGGCTGACCCCGCAGATTCAGCTGGTGCTGGGCAGCGTGGTGCTGGTGGTCAACCTGCTGGTCTACGGGCGCCTGATCCGTCGCTGGAAACTCCGGCGCGCCGCACGCATTCCGTTTTAGCGCGCTTTCAAGGTTTCCAGCCAGGCCGGATCGAGGCGCGTCTGATCGGTATCCAGACCGAGCGCCTTCATCCGCGTCTTGTGTGTTTCGACTTCCCGGTGCAATTGCGCGTGATCGCTGGAGTTACCGTCCAGTTCATGCATCTGGGTCAGCCCCAGGTGATAGAAACGCAGCACCTTCATCGCCACCGGATCACCCTTCTCCACCGCTGCCGTCACCTGATGCATCACGTTGGTGACGCTCATCAGGCTGCGCTTGAGCCGCCAGCCGTACACCGCCGGGGCCATCCAGGTCTGGTTCCAGAAACGCCCGCGCAGCAACGCCGCTGTCAGCAGAAATGCGCCAAACACCCCGCCGACATTGAACCGCAGGTTATCCCCGCCCGGCTCGCCGAACAGCGCCACCGCCGCCGTCGAAAACGCCATCGCCAGCACCAGAAACAGCACCGCGATGATCAGCGTGCTGCGCCGGGTCTGCTGGCGATAAGTGATGGCATCGATCGGTTGAATCTCGAACATCGCGACAGGCTTCCATGGCTTGAAATAAAAAGAGGCCGGCGCATTATCGCCTCTGAGGCGGATTTAGCTATGCTGGAGCGCCTTTTCATCTTTTCAAAGTCCAACGGGGACATGGCGATACCACGCAGATCGTGCCATCTTCATTCATGGATACACACTATTCGGATGCCATTGGCCATGCCGGCAATGACATCGTTTTAAGGATCACTGCATGACCCAACGACACGTAATCAATGCCTCGGTCAGCCCAAAAGGCAGCCTCGAAACCCTTTCCCAACGTGAAGTTCAGCAACTGAGCCAGGCCGGAACCGGCAGCACCTACACCCTCTTTCGCCAGTGCGCCCTGGCCATCCTCAATACCGGCGCCCATGTCGACAACGCGAAAACCATTCTGGAAGCCTACAAGGACTTCGAAATCCGCATCCACCAGCAGGATCGCGGCGTGCGCCTGGAACTGCTGAACGCCCCGGCCGACGCCTTCGTCGACGGCGAAATGATCGCCAGCACCCGGGAAATGCTGTTCAGCGCCCTGCGCGACATCGTCTACACCGAAAACGAACTCGACGCCCTGAGCATCGACCTCAGCACCTCCCAGGGCATCAGCGACTACGTCTTCCACCTGCTGCGCAACGCGCGCACCCTGCGCCCGGGCGTCGAGCCGAAAATCGTCGTGTGCTGGGGCGGCCACTCGATCAACACCGAAGAATACAAATACACCAAGAAAGTCGGCCACGAACTGGGCCTGCGCAGCCTCGACATCTGCACCGGTTGCGGTCCCGGCGTGATGAAAGGCCCGATGAAAGGCGCGACCATCGCCCACGCCAAACAGCGGATTCACGGTGGCCGTTACCTCGGTCTGACCGAACCGGGCATCATCGCCGCCGAAGCGCCGAACCCGATCGTCAACGAGCTGGTGATCCTGCCGGACATCGAAAAACGCTTGGAAGCCTTCGTCCGCGTCGGCCACGGCATCATCATCTTCCCGGGCGGCGCCGGCACCGCCGAAGAATTCCTGTACCTGCTGGGCATCCTGATGCACCCGGACAACGCCGGCCTGCCGTTCCCGGTGATTTTGACCGGGCCGAAACATGCCGCGCCATACCTGGAACAACTGGACGCCTTCGTCACCGCCACCCTCGGCGAAGCGGCGAAAAAGCACTACGAAATCATCATCGACGACCCGGCCGAAGTGGCGAGGCAGATGACCGCGGGCCTGAAGGCCGTGAAGCAGTTCCGCCGCGAACGCGCCGACGCGTTCCACTTCAACTGGCTGCTGAAGATCGACGAAGGCTTCCAGCGCCCGTTCGATCCGACCCACGAAAACATGGCCAACCTCAAGCTGCACCGCGACCAGCCACCTCATGAACTGGCGGCCAACCTGCGCCGCGCGTTCTCCGGGATCGTCGCCGGCAACGTCAAGGACAAGGGCATTCGCCTGATCGAGGAACACGGGCCGTACCAGATCCGTGGCGACGCCGCGATCATGCAGCCGCTCGATCTGCTGCTCAAAGCCTTCGTCGCCCAGCACCGGATGAAACTGCCGGGCGGCGCGGCGTATGTGCCGTGCTATCGCGTGGTGTCCTGACCCGAAGCGACCAGCCCGAAGCGCAACGCTTCGGGCACTCCTTATAAAAAGAGCGAACCATGGATCACATCAACCACATCCTGATCGTCGACGATGACCGCGAGATCCGCGAGCTGGTCGGCAATTACCTGACCAAGAACGGCCTGCGCAGCACCGTGGTCGCCGATGGCCGGCAGATGCGCAGTTTTCTGGAAGCCAACACGGTCGACCTGATCGTGCTCGACATCATGCTCCCCGGCGATGACGGGCTGGTGCTGTGCCGCGAACTGCGCGCCGGCAAGCACAAGGCGATCCCGATCCTGATGCTCACCGCCCGCGACGACCAGACCGACCGCATCCTCGGCCTGGAAATGGGTGCCGACGATTACCTGACCAAACCCTTCGCTGCCCGCGAATTGCTGGCGCGGATCAACGCCGTGCTGCGCCGCACGCGAATGCTGCCACCCAATCTGCTGATCACCGAAACCGGGCGCCTGCTCGCGTTCGGCCGCTGGCGCCTGGACACCACCGCCCGCCACCTGCTCGATGAAGACGACACCATGGTCGCTCTCAGTGGCGCCGAGTATCGCCTGCTCCGGGTATTTCTCGATCATCCGCAACGGGTGCTCAGCCGCGACCAGTTGCTCAATCTGACTCAGGGTCGCGACGCCGACCTGTTCGACCGCTCCATCGATTTGCTGGTCAGTCGCCTGCGTCAACGTCTGCTGGACGACTCTCGCGAGCCGACCTACATCAAGACCGTGCGCAACGAGGGTTATGTTTTCTCCTTCGCCGTGGAGATGCTCGCCGAATCCTGACGGATTTGTATCACTCTGTATAAATTCGCCGCGCAGATACGTAACCCGTGTTTTCGGGCCGTAACACCACATATCAGCGATACACCCTCGCGTTTGAATGAACCCACCAGAAAGCACTGGTTCATTCATCTCAAACGCAAGGAGAAGCACCATGTTCAAGTCCTCGAAATCCCTGGTACTCGCAATCAGCCTGCTCAGCGGCCTGGCCCTGGCCGACCTGGCATCCGCCAGCTCCCAACCGCTGGTTGCCGAATACGGCTCGGAAAACCTGCAGAAGGATCGCGTTGCCGAAGGTGGCGCGGATCGCTTGCAGGAACTGCGTGAACGCGTCGCTGAAGGCGGTGCCGACCGCTTGCAGGAACTGCGTGAACGCGTAGCCGAAGGCGGTGCTGACCGTTTGCAAGAGTTGCGCGAACGCGTCGCTGAAGGTGGCGCCGACCGCTTGCAGGAACTGCGCGAGCGTTCGGCCCGCAGCGTACTGGTCGCCGAGAACCGTCCCGAGTTCGGTTCGAAGTACCAGCGCTACTGATCGTATGTACCCGCCGTTGTCGATTCCTGCCGGGGGCGCTCTGCCCCCGCAGCGTTCACTACCGATAAGCCTTGTTCTCTGACACAAAAGCCCCGCTGTTTCCCCACGACAGCCGTCATGGCTCGTACTAAGCTGCGCGATTGATTTGTTCAGGGACGATCCATGAAACGATTTGCCGCCTGTCTGCTGTCCATGCTGGCCCTGACGGCCACCGCGGCGGATCTGCAACTGCTCACCGACAACCATCCGCCCCTGCATTTCATGCAAGGTAATCAGCTCGCAGGATTCGGTGTTGACGTGGTGCAGGCCCTGGCGACCCAGACCGGCGACCGCATCCATCTGCAACAAGTCCCGCTGCTGCGAGCCCTGCGCATGGCCAGCGACACGCCCGACACCGGCGTATTCACCGTGCTGCGTACCGACGACCGCGACGATCGCTATCAATGGGTCGGGCCGCTGATCGAAGTCGAAACCGCGCTGTACGCCCGCGACAATCTCCAGCCTCCCGTGCACAGCCTGCGTGAAGCCGATCACCTGGGCCGGATCACCGTGCCGCGCAAATGGCTGGTCTACAGCTACCTGCAAGGGCAAGACCTGAACAACCTCTACGGCGTCGAAACCCCGGAGCAGATGATGCGACTGTTCAGCCTGGGGCGTACCGATTTCGTGGTCTCCGATACCTGGTCCAAGGCCGCCCTTGCCCGCGAGCAAGGCATGGAGCCGGGACGCTTGCAGTACCAGATCCCGTTGATGAAACAGAACACCTACATTGCCTTTTCGCCGCAGACCGATCCGAAACAGGTCGCACGCTGGCAGCAGGCGCTGGATACATTGCGGGCCGACGGCCGTCTGGAGCAGCTGCGCCAGCGCTGGCTGAGCAATACCCTACCGCGCTGATCAGGCATCAACGCCTTCGATAACGACTATGCGCAAGGGTGTTTTCACATCAAAACCCTCCAGCACTAGAGTGGGCTCCATCTTCTCCCCACTCTCTGGAGCAACATCATGAAAGACATCATCGCACTCGGCTTCATCGTTTCCCTGATCGGCGCCACCTCCGCCATAGCAGCCCCACACGCCAGCACCCCGGTTGTCGCGTCGGCGACCGTTGGCCAGTCGGGCACCCTGAACGTCGACACCGTCAGCATCGATGCCGAACACAAGGGCAACCTCAACCTGCAACAAAACGCTGAACAGGCCAAGCTGTACGTCGCAGAAAACCGCCCGGAATTCGGTTCCAAATATCAGCGCTACTGAGTGATAGGTTTGAGCTGCCAGAAACAGGAAACCCCGCCGAAGCGGGGTTTCCTGCATTTGGGTATCAGCGAACCAATCGCGCGGCCAGTGCCTTGGCCTGCGACGCCACATCGGTGACGGCGGTGCTCTCCCACCACATGCCACGCAACGGCGGGCCCATGGCGAACAGGCGGGTCGAGACGCAGCCCTCTTCATCCAGTACAGCGCCGTCTACCGCGGCCGCGATGCCCAGCGCCAATGGCCCCGGACGAACCAGACCGCGCGCCAGCAATTGCTGTGGCAAAGGTCGCGCGACCCGGCGCCAGTCGTATTCGATGCCGCTGGAATTGATCAACGCCGCGCCCTGCACCACGCAGGTTTTGGCCTCACCGCGAGGACGAATGCGGATACTCACGCCCTCGCCCGATACCGGCTCAAGTCCCTTGTAAGACGCAGCATGAATGCGCAATCGTCCTTCTCGATGCAGACGCTCGACCAATTCAGCGCTCAGCGGTGGCGAACGATGGTGATGACTTTCCCACCACGGCCGGACATGCCGCACGAATTGCCGGCGCTGCACATCGCTGGCCTGACTCCATAACCGGCCGATGTGCGCACGCACGGTGTCGAGCGGCGCCTGCCAGTCAATGCCTTGAGCGATGGCGTCGCGACAATGTCGGCGCAATTCGTGCAGTAACTGGCGTGGTGTGCGGATGCCGTGATCTTCGGCGAGGAAGTCCACCCACGCGGGCGGCTGCCGACGCACATGAGGCAACAGCCCGTGCCGGGAAAACACCTCGATCGGCCCGCGATGCCCGGCCTGCTCCAGCGACACCACGGCATCGACCATGGTCAGGCCGGAGCCGATGATCAGCACCGTTGATTGCGGATCGAGCTGGCGCATGGCCGCGACATCCCACGGATCGAGTGCCGCCGCGTTGAGGCCGCTGGATTCTTTTTGCGGGGTGCGGGCAGCCGGGAACATCCCGGTTGCAAGCACTGCATGAGCGCCCTGCAATTGCTGGCCGTCACTTAAGGTGAGCTGCACGGAATCGATGGAGGTCTGAACATCGACCACTTCGGCGCGCACATGCTCGACCGTCGAACCGTGCTGCGCGCCCACCTGCTGCGCTTCGGCCAGGCGCTGCTGCACGTAGACGCCGAACAACCCGCGTGGTGGGAACAGTTCGCTGACCGGCACATGTTGCTGATCCGACTCCGGCCAGCCGCCACCGGCAATGTGATCGGTCAGCCACTGGGTCAGGTCATCGGCATTGTCCGGGTCAACGCTCATCCGCGCTGCGTTGCCATTGAGCGTGTGGCCCAGCTCCACCGCGCTGTACGCTTCGCCCCGGCCCAGTTCGGCCCGGGGCTCGATCACCAGAATCTTTCTGCGCCCCGGCAAACGCAGCAATTGCACCGCCAGCATCGTGCCGCTGAGGCCGCCGCCGACAATCAGGATGTCGGCGTGACGCAGTGCGGTCGTATCGGTTTGAGTCATGCCGTTCTCACAGCTGAGGATATGCTCGGGCCAGTGTCATTCAGACGCCGCGAAGGCGTCTAGACGGACGCGACTTTTTTCTCCTGCCGATGCAGCTCGCCGAGGTTTCGATAGCCGCTGCCCGGGTGAATCTCCGGCAGTCTCGGCCCTTCGCCAAACAGCTTCTCGCGCAAGGTCCCCGGCGCGTACTCGGTCTTGTAGACACCGCGCTTCTGCAACTCCGGCACCAGCAATTCGACGGCATCGATGAAGGTTTCGTGGGTCAGCGCGTAGGCCAGGTTGAAGCCGTCGACGTCGGTTTCGTCGACCCATTCCTGCAACAGGTCCGCCACCGTTTCCGGGCTGCCGACGAACAACGGGCCGAAGCCGCCGATGCCGACCCAGTCAGCCAGTTCGTTGGGGGTCCAGACCTTGTTCGGATCCGCCGTGGAAAACGCCTCGACCGCCGATTGAATGGCGTTGGTGTGCACGTGCTTCAGGGGTTCGTCCGGTTTGAAACGGCTGAAATCGATGCCGGTCCAGCCGGAAATCAACGCCATCGCGCCTTCGTAGCTGACCCAGGATTTGTATTCTTCGAACTTGGCTTTGGCCTTGGCGTCGGTCTCGCCGAGGATCACGGTTTGCAGGTTGAAGATCAGGATCTTCGACGGATCGCGCCCGGCCTCGGCGGCGCGGCGGCGAATGTCGGCCACGGTTTTCTTCAGCAGCACTTTCGACGGGGCAGCGACAAAAACGCACTCGGCGTGCTCGGCGGCAAACTGCTTGCCTCGGCTCGACGCGCCGGCCTGATAGAGAACCGGCGTGCGTTGCGGCGACGGCTCACAGAGGTGAATGCCTGGCACCTGGAAGTGTTTCCCGTGGTGGCGGATCTCGTGGATCTTGCTCGGGTCACTGAAAATCCGCCGCTCGCGATCCCGCAGAATCGCACCCTCTTCCCAACTGCCTTCCCAGAGTTTGTAGCAGACCTCCAGGTATTCCTCGGCGAAGTCGTAGCGCGCGTCGTGTTCGGTCTGAGCTTGCTGGCCGATGTTCTTTGCGCCGCTCTCCAGATAAGAGGTGACGATGTTCCAGCCGGCGCGGCCCTTGGTCAGGTGATCGAGGGTCGACAGGCGTCGGGCGAATGGATACGGATGTTCGAAGGATAACGACGCGGTCAGGCCGAAACCCAGGTGTTCGGTGACCAGCGCCATCGGCGGGATCAGTTGCAACGGATCGTTGACCGGCACCTGCGCCGCCTGCCGGATGGCTGCTTCGCCATTGCCGTTGTACACGTCGTAGATGCCCAGCACGTCGGCGATGAACAAGCCGTCGAACTTGCCACGCTCGAGAATTTTCGCCAGATCGGTCCAGTACTCCAGATCCTTGTACTGCCAGGAACGATCCCGAGGGTGAGCCCACAGGCCCGGCGACTGGTGACCGACGCAGTTCATGTCGAAGGCGTTGAGACGGATTTCGCGGGTCATCAAATGGCACTCCTGTTTTGCAGGAGGCGTTTGGAGGTGTGATTTGAAGCGGTCATGTGAGGCGACTCCGTGGTTTCCGGATGAGGATCCAGAACCCATAGCAGGAGTCATGCCTGAATATATTTTCTTTATTTATCAATATATTGAGATAACAACCTAAAGCAGTCTGCACGCAGGATGGAGCAAACTGTTTATCCGCTGTCGGCCCTGCAACAGTCAGATCACCACGTTGCGCACGAAGCGCGCGGCCACTTCCCCGTCATTGCGATAGGTGTGCGGCTGGTTGCTGGCGAACATGAAAAACTCCCCGGCCGCGATGCGCTGGGGTTGATCGCCGAGCATCAGCGTCAGGCAGCCCTCGAACACGAAAATCTGCTCGCTCCAGCCTTCGGCGTCCGGTTGCGAGGGATAGACCTCGCCCGGTTGCAGGCACCATTCCCACTGTTCAACCGCACGGGTGGCGTTGGCCTTGGACAGTAAAACGGCTTTGCTGCCGGGGATGCTGCCAGCCCAGGCCAGTTCGTTGATACGGCCGGGATCGCGGTTGTCAGGCGCCTGGATCAGATCGCTGAAGGCCACTTCGAGAGCTTCGGCGACGCGATCGAGGGTGGTCAGGCTGACGTTCTTTTCGCCAGCCTCGATGGCCACCAGCATTCGCCGGCTGACCCCGGACTTTTCCGCGAGGGCCGTCTGGCTCATGTCGGCGGCATGGCGCAGGCGCCGGACGTTCTGGCTGACGTGTTGCAGGACCGAAGCCCGTTGTACAGAATCTTTGTGCACTATATTGCTCACTGGCTGGGGTTGGGCAGTATACTGCGCAACATTTGGCGCATTGTGCGTCTCCACCTTAAAAGTGCGCAAGGTCATGACGTCAGCCAACTCCCCCCAAACTCCCCTGCGGTTTTCCCGGTTCAGCAAAGCCGAGTGCGTGCTGGTGCTGATCACCATGCTCTGGGGCGGTACTTTTCTGCTGGTGCAGCACGCGATGACCGTCAGCGGTCCGATGTTTTTCGTCGGCCTGCGCTTTGCCGCCGCAGCTGGCATTGTTGCGCTGTTCTCCTGGAAACACCTGCGGGAACTGACCCTGTTCGAACTCAAGGCCGGCGCCTTTATCGGCGTGGCGATCCTGCTCGGTTATGGCTTGCAGACTGTCGGTTTGCAGAGCATTCCCAGCAGTCAGTCGGCGTTCATCACCGCGCTGTACGTGCCGTTTGTGCCACTGCTGCAATGGCTGGTCCTCGGTCGGCGCCCGGGTTTGATGCCGAGCATTGGCATCATGCTGGCGTTCACCGGGCTGATGCTGCTGTCCGGGCCGTCCGGTGCTTCGCTGAATTTCAGCCCCGGTGAAATCGCCACGCTGATCAGCGCCATCGCGATAGCGGCCGAAATCATCCTGATCAGTAACTATGCCGGGCAAGTCGATGTGCGCCGCGTAACCGTGGTGCAGCTGGCGACGACTTCGGTGCTGTCGTTTTTGATGGTGGTGCCGACTGGTGAGGCAATTCCGGATTTCTCGTGGCTGTTGCTGAGCACTGCCCTGGGCCTGGGCGCGATGAGTGCGGCGATTCAGGTGGCGATGAACTGGGCGCAGAAAAGTGTTTCGCCGACCCGCGCGACCTTGATCTACGCCGGTGAACCAGTCTGGGCCGGGATCGTCGGTCGTATCGCAGGAGAGCGTCTCCCAGCGATTGCACTGGTGGGCGCAGGACTGATCGTGGCGGCGGTGATCGTCAGTGAATTGAAGACCAAAGGCAAAGAGACACAAACGGTCACGGAAGAATTGGAGCACGAGACCGAAGGCTAAACGCGGGTTTTACGGCTACTTTGTAGGATTCAGAGACATCCTCGCGTTTGGCGATCCGGGAGCTGGCACGTATGATGCTTCACAAACTTCCGCAGATTAGAAGCCTATGTCCCTGATAGTTCTACTGCTTCTGCCTTTTCTGGGCAGCTGTCTGGCAGCCGTGCTGCCGCACAACGCACGTAACGCCGAATCCCTGCTGGCAGGTCTGGTCGCACTGATCGGCACTGTCTCGGTCGCGCTGCTGTACCCGCAGATCGCCCACGGCGGCGTGATTCGCGAAGAGTTCACGTGGCTGCCCAGCCTGGGCCTGAACTTCGTCCTGCGCATGGACGGCTTCGCCTGGCTGTTCTCGATGCTGGTGCTGGGCATCGGCACCCTCGTCTCTTTATATGCCCGTTATTACATGTCGCCGGACGATCCGGTGCCGCGTTTCTTCGCGTTCTTTCTGGCGTTCATGGGCGCCATGCTCGGGCTGGTGATCTCCGGCAACCTGATCCAGATCGTGTTCTTCTGGGAGCTGACCAGCCTTTTCTCGTTCCTGTTGATCGGCTACTGGCACCACCGCCACGACGCGCGCCGTGGTGCGTATATGGCGTTAATGGTCACCGGTGCGGGGGGATTGTGCCTGCTGGCGGGGGTCATGATCCTCGGCCATGTCGTCGGCAGCTATGACCTGGACAAGGTCCTGGCCGCCGGCGATCTGATTCGCGCACATGCCCTCTACCCCATCCTGCTTCCCCTCATTCTTATCGGCGCTCTTAGCAAAAGCGCCCAGTTCCCCTTCCACTTCTGGCTGCCCCACGCAATGGCGGCGCCCACACCGGTTTCGGCGTACCTGCACTCGGCGACCATGGTCAAGGCCGGGGTTTTCCTGCTGGCCCGGCTGTGGCCGTCGCTGTCCGGCAGCGAAGAATGGTTCTACATCGTCAGCGGCGCCGGTGCCGCCACGCTATTGCTCGGCGCGTACTGCGCAATGTTCCAGAACGATCTCAAGGGACTGCTGGCCTACTCGACCATCAGCCATCTCGGCCTGATCACGCTGCTGCTGGGCCTGAACAGTCCGCTGGCCGCTGTGGCGGCGGTGTTCCACATTCTCAACCACGCGACCTTCAAAGCCTCGCTGTTCATGGCCGCCGGGATCATCGACCACGAAAGCGGCACCCGCGACATCCGCAAGCTCAACGGCCTGTTCAAACTGATTCCGTTCACCGCCACCCTGGCGATGGTCGCCAGTGCGTCCATGGCCGGCGTACCGCTGCTCAACGGTTTCCTGTCGAAAGAAATGTTCTTCGCCGAAACCGTATTCATCAACGCCACCGCCTGGGTGGAAGCCGCACTGCCAATCGTGGCAACCATCGCCGGCACGTTCAGCGTGGCCTACTCGCTGCGCTTCACCGTCGACGTGTTCTTCGGCCCGACTGCCACCGACCTGCCGCACACCCCGCACGAACCGCCGCGCTGGATGCGTGCACCGGTTGAGTTGCTGGTGTTCACCTGTTTGCTGGTGGGGATTTTCCCGGCCCAGGTTGTAGGCCCGTTGCTGGCCGCTGCCGCGTTGCCGGTGGTGGGTGGCGTGCTGCCGGAGTACAGCCTGGCGATCTGGCACGGCCTCAATGCACCGATGATCATGAGCCTGATCGCCATGTCCGGCGGCATCGTGCTGTATCTGCTACTGCGCAACCAGCTCAAGCGCGGCCGCTTCAAGTATCCGCCGCTGGCGGGCCGCCTCAACGGCAAGCGAATGTTCGAGCGCAGTCTGGTTGCGATGATGCGTCTGGCCCGGCGGGTGGAGCGGCGGATCGGCACCAAGCGTCTGCAAGCCCAGCTGTTCCTGATGGTGTTGGCGGCAGTGCTGGCCGGCCTGATCCCGATGCTGCACAGCAGTCTGAGCTGGGGCGATCGGCCGAAGATTCCTGGCTCGATCGTGTTCGTGACCCTGTGGCTGCTGGCAATCGCCTGCGCCCTCGGCGCCGCGTGGCAGGCCAAGTATCACCGTCTCGCCGCCCTGACCATGGTCAGCGTCTGCGGGCTAATGACATGCGTGACCTTCGTCTGGTTCTCGGCACCGGATCTGGCCCTGACGCAACTGGTGGTCGAAGTGGTGACCACGGTGCTGATCCTGCTCGGTCTGCGCTGGCTGCCACGGCGGATCGAAGAGGTTTCACCGTTGCCTAGCAGCCTGCGCAAGGCGCGGGTACGGCGTCTGCGCGACTTGCTGCTGTCGATTGCCGTCGGCGGCGGCATGGCGCTGCTGTCCTACGCCATGCTGACCCGGCAAACGCCGAACGATATTTCCTCGTTCTACCTGAGCCGTGCCCTGCCCGAGGGCGGTGGCAGCAACGTGGTCAACGTGATGCTGGTGGATTTCCGTGGTTTCGACACCCTTGGCGAAATCACCGTGCTCGCTGCCGTAGCCCTGACTGTGTTCGCCCTGCTGCGTCGCTTCCGCCCGCCGAAAGAAAGCCTGCAACTGCCGGCCCAGCAGCGCTTGCTCGCCCCCGACGTGGTCACCGATCTGGTCAACCCGCGCTCGGCCAGCGACACCGCGCTCGGCTTCATGATGGTGCCGGCGGTGCTGGTGCGCCTGCTGCTGCCGATTGCGCTGGTGGTGTCGTTCTACCTGTTCATGCGCGGGCATAACCAGCCGGGTGGCGGATTCGTCGCCGGCCTGGTGATGTCGGTGGCGTTCATCCTGCAATACATGGTCGCCGGCACCCAGTGGGTCGAGGCGCAAATGAGCCTGCGACCGCTGCGCTGGATGGGCACCGGCCTGCTGTTCGCCACCGTCACCGGCCTCGGGGCGATGGCGGTAGGCTATCCGTTCCTCACCACCCACACCTGGCATTTCAGCTTGCCACTGCTGGGTGACATCCATATCGCCAGCGCGCTGTTCTTCGATATCGGCGTCTACGCCGTGGTGGTCGGCTCGACCTTGCTGATCCTCACCGCCCTCGCCCACCAATCGGTCCGGGGCCACAAAACCGCTGCCGCCAAAGGAGCCGTCTGATGGAAGAAGTCATCGCAATCGCCATCGGCGTACTCGCCGCGTCCGGGGTCTGGCTGATCCTGCGGCCACGGACATTCCAGGTAGTGATGGGCCTGTGCCTGCTGTCCTACGGCGTCAATCTGTTCATCTTCAGCATGGGCAGCCTGTTCATCGGCAAGGAGCCGATCATCAAGGACGGCGTGCCGCAGGATCTGCTCAACTACACCGACCCGCTGCCCCAGGCGCTGGTGCTGACGGCCATCGTCATCAGCTTCGCCATGACCGCATTGTTTCTGGTGGTGTTGCTGGCCTCACGGGGCCTGACCGGCACCGACCACGTTGACGGAAGGGAGCCCAAGGAATGACGGCGATGACTCACCTGATCGCCGCACCGATCCTGCTGCCGCTGCTGACCGCCGCCATCATGCTGATGCTCGGCGAGAAGCACCGACCGCTGAAGGCGAAAATCAACCTGTTCTCCAGCCTCCTGGGCCTCGGCATCTCGGTGATGCTGCTGCAATGGACCCAGACCACCGGCGTGCCCGGCTCCATCGGCGTTTATCTGCCGGGCAACTGGCAAGTGCCGTTCGGCATCGTGCTGGTGGTCGATCGCCTGTCGGCATTGATGCTGGTGCTGACCGGGATCATCGGCGTCAGCGCCCTGCTGTTCGCCATGGCTCGCTGGGACGGCGCCGGGTCGAGCTTCCACGCATTGTTCCAGATTCAGTTGATGGGCCTGTACGGCGCGTTCCTGACGGCGGACCTGTTCAACCTGTTCGTGTTCTTCGAGGTATTGCTGGCCGCGTCCTACGGCCTGTTGCTTCATGGCTCGGGCCGGGCGCGGGTGTCGTCGGGGCTGCATTACATCTCGATCAACCTGCTGGCGTCGTCGCTGTTCCTGATTGGCGCGGCGTTGATCTACGGTGTGACCGGCACCCTGAACATGGCAGATCTGGCCCTGAAGATCCCGCTGGTGCCGGAAGCAGACCGTGGCCTGTTGCACGCCGGCGCGGGGATTCTGGCCGTGGCGTTCCTGGCCAAGGCCGGCATGTGGCCGCTGAATTTCTGGCTGGTGCCGGCCTACTCGTCGGCCAGCGCGCCGGTGGCGGCGATGTTCGCGATCATGACCAAGGTCGGCGTCTACACCCTTTTACGTCTGTGGACGCTGCTGTTCTCGGGCCAGGCCGGTGCTTCGGCGTATTTTGGTGGTGACTGGCTGATCTACGGCGGCATGGCCACCATGGCCGGCGCAGGCGTGGCGATCATTGCCGCGCAACGTCTGGAACGCATGGCCAGCCTGAGCATTCTGGTGTCCGCGGGGATTCTGCTGTCGGCCGTGGGTTTCGCCCAGCCGAACCTGATCGGCGCCGCACTGTTCTATCTGGTCAGCTCGACCCTGGCGTTGAGCGCGCTGTTCCTGCTGGCCGAGTTGATCGAGCGTTCGCGCACCGCCATCGAAGTACCGCTGGAAGATGAAAACGAACTGCTGCCACGTCCGCAGGAATGGCAGCGTCCGGTCAAGGGCATCAACCTCGACGACGATCAGAAAGCCGTGGTCGGTCAGGTGATTCCATGGACCATGGCGTTCCTCGGTCTGAGCTTCATTGCCTGCGCGCTGCTGATCATTGGCATGCCACCACTGTCCGGTTTCATCGGCAAGCTGAGCCTGATCGGCGCCCTGCTCAACCCGCTGGGCCTCGGCGCGGGCGAACCGATCTCGAATGCTGCCTGGGCGTTGCTGGCCTTGCTGATCCTTACCGGGCTCGGCTCGCTGATGGCGTTCTCGCGTCTGGGGATCCAGCGCTTCTGGTCGCCAGAGGAGCGACCATCGCCGCTGCTGCGCAAACTGGAATGCACGCCGATTTTCCTGCTGCTCGGCCTGAGCATCGCGCTGACCTTCAAGGCTGAACCGCTGCTGCGTTACACCCAGGCAGCGGCCGATGCCCTGAACAATCCGCAGCAATACGTGATGGCGGTGCTCGGCACCCGCGCCGTGCCGAGCCCGGAAGCCAAGGCTGCGCTGCTGGAGGTGCAACCATGAAGCGTCTGTTTCCTGCTCCGTGGTTGTCGCTTGCGCTGTGGTTGCTGTGGCTGGTGCTGAACCTGTCGGTCAGCCCGGGCAATCTGCTGTTGGGTGCCGTACTCGGTTTCTGTGCCCCGCTGATGATGCGCAAACTGCGCCCGCAACAAATTCACATCCGCCGCCCGGGCACGATCCTGCGATTGTTTCTGCTGGTCGGGCGTGACGTGATCGTCTCGAACCTGCAGGTGGCCTGGGGCGTACTCAACGCCGGGCGTCGCCCGCTTCGTTCACGCTTCATCAAGGTGCCGCTGGACCTGCGCGATGCCAACGGTCTGGCGGCGCTGTCGATGATCTGTACGGTCGTGCCCGGCACGGTGTGGTCGGAACTGGCGCTGGATCGCAGCATTCTGTTGCTGCACGTCTGGGATCTGGATGACGAGGCGCAGTTCATCCAGCACTTCAAGGTCACTTACGAGCGGCCGTTGATGGAGATTTTCGAATGAGCCCGCTGCTGTCGAACGCGATTCTGCTGACGCTGTTCCTGTTTTCCCTGGCCATGGTCCTCACGCTGGTGCGCCTGTTCAAAGGCCCGTCGGCGCAGGACCGGGTACTGGCGCTGGATTACCTGTACATCGTCGCCATGCTGATGATGCTGACCCTGGGGATTCGTTATTCCAGTGACACCTACTTCGAAGCGGCGCTGCTGATCGCACTGTTCGGCTTCGTCGGCTCGTTTGCCCTGGCGAAATTCCTCCTGCGTGGCGAGGTGATCGAATGAACGCTGAACTGTCTCTCTGGGTGGAAATCCCGGTGGCGATCCTGCTGGTCCTCAGCGGGATTTTCGCCCTGATCGGCGCAACCGGCCTGCTGCGGATGAAGGATTACTTCCAGCGCATGCACCCTCCGGCGCTGGCCTCGACGCTGGGCGCGTGGTGCGTGGCACTGGCGTCGATCATCTGTTTTTCCGCGCTCAAGTCCGGGCCGGTGCTGCACGCATGGCTGATCCCGATTCTGCTGTCGATCACCGTACCGGTGACCACCTTGCTATTGGCGCGGGCAGCGTTGTTCCGCAAGCGTATGGCCGGGGATGATGTGCCGGCCGAGGTCAGCAGCCGGCGTACTGAAACCGGCAGCTAGATCCAGGCAACAGCCAACAGCCCGGCTCCCAATATCAGACACAACGGCGAGTAAACCCAAGTGTCGAGCCGGGCGAACCGCGATCCCTTCACTTCCTTGAAAAACCCCACCAGCTCCGAATCGCCGATCGCCCGCGCAAACATCAGCAGCGCAATCGCGCTGATCACCCATTGCAGCGCCCAGTGATGCACGGCGGGCAGCCACCACCCCACTCGCATGCACACCAGTGCGGCAATCACTAGCAGGGCTGCCGCCACCACCAGCGTGATCCAGCCTGACGGCTTGAACGCCGGCCTGAGCGTCAGCCCGCCGTTGTCCACCGGAACCTGCGGCACCACCGCCACAGCCGCCCACTGTCCACCCATCGCCCAGTACACATGCATCAGGCTGATCACCGCAAATATCGTCACCAGCCATTGAGCCAACACAAAGGTCATGGTCGAGAATCCTTTAAAGGGATTTGAACAAAACATCCTAGTCGGCATTTTTCCATGTGCACGACCGGTCGGCGGTGCGGTAAAGTGCCGCCCCATGAAATTCACCCGTACCGATCGCTCACTGCTGGCCTGGATGCTCTATTGCTGCGTCCTGTTCAACGTGTTCGCCTGCAGCATCGGTCACGGACAAATGGTCGGCATGCAGCTCAACGGTATCGGCGGCCAGTTCTGCGCCGTCGACCCGAGCACCCAGGCGCCGCTCGCCTCGAATCCCGCCGAAGAAAAACTGCCGACCCTGGCCAAGGCCTTCGGATGCCCGCTGTGCTCCACCGGCGGCATGGGCCCGGCGTTCAACTCCAGTCTGACCCTGGCGATCCTGCCGGAACAACACAGTCCGCCGCTGCCGGTCATCGTCAGCGCCGACCTCCCTGCCCGCTTCATCTGGCCTTCGGCCAATCCTCGCGCCCCACCGCTCGCCTGAGTGTCCTTGCCTTTTTGATTTGTCAGCCCACTGCGCCAACGCGCGGCGTTCGCCTGTGCGCTGACTCCTAGACAAGCATTCAGGATTCAATCGATGAAACAACTTACCTTGCTGGCGAGCCTGTGCGGCTGCCTGTCCGTCAACGTCTGGGCGCAATCCACCGTGGATCTGGCGCCGATCACCATTGACGGCGAGTCCGGCGCCGAACCGGGCCTGAGCCTCGACCAGTCCAGCGGCATGGCCTCGCGCCTTGGCCTCAGCGTGCGCGACACTCCGGCCTCGGTGGCGATAGCCAACCGCAATGACATCGAACGTCACGGTTCGCAAAACTTCCAGGACGCTGCCAACACCTTGCCGGGGGTGAACGCCAGTGCCCCGCCAGGCTTTGGCGGATTCGTCTCCTATCGCGGTTTCACCAGCAGCCAGATCACCCAGATGTTCAACGGTGTCAACGTTTCCGGCGGACTGGCGCGCCCCGTGGATTCGTGGATTTATGACCGGGTGGAACTGGTCGGCGGCCCGTCATCGCTGATCAACGGCGCCGGCTCGGTCGGTGGCTCGCTGAACTACGTGACCAAACTGGCCACCCGCGACGAGCAGGCCGCAGAAGGTCGGGTCAGCTACGGCACCTACGACACAACCGAAACCGCGTTCGGCCTCAACCACGCGCTGACCGACCCCGGCGCCGACATGCAGCATTACGCGCGTCTCGACGTCAGTCACAACACCAGCAACGGCTACATCGACCGCCAGGAACGCGATGCCTGGAGCGTGGCGTTCTCCTTGCTCAGCGACCTGACGCCAAACCTGTCGCACACCCTGGCCCTGGAATATCAGGATGAACACGAAGACAGCCCTTACTGGGGCACCCCGGTGCTAAACCCCAAGGCCGGCGAGTTGAAGATCGACAAGCACAACCGCTTCAACAACTACAACGTCGAGGACGGCCGCTACGAGCAGCGGACGATCTGGGTGCGCTCGATCATCGACTACCGGATCAACGACAGCACCACCCTGCGCAACACCCTCTATCACCTCGACAGCCAGCGCGATTACCGCAACCTGGAAACCTATCAATACAACGCCGACAACAGTGCGGTGAACCGCTCCACTGCGTATCAGGTTCGACACCAGGGCGAGCAGAACGGCAACCAGTTCGAACTGCGCCACGACAACACCCTGTTCGGCCTCGACACCACCTGGTCCGGCGGTTTCGAGTACAAGGTCAATCAGACCACCAACTCGCCGCTGAACGTCAAAGGCGCCAGCGCGGTGGACCCGAACAACTACCGACCGGGGCATTTCTATGACATCCCCGGAACGATGCCGGGTTTTGTCAGCGACAAGACCAACGAAGTCACGACCAAAGCGCTGTTTGCCGAAAACCGCCTGGCACTGACCGACAAGCTTTCGTTGCTCACCGGCCTGCGCTACGACGATATCGACCTCGACGTGACCAACCATCGCACGGTGACCGCGAGCAACCCGCGCCATCTCAAACGCAGTTGGGAGCCGGTCACCGGGCGCGCCGGCCTGACGTATCAGTTCATTCCGTCAGCCAATGTGTACGTGCAATACAGCACCGCCGCCGAGCAACCCAATGGCACCCAGGACTTCGATGTCTCGACCGGCAAGCAATGGGAAATCGGCAGCAAGTTCGACTACCTGAACGGACGCGGTTCGACGACGGTGGCCGCCTACACCATCGAGCGCAAGGACTTCGCGGTGACGGATCCACTGGACCCGACCAGCAGCATTCCGGTCGGCCAGCAGACTTCGAAGGGCATCGAGATTGCCAGTTCCTTGCGGATCACCGACAAGTTGCTGGCCGAAGGCAACTTCGCCTGGGTCGATGCGCAATACGATGAGTTCAACGAGAAGAACGCTGCGGGCGTAGTGGTTTCCCGCAAGGGCAATACACCGACCAACGTGCCGGACCGGGTCGGCAATCTGTGGCTGACCTACGATTTCTCGCCGCAATGGCAAGGCGGGGTCGATGCACGGTACGTGGCGTCGGTGTTCGCCGACAATGCCAACACCATGACCGTGCCGTCGTACACGCTGTTTGGCAGCTTCCTCAGCTACAAGGTGGATTCGCACACCACCGTGACCGGGCGGGTACGCAACCTGACGAATGAGGTGTATGCCGAGTTCGCCCATGTGTCGCCGGCGTATTACCTCGGCACACCGCGCACCTTGGAGCTGGCTGTGCAAACCCGCTTCTGATTCAACTCGGCGAGGGCCTGACGCCCTCGCCACACCGCTACAAACCTACCTGGACCTTCTGCGCCACGTCCTTCGGCAACCACGCCTGCCACACATCCGGATGCGCCTTCATGAACGCCACCGCTGCGTCCCGGGGCGCCGTGTGTTTCTCGCTCATTTCGGCCAGCGCCTTGTTCAGGTCATCAATCGGAAAATCGACCTTGCTGAAGAACTCGGCAATCTGCGGATACTGCTTCTGGAACGGTGTGGACACCCCGATCGACAGCTTCGAGGCCAATGAACGGGTCGGTTTCGGATTGGGATTATCGGCGTCGGTCAGGGTCTTCCAGGCCTCGGCATCGAACGGCGGTTCTTCCAGTTGAACCAGTTTGAACTTGCCGAGCAAAGGCGTCGGCGACCAATAATAGAACAGCACCGGTTTGCCCCGACGGATCGATGAGCTGATTTCGGCATCGAGTGCCGCACCGGAGCCGCTGCGGAAATTGACGAAATCGTCCTGCAAGCCATAAGCCGTGAGCTTCTGCTTGTTCACCACCTCTGACGTCCAGCCGATCGGGCTGTTGAGGAACCGGCCCTTGCTCGGGGTTTCCGGGTCCTTGAACACGTCCTTGTACTTCTTCAGATCGCTGACACTGCGCAGGTCCGGCGCCAGTGGCTTGATGCCCTTGGCCGGGTCGCCCTTGATCACGTATTCCGGTACCCACCAGCCTTCGGTGGCGCCTTTGACCGTGTCGCCCAGGCTGGCGACCTTGCCTTCGGCCTCGGCCTTGACCCACACCGGACTGCGTCCGGCCCATTCTTCGCCGATGACCTGAATGTCGTTGTTGGCCAGTGCGGTCTCAAGAGTGATGGTGGTGCCCGGCAAGGTGTCGGTCGGCAGGCCGTAGCCCTTCTCGACGATGATGCGCAGGACATCGGTGATCAGGCTTCCGCTTTCCCAGTTCAGGTCGGCAAAGTGGATCGGCGCCTGCGCCGCGCTCACCGCAGGCACCGCCGTCATCAAGCCGAAGGTGGTGATGCCAGCGGCCAGCAACCGTCGAAATCCGTTCATGCTTTTGCACCTCGTGCTGTTCACAGCAATAGCAGGATGGCCTGACAGAAGACCGCAAGCCTCTGAATACTCAGTCAACTGACTGTAGACGAGGTTCCTGCTTTTTCAGGGGCATGACACGGACAAGGCTACTTTTCAGAAATTTCCTGCAGGCTCTTCAGCTCGCGTCTGACCATGCTGGCGTATTCCGCAGGCTGCAAGGCATAGATCTGCGAGGCGACCCATCCCAGCCAGGCGCCCTTCAATTCAGCCTTTGCCGTGAACAATCGACGTGCTTCCTCACGGGCGCTGTCGAGGTTCTGCAAATGGAAATCGGCGCGGCTCACTCGCTGGCCTTGAACGTCACCAGTTCGCCCTTGCGCCACTTGGCGGCTTTGGCGGTGACGGCTTTCAGGGTCTTGGTCAGGCCTTCCTGCAACTGCTCGTTGGCGGCAAACACGGTGACCGCGCTGTGGCCTTCCTTGAACACGATGGCATGGCCGTCGGCCGTGGTGACAAACGCGTAGTCGCCCAGACCATACACGGTCATTTTGATTTCGCGAAAGCGGATGTCCATCTTGCCGCCTTCACGGCTCGGCAGCACCGATGCGCTGAAATGATCGCCGACCTTGAGCTTGAGGCCAGGTTTGTCATCGACCACCAATGCACTTTCGGTGTCGATCTCGGCAACGTAAATGCCTTCGGCGTTCTGCTCGGTGATGTAAACAAAACGCGATTGAAACTGCTTGACCAGCTTTGCCCGCAAATCACCCAGCACGAACAAAGCATGCATATCGAGGTTACTGACTGCCAAAGAAACATCCCCACACTTGAAAAGAGTGCCGTACGCGAAAAGCGCGCACGGCAGAAAAAGTCGGCCTGGCCGAAGGTGTTGCGCGATGACTCGAATATACGCCTGAGCGAGCGGAGTGCTCATTCAACGCGAGTTGCACAAGACTACTGGAATGCCACTCGCGAAACCTGCAAAGACGTTCTCCAAATGTTGAAGGAAAACTCGTCACGGCCGGCCAGAGAAAACTGACTACGAACTTTAGGGAAAAAACTCACCAAGAAAATCACTTTTCCGACATATCGCACGCAAAAAATTGCTTTAGATAGCGCCATGCCGTCAACAGGTGTTGGCGATTCTAGAGCAGCGATGCTGTTCGCGACTACCCGCAACACCCTGTAAATGCGGGTCAATCCATGAAAAGGACTTCATATGTGCACTATGACGCATTTTGCCGTGACTCACGAACCCGCCTTTGCCTTGAACGCTCCAGTGTTCGAGACAGTTCCTACAATCGAGTCTTGCGGTCAGGCACCTTTGTTTCAGGTGATCCCGGCGGGCAACGGCTTTTTCCATATCAGGGAAAAGTCGACGGGGCTTGTCAGAGGTTTCCGCGAGAATCACAACGCCGCCTGCGCCCTCGCCCGTTCACTGGAATCGCGAATCGAACTCCTGGCCAGCGAGCACCTCAGATAAAGAGAGTGACAGACCCCGCCATCCTTCAAGGAGCACACCATGGAACTGCCTGCTTACAACCTGACAACCCTGTTCGATCAATTAGGGCTGCCTTCGGAGGAAACGGCGATCGACGACTTCATCGAAGCCCATCCGCTGGAAGCCGGTACCAAACTGATCGACGCCGAATTCTGGAGCCCGCAGCAGGCGCAATTGCTCAAGGAATGGCTGCGTGCTGATGGTGAAGAAGCGGTGATGGTCGATGAACTTAACGTGCGCCTGCACCGGGGCAAATGATTTCAATCAGTGCAGGCTGTCTCCGGCTCTGGCGCCCAATTGCGCGAGCCACGCCGCCCTGCACTCCTCGGCTTCGTCGCGACTGGCAAAAGCGGTGCCGCGCTGCTCGCCATTGAGCAGCACCACCCAGCAGACACTTTGCCCCATCGCGCGCAGCCCGGCGGGAACACCGCTGCCGATCATCACCGCGACATCGACTCTGCATTGCATGCTGACCTCCCAACTTCATTAGCAACCTAACTATGTAGGCATGTTAATGATTTGGATCAAGAGGAAACAGCGACGCCGCTGCACAGCTTAATTGCAGTTCCGGCAACAATACCTCAGCGCGGATTTTCGGGTTTATAGCCCAGACGCAACCCGCCCCAATGCCGGCCCTTGACCATGATCGGCACCGACAAATCATGCATCAGCTCGCCGGTATCGCGGGTGTAAGTCTGCAACAACACCGGTTGCTGATGGCTGCCGCAGCGGATGCCGGTGCGGTCGGCGAATTTGCGTTTGGTGCGATTGTTGACGGTGTCGACCTGTGCATCCCCGGTCAGCGGCTGGCTGAACGCCTGATTGTGGGTCGGCACATAACCCTGCTGCGTACAGGCGATGGCAAACACCAGACCTTCGTGGCGCGGCAACAATGGTTCCTGAATGGCCGGCAGCACCTGATCGGTGTAGCGATCGAAACGGGTCTGGAACTTCGCGGGTTGTGTATCGGGAATCGGCTGATACTGGCGGTCGAACAGGTCTTCAAGGCTGATACGCCCTTGCTCGACATCGGCCTCGAACCGCGCGGCAATCTGACTGGCCCCTTCGCGGGCGAGGTCGTAGATGCGCTGGTGATAGTCATCCAGCCCGACTTCAGCCAGACGTTCGCTGATGGTTTCTGCCTGCCCTTCCATCTGCACGGCCGCCTCGGCCAGGCGCCGGGTCTGTTGGTCGCTGATCGCCAGATCGCTGCGCATCTGCTCGATGGCGGTGAACAGGCTGTCGAGCTGTTCACGATTGGTTTCTGCGCCTCGGGCGATTTCGCCGACCTGGGTTTCCACCCCGGCCGCCAGTCGCGCGATGTTTTCCAGGTGCTGACCGGTGTGTTCGACCTGCTCGACACCCGTGTGCAAATCCTCGGAGAGCTGACGAATCTGCTCCACCACCTGCGCCGTGCGTTGCTGGATGTCGGCGACCATCTCGCCCACTTCGCCGGTGGCCGTCGCGGTACGGGCCGCCAGACCGCGCACTTCATCCGCCACCACCGCAAAACCGCGACCGTGCTCACCGGCCCGGGCCGCTTCGATGGCGGCGTTCAATGCCAGGAGGTTGGTCTGGCTGGCGATGGATTGAATCACCAGCGTCACGCGCTGAATGTCATCACTGCGCTGGCTCAAGGCTTCGATCAGTTCGCGGCTGGCATTGGCGCGCTGGCTGAGTTGATGCATGCGCGAGATCGAATCCACCAGTTCGGTGCGCCCCGCTGCGCTGCTGTGATGGGCTTCGCTGGCAGCGCCCAATGCCTCGCGGCTGAGCTGCGAAGTGGCCTGCTCAGTGGCGATCATGACTTCAGCGTTGTTGACGATCTGCGCGGCGGCGTCGAGTTGCGATTGCAGCTTGCCGGCCAATTCCTTGACGGAAAATGCCACGCCGGCAGCTGACAGCGCGTTATGGCTGGTGGTGTAGGAAAGATCGCGAGTCAGCTCGGACATCGCGCTGCTGCTGTCGACAGGTTGCGCATCGGGGACCGCCCGGGAACGCAGGCGCGGAAGCCAGACAATCAGTACCGCCAGCGGCATGCCGACGTACAAGGGCCATTCGCCCAGGCTCATCCCGGCCAGCAACAGCATCAGGGCGATGCTTTGCAGGGTCGGCGTCAGCCAGCGATTCTTCGGCAAAACAACTGGTGCAGGCAGAGCCGCAACCAGAGATCCATCTCTCGTCATTTCGTTACCCCACGCTTGTTCTCATTGTTGTGACTGCATTAAACGCCACTACAACGCCATTATCCATGGTCCGTTAGTCGTGGGTCTGTGGCAGGTCAATGGAATCGTGCGGGGACTTTCCGGCAGACGAGAAAAAGCAAAGATCGCAGCCTTTTGCAGTTCCCGGGGGAGCTGCAAAAGGCTGCGATCTTTTCGCGACGACCCGCATTGAAGGGGTCGCCTCAGGAATCAGGCCTGACGCTGGTGCTTGTCGATCTGCTCGTGACGCTCTTGAGCTTCGATGCAGTACTTGGTGGTCGGGCTGATCAGCAGGCGTTTCAGGCCGATCGGCTCGCCGCTGTCGTCGCACCAGCCAAAGCTGTCTTCCTTGATACGCTCAAGGGCCTGCTCGAGTTGCGGCAGCATGCGCTGGTCGCGATCGATCGCGTTTACCAGCCAGGTGCGCTCTTCTTCCACCGATGCGGCGTCCGCCGGGTCAGCCGGGGTGTCCAGGCTTTCGATGGCAATACGGTTCTGCTCAATGCGCTCATGGGTTTCGACTTTCATGTTCTGCAACAGCTCTTGAAAGAAAGCGTGTTGCTCGGCATTCATGTAGTCATCTGCCGGCATGGCCAGCAACTTGTCCTTTGTCATTGATATCTCTATAAAAAACGTGCATTAAGGCGAATTAGGGAGCGTTCCGGCGAACCGCCTGCGGTCATCGGAAAGGCATCGTTTATTGCAAACGCCACCCGGCACTCAATTTACGAAGGGGCGGCAGTCTAAGGCCCGTTTGAGGCCTCAGCAACTGTAAATACCGGGAATTTGTCCGACAAGGCCCGGAAACTGCTCTGACACAGGCTTCACAGCGCTCATCGGAGTGCGTTTATAGCAAGAAATTCAGTCGAGCGGCTGTATATAGAAGACAAACGTCGGACGAGCGGCGCTTTGTCGCAATTCGTTACGGTCGCAGACCGCAAAACCCGCCCCCTCGCAAAGACTGACAAATCCCCCCAACCTCAGCTACGTTATGCCCTCCCCGGTTCGACTTGAAGGAACGCGTCATGAAACTGATCGGCATGCTGGACTCCCCTTACGTGCGCCGCGTGGCGATTGCCGCCAAATGCCTGGGGGTCGAACTGGAACACGACCCGGTATCGGTGTTTCGCCATTTCGAGCGCTTCCAGCAGATCAACCCGGTGGTCAAGGCCCCGACTTTGGTGCTCGATGACGGCGAAGTACTGATCGACTCGACCCTGATCCTCGACTACCTCGAATCCCTGTCCGGCAAAACCCTGCTGCCCGCTGACCTGTCGCAACGGGTCAAAGCCCTGCGCCTGATCGGCCTCGGTCTCGCCGCCTGCGAAAAAGCCGTGCAGCTCTACTACGAACGCAACCTGCGCCCGACCGACATCCAGTACCAGCCGTGGGTCGAACGCGTCGAAGGCCAACTCGCCGCCGCCTTCACCGCCCTCGAACACGAACTCGAAAAACACCCGCTGCCCACCGACGGCCCCCTCCAACAGGACGGCATCACCCTCGCCGTCGCCTGGAGCTTCACCGGCCTCGTCGTCCCCGACCAGATCGACGCGGATCGCTTCCCGCGCATCGCCCAATACACCGCGTACGCCGAAAGTACCCAAGCGTTCATCAGCACCCCGATGACCTGACCATGAGCACAACCGAAACCGCCGCCCCGGCCCTCAAAGAAATCTTCAACGCCGAACGCCTGCAACACATCGCCACAGAAATGAGCGCCGTGTACCCGGCGTTCAAGGCCAAAGCATTTCTCAAACACGCCCATAACGGCCTCGCCGATCTCTCCGTCATGCAACGCATGGCCCGCGTCAGCGAAAGCCTGCATCACGTGCTCCCGCTGGATTACGCAGATTCCCTCGACGTACTACGCGAACTTGCCCCACGCCTGAACAGCGGCTTCGTCAGCATGTGCCTTCCGCACTACGTCGCGAGCTACGGCACGCACGCGTTCGATACATCGATGGACGCCCTGAAGTACTTCACCACCTTCGGCTCCTCCGAATTCGCCATCCGCCACTTCCTGCGCAGCGACCTGGAACGCTCGCTGGAACTGATGCACGACTGGACCCGAGACGAAAACCACCACGTCCGAAGACTTGCCAGCGAAGGCAGCCGCCCTCGTCTGCCGTGGTCGTTTCGACTGGAATCGGTGCAGGCTGATCCGCTGTTGGCTGCCGGGATTCTCGACCGGTTGAAGGCGGATGAGAGTTTGTATGTGCGCAAGTCCGTGGCGAATCATTTGAATGACGTGACGAAAGAACATCCGGAGTGGGTGCTGGATACGGTTGAGGGGTGGTCGCTGGAGAACAAGCAAACGGCGTGGATTGCCAAGCATGCGTTGCGGAGTTTGATCAAACAGGGGGATTTGCGGGCGCTAGCAGTTATAGGCGCAGGGGCGAAGGCTGAGGTTGAGTTGCTGGATGTGAAGGTGGAACCGGCGATTGTGCGGCTTGGGGAGACGATTACCTTGTCGTTTACGGTGAAGTCGTTTGTGCCAGTGGAGCAGCGGTTGGTGATTGATTATGCGATTGACTATGTGAAGGCGAATGGCGGGACATCGGCCAAGGTTTTCAAGTTGAAGATGTTGGAGTTGGCGGGGTTTGGGAGTGAGGTTGTTGCGCGGCGGCAGGTGATTAAGGATTTCACTACGCGGAAGCACTATGCGGGGATACATGCGGTGCATGTGGTGGTTAATGGGGAGCGGTTGGGGAGTACAGCGGTTGATATCAACTGCTGACGAACTGTAAGTTCCTCTCTGACGTTGCTCTCGGACGCCAACAAAGTAAAAAGAGGACCTGGCCATGAAGCTTGAACAAACAATCGATTGCTTTTTTAAATATGCGATTGAACAGAGAAATCCGTACAACAGCTTCCCGCTCACTACTGAAGCCGATGAGTTTGGCGGGCCATATATTGAAATTTCCGACTCAGGAAAACTGGCTATCGTTGCGCGAGATCGCGGTTATGAAGTGTTGAGAAAAGAGACAACATCACCAGAGGAGCTGGCTAAATTGGTGTATGAAATGTTCAACAAGAGATAAACCTGCAAATTTTTTCGTTATTCCGTTTGATCCAGCTGGACGCCTTCAACTTTTCGCAACCTTTCAAACAGGGACGAAATTACTTTCTGACTGATTTTTACCAGAAGTATCTACAGACGCTTGGCAATCCCTCCAGCCGGCTTCAGGCGGGAAGGAATGTCAAACTTTCAAGATCGATCTCGGTTCAACACCCTATATCCCCCTGGTAAAGCGAAACCCTGGACACTCCCAGCTCGGATTGTAAGAGCTCGACTAGCGTTCTGAGCTTTTTATTTTTAGACATCGATGTCGGGCGCACTACCGTTGCCTGTCCGGGTTCGTCATCGTAAATCCTGATCAGAAACATGTCCTCTTCGCTCTGTATTTCATAGTTATAACCACGATACTCATACCCGAGGTCGTGGTCGACGTCATCAAAGCGAGTAGCTTTTATTATCTTCAAAGTGGCATCCAGTATTCGATCACTGTAGAAGGATCGTTTCAAAAAAAACATGCAAAAAACAGGACGCATCTATTTATCAAGAGATCCGTCCTATCTTCTTCGACTCACCCCCGTTTTCCAAGAATTACCAACTGCCATAAGGAATGCCGAATTTTTCGATATAACGCTTGGATTTTTCACTGACCGGATAGGCGTAACGTCCCTGGTTTTTGCCTTGGCTTGGACCCAGCGGTTCAATCTCAGCTTGCGCCCTAGCCACTTTGACCGGGTGATGACAAGAGTCCCTAACCCACACTTGCACAACTCCGCCCGGCGCCAACCCCAGATAAACTGAAGAAATATAGGTCGCCGTTTCCTCCGGCGTTTTCGCGCATCGCTGGTTGACAGATGTCAGCATCAACTGCCTGGCTTCTTCCGGTATATCAACCCAAACACGATAGGTCTGAGGCTCCACAATAGATTGCCAACGAACAAAGATACGCTTGGGAAGATCGGCCCCTACCACTGCTTTTGCAGAGCCGCCTACGCCATGCCAACCTCGGGCTGACTCTGTGCCATCCTCTGGTTGCCCGCCCGAGGCGGATCCCCCGCCGGTGCGTAGGAACGTTTTTCCTTTGATGTCTTCTACCGAAGTATCTTCCACCCAAACCTTCATGTAGTGAGGCTCTGTGAAACCCAGCTCCCACCACGGGGATTTTGGGTCGTTTTTCGCTGAAAGCGGGTCTGCGGAACAACCGGTCGTGAGCAGTGTGCACAGCAGGGTTACAAGTAGCTTCATTACCAAAGCGTCCAGTCAGGTACGTGCGGGTGTTTTACTCGAATTGCATCTGACGTGGGAGCGTTGATGTAAACCGCTTTCACGCCACTTCCATCCCTTCGGCCAAGTGGGTGGTTCCAGTTGGCTGACGTATGAATGTACTTGAGTTTGAGGATTTGCTCCTCTTGTGGGGTGGTGCTGTAGTCGCCAGAGACAAAACGATCACACAAAGCTTGAAGCTCCGCAGGAATAGAAAACTCGGGAGTCTCAGGAATATCGTTGAAGCGAACTCCCTTGGCTTTCGCCTGTTGATGCATCACGCGTAAACACACTCTGGAAAGCATCCCGCTCACAGGGCGTTTGAGCTGAACGGCGGCATAGACGCGCTTGATCTGTGGACTAGATCGATCCTGTGGACTATTCGGCATAAGGAGTGGCGGTGGCGTGACGATTTCCAGCATTTCTGAAGGCCAGCCATTGGCGAGCCACTGATTTTTCACAGTTAAAGCATCTTGATAAATCGAGGTGGTTACGACATCAGTGTTAAGCGACACCTCAAGCGTCTGCATCGGGCTGACGAGTACGCACTCATCCGCTTCCTCGAGGTAGCCCCCACCAATATCGGAATGAACACCGGGCAAAATAATCTCCTGGTGATCTGGCGTTACACAGCTGAGGGCGAAATTTCCCCTGCACTCATCACGCGCGACCAATTGGAGGACATCAGTGAAATAGCGTTGATCCAGATAAAGCTTGATACCTGTTGCAACGGGGCTTTTGATGTTGCCCAAATTGGACCAGCCAGCAATGGAAGGAACGGTATCGAACAGGCCTATAAATCCCATATTGATATCGCTTTTATATTGATCGCTGAAAGTCGAACTCAAGGAAGCTGCGTTATTTCGAAGGATCTCTCCTAAAGGACCCTGTTTGCCGCGCACGACTTCATTTGCAAAATGCCGAGCGGCTGCCGCACCACGGCTGAAGCCGAAGGTGTCGAATGTCAGGGAGACAATTTCACAGCCCGGATTTTCGTCCAGCGCCTCCTTGATCCGCTGCTTGATCAATACGAACGAAGATTGAACACGACCGGCAACTCCGGTTTCGCCACGCCCAGTACCAGCTCCCAAGGTGCTGTCTTTTTCACCTGAAAGGGTGCCGATCCCTTCGACATACACCATGCGAAAAGCACGTTTTCGCGTGCCCTCACCTTCGGCTGCCTCAGGCGTGTCATACAGCTCACTCAGCTTTTTGATATTGCTGACATCATTGCCATAACTACTATCCGGATCACTCATATACGGCTTGCAACTCGCATCGATATCTTGAGCCGCAATCGGATGATGAGCACCACACAAAAGCCCGGCCGCAGCATTATTGGCATTATTCCCCGTACCATCGAAGAACACTCCGATCCGCAGGGCAACGCCGATTTTTTCACGAGCCGATGCAGGTTCCTTCCCGTGTTTCTCGTATTCCGCCCAACGCTGGGCATGAATATCGACGGGGTCGGTTCCTTTGTTGCGATAGTTTTTAGGCGGGTTGGGAATGTAGCCACTCAATCCTTGATTCCTTCTTCTGATCCTTGAAGAACGGGCCGAAGGGTGACAGCGGAAATCGGGGGACGCAAGGCGTGGCCGCGTGCCAGCACTTGGCGCTCTTTCTCCCTTCCTGCAATGGTGGCGCCGAGCCACGAATGATAAGGTTCAGCCTCAAAACCAGGGACGACACATCGTGTACAAACAATGTCTGGCAGCAGCAGTAACCTTCGCCATCAGTTTTTCCGCTCTTGCCTCTCCCGTACCGCAGGAAGAGCTCGAAGAGTGCCAACGAATAGAAAACTCGGCCAAACAGGTCATGAAAACCAGGCAGCAAGGCGTGCCCATGGCTTCGGTGTTGGAATTGGCCGAAGCGGCAGGTAAGCAGAACGAGTACGTGGGTGAGGTGTTCAAGTCGTTGATCCGCGAGGCGTACGAGATTCCTCAATACTCAAGCGAGAGCTTGCAGCAGAAAGCGATCAGCGATTTCCATTCCAATTTCTACAAGGCTTGCATCGTGACGGCGGAAAAGAGAGCAAACGCCAACGGTTGAGCTTAACGAACAAAAAAGGGAGCAGATTCAGGTAGTGAATCTGCTCCCTTTTTCTGAAGGGCTCCTGTTTCAGTTTCCGGGCCAAAGCCCCCCATCACCTTCACCCGCACTAAAACCCGCCCCCTCAATGTGATAAACCTGCGGCTCCTCCGAAAAATACTCCTCCAGCCCCAACATAAAGACCCTGTGATCCTCCCCCGCCTCAAACTCCGCATGAGCCTCAAGCGATTCCCACCGCACGATCAAATTGAACCGCTCCGGCGTTTCAATCCCCTGCGCAAGCATATGCCCGCCATACCCATTCGCGCGGCGGAGCAAAGGCGCGACCTCGGCAAATGCACGCCGGAACTCATCAACACGTTCTGCGTGAACAGGCAACAAAGCGATCTCATAAATCATGACGCATCCCCCACAGAACCTGCCCGAAGCCCCGGCTCGACCGCAATCGCAATCTTCCCTTGAAGACCGTTATTGGGACTTTCCAACCGAGCATGGGCCAGCGGAATCTCCGCAAGCGAATACACCGCGCCAACATGTGGTCGCAGTTGACCGCGCTCCACCAGGGCACTCAATTCATCGAGCTTGCCGCGGTTCTGGCGGGTGAAGACGAAGTGATAGCTCGCGTTCTTGCCCCAGGCCTGAACGAGGTTTTGTGGTTTGGCGATGTCGACGATCGAGACCACGCGGCCAAGTTGTGCGAGGGCGTCGGGACTGCGCGAGAGTGTGTCGCCGCCGATGGTGTCGAATACCACGTCCACTCCGAGGCCATTGGTTTCTCGCAGGATGGCGTCGACGTAGTCGTCCTTTTCGTAGTCGATGATCACATCGGCGCCCATGCGGCGGACGAACTCGGCGTTTGCTTCGCGCGCAGTGGTGAACACTTTGGCACCCATCGCCTTGGCGAGCTGAATAGCGACATGTCCGACGCCTCCCGCGCCGCCGTGGATCAGAATGCTCTCCCCCACTCTGAGCGCCGCCCGCACGATCAGCGCTTCCCACGCCGTCCCGCCGACCAGGCTCAGGCTGGCCGCTTCGAGATGGCTCAGCGAGGAAGGCTTTTTGCCGATGATGCTGGCGGACGCCACGTGGTACTCGGCATAGCTGCCGGGGCCGTCGAAGATTTGCGGCGTGTACCAGACTTCGTCTCCGGGGGCGAAAGCCGTCACGCCGGGGCCGACCGCTTCGACTACGCCGGAGACGTCATGTCCGGTGATGGCAGGCAGTTGCACCAGGTCGGGATAGTCGCCGCGTCGGACTTGATAATCCAATGGATTGATCGAGGTGGCGTGTACCCGGACCAACACTTGCCCCGCTTCCGGCACGGGTTTGGGCACGTCGCAGAGCGTGAACGATTCCGGGTTGCCAAATGATTCAAGCAGCATCGCTTTCATGGTGAATCCTCGTATCGACAATAAGGGATATCGAGATATCTCGATATCATGCGGTAAATTTTTTTACAGCTCTTTCCCTATGACCTCGGCCAAAGCGCTGATGTTGGCTTCATTGCGCTTGTAGTAGGTCCACTGACCGATGCGCCTGACTTCAACCAGGCCCACGCGCTGCAGCGTTGCAAGATAACCGGACACCGTTGACTGCGAGAGTCCGATGCCCTCTTGAATACTGCTCACACACACGCCCACCGTGTGAACGTCGCCCTCGTCCTGCGGGGGGAAGTTCTTTACGGGGTCCTTCAAGCCTTTCAGGATTTCAAGCCGTACCGGGTTTGAGAGTGCTTTGAATACTTCGATCAGGTCCATGCCGCGAGAATATCGAGATTATTCGATATGTCAATACGCTGTTTGACCAGCGGAAAACAGAACGGTCTGCCGACACCCACGGCATCAGCAGACCGGACTTCATCGCAAAAAAAACTCAGTACGGATTACACCGCTGCGCCACCGCCGTCGCCTGATCCACATACGGCCGCGCCGGTTCAAGGTTCCACTCCGGCTTGTTCCTCACAGGCTTGCCATCAAACGTTGCTGCCAGATGACAAACCAGCTGCCGGCGCAATGACCCGCCGTTGACGCTGTACTGGCGCCATTGCTCGTCGTTTTTGTGTTTGTTGTACAGCTCGGCAAACATGCGGTCGGTCTGGTCGTCCTTGATCGCGCGACCGCAGGCGGTCGGCACGACTTCCAGAGACCAGGTTTTCGGCCCGAGTTTAGGGTCGTCACGCTGAACCCAGGTGCTGGACTCGATGTACTTCTCGCAGAACTGTTGCGCCGGTGGTGCTGCCGTCTGCATGCATGAAAACGTGGCCTTGGCGGTCGGGGTTCTCGGGAAGTCGATCTTGACGATGTTGCGGTCCTTGCCGGTCTTGTTCTTGTAATCGCGCTGGTTGGCCAGCGCATCGTTCAAGCCCCGGGAATCGCTGTAGAAAAACGCCAGGATCGGCAATTCATCGGTCTTCGGATTGCCCAGGCGCAGCTCAGTCTGGGTCTGAAACTCACGGGTGTTGATGACGCGCCGGGCGCCCATGAAGTTCTGGAACGCGTTGACCCGATCCTGGCTGCTCATCGGGTTGCGCATGTTGAAGCCGCATTGCAGCTGATCCTGCTGGCGGTTGTTGTTGAACTTGGTGAAGTGCGCGACCCACGCGTTGACGTTGGTGATCGGCGGCGCCATGGCCTGGCAGACCGCTTCGGTCGGGCTGGTGTTCTTGTTGTTGCCGCAGCCGCGATCGTCGCGAAAATCGGTCCAGGCATCGTTGGGAAATGCGCAGTAAACATGCACCGGATTTTCCGGATCGCGCACCATATCGACCGGGGTGATGATGTACCCGTTCTGGGTGCTCATGCCGGGGTCTTCGTAGCTGATACCATCAGCCCGCATGTAGGAGGCGGCAAACGTGCCCAGTTCGACCGCTTTGGGGCTTGGGTTCCACACATCCCACTTCTGCCCTTTCGCCGGGTCGGCCCGGTGCGTGCCCCGGATCAACAGACCCGAGCAGTCCGACGCCGGATCTCCTCCGCAACTGGCAACAGTTTTGTTGTACAAGCTTTCAACGCGTTTGAGGGTTTCTTCACAGGACTCGGCACTGGCCGAGGTCGCGTGCAGAAACAATGGAACCGCGAGTAACGGGACGATCCTGTTCCAGCGCTCTTTCATGACGTGTTTCTCCCTGATGGTGCTTCTGACCTTCCCTGCTCAACCCGATGCGACGTCCTGCTGCATCGGGCGGGCTTAACGCGAAACCGGGTTGCAACCTGCCGAGCGTGTCTCGTTGTCCGAGAGCGCAGGCCGGAAGGGTTCAAGATTCCATGGCGTCTTGGCGCGGTAATTCACCAGTACGCAGTTCAATTGCTGGCGCATGCTGCCGACGGATTTTTCGTTGTCGCGCCAGTTGCCATCGGCACCCCGAAGGGCGAACAACTGCTGGTACAAGGCGTCGATCTGTTCGTTGGGCAAGGCACGTCCGGCGGCTGTCGGCACGATGCTCAAGGTCCATTCGTCCTGACGGGTGCCCGGGTCGTAACGTTTGACCCAATCGGCGGAAGCGATGTATTGCGGCGCCTTCACCGGCAGCGGATTGCAACCGGCTTTCGCCGCTTCCTGAGGGGTGACCACGGGACGAAACGGCTCCAGATTCCACTCGGTCTTGCCGGGGTAGTTCTGCACCAGGCAGCTCAGTTGCTGACGCATGCTGCCGGCGGATTTTTCGTTGTCGCGCCACTGGCTGTCGGCACCGCGCAGCGCGAACAATTCCTTGTACAGAGCCTCCTGATCGCTGGCCTGAATCGCTTTGCCCTGAGCGGTGGGCGTGACGTTCAGGGTCCACTCCTTCTTGCCCGTGCCGGGGTCGTGACGTTCGACCCAGTTGGCCGAGGCAATGTAGCGAGGCACCGGAGCCGGCGTGGTTTGCCCGTTGCCAGCGCCTGTCAGATCAATCGCCTGATCCGCCGCAACGTAGCTGAAACGCTGCTCCGGCGGTTTGGTGAAGTCCAGTCGCAGGACCGGCACGCTGTACCCCTGAGCCTGGAGTTTCTTCTGGAAGTTGCGCGCGCTGTTCAAGCCGTTTTCCGGTTTCGGCGGCGCCTGATCGCCGCGGGTGGCGAAGTTCTGCGTGCTGTTGACGTTGTAGATGAAGGCGTCGATGTACTTCATATTCTCGCTGCCGTCGTTAGTCGACGAAGCGTTCTTCAACATGAATTCGTTGACCTGCGCACTGAAGGCGAAGGGGTCTTTGTTGGTGGTGTTCACCCGCGATTCGTGGACGCGGATCATCGCATTCCAGTCGCTGGGCTTTTCCGCGTTCCAGGAACACTGGCCGTACTGGATCGGCCCTTTCATCAACCCGGTGTACTTGTTGGTCCACTGCTCGGCGGTGGTCACGCCGGCTTCCGCGCAAGTGCCGTAGGCCAGCGCGGCGTTCTTGTTGTTCATCGTTCCCTGAGCGGCGCGCGGCGGTTCGCGACTGTCGAAAAAGCCGCAGCCATACCACTTGCGCTCGGGCCCGGTGCCGCCATCGAAGGCGTAGATACAGGTGAAGCCTTGCTCCTTGACCGGCAATTGCAGCGCCGCCGCATCAGTGGGATTGCGCAGGATGAAACCGGCCGGGTGAATGAGAATCCGGGTGCTCAGATCCTTGCGGATCCACGAGTAGGACGTCGCACCGATCTTGATCGCGTAAGGGCTGTAGTCCCACGGGTTGAACGGCCCGTCGTTGACCATGCGCAACGTCACCCCGCTGCAATAATAGAGCCCGCGAGCAGCACCGGTGTCGGGCTCCTGACAGGCATCCTTGAGGGTGTTGTAGTTGCGGTTGATGCGGTTCAGGGTTTCCAGCGGATCGAGGGGTGGCTGGGCCGCCATGGCGCTGAATGCCAGGGGCAGGAACAGGCCCAGAATAAAAGGCGAACGAACGGCTGCGCGCATAACCGACACTCCTTGTCGTGCGAGATGACACTTCCATGAAGGGCAGCGTAGTTAGCTCAATCCATACGGTCAAACCGCTGACCGAAACGTTATGAAAATGTCCTCACTTCTTGAACACTTAACTCAACACCGAACTCACCGCTGACGCGACGGCAGCATGCGCAGCAGCGTGTTGTCCCGCACCCAATAGTGATGAAACAGTCCCGCCGCCGCGTGCAGGCCGATCAGCCAATAGCCCGTACTACCCAGCAGTTCATGCCAATACTTGATCTGTTTGGCCATGTCCGGATCGACCGCCACCGGCGCCGGTAAATGAAAGCCGAAGTACGGAAAGGGTTTGTCGCCGACGGCGAGCATCAGCCAGGCCAGCACCGGTGTGACGATCATCAGCACATACAGGGCCAAGTGCATCAGGTGAGCGATTGCGGTCTGCCAGGCAGGAGGTTTCGGGGTAATCGGTGGACGCGGCGACAGGCGTCCGAGAAGGCGGACCCACACCATGACGAAGATGCTCGCGCCAAACACCCCGTGCAACCCCATTAACAGGCCTCGCGCTTCGCTGCCTTTGGGCATGAAGACTTTGATTTCAACGCAAGCGTATACGCCGACGAACAACGCCAGCATCAGCCAGTGCAATGTGATCGACAGTTTTCCATAACGGGGTGCGGCCATGTCGTGGGTCATAGGTGCCTCGTGATTGTTGTGAGCGACGGCCGACTCGTTCGGCCGTTTCGATCCGGTTGCCGGGCGAACCGACGGCGTTACCCTGCCCTGAAAGTCTTAAGACAGTCTGAAGATCAACGGTTTCGTTAACCTTTTTTCACCTTCAGACTTCGTTAAGAAATGGCCCGGATACTCCTCTCAAATCCTTTGAGGGAGGCCTTCAGCCCATGCCCGATTCTGACTGGAATATCCCCCTGCCCCTGCACTTCGGCCATGCCGAAACACTTATGCGACTGTCCAGCTCGCTGCCGGGCGACGCTCAGCGGGCATCGTTCGAAGCGTTCATTCAACAGCGCTTTCACAAGGCTCATGGCGCCGATATTCGTCATTTCATGCCCGAACTGTTTGGCGTGCACAACGACTCCGGCGAACTGTGCGCGGTGGCCGGCGTACGCCGCGCGCATCTTGAATCGCTGTTTCTCGAACGTTACCTGGATGAGCCGATCGAGCCCTTGATCAGCGCGGCGGCCGACCGTCCGGTGGAGCGCAGCGGCATTGTCGAAGTCGGCAACCTTGCCGCCAACGACACCGGCAGCGCACGCCTGAGCATCATTGCCATCACTTACCTGTTGGCCATGGGGGGTCTGGAATGGGTGACCTTCACCGGCAATATCGGACTGGTCAACAGCTTCCATCGCCTGGGTCTGAAACCGGTAACGCTGTGCGCCGCTGACCCGGAGCGTCTGGGCGATGACCGTCACCACTGGGGCAGTTACTACGAAAGCAAACCCTGGGTGCACGTGGGCAATATCCGCTCCGGTTTCATCCATCTGCGCAACATCGGTCTGTTCAGCCGGCTGGGATTGCCGACATCCGTTGAGGGAGCCTGCCATGTCGCTTGAACGTCAACGATTTCAGGAAACCCTGCGCAGCCATGCAGGGCGCAATGACAACGCCCTGGCGTTGTGGGGCGACACGCTGAAAATCAGCTACACGACGCTGTACGCCGAGGTGATGTACCGCCAGCAGCGCTTGCGCGATGAAAACGTGAAGGTTATCGCCCTGGCGCTGGACAACGGCGTCGAAGCCATACTCTGGGATCTGGCGGCGTTGTTTGAAGGCTTGACGTGCGTGACCCTGCCACCGTTCTTCAGTCCGGCACAACGTGCCCATTGCCTTGAGCAAAGCCAGGCCGAGCGAGTGATCGCCGAACCGGAGTTGGAGCCAGAATTGCTGGCCGCCGGTTATGAACAACGCGGTGAATTCTGGTGCCGCGCCTTTGAAGGGCCCGACCGCCTGCCGGCCGGCACTGCCAAACTGACGTTTACTTCCGGCACCACCGGTACACCGAAGGGCGTGTGCCTGAGCGCGGACAGTCTGCTGCGGGTCGCTCGGGAGCTGGAAGAATCCAGCAAACCCACAGCCCCTCAACATCACGTGGCGTTGCTGCCACTGGCGATCCTGCTGGAAAACCTTGGCTGTTATGCGGCCCTGTACGCCGGGGCGACGCTGAGCGTGCCGAGCCAGAAAATCCTGGGCATCCAGGGCGCCAGCGGCGTCGACCTGCCGCGCTTGCTCGGCTGCCTGGCCCACCGGGCGCCCGAGAGTCTGATCCTGGTGCCGCAATTGCTTTTGCTGTTGGTCAGCGCTGCCGAACAGAAAGCCTTCGATCCGCAATCGCTGCGTTTTGCCGCCGTTGGTGGCGCACGGGTTTCCGAGGATCTGCTGCACCGCGCGCAACGGGTCGGCCTGCCGGTCTACGAAGGCTACGGCCTGTCCGAGTGCGCATCGGTGGTCTGCCTCAACCGGCCCGGGGCTCGGCGTCCGGGCAGTGTCGGGCGGCCCCTGCCCCATGTCGACGTACGCCTTGCCGAAGACGGAGAGGTGTTGATCAAGGGCTCGACACTGATCGGCTACCTGGGCGAACCGGCATTCAGTGATGAATGGTGGCCCAGCGGTGATCTGGGCGAATTCGATCCGGAGGGTTTTCTCTACCTCAAGGGCCGCAAGAAGCATCAGTTCGTCACCAGCTTCGGGCGCAACGTCAACCCGGAATGGGTCGAGTCCGAACTGACCCAGCGCCATCACATCGCTCAGGCCTTTGTGTATGGCGAGGCCTTGCCGCACAACCACGCCCTGCTCTGGCCACATCGCCCTGATTGCACCGATGCACAACTGGAAGCCGCCATCGCCGCTGCCAACGAGGTATTGCCCGATTACGCCCAAGTGAATCACTGGACGCGCCTCAACCAACCCTTCACCGCCGCCAATGGCCTGCTCACCGCCAACGGCCGCCCGCGCCGCGATGCGATCGTCGCGCAGTACCGCACCTTGCTCACTGAATCAGTCCTTTCCGAGGAGTCGGCACCATGAGTTTTTTCGACACCCTGCAAGAAGCCACACAACAGGAACGCCACGAGTTGTTCAATTTGCCGATCATCCTCGATGCGCTGCAAGGCAAGGTCAGTCTTGAAAGCTATCGCGCGTTTCTCGCCCAGGCCTACTACCACGTGCGTCACACCGTACCGCTGATGATGGCCTGTGGTGCGCGACTGCCGACGCAACTGGAATGGCTGCGCAAAGCCGTGTGCGAATACATCGAGGACGAATACGGTCATGAGCAATGGGTACTCGACGACATCGCCGCTTGTGGCGGTGATCGTGACGCGGTCCGGGACGGTCAGCCTTCGTTGCCGATCGAGCTGATGGTCAGTTTCCTCTACGACCTGATCGCCCGGGGCAACCCGGTGGGATTGTTCGGCATGGTGAATGTGCTTGAAGGCACCAGCATCGCTTTGGCCACACACGCGGCAGGCAGCATTCGCGAACGACTGGCGCTGCCCGAAACGGCGTTCAGTTATCTCAGCTCCCACGGTTCGCTCGACATCGAGCACATGCACACCTATCGCCGGTTGATGAATCAGCTGGAAGATCCGGCCGATCAGGCGGCGGTGATTCATGCCTCGAAAGTCGTCTATCGGCTCTACACCGACATGTTCCGAAGCCTGCCCCGTGACGCGGAGGTTCAACATGCAGCTGCATGAAGCCCGTGTGGTGCTGACCGGTGCCAGCGGCGGCATCGGACTGGCCATCACTCGTGCCCTGTGCGCCGCCGGTGCGCAAGTCCTGGCGGTGGCGCGACATCAGGAATCGCTGCGCCCGTTGCTCGATCTTTACCCACAGAATCTGTGCTGGGTCGCTGCCGACCTGACATTCCTCAGCGACCGGCGCAAGGTGCTGGCCGCCGCCGAGGCCATCGGCGGCATCAACCTGCTGATCAACGCCGCCGGGGTCAATCACTTCGCAATGCTGGAACAGCTCGACGACAGCGACATCAACGCCATGCTGGCGGTGAACATCAGTGCGCCGATCTGCCTGACCAAACTGTTGCTACCGCTGCTCAAGCAGGCCGACAGCGCCATGGTGGTCAATGTCGGCTCTACCTACGGTTCAATCGGCTATCCCGGTTATGCCAGTTATTGCGCAACCAAGTTTGCCTTGCGCGGATTTTCCGAGGCCTTGCGCCGGGAACTGGCGGACACCCGGGTCGGCGTGCTGTATGTCGCACCGCGCGCCACCCGCACCAGCATGAACAGTGCCGCTGCGCAGGCATTGAACGATGCACTCAAAGCCAGCGTCGACGATCCGCAGGCCGTCGCCGCCGCCGTGATCCATGCGATTGCCGGTGATCGCCGCGACCTCTATCTGGGCTGGCCGGAGCGCTTTTTCGTACGCCTCAACAGCCTGCTGCCCAATCTGGTGGATCGCGGTCTGCGCAAGCAATTGCCGTTGATCCGTCGCCTGAGTGAAAAACCCGAGAACGAGACGCCAAAACCATGAAAAGACTCTTCGCATGCCTGCTGCTGGGCGCCCTAAGTCAATCAGCTTTGGCGATGGACGCCGCCGATCAGCAACGCCTCAACAGCATCCAGCAGAGCTGGGCGCACATCCAGTACGAAACACCGGAAAAACAGCGCGCCGCTGCATTTGAACAGTTGGCCGTCCAGGCAACGCACTTCGCCACGGAACGTCCGGCCGTCGCCGAGGCCTGGATCTGGAAAGGCATCGTCACCAGCAGTTGGGCCGGTGCCGAGGGCGGACTTGGGGCCCTGGGCAAAGCCAAGGACGCCAAGGCCGATCTGGAAAAATCCCTGACCCTCGATCCCAAGGCGCTGCAAGGTTCAGCCTACACCAGCCTGGCCGCGCTGTACGACCGGGTACCGGGCTGGCCGATCGGTTTCGGCGACAGCGACAAAGCCGAACAACTGCTCAAACAGGCTTTGCAACTCAACCCCGACGGCATCGACAGCCTGTACTTCTGGGGCGACCACCTCTACCGTCAGAAACGCTACGCTGAAGCCAGGGCAGCGCTGCAAAAAGCCCAGCAGGCCGCTCCCCGTCCGGGCAGGGAAAGTGCGGACGCCGGGCGCCGCAAAGAGATCGCCGCGTTGCTGGTGGACGTGAACAAGAAACTCGACTGACAGGGGTTCGTGTGCGTTTATTACTGATCGAAGATGACGAGGCCCTTGGCGAGGGCATTCATCAGGCGCTGGGGCGCGAGGGCTACACCGTCGACTGGCTCAAGGACGGCAGCAGCGCCCTGCACGCCCTGCTCAGCGAGACCTTTGACCTGGCGGTGCTCGATCTCGGCCTGCCACGCATGGACGGTCTCGAAGTGTTACGCCGTCTGCGCGCCAGTGGCTCGAACCTGCCGGTGCTGATCCTCACCGCACGCGATGCCACGGAAGACCGCATCGCGGGACTGGACGCCGGCGCCGACGACTACCTGATCAAGCCCTTCGACCTGGCCGAGCTCAAGGCCCGCCTGCGCGCCCTGCTGCGACGCAGTGCCGGACGCGCGCAGATGCTGATCGAACACGCCGGCATCAGCCTCAACCCCGGCACCCAGCAAGTCAGCTATCTGGGCCAGCCGGTGATACTCACGCCCAAGGAATATCAGCTGCTGCATGAACTGTTGTCGCCACCCGGCCGGGTCATGACCCGCGATCACTTGACGCAACTGCTCTACGGCTGGAACGAAGAAGCCGAAAGCAACACCCTGGAAGTGCACATCCACCACCTGCGCAAGAAATTCTCCACCGACCTGATCCGCACCATCCGCGGTGTGGGTTATCTGGTGGAGGAGCGTCGATGACCTCGATCCGGCGCCGTACTCTGACTCTGATCATCGGCCTGATGCTTGCCGGGCTGACAGTGCTCAGCCTGTTCAACCTGCACGACAGCAACCACGAAATCGCCGAAGTCTACGACGCGCAACTGGCGCAGAATGCGCGTCTGCTGCAAGGCGTGATGCGCATGCCGTTGCCGGGGCAGGAACACGCGGATCTGTATCGGGCGTTCAACTCGGCATTGGCTGAAGCTGTGCCAAAAGGTGACGGCCACCCCTACGAAAGAAAACTCGCCTTTCAGGTCTGGAATACCAAGGGCGAGGTCCTGGTGCATACCGCCAGCGCGCCCTCCTTCAGCACGCCGCCGATCCAGCCTGGCTTCAGCGACGTGGAGGATCTGAACAAGCGCCACTGGCGGGCCTTTATCCTGGAAGACAAACAGAACGGGCTGCGCATCTGGGTGGGCGAACGTGGCGACGTGCGAGCGGATCTGGTTGACCGGATCGTCCGCCACACACTATGGCCGAACGTGATCGGCAGCCTCGTCCTTGCCGCGATGATCTGGCTGGCCATCGGTTGGGGTCTCAAACCCTTGGCCAACATGGCCGCAACCCTGCGCGCCCGCCACAGTGGCTCCCTCGAACCGCTGCAATTGACACCCCTGCCCAGCGAGCTGGAACCGATGCAGGCCGCGCTCAACCGCATGCTCGCGCAGATCCAGGAAGTGCTGGGCCGTGAACGGCGCTTCATCGCCGACGCCGCCCACGAAATGCGCACGCCATTGGCGGTACTGCGTGTCCATGCGCAAAACCTGCTGGAGGCCGGCACTGAACAGGAGCGGCGCGAGTCACTCGAGTTTTTGATCGCCGGGGTGGATCGCACCAGCCGCCTGGTCAATCAGTTGCTGACCATGGCCCGCCTCGAACCAGAGGCCAAGGCGCCTGCCAACAAACGCATCGATCTCGGTGAAATCGTACGCAACAGTCTGGTGCAACTGACGCCGTGGCTGTTGAGCAAACATCTGGAACTGGCCTTCGACGTCAGCGCCCCCTCCTTCAATGCCCTCACCGATGCTGCCGCCATCGACATCGCCCTGAACAACCTGATCACCAACGCTGCCAATTTCTCTCCCGAACAGGGCGTGATCGGCGTGCAATTGACCCAGGCCGACGGCTTCTACCATTTGAGCGTTGAAGATCAGGGGCCGGGAATCGATGAAGCGGATCGAGCGCGGTTGTTCGAACGGTTCTACAGCCGGGGCAATCCCCAAGGTGCGGGGCTGGGGCTGACCATCGTCCATACCATCGCGACCCGTCTGGGCGGGCGAATCACACTGGAAAACCGGGTCGAGGGCGGTCTGAGGGCGACGCTGTCGATTCCCGCCGGTTGAACAAGTCTTGCGACCGTTGAGTCATGGCGCAACCATCGGTGGCGCCTTGCTGTGCAATACCTTTGATTCGGTATTGGAGCGCGACACCGTCTCCGGCACCGCCACCCAAAGCAGCACCAGCGCCGCCATCGCTACCCCCGCCAAGGTCAGGAACGCAGCGCTGTATCCCGCCTCCTGAACCACAATCCCCGCAAGGCTGTTGCTCAGCGCAGCCCCCAGACCAAACACCGTCGAAATCGCCCCAAGGCTGACATTGAAATGCCCGGTGCCCAGCGTCAGGTCTTTCACCACCACCGGAAACAGCGCGCCGAAAATCCCCGCGCCGATGCCATCGAGCAACTGCACCGAAACCAGCCACCACGGATCGTTCGACAGCACATACAACACGCCACGCAACGGCAAAATCAGAAACCCCGCCAGCAGCAACGGCTTGCGTCCCCACAGATCGGCCTTCGCCCCCACCAGCAGCGCGACCGGCACCATCACCAGTTGCGCCGCGACGATGCAGGCGGAGGTGAGCGGCGTGGCCATCTGCAGATTGGCCTGCGCCAGTTTCTGGCTCACCAGCGGCAACATTGCCGCGTTTGCCAGATGAAACAGCGCGCAGCAAATCGCGAACATCAGCAGCGGGCGGTTGGTGAGCAACACGGAAAAGCCCGAAGGCTGCTTGCCCTGCCCCGTTTCGCTGGGCTCCAGGCCTCGGGCGAGATCGTGGTCAATCGCGTCGGCCGATACGAACGAGACGGCAATCACACTGGCCAGCGCCATGACTGCCATCAGATAAAACACCGCGACCGGGCCGAACAGGTACGCGGACAAACCAGCCAACAACGCGGCGCAAGCGTTGCCGGCGTGGTTGAAGGTTTCGTTGCGCCCGGTTCTTCGCGTAAACGCGCGAGGCCCGGTAATGCCAAGGGTGATCGCGCAAATGGCTGGCGCGAAGATCGAAGCGGCGACGGCACTGATGGCTTGCGTCACCGCCACCAGGCTGAACGACGTCACGAACGGCAGCAGCAGACAGCTTCCGGTGACCACCAGCGCAGCAATCGCTATCAGCGCCCGTTTGAAGCGTGTGCTGTCGACCAGCGCGCCTGCCGGGGTCTGCGTGATGAGCGCAGCGATCCCGGCAATGGTCATGACCAGACCAATGCTCGCCGGCTCCCAGTGGTGAACCGCCAACAGGTAAATCGCCAAATAGGGACCGAGCCCGTCACGCACGTCGGCGAGGAAGAAATTCAGGCTGTCGAGGGACAGGTTATTGCGGCGATCGAGGTGAGTGGCCACGGGTAACGTCTTCATTGTCGAGGTTCTGCGAGATGACTCAACCTCCGCAAATCGAATGACCTTTTGCCGGGCGTTTTAGTTGCATGAAACAGCCGTCCGTTACTGCCCCATCAACAACTCGCGCTCGCCTTCACACAAACCCACGACGTAATCCCAAACCACCCGCAACCGCACCGACTTGTGCAACTCCCGCCGCGTACTGATCCAGTAACTGCGCTCGATGCTCTCATCCGGAAGCAGCGCCACCAGATCCGGATCCGACGCGGCCATGTAGCAAGGCAACACCGCAATCCCAAGCCCCGAGCGCGCCGCCTGCTGCTGGGCAATCACGCTGGTGCTGTGAAACACAACACGCGGATTGCGGCAGAAGCTGTTGAGAAACATCAGCTCCTGACTGAACAGCAGATCATCGACATAACCGATCCACGCGTGCCGCCCGAGATCTTCGCGACTGCGCAGCGGCGGCGCATTGTCGAGGTAGGCGCGGCTGGCATAGAGCGCGAGCCGGTAATCGGTGAGTTTGCGGGTGACCAGCATGTCCGCCGCCGGCCGTTCCAGGTGAATGCTGATTTCCGCCTCACGGTTGAGAATGCTGACGAAACGCGGCACAGCCACCAGTTCCACTTCCAGCCCCGGATAGCGCTCGAACAACCCGATCATGCGACTGGCGAGAAACATGATGCCCAGGCCTTCGGTGACACCAACGCGGATCTTGCCCAGCGGTGCCGTGGATTGGGTGATTTCTTCCTGAGCCAACAGCGCGACGTTTTCCATTGCTTCGGCATGTTTGAGCAGCGCCTCCCCCGCCGGGGTCATCTCGTAGCCTTGGGCGTGCTGCACGAACAGCGCGGTGCCGAGGCTTTTTTCGATGGCCTCGATATGCCGGGCGACGGTGGCGTGCGTGGTGTTCAAGCGGCGGGCGGCGGTGAGCAGTCGGCCACTGCGCTGTAACTCAAGAAAGAACCGCAGGTCGTTCCAGTCGAACATGGCTTGTCCTTGTCGGCTATCGTCAGGGAGCGCTGTTTGAAAACGCACAGCGGCTGCGCAAAAACTAACATTCTTTTGACGAAAGCTAACAACTAGGATGACTGACAACAAAAACAATAAGCGAGGTCAGGGAATGCAGACTTCCCTCGATGAATTCGATTACATCGTGGTCGGCGCCGGGCCGGCCGGGTGTTTGCTGGCCAACCGGCTGTCGGCGGATCCGCAGCAGCGCGTGCTGTTGCTGGAAGCCGGCGGGCGCGACAACTATCCGTGGATTCACATCCCCGTGGGTTACCTGTTCTGCATCGGCAACCCGCGCACCGACTGGTGCTTCAAGACTGAAAAGCAACCGGGCCTCAATGGCCGCGCGCTGAGTTATCCGCGCGGCAAGGTGCTGGGCGGCTGTTCGTCGATCAACGGCATGATCTACATGCGCGGCCAGGCCAACGACTATGACGGCTGGGCTGCCGAGGGCAATCCGGGCTGGGCCTGGAATGACGTGCTGCCGCTGTTCAAGCAGAGCGAAAACCACTTTGCCGGCGCGGCGGACTTTCATGGCGACAAGGGTGAGTGGCGGGTCGAACGCCAGCGCCTGTCGTGGCCGATTCTCGATGCGTTCCGCAGCGCTGCCGAACAGAGCGGCATCGCCAGCATCGATGACTTCAACCAGGGCGACAACGAAGGTTGCGGCTATTTTCAGGTGAATCAGAAGGCCGGGGTGCGCTGGAATGCGGCGAAGGCGTTTCTGAAGCCGATTCGCGATCGCGCTAATCTCACTGTGTTGACCGACGTCGAGGTTGATCGCGTGTTGTTCGAGGACGGTCGCGCCTCGAAGGTCAGCGCCCGTTGGCAGGGTCAGGTGAAAAGCTTCAAGGCGCGCAAGGAGATCGTGTTGTGCGCAGGTTCTGTGGGCTCGCCGAGCATTCTGCAACGCTCCGGAATCGGCCCGCGTCCGCTGCTGGAAAAGCTCGGTATCGGCGTGGTGCATGAACTGCCGGGCGTCGGCGGCAACCTGCAGGATCACCTGCAGCTGCGGTTGATCTACAAACTGGAAAACGCCCGCACCCTCAACCAGATCGCCGGCAGCGTGTGGGGCAAGATGGGCATGGGCCTGCGTTATCTGTATGACCGCAGCGGGCCGTTGTCGATGGCGCCGAGTCAGTTGGGCGCATTTGCCCGCTCCGGGCCGGAACAGACTTCGGCCAACCTCGAATATCACGTGCAGCCGCTGTCGCTGGAGCGCTTTGGTGAACCGCTGCACAGCTTCCCCGCGTTCACCGCGTCGGTGTGTGATTTACGGCCGCAGAGCCGGGGCCGGGTCGAGATCCGCTCAGCCGATCCGCAAGAAGCCCCGCTGATTCAACCCAATTACCTCAGCCATCCCGAAGACCTGCGCGTGGCCGCCGATGCGATTCGCCTGACCCGGCGTATCGTCAGCGCCCCGGCCCTGCAAGCCTTCAATCCGGTGGAATACCTGCCCGGCGCCAGCCTGCAGACCGAAGAGCAACTGCACGAAGCGGCGGCGAAGATCGGCACGACGATTTTCCACCCGGTCGGTACCTGTCGCATGGGTAACGACGCGGACGCGGTGGTCGATGCGCAATTGCGAGTGCACGGCGTGCCGGGGCTGCGGATTGCCGATGCGTCGATCATGCCGCGCATTACCTCGGGTAACACTTGTTCGCCTACGCTGATGATTGCTGAAAAAGCGGCACAGCTGATTCTCAACCCAACCGCCCGGAGTTTTCCCGCCGAAGAAAAAGCACTGACCGCACTCTCTTGACCAAAGGAACAGCGGCGCACGCCCAGAAGGCCGGCGCCGACAGTGGAAACAACAAAAACAATCACTGTGAGGGATACCGATATGTCAGAACACGTTCAGCCTCTGGACGCCGTGCGCAGCACGGACGCCAGCCCCGATACCCGAAAGGTCATCTTCGCCTCGTCTCTGGGGACGGTGTTCGAGTGGTATGACTTCTTTCTCTACGGCGCCCTGGCGGCGGTCATCAGCAAGCAGTTCTTCGCCGGGGTCAACGACACCACGGCGTTCATCTTCGCGCTGATGGCGTTCGCCGCAGGCTTCATCGTGCGGCCGTTCGGGGCGCTGGTGTTCGGTCGGTTGGGGGACATGATCGGGCGCAAATACACCTTCCTCGCGACCATCATCCTGATGGGTGTGGCGACATTCGCCGTGGGCCTGCTGCCGACTTACGCCAGCATCGGCATCGCCGCGCCGATCATTCTGGTGATACTGCGCATGCTGCAGGGCCTGGCCCTCGGCGGCGAATACGGCGGCGCTGCGACTTACGTGGCGGAACACGCGCCGATCGGCAAGCGCGGTTTCCACACCAGCTGGATTCAATCCACCGCGACCCTCGGTCTGCTGCTGTCGCTGCTGGTGGTGCTCGGCTGCCGCTACTTCACTGGCGATCAGTTCGAAGTCTGGGGCTGGCGTATTCCGTTCCTGCTGTCGATCGTGCTGCTGGGCATTTCCACCTGGATTCGCCTGAGCCTGCACGAGTCGCCGGCCTATCTGAAAATGAAAGAGGAAGGCAAGACCAGCAAGGCGCCGATCCGCGAATCCTTCGGTAAATGGGAAAACCTCAAGGTCGTGCTGATCGCGCTGTTCAGCATCAACGCAGGGCAAGCGGTGACCTTCTATGCCGCGCAGTTCTACGTGCTGTTCTTCCTCACCCAGTTCCTGAAAATGGACCCGGCGGTGGCCAACAGTCTGCTGATCATCAGCGTGGTGATCGGCGCGCCGTTCTTCATCATTTTCGGCTGGCTGTCGGACAAAGTCGGACGCAAACCGGTGCTGATGCTCGGCCTGCTGCTTGCCACGGCGCTGTACTTTCCGATCTTCAAATCCCTGGCCCACTACGCCAACCCGGCCATCGACCACGCCAGCCAGCAGGCACCGATCACCGTGGTGGCAGACCCGGCGACCTGCACCTTCCAGTTCGATCCGGTGGGCAAGGCCAAATTCGACAGCCCGTGCGACAAGGTCAAGACCTTCCTGGTCAAGCAGGGCCTGCCCTACTCCAGCGTCGCCGCTCCGGCGGGCAGCGCGGTGCAGGTGAGCGTCGGCGATGTGAAGCTCGACGGTTTCGACGAGGCGGCACTGCGCGGCGCCATCACCCTCGCCGGCTACCCGCAACAGGCTGACCTGCAGCAGATCAACAAACCGATGATCGTTGCCCTGATCGTCGGCCTGATCATCATCTCCGCCATGTGCTACGGCCCGCTCGCGGCGCTGATGGTCGAACTGTTCCCGACCCGCATCCGCTACACCTCGATGTCCCTGCCGTATCACATTGGCAACGGCTGGTTCGGCGGTTTCCTGCCAACCGTGTCGTTTGCGCTGGTGGTGTACACCGGGGATATTTTCTACGGGCTGTGGTACCCGGTGCTGATTACCGGGGTGAGCCTGGTGGTGGGGATGATCTGTCTGCGTGAGACAAAGAATATCGATCTGGACAAGAACTGATTGATAGACGTGTGGCGAGGGCGCAATGCCCTCGCCACCCTGCGGAATTTCAGACCTCCGCCTCCAGCAATTCAAATTTCACCTGATCGGGATAGAACGCCACGTAGTCCTTGATCTGGCTGACCGAAATCTTCGGATGTTCGTACGTCCACACCGCGTTCGCCCCTTCATGCCCTGGGACTTGCAGACTGAAATAGTTGGCGTCTCCCTTGTACGGGCAGTAGGTGGTGTGGTCGGTGCGGGCGAAGTACTTCTCGTCGATGTCCTCGCGCGGGATGTAGTAGACCGGCGGGTAATTGGCTTCGAGCAGCACCAGTGCTCGGGCCGAGGCGGCGACTTGTATGCCGTGGAATTTCACAAGCAGGCAGCCTGGCTGCTCGGCGATGGTGATGACGGGACTGGGACCGGAAGTTTTCATCGGTTTCTCCTGACTGCGGCGAAGAGAGCGTTTCAGGTATAACCCATGCGGCCGGATCACGCCGGGTTCGCAGCCGAACGGTTTTTGCCGAGCAAATAAAATCGTGATCTGTGGAGACTGTAACTTTGATGGTCACCAACTTGTGACAAAAATAACTCACACCCTGCCGTAGTTCGCCTTGACAGCGCCAGCCACGCGATGGAAATATCCCCTCCGTTATCGAGCAACTTGCAATTTCCGATAACCATGGACGCTCTCAAAAAAATAATGAAATGGAGTTTCAGCATGCCTTGCTTCCGCCAGTTACATTCTCCCTCCTTCATAAATACTTCATATTTCCCGCCCCCAGCCTGATCAATTGATCGCACGCTTTTACCCAGCGCGTTTTCCTGCGTGGCACATCTATCGATGCCAGAGAATAACTATGAAAGTAGTGAACAGTTCCGTCCTGAAAGAATGGTATGACAGGGAATACAGTGCTTGCGACAACGGCACCCTGTTCGGTGAGTTGCGCGATGAGTTCAAACAATTTCTGGCCAGTCTACCCGACGGCCCGGGCTGCGCACTGGAATTGGGTTGCGGCGACGGTCGCAACCTCACGGCCCTTGCCCGCAAGGGCTACAGCCTCAGCGGTGTCGACATGGTCGACAGCACGATTCAGAGTCGCAGGCACAATCCGTGGTTACGCGAGCTCGACTTTCAGCAGGCGGACATCCTCGACTATGACCCCGCCCCTGCAACTTACGATGTACTCGTCTGTTCCGAGGTGTTGCACTTCTTCAATCAGGAAGAACTTCGCATCGTGATGCCCAAGATCATCAGCGCTGTAAAACCAGGCGGTTATATATTTCTCGATCTGTTATCCGACCTGACTCGTTACTTCCAGGCAAGCGGTGAGCCTTTCATCTGGGACAAGGAAGCCGGATTATCCATTCAAGACAGCGAAGGTTTCTTTGATGCCTGGCTGGGTGATTTTGATATTTACGCCTTCAATAAGTTTTTCGATAAACAGAGTTGGCCATTGAGCAACTCTGAAAACTTGCCGATCGACCCTTACACCTGGCAAGGCACCTATGTTTCGGTGTGCGCAAGAAAACGCCATTAACTCCCCGAAGTTGTGCTTGAAAGGATATTGAGCCATGCAACTTTTTCATCAGGTCATCGCCGATAACGCCCGCCAATACCCGACCAAACCGGCCATTGTTCTGGATGGCGCCGCGACCTCTTATCAGCAACTGCAGCAACGAGCGGACGCCATCGCCACTCTGCTACCGAACCTGGGAGTCGCCCCGGGCGAACGCGTTGGACTGTATTCGGCCATCTCCGTCGATCTGATCGCCGTCTACCTCGGGGTGCTTCAAGCCGGGGCGATCACTGCCGCCACCCATCACACGTTGAGTCGCGCAAAGCTGATTCATCAGCTCAAGCATTCGGGCGCCCGGGTGCTGATCACCGATTGCACCGACGACCTGCCCGGACTGATCGAGTCCGCCGGACTGGACCTGGTCCTGCTGACCGTTCCCGCCCCCGACGCTACACCAAAGATCATCCCGCTGGCCGATGCCCTTACCGCGCACCAAGCACAAAATACCTCGGTCACCGCCCCACTGGAGGCGCATCCGGAACGTCCCACCTCGATCTTCTATACCTCGGGTTCGACCTTCAATCCCAAAGGCGTGCTGGTCAATCACCGGATCATGCTGGCGGCCTCCCGCCGGGTGACCACTTACCTGCAGAACACCCCCGACGACCGCATCCTCAGCTACTCGACGCTAGCCTCCGACTACGGCGTCTACAACGTGATGATGCCGCTGTTCGCCGGCGCCACCAGCGTCATCGAAAGTCGTCCCGCCAGCAGCGCCGAAGATGTCCTCAGGGTAGTCGAGCGCGAATCCGTCACCGCCATGCACGTGTTTCCCCCGGTGTTTTTCCTGCTGGCCAATACCGGCTCGCAGTGGCAGACAAGGGTTCCGAGGCTGCGCTATATCTCCAGCAGCGGTCAGGCCCTGCACACCCGGCATATCCAGCGGATCCGCCAGGCACTGCCGCAAGTCCAAATCTTTTCCAACTACGGGCTCACCGAGTGCAAGCGCGTCAGTTACCTTCCCCCTGAAGAGATCGACCGCCGCCCGACGTCGGTGGGCAAACCCCTGCCCGGCGTCAGCCTGTATCTGGTCGACGAACAGGGTAGGGCCATCGACGAACCTGGGCAGGTCGGCGAACTGTTGGTGACCAGTGACTACCTGATGCTTGAGTACTGGAACATGCCCGAGGCCAATGCAAAGGCCTTCGTCCACGATGTGTTCGGCCATTCGCGGTTGTACCGCACCGGCGATCTGTTCAAACGAGACGCGGACGGTTACCTCTACTACGTGGCGCGCAAGGATGACGTGTTCGCGCGCAACATCTGGAACGTCAACCCGCGGGAAATCGAGCAGTGCCTGGCCTCGCATCCGGCCGTCGCCGAAGTGCTGGTGGTACCGGTCGCCGACGAATCCGCCGGGCACGTACCCAAGGCCTGCATCGTACTTGACATCGACCATCGCGAGACCAGCGAACAGGCCCTGCTCGATTACTGCAAGACCCGCCTGGACTGGCACATGGTGCCGACCCAGTGCGTATTTCTCGAAGCCTTGCCGAAAACCGACTCGGGCAAGTTCACCGCCAAAGGACTGATCTGACAGCAGGAGCTACCCCATGAACACTTGTCCGCAGCCGCCACTGGATGACATCAGTCTGGACCGGAACCTGCAACAAAGCGCCATGCTGAAACTGGCCGGGCACTTCCACAGTCTGGCCACGGGCGCCAGTCAGGTGCCCTTGCAGTCTCTGCACAGCCACTTGACGTCGGAGATCAAAGACCCACAGATCCTCGACTACCACGATCGTCTGATCAAAGGTGCGGGTCCTTTGTTCTCGCACTTTCTGGCCAGCGTGCCGTACATCCTCGAAGAACTGTCGAGGATCGGCGTGGCCCTGACCCACCTGGCCCGCTCCAACACCCGAAGCGCCGACCAGACCTTCAGCCTGTTCGAGGTGGACGCTTTCGATGGCAGCAATGGCCGTGCGCTGGCCGGCCACTCGCAGGGCCTGATCCGCAGCTTCACCTCTTCGCCCAACCAGGCCAACCGGATTTCGTTCGATCGGCATGCAGACCCTGCACTGTCGCTGTTCTATCCGCAATCGGTCTTCAAAGTCAGCCCGGCCCTGCTGCAAAGCCCCGAATACGAACGCTTCGCCCAGGGATTCGATTTCATTTATGAAATGGCCGCGTTCCAGTTCTATACCCGCGATCGCGAGCGGCAAATCGCCCATATCAAGCAGTTTCTCAAGCCTGGGGGTCTGGTGTTTTTCCTGGAGAAGCTCAACCACCCCGACCCGCAGGAATACCTGCGGCGCGAGCAGATTAAGGACGAGGTGTTCAAGACCCGCTACTTCAGCGAGGAAGAGATCCGCTGGAAACGCCAGCAAATGCTCGAGCAGATGCAGAACGGTCAGGTCACCCTGGAGGAACTGGTCAGTGCCCTCTCGGGCCGTTTCAAGCACGTCCACTTGCTGTGGAGCAGCAGCAATTTCTGCGAATTCGTCGCCTCGGACGATCAGGAACAAATAGAACGCTTCCTTGGTCTGCTGGGCCCGGTGATACAACCCGCAGCGTTCTGTTTTGAAGGGGCGCGCCTTGGCAACCTGTCAGCGCCCCACGACGCTGCCGCGGAGTCAGGCGATGATTGATTGCACCGGACAAGCGTTCTACCACGCCGCATCACCTACCCTGTGCCAACGGGCCGTGGAGCACCTTCCGGCCTGGCGCGAACGCGCAGCGGCGGCGGAAAAAAACCGCCGTTTGAGCAGCAGCACCTTCAGCGAACTGTTCGCCGGCGACTGGCTGGACCTGCTCTCGCCACGTGCACCGGTCACCCGCAGTGGGCACTGGCCAACGCTTGTGGAAAGCGCGCGCATCGCCGCCAGAGCCTGTGCCTCCACGGGCTGGATGCTGGCGCTGGTGGGCGGCCACGCCTGCATTGCCCGGCGCCTGCCACCGACCTGTCAGGATCAGTTGTACGCCGAGGGCCCCCGGCAATTGTTCGCCTCGGCATCCGCCAGCGCCGACAGCCGGTTATCGTGGGAGGCCGGCGGTATTCGGGTCAACGGGCGATGGCGCTTCAGCTCGGGTATCGAAGACGCCACCTGGATGATGCTCAATGCCCCCTGCCCGAATCACCCGGAGGCCGAACAGGCCCCGCGCTTCCTGCTGCTGGTTGCTGCGAATGAAGTTCAGCGGCTCGACAGTTGGGACAGCTGTGGCATGGCGGCGACCGGTTCCCACGATGTACTGACCCACCAGTTACTGGTGCCCCACGAACGGGTGTTCGCCCTGCACGAGGTGTTTGCCCGGCATCCGCCTTCGTCCGCCACCGACTACATCGACCATGCGCCGTTGGTGCCCTACCTCACGACCTCGATCATTGGCCCGCTGCTGGGTTGCGCCGAAGGTGCCCATGCCGCGTATGTGGCGGCGCTCGCCGGATCGGCCCTGGCGAGCGATCCACGGACCGCCGAGCAGACAGCTCACTCGGCGGCGCAGTTGTACAGCGCCGGGCTGTTGTATGAATCGCTGGTTTCCCGACTGCATGAAGCAGGTATTCAGGATCGCCCACTGGACGCCGGGCAGGTGTTACAGCTCAAGCGCGACCGGGCCTATCTGGCACAGCAATGCGTGCAAGCGGTACGGCGTCTGGTGGAACGGCTCGGCGCCTCGTCGCTGGTGGCCGGCAACCCGCTCCAGCGTCACTGGCGAGATGTCCAGGCCATCGCCGCGCACCGCGATCTGGTCTGGAGCGACGCAATGCTGGCTTGGGGCGAGGCCCTCCTGCGCGCCACCAATGCCGGCGCCGAACCGGCCTGACCGTTTTTCACTATCGACTTTCTCAGAGAGGCTCACATGTTCATTCGCAACAAATCCGAAGTAGAAAAAACCCCGTACTTCGTCGAATGGGGCGCCGGCACCAGCCATCGCCTGCTCACCGAACGCGATGCCATGGGTTTTACCCTGTGTCACACCGTGGTCCGCGCCGGCACCGAATCGCTGTTGCACTATCGCAATCATCTGGAGGCGTGTTATTGCATTGCCGGGGAAGGCGAAGTCGAAGATATGCAGGGAAATATCTACCCGATTCGGCCTGGCGATGTGTATGTGCTCGACCAGCACGATCGCCATTATCTACGCGGGGGCAAGGAACAGGATCTGATTCTGGTCAGCGTGTTCAACCCGCCCCTGCGTGGCGACGAGCGACATAACCTCAACGACAGCTCGGGCTCGGCTTACTGATGTTGCGGCAGCCCCGCCAGGCCGCCCACCCACAGGAGTGTCATCATGCGTAAGGATTACCTGGCTTTTTTCATCTCGCTGTTCCTGTCGCGGCTGGCGGATCAGATCCTGTTGTTCATCGTGCCGTTGGTGGTATTCCAGACCACCAACAGCGCGTCCTGGGCGGGGCTCGCATTCTTCGTCGAGTCGCTGCCGCGCTTTCTCGCGTTTCCGCTGTGCGGGGCCCTGTGCGACAAGTTCTCGCCCATCAGAATCCTGCACATCAGTCAGGTCTACCGGGCGCTGCTCTGCGTGCTGGCAGTAGGGCTTTATGCCGTCTTCGGCGGTATCGCATGGCTGGTGGTGCTGTCAGCGCTGTGCGGCGTGCTGACGACTCAGGGCATCATGGCCCGCGAAGTGCTGATGCCGCATATCTTCCAACACTACAGCTACACCAAAACCCTTTCCTACTCGCAGATAGCCGACCAGACCGGACTGGTTCTGGGGCCCTTGGTGGCGGCATTGCTGCTGGAGGTTTCGGCCTGGCACTGGGTGGTGCTGTGGGTGGCCGGACTGTTCCTGCTGGCCGACCTCAGCATGCTGGTGTGGCAACGTTTCAGCCGTATCACCCTGGAGGTGTTCGAGCAGCATCAGGACATCTGGCTGCAGCCTCTGCGCATCGCTTTCAGGCATATCCGCGAACTGGCGGAGCTGAAAAAGATCATCACCCTGGCAGTCGGGGTCAACCTGATTGTCGGGGTCACCCTGGCCACTTCGGCGGCCATGGTGCTCGGTCAATACAGCGCCGGCAAGGACGACTACGCCGTGCTGCAAGCGGCTGGCGCGGTGACCACCATCGTGATTCTGTTTTTCCTCGCCCGGGTGGTATTGCCCTTGCGCGTACTGGGTGGCGTTGCCTATTCGATGCTCGCCGCCGGCGCCTTCATCAGCGCCCTGAGCCCGAACCTGGCGGGTTATGTGCTGGGTTTCCTGCTGATCGTCGGCTTCGACAAGATGTTCAACGTTTACATGCGCAGCATTCGCCAGCGAGTCATTCCCCCTCAGGACTTCGGCAAGACCGTGGGCGTGATCACCCTGCTCAACAACTTGTCGCAACCGCTGGCCGGTCTGCTGGTCGCACTGCTCGCCGCGCCATTGGGGACGCAACGTGTGATTCTGATTCTGGCCGTGCTGGCGACGCTGCTGGGCGTGGCGGCTCTCTGGTGGTTTGCCAGAGTACGTAATGCCCACGCCACGTCGATCCTCGAGACCGAGCAGTAACGGATTTCACTGTCGTAGAGCGATGTCCGAAAACAAAAAAACCGCAGCCTGCGAAGGACTGCGGTTTTTTCGTTTCAGATTTTCCGTTTTCAGATCAGGCGACGATATCGGTCGCCACGGCCTGCCCTACCACACCCACGGCGAAGTCCACCGAACCCTGGCCTGTAAGGTCAATCATCAGGCTGGTCTGGTTGGTCTGTTCGAAGTAAGTGAGGATCGCATCGCCCGCGCGCCCGGTGAAACCGCTGACGAAATTCAGCGTGGCCGCGCCGGTGGCGAAGCCGGCGATGCCCGACAGGTCGATCTTGTCCAGGCCGCTGGTGAAATCCATGATCCAGTCCGGCGCGGTCATGGTCGAGTCGCTGGCCGCGCCGAACACGAAGGTGTCCGCGCCTTCACCGCCCCACAGCGAATCACCGCCGCCACCGCCGTAAATGATGTCGTTACCCGCGCCACCAATCAGGTCGTTGGCCGCTGCGTTGCCGATCAGCAGGTCATTGGCCGAACCGCCAATGGCGTTTTCCACGGTCACGCCGTGGGCGATGGACACGTTGCCCACCAGACCGCCAACATCGGAGAACGAGCCTTCGTTGAGGTTGATCTTCTGGTTCTGGCTGAAGCCTGAGAAATCCAGCGTGTCGTTGCCGCCGCCGTCCCATACCGAGAACACCACTTTGGAGGAGTTCGAGGTGGCGCTGTAGAAGTCGCGATCGGCGTTGGAGTTGAAGCCGTACACGGTGTTGTCGGCACGGGTTTCGAAGTTGGCGCCGTAGAGTTTCTGCACGGCGACGATGTCGTCCATCAACGGTGCCGAGGCGTAGGCACCGCTGCCGTCCTTGCTGAAGTTCTGGTCGGTGTTGGCCTCGCTCCAGTAGCTCATCAGGCTGTAGCCACGGGTGTCTTCGGCGTATTTGGCGTCACCGTAGGTCGGGTTGCCGTTGCCGGCGTTGTAGGCGCCCGGGTGCGACAGGCCAAGGGTGTGGCCGATTTCGTGGGTCAGGGTCTGACGCCCGTAGTTGTTGGTGTCCGGAGTCTTGTTGACCTGGTATTGATCGTTGATCAGGTACCACGATTGGCCGTCGTAGCTGCTGCCCTGTGGCAGGTAGGCGAACGCTGCGCCGCCGGTGCTGACGTCGTAGTTGCCGAAGGTCATGTGACCGTCGCCACCCTTGCCTTCGGTGAAGGTGACATTGGCCACGTCCGACCACGATTGCATCGCCAGCACGGCCTGTGCTTTCTGCTGGGCGCTGAACTCGCTGAAGTTGCCGAGTTTCGGGTTGTAGTTCGACGGTTTGTCGGTCAGGAACGTGTAGGTCAGATCAATTTTGCCGTCGGCATTCTTGTCCTGCCACGACATGCCCTTGCGCAGGATTTCGTCGGCGGCCTGGTCGGCGGTGAACGACGGTTTGCCGTTGACGGTCCCGGTGCCACGGTCATACAGGTGGCTGAAGGTGTCGACGGCGGTAAAGGCGCTGCTGGCCTGGGAGGAAGGTTGAGACATGGTGTACGTCCTTGTTTCTGAAGAGTCAGTGTCAGACAGAAAAACGGCGATCTTCTGGCGAGATCGTCCTGTCACTCGCCCTGTTAGGCAGATTGAACCTGCCACAGCCGCCAACGGGGGCGCTAATCAATTTCTCGATAGCGTCCCGGATTGCCCCGACGCGGGCTGTCATGACCGGCAATCCTTTTATCTGTATATCCATACAGATAAAAGTTGCCCGATCGCCCGACTCAGGCCATCCTGTGCGCCTCTTCGGGCAATGATCGACGACGGTGGTTATGCGGCTGTACCTCTGTGAAAAACCCTCCCAGGCCAAGGATATTGCGGCCGTACTCGGCGCAAAGCGTCGGGGCGACGGCTGCTGGCTGGGAACGGACGTCACGGTGACTTGGTGCATCGGCCACCTGCTGGAAACCGCCCCGCCGGACGCCTACGACGCCAAATACAAGCGCTGGGTGCTGGCGGACCTGCCGATCATCCCGGACAAATGGAAAATGACCGTCAAGCCGCGTACTGCCAGCCAGTACAAAGCGGTCAAGCGCCTGCTCGGCGAGGCCAGCGAACTGATCATCGCCACCGACGCCGACCGCGAGGGCGAGATGATCGCCCGGGAGCTGGTGGAGCATTGCCGCTATCGCGGGCCGATCCGCCGCTTGTGGCTGTCGGCGCTGGACGAAGCCTCGATTCGCAAGGCGTTGGCGGCGCTCAAGCCGGGCGCCGAAACCTTCAGCCTGTATCACTCGGCACTGGGGCGCTCGCGGGCGGATTGGCTGATCGGGATGAACATGAGTCGACTGTTCACCCTGCTTGGCCGGCAATCCGGCTATCAAGGCGTGCTGCCGGTGGGCCGCGTGCAGACGCCGACGTTGCGGCTGGTGGTGGATCGCGACCGCAGCATCGCCGATTTCGTGCCGGTGGCGTACTGGGCCATCGATGTGCAACTGCTGCACAACGGCACAGCGTTCACCGCGCAATGGCGTGCACCGGGCGATGCTTGTGATGATCAGGATCGCTGCCTCAATCAGGCCCTCGCTCAGCAAGCGGCCGCTGCAATCAGCAGCGCTGCCAGCGCCCGAGTGGTCAAACTGCGCACCGAGCGCATGCGCGAAGTGGCACCCCTGCCCTTCGATCTGGGCACCTTGCAGGAAGTCTGCTCGAAGAAGCTCGGCCTCGGCGCCCAGGAAACCCTCGACATCGCCCAGGCCCTGTACGAAACCTACAAAGTCATCACCTACCCGCGCAGCGATTGCGGCTACCTGCCCCTGAGCCAGCACAGCGAGGCGCCGGGGATTCTCGCGGCGTTGCGTCAGGCCGACCCTAGCCTCGAAGCGCTACGCGAGCATCTGGAGCCGCAACGCCGCTCCCGCGCCTGGAACGACGCCAAGGTCAGCGCTCACCACGGCATCATCCCGACCGCTGCCGCGAAAAATCTCGAACGCCTGACCGGCAAGCACCGCGCGGTCTACACGCTGATTCGCGCGCGGTATCTGGCGCAGTTCCTGCCCAATCACGAATACGACCGCACCCAGGCCGATTTCGATTGCGCCGGGGAAGCCTTGCGCGCGGTTGGCAAGCAGATCATCGAACCGGGCTGGAAACGCGCGTTGCCCGAAGCGCTGGCACCGGCCAAGGGTCGTGAAGCGCCGGCCCCGCAAACCTTGCCGACGTTCACCCAAGGCGCCGAGTGCGCAATCGCAGACGTGAAACTCAAGGACCTGTGGACGCAGCCGCCCAAGCCCTACACCGAAGGCGACCTGATCAAGGCGATGAAGAACGTCGCCAAACTGGTGGAAGATCCGCTGCTCAAGCAGAAACTCAAGGACACCACCGGCATCGGCACCGAAGCCACCCGCGCCTCGATCATTCAAGGGTTGCTGGATCGTGGTTATCTGGTGAAGAACGGCAAGGCGCTGTCCGCCACACCTGCCGCGTTCAGCCTGATCGACGCCGTGCCGCGCGCAATTGCCGACCCCGGCACCACAGCGATCTGGGAGCAGGCGCTGGACATGGTGCAAAGCGGCGAGATGAGTCTTGAAGAGTTCGTCACCAAACAGGCCGCGTGGATGAGCAAGCAAGTGACCCGCTGCGCCGGGCTGAGCCTGACCATCAGCGGCCCGCCGCCCGCCGGCAAGGCCGCTGCGCCGTGGAAGAACAAACGCAAGACCACCCGGCGTAAAACCACCGGAACCAGCAAACGCTCGGCGAAACCGGCAGCCAAATAGCCCGCCGCACGCTACTGTTTCTGCAGTGATGGTCAGGAGTCAGCGGCATGTCTGTCATCGAACTGCGCGTCGCCCGGCGCGACGAACTGGACACCCTCGAAAACCTGATGCAGTTCTACACCTATGACTTCAGCGAGTGGCTCCCGCTGAAGCTCGGCGGGCATGGGTTCTTCCCGATCCAGTTGAAAGACGGTTACTGGCGCCAGCCGGCGACGCGACCATTCCTGATTCACGTCGACGGCGAACTGGCGGGATTCGTGACCGTGGATGACCACCTCCTCATCGAAGGCGCCGACTACAACATCGGCTACTTCTTCGTCAGCCGACGCTGGCGTGGCCAAGGCGTCGCGCAGTTTGTCGCCTCTGCCCTCTTGAGCCATTTGCCCGGTCGATGGCAGATTTTCCATGTCGACGCCAACCTGCCTGCACAGCGGTTCTGGGCCCGGCTCACCCCCGAGCTGAGCGGCGGCGACTTTACCCGCCAGACCAAAACAGTGGACGGCTATCCCTGCACGTTTTACTGCCTGCGCAGCCTTTCTCCCGCTGCCTGAACGCCGCTTTTTTCATTCCAGAATGACTTTGTCCGACAATATGTAGTGACCAAAAATAATCACTACAAAACCGTTGACGGCGTCGTTTTGCTTTTGCATGATGCAGACGTCTCCCCGATCGGGAGCACTGGCAACACGCTTGAGCAAGCTCGTCTGACCGCCGAGCTGTTTTTTCCGGATACACGCTGCCCACAAGGCAGATTGAAGAAGCTGACCTGGCCTGAACGTCCAGTACAAGGACGAGAAGCGCTGGCGAAAATTCTCAAGACGCTTGTGGTCGACCCTGAAAACGTCGTCAAGGAGCCTTCCGGTTTTCGCTGCTTCTCCTCGTTGTGACGCTATTGCGTAGCAGTTATTCAACACGACTACATGCAACAGACGCATGACCCCGTACTTCATACGGGCGACCGCTGACGTCCTGGTTTCGGTGCCAGGGATCAACTAACCGATGGGCTACCTGTATTAGCGAATCAACTTTGAAAGATCACCAGACTGGTCAAGGGGCAATATCATGAATCTGAACAATCAACCTACTATCGAAGAACTGGCTCGTATGTTCGCTGCGCAAAAAGACAGCCACGACAGCCATATTCTGTGGATCAGCAAGTCGGGTCAGGTCCATATCGACTGCCTGTCGCCCCATGCTGGTGAAGAAGAGTTCGACCGGAACAACCAGAACCTGCTGGCCCGCCTGAAGATGTACCGCCGCGGCCACGGCTATGTCGGCAAGAAAGCCGCGGCCGACAAGGACTTCATCGGTAATGTTCTGCAAACGCTGAAACAGGCGTGGGACTCGATGCAGAACAAGAACGAAGTTCGGGTGATTGATCGGTTCTACTGAGTTCTGACTTCAATAAACAAAAGGGCCTGCTTCCGATAAGGAGCAGGCCCTTTTTATTGCTTGCAAACAATGCTCATGAACGGGTTTCCAGCACCATCTCCATGAACGCCACCGATGCCGCACTGTGATAGTTATTCTGGCGCCGCAACAACGCCGCTCCCCGCTGCGGCGCCTCGCTCTCGACACGCAACCGGCGCAACGCGCGATCCTCGGTCGCAATCGCCTCCGGCAACATGGTCGCAATCGGCGCATGCCGGATTACTTCCAGCAACGTACTCACCGAGTTCACCTCGATCTGCACCTTGGGCGTGATGCCGTGCTGGCGGAAGTATTCGTCGATCGACAGGCGAGTGAAAAAGTCCGGCGCCAGCAAGGCGAAATCCAGTTGCGCAATGTCATCCGGCGTCAGCACCGAAGCGCTGTCATACAACGGATGCTCACGCCCGACCATCACCCCCAACGTCTCGACAAACGCCGGAATGCACTCAATGTCCGGATTGCGCACCGGCGTGAAGGCAATCGCAATATCCAGCGAGTCATCCGCCAGCCCGGCCTCGATGTCGTCCATCGACAGCTCGAAAATCTCCAGGTGAATCCCCGGATACCGCGCCACGTAGTCGCGCACCAACGGCCCCACCAGGTACGCCATGAACGTCGGCGTCATGGCCAGCCGCAGTGAGCCTCGGGACAGATCTTTCACGTCATGCAACGCGCGCTTGCCCGCCTCCAGCTCCACCAGCACCCGTCGCGCGCATTCGATATAGGCCTCCCCGGCGTCAGTCGGTTTCACCGAGCGCGAGGTGCGGTCGAACAGATCCACCCCGAGGCTTTCCTCCAGTTGGCGGATCTGTTGCGACAGGGTCGGCTGCGAAACGTGCAGCGCCTCGGCCGCCCGGGTGAAGCCGCCGTGATCGGCCACGGCCAACAGGTATCGCAAATGTCGCAGCAGCATGGGACGCTCCATCTATAGGCAGTGCTTATGCTTTGCATTGTATATCGGTCTTGGACGCTATGGATCAATCGGCAGAAGATGAATCCCACACAGCAAGCCAACCCCGAAAGGAGAAGCACCATGCAATCCCAAGCCTACAACGACAGCCGCATCGCTCTGACCACCCGCGCCCTGGATGCCAAGGCACAGAAAAACCTGTCGTGGCAGGATCTGGCCGACGGCACCGGCCTGAGCCTGGCTTACGTCACCGCCGCCCTCCTCGGCCAGCATCCACTGCCGAAAGCCGCTGCCGAAGTGGTCGGCGACAAGCTTGAGCTGAGCGCCGAAGACGTCGCCGCCCTGCAGATCATCCCGCTGCGCGGCAGCCTCGACGGTGTGCCGACCGACCCGACCATCTATCGCTTCCACGAGATGGTCCAGATCTACGGCACCACGCTGAAAGCACTGGTTCACGAGCAGTTCGGCGACGGCATCATCAGCGCGATCAACTTCAAACTCGACATCAAGAAAGTCGAAGACCCTGAAGGCGGTTCCCGCGCCGTGGTCACCCTCGACGGCAAGTTCCTCCCGCTGCGTCCGTTCTGATCCATCCCGGGCCCGCACCCCGCGTACGGGCCCCTCCAAAACCTGAATTGCCAAGTCGTCACCACATCTGTCTGGAGGCTGCCCCATGCAAAAAATTCTGTTGACCCTGGCCCTGCTCGCCGGCCTTGCCGCCCAGGCCCAGGCTGATGAAGAGGCCGTCGCCTATCGCTACGGCATGTCTCTGGATATCGCTGAAGTCGTGAGCATCACCCCGGTTGCCGACGTCTGCGGCGTAGTGCCGGTCGAGATGACTTACCTCGACAGCCACGGCGCAAAACACATTCTTCAATACAGCGAATTCGGCTCCGGCTGTTCGAACTGAGAGGACACACCATGAGAAACCTGATCGAAGGCTTCCTGAAGTTCCAGAACGAGGCGTTTCCACAACGCACCGAACTGTTCAAACACCTGGCGACTACCCAAACCCCGGGCACCTTGTTCATCACCTGCTCCGACAGCCGCGTCGTCCCGGAACTGCTGACCCAGCAAGAACCCGGCGAGCTGTTCGTGATCCGCAACGCCGGCAATATCGTGCCGTCCTACAGCCCGCATCCGGGCGGGGTTTCAGCGACGGTGGAATACGCGGTAGCCGTGCTCGGCGTGACCGACATCGTGATCTGCGGCCACTCCGATTGCGGCGCGATGACCGCCATCGCCCAGTGCAAATGCATGGATCACCTGCCCGCCGTCAGCGGCTGGCTGCAACACGCCGAGTCGGCGAAAGTGGTCAACGAATCGCGGCCGCACGCCAATGACGCAGCGAAGCTGAGTTCGATGGTGCGGGAAAACGTGATCGCGCAACTGGCGAACATCCAGACTCACCCGAGCGTGCGCCTGGCCCAGGAGAAAGGCCTGCTGAATCTGCATGGCTGGGTGTACGACATCGAGACCGGCTCGATCGACGCGCTGAGTGCCGACCGCCGTACCTTCGTCTCGCTGGCCGAGCAACCGTCGACGTGCGCGGTGTACGGTCAGGCAGTCGATGCTGCTTGAAAACACAACGCCGCGCCCGTCATTGCGACGGGCGCGGCGTTGTTCTGTTCAGCGTTTTACGCTCAGATCGATTTGCGTCATGCGGCTGCGTACGGTGAACACACCGTCGCCGGAAAGAATCGCACTGCGGGCAAACAACCGGCCACTTTCCCAGTTCGAAAGGCCCAGTTCCGGCTTGTTCAGCGCGTACTGGCCATCGACCCAACGGGTGATGCCGTTACCCACGAACGGCGCGTTGACCGCGCTGTAGAAACGCTCCTGAACCGCCGCATCTTCGCTGATCAACGACACGGTGAACTGCGGGCTGTAGCGATTGAACAGCGCGATGGCCTGATCCAGATCGTCGACGATCATCAGGCTGGCTTCCGGGGTTTCTTCCCATTCCCACTCGCGGCCCAATTGCGCTTCCGGCAAGGGTTCGGCCAGGGCTTCGGTCTGGTAACCCTCGGCCCGATAGACCTCGACCGTCGCGTTCTGCCAGTCGCTCGGCAGGTAGCTTTCGCTGCCTTCGACGATGTGCAGTTTGCAGCCCTGACCGCGCGCGGTACCGGCTTGCTGCAAGGCGTCGAGGAACAGCGGCACCAGTTCGGCGGCGCGGTCGCGCTGGATCAGGCAGACGTTCAGCGTGTTGCAAACCTTGCGGTCCAGCGAGTTGCGCACCACAGCGGCAAAGCGCTTGGCGTCGGCATCGCGATCAGCAATCAGCCACGCGCCGCCGGTGCCGTGCAGGCTGACGGCGGTGCCGGCCTGTTGGGCGATGCTGCCCAACTGGCTGACCGCACGGCCCGAACCACGGGCCACCGCCAGCGACAGACGCCGGTCGGCGAACATCGCCCAACCGGCGGCGTGGTTGACGCTCTCCACCAGCGACACCGCACCCGCCGGCAGACCGGCATCGGCCAGCGCCGGGTTCAAGGCGTGAGTGACAATGGCTTGCGCGGTGCCCAGCGCATCGCTGCCAATGCGCAGCACGGCGGTGTTGCCGGTGCGCAATACACCGGCGGCGTCGGCGAAGACGTTTGGCCGGCCTTCGAACACGAATGCGACGATGCCCAGCGGCGACACCACCTGCTCGACCTTCCAGCCGTCATGCTCGACGCTGCTGATCACTTTGCCACGGGTGGCCGGCGCATCACGCCAGGCGCGCAGGCCGGCGATCATGTCGCGGCGCATGCGCTCGTCGGCGAGCAAACGGGTAGTGGAACGACCGCGAGCCTTGGCTCGTTCGATGTCGGCGAGGTTGGCGGTTTCGATCAGCGCCCAGGCGTCCGGGTTTTCCAGACGTTGCGCGAACAGATCAAAGAAGCGGCTGATGGCCTCATCCGGCACAGCGGACAACGCAGTAAACGCCGCCGCTGCACGCTCGATCGCCACCGATGCGGCCTGCTGATCCACCACCGGAATCAGCAACAGCTCGCCGCTCACCTGCTCCACCAGCAGGTGGTCGCCGGGTCGGAAACGCTCGGCCAGTTCGGGGCTGACCACGGTGACGCGGTTACCGGCGAAAGGGATAGGCGTGCCAGCGACGAGACGTTCGAGCGCGAGAGACATGGAGCGGATTCACCATATTGAGGGCGGCCGGAAAATGTATAGGTTGGCCTCCCTCAAAGCAACACGGCCTCAGAATACCGACCAGCCAATCCGCGAACTGAGCATTTCCAGCGCCGCCATCCCTGCCAGCGAATTGCCCGCCGTGTTCAGTTCCGGCGACCACACGCACACAGTGAACTGCCCCGGCACCACCGCAACGATACCGCCACCGACGCCGCTCTTGCCGGGCAGGCCGACGCGGTAGGCAAAGTTGCCGGCCTCGTCGTAGAGACCACTGGTGGCCATGATCGAGTTGACTTGCTGGGTCTGGCGGCGAGTAAGTATCTGCTCGCCGCTGTGCTTGCAGAAACCGTCGTTGGCCAGGAAACAGAAGGCCCGGGCCAGGTCGATGCAGTTCATGCGCAACGCGCAGTGGCTGAAGTAGCTGCGCAGCACCGCCTCAACGTCGTTGTGGAAGTTGCCGAAGGATTGCATCAGGTACGCCATCGCCGCGTTGCGCGCGCGATGCTGGTATTCGGAATCGGCGACCTTGCCGTCGACCATCACCTGCGGGTTGCCCGACAACCGTCGCACGAAATCGCGCATCGACAATGCCGGTGCCGCAAAGCGCGACTGGTTGATGTCGCAGATCACCAGCGCCCCGGCATTGATGAACGGATTGCGCGGGCGGCCACGCTCGAATTCCAACTGCACCAGCGAGTTGAAAGGCTGGCCGGACGGCTCGTGGCCCAGGCGCTCCCAGATCGCCTCGCCGGAATGTTCGATGGCCTGCACCAGGCTGAACACCTTGGAAATACTCTGCACCGAGAACAGCGTCTCGGCGTCACCGGCGCAATACATCTCGCCGTCGTTGCCATACACGGCGATGCCCAGTTGATTGGCCGGCACGGTGCCGAGGGCGGGAATGTAGTCAGCCACCTTGCCCTGCCCGATCAGGGGCCGGACAGCGTCAAGGATCTCGTTCAACAGCGCTTGCATGCCGGGTTCCGAAGTCTCGCCCCATGGGATTGCGGGGACACCGTGGCTAGACGCTGCGCCCGGCAATCGAATCACACCGGGTCTGTGTATCGCAGTGTGTACGGCCCGCTACCCGACACATCCCGCGCACAAATCCGGCCCTTCGCGACACATCAGCGATACAGCCCGGCGTTCAAATGAACCTGTCGATCGGCAGCCCCGATCAAGCCTTTGAACTCAAACATCGCATCGGAGATTCACCATGACCAAGCTCTCGAAAACCTCCCTGACTCTCGGCCTGCTGCTTGCCGGTGGCCTGGCCCTGTCCAACGCAGCTTCGGCCTCGGAAGCGTTCAGCGTCAAGCAACTGGATCACGGCTACAGCCAGACCCAGGCCAAGGCCGACTCGGCGGAAAAAACCTCGGAAGGCAAATGCGGCGAAGGCAAGTGCGGCGCCGGCGAATAACCCTTTTTACGGGGCACGTCAGTGCCCCGTTTTCCCTTGATTGAATGGAGCCTTCCCATGACCACAGCTCTCTCGTCGGCCGTCAAAGGCCTGCATGTGAACCTCGACCGCGCCGGCCAGTGGCTCGCGCCGCTGACCCTTCGCCTGTTCATCGCCTGGGAATTTTTCGAATCCGGGCTGGAGAAATTCAACGGCCAGAACTGGTTCGAAGACATTCAGGAGCGGTTTCCGTTTCCCTTCGACCACTTGCCCGCCACGCTGAACTGGGAGCTGTCGATGTGGGCCGAGCTGATCTGCGCACTGGCAATCCTGGTCGGATTCGGTACGCGGATTTCGGCGATTTCGCTGATCGTCGTGACCGTCGTCGCCACCGCTGCCGTGCACTGGCCGGCAGACTGGTCATCGCTGAGTGAACTGGCCCAGGGCTACGCGATCACCAACAAAGGGTTCGGCAACTTCAAGCTGCCGGCGATTTATCTGGCTGCGCTGGTGCCGCTGGTGTTTGCCGGGGCAGGCAAGTTGAGCGTGGATGCGTGGCTGGCGCGGTCCTTCTGGAAGCGCACCAATCGTTGAAGCTCACCCTCCGCCGCCAGTGCGCACCCGCCAACTTCTGCTAGGCTCGATTGAGATCCCACGGGTGCTGCCGTGGTTTCTTCCATGCGTGACAACAGCAGGGTCAGGGAATGACACATTTCTATCAATGTGAAGGCATGCACTGGTGCGCCAGTGATGAAAAGATCATCGAGTCAGAATGGGGTCTTGCGGTTTGCAGCCAGTGCAATCGGAGAATAATCCGATCCGAGCACCACATGATGCCGCCCTCCACACTCAGCAGCATGCCCTGTGTGCGCATCAACAGCGCTCATAACACCGTGCCGTTGAATATGCCGGGCACATCGTTTCCACCTTCAATTTCGCTCGGCGGGAATCCGTTTTCTTCAACACCTGCGCCATTCATCGGCGCGCCATTTTCCACCCCGTCCCCATCATCAAGCCCTTCGTTCGGGTTCGCTTCATCCTCAGATCCGATGATGGCGGCAGCAGCCTCATCCTCGATGGCCATGGAAGTGACCGAATACAAACAGCGGGACGACGAGCTATATCTACATCATCGGGCGGTGATCAAAGAGAGCGAATCCCAAGCGGTGCTCTATGAGGTGTTGCAGGGGGTCGGCTACACCTTCCTGCGACGGGACAAAAATTTCGGCGCTTACAACCCGGGATCGGAAAGCACCTGCACTGTTCCTGAGCCAGGTGTCACCGGAGATGGGGCGTTCACTGTCAGACAAACTTCCGGTGGCGAATTGGTCATCGGTCGCGAAGAAAATCCGATGGCAGAAGGTTACTGCCAGGCGGGAAGAGTCTCCTACCCGGACTATTTCGTCATGTTGAACAGCGTTTTTTACGCCATCGAACTGAAAACGCCGCGAGTCAACAACTTCAAAATCTATATGTCCGATACCTTCTGGACAGACAAGGGATTTGGCGGGCGCAGCATTGAGAATCAATTGACGGCTAGAAAAAAACTGATGGGGAGCAAGGTCATGCAGATCCTGCTGTTCGACGTCCGAAACATGTCCGATCTGGTCAATGCCAGTGCCGATGCCGTCCTGACTGACCTCAAGAACAGTATTTGCCATCTGAAACTCCGGAGGGCGTTTTTCGAGGCAACGGTGAACGGTGTCATGCTCTACAACGGCGGCACCTACAATCCCAGCAAGTTGTTTTCCATGAGCGAAATCCTGAGCGGCGCCGCTTCGAAAGGGACACAGACAAACATCCTGTCCTTCCTCAAAAAATGACCTGCCGCCAGGCGAGTCAAACCGCAAAAATCAATGCGCCCGGTCCAGCCCCGCCAGCAACGCGCTGTCTCGGCTGTAGATGTCCGGCGCGTAAAGCACACGACCCTGGCCATCGACCTGTGCCGTCCAGTAAGTCATGAGGATCGGCACCGGATTGCTCAACCGGAACTCGTGAGTCGTGCCGGTGGCGAGCAAGGTGTCGGTGCGCGCCTTCTCCGCCGGGCTGAGCAGGAAGTCGCGCAGCTTCATCGGATGCTCGACCCGCACGCAGCCGGAGCTGAAAGCCCGTGGCCCCTTGTCGAACAGCGCCTTGCTCGGCGTGTCGTGCAGGTACACCGAGAACGGGTTGGGGAACCGAATGACCATTTGCCCCAGCGGGTTGCGCGGCCCGGCGTCCTGACGCAGAAGGATGTTGCCGGGGTTGTCCCAGTCGATGTCGGCGGCGGCCAGCGGCTGGCCGTTGGCGTCGAGCACTTGCAGGTTCTGACGGCTGAGGAAGGTCTGGTCCTTGCGGATCTCCGGCAGTTTGTCTTCCTTCCAGATGGTCGGCGGCACGGTCCAGGTCGGGTTCAGGGTCAGGCGCGTGACCCGGGATTTGAGCAGCGGGGTCTGGCGCTCGGCGCGCCCGACCTGGGTGCGGGTCTGCCACACCGGCAAGCCACCCTGATAAAGCGTCAGTTCGGCAGCGGCGACGTTGACCAGCAGACCGTCCGGCTCCATGTCCTGAGCCATCCAGCGGAAACGTTCAAGGTTGACCCGCAACTGTTCGCGACGGGTCAGCGGACTGATGTTGAGTTCGGCAATCGTTCCCGGACCGACCACTCCGTCGGCCTGTAACGAATGGTTGGCCTGAAAGCTCTTCACCGCCTCCACCAATACGCCGTGATAAGCGTTGTCCGGCGTGCCGACCACACTGCTCAGGTAGCCTTCGCTGTACAGCCGTCGGGCCAGTTCCGGCACGCGTTTGTCTTCCATGTCCGGACGCAGCAACGGGCCGTTGCCCACCGATGTCCACTGCGGCAAGGCTTTCAGGCGTTGAGCTGCGTAGAGATGACGCAGATTCTGGTACTGCGCCAGCTGCGGGCGGGCCAGATCGAAGGCGGCCGGAACGTTGCGCACGCCCGGTACGGCGATGGCGAGTAATTCGGCCTGACGGTCGCGTGGCGTTTCGTCGGAATGCCACAGCGGTTCGAAGTGCGATTGCAGCAGGCGGCCGTAATGCAGATCCTGCAGGGCTTGCAGGTAGTAACGGCTGATCTCGATGTCGGCGCACAGTTCGCCGTCCTGCGGCGCGGTGAGCGCCACCGGGTAGCGTTTCGGGTTCAGGCCATCGTCGGCCAACAGCTGCAATTGCGCATGCAAGGCCGGCAATTGCCCGCCATCCGCCCACACCGGCAGCCAGTCCTGCTGCTGGTAGAAGGCGCGCAACTGATCCAGCGCCGGGCCGCTGAGGCTGGTGCCGATCGTCGGGCACGCCTGAGGCAGGCTGATCAGCGCAGCCTGCAGCGGGCTCTGCGGCTCGATGGGCATTTCCGTCGGCACGGGCGGCAGCGTCGGGAGTCCCGGCAACGGCTCTTCGGCGCAAGCGACAAACGGCGCAGCGAGCAAACAAATGCTCAAGTAGCATGCGTACTTTTTGAACAACTGCTTTACTCCAATCCATGGCCGTCCTGATTGACGGTCAACCTTACCTCAGGTGCGGTGAACAGTCAGGCCCGATTCGCGGGTCTGCCGGGGACGACTGGACGTCAGGAGCCTAAGTGCCAAACAAGTAGCAAGTGGAGACTCACGTTAAATGTTGACGTTTTTGCGCCGACTTCTGCTGACTGCCACCGCCATTGGCGTGCTGACCAGTCCAGCCTTTGCCGCCGGCACCTCTTCGCCGGTTCTGTACACCAGCCTCGCGCACGCCGCTCCGGAACTCAATCCCCAGGCGCTGAAAGGTGCCTTGAACGCCATGCAATGTGCGATCAACAACGGCGCGAAGCAGTCCCGTCACCTGGCGATCATCGACTATTCGCAGCCGTCCACCGAGCGCCGGTTGTGGATCTTCGACCTGACCCGGAAAAAACTGGTGCTGCGCGATCTGGTCGCCCACGGTTCGAACTCCGGGGAAAACTTCGCCACCCGGTTCTCCAACCGTGAAGGCAGTTTTCAATCCAGCCTCGGCCTGTTCCGGACTCAGGAAAGTTACCAGGGCACCCACGGTTACTCGCTGCGCATGGACGGTCTGGAACCGGGCGTCAACGACATGGCCCGTGACCGCGCCATCGTGATCCACGCCGCCGACTACGTGAACCCGTTCTGGAGCAAACGCACCGGCCGTCTGGGCCGCAGCCAGGGTTGCCCGGCCGTGCGACCGCAAGTTGCCAAACGGGTGATCGACAGCCTGAAGAATGGCCAATTCATGTTCTCCTGGTACCCGGATCAGCAGTGGCTGAAATCCTCGCCGTACCTCAACTGCCAGCCACAACAGATCGCGAGCATTCTCAGCACCCACGCCAGCTGAATACTCTGTGGGAGTGCGCTGGCTCCCACAGGTTCGGTTTATTACAGATTTGTCATCGAGTTGTCGGTTTGCCGAGCGGATCGCCCGGTAGCTTGAAGTTGTCCCGGCCAGAACGCCGATCAACTTCAACGACTCGAGTGACCCATCATGAAAACCCTGATCCTCGCCTTCACCGCCCTCCTCGCCACCGGTTCCGTGTTCGCCGCTGAAATGCCTGAGCGCACGGTCATTCACGACACCAACGGCTTCTACGTGCACCTGGATGTCGACAAAGTCCTCTCCAGCACCGATATTTCCCAGGCTTGCGGCGTGATCCCCGCGCAGCTCAACTACCTCGACCACCAGGGCCGTGAACATGTGCTGGACTATCAAGTGCAAGGCAGCGGCTGCATCAATGACAATTGAGGCACAGTGCCCATGAATATCCTTGTTGTCGAAGACGAACCCAAGGCAGGCAATTACCTGCTCAACGGCTTGCAGGAACTGGGCTACAGCGTGAGCCTGGCCCGGGACGGCGCCGACGGCCTGCACCTGGCGCTGGAGTTCGACTTCGACGTGATCGTGCTGGACGTGATGATGCCGAAAATGGATGGCTGGGAAGTGCTGCGCCGGCTGCGCAAGGAAACCGACACGCCGGTGCTGTTTCTCACCGCCCGCGACGACATCGCCGACCGGGTCAAGGGTCTGGAACTGGGCGCCGACGATTACCTGATCAAGCCGTTTTCCTTTGCCGAACTGGTGGCGCGCCTGCGCACCCTGACCCGGCGCGGGCCGATCCATGAAGAGGAGCAATTGCAGGTGGCCGATCTGCAGATCGACGTGCTCAAGCGTCGGGTCACCCGCGCCGGCAACCGGATCACCCTGACCAACAAGGAGTTCGCCCTGCTGCAACTGTTCGCCACCCACACCGGGCAAGTGCTGTCGCGCTCGCTGATCGCCTCGCGGGTGTGGGACATGAATTTCGACAGCGACACCAATGTGGTCGATGTCGCCGTGCGCCGCCTGCGGGCGAAGATCGACGACCCGTTCCCACTCAAGCTGATCCACAGCGTGCGCGGCATCGGCTACCGCTTCGATACTCAGCCATGAAAATCGCCGGCACTTATTCCCTGACCTTGCGTCTGGCGCTGGTCTTCGCCGTGCTCGCCTTCGCGGCGCTGGCAGGCCTCGGCGCGGCGCTTTACAACCAGCTGGAAGAGCAACTGACCCGCCGCGACGACATCCAGTTGGTCAGCCGTATCGATCAATTGCGCACCATCCTCAACGACAGCAACACGCTGGAGTTGATCAAGACCAAACCGGCGCTGTTCCAGAACATGCTGGGCAACCGCGAAGCGCTGTTGACCATCGGCGCGCCGGGGCAACCGCCCTTGTTCGTGGTCAATCCCAGCGATCTGGCACTGCCGAGCGTGCCCGCCGTGCCGGTCGACCATGTCATGGCCCTCAACGACGTGCAGCATCTGCCAAGCCTCAACGGCGTGCCGTTCTCGGCGGTGGCGGCCAGTATCGACTCCGGCGACCAGGGCAATCTGCAGGTGCTCATCGCCAAGGTGATGAGCGAGCGCACGGCGATGCTCGCCAATTACCGGCTCAGCGTGTACGGCCTCGCGTCACTGGCAGCGATTGTGCTGGCGCTGGTCGGCTGCCTGCTGGTGTATCGCGGCCTGCTGCCGTTGCGGCAGATTGCCCGGCATGCCCACGGCATCGGCATCGCCAACCTCGGCGAACGCCTCGACCGCCAAGGCACACCTCGTGAATTGCAGCCGATGATCGAAGCCTTCAATGCGATGCTTGACCGGCTCGACCGAGGGGTTGCGCAACTGAGCCAGGTCTCTACCGACATGGCCCACGAACTGCGCACGCCGATCAACAACCTGCTCGGGGAAACCCAGGTCGCGTTGCAACAGAATCGCAGCGTCGACGCCTATCAACAGTTGCTCGCCTCCAACGTCGAAGAACTCGAACGGCTGGCGCGGATGCTCGACAACATGCTGTTTCTGGCCCGCACCGACCCGGCCAGTGCACTGAGCCAGCGGCAGGAGCTGGACGCCGGCGATGAAATGCAGCGCATTGCTGACTACTTCGAGGGATTGGCGGCGGACGTCGGTGTCACCATCGAGGCCAGTGGCAGCGGCGTGATCTGGGCCGAGCCGATGCTGCTGCGTCGGGCGCTGGCCAATCTGTGCGCCAACGCGATCAAGTACGGCGCGGCGGATTCAACGTTGCAGGTCGAAGCCATCGCCGAAGCGGACGGCAGCTACCTGCGGGTACGCAATCAGGGCGCGACGATTCCGGCGGAACATCTGTCGCGACTGTTCGAGCGTTTCTACCGCGTCGATCCGTCCCGCGAGCGCTCGGCCCAATCCAACGGACTGGGCCTGTCGATTGTCGCGACCATCATGCAGTTGCATCAGGGTCGCTACAGCGTCAGTAGCGCCGACGACATCACCTGCTTTGAACTGTTCTTTCCGGCACGGGAGACGCGAGACGCAGGTGCGTGAAGGCACCGAGCGCAAACGCCGCGAACATCAACGCCGTGGCCACACCGAAGGTCATGTGCAAGCCGCCTGCGATAACCGCGGCCGGCGCCTGAGTCGGATCGTCCGTGGCCAGTGCAAACACCGCGCCCATCGCCGCCGCCCCGGTGATCAACCCCAGATTGCGCGACAGCCCGAGCATGGCCGAGACCACGCCGCGCTGATCCTGAGCAACGCCGGACATCAACCCGGTGTTGTTGGCGGCCTGGAACAGCGCATAACTCAAGGCCACCACCGTGATCGGCAGCACGTATGCAAGCACTCCGAAACTCACCGGAAACAGCGCCAACAGACCACATCCGCAGGCCAGGCCGAGCAACGCCCCCGGCACCATCCGCCGCGCGCCGAAACGATCCACCAGCCGCCCGGCCGGTACGCCGCTGAACGCCGCCAGCAACGGCCCGATCGACAACACCAGGCCGACCTGAGTGCTGGTGAGCCCCAAACCTCGGCTCAGGTAAAACGGCCCGACCACCAGCGTGGTCATCATCACCGTCGTCACCAGCAAGGTCAGCGCCAGACTGCTGCTGATTCGCGTGTCGGTGAACAATGAGAGGTGAATCAGCGGCGCCTTGCTCCGTTTCTCGACCAGGATGAACAACCCCACGCCCAACAGACTGAGCAACAGCAACGTCGGGGTAAGTCCTTCGATTGTCATCGCCAGCGCATAGGCCGCCAGCGTCAGCATCAACACGGCGGTGCCGGGATAATCAAATGCAACACCTGAGCGCACGATCCGATCCTTCGGCAAATAGCGATACACCAACCACGCATTGAGCAAGCCCAACGGCACGTTGATTACAAAGATCGACTGCCAGCCGACATGCGCCATCAACAGCCCGCCGAGCGACGGCCCGAGGGTGGTGCCGGTCGCCGACATCGTGGCCAGCAACCCCATCGCACTGCCGGCCCGGGATTTGGGCACCGCATCGGCCACCAATGCCACCGTCAGCGCGAACATGATCGCCGCGCCCAGGCCCTGCACCGCCCGCGCACCGATCAGCCAGGCGAGGCTCGGCGCCAGTGCGCAGGCCAGCGAAGCGGCGGTAAAAATGCCGATGCCGATCAACAGCAAGCGCCGCCGACCGAAGCCGTCACCCAATCGCCCGACGCTGACAATCAACGTGGTGACCGCCAGCAGATAGGCCAGCACGATCCATTGCACCTGTTGAAACGTCGCATCGAACGCCGCCGCCAGCGTGGGCAATCCGGCGTTGGCGATGCTGGTGTCGAGCGACGGCATCAGCATCGACAGCGCCAGACTGGTCAGCGCCCAGCGGGCTGAAGGGCTCAGGGGTTCTCGGTGCATGGGAGGCTCACAGGGCGGAAGTCATGGGACATAGCCTGAGCCTCGACAATACGAGGCGCAAGACGCATGCTTTGCACTTGATACCTGCATGGAACGCCATGTCATGAATGCACCGGATCTGAACCTGTTGATCACCCTCGACGTGCTGCTGAGCGAAGGCAGCGTCGCCCGCGCCGCCGAGCGCCTGCGTCTGAGCCCGTCAGCCATGAGCCGCGCGCTGGCCCGGCTGCGGGAAACCACCGGCGATCCGCTGCTGGTGCGCGCCGGCCGAGGACTGGTGCCGACCCCGCGTGCGCTGGAGTTGCGCGACCGGGTCAGTTATCTGGTGCAGGAAGCCGAAGCGGTTTTGCGCCCGGCAGAAGTGCTCGATCCCGGCCAGTTGCGGCGCACCTTCACACTGCGCAACACCGACGGTTTTGTCGAAACCTTCGCCGCCGCCCTGCTCGCCCGCATCGCCGAAGAGGCGCCCGGCGTGCGCCTGCGCTTTGTGCAAAAGGCTGACAAAGACAGCACGCTATTGCGCGTAGGCCGGGTGGATCTGGAAACCGGCGTGGTCGACGACAGCACCGACCCGACGCTGCACAGCCGCATCCTGTTCCGCGATCAGTGGATTGGCGTGGTGCGTGAGGGACATCCGTTGAGCAGCGGCAAGGTCAGCGCAAAACGCTTCGCCGCAGGCCAGCACATTCTGGTGTCACGGCGCGGACGCAGCAGCGGCCCGGTGGACGAGGCATTGCTCGCCTTCGGCCTGACGCGGGACATCGTCACTTCGTTCGGTGGATTTTCGGCAGCGCTGACGCTGGTCCGTGAATCAGACCTGATCGCCACCGTCCCGGAACGTCACACCAGCAAACTGCGCACGGGTCTGCACAGCTTCGCCCTGCCATTCCGGATGCCGGACATCAGCGTGTCGATGCTTTGGCACCCGCGCATGGACGCCGATCCGGCGCATCGCTGGCTGCGCAATTGCGTGCGGGAAGTCTGCGCCTAACGCGCATCCCCGCCAGTGGGTTTATAGAACAGGAATTTCTTGGTCTCGGCGGTCTTGGTGTATTCCTTCGCCCAGCTCGGATGAACATTGCGGTCGTGGAAATACAGCGCGCCGTGGGTGCGATCGGTGAGCTGTCGGTTCAGCGCCTTGCCGGCGATTTCCTTGGCCAGCGCGTATTCGGCATCTTCCTTGACCTGATCCGGGCGCCCGTCGCACCACCAGGAAAACTGGCAGCTCTTGGTTTCCGAGCCCTGTTTGACCACCTCGCACACCGTACCTGGAAAGCCGTCATGCCCGAGGCGATTCATCACCACGCTCGCCACGCCTTCCATGTCGGCGTTGTCCTTGCCTTTGGCTTCCCAATAGATACTGCGTGCCAGACAGGTGATCGGATCGTCCAGCGGTGCAGCGCCGGCGGGGTCGACCGCCTGTGCTTCGGTCGGCGTGATGGCTTCGGATTTGGGTGCCGGGGGCGCGTCGGGTTTGTCGGCAGCCTTCTCTTCCAGAACCTCGGCTTTCGCTTCGGCCTTTTCCTTGATCGGAGCCTGATCGGTGGCCAGTGCCGCGCCGCTCAGCAGGGTCAACGCAAGACAGCAAAGCAACCCGTTCAATCGCATGATCATCCTTCCGGCAGGGCCCGATGCGGGCGAAGTGTTATATGGCTGAGACGCCCGGATCCCGGGCTCTTCGCGAAGTGTAGACGGCAATTTTCATGGCATCGTTCCGCAGAAAAATCAGCGCCATGAAGAAAAAGACATTGCACGAACCGGGGCCCTTTCGCGCATGATGTGCGCACTCAGCCCAAGGGAGATTTCCATGCGCTTCATGCCATCCGTTCTGCGACTCGCCGCGTTGTCCGTGGGCCTGGCGCTGGCCACTTCGGCCATGGCCACCGACGAGTCGCAATTGATCGAATCGATCAACAGCTACCGCAGCCAGCCGCAGCGTTGTGGCAGCCAGGCGTCCAGCGAATTGCCGCCGCTGTCGGCCGATCCGCGCCTGATTCTGCCGGCCAGCGGTGTGGTGGATTTGCAGCAGGCGATGTCCAGCGCCCGCTACCCGATGGTCAATGTGCAGGCGATTACCCTGAACGGGCCACGGGATGCGGCGTCGGCGATGAAGGCGATTCAGGAAAGTTTCTGTCAGGTGGTACTGGATCCGCAGTTCGTCGATATCGGCGTCAGCCGCGCCGACCGTGACTGGCGCATCACCCTGGCCCGACCACTGCTGTCCGCCCGCCTCGGCGACGGTCAGGCTGAAGGCCAGAAACTCCTCGAACAACTCAACGCCGCCCGCGCCCAACCGCGCCAGTGCGGCGGTCAGGCCTTCGCAGCGACCACGCCGCTGGCGTGGAACGCGGTGCTCGGCGGCGTCGCCCAGGAACACAGCCGCGAGATGGCCAACAACAATTATTTCGACCACAAGGACCGCGACGGCCGTACCCCCGGCGACCGCGCCGAACTGGCCGGTTACAGCGGCCAGCAGGTCGGCGAGAACATCGCCGCCGGGCAGGACACGGTGCAGAAAGTCGTCGCCGGCTGGCTCGCCAGCCCCGGCCATTGCGCCAATCTGATGAACCCGCAGTACCGCGAGCTCGGCGCTGCGTACGCAGTCGATCCGAAGAGCAGCGCCGGGATTTACTGGACGGCGATGTTTGGCGGGGAATAAACCTCAGGGCAGTTCCTCCCCTGAGGGGAGGAAGTAAACCGCAGGCAATAAAAAAACCGGAGCCAGGCTCCGGTTTTTTTATGCTCAGTGGGTTCTCATCCCCGCCGCATACATCGCCAGTTTCAGCAGACTCGCCACCACCGCCAGCGAGACCACGCTGCCAAACCAGATCAGCAGCAGCCAGCCCAGACGTTTGTACCAGGGGCTGGATTTCACCTCACGCGAATCAATGGTAGCCATCGCCAATCCTCACTTTGCCGCGGAACACGTAGTAGCTCCAGAAGGTGTACATCAGGATCACCGGCAGGATGAACAGCGCGCCGATCAGGGCGAACAGCTGGCTGGTGGCCGGTGATGCCGCCGCCCACAGGCTGACAGACGGCGGGATGATGTTCGGCCAGATGCTCAGCGCCAGCCCGATGTAACCGAGGAACATCAGCATCAGGGTGAACACGAACGGCCAGTGGGTGTGGCGCTGACGCAGCGAGCGCAACAGACCGAACAGCGACAGCACCGCCAATACCACCAGCCCGGCGAACACGGTCAGGTGCGCATGGTTGAACCAGCGGCCGGCCAGTTCCGGGTGCAGTTGCAGCGTCCACGCGCCGATCACCACCACCATCGCCAGCAACAGCCACGCCAGCGGACGGCTGTAGTGACGCATCCGCGACTCCAGCATGCCTTCGGTCTTGACCAGCAACCAGGTGCTGCCGAGCAATGCGTAGGCAATCACCAGACCGACACCGCAGACCAGCGGGAACGGCGCCAGCCAGTCGAGACCGCCACCGGCGAACTGCCGATCCACCACCGGAATCCCCGCCACATACGCGCCGATCACCACGCCCTGGGAGAACGTCGCCAGCAGCGAACCGCCGATGAATGCCCAGTCCCACAGATGACGTTTTTCAGCCGGCGCCTTGAAGCGAAACTCGAACGCCACACCACGGAAAATCAACCCCGCGAGCATGAAGATCAGCGGCAGATACAGCGCCTCCAGAATCACCCCGTACGCCAGCGGAAACGCGCCATACAACGCCGCACCGCCGAGCACCAGCCAGGTTTCATTGCCGTCCCACACCGGTGCGACGGTGTTCATCATCACGTCGCGCTCCTGCTCGTCGCTGATCATCGGGAACAGGATCCCGAGGCCCAGATCGAAGCCGTCCATGATCACGTACATCATTACCCCGAAGGCAATGATCACGCCCCAGATCAACGAGAGATCGATACCTTGAATACCCATGACTCAACGCTCCTTTTTCAGTGGATCCGGGTCGCGGATTCGAGGTTGTCGGTAACCGCCGAAAGTGGCCGGCGCGGGGTCTGCACCTGAGTGCCTTCGGGCGGATGTTCGTGGTGCGGCTGCGGGCCCTTGCTCACCAGTTTCATCATGTAGCCGATGCCCACGGTGAACACCGAGCAGTAGATGACGACGAACAGCGCCAGCGAGGTGCTCATCTGCGCCACCGAGTGATGGGACGCCGCGTCATGAGTGCGCATCAGGCCGTACACCACCCACGGCTGGCGCCCGACTTCAGTGGTGATCCAACCCGCCAGCAGCGCGATCAGACCGCTCGGCCCCATCAGCAGCACCAAACGCTGGAAGCCGCGATGACGGTAGACCTTGCCGTTGCGCCGCAACGCCAGACCCAGCACGCCGACGAGGATCATCAACATGCCCAGCCCGGCCATGACGCGGAAGCTCCAGAAAATCACGGTCGAGTTCGGCCGGTCTTCTTTCGGGAAGCTCTTGAGCGCCGGGATCTGCTTGTCGAGGCTGTGGGTGAGGATCAGGCTGCCGAGGTACGGAATCTCGATCGCGTATTTGGTCTTCTCCGCCTGCATGTCCGGAATGCCGAACAGCACCAGCGGGGTCGGCCCGTTGTCGGCGTTTTCCCAGTGGCCCTCGATGGCGGCGATTTTCGCCGGTTGGTGTTCCAGGGTGTTCAAGCCATGGGCGTCACCGACCACCGCTTGAATCGGCGCGACGATCAGCGCCATCCACAGCGCCATGGAAAACATCTTGCGCACCGGTTTGCTGTCATTGCCGCGCAGCAAATGCCAGGCCGCCGAAGCGCCAACGAAGAACGCCGTGGCAACGAATGCGGCAATCGCCATGTGCGCCAGACGGAACGGAAACGACGGGTTGAACACGATGGCCAGCCAGTCCAGCGGCATCACTCGGCCGTCGACGATTTCGAAGCCTTGCGGGGTCTGCATCCAGCTATTGGAGGCAAGAATCCAGAAGGTCGAGATCAGCGTACCGATGGCAACCATCACCGTGGCGAAGAAGTGCAAGCCACGGCCCACGCGGTTCCAGCCGAACAGCATGACGCCAAGGAAACCGGCTTCGAGGAAGAACGCCGTCAGCACTTCATAGGTCAGCAACGGCCCGGTGACGCTGCCGGCGAAGTCGGAAAACCCGCTCCAGTTGGTGCCGAACTGATACGCCATGACCAGCCCCGACACCACGCCCATGCCGAAGTTGACGGCGAATATCTTCGACCAGAAATGGTAGAGATCGCGGTAAGTGTCGTTACGGGTTTTCAGCCACAGGCCTTCGAGCACCGCCAGGAAACTCGCGAGACCAATGGTGATCGCCGGGAAAATGATGTGGAACGAAACCGTGAACGCGAATTGAATTCGCGCCAGGTCCAGTGCCTCCAGGTTGAACATGATGATGTCCTCATCAAGGCTGAAAAGCGGCAGCACACGGCCGGGCCACCGCCAGGCGCGAACGCCTGCAGCCAGTCAAAATGCAAAAGGGTTGGATCGCGTGAGTCGGTTACGCCACCGACGACGGAATCAGGTTGCTCGCCTCGGCGGCTTCGAGGCGGATCGCCACGAATTTCGAGGTCGGCGTATAGGTGCGGTCACCGTAGCTTTCCAGCGGCACCAGCGGATTGGTTTCCGGGTAGTACGCAGCGGCTTGCCCGGCCGGAATGTCGTAGGCGATCAGAGTAAAACCGCTGACCCGACGCTCGCGCTCGTCGCCCCACAGCGCCACCAGATCAACCTTCTGCCCCGGTTCGAAACCCAGTCGGCGGATGTCCTGCTCGTTGGCAAACACCACGTCGCGCATCCCATATACACCGCGATAACGGTCGTCGAGGCCGTACAGCGTGGTGTTGTACTGATCGTGGGAACGCATGGTTTGCAGGATCAGATGCGGTTTGACCGGCAGGTTGCGCACGCCTTCGCTGACCAGATGCTCCGGCAGCACGCACGGGGTGAACTGGGCCTTGCCGGATTCGGTTTTCCAGACCCGGTCCGAGGCATTGTTGCCGAGGTGGAAACCACCTGGGATCAGCAGCTTCTCGTTGAAATTCTCGAAGCCCGGAATCACGTCGGCGATCAGGTTGCGGATACGCCCGTAGTCGCCCACCGCCCATTCCCAGTCGATCGGGTGTTTGCCCAAGGTCGCGGCGGCGATCCCGGCAATGATCGCCGGCTCGGATTTCAGATGGGCCGACTTCGGTTTCAGTTGGCCGAACGACAAGTGCACCATGCTGAAGGTGTCCTCCACGGTCACGCCTTGCGGGCCTTCGGCCTGGACGTCGATGTCGGTACGGCCGAGGCACGGCAGGATCAACGCGTCACGTCCGGTCACCAGATGGCTGCGGTTGAGCTTGGTGGAAATGTGCACGCTCAGGTCGAGTTTGCGCATCGCGGCGTGGGTGCGCGGAGTGTCCGGCGTGGCCTGGGCGAAGTTGCCGCCCAGACCGATAAACACCTTGGCTTCGCCACGTTCCATGGCGCCAATCGCCATCACCGTGTTGTGGCCGTGCATGCGCGGCACCTTGAAGTTGAAGCGCTTTTCCAGGGCGTCCATCAGCTCGGTCGGGGCCAGTTCGTTGATGCCCATGGTGCGGTCGCCCTGCACGTTACTGTGGCCGCGCACCGGCGACAGCCCGGCGCCCGGACGGCCGACGTTGCCGCGCAGCAGTTGCAGGTTGATGACTTCCTGCAGGGTCGGCACCGAGTGCACGTGTTGGGTCAGGCCCATGGCCCAGCACATGATCACGCTCTTGGCGCGGGCATACATGCGCGCGGCCAGTTCGATGTCATGCAGCGGCACGCCGGACTGCTCGACGATGTGCTCCCAGCTCGTGGCATCGACTTCAGCCAGATAGCTGTCGAGACCCGACGTGTGCTCGGCAATGAACGCGTGATCGAACACCGGTTCGCCGCCGGTGGCCTGGGCTTCACGCTCCCACTCCAGGAGGAATTTGGCCATGCCGCGGATCATCGCCATGTCGCCGCCCAAGGCTGGGCGGAAGTACGCGGTGTTGGTCGCTTCCCAGCCGTTGCTGAGCATCTCGATCGGGTTTTGCGGGTTCTGGAAACGCTCCAGCCCACGCTCCTTGAGCGGGTTGATGCACACCACTTGAGCGCCGCGCTTCACCGCTTCACGCAGCGGTTCGAGCATGCGCGGGTGGTTGGTGCCGGGGTTCTGGCCAATCACGAAAATCGCGTCGGCGTGGTGCAGGTCTTCATAGACCACCGTGCCTTTGCCGACGCCCAGGCTCTCGCCCATGCTCACCGCACTGGCTTCGTGGCACATGTTCGAGCAGTCCGGGAAGTTGTTGGTGCCGTAGGCGCGGACGAACAATTGATAGAGAAACGCCGCCTCGTTGCTGGCGCGACCCGAGGTGTAGAACTCGGCCTCGTGGGGCGATTTCAGACCTTTGAGGTGTTTGGCGATCAGCGCGAAGGCGTCATCCCAGGTGGTTTCGACATAGCGGTCGACCCGCGCGTCGTAGCGCATCGGATGGGTGATCCGGCCCTGATATTCGAGCCAGTAATCGCTTTGCTCGGCCAGGGTCGAGACTGTGTACTTGTTGAAGAACGCCGGATCGACCAGGCGGCCGGTGGCTTCCCAGTTCACCGCTTTGGCGCCGTTCTCGCAGAACTTCAGCATGCTCGCGCCGGGCGCTTCACCCCAGGCGCAACCGGGGCAGTCGAAGCCGCCGTTCTGGTTGGTCTTGAGCATGGCGCGGATGTTTTTCAGGGCGTTTTCACTGCCCAGCCAGTTCTTGGTGAGGCTGATGACAGCGCCCCAACCCGCAGCGGCGCCCTTGTAGGGTTTGTAACGGTCGACTTGTGACATGGGACTTCTCCATGACGATGCACACAGGCAAAAACCTGATCGGGTTTAAACAGCGACGACTGACTTTCAAGTTAAAAAAGCGGTCGTTTCGTTTGACGGGGCCAAGGATAGGAACCGCTGCAAAAACTTGTCTAATCGCTATTAATGACTGTGTTATCGAAAGCATCTATCACGGCTTTAAACCCTTTAAATACGGGCACTTGCAAAACCAAGAAGCGATAAATCCGGAATAATTACTTCATCATCGACAGCATCAATCGGCCGGTCATTAAGAGTGATTGGACGCTGTCTCAAGTTGCTCATAATCTGCGCCAACCCAATCCCTTCAATAGCGGATTTCACCCAAGCGAGGCTGTCATGTCAGAGCGCGTCTTGATCGATGGTTACAACCGCCGCGTCGACTACCTGCGCATGTCGGTCACCGACCGCTGCGACTTTCGCTGCGTGTATTGCATGGCCGAAGACATGCAGTTCCTGCCGCGCCAACGGGTACTGACGCTGGAGGAGATCTATCAACTGGCGCAGAGCTTCGTCGCGCTGGGCACCCGCAAAATCCGCCTGACCGGCGGCGAGCCGTTGATTCGCCCCGGCGTCGTCGGCTTGTGCAAGCAGATCGCCGCCCTGCCCGGCCTGCGCGAACTGTGCCTGACCACCAACGGTTCGCAACTCGGCAAACTCGCCAGCCCGCTGTTCGACGCCGGGGTCAAACGCCTCAACGTCAGCCTCGACAGCCTCGATGCCGCGCGCTTCAAGCAGATGACCCGCACCGGTGACCTGACCCAGGTGATCGACGGCATCGACGCCGCACGCGCCGCCGGATTTACCCGCACTAAACTCAACTGCGTGGTGATGCAGGGCCGCAACGATCACGAGATCAACGATCTGGTGCAGTTCGCCATCGAGCGCGATCTGGACATTTCCTTCATCGAGGAAATGCCGCTGGGCATCATCAGCGAACACAGCCGCGCCGAGTCGTTCTTTTCCAGTACCCAGGTGCGCGAAAAGATCGCCGAGCGCTACACCCTGATCGATTCTGCCGAGTCGACCCAAGGCCCGTCGCGCTACTGGCGGCTAGCCGAAGCGCCGCACATTCGGCTGGGGTTCATCTCGCCCCACAGCCACAACTTCTGCGGCACCTGCAACCGGGTGCGGCTGACCGTCGAGGGGCGTTTGCTACTGTGTCTGGGGAACGAGCATTCGGTGGACTTGAAGGCAGTGCTGCGCGCTCATCCGGGCCAACCGGAACGGCTGGAGAAAGCCATCATCGAAGCGATGAAACTCAAGCCTTACCGGCACAACTTTGAAGTGAACGACGACGTGCAAGTGGTGCGTTTCATGAACATGACCGGCGGCTGATCCGCCACGTTTTCAAGGCAGAGAGCCGCATGATCATCCGACCCAAGGTCAATCAATTCGCCATTCTCTTCACCCTCAAGGGCTCGATTGCCAAGCGCATCGCCCTGCGCGCCCTGATGGTGACGCTGCTGGCGTCGGCCATCGTGCTGGTGGAAATGCTTCACCCGAGCAACTTCACCAAGGTCAACGCCACGCCATTCACCCTGCTCGGCCTGTCGCTGTCGATCTTTATGAATTTTCGCAACAACGCCTGCTACGACCGCTGGTACGAAGCGCGCAAGGCCTGGGGCGAAGTGATCGTGCATGTGCGCTCGGTGATTCGCGAGACCCATGTGATCCGCGAATCGGCGCAGCGCCGTCTGTTGCTGCTCAACCTCGCGGGTTTCGCCCACGCGCTGAATGCGCGGTTGCGCCGGGAAGACGAAGCCGCCGCCAGCGCCGAATGGATCACCCCGCAGCACGATGCGCAGGTGCCGGACTACAGCGGGCGCATCCTGCAAACCGTCGGTCAGCAATGCTCCGATCTGCACGAATCAGGCGATCTCAGCGAATGGCGCTACATGCTGCTGGCCAATCACCTGACCAGCCTGACCCAGGCACAAGCAGTGTGCGAGCGGATCAAGAACACGCCGCTGCCCTTCCCCTACACCTTGCTGCTGCACCGCACGATTTACCTGTTCTGCATCTTGCTGCCGTTCGCCATGGCCGAACCGCTGGGCTGGCTGACGCCGCTGTTCACGGCGATTGTCAGCTACACCTTCTTCGGCCTGGATGCGATTGCCGATGAGCTGGAAGACCCGTTCGGCCGGGATGAAAACGATTTGCCGACCGATGCGCTGGTGCGGGGTATCGAGCGGGATATTCTCTCGGAGCTGGGGACCGAGCCGTTGCCGCCGGCGCTGAAACCGGTGGATTACGTCCTCAGTTAATCGACTGCCCCCCTTCGGGGGAGCGACAGTCATCAATCCAGATGCGCCCAGGTCATGCGAAACGACGCCCCGCCCCATGGAGAGTCACCGACCTCGACCTGCCCGCCATGGGATTGCGACACCCGCCGCACCAGCGCCAGTCCCAGACCGAAGCCACCGGTGCGGCGATCACGGCTGGCGTCCAGACGAGAGAACGGTTCGAAAATCTTCTCTCGACCGGCCAGCGGCACGCCCGGCCCGTCGTCGTTGACCTGCACTTCGTATTGATCGCCGATACGCACCAGCGACACCTCGACCCGCTGCTCGGCATAACGAATGGCATTGCGCAGCAGATTGATCACCGCCCGCGCCATGAAGCGCGGTTCGATCCGCACTTCATCGACCCGGCAATCAACGATCAACAGCTGCACCCCGGCGGCCTCGGCTTCCAGCGCCACGCTGCCGACCACGCTGTCGAGCCAGTTGGCGGCCTGAATATTTTCGCGGGTGATCACCGTCGCACCGCGTTCAAGGCTGGCGTAGGTCAGCAGTTCGGAGACCATTTCTTCCAGCTCGCCGAGGTCGGCGTACATGTCGGCGATCAGTTCGCGGTTCTGGCTGGCGTCCGGTTGCTGCTTGAGCTGATCGAGCTCGAACGACAACCGGGCAATCGGCGTGCGCAGTTCGTGGGAGACCGCGTTGGTCAGTTCGCGCTGATTGGCGATCAGGCCTTCGATGCGCGCCGCCATCAGGTTGAAGTGGCCGGCCAGGTCGCGGATGTTCGAGCGTTTGGACAGCTGGATCCGCACCGAAAGATCGTTGTCGCCGAAGCGCTCGGCGGCCAGGCGCAGCTTTTCCAGATCGCGCCAGTGCGGGCGAACCCAGAAGTACAGGACGATGCCGAGCAGCACGGCCAGCATCAGGTAGGCCCCGGCAATGTAGAACGGCATCAGGCTCGGCTCGGGAGGCAGCTTGATGCTGAGCAACTGCGAACCACCGTCGATGTTGCTGATGAACTGGGTGTAGTCATCGCGGATCACCAGCAGATCCTGGGCCAGTTCGGCTTTCTCCTGATCGTTGAGGTTCAGTTGGTCAGCCTCGACCAGGCTCAGCGTCAGCCCGTAGTGCGGCCGTAACGCCTCCAGTTGCGCCTCGCGCGCTGAGCCCTGCTGGTCGCGCATGTGTTCGATCAGCGACCACGCCTGTCCGCGTACCGCCTCACGGTTGTAGGCCTGCATCTGGTTGTCGAGCAACGCGTTGAAGGTGTGTTCAACGGTTTGCAGCGCCGCCACCAGCCCGACCGTCATCACCAGAAACAGCCCGAGAAATAACCGCAGCATCTACAACTCCCACGCGAACGGATTGAACAGGTAACCCTTGCCCCACACGGTCTTGATGCACACCGGTTCGCGAGGGTTGTCCTTGAGTTTGTTGCGCAACTTGCTGATGTACACGTCGACGCTGCGATTGAGGCCATCGAAGGCAATGCCGCGCATGCGGTTGAGGATGTCATCGCGCGACAGGATCTTGCCGGCAGCGCTGGCCAGCAGCCACAGCAGCTCGAATTCCATGGTGGTCAGCTCGATCAGCTCGCCCGCCAGACGCACTTCGCGGCAACTGCGATCAATGATCAGGTTGCCGAACTCCAGCGAACTCACTACGCCGCTTTCCGGGACTTGCCGGCGCTGCAGGGCACGCAGGCGCGCGAGCAGGACGGGCGGCTTGATCGGTTTGATCACGTAGTCGTCGGCCCCGGACTCCAGGCCCAGAATATGGTCGAGGTCGTCTTCCTTGGCCGTCAGGATGACAATCGGCGTGTCCGACACGCTGCGGATTTCCCGGCACACGTGCAGGCCGCTCTGCCCCGGCAGCATCAGGTCGAGCACCACCACCTTGGGCTTGAATTCGAGAAACGCGGCCACGGCCAGATCGCCGCGATGCACCGTGCGCACCTCGTAGCCGTGTTGTTCGAGAAAGTGCGCGATCAGCGCGGCCAGCCGCTCATCGTCTTCCACCAGCAGGACTCTGCCAAAACCCAGGTTATCCATAACAACCGCCGCCAACCGCTTTGTGAAGTGGGCGACATTATGCGGGCATTCAATGGCGAGACGTTTATCGCAGGCAGCAAAAACCGGCCTCCGGGGCCGGTTTTCGTTGAAGTTTCATACTCTTAAGAGTTTTTAACAATTCATGCCGCGACGGGTACGCCGCTGTGGAAACGGAATTCTTCGTCCGGCGATTCGATCAGGTCCTGCTCGGCGGCGCGGACTCTCTCGATCACCTGCGCGATGTCCTTGGCGTCGCCGTACTGGTAGGCCAGTTTCAGGTAACCCTGGAAATGCCGGGCCTCGCTTTTCAGCAGGCCGAAGTAGAACTTGCCGAGTTCTTCGTCCAGATGCGGCACCAGCGCTTCGAACCGCTCGCAACTGCGCGCTTCGATGAAGGCGCCGACCACCAGGGTGTCGACCAGTTTTACCGGTTCGTGGCTGCGCACCACTTTGCGCAGGCTGGAAGCGTAACGCCCGGCGTGCAGCTGGCGCAGTTCGATCTTGCGTCGCTTCATGATGCGCATCACCTGTTCGTGGTGCACCAGTTCTTCCCGGGCCAGACGCGACATCATGTTGATCAGATCGACGTGGGAATGGTACTTGGCGATCAGGCTCAACGCGGTGCTGGCGGCCTTGAACTCGCAGTTCTTGTGGTCGATCAGCAGGGTTTCCTGATCGGCCAGCGCGGCTTCAACCCAGGCGTCAGGCGTGCGGCAACCAAGGAATTCGTGGATTTCGGGAAGGATCATGGGGCTCACGGTCAAAAGGTGTTCGAGCGAAGGGCGCCGATTATACCGGCCTGCCCGCAGACCACCAGCCGCCCGCGTTGATATGCATCAAGTCGCAGACGGATGCGCAGCAACTATAGTTGTGCAACGCCGTGCCTTTTCATTGCTGGAGACTCACTCATGCAAGCCATTCGCAGCATTCTGGTGGTCATCGAACCCGAACACGCGGAAAGCCTGGCGCTCAAGCGCGCCAAGCTGATCGCCGGGGTGACCCAGGCCCATCTGCACCTGCTGGTCTGCGACAAGAAGCACGATCACGCCGGCATGCTCAGCGTGCTCAAGGCCGCGCTGCTGGCGGACGGCTACAGCGTCACCACCGAGCAGGCGTGGAACGAGAGCCTGCACGAAACCATCATCGACGTGCAGCAGGCCGAGGGCTGCGGACTGGTGATCAAGCAGCACTTCCCCGACAGCTCGCTGAAAAAGGCCCTGCTGACCCCGGCGGACTGGAAACTGCTGCGCCACTGCCCTACCCCGGTGCTGCTGGTGAAAACCGCCGGCTCATGGAAGGACAAGGTGATTCTGGCGGCGGTCGACGTGGGCAATGCCGATGGCGAGCACCGTCACCTGCATACCACCATCATCGACCATGGCTTCGACATCGCCAGCCTGGCCAAGGGGCATCTGCACGTGATTACCGCTCATCCGTCGCCGATGTTGTCGGCGGCGGACCCGACGTTCCAGCTCAAGGAAACCATCGAGGCGCGCTATCGCGAACAATGCCGGGCGTTTCAGGCTGAATTCGATATCGACGACGAGCATCTGCATGTCGAGGAAGGCCCGGCGGATGTGCTGATTCCGTTCATGGCGCACAAGCTGCAGGCGGCGGTGACGGTGATTGGCACCGTGGCGCGCAGCGGGGTATCCGGTGCGTTGATCGGCAATACGGCCGAACAGGTGCTGGATCAACTGGAAAGTGATGTGCTGGTGCTCAAACCGCAGGAGGTTGAAGACCATCTGGTGGAGTTGGCGGTGAAACATTAAGTGTTGCGGCGTTTGTCATGTCCCCTTCGCGAGCAAGCCCGCTCCCACATGGCTTTGTGAACGACACCAGCCTGATGTGGGAGCGGGCTTGCTCGCGAAGCTTTTGACCTTCAGTCGCCGAGGGCATCCTTGAGGAAACCAGGCGCAATGTAGCGTTGATAGTGCGCTTCCGACAGCAGGAAAAATTCCCGATCAATGGCATCGCGCAGTTCCGGCAGGTTCCAGTCGCGAAACTCCGGCAACAGCACCATCCCGTAGGCTTCCAGATTAATGATCACCCGCGCGCCCCGGGCAATCAGCTGATAGGCCCAGCAATATTGCGACTGATGCGGCACGAAGCGGATCTTGCGCTGTTCCAGTTGCAGGCGCAGACGCGCCGGATCGAAGACCTCGACCTTGCTGGCCATCACTTGTGACAGCAATTGCTCAAGACGCAGCCAGACCGCGCGCTTTTCTTCCTCGTTGTAACCGTTCCAGTGGATCACTTCGTGGTGGAAACGCTTGCAGCCACGGCACACCAGATCACCGTAAACGGTGGAGCAGAGGCCGACGCAGGGGGTCTTGATGGTCTGATTGGGCATAGAATGGGCAAAACACTTGAAACGCGGAACAGGTCGGCATGTTAGCCCTTTGTCCGGCATTCATCACCCCTCAAACGTCAGGGACAAGCGCTGGATCAAGGTTTGCCCCAGCCGCGCACAACGCAACCAAAGTCCAATAGAGCGCGACTTACCTTTAAATTTTTTTTGCCGTAGAATCAGCCAGCCTTTTTAGGCGCCAATGTCCGTTAGAAGCTGTTTTCAAAGCGTCACGAGCACAGTCGTTCCTTCAGAGCGGTGTTGGCGTAAGGTTTTTCCAGCGGGGAAAAGCCAAACGCCAACCCTCATCAGCTCCCCGTTCTGCAGGCGTAAAACTTTGAAAGCAGCTTCTGTAAGGAATTGCCGGTAATTCTGGCCGAACGACCCACAACGTCGTGAGGAGCATGAGTACGGCAATTTCGGGATGAGCGTCCCGGACACCCATTTGGGACCACTGATGAGGGTAATAACTGTGCTTGAAGCCTACCGCAAACATATCGAAGAGCGTGCAGCCCTGGGTATCGTTCCCCAGCCGCTTAACGCCGAACAAACTGCAGGCCTGGTCGAGCTGCTGAAGAATCCTCCGGCTGGCGAAGAAGCTTTCCTCGTTGACCTGATCACCAATCGCGTACCACCAGGAGTGGACGAAGCCGCCTACGTCAAGGCCGGTTTCCTCTCCGCACTGGCCAAGGGCGAAGTCTCCTCCCCTCTGCTGGACAAGAAACGCGCTGTAGAACTGCTCGGCACCATGCAGGGCGGCTACAACATCGTGACCCTGGTTGAACTGCTGGACGACGCCGAGCTGGCGCCAGTGGCTGCCGAAGAACTCAAGCACACCCTGCTGATGTTCGATGCCTTCCACGACGTGGCTGAAAAAGCCAAGAATGGCAACGTTCACGCCAAGGCCGTGCTGCAATCCTGGGCTGACGGCGAGTGGTTCAAAAAGCGCCCTGTGCTGGCCGACAAGATCAGCCTGCGCGTCTTCAAGGTGACCGGCGAAACCAACACCGACGACCTGTCCCCTGCTCCAGACGCCTGGTCGCGTCCTGACATCCCGCTGCACGCTCTGGCCATGCTGAAAATGGCCCGTGACGGCATCGTTCCGGACGAGCAAGGCAAGACCGGCCCGATGAAACAGATCGAAGAAATGCGCGGCCAGGGCTTCCCTATCGCCTACGTCGGTGACGTGGTCGGTACCGGTTCCTCGCGTAAATCGGCGACCAACTCGGTGCTGTGGTTCTTCGGCGACGACATCCCTTACGTGCCGAACAAGCGCGCCGGCGGTTTCTGCTTCGGCAGCAAAATCGCTCCGATCTTCTACAACACCATGGAAGATGCCGGCGCACTGCCAATCGAGTTCGACGTATCGAACATGAACATGGGCGACGTGATCGACCTGTACCCGCACGCAGGCAAAGTCTGCAAGCACGGTACCGACGAAGTCATCACCACCTTCGAAATGAAGACCCCGGTCCTGCTGGACGAAGTCCGCGCCGGCGGCCGTATCCCGCTGATCATCGGCCGTGGCCTGACCGAGAAGGCTCGCGCCGAACTGGGTCTGCCAGCGTTCGACCTGTTCAAGAAGCCTGAAGCACCGGCTGAAAGCACCAAGGGCTTCACCCTGGCGCAGAAAATGGTCGGCAAGGCTTGCGGTCTGGCAGAAGGCAAAGGCGTTCGTCCTGGCACCTACTGCGAACCGAAGATGACCACCGTAGGTTCTCAGGACACCACCGGTCCGATGACCCGTGACGAACTGAAAGACCTGGCGTGCCTGGGCTTCTCCGCTGATCTGGTGATGCAGTCCTTCTGCCACACCGCGGCTTATCCGAAGCCGATCGACGTGACCACCCACCACACCCTGCCTGACTTCATCATGACCCGCGGCGGTGTTTCCCTGCGTCCGGGCGACGGCATCATCCACTCGTGGCTGAACCGCATGCTGCTGCCGGACACCGTCGGTACCGGTGGTGACTCGCACACCCGTTTCCCGATGGGCATCTCGTTCCCGGCCGGTTCCGGTCTGGTCGCGTTCGCCGCTGCCACCGGCGTCATGCCGCTGGACATGCCGGAATCGATCCTGGTGCGCTTCAAAGGCAAAATGAAACCTGGCATCACCCTGCGTGACCTGGTTCATGCCATTCCTTACTTCGCCATCCAGAACGGTCTGCTGACCGTCGAGAAGAAAGGCAAGAAAAACGCCTTCTCCGGCCGCATCCTGGAAATCGAAGGCCTGGAAGGTCTGACCCTGGAACAGGCTTTCGAACTGTCCGACGCCTCGGCCGAACGTTCGGCTGCCGGTTGCACCATCAAGCTGTCGAAAGAGTCGATCACCGAGTACCTGCAGTCCAACGTCACCCTGCTGCGCTGGATGATCGGCGAAGGCTACGGCGACGCGCGTACCCTGGAACGTCGTGCTCAAGCGATGGAAGCCTGGATCGCCAACCCGCAACTGATGGAAGCCGATGCCGACGCCGAATACGCCGAAGTCATCGAAATCGATCTGGCCGACATCAGCGAGCCTGTACTTTGCGCGCCGAACGATCCGGACGACGCCCGTCTGCTGTCCAGCGTTGCTGGCGAGAAGATCGACGAAGTGTTCATCGGTTCGTGCATGACCAACATCGGTCACTTCCGCGCTGCCGGTAAACTGCTGGATCAGGTCAAGGGTCAGCTGCCAACCCGTCTGTGGCTGTCGCCGCCGACCAAGATGGACGCTCACCAACTGACCGAAGAAGGCTACTACGGCATCTACGGCAAGGCCGGCGCCCGCATGGAAATGCCAGGCTGCTCGCTGTGCATGGGTAACCAGGCACGCGTTGAGCCGAACAGCACCGTGGTGTCGACTTCGACCCGTAACTTCCCGAACCGTCTGGGCGACGGCGCGAACGTCTACCTGGCCTCGGCTGAGCTGGCGTCCGTTGCTTCGATCCTGGGTCGCCTGCCGACCGTCGAGGAGTACATGGAATACGCTGGCAAGATCGACAGCATGGCGGCCGACGTTTACCGCTACCTGTCCTTCGACCAGATTGCCGAGTTCCGTGAAGCTGCTGCGAACGCCAAGATCCCTGTCGTTCAAGCCTAACGCTGCAACGCAATGAAAAACGCCGCCCATCGCGAGATGAGCGGCGTTTTTTTATGCCTGCTGAACGGCTGGCGCTGATCGTTCCCACGCTCTGCGTGGGAATGCCTCTTGTGACGCTCTGCGTCACGATTCAGGACGCAGAGCGTCCTGGGCTACATTCCCACGCGGACGGTTCGACGTGGGAACGATCAATCAATGCTGTGCAGGCACAAAAAAGGCCAACCTGCGAGGCAGATCGGCCTTTCTTTTTCACAAGATCAAACGGGATCTTGTGTTGAGCCTCAAGCAGTCAGCGAGTAGATCAACGCCGAAATCGCCACCAGACCCACCGCGGTGACAAACACGTTCGACATCTGCCCACGATAACGGGCCATCGCCGGCACTTTACGGATCGCGTACATCGGCATCAGGAACAGGATCGCCGCGATGACCGGGCCACCGATGGTTTCGATCATGCCGAGGATGCTCGGGTTCAGGGTCGCCACGATCCAGCACACCACCAGCATGAACGCCGCCACGATGCGGTCCAGGGCCTTGGCGCCTGGACGCTTGCCGCTCTTGACGATCAAGCCTTTCAGGCCTTCGCTGGCACCGATGTAGTGACCGAGGAACGACTTGGAGATGGCCACGAACGCAATCAGCGGCGCAGCGAACGCGATGGTCGGGTTGCTGAAGTGGTTGGCCAGGTACGACAGGATCGACAGGTTCTGCGCCTTGGCTTCCGCCAGTTGCTCTGGCGACAGGGTCAATACGCAGCTGAACACGAAGAACAGCACCATTACCACCATCAGCAGGTGGGCGCGGGACAGGATCTGCGAGCTACGCTCGTCGGCGTGGACGCCGTAACGACGCTTCTGATCCACCGCAAACGCCGAGATGATCGGCGAGTGGTTGAACGAGAACACCATCACCGGAATCGCCAGCCACAGCGTGTGCAGCAGCGCCGACGGTGCCGGCACTTGCGAAGCGGTGGTCAGGATGCCGCCGTTCCAGTGCGGAACCAGGTACACCGCCAGGAACAGCAGCGCGACGATGAACGGATACACCATCAGGCTCATGGCCTTGACGATCACTTGCTCGCCGCAGCGCACCACGGCCAGCAGGCCGAGGATCAGCACGAACGACAGCAGCGCACGCGGTGGCGGCGTGATGTGCAGTTGGTGTTCGAGGAAACTGGCGACCGTGTTGGTCAGGCCGACGCTGTAGATCAGCAGGATCGGGAAGATCGCGAAGAAGTACAGCAGGGTGATCAGCGCGCCGGCCTTGATGCCGAAATGCTGTTCCACCACGTCGGTGATGTCGGCGCCTTCGCGACCGGAGAGCACGAAGCGGGTCAGACCGCGGTGTGCGTAGAACGTCATCGGGAAGGCCAGCAGCGCGAGGATCACCAGCGGCCAGAAGCCACCCAGACCTGCGTTGATCGGCAAAAACAGGGTGCCGGCGCCGATGGCCGTCCCAAACAGTCCCAACATCCAGGTAGTGTCATGGCGATTCCAGCTCGACAGTTCGGCTGGTGCTGCCGCTTCAAAGCGTTGTTCGACGCTATTGGCCTGATCATTCATCCGGTCGGATCTCCGCATTCCGGTCACTTGCCACTCGGTCAGGACGCGTCGGAAAAAACCGACAGACATGCTCCGGCCGAAACAGGGGCGCGATTCTCCGCGATAAATGAGCAGAAGCAAAGACTTAGCTGAGGAATGGTTGTGCGGAGCAGATCGGAGGCTTGTCGCTTTTGGGAAAAAGACTGTCGGCGTCAGATACGCAATATGTCGTTTTATGGCATGTACCGGCGCCGAATGAGCCATGGGAAAACCCGATCAGATCGATCGGGCCAATATGAAGCCAAGGGACATGCAGAAGATGCCGAAGCCAAATAACCCCAACATCGGAAGCATTTCACCTTTGTGTTTGATGCGCATTCTTTCGACCCACTCATCGTGCTCTCGCTCTGAGCGTTCCATTCTGGCCTTGCGGTCATATGTACTCATGTTGATCTTCCTTTGGGGTTCATGGGCCTGACTGTTTTGAAAGGCGAACACTTAAAATTTGAAAAAAATCCTGCTACTGCAGTGAATGCGGTCAACACCCCACCAAATACCGCGACTGGATACAGGTTCGCCTCCCACCTCAGCTTCTTTTCCTCTGCCAGCAGCTTTCGTCTTTCAGCCACGAGCTTTCGTGACTCATGTTCCAACCTGTCGAGTTCCAGGCTTTCACGATCGTTATGAAGCATTGGCCTTCCTTGGCTGATGGCAATTTCCGTCCGGATTACTGCTTCGTCATGAAGAACGCATCCCGTCCTGCTTTCTATAATTCCGCGCTTCTCACCCCGCCGTATAGCGGATGAATCCGGCAGCACTCGTAGGCAACATCCGTAAATCCCGCAGGACGGTGCGTCCATTTCCTAACGTTTTTAAACAACCTCACCGTCTGGCATTTTTCGGCTATACCCAATGGCGAATTGACTGACATCCCCGTCCAGTCCCCTCGCCTGTGGAGCCATCCCATGCCTCTCGTCCGCGTCGACATCAAGAAAAACCCGGACCCGACGTTCGCCAAACGCATTGGCGAAGTGATCTACGCCGCCCTGCGCAGCGAGATCAACGTGCCGGAACACGACAACTTTCAGGTGCTGGCCGAGCACGACGACCAGCACTTCGTTTATGACCCGCAATACCTGGGGATCCAGCGCAGCGACGGCATCGTGTTCATCCAGCTGACCATCAGCGAAGGCCGCACCGTGGAAATGAAACAACGGCTGTTCCAGACCATTGCGCGCAACCTGAACCAGCAACTGGCCGTGCGCCAGGAAGACGTGTTCATCAATCTGGTGGAAGTGAAAAAAGAGAACTGGTCGTTCGGCAACGGCATCGCCCAGTACGTGACCTGATCCTGTGACCGCCAGCGCCGACATCACCTTCTGACGAAGCACCCGCGCGCTCCCCGCATCAGCTCCTACACTGCCTGATGCGGGGCCATGCCAGCCATTGCCAAACCGCTCTGGAATCAGCACTCTGAACCGACTTTTGCGCCCGAATACCGACGATCACAGGAGCCGAGCAATGCCCGCCACCGTTCTGGTACTGGTTGAAACCATCAATGACTATTTGCCGATCCTCGAACGTCAGGGTTTTCACCTGATTCTCGCGCCGACCCCTGCCGAGCGGGCGCAAGCCATCGCCACTCACGGGGCACGGATCGACGCGGTGCTGACCCGTGGCCCGCTGGGCTTATACGCTGAAGAAATCGCTGCCTTGCCTGCGCTGAAAATCATCTGCGTGATCGGCGCCGGTTACGAGCAGGTAGACCTGCAAGCCGCCAGCGACCGGGGGCTGACCGTGACCAACGGCGCCGGTGTCAACGCTTCATCGGTGGCCGACCACGCCATGGCGATGCTGCTGGCGCTGGTGCGTGACATTCCGCGCTGCGATGCCGCCGTGCGTCGGGGCGAGTGGCCGAAAATCATGCGCCCGTCGCTGGCCGGCAAGCGCCTGGGGATTCTCGGGCTGGGTGCGGTGGGGATGGCAATTGCCAAACGCGCAGGCCTGGGCTTTGACATGGAGATCAGTTACCACAACCGTCAGGTGCGCAGTGACGTGCCTTACGCGTTCTGCTCGACCCCGACCGAACTGGCCCGGGCCTCGGACTTTTTGGTGGTCGCCACGCCCGGCGGCATCGGCAGCCAGCATCTGGTGACCCGCCCGGTGCTCGATGCCCTGGGGCCCAACGGTTTTATCGTCAACATTGCCCGTGCCAGCGTGATCGCCACTGCCGACCTGATCAGCGCACTGGAGCAACGTCGAATCGCCGGGGCGGCGCTGGATGTGTTCGATCACGAGCCGCAAGTGCCCGATGCGCTGAAAGGCCTGAGCAATGTGCTTCTCACCCCGCACGTCGCCGGTCTGTCACCGGAAGCCACCCAAGGCACCGTGGAGCTGGTGGGCAAAAATCTGGTGGCGTTCTTCTCCGGACAACCGGTACTGACGCCGTTGCAGTTGCCGCCGAAACTGAACAATCAGCGCGTGCACTAAAGCACGCCGAGCAAAGTCCACAGGCGCCGGGATTCGGCGTCTGCCGAAATCAGCTCGCCAAGCAGCTCGCTCAATGGTTTGTTGCCCCACTCCACCCCGCGCCGGATCAGATACGGCACCGGACTGTGGGGTTCGGTGCGGGCCAGGTACTCGGCGATCAGCAGCAATTGCCGATAAGCCTCTTCGCGGCTGGCCGGTTCGCGCAGCACTGGCGCGGCTTCGGGCGTGGCCGTGACAGACGCTTCAACCGGTGAGACCGCGACCGGCGCAGGCGGCGGTGCCGACAGTGGTTGTTGTGGGTGCATGGCGATGAACTCCTGAATCAGGTTCAACAACGCTTGAAGGGTGTCCTGCAACGGCCCGAGCCCCGGCCCCTGATCCCCCAGATACGCATCGCACCAGGCATCGAGACGCTGCAGGTGTTGCAAGCTCAGCAGCAGATTGCCTTGATGGCGCAGCCAGAACGCCATGGGCGTGGCACGCACCTGCTCGATGAGTTTCTTGTGCTCGCTGCGCGCCGTTTCGGCCGACGCCTTGGCGCCTTTGGAGTCGTTGGCCTGCACCTGCTGCACCTGAATCCGCCGCCATGTTTCGAGGGTATAACTCTCAAAATCGCTGCTGTTGGCGCCAAACAAAGGCACCCGGGTCAGCAGCACTTCGCTGTAGCGACGCACCAGCCATTCCAGCGGAATCGCCCGCCACGACTGGTCGCCGTCGTCGGCCTGCGGGTGCAACTGTTCGGGATAGCGCTCACACAGACCGGCAATCAGCGCCAGACTGCCCGGCAGTCCATCGAGTGCCTGCAAATGCAGCCAGGCCTCGCCCAGCCAGGCACTGAGCATCAGGTCCTTGCTGCGTTCGAGCAATAACGTGGTGGTCAGCCGCTCGACTTCCGGCCAGTTGGCGCGTTTCAGGGTCGACTGCCAGACACCCGTGGGCAAACTCGCGTCGTCCTCGCGGCGCAGATCGCGCAACTGGTCGTACTCGCGCTCATAGCGCAGATCCGCACCACAGGGCGCATCGTCGCTGATGGGCGCGAGCAACTGATCGATCAGGTCCGGCAACGGGGTCGAGGGCAGGCTCACAAATCCTCCTTCTGCGATTCAAGGGCGGCGGTGGTGCCGGTCACCTGGAACGGTGAACGCGGCGCGCGGGTCGGCAACGGCGGAATCGACAACGGCAGTTTCGAGCCCTGGCTCATCAGCGACACGCGCACGAACATCCGGGTGAATTCGCTGGTGACGCTGTCGTTCTGCGCGGTAACCGGCAGGCGCAGGCTCAGCGGGAAATCGGTGTAATCCATGCTCGGCTGGCGCTGCACCGAGAAGTGCGCGCGCATCAGGCGCAGCAGCGACCACGGCCCGCCATACTCCCAACCGGCCTCCAGATCGCGCACCACCAGGTTCGGCTGCAGCGGGTCGTTGACCGGACGCTCCTTGCCGTTGCGCGCCCAGCGCAAGGTCAGGCGGATCGGCTGACCGGGCATCCAGCGCAGGTTCGGCTGATCGGCAGCGGGATAGCTGATCTGCTGATTGCCGGCCAGCAAGCCCCAGGCAATCACTTGATCGGCGCCCTTCTCTTCTTCGCGATCGGTGCGCCAGCGCACGTCCAGCTCAACGCCCAGAATGCCGCTCTTGTCGCGCACGAACAGCGGCGTCAGCCAGACGCTGGCCTGCTTCACCCGGTTGAGAAAATCTTCCGCCGCCAGCCGCTCCGGGGTCTGGCTCAAGACCAGTCCGGCCTGGGCCACGGGCAAGCGCTTGTCGATGATTTCCAGAAAGTGCTGGACCCGCGCCGGGTCGGCATCCTGGGCCTGCACGCCGTTGGCAAACGGAAAGCGGTCGGCCAGGTACTGATTGAAGTAGCCGGCCAGCTCGTTCCACGCGGCAGCCGCCTGTTGCTGTTGCAGAAACTGGCAGCGTTGCAGGGCCGACTGTTGCAATTCCACCGCCCGCATCGCCAGGGTGCCGCGCCCGCCGGTCAGATTGGCGGTCTGCAACACCTGCACGCAGGAACCGGTGTCCATTTCAATGAAGTCGCGGCTGACCAGTTGCTCGATCTGCGCCGGCGAACTGGCCGGGTTCGAATCCTTGTACTTGAGCAATTCGTCGTTGAGCGCGCTGAACTGGGTCACGCGCTCGTAATCCAGCGCCGACAGGGTGCCCTGCTGGGTCTTCAGCCACTCCAGCGCCGGGGCGCGACGCTCGGTGATGCCGAGCATGGTGTTGAATTGCTGTTTGAGGCTCAGCTTCAGATCCTGCACGTCGCTGGCGCCATAGAGTTGCAGGCCAAGGTTTTTCGAGCCGTCCCACTGGCTGATTTCCGTGCGGCCACCGAACAGCGGCTGCGCGGTGATTTCATCCAGCCCGCCAACGATCTGCGCCATCGCCCGGCGGTTCAGCGCCCCTTGCAGACGTGCCGCCAGATCACTGCGATGCACCTCGACAAAGGCCTTTTGCAGGTTCATCGCCTGCACCGCCTGCACGTTGAACACCGCATAGGGATGAGTCTGGTCATCGTGATCCTTGAGACTCAACCACATCGCTTGCGCGGCGGCGGTTTCGGCCGCTTGCAGCAATGCTTCGCGGTAGGCCGGCGGAATGCGCGGCAACTCTTCGGCGACGTAGCTCTTGTAGCTGGCGAAATAATTCAACGACTCGTTGAGGTCATCGCCATCGACGGTCTGGCCTTGCCGGTTGACGCTGTCCTGACTGGCGCGCAGGGCAATCGAAACGAAGTCGCGCTTGAACAGCGCCTGCACCGCGTTGTTGAGCTTGACCACCTGATCCTGCAACGCCAGTTGCCCGCTGCCCTGCTGCACCAGCAGATTGCCTCGCGAACCCACCTGGGCGATCCATTGATCGCGGAAGCTCTGCTGCAACTTGCCGGCCTGTGCATCGAGCTGCTGTTCGACGGCCGGGCCGAGCAATGAACTCTTGCGCACCTTGTCGAGAAACTCGCGATAACCCGGCACCAACTCCTGGCCCTTGCCGCGACTCCAGGTCGAGTTGGTCAGGGCGATCGCCGCTTGCAGGTCATCGATCAGCGCGCGCAGGTCTTCCAGTTCGGTGAGGCTGTTGCCACTCCCGGCTTCAAGCTGTTCCAGATGCAACTTGAGGTAGCCGGCCTTGCTGACGAAGTTGTCGGCCAGAAAATACTGATCGAGCCAGCGCTCCATCAGCCCGGTGAAATTACTCACGATCAGCGGCCGTTCGACACTCAGATCCAGCGCCTGCAAGTCGCCGCCATCATTGGCCGCGAGCAGTCGGTTGTAGTAGGCGGCGTGGGGCAAGGTGCCGGCGTTGAGGTTCAGCGACAGCGCGCTGTTGCTCAGTTGCGCCAAGTCTTCCAGCGGCACCCGCTGATTGTTCTGCACCTGGGCGAACAACTGGTTCTGTTGTTCCAGACGCAAGGCCCGCTCGACCAGATCCGTGGCCTTCTGATAATTCTGCCACTGCGCCGGGTCTTCACTTTCGACGCTGGTGCGTCGGTCGGTGGCGCGAATCGCCTTGATTTTTGCCAGCTCCGCGACCAGCAGATCGTGCAGCGGTTGCAGCATGTGGCGCTGGGTCGACCTGAACACTTCCTGTTCGAGTCGCCCGTCCAGCGAAGAAAACCACGACGTCGGAAAGGCCAGCGAAACGTAGTGCCAGTGCGGCGCCCTCTCCAGCACCCGCCAGAAGTTCTGCACGTTGCGCCGGGTCGGCTCGACCCGATGCTCGTCGTCGGTGACCGCCACATAATTCTTCTGCGCGCCTTGCAGCAGTCGCGCCAGTTCATGGGCGTCCTTGACCGATGCGTGCCAGACCCAGAGCATCGCCACCGCCCACACCACCCCGACCACTAGCGCCACCCCGGCGGTCACTCGCTGCCAGCGCTGGCGCAAGCGCAACAGGCGCGGCACGCCCTGGGCCAGTCCGCGTTCGCCGACTATTCGCTGGCGCCACAACTGACGCACAAACGCACTTTGCTGCAGGCCGCTGTCATCGGCAGAAAAACCGTCCAGCGCATCGTCGGCCGGCTGATTGGCCGTCAGGTAAACCCCACGAAAACACGGTGCTTCGCCCTGAGCGTTGCCTTGAAACACCGGCTCCAGCACGTTCTGCAAACCACGGCGCAGGGTTTCCAGACGTTCCGGCAAGGCGTACAGATCGGCACTCAGATGCCCGGACAAGGTGCCGATTTCGATCACTGCTTCCGCCACCGCACGGTGCAGCCGATCCAGCGCCTGATCGCTCCATTGCCCCTGCCACACCGCATCGCGGGCGTAGGGCGACGACCAGCCCAAGGTGCGATCGCGAGCCTCGTCCGGCAAGGCGCTGATCAGCTCCTGAAACCCCGGCAGTTCTTCCAGCCCGGTGATGACCACATACACCGGCAGGCTCAGACCAAAGCGCTGCAACAGATCGATGAAACGCCGACGCGCCGCCAGCCCCAGTTGCGTGGCTTGTTCCAGATTGCTCAACCGACTGACCGGCACTGTCCAGATCACCCCGTCCAGCGGACGCTTGCTGCGCAGGCGCAGGATCAGCCCGAGCAGGCGCCACCAGCCGCCGCGTTGCAGGTGCATGCCGTCTTCCGGCAGAAACAGCGCCTGCGGCACCACCAGCACCGCACCTTCGGAATCCGACCACCAGCGACCGAACCAAGCCGGTTTGTCGGTGGGTTGCAAACGCCACTGAGTGGCGAGTTGCGCGCCCTGGGTTTCATCGCCAAGCATCAGCAGCCACGGCATCTGGTACCGGTCGTGGGCGCCCTGCTCCTGTTCCATGTGCCGCACGGCGGCGTAGAAACTGCGAATCGCGGCGCCGCTCTGGGTGCGCAGCCACCACACCGCCACCGCGATGATCACCAGCAGCAGAAGGATGGCGACCACCCAGGCCACGATCGTCAGCGTACTCATGAGTCTTGCTCCGGCGCCGTCAGCGTATCGGGCGCCTGCAACACCGGCTCCAGTTCCTGACGGATGTCGCGCCACAGAAACTGCCCTAACCCGGTCAGCAACAGAATCATCGCCAGTATGCCCAGCGCCAGACGAAAGCCGTCGGGCAACGCCGTGCGCACCGGCAACTGCAAGGGTGTCGCCAGCGAAGGCTGTACCAGTCGCTGACTGACAGCGGCGTAATCGGCCTCGTCCTGCCAGGCAAACGTGAACAGCGCCCGCCGCCATTTTTCCCGTTGCACCTGACCCTGCTCACCGCGCAGGCGTCCGTGGAACCCGAGGATCAGGCACTGCAAATACACGTTGGCCAGATCGCGGGTGGTGGGTTGCTGTTCATCGAGCAAGGTCTGGATCGCCGCCGGCACTTGCTCGCCGGCCTGACGGCTGGAATACAGTCGCGACTCCAGGGGCTTTTCCTGCCAGGCACTCTGGCCCGGCCACGGGCTGAACAGCAGGGTTTCATCGACCAGCGCGACAAACGCGTACACCAGTGCCTTGACCTGTTCGGTCGCCGAATCACCCACCTTGGCAAACGCGGTACGCCACAGCCGTTGCGAAGCCTGGGTCGAGAGTTCGACCACGGTTTCGACCAGCGCCGCTTCGTCCTCGCTGTCCTTGGGCAACTGGCTCCAGTCCTGCGACCACTGTTGCCAGGTGTGGCGGAACGCACTGCTCAGCGGAGCGTCCTGCAACCCGAGGCTTGCGGCACTTCCTTGCGACATACGACGTTCCTTGTGTGATCAGGCACGTTCACTGTTCTGGGCGACAAACAACACCACTTGCCACGGACTGCTGGTCAACTTGGTGGCCGGCGCGGCGATCGTCAGCGGCAGTTGCGCGTCGAACCAGCTGCCTTCGGCGGTCACCACGAACAGCCGGGTGTCGTCGCCGACGCTATAAGCCACCTGCTCGCTGCGGCTCATGGCCTGATGCGTCAGACCGCTCATGCGCTGGCGGCTGAGCAACGCGATGTGCGGCGCCGAGGCGATGATCGCCCCTCGCAGCCATTCGCCGGCCGCCTGCTCGCTGGCCCCGTTGGGCATGCGCAGGCCGATGACCAGACGCTGGCTCGGTTGCTCGTCCGGCAACTGAATGGAAAAACTCTGCTCACCGCGCTCGAACGCGATGCTGCGGTAACCGGCGCGGATCAGTTCCAGGGTGTTTTCCAGCCAGTCGAGCAGCGGTTCGTAACCGCGCTGCAATTCGAGGAAATCCAATGGCGCAAAAGCCGGCACACCCGCCAGCGGATCCAGCGCCGACCACGCACCGGCGAGTCCCAGCAGTTGCACATAAATGCTTTGCGGATGAGCAACACGGCTGATCAGCGCCCCTTCCACTTCCGGCAGCCGCGCCCATAACGCCGTCATCTGCCGGCGGATTTCCAGCGCGTCATCCTGATTGCCGGCCTGCTGCGCCTGACGCAATCGCCCGCCGAGAAACAGGCACTTCTCCCGCGCCCGTGCGCAGAGCCCGGCCACTCGCCGACCCAATGGGGATTCCGGCAGCAGGACCGGTGTCGGCGGCGTGTACGGCAACGGCAGGAAACCACCGCCCTCCTTGCGGATTTTCAGCAGCGGCAGGCAGATTGAATCGGCTTTGTTCAGTTGCGTGCACAGGCGTGGATTGGGACGCCACACCGTGATCGATTCAGGAAATTCGCCGCTGGTGAGGTCCGGTAACGCCTCGCCGACCACCGATTGCAGACGTCCCTTGAGCGGCAGCAACTGACCGGCGCGCCACAGCGGACTGATCGCCAGATAAACCGTCACCGTCGCATCGTCCGTGGCGTCGATCGCGGCAGCGACGTCCAGCTCCAGCGTCGGGTCGACACCGACTTGCAGATTGACCGGCAGACCGTCCGGCATCGTCCCTTGCAACGACAGCACCCGCACCACCCCGGCGCTCATCGCCGACGGGTCGAACTCCATGTGGCTGACGCCAAAAAACCACGGATTGCACGCCTGAGCCAGATGCGCGCCGAGCGCCTCGGCCCGCAGGCCCTGTAACTGAAAATGCTGTGGCAGCAATTGCATGCCTTCATGCCAGCAGACCGCGTCAGGTAGCAGACTCATACGACTCCCTTCGACTGCACCGCGAACCGGCGGCGGACGGTGTGTTTCAGTTTTCCTTGCTGACCAGGCTCATCTCGCGACTGTCGAACTTGAGCCATGCGTCGCTCTGATCGTCCAGCCGCAGGCGGTGCGCTCCGGGAGTGTTATAGCTGGCGAAGACCAAAAGTCCAGCCGCCCGCTTGCCCCCCAAAGGGAACGGCTGGCGGTCGATGAATTGCCCCGGCACCAGCTCCAGCCCCCACACGCTCATCAGCTGACGATAGTCGCGCTGATACTGCTCGCGCTCGGCAAACCACTGACGGGCACTGATGCCCGACAGTTGCTTGAGCAGATCCGGATCGTTGACCGCGATGAAATCCACGGCGATCGGGGTGTCGTCATTGGCCTTGGGAGCGACGTCGAGGGTCAGGCTGTCGAGATCGACTTTCGGCCCGAAAAACGAACAGCCGGCGAGCAGCGCAAACCCGATCATTAGAAAAAGTCGTGCAGACAAAATGAATTTTCCTTTTCGCCAGTCAGTCCAAAAAAGTTTTTCGCTTGCATTTTTATAGACCTGTTCTAGCGTCTTGGGTAGTTCGGTTCCTACAGCCGAATGAGGAAGGTTTGTCAAAGGAACGACAGGTCATCTGCCACCCTTTCTAACCTGTGGTCCAGCAAGGGAAAGCGATGAACGGGCCTCCCCGATGCATTGCGCCCGCTCATCGCATCGGAGTCCGCCGACATGGCAGAAAGTACCCAGCACAAGCTCGACCGGGTTCGCCCGCCCCGAGTGCAAATCACCTATGACGTCGAAATCGGCAACGCCATCGAGAAAAAGGAATTGCCGCTGGTGGTCGGCATCCTCGCCGACCTCTCGGGCAAGCCGCTCGAACCCTTGGCAAAACTGACCGAGCGCCGTTTCACCGAAATCGACCGTGACAACTTCAACGACGTCCTCGCCTCCATCGCTCCCCGCGCCACGCTGCAAGTCAACAACACCCTCAGCGGCGACGACAGCAAGCTCAACATCGAACTCAACTTCAAGCACATCGACGACTTCGACCCGGTCAAGGTGGTGGAGCAAGTCACGCCGCTGCGGCGCCTGTTCGAAGCCCGACAGCGCCTGCGCGACCTGCTGACCAAACTCGACGGCAATGACGATCTGGACAAGCTGCTGCGCGACGTCATCGCCAACACCGAAGGCTTGCAAGAGATCAAGTCGGCCCGCCCGGACACCGCTGTCCCGGCCGCTGATGCCGAAGCTCCGGCCGAACCGCAAGCCTGATCGTCCACCTGACCGAGGAAGAATTCGCCATGCCCGCCGCCGCCCAGAATCAAGCCAGCGAAAATGCTGCCGCCGAGACTTTATCCCTGCTCGATCGAATCATCGCCGAGGGTCGCATGGCCCATGACGACAGTCAGCAGGATTACGCCCGCGACATGCTCGCGGAATTCGCCACCCAGGTGCTCGACGAAGGCATGGCCATCGACAAGGACACCGTGGCGATGATCAACGACCGCATCAGCCAGATCGACGAGCTGATCAGCGCCCAGCTCAACGAAGTGCTGCACCACCCGGACCTGCAAAAACTCGAAGCGTCCTGGCGTGGCCTGCACATGCTGGTGCAGAACACCGAAACCAGCACCCGGCTGAAACTGCGCCTGCTCAACGTGACGCAGAAAGAGCTGCAGAACGATCTGGAAAAAGCCGTCGAGTTCGACCAGAGCGCCCTGTTCAAGAAGATCTACGAAGAGGAATACGGCACCTTCGGTGGCCATCCGTTCAGCCTGCTGGTGGGTGACTACACCTTCGGCCGCCACCCGCAGGACATCGGCCTGCTGGAGAAACTGTCGAACGTCGCCGCCGCTGCCCACGCACCGTTCATTGCCGCCGCCAGCCCGCGCCTGTTCGACATGAACAGCTTCACCGAACTGGCGGTGCCGCGTGATCTGTCGAAAGTGTTCGAGAGCCAGGAGCTGATCAAGTGGCGCTCGTTCCGCGAAAGCGAAGACTCGCGTTACGTCTCCCTGGTGCTGCCGCACTTCCTGCTGCGTCTGCCTTACGGCCCGGACACGTCGCCGGTGGAAGGCATCAACTACGTCGAAGACACCAACGGCACCGATCACAGCAAATACCTGTGGGGCAACGCCGCGTGGGCGCTGTCGCAACGCATCACCGAGGCCTTTGCCAAATACGGCTGGTGCGCGGCGATCCGTGGCGCTGAAGGGGGCGGCGCGGTGGAAGGCCTGCCGGCGCACACCTTCCGCACCAGCTCCGGTGATCTGTCGCTGAAATGCCCGACCGAAGTGGCGATCACCGACCGCCGCGAGAAGGAGCTCAACGACCTCGGTTTCATCGCCCTGTGCCACAAGAAGAACAGCGACGTCGCGGTGTTCTTCGGCGGCCAGACCACCAACAAATCCAAGGTCTACAACACCAACGAGGCCAACGCCAACGCACGGATCTCGGCGATGCTGCCGTACGTGCTCGCAGCCTCGCGTTTCGCCCATTACCTGAAGGTGATCATGCGCGACAAGGTCGGCAGTTTCATGACCCGCGACAACGTGCAGACCTACCTCAACAACTGGATCGCCGACTACGTGCTGATCAACGACAACGCACCGCAGGAAATCAAGGCGCAGTACCCGTTGCGTGAAGCGCGGGTAGACGTCACCGAAGTCGCCGGCAAGCCCGGTGCCTATCGCGCGACGGTGTTCCTGCGGCCGCACTTCCAGCTCGAAGAGCTGACCGCGTCGATCCGCCTGGTCGCCACGCTGCCGCCACCGGTAGCCGCCTGACCTGCCTGCGCCCGCCGGATTTCCTGCGGGCGCTTCCCTGTTTGCCTGGCACGACACCTTTCAGGAGTTTCAAGCGATGGATGCAATCATTCTCGACCTCGGCGGCGACATCAAAGGCGACAGCCTGCTCGAGGGTTACGCGGACAAGATCGAAGTCATGTCCTACAGCCACAACGTGGCGATGCAAGTCACCAACGACGTCAGCAACTCGGAGCGCACCTCCGGCAAGCCCCACGTCGGCGAGTTCACCCTGACCAAATTCGTCGACACCTCCACACCGTCGCTCAACGAATACTGCTGTGCCGGCAAGCCGATCCCGGAAGCCAAGATCACCATCGGCCGCAACGCCGCCGAAGGCAGCGGGCAACTGCTGCCGTTCATCATTTACACCCTGACCAACGTGGTGATTTCCAACGTCAGCGTCAGTGGCGGTACCGGCGGCAAACCGGTGGAAACCCTGTCCCTGAACTTCACCAAGATCAAATGGGAACTCACCGCGCAGAAAGACGACGGCACCAAGGAAGGCACGGCTGCCTCGACCTGGGACATGGCCGCCAACAAGCTCGTCAGCTAACCCGGCGGCGCGGCCATGGCAGGCACCGGCTTACTTCCACCGCTGTTCGAACGCCTCGCCTCGAGCGAGGGCGACGGGACGCGGGAGTTCGATCGGCAGGATCTGCTCGACTCGGTGCACACCGAGCTCGGGCGCCTGTTCAACACCCGCCGTGGCCCGCGCACCCTGACCTCCCCGCCCAGTGTCATCGACTACGGCATCGCGGACTGGAGCGCCCTGCAACAACAGCGCAGCGATGACCGTCGTCGGCTGGCGCGGGACATTCGCGAAGCCATCACCCATTTCGAACCACGCCTGCTGCTCGGCGAGGTTCAGGTCAATCCCCTGCCCGAGCACCCGCAGCGCCTGAGCATTCGCCTGCTCGGCGAGTTGCGCAGCGGCACGCAGCACTGGCCGGTGGCGTTTGTCATCGAGCCCGGCAACGAAGGGCTGGAGGTGCGCCATGAGCGACTCGATTGACCCGCAACTGCTCGACTATTACCAGCGCGAACTGACCTGGCTGCGACATGCCGGCGGACAGTTTGCCGAGCGCTATCCGAAAGTCGCGCGACGTCTGGAGTTGTCTCCCGGCGAATGCCCGGACCCGCACGTCGAACGTTTGCTGGAAGGTTTCGCCCTGCTCGCCGCACGCCTGCAACGACGGCTGGATGACGACTACGCCGAGTTCAGCGACGCATTGCTCGAACAGCTTTATCCCCTGGCCATGCGCCCGTTGCCGTCCTGCGCGATCGTCCAGTTCGAACCGGACCCGAGCAAAGGCAACCTCGACGGCGGCTATCCCCTGCCCCGGGACACGCCGCTGTTCGTCACCACCAGCAAGGGCGAGAGCATTCACTTTCGCACCAGTGCAGCCGTGCGGTTGTGGCCGGTAGAAATCAGCGAAGCCTTGTTGCTGGGTAGCGATGAAGCCCAGGCGCTGACCGGTGTGGCGCAGTCCCGCTCGGCGTTGCGCCTGAGTCTGCGTTGCCTCGGCGACAGTCAGTGGTCAGAGCTTGGCATCGAACAACTGCGCATTCACCTGGCCGCGTCACCGGTGGTCAACGCCAGCCTCTATGACCTGCTCGGCGCCCACGCGGTGCAGGTGTTGGCCGGCTCGCCGGGGAGCATTCCCGCCCGCGTGAAAGGCCTGCCGAAGGTCGTCGGATTCGCCGACGACGAAGTGCTGCTGCCGGACGAAGATGGCGTGCATCCGGGCATGCGTCTGCTGGCCGAGTACTTCGCATTCCCGGACAAATTCCACTTCTTTGATCTGCCGCTGTCCGGTGTTTCGAGTGACAGCCAGACGCTGTATCTGTACATCGTTTTTGATCGTGCTCCGGCCGGCCGATTGCACTTGCAGGCCAGCGATATCGCCCTCGGCTGTGCGCCGGTGATCAACCTGTTCCCGCGCACCTCGGAGCCGCTGCGGCCCGATGGCACCCGCAGCGAGTATCGACTGGTCGCCGACAGCCACCGGGAAAACAGCGTCGAAATCCACAGCATCCGCAGCGTGCGCGCCAGCTCCGCCAGCGGTGTGCAGCGGCTGCCGGCGTATTTCGGCAGCCAGCACAGCAGCGGTGACCGGCAACGTTACTGGCACGCGCGACGGGTCAACGGGCAGACGCCGAACCGGCTCGGCAGCGATCTGCTGATCAGTGTCGTCGACACCCGTTTCGAACCGCAGACCGACCTGCCCGATTACAGCCTGACCGCCGAACTGTTGTGCACCAATCGGCATCTGGCCCAGAGCCTGCCCGCCGGTACGCCGCTGGGTTTCGAACGGCCGGGGCCGGTGGCGTGGGCACGCCTGCGTAATCCGCCGAGCCCGCAAAGCCTGCCGCGTCTGGACGGTGATTCGCGCTGGCGGCTGGTCTCGCAACTGACCCTCAATCATCTGTCGCTGGTCGAAGGGCCACAGGCACTGGATGCGCTGAAGGAAATCCTGACCCTGCACAACCTGCGCGACGAGGCCAGCGCCCTGCGCCAGATTGAAGGTCTGCTGAACCTCGGTTGCGAGCGGGTGATCGGCCATGTCGGCGCCGACGCCTGGCGCGGCTGGCGCAACGGGCTCGAAGTGCAATTGCAGCTCGATCCACAGCATTTCGTCGGCAGCAGCGCGGTGTTGTTTTCAGCGGTACTCGCGCAATTCTTTTCGGTGTACGCCACGGCCAATCGCTTTGTGCGCACGGTGCTCATGCAGGCAGACAAGGAGGTCAAGGCATGGCAACCCCAAGCCGGCATGCCCCTGTCGCTCTGACCCTGAGCCAGCGCCTGCGCCGTGATCCGCAGGCGTTCGAATGGTTGCAGGCGTTGCTGTTGCTGGAGCGCGAACAGCCGCAGGCCGACGCCCTCGGTTCGGGTACATCGCCGCAGGCCGAAGCGCTGAAATTGCGCGGGCCGCTGACGCCATTGTTCGCCGCCAGCCAGATCGAAAGCCTGGAGGAAAACCCCGGCGAACCGCTGACCCTGAACTCGCCGATGTTCGGCCTCGGCGGCCCCGACGGCCCGCTGCCTTACGCCTATCAGGAATGGCTGCAGCAGCGGGCGCGGGCCAAGGATCATGCGCCCGCCGAGTTCCTCGACCTGTTCCAGCATCGGCTGTTGAGCCTGCTGTACAAGGTGATGCGCAAACACCGGATCGCCCTCGGTTTCACTACGCCCGGCGCCTCGCCGGTGCAGGCGCAACTGCGGGCGCTGACCGGGTTGTTGCCCAAGTCCCTGCAGGAACGCCAGGCGATTCCCGACTGCGCCGTTCTGGCCTGCACGGCGTTGTACGCCGATGGCCGCCGCTCATTGGCGGGGTTCGCGGCGATTGTCCGTGAGCAGTTTTCCGTGACGGTGGAACTGAGCGCCTATGAAGGGGCGTGGCGTGAGATTCCACGCGCCAGCCGCAGCGTCATGAAAGCCGGCGGACGCAATCTGCAACTGGGTCGCAGCGCAGTCGCCGGTACTCGGGTCTGGGATGAACATGCCGGAATTCGCCTGACGCTCGGGCCGTTGTCTTCAGCGCAGGCCGCGCGATTCCTGCCGGACGGCGAAGCGCATCCGGCACTGGCGAGCCTGGCTGCACTGTATTTCGGCCCGGATCTGGACGTGAAACTGATGCTGCTGGTGCGCGGTGCCGGGCCACTGCAACTCGGCCGCCAAACCCCGGCCCTGTTGAGCTGGAACGGCGGCCTGCAACGGCAGACCAGCCTGGCCGTGCAACGGATCGAAACCCGCCTGCGTCAGCTGGAGATCACCTGAAATGGAACTGGCCAGCCTGATCGGACGCCTCAACCCGGACAACCGCCGCGCCCTCGAACGTGCCGCGCAACGGTGCTTGCAGCGCGGGCATCACTTTGTCGAGATCGAGCATCTGTTGCTGGAGTTGCTGGATATCGAGGGCGGCGATTTTGCCTTTCTGCTGCCGCGCTTCGGGCTGGAGCGTGATGCGCTGACGGCGGAGATCAACAAGGCGCTGGACCTGTTCAAGGCTGGCAGTACGCGCACACCGGCGCTGTCTTCGCACACGCTGGGATTGCTTGAAGACGCGGTGGTACAGGCCAGTGTGCTGGGGATCGACAGCATTCGTTCCGGGCTGCTTTTATTGGCGTTGATTGATCGTGACGAGCGCCGCAGCCTGCTGCTCAACAGTGCATCGTCATTGCTGCGAATTCCGAAAGAAGCCTTGCGCGCAAACCTGCTGGAGTGGACGGAAAACTCCCGCGAGCATGTCGGCCCGCGTTCCGTGTCTTCGGGGAGTCCAACGCCACGGCAAGACTCGGTGCTCGATCAATACACCCAGGACCTGACCGCCGATGCTCACGCCGGGCGCATCGACCCGATCGTCGGTCGCGATGGCGAAATTCGCCAGTGCATCGACATTCTTCTGAGACGCCGGCAGAACAACCCGATTCTGGTCGGTGCGCCGGGCGTAGGCAAAACCGCCGTGGTCGAAGGCCTGGCGCTGCGCATCGCCGCGGGGGATGTGCCGCCGTCGTTGCAGGAAGTCAGTTTGCGGGTGCTCGACCTTGGTTTGCTGCAGGCCGGGGCCGGGGTCAAAGGTGAATTCGAACAGCGACTCAAAGGCGTGATCGACGCGGTTCGCAACGCCGACAAGCCGATCATCCTGTTCATCGACGAGGCCCACACCTTGATCGGCGCTGGCGGTGCCGAGGGTGGTAGCGACGCGGCCAACTTGCTCAAACCCGCGCTGGCCCGAGGTGAACTGCGCACGCTGGCCGCCACGACCTGGATGGAATACAAGAAATATTTCGAGAAAGACCCGGCCCTCGCCCGCCGCTTCCAACTTGTGCAGGTGGAAGAGCCGGACGAAATCACCGCCGTGGAAATGCTCCGGGGCGTCGCCGCCAAACTCGAACAGCATCACGGCGTGCAGGTGCTGGATGCCGCGATCCATGAAGCGGTGAAGCTCTCGCATCGCTACATTTCCGGCCGCCAGTTGCCGGACAAGGCCATCAGCGTCCTCGACACCGCCTGCGCCCGGGTCGCCCTCGGCCAGCATGATGTACCGCCGCCGCTGGAGAGCCTGCGCCACCGTCAGCAAAGCCTCAAAGAAGAAGTCGAACGCCTGCGCCGGGAACAGGCCACGGGGCTTGATCACCGCGAGCGCATCACCCTGCTGGAAAGCGAATCGAAGACCAACGTCCAGGCCATCCGCGAACTGGAAACCCGCTGGAGTGAAGAGCGCGTGGCGGTGCGCGAACTGCTCGACACTCGCCGCGAATTACTTGACCTCAGTGAACGCGCCGACAGCGACAAACCGGATGAAGCCATCGACAGCCGCATCGATCATCTGGCCGCCGAACTGCTGCGTCTGGAAGCCGGGCTCGATGCGATCCGCCAGGACGATCCGCTGGTGCCCGAGCAGGTCGACGGCAAAACCGTCGCCGCCGTGATCGCCGGCTGGACCGGCATCCCCGTCGGCAAAATGCTCGCCGACGAAGCCCACGCCGTGCGCACGCTCGGCACACGCATGGGTCAGCGAGTGATGGGCCAGAGCACCGCGCTCAACACCATCGCGCAACGTTTGCAGGCCTATCGCGCCGGGCTCACCGATCCGCAAAAACCGGTCGGCGTGTTCCTGCTGGTCGGCCCCACGGGCGTGGGCAAAACCGAAACCGCGTATGCGTTGGCCGACGCGCTGTATGGCGGCGAACGCAATCTGATCAGCATCAATCTCTCGGAGTATCAGGAAGCCCACACCGTCAGCCAGCTCAAGGGCGCACCGCCGGGTTACGTCGGTTATGGCAGTGGCGGCGTGCTCACCGAAGCCGTGCGGCGTAAACCGTATTCGGTGGTGTTGCTGGATGAAATCGAGAAGGCGCATCCGGATGTGCTGGAAGCGTTTTACAACGTGTTCGACAAGGGCTTGATGGAAGACGGGACGGGGTTGGTGGTGGACTTCAAGAACACCGTGATGCTCGCCACCAGCAATGTCGGCGCCGAGTTATTGCTCGATACACCGACCGCACAACTCGGCTCGGAAGCGTTCAATGAGGCGCTGCACAAAGTCCTGCTGCAAGCCTTCCGCCCGGCGTTTCTGGCGCGCATGACGGTGGTCGCGTATCGGCCGCTGGATGAGGCGACGCTGGAGGGGATCGTGTTGGCGAAGCTGGAAAAATTGCGCGGTCGCTACAAGGCTGCGACGGGCAAGCAGTTCGAGTTTGATTCGGGAATCGTCAAAGCCGTGCTCGCCAAATGCAGCGCAGCAGGCGCGCGGGATGTCGAGAACGTGTTGATGACGCAGGTGACAGGGAAATTGGCGGAGTGGGTGTTGGAGTAACGCCCCGCTTGCGCAGCAAGTGCACGAAAACCGTGATGAAAGGAAGGCGTTCTTCCAAAACTGACAAGGATAATGTCATGAAAAAAACCCTGAAATACGCGATGAGTCTGCTGGGCGCCTGTATCGCAATACCGTTGTCCGCCCAGGCGGACACTCGACATTCGGAAGACGAGCTGGTGGGCAAGGTGTCCTTCCTGACCTCCACGGTCGAAAAGCTCAATGACGCAAACTTGCAGATCGACCCCTTTCTCACTTCGGCCATTTCCCCGCCGCCGGATTACAAGGGGCCGCTGTTCACGCTCAGCCATGATTATCCGACCCAATTGCCGACCGGCACCTCATTCCCGTGGAGCAAGACCACCGGCAACGGCAAGATCACCCAGGCCAACGCCGGCGCCTACGTTCAGGCACTCAAAGACTACGTCTCGCCTGACATGCGCAAGATCGTCTACGACTACGCCAACTGGAACTACAAGGGCAGCGGCTGGTTCGACTCGATCTGGCTGGGCATAGAGCGTGAGCCCATTCGTGGCGTGTATGTCGGGTCAGGTTTTCCCGCCGGCACGCTGACGGATCAGACCCTGCCCGTGACCACGTATGTGCTGACGCTGTACGACACCCGCGCGGCGAAAACCCTCGGCGATATCTGGGGCAAAACCCCTGAACGCGCGATGAATCCAGTGCTGGAAACGAGCACCACGCAGTTTGCCGAAGGCAGCGTCATCATCAAGTTCGCGATGGTCAGTGCCTGTGGCAGCGATTGGGCCCCCATGGAAGGCGCCGCCCAATGGGAAATCTACGCACCGGTAAACACCAGCAATGGCAGCGCGCTGAATAAAACACAATGCGTCGGCAAAGACTTCAAGGGCACCACCACTCAACCGGCGATGACCAAGGTGTCGCTGATGCAGTTCGACATCATCGTCAAGGACAGCGTCGCGTCCCCGCAAACCGGGTGGGTGTTTTCGACCCTGGTATATGACAAGAACGCACCGGGTAAAGACGCCTGGGACAAGATGATTCCGCTGGGCGCCACCTGGGGCGGCAACCCGGACGTCATCAACACCGCGCCCACTGCGCTGACGCCTCCCGTCACGGTCAATCAGAAACTCAGCGAAAACTGGGTCAATCCCAAGTCGCCGGCCTATTCGGTTTCCACCCTGGGATGGGACGGCCGATTGTCAGGCCCGAATGACGGCGCCGTCGTGACTCCCGCCTGGACTGGATCGCACTACTTCCCGGCCGGACTGGCCAGCGCTGGATGCCTGGGCTGCCACAGCAGCGCCCAGTATCCGATGACCGCTTTCTTGCTGCCCACCTCCAGCTACCCACCGCAAACCATCGATCCGCCGCTTTCGGGCAGCGATCCTGACGCAGCATTGGTCATGGCCGAACCCGGCTCGAAACTCTGGATGAGCTGGTTCCAGAGCCGCGACGGCAAGACCCCGATGGGGCCGAACACCGCACAAGGCGCGAAACCGGTGGCGCTGGATTACGACATGGTGACGGCGTTCAAGGCGATTCCGATGTGGCAGCAGGCCAAGGCGGCTGAGGCTAAAAATGCCGGGAAGTGATGGGTAAGCGTACGTGACAGAAACAGGACGGTGGAAAAGCGCCGTCCTGACTTCTTGCGGGATGCTCAGAACAGTGCTCGCCAGGCGCAGCGCAGCGGTTACGCGGGTAAGGGAGAAAACACGACATGGCTTGTTCACCCATCATCACAACTCGCTTTCCGAGCAACGGCCACCGGGAATGGGTTCACTCCGACCTGACGGTGCAATATTCAAGGAAGATTGATCTGGTGCCGGAAACAACACAGCGTTCATTCCCGTTGACCTGGCATCACCAGATACCCTTCAACAGTTTGAGAGATTTCTGGAACTGGCTGTATGTCATAGCCGATGACGATCTGCTCGACATGTGCGTAGATCTTTTCAGCCAGCGAGCCAGAGGTGGGCGCTTCCCGGAGATCAAAAGAAAGCTAAAGGCAATCAAGACCACCTTGATGCCCTCCCCGCAGTTGGAAACCCAGACCTATGCACAATGGAAAGCGGTGGTTGGGCAAATTGCCAATGGTCTTCTTGCTGTCGCCGATGAACTTGACGGTGAGGAACAATCCGACCTCTTTGAAGCCATTTCATGGTCAGCGTGGAATATTCTCGAAGGCCCGCTTCCCCAACATCGCAGTGATGATCCAGGGGATGCCAACGTAGACGACTTCAGTCGTTTGAGAGAAATAAAGTTCTCGAAACACTTTGTAAAAGCCGCCGAGCTATATGCCTCCATGGTGCTTTTTACCAATGAAATGAATGCCCAGCAGAATCAAAATTACAGTAAAGCCTGGGTCAAGGATCGCGCCAAAAAACTACTCACGATACTGACCGGTGCGGACCAGCTTCTGTCCGGCGTCAAGATCACTTTCTTCAACAGGAAGCACTGGAGCTATCAGGAGCAGATGACCGGGCGCACGCCTGTGAGGGCGACTGTGCTGGACAATGGAGCGACCTGGTATCGGTGGCGCCGTTGCATCTAGGTTCGCTGAATGTAACGAAAACTCAGGGAGGCGTGCATGTACTCGATCATGATCTGGAACGCCCAACACTTCGATAATCAAAAGGGTATCCACTCGCAAGCCTATGCCGATAAAAAGAAGTTTTTGGATTTTTATATCGCGCAGAAAAAGCCGCATATCATCGCGCTGTTCGAAGCGGGTAAAACCGGAAACATCAATGAAAGCCTGATTGCCGATCTGACCGGCAGTTACACCGCCATTGCAATATTGACGCAGGAAGGCGGCAAGAAAAAACATACGACCCTCGGCTCCATGGTGTTGATACGGAACGATGTCAGTGCCGAGTTCGAGAACGTTACCGACAACTATATTTTGTCCCACACCGAACAACGCGCGCCGCTGATCATACGGCACATCAAATCAACTTTTGGTTTCGCTTTCTATCATGCCAATGCCTCGTTCATGGCGCCGGGCAATATCGTGGACACGATCGGTTTCATCCAGGAAAACGCCGAGTTGCTTGGCATCAAGAAACTGCTGTTTTTTGGCGGTGACCTGAATCTGATACCCACGCAGACGTACGCGCAAATCAAAGGCATGGATCGCCTGGTGCCGACCAGCCCGGGCTACACCCACCTGAGCATAAAGAACGTAACACTCGCAAAAGCCACTCACGAGCTGGGCATCCTTCAAGGCTACGGCCATGACACACAACTCACGGCCAAAACCTATCTGCCCGACTATATGTTTACTCAAGGTATCGAGGTCTGTGAGCTGCAGCCGGTTCTGTTGCTGCTCGACTATGCCTACGTCTTGTTTGCCCAGCATTGGCGGGCAGAGTGCGATGCGAGCCTTCGCCAGACCAGCGACTCGTTCGGCAACATCCTGGAAATTGCCCCGTATTGTCTGGGACATCCAATCCGCAGTGATCACTTCCCCGTTATTTTCACCCTCAACGCCAGCCTGGAATAGTTCGGGCCACAAGGACGTAAATGCCAATTCCTGCCTATAACAGTAAAGACCTGGTGGCGATTTCAACCGTAATCGCCTCTGCTGCCCGTCAACTGAATTGGGACGGCGACCTGGACAACAACTCCAGTGTGAAAGTCGAGGAAGTGCAGTGCATGAGAATGGGCGAGAGTTTGTATTTCGCCTGTAACAAAGGCGAGCATGTGGCGGTTGCAAACCTGTTCAGTGCCTTTGGCGTCATCGATCACGCTACCCTCGTGTCGTGCGTGCGCTATTGCAACGCAATTCTGGGGCCGGATTACTCCACCAGTAAACGGAAGAAAAAGTTCGGCAAGGGGTACACCCTTAAATACAGTGGGCCGGAACAACAGTCATTCAGGTATGCAGGATTGCCTGCTCAATTTCCTGCATTGACAGTCACGGAAGTGGCAGATGCACACCGACTCATTACCGGTGCAACGTTGCCGTTGACGGCCACGGCCCAGGAAAGTCGTATCGCTTGGTGCTTGCGTAAATTCACCGAAGCCGGTGCCATGACCAACCTGGCTCGTCAGGCAAAAACCAAGTCTTTGCTGCTCCACACTTACAACGCCGGGGCAAATGAGATCAACATTATCAATGACAGCCGCGAAGTTCATGCCGAGTTGAAACTTTTGCGCATATTGACCGAATCAAAATTGGGCGTCGGCTCATTCAATCCCCATACACAAGTTGCTTTGGGTGGTCTGAAAAAAGCGTGCGCATATTGCAATGCCTGGATCGGCTTCTATAAACCCTGGATCAAGGCTCAGTACCGCGTCGATCTGGAAACACCTCAAACCGATAATCGTGATGAGGGAGGTGGAGAAGGAGATCGGCCCGAAATTGATAAAACGCATCTGAGTCGGTTCGGTCTCTACGTAGGCACGTTGTTTGATGGTAAAAAAAACGACATGTGCACCAGTGTCGGGCTACATCAGGATAGTGAATGGTAGCCACCATGAGCTTCCGGGATGCTGGAAAAGGGACACCCCTCAAAGGATTACGCCATGCCCCGTTCCACCGACAGCAACGCTACCCTCTCCCTCACTGCTGCCGCGGTGTCAGCGCTTTATCCCGAGTCATTGTCCGGCGACGAAGCGCTCAATGTGCTGGGTTCGCAGGTCCTCAACGGACTCAACGACGGCACGCCTCTCACCCTGACCAGCGCTATCGCCAGCCACGTCACCACTACCCTGCACAACGACGCCCAACTCCGTCCCTTCGACGCACTGGTCGCCGAAATCCGCCAGCTCCCCGCTGACGCCAGCGCCGAGCGCTATCAGCTGGTTCTAAGGCCATGGCTCTGGTGGCTGACCCTGGCCAGCAATAACCGGGTGTTCCAGAACCTCGCGACTTCGGACATCGTCACCACGATTTTCAAGGCTCACGGTTTCACCGATTTCAAACTCTCGTTGACCGGCAGTTACACCCCACGCGAATACTGCGTGCAGTACGGCGAAACCGATTGCGCCTTCGTCTCGCGGCTGCTGGAAGAAGAAGGCATCTTCTGGTTCTTCACCCACGAGGACGGCAAGCACACGCTCGTGCTGGGCGACAGCAACGACGCTTTCGTACAGATCCCCAACGGGCCGACGGTCAAGTATCTGGGCCAGCAGTTGGGTGAGCGCGAGCTGCACGGCATCCGCTCAGGCCAGGTGTGTCTGCAAGCCGTGGCCGGGGTATACAAGGCAACAGATTACGAGTTCACCACACCGACCACTTCGCTCTTTGGCCAAGCCGAAGCCGTGGCCGGGCCGCGTTCGATCTATGAGCATCCCGGCGGTTACAACGCCAAGGCTCGCGGTGACGCGCTGACCAAGCAGCGCGTCGACGGTTTGCGCAGTGAAGAGAAACGCTTCGTTGGCGAAAGCGACTGCCGCTGGCTGATTCCAGGTCACTGGTTCACCCTCAACGGCCACGAAGACACAAGCCTGAACATCGACTGGGTCGTCACGCGGGTGACCCACGACGCCAGCCACGAAAGCTATCGCAATCGTTTCGAAGCGATCCCCAAGGCCACGCCGTTTCGTCCGCAACGCCTAACGCCGAAACCGCGCATGCATCCGCAAACCGCCATCGTCGTTGGCAAGTCCGGCGAAGAGATCTGGACCGACGAATACGGCCGGATCAAGTTGCAGTTCCCGTGGGATCGCGACGGCAAGAATGACGAAACCAGTTCCTGCTGGGTCCGCGTGGTGCTGCCGTGGAGCGGCAAGGGTTTCGGCATGCAGTTCGTGCCGCGTATCGGTCAGGAGGTCATTGTGACCTTTATTGACGGCGATCCGGACCGGCCGCTGGTCACCGGATGCGTCTACAACGGCGACAACGCCCTGCCCTATGCCTTGCCCGCCAACCAGACCCAATCCGGGATCAAGACCCAGTCATCCAAGGGCGGCGGCGGTTTCAACGAGCTGCGTTTCGAGGACAAGAAGGATGCCGAAGAGGTGTTCCTGCAAGCGCAGAAAGATCTGAAGATCAACGTGCTCAACGACACCACCGCCACCGTCGGCCACGACGAAACCCTCACGGTACAGAACGCTCGCACCCGCACGGTCAAGGACGGCGATGAAACCGTGACGCTGGAGAAAGGCAAACGCAGCGTCACGATCCAGACCGGCAGCGACAGCCTCGATGTGAAGGACAGTCGCACAGTGAAGGTCGGCGCCGACCAGAACCACAGCACCGGCGGCAACTACACCGACAAGGTCACCGGCGATTACAGCCTGACGGTCGACGGCAACCTGACGATCAAGGTCAGCGGCACCCTCACCCTGCAAAGCGGCGGCAGTTTCACGATCAAGAGCGGCGCGGATCTGGCCACGTCCGCCAGCACCTCGATCACCCAGAAGGCCGGCACCGCCATGACCAATCAGGCCGGCACTTCGCTGGACAACAAGGCCGGAACCACGCTGACCAACGACGCCGGCATCAGCCTGACCAACAAGGGCGCGGCCTCACAGACCGTGGACGGCGGCGGCATGCTGACCATCAAGGGCGGTCTGGTGCAGGTCAACTGACAAGGAGAAGCCATGGCGATCACACCGCTGGATCTGCAGCAGGATGACAAGCAGCTCAAGGGGCGTTTGCAGGACGGTCAGCTCGACGGCCCGTTGAACATCAAGGATGACGGGCGCAAACAGGCGGACCTGAATTACAGCCAGGGCGAATTGCAGGGCACGTCCCTCCTCTATCACCCCAACGGCAAGGTCTCGGCGCAGATGCCGTTTGTGCGCGACAAGCTGCAAGGCATCGCCAGTTTCTACGCAGCCGAGGGCTGGTTGCAGCGCAAGGCCACCTACCGGCGCGGGCTGTTGCATGGCGAGGCGTTCAATTACTTTCCCGACGGTCAAGTGGCGGAGGCCGAGTTCTATCGCGATGGCGTGCGAGAGGGGCGTTATCAGCGCTTTCATCCCAACGGCAAACCGGCGGTGGATGCGCGTTATCTGAATGGGCAGTTGATGGAACCCGAACAGGGGTTCGCCGAGGACGGACGGCCGCTGGATGCCGATGGCAAACCGATTTCCCGGGTGCGCTGGTGGTTTCGCAAATGGACGGATCCCCAGCAGGCCTGAAATTTTTAAGGTTGTATTGACTGGCCTCTTCGCGGGCTTGCCCGCGATGGGGCCAGCACACTCAATGCAAGAATCAGGGAATCAACATCTGCATCTGCCCCGGCATCACGATCTTGATCACCCCCGCCCAGTTGCACATCAACGTGCTGTTGGCATCGATCGCCGGCATCCCGCCCAGCAGCAGGGTCGGCGCTCCGCCGGGGATCCACGGCGTGGCGGTCGCCGGAATGCATGGCATCGGCGTCAGTACGCCCAGCGCCGCAGCCGTGGCAGCGGCGACCATCGGGTTGGCCATGCTCATGCACATGCCGAACGTGGTGACGTTGACCAGCGGAATATGATCCATGATGTTCGCCGCCGGCATCCCGCCGGTCAGCGTGCGGTTGACCGGCAGCACGTTGAGCACCGCCGGCGCGGCGCCGAAACTGCATTGCAGGGTGGCGCTGGCACAGACTTGCGGGCAGCCCATTTCAAAGCTCCTTCGTGAACAAGGCATACGCGCTAAACCTTAGTCGCCAGCGGCCCGCCGCGCACATTCCCAAAGGTGATTATCGTCCAACACGCTAACCTATAAGACCGAACCGCGCTTGTGACGACCCGAGCGCGCCATTAGATTAGCCAATGATGTCTGGCCTCCAAAATAAGCAGAAGGGATAAGCATGGCGCTTACTGACCAGTCCACCCGTATCCGCTCTGGCGAAGAACTCGATGCCAGCCTGATCGATCCATACCTCAAGGCGCACATTCCGGGCCTGACCGGCACGCCGCAGATCAGCCAGTTTCCCGGCGGCGCTTCGAACCTGACCTACCTGCTGGAATACCCGGACCAGGAATTTGTCCTGCGCCGTCCACCGTTCGGCCACAGGGCCAAGTCCGCCCACGACATGGGCCGCGAATTCCGCATCCTCAACCAGTTGCGCGACGGCTTCCCGTATTGCCCGAAAGCCTACGTGCACTGCACCGACGAATCAGTGATCGGCGCCGAGTTCTACGTGATGGAACGGGTCAAGGGAATCATCCTGCGCTCGGACCTGCCGCCGGAGCTGGGCCTCGACTCGGCCAAGACCGAAGCCCTGTGCAAGAGTTTCATCGATCGTTTCGTCGAACTGCACCGGGTCGATTACAACGCCTGCGGCCTCGGTGATCTGGGCAAGCCTGAAGGCTACGTCGCCCGCCAGATCAAAGGCTGGAGCGAGCGCTACGAAAATGCCCTGACCCCGGACGCACCGCACTGGGAACAGGTCAAAGCCTGGCTCAACGACAAGATGCCGGCCGATCACCCGACCTCCAGCATCGTCCACAACGACTACCGCTTCGACAACGTCATCCTCGACCCGAACAACCCGATGCAGATCATCGGCGTGCTCGACTGGGAACTGACCACCCTCGGCGATCCGCTGATGGACCTGGGCAACACCCTCGCCTACTGGATCCAGGCCGACGACCCGGCACCGGTGCAACTGATGCGCCGCCAGCCAAGCCACGCCCCGGGCATGCTGACCCGCCGCGAATTCGTCGACTACTACGCCGAGCGATCGGGCATCCAGATCGACAATTTCGACTTCTACTACACCTACGGCCTGTTCCGCCTGGCCGGCATCGTGCAGCAGATCTACTACCGCTTCTTCCATGGCCAGACCCAGGACAAACGCTTCGCGCAGTTCATTCACATGAACAAACTGCTGGAGCAGATGAGCCTGCAGGTCATTGCCAAATCCAGCCTCTGATGACGGCGTTTTAACAAGGCTTACTACAAGGGAATCCCATGTCCAAGACTCAGTTGTTCGACCTCGACGGCAAGATCGCTTTCGTCTCCGGCGCCAGCCGCGGCATCGGTGAAGCCATCGCCAAACTGCTGGCCCAGCAAGGCGCCCATGTGATCGTTTCGAGCCGCAAGCTCGAAGGCTGCCAGCACGTGGCCGACGCCATCACCGCCGCCGGCGGCAAGGCCACAGCGGTCGCCTGCCACATAGGCGAAATGGAACAGATCAGCCAAGTCTTCGCCGGGATCAAGGAACAGTTCGGGCGCCTGGACATCCTGGTCAACAACGCCGCGACCAACCCGCAGTTCTGCAACGTGCTGGACACCGACCTCGGCGCCTTCCAGAAGACCGTCGACGTGAACATCCGCGGCTACTTCTTCATGTCGGTGGAAGCCGGCAAGCTGATGCGCGAAAACGGCGGCGGCAGCATCATCAACGTGGCGTCGATCAACGGCATTTCGCCGGGGATCTTCCAGGGCATCTACTCGGTGACCAAAGCCGCGGTAATCAACATGACCAAAGTCTTCGCCAAGGAATGCGCGCAATTCGGCATCCGCTGCAACGCCCTGCTGCCAGGCCTGACCGACACCAAGTTCGCCTCGGCCCTGGTGAAAAACGACGCGATCCTGAAGCAAGCCCTGACCCAGATCCCGCTCAAACGCGTAGCCGACCCGAGCGAAATGGCCGGCGCCGTGCTGTACCTGGCAAGCGACGCTTCGAGCTACACCACTGGCGTTTCGCTGAACGTGGACGGCGGTTTCCTGTCCTGATCCGCTTCTGACGCAAAACAAAAGGCAGCCCAAGGGCTGCCTTTTTCATGCGTCCAAAACCTTCGGCAACTGCCAGCCAAAATGCACCGACAACAACCGCAACAACAGACACGCCGCCCCCGCCAGCAACGCAGCCGCCACCGGCGGCACGCCCAGCCTGCGCCCGACGATCAACACCGCAGCGCCGACAAACGCCGAACTGGCATACAAATCCGCCTGCAACACCACCGGCACCCGCGCCAGCACAATGTCACGCAGCACCCCGCCGCCGACCCCGGTAATCGTGCCCATCAGCATGGCCACAAACGGCGAGATCCCGAAATTCAACGCCTTCTGCGCCCCGGCCACGGCAAACAACGCCAACCCCGCCGCATCCAGCACAATCAGGGTCGAACCGGACCAACCCAGCACCAGTTCATGAAAAACAAACGCCACCCCGCCCATGGCAAACGCCAGCGCCGGATAGCGCCAGTCAGCCACAGCCTTGGGCGGCGTCGCACCGATCAACAGATCACGCGTCACCCCGCCACCGAGCGCAACGATGAACGCAATCACCATCACCCCGAGCAGATCGAGCTGACTGCGCATCGCCGCAATCGCGCCTTCAACCGCAAACACCGCCGTGCCGACCAGATCGGCCACCAGCACAATCCACTCGACCCGCGCCTTCACAGGCGCCCGGCTTATTGAGTGACGCAACGGGTCTTGGTGATGTGTCGAGTCACTTGCCCGTCGGCATACGCATCACCGGCGACCTCGGTATTTTCCATGACCTGACAAGTCCGCTCAGGAGGCGGAGGCGGTGCTGCCGGCGGAGGGGGTGGAGGACTGGCGCAGCCACTGAGCAACACCAGACCGACAGCCGACAACAACGAAAAACACACGCGTTTCCCAGGATTGTTCATAGGATGACCCGCGATGAATGGAAGAAAACTCCCGTCGCCGAGCAGGACAACGCCCGGTTATGGAAACCGAACCACTCATTCCTTATAGACCAGTGGACTGCAAGTGCCAGTGAAATGGCTCGAACTGGCAGGATTTGCTGTCGATTTTCGGGATGAGTCGACTAATCCATCACCACCGCCGACAAGCCATCACCTACAGGTGAATGTCAGATTGGGACGCAGAGCGTCCCGGGCTGCATTCCCACGCGGAGCGTGGGAACGATCAAAGAGCACACAAATCGGCCTTACGCCCCTCGCTCCTCACCACTCAAAACGATGAGCGTTAGCTCGAGTACCGCTTTTGATCGCAGGGCCCGTCGGCAGGCTGAGTGGAGGGATTGATCCGGGGGTGGGAGCGCAGCGACCGTTTGGCGAAGCCAAACACATCGAGAGGAGGTGCAGCGAAGCAAACCGTAGGCGATGCCCCCCGGATCAATCCCGGAGCGAAGGGACACCGAGCCAAAGCGAGGTGCCGAACGTCAGGGTAAAGCCTTTTCGGTTACCTTTTCGGCGTTTGGAAAAGGTGACTCGCCGTAAGGGCGAAACCGCCAGCAGCTGCCCCCGAAAAACCGGATATTAACCCAAACCGAACAAGAACCTGGTCGGCCCAAAGGCCGCCAAGTTCAACTGGGCGACCGCAAAGAATTACTCTCAAGCTCATACCGCAACTCACCAATCAAAGCATCCACCGCTTCCGGAGTACGCAAGGCACCAAGGCTCAACCCACTAATCACCAGATCCACCCGCCCCGAAACCGGCTCATAAAGCTTCACAGTCAGCGAATGATCCCCATCCACCACACACTCACAAGCCAACGGCGAAAAACTACGCTCAAGCCGAGCCCGCAACTGCGCCAGATAAATCATCGCGCCAGCTCCATACAACCAGACTCAATAACCAACAACACATTCATAAAGGGCTGATCCATTAGCAGGTTCCAAAAAGACACGATCACCAAAAAAATGCATCGCACCTCACCAGACTAAGAACACCCCGCCCGATCAAACACCCGAATTTGCACCCCATGAACTAGTGCATTTGCACCTTACCGCTGCCCCCGACCGCCCCCCGAAAACAACCCACGCTCCCGAGCCCAGACAATCGCCTCACTGCGACTGTGCACATCCAGCTTCGAATACACCGTCGCCACATGATTGCGCACCGTGTTCGGCGCCAGTTTCAACCGCGCAGCAATCTCCTTGTCCGCCAGCCCCTCACAGATCAGCCCCAGCACATCACGTTCGCGAGCCGTAAGATCAGTGAACGACACACTCGGCAGTTGCGGCGAATTGACCTTCTTCACATTGGCCAGTTTTTCGATCAGCGTACGGCTGAACCACGAAGCATCCTTCATCACCTCTTCAATCGCCGCCACCAGCTCAAGCTCGGTGCGCTTGCGCTCGGTGATGTCCATCAGCACCAGCAGGTAGCACACCGTGTCCTGAATGTTGACGGTATCAGCGGACACCGCGCACTCCAGCAGCTCGGCGTCTTTCCTGCGGATCCGCATATCGACGCGATCAACGCGGCCGGTCTTCTCCAGCGCCGCGAGCAACCGGGCGCGCTCCGCCGGTTCATCGATGAAGTCCAGTTGCGCGACGGTCTTGCCGAGCACCTCGTCGCTCTCGTACGCCAGGGTATCGAGAAACGCCTGATTGACGTCGATCAGCCGCTGCTCGTCGGCGCTGCAAATCAGGATCGGCACCGGCGTCAGGCGAAAGGCCTTGGCGAATCGTTCCTCACTTTGGCGCAGCGCAACTTCGGCCTTATGCCGGGGCTCCATGTCGACAAAGGAAAACAGCATGCAGTCCTCGTCATTGAGCACCAGCGGCTGCCCCGCGACGATCACCTGTTTGCTGCCGCCGTCCGGCAAGCGCAATTCGGCCTGCATCTGCGGAATGGTCGCGACATCGCGCAGGCGCTGGATCGCCAGGTCCTTGCGCTCGGCCTGTTCGAGAATATCCAGCTCATAGGTTGACGCGCCGATCACCTGATCGCGGGTATAGCCAGTCATCTCCAGAAACCCCGGATTGACCTTGATGTAACGCAGATCGCTGAGGCGGCAGATCACCGCCGGCGCCGGGTTGGCATTGAAGGTTTTTTCGAAGCGCTGTTCAGCATTGGCCCAGTCGGTGACGTCGCTCATGATCAGCACCAGCGACTCGATGTCGCCGTCGCGATCGGTCAGCACCATGCTGCGCACGCTGTGCACCCAGGTGCGTTCCTCATCACTGTTCGGGGTGACTTCGACCAACACGTCGCTGAAGGTTTCGCCGGTGGCTACGCGGCTGATCGGGTATTGCTCCGGTGTCAGCGTGTGGTTGTTGCGATAGCGCAGGTTGAAGCGCTCGACGTATTCCCCGGCATTGTTGCCCAGCTCGCCGATCCGGCTGACGCCATGCATCGCCAGCGCCGCCTCGTTGGCCCAGAGAATCGTCTGGTCGAGTTCCAGCAGAATCACCCCGTCGGACAGCCCGGCGATGATCTGCTGCAACTGACGGCGATTGGTTTCGGTGGTCAGGACGTCCCGGCTCATTGGTTCTCCACAAGTTCGCGCATGTGAAGTTTACGACCGCAGGCCGTTGTGATCGTGCCGGGCAACTTTGCCCCTGATTACCGCGATGTGTGATCGACCAGCTCGCGCAGCGTATCGAGAAACAGCTTGAGCACCGGCGAGGCATCGTCCGCTCGATAAGTCGCGTACAGCGGCACTTGCGGCAACGCCGGGGTCAGGCGCCGGAACACCAGTCCGGCGGGAGCCAACTGCTCGATCGATGCGGGTAACAGCGCCACGCCAAACCCGGCACGAACCAGACTGAGCAGGGTCTGCACCTCGATCACCTGCTGGCGGATCTGCGGAGTGAACCCGGCCTGAATGCAGCACTGATAGAGAAAATTGGCGAACCGCGACTGTTTCAATTCCAGCGCCACAAACGGCTCCTGCGCCAGATCAGCCGGCGCCAGCACCTCGCGCCGGGCCAACGGGTGATCCTGCGGCATCACCACATGGATCGGCTCATGGATCAGCAATTCATTGCGCAATTGCGGGTCGTCATAACCGACGCGGAACACGCAGGCGTCGATGCGTTTCTCCTTCAACGCCTTGACCTGCGCTGCCGGAGTCATTTCATGCAGACGCCAGGTCACCTGCGGATAGCGTTCGCGAAACAGGTGCAGCGCCTTGGGCAGCACGCCGACCATCACCGAACTGATCATGCCGATTTCCAGCTCACCGAGCTGCCCGCGCCCGGTCTGGCGGGTCAGGTCCAGCGCCCGTTCGAGTTGCTCGAACACCAGCGGCGCCTGCTCCTTGAGCATCTGCCCCGCCGCTGTCAGCTCGACCCGGTGATGGCTGCGCTCGAACAGCGGCGTGCCGAGTTCTTCCTCCAGCAAACGGATCTGCTGGCTCAGCGGCGGCTGGCAAATGTGCAGCCGCTCGGCGGCGCGGCCGAAGTGCAGCTCATCGGCCAGCGCCATGAAGTACCGCAGCAAACGCAGGTCCATGGCGACTTACCCCAGGTTTAGTGGCGTGGAACGCTGACGCACCCCGGTGAGGCTGAACAGCGCATTGGCAATCGCCGGAACCACCGATGGACTGCCCAACTCTCCGACGCCACCCGGCTTGTCCGGTTGGCCATCGAGCACGAGAATGTCCACGGGAGGCATGTCCGACATGCGGGTGACGCGATAGTCGTGGAAATTGCTCTGCACCACCCTGCCCTGCTGGATGTCGAGACGATCGAATAGCGCGTGACCGAGGCCCCACATCAAACCGCCGTAAATCTGCTCCTCGACCCCGCCGGGCGATACCGCCAGGCCGCAATCGACTGCACAGGTCAGCTTCTCGACCCGGGCCTTGCCGTCCACCCTCGCGACCCGCGCCACCACGGCGATGAAACTGGTGTAGCCCTGATTGGTGGCGATCCCCAGCGCCGTATCCGGCGGCAGTTTCTGGCCCCAGCCGGCGCGTTCCGCCGCCTGTTTCAGCACCGCGACATGCCGTGGCCGCTCCTGCATGTTGGCCAGCCGGAATGCCAGCGGATCTTTACCGGCCGCATGGGCCAGTTCATCCATGAAGCTTTCCACGGCAAACACGTTGGGAATGAAACTGACCGAGCGATACCAACCGCTGGGCACGTTGCTTTCGTGTTTGACCCAGTTCAGTTCCAGGTGCGGCGGACGGTAGGCGAAGTCCCACGCGGTGATCGCTTCGGTGGTGCTGTAATCCATGTGATCCGGGCGCTCGAAATAGCCCGGCTCCCACTGTTCCGGCGAGGCCGGTGACACCGCATGCAGTTGCAGCGCGGTGAGTTTGCCCTGGGCATCCAGTGCGCCTTTCACCCGATGCAGCGTGGCCGGGTGATTGAACAGCGCGTGCATTTCGTCTTCGCGGCTGTTGAGCAGTTTCACCGGCACACCGGTTTTCTGCGCCAGATACGCGACCTCGAACAGCCAGTATTTGGCTTCCCGCGCACCGAAGCTGCCACCGGACACCAGCTCATGGATGGTGACCTTGTCCTTGCCGATGCCGCACACGGTCTGCGCCGCTTCCAGCGCCGACGACGGCACCTGCACACCGCCCCAGTAGGTGATCGACTTGTCCTTGACCTGCGCGGTGATGCAGATCGGCTCCAGCGGGTTTTGCACCTTGTAGGGCATCGTGTAATCGGCTTCGAGCAGCTTCGCCGCACCCGGCCATTGCCCGGCGACATCGCCCTGGGCCATGGCTTTGACGGTTTGCGTTGCCGGGTCGCTGATCGCTGCAATCTGCGCCCTGGCCAGATCGGCGCTGTCGAAGCCGGCCAGCGGCGAGTCGCTCCATTTGATCTCCAGCAACTGGCGGCCCTGCTGCGCAGCCCAGAACGTTTCGGCCAGCACCGCGACGCCTTCGAGGTTGCCGCCGAGCACGTCCGGGCGGCCCGGAACCGCGATCACCTTGCGCACACCCGGCACCTGCAACGCGGCCGCCGAATCCACGGCGACAACCTTGGCGCCCACCACCGGCGCACGCTGGATTACCGCCACCAGCATCCCCGGCAACTGCACGTCAATGCTGTACTTGAAGCGCCCACAAACCTTGGCTGCCGCATCGCGTTTGTGGCGCAACTTGCCGATGTATTTGAACTGCGCCGGATCCTTCAGCGTGACGTTCGTCGGTGCTGGCAGATGCGCCGCCGCGCCGGCCAGTTCGCCGTAGCCGAGGCTGCGTTTGCTCGACGCATGCACGACCCGGCCTTCCTCGGTGGAGCAGCTGTCGGGGCTGACTTTCCACTGCTGTGCTGCCGCATTGATGAGCAGCGCCCGAGCCGTGGCGCCGGCCATGCGCAGGCGATCGTATTCCAGCGACACACTGGTGCTGCCGCCGGTAGAGAAGACTTTCCAGACCGGATGAATGTAGGTTTCGAAGAACGGATCTTCCGGGGTGATGACCTGTACCGTCATCGGGTTCACGTCCAGTTCCTCGGCCACACATGCGGCCAGCGCGGTCTGGGTGCCGGTGCCGGAATCGTGCTTGTGCACCACCAGTTTCACCGTGCCGTCGGGCAGCACGCGCACCCAGGCGTTGGGTTCGAATTCAGTGGTCGAGGTTTTCGGCTCAGTCGCCGCCGTACCGGACGGCAGGTACAGCGCAATCGCCAGACCGGACGCCACCGTCACCGCCTGTTTGAGAAACACCCGGCGCGAGGGTTCATGAAGGGTGCCGTCGATGAGGCTCATCACGCCTCCTTCGGCGCATTCGCCGCCCGTTTGATCGCTTTGTTGATGCGCCCGTAAGTGCCGCAGCGGCAGATATTCCCGGACATGGCGTTGCGGATCGAGTCGTCGTTGACCGGTGCGCCGGTGTTGAGCAGCGCGGCAGCAGACATGATCTGCCCGGATTGACAGTAGCCGCATTGCGGCACATCTTCGGCGACCCAGGCCAGTTGCAGCGGATGGTTTTCGCTGGGCGACAGGCCCTCGATGGTGGTGATGCTGTGGCCCGCGACGGCGGCCAGCGGCAACTGGCAGGAACGCACCGCGACGCCGTTCAGGTGCACGGTGCAGGCACCGCACAGGCCCATGCCGCAACCGAACTTGGTGCCGGTGAGTTTCAACTGATCACGCAACACCCATAACAAGGGCATGGAGGGGGACGCCTCATCCAGCTCGCGTCGTTCGCCGTTAACCGTGAATGCAATCATTGTCAGGCTCCAAAAGAGCGGCCCGTCTTTGTGCGGGCCTGGTGACCGATTATTGGAACCCCCGGCAACGCGCGGCCAGCGACGATTTCTGCCAACCGGTGTAAGCAGGACTAACAACATGTACAAGCGATACCCGTCGGTGCAGTCCATGAGCGCGTTTATCCACGCGGCGCGCAGCGGCAGTTTTTCCAGCGCCGCGCGCAAGCTCGACCTGACCCACAGCGCGATCAGCCAGCAGATCCGCGCCCTGGAAGACTTCATCGGCCAGCCGCTGTTCGTGCGCGAAGGCGGTGGCAGTAACCTGACCGATGCCGGGCAGCTGTTTGCCAGCGTGCTGTCGGATGGTCTGGCGCAGATTGACCGGGCGTTGTCCTCGGTGAAAAACCGCAGTGTGGCTCAGCGTCTGACCCTGGATGTGGACAGTGAACTGGCGCAGAGCTGGCTCAATCCGCGCTTGCCGCAATTGCTCGACGGCTTGCCGGATTACGAAGTGACGTTGCTGTCGATGCCCCGCAGTGATCGCAGCACGTTCGAACGGGTGGATTTGTCGTTGCGCTATGGCTATGGCGATTGGGACGATTGCGAGATGACCCAGATTTGTGGGGACCGGGTTTTGGCGGTGGCGTCCCCTGCGCTGCTGGAGCGGGATGGTTTGCAGCTGCCATTGAGCCCGGCGCAGATTCTTGAACTGCCACTGTTGGGGTATACGCGACGGTCGTGGATTCCATGGCTGGATGCGGCGGGGATGCCGGAGGTGGAACCTGCTGCTCGCGTCGTTTTTGATAACGCGGCGAATTTGATTGCGGCGGCTGAAGCGGGTGTCGGTGCGGGGCTGGTGCGTGGATTATTGGCCGCCGATGCGTTGCGCAGCGGGCGGCTGGTCGCGTTGAACGAGGCGCAGATTGCGGCGCATTACAACCTGTATGCGGTGTGGCCGCATGGGCAGGCTGAGCGGGTGGCACCTGTTGTTGAAGTGATCAAGCAGTTGGCCATGCAAACACTTCACTGACGCCATCGCTGGCAAGCCCATATCGAACAAGTATCACCACCCCACCCAATTAATATTGTACGAACCCTCCCCCGCCTTCCAATACTCGCCTCAAGCAACCACCCACCCGGGCCGGATGCGAACAGGCGAGGGAATGCGCGAGTGCTGCGCATAGAAACGGCCGATTGCCCGGGACGTGGATGCTGTGAGCCGCAAGGCTCCCTTCCCCGCTATCAGGAGATCGACTTCAATGATCATCGATATCAGCTGCTATCCCACGGATCTCGTGGACCTCGCCTGGAGGCATGACGGTGACCCGTTCACCGGCGAGCGTCTGCTGGAGATGATGGATGGCCCGTACATGGTCAACGGCAAGCCTCGCCGCATCGACAAAGCCTTCATCCAGCCGCCGCAGGGCAACACCATCTACACCTGGACCGACGGTGAACTGTCGGGCCGTGAATCCATCGACGCCTACATGGCCTACACCCTGAAAATGGTCCAGACCTACCCGGACCGTTTCATCGGCTGCTTCGTCTACAACCCGCGCTGCGGCGTGGAAAACGGCGTCGAGGCGATCGAGCGCTACGTCAAGGAACACGGTTTCAAGATGGTGCAGATGCAGGCCAACATGCACGCCTACCGTCCCGACCGTGCGCTGGACTGGGTCCGTCCGGCCTTCGAGAAATGCGCCGAGCTGGGTATCCCGGTCAAGCTGCACACCGGCGACGGGCCTTACAGCATCCCGTCGGAATGGGTGCCGATGATCAAGGAATTCCCCAACGTCGATTTCATCATGGCCCACTTCGGCGTGCAGACCGGCGGCGTCTACGTGTTCGAACCGATGCAGTGGGCGATGGAGCTGCCCAACGTCTACTGCGAATCCGGCTGGTGCCTGCAATCGCGGATCGTTGAGTTCGCCAAGGTCCTGCCGACCCACAAGATCCTGTTCGGCACCGACACCCCGCCGAACGAACCGGGCATGTGGCTGCGCCTGCTCGAAGTGCTCTGCCACGAGCCGCCGCAGGGCCTGAACCTCGACGAGGACACCCTCGAAGACTACCTGGGCAACAACACCGCACGGATGATCGGCCTCGAGCCGTCCCCGCCGCCGCGTTCCGTTTCCGAAGCAGAGGCGCAACTCAAGCGCCCCGTCACCACCCAACTGGCCAGGAGCTGAACCGATGATCATCGACACCCATCTGCACCCCACCAACCTGGTCGACGAGGCCTGGCGTCATACCGGCGAACCGTTCACCGGCGAGCGCATGCTCAAATTGATGGACGGCCCGTACATGATCAACGGCAAGCCGCGCCGGATCGACATGGGTTTCATCCAGCCGCCACCGGGCAACACCGGTTATCGCGACGGTAACCGTCGTGGCCGCGAGGGCGTGCGCGACTACATGTCGTACGTCGCCGAACTGTGCGTGAAGTACCCGGACCGCTTCATCGGCAACTTCAACTTCAACCCGCGCTGGGGACCGGAAAACGGTGCAGCAGAGCTGGAATTCCACATCAAGGAATACGGCTTCAAGATGCTCAAGCTGCACGCCAACATGCACGGCTATCGCCCCGACCGGGCGCTGGACTGGCTGCGTCCGGCGATGAAGGTCTGCGCCAAGTACAACATCGTGGTGCTGATCCACACCGGTGACGGCCCGTACACCATTCCGACGATGTTCTACCCGATCATCCGCGAGTTCCCGATGGTCAATTTCATCATCGGTCACTTCGGCATCCAGACCGGTGGCAACTACTCGTTCGAGGCGTTCTGGATGGCGATGGACACGCCGAACGTGTACTGCGAATCCGGCTGGTGCTTCCAGTCGCGGATCGTCGAATTCGCCAAGGAGCTGCCGCGCAACAAGATCGTGTTCGGCACCGACTCGCCGCCGAACGAACCGGGCATGTGGCTGCGCGAGCTGGAAGTGCTGTGCTCGCCGGCGCCGCAGGGCCTGGGGATCGACGAAGATCACCTTGAGGATTACCTGGGCAACAACATCGCCCGGTTGTGCGGAATTGAACCGACCCCGCCGCCCAAGGATCTGGCCGAGGCGGACATTCGTCTGACCACGACCTATCTCTGATCCGGTTTTAACCCAGCCACACAGCGACTTTACAGGCGCGAAGATGACCCGGCGTTCGCTCGACCGGCAGGCCAACGGCTTGTCGATCGAACGCCAGCCTCACCCCTGCGTGCCTGCTTTTTACGAGGTGAAACCATGACCCGTTCGACGCTCGGCGACTCTCAGGATTTTCACGTATTCATCGACGCCTATCGCCGCCAGTACCCGGACGATGTGCTGACCATCACCCACCCTCTTTCCGCCGATCAGGACGTCACTGCCCTGGTCGATGCCCTCGCAACTCAAGGCCGCGATCCGCTGCTGATCTGCGAAAACGTCGGCAACCTCGGTGTGCCGGTGGCGACCAATCTGTTCGCCTCCCGCCGGCGTATCGCCCGGCTGTTCGGCGTCACGCCGGCGCAGTTGCACGAAACCTTCCAGACCCGCGCCAACCAGCCAATCGCGCCGTGCTACGTCGAAACCGGCCCGGTGCTCGACGAAGTCTTCGAAGGCGAAACCCTCGACCTGGCGCTACTGCCGATGCTCAAGCATTTCGACAGTGATCGCGGCCCCTACATCACCAACGCGATCATCATCGCCGAGGACCCGCAGACCGGCATCGCCAACATGAGCTACCACCGCTCGATGCGCCACGCCCGTCAGGCGTTGGCCACCAGCCTGCATTCACGCGGGCACCTGTGGCGGATGTTGCAGACCGCCCGTGAACGCGGCGAAGAATTGCGCGTGGCCATGGTGGTCGGCGCGCATCCGCTGTTCATGCTCGCCGCCGCTGCACGCCTGCCCTACGGCAGCGATGAACGCGCGGTGGCCGGCGGGCTGTTCGGTGCGCCGCTGGAGCTGGTCAAGACCCCGCGCTACGGCATCGGTGTTCCGGCCTACGCCGAGTTTGTACTCGAAGGCGCGATAGACCCGACGGCCTATGCCGAAGAAGGTCCGTTCGGCGAATTCAGCGGCTATTCCTCGGATCGCTCGACCAACAACGTGCTGCGCGTCGACACCCTGTTACGGCGCAAGGACGCATGGCTGGTGGACGTGATGGGCGGGCGCTACGCCGAACACCTGACCCTGGCGCGACTGCCACGCGAAGCGGAAATGAGCGAAAAGCTCAAGGCACGCTTCCCCGCCGTCACCGCCGTGCATTACCCGAACTCCGGCACGCATTTTCATTGCTACGTGGCGCTGGATCAAAGCCGTGACGGCGAGGCCCGGCAGATCATGCTGGCCCTGCTCGGCTGGGACCCGTACCTGAAAACCGTGATCGCGGTTGACAGCGATATCGACCTCACCGACGACAGCCAGGTGCTGTGGGCGCTGGCCACGCATTTCCAGCCGCACCTCGACATTTTCACCATCGACGGTTTGCCCGGGAGCCCGCTGGACCCGTCGTCCTCGGTCAATGGCACCACATCGCGGATGGGGCTGGATGCCACGCGTGGCTCGGGGTTCGACGGGATCAAGGCGCAGCTCGATCAGGACGTGCTCGAACGCGCGCGGCAACTGCTTGAAGGTCTGCCATCGTGAACCGCCAGCGGATGGTGGTCGGCATCAGCGGCGCGTCCGGGTTTATCTACGGCGTGCGCCTGCTGGAGCTGCTGGCCGAGCTGAACATCGAAAGCCACCTGATCATCAGCCGCGCCGCGCTGCTGACCATGGCCCACGAAACCGACTACAAACTGGCCGACGTCACCGCCCTCGCCAGCCACTACCACCGCGCCGATGACGTGGCCGCCGGGATCGCCAGCGGTTCCTTCCGTTGCCTGGGCATGGTGGTCGCGCCGTGTTCGATGCGCACCCTGGCGGAGATCGCCACCGGCACGTCTTCGGGGCTGATCGGCCGCGCCGCCGACGTCACCCTCAAGGAGCGCCGCACCCTGGTGCTGATGGCCCGCGAAACCCCGCTGACCCTCGCCCACCTGCGCAACATGACCGCCGTCACCGAGATGGGCGGGATCATCGCCCCGCCGGTCCCGGCCTTCTACGCCCGGCCCGACAGCCTGGCGCAAATGGTCGACCACAGCCTCGGCCGCATCCTCGACCTGTTCGGCCTCGATGCCGGCGTCGCCCGCCGATGGCGAGAACACACAGAACCCTGTGGGAGCGAGCTTGCTCGCGATGGCGGTGGATCAGTCGCCATCACCGCTAATTGACACACCGCCTTCGCGAGCAAGCTCGCTCCCACAAAAAAGTTTCATCTGCACCGGTCAGTCCATCACCAAGGAGCCTCAAATGAACACCCCCTTCAACGCCCCGACCCCGAACACCAAAATTCCGGTCACCATCCTCACCGGGTTCCTCGGTGCCGGCAAAACCACCCTGCTCAATTACATCCTCAAGGAGAACCACGGCCGCAAGATCGCGGTGATCGAAAACGAGTTCGGCGAGGTCGGCATCGACGGCGATCTGGTGCTCAGTTCCGAGACCGAAGAAATCTACGAAATGGTCAACGGCTGCGTCTGCTGCACCGCCGAAGTCCGCGAGGATCTTGTGCGGATCGTCCGCGAACTGGTGGCGCGTCCGGTGCGGCTCGACCACATCCTGATCGAGACCAGCGGCCTGGCCGACCCGTACCCGGTGGCCCAGAGCTTTTTCATCAACGACCCGATTGCCGAGGAGGTCGAACTCGACGCCATCGTGACCATGGTCGATGCCAAGCACATCGCCCAGCACCTGGAAGACCTGCAACTGGACGGCGTCGACAATCAGGCGGTGGATCAGATCGTCTGCGCCGACCGCATCGTCATCAACAAGGTCGATCTGGTCAGCGCTGAAGAGGTGGAAACCCTGCGTGGCAAGATCCGTGGTTTGAACGCCACGGCGGATCTGGTGACCTCCACCCACGCGCAGATCGACCTGTCGAAAATCCTCGGCATCGGCGCCTTTGAATGCACGCAGAAGCTGATGGAAATCGGCGCGGATCAGCACAATCACGATCACCACGACCATGACCATCACGCTGAAGAGCCCGACCACGAGCACGACCCGAGCGTGTCTTCGGTGGGCATCGCCGTGGACGGCGCCGTCAACCTGATGGCGTTCCACCGCTGGATCAGCGAACTGCGCAGTGCTCAGGCCGACAACCTGTACCGCATGAAAGGCGTGCTGGCGGTGGCCAATGAAGACCAGCGCTACGTGCTGCAAGGCGTGCACAGCCTTGTGGAGTTCCGCGCCTCGACCGCGTGGGGCAGCGAGCCGCGCTCGAGCAAGATCGTGTTCATCGGCCGCGACCTGGATCGGGCGGCGCTGAACCAGGGCTTCGCCGCCTGCCTGGCCGGCTGAAACCCGGCATCGGAGCCGGTGGATGGCGGCTTCGCAGCACGAATGACCGATGCCGGATTTCTTGAACAACACAAAACCTGTGGGAGCGGGCTTGCTCGCGAATGCGGTGGGTCATTGAACAGTGATGTCGACTGACACACCGCTTTCGCGAGCAAGCCCGCTCCCACAAGGATTGCGGTGTTTTGAAGACAGCATCAGACGAATACCCCGCTGTACCGAATAACAACAGCTAGAGGTGATTCCCCATGTCGTCAGCCAGTTCCTCCTCCACCGTCCACCCTGTCGACCGCGTATTGCCGGTGCGACAGATGCTCACCCTCGGCCTGCAGCACATGGCCGTCTCGTACATCGGCGCCATCGCCGTGCCGTTGATTGTGGCCAGTGCCCTGAAGATGTCCCACGCCGACACGGTGGTGCTGATCAGCACCACGCTGTTCTGCTCCGGCATCGCCACCCTGTTGCAGACCGTCGGTTTCTGGAAGTTCGGCGTGCGCCTGCCGATTCTGCAAGGCGTGGCGTTCAGCAGCGTCGGGCCGGTGATCGCCATCGGCAGCAACCCGGAGGTGGGGTTCGCCGGGGTCTGCGGGGCGGTGATCGGTGCGGGGATTTTCACCATGTTGATCGCGCCGTTCGTGGGCCGCTTGCGACGGTTTTTCCCGCCGGTGGTAACTGGCTGCATCGTCACGGTGATCGGTCTGCAGCTGTTCCCGATTGCCTATGAATGGGTCGGCGGCGGGCGCAACGCGAGCAACTTCGGCGCGCCGGCGTTTCTCGCCGTGGCGGTGGTGGTGTTGCTGACCATCCTGCTGGTCAACCGTTATGGCAGCCCGTTGCTGCGCAACATGGCGGTGCTGGTGGGGATGCTCGTGGGCGCTGGTCTGGCTTACGGCCTGGGCATGGGCAACTTTCACAGCGTCGAGGACGCGCCGTGGCTGACCGTGCCCTACCCGTTCTACTTCGGCTTGCCGACCTTCAGCCTGATCCCCATCGCCACCATGGTGGTGGTGATGATCGTGCAGATGGTCGAATCCATGGGGCTGTTCGTGGCCATCGGCGACATCGTCGACAAACCAGTGGAAGACAAACAGGTGATCAACGGCCTGCGCGCCAATGGCCTGGCCAGCACCATCGCCGGGATGTTCGCCGCGTTCCCGTTCATTGCCTTCATGGAAAACGTCGGGCTGGTGATCCTGACCGGCGTGCGCAGCCGCTGGGTGGTGGCGATCAGCGGTCTGCTGATGTGCTCGATTGCGCTGGTGCCGAAGGCCGGGGCGATCATCGCCTCGATGCCGACCGCCGCGCTGGGCGGTGCCGGCATCGCGATGTTCGGCGTGGTTGCAGCGGCGGGCATCCAGACCCTGGCCAAGGTCGACTACGAGCGCAATCGCTACAACGTGCTGATCGTCGGTTTCACCATCGCCGCCGCCCTGGTGCCGGTGCTCGCCCCGACCCTGTTCAAACAACTGCCCGAGTGGTCACAGCCGTTCCTGCACAGCAGCGTGGTCATCGCCTGCCTGGTGTCGGTGCTGCTCAACGCGGCGCTCAACGGCGTCAGCGTGCCAGAAACCACAGCCGGCAAATCCGCCTCGCACATCCTCTGACTGGAGCTGCCCATGACTCAACTTCAAAACATCCTGATCAAGCACCCCGTCGCGGTGATGACCGGCCTGCGCGGCCCCCGTGCCCGGGCCGGCGCCGTGGACATACGCGTGGTAAACGGCCGGATCGCGGAAATGGCCGCCAACCTTGAGCCGCAACCCGGTGAGCGAGTGATCGACGCGCGTAATTCGGTGGTCTACCCGGGCTGGATCAACACCCACCATCACCTGTTCCAGAACCTGCTCAAAGCCGTGCCCGAAGGCTTGAATCAGGACCTGCAAGGCTGGCTGGCGAGCGTGCCCTATCCGCGCCTGAACCGCTTCACCCCGCAATTGGCGCGGATCGCCGCACGGCTGGGGATGGTCGAACTGCTGCTGTCCGGCGTCACCACCTGCGCCGATCACCACTACCTCTACCACGCCCACGGCAGCACCGAGACCGGCGACCTGCTGTTCGACCTCGCCGAGGAATTCGGCCTGCGCTTCGTGCTCTGCCGTGGCGGTGCACTGGAGTCCGCCAGCGCACACCCGGGCTTCTCGAAAACCGCGCTGCAACCGGAATCCCTGGAACAAATGGTCGGCGATATCGAACGGCTAAAATCGCGCTACCACCAGGACACCCCGGATGCCTTGCGCCGGGTGGTCGTGGCGCCAACCACGCCGACTTTCTCGCTGCCGCCAACGTTGTTGCGCGAACTGGCGCACACCGCCCGAGGCATGGGATTGCGCCTGCACACGCACCTGTCGGAAACCGAGAACTACGTGAACTTCTGCCGCGACAAGTACAACTGCCTGCCGGTGGAGTTCGTCGCCGAACACGAATGGCTCGGCCCCGACGTGTGGTTCGCCCACGCCGTGCACCTGCAACCGGGAGAAATCCGCATGCTCGCCCAGACCGGCACCGGCGTCTCCCATTGCCCGGTGAGCAACGCCCGGCTGGGCAGCGGTGTCGCGCCGATCCCGCAAATGTATGAGGCCGGCGTGCCGATCTCCCTCGGCGTCGACGGTGTGGCCTCCAACGAATCCGGAAGCATGGTCGGCGAAGCCAACACCGCGTGGCTGATCCACCGCGCCGAACAAGGCGCCTCGGCCACCACCGCCGAAGACGTCATTCACTGGGGCACAGCCGGCGGCGCGCAAGTGCTCGGCCTTGGCGCGGTCGGTACGCTGGAAATCGGCCAGGCAGCGGATCTGGTGATCTACAGCCTCGACCACCCACGCTTCTACGGTTTCCACGACAGCGCCGTCGCACCGGTCGTCGCGGGTGAGCCGATTGCCGTGAAATACAGCCTGGTGGGTGGGCGGATCGTCGTCGATAACGGCGTGATTCCGGGGCTGGATATCGAGCGGATGCGGGCCGAGGCCTGGGAGGGTGTGCAGGCGATGATGAAGGTCGACGATTGATGCGTGACCGGTGGGAGCGGCGGTGCGACGATTCGCCTCGTCAGCTCCCACCGGTGGCATTAGCGCCTTGCGCTTTTGTCGACTAACGTTAGTACCTCATCGGATTGAGCCCCTACCAGTTACACCGGGCTCTTGATCAAGGAGAGACTGATGACGTCCAACCGCCTCATCGAACAGACCTATCGCACCTGGTCCAGCCCCATCCTGCTGGAGCTGAAAAAGCGCGAGCACGAGATGGCGCCGGCCGAACGCCAGGCGCTCGAGAATGTGCTGGTGGAAAGACGATTGCTGGACGTTGGCAACCCGAAAGGCGTTGAACGGCGTAAGAGTGCGGCGAGTAAAACCGACAATCCCGGATGATCATTTCACCCGCCTGAGTTTGCGTTCAGCCCCAGACTCAGTAGCTCCTTGCGCAAGATAGAGGGTTTTAGAACCGCTAATCCAGCCTGCCATTCCACCGGCAGCAAACGACTCAACTTCTGCTGGCTGACCACGGGTTCGGCCAGCAAACAGCTTTTGCGTTGGCTGATGCAGATGACGTTCAGCAACCAGTCATCGCCCTGCCCGCCCATCCAGTGGCAAATCTCGCTGCGATACTTCTCGATCAAGGCCTCGGCGTCCCACACGGTCATCTGCGCAAAAACCTCGGGCAACCGGCTCTCGGGTTTCATGCGTTTCAGATCGGCGGCCAATGCAGCAGATATGTCTGATTCGATGGAGGCCTGACACTCGAGGAAATAGTGACTGGGCCAGTCCTCCGTAAGTTTTGCGTGGAGTACAAGTTCAGCATAGGCGTCGATGTCCGCTGTCGTGGTCATCTGTCCGGTGAAATTCAGTGTGTTGTCCAGAATCGCTGTGGCCAGCAGCGCGGCGCTTTGTTCGCTGATACTCGACAGCAATCCTGCGGCTTTCCAACGCTGGAAAACCTGAGTCGCCGCCGCGCCGATCGAGCGGATATCAGCGGCAGATCCGAGCGTCTGCGACCAGTATTCTTCGAAGCCTGGATGATGATCGATGACTTCCACCACCCGATCAAGCGCGACCATTGGGTCAAAATGGTGGTAGTCGGAGACGTCGACCAGCACAAACTCGTCGCTGGATGTCGGGCGGTAATCGTCCAGAACAGCACCCCAGCCGAGCACGGTTTTCGAAACGCTGGCATTGGGTTTTGCGCTGCTGACGGCACGGGTGGGAATGCCTTGCAGGTTGAGCAGTTCTGCGTAGGCGATGCAGCAGGCGTAGGCGTCGATGTCCAGATACGCGGAGCCTGAGGTGATGACTTTGATGGGCGACATTGCGCGTCCTGACTTCCATTTCAGGGGCGACAACGTCGCACATTTTCATGAACGATTAATGAACGTCAGGCAGCGCGTTGTCCCCCGGCCACCGCCGCCGAAGCCGCCAGCATCGCCCGCAACAACACCGCACAGCCGGCCGCCAGATCGTCCGGGGCGGCGTTTTCGATTTCGTTGTGGCTGATGCCGCCTTCGCACGGTACGAAGATCATCCCGGCCGGACCCAGTTCGGCGAGGAAAATCGCGTCGTGGCCGGCGCCGCTGACGATGTCCATGTGCGACAGGCCCAGACCTTTGGCCGCACCACGCACCGCTTCGACGCAGCCCTTTTCGAAATACAGCGGCGGGAAGTCGGCGGTCGGGGTCAGTTCATAGGTCAGGCCGTGTTCTTCGCAGGTCGCTTCGATGACTTGCCTGACCTCGGCGATCATCGAGTCGAGGCGTGCCGGTTCCAGGTGCCGGAAGTCGAGGGTCATGCGCACCTCGCCGGGGATGACGTTGCGCGAGCCGGGATAGGCTTGCAGGCAACCGACCGTGCCGCAGGCGTGGGGTTGATGACCGAGCGCTGCGCGATTGACTGCACCGACGATCACCGAGGCGCCGACCAGCGCGTCCTTGCGCAGGTGCATCGGGGTCGGGCCGGCGTGGGCTTCGACGCCGCGCAGTTTCAGGTCGAACCACTTCTGCCCCAGAGCGCCGAGTACCACGCCGATGGTTTTCTGTTCGTCCTCAAGGATCGGGCCTTGTTCAATATGCGCTTCGAAATAGGCGCCGACCTTGTGCCCGCTGACTTTGCGCGGTCCGGCGTAGCCGATGGCGTTCAGTGCCTCGCCGACCGTAACGCCCTCGGCATCGACCTTGGCCAGGGTTTCTTCGAGGGTGAATTTTTCCGCGAACACGCCGGAGCCCATCATGCACGGGGCGAAGCGCGAGCCTTCTTCGTTGGTCCAGACCACCACTTCCAGCGGTGCCTCGGTTTCCACGCCCAAGTCGTTGAGGGTGCGCAGCACTTCGACCCCCGCCAGCACGCCGAAGCAGCCGTCGAACTTGCCGCCGGTAGGTTGGGTGTCGATGTGGCTGCCGGTCATCACCGGCGGCAGGTTCGGGTTACGGCCGGGGCGACGGGCGAAGATGTTGCCGACTTCATCAACCGTGACGCTGCAACCGGCGTCCTTGCACCACTGCACGAACAGGTCGCGGGCCTGGCGATCAAGGTCGGTCAGGGCCAGGCGACAGACCCCGCCCTTGACCGTGGCGCCGAGTTTGGCCAGCTCCATGAGCGACGCCCACAAGCGGTCGCGGTTGATGTGCTGATGGGTCGATTGCAGAACGTCTACGGCTGCGTTCATGGGGATCTCCTCAGGCAGTTAGTTCCCGCGCTCTGCGTGGGAATTCATCCATGGACGCTCTGCGTCCGCTATGGGGACGCGGAGCGTCCCGGGCTGCATTCCCACGCAGAGCGTGGGAACGATCATCTGCTACACCGGTGATTTCACTACCGAAGGCTGCGCACGCATCGCGCACAACCCGTAATAGATCAACCCGCCCAGCGCCGAGCCGGTGAACCAGCCGTAGCTGTAGAACCAGCTGAATGCGCTGCTGCCCAGCGACAGCAGGGTCAGCACCACCGGCACGCCGAAGGCGATGAAGCCGGCCCAGTTCCACGCCGGGTACACGTCGTCGCGGTACAGGCCGGCCAGGTCCAGTTGCTGTTTCTTGATCAGGAAATAGTCCACCACCATGATCCCGGCGATCGGCCCGAGCAGGCTGGAATAGCCCAGCAGCCAGTTCGAATACACGGTTTCCAGGCTGACATCGGAGACGATCAGCCCGAGTTTCTTCAGCAGTTCGTGGCCCATGAGTACCAGGCCGACGAACCCGGTGAGGATCACCGCTTTGGTGCGGTTGATCACCTTCGGCGCGATGTTCTGGAAGTCGTTGGTTGGCGAGACGATGTTGGCGGCGGTGTTGGTCGACAGCGTGGCGATGATGATCAGTGCCATGGCTACCGCGACCCACACCGGGCTCTGGATGTGGCCGATCAAAGTCACCGGATCGGAGACGCTGACCCCCACAAGTTTCACTGACGCCGCGGTCATCACCACGCCCAGTGCGGCGAACAGGAACATGGTCAGCGGCAGGCCGAAAATCTGCCCGAGGATCTGATCCTTCTGGCTGCGGGCATATCGGCTGAAGTCAGGAATGTTCAGCGACAGGGTGGCCCAGAAACCGACCATCGCCGTCAGCCCGGCGGCGAAGTAACTGACCACACTCGCGCCTTCGGGACGTTTCGGCGGAATCGCCAGCAATTCAGTCATCGACACATTCGGCATGGCCCACACCAGCAACCCGATGCCGACCGCCACCAGCAGCGGTGCCGACAGGGTCTCCAGCCATTTGATCGACTCGGCACCACGGATCACCACCCACAGGTTGAGCGCCCAGAAGATCATGAAACCGATCACCTCCCCCGTCCCGCCGAGGGATTTCCAGCCCTCGAACACCGAGCCGAGGAACAGGTGAATCGCCAGCCCGCCGAACATGGTCTGGATGCCGAACCAGCCGCACGCCACCAGCGCGCGGATCAGACACGGCACGTTGGAGCCGAGAATCCCGAACGACGAGCGCAGCAGCACCGGAAACGGAATCCCGTATTTGGTGCCGGGAAACGCGTTGAGCGTAAGAGGGATCAGGACGATGACGTTGGCAAACAGAATCGCCAGCAAGGCTTCGCCGACGCTCAGGCCGAAATACGCGGTGAGTACGCCGCCGAGGGTGTAGGTCGGCACGCAGATCGACATGCCGACCCACAGCGCGGTGATGTGCCATTTGTTCCAGGTTCGTTCGCGCACCTTGGTCGGTGCCATGTCGTGGTTGTAACGGGGACTGTCGAGGACGTCGCTGCCGGCTTCGAGTTCGAACAAGCCGTCGCGCTCGGTCACTTGCGATCTGTTCTGTTGCATGGCCGCTCCACTGTTCTTCTGATTATTTTTTTGCTCATCAGACGGCTGCACACGCAGGTGCGAGCCGGACGATGGCCGGAGGAACTGACAACTTTCATGCACCGGCCATGGTGTCAGCGGCGGCATCAATAAACGTGCCGGGTGAACCGCTTGGCGCTAGGGCCGTGCTTTTTATTTCCTGCAACTTACTGATGTTTATCAGTTTTAATTATTCACCTGGTGAGGCCGCGAAAACTTGACTGAACACTCAGGCTAAATGCCAGGCAAGTTGTCCGAACTGTCAGGACTCAATCTGGTGCACTGCATTATTTTTTCTTCGGGAAGCATCACTCTCCGCTCAACTTCAAGCGGCTGATTTCACATAGGAAATCTTGCTCATATTTCCAACCTGTCAAGTGCGTCAAAATGGTGAAGCGCCTCACCATTTTGGTGATTTTGTATTTTTATCTTTATTTTTCAGTTACTTAAAAAAGCAATAAGCTTATAAAAAATAATCTTGATCAATTGCAGAACTGCGACTAGCGTCTATTCCTGACAGCGCTGACAAGATTACGCATTTGGCGCTGCAAACAATAAAACACTAGAACCGGCACAAGTCGGTCATGCCTGCGAGGAACTCGGAATGTCTCTGTTGATCCGTGGCGCCACCGTTGTTACCCATGATGAAAGTTACCGCGCCGATGTCTATTGCGCTGACGGCGTGATCAAAGCCATTGGTGAAAACCTGGATGTTCCCGCCGGCGCCGAAGTGCTCGATGGCAGCGGCCAATACCTGATGCCCGGCGGCATCGATCCGCACACCCACATGCAACTCCCGTTCATGGGCACCGTGGCCAGCGAAGATTTCTACAGCGGCACCGCCGCAGGCCTGGCCGGCGGCACCACCTCGATCATCGATTTCGTGATTCCCAATCCGCAGCAGTCGTTGCTTGAAGCGTTTCACCAGTGGCGTGGCTGGGCGGAAAAATCCGCTTCCGACTACGGTTTCCACGTCGCGATCACCTGGTGGAGCGAGCAGGTTCGCGAGGAAATGGCCGAACTGGTCAGCCATCACGGGATCAACAGCTTCAAACATTTCATGGCCTACAAGAACGCGATCATGGCCGCCGACGACACGCTGGTGGCGAGCTTCGAGCGCTGCCTGGAACTCGGCGCGGTGCCGACCGTGCACGCGGAAAACGGCGAGCTGGTCTATCACCTGCAACGCAAGTTGATGGCCCAGGGCATCACCGGGCCGGAAGCGCACCCGCTGTCGCGGCCGTCGCAGGTTGAAGGTGAAGCCGCGAGCCGGGCGATCCGTATAGCGGAAACCATCGGCACGCCGCTGTACCTGGTGCACGTCTCGACCAAGGAAGCCCTCGACGAAATCACCTATGCCCGCAGCAAAGGTCAACCGGTCTACGGCGAAGTGCTGGCCGGGCATCTGCTGCTGGACGACAGCGTCTACCAGCACCCGGACTGGCAGACCGCCGCGGGTTACGTGATGAGCCCGCCGTTCCGCCCGCGCGGGCATCAGGACGCGCTGTGGCATGGTTTGCAAAGCGGCAACCTGCACACCACCGCCACCGACCATTGCTGCTTCTGCGCCGAGCAAAAAGCCGCCGGGCGCGACGACTTCAGCAAGATCCCCAACGGCACCGCCGGCATCGAAGACCGCATGGCGGTGTTGTGGGATGAAGGGGTGAACTCGGGGCGGTTGTCGATGCAGGACTTCGTCGCCCTCACCTCTACCAACACCGCAAAAATCTTCAACCTCTACCCGCGCAAAGGCGCGATCCGCGTCGGCGCCGATGCCGACCTGGTGCTGTGGGATCCGCAAGGCACTCGCACCATCTCCGCCAAGACCCACCATCAGCAGGTGGACTTCAACATCTTCGAAGGCAAGACCGTGACCGGTGTGCCGAGCCATACCGTCAGCCAGGGCCGAGTGGTCTGGGCCGATGGCGATCTGCGCGCCGAGCGTGGGGCGGGCCGGTATATCGAACGGCCGGCGTATCCGGCGGTGTTTGATTTGCTGAGCAAACGGGCTGAGATGCACAGGCCTGTGGCCGTCAAGCGCTGATCCCTGATCGTTCTCACACTGATCGTTCCCACGCTCTGCGTGGGAATGCAGCCCGTGACGCTCCGCGTCACTGGACGCGGAGCGTCCCTTGAGGCATTCCCACGCGGACGGTTCGACGCCTCGACGTGGGAACGATCAAAAAACCACTGCCCGACAGAGGCAGAAAACCTCAAATAACCGTGAGGCAAAAAACCGTGATCGAGACCCTGAACCATCTCCCGCACCCGCACGAAAGTGCGGCCGCCCTCGCCGGCCATTTCACCGATCTGGCGCCGCCGCTCAACGACCGTCAGGCGCATCTGGAAGCCTCGCGCTGCCTGTATTGCTACGACGCGCCGTGCGTGAATGCGTGCCCGAGCGAGATCGACATTCCGTCGTTCATCCGCAATATCCATCAGGACAACGTGCCCGGCGCGGCGCAGAAAATCCTTTCGGCGAACATCCTCGGCGGCAGTTGCGCGCGGGTCTGTCCGACCGAAATCCTCTGCCAACAAGCCTGCGTGCGCAACAACGCCCACGAATGCGCGCCGGTGCTGATCGGCCTGCTGCAACGTTACGCCGTGGACAACGCGCATTTCACCGAGCACCCGTTCCAGCGCGCCGCCGCTACCGGCAAACGCATCGCAGTGGTCGGGGCTGGTCCGGCGGGTTTGTCCTGTGCCCATCGCAGCGCCATGCACGGTCACGACGTGGTGATTTTCGAAGCACGGGAGAAGGCTGGCGGGCTCAACGAATACGGGATCGCCAAGTACAAACTGGTCGACGACTACGCGCAGAAGGAACTGGATTTCCTCCTGCAAATCGGCGGCATCGAAATCCGTCACGGCCAGAAACTCGGTGAGAATCTGACCCTCAGCGAACTGCATCAACAGTTCGACGCGGTGTTCCTCGGCCTCGGTCTGAACGCCAGTAAACAACTCGGCCTGGCCCACGAAGACGCCCCCGGCCTGCTCGCCGCCACCGACTACATCCGCGAACTGCGCCAGGCCGATGACCTGTCGCAACTGCCGCTGGCCGAACATTGCATCGTCCTTGGCGCCGGCAACACCGCCATCGACATGGCCGTGCAAATGGCCCGCCTCGGTGCTCGCGACGTCAATCTGGTCTATCGCCGTGGCGCGGCGGACATGGGCGCCACCGGCCATGAACAAGACATCGCCAAAGCCAATCAGGTGCGGCTGCTGACCTGGGCGCAACCGGAGGAAGTGCTGCTCGACGCTCAAGGCAAAGTGCGCGGCATGCGCTTCGCCCGCACGCATCTGGTGGACGGTCGCCTGCAAGCCACTGGCGAGACTTTCGAACTGGCCGCCGATGCGATCTTCAAAGCCATCGGCCAGGCCTTCGACGGCAGTGCCCTTGCCGACCCGCTGGCCCGCGAACTCAAGCGTCAGGGCGCACGCATCCAGGTCGATGAAAACCTGCGCACCAGCATCCCCGGCGTGTATGCCGGCGGTGACTGCACCAGCCTCGATCAGGACCTGACCGTGCAAGCGGTGCAACACGGCAAGCGCGCCGCCGAGGCGATCAATGCTCAACTGATGCTCAACGTGGAGGCTGCGTAAATGGCCGATCTCTCGATTGTCTTCGCCGGTATCAAAGCCCCCAATCCGTTCTGGCTGGCCTCCGCGCCGCCGACCGACAAGGCCTACAACGTGGTGCGCGCCTTCGAGGCCGGTTGGGGCGGCGTGGTCTGGAAAACCCTGGGTGAAGACCCGGCGGCGGTCAACGTGTCCTCGCGCTACTCGGCGCATTACGGCAACAACCGCGAAGTGCTGGGCATCAACAACATCGAACTGATCACCGACCGATCGCTGGAAATCAACCTGCGGGAAATCACTCAGGTGAAGAAGGACTGGCCGGACCGCGCGCTGATCGTGTCGCTGATGGTGCCGTGCGTTGAAGAGTCGTGGAAACACATACTGCCGCTGGTGGAAGCCACCGGTGCTGACGGCATCGAGCTGAATTTCGGCTGCCCCCACGGCATGCCCGAACGCGGCATGGGCGCGGCGGTCGGTCAGGTGCCGGAGTACGTCGAGCAGGTGACGCGCTGGTGCAAGACCTATTGCTCGCTGCCGGTGATCGTCAAACTGACGCCGAACATCACCGACATCCGCGTCGCCGCCCGCGCTGCGCACCGGGGCGGCGCCGATGCGGTGTCGCTGATCAACACCATCAATTCGATCACCAGCGTCGACCTCGAACACATGGTCGCCCTGCCCACCGTCGGCAGCAAAAGCACCCACGGCGGTTATTGCGGCTCGGCAGTGAAGCCGATCGCGCTGAACATGGTCGCGGAAATCGCCCGTGATCCGCAGACCCAGGGCTTGCCGATCTGCGGAATCGGCGGAATTGGCAGTTGGCGCGATGCAGCGGAGTTCATCGCTTTGGGCAGCGGCGCGGTGCAGGTGTGCACGGCGGCGATGCTGCATGGTTTCCGGATTGTCGATGAGATGAAGGATGGCTTGTCGCGGTGGATGGACAGTCAGGGTTACGCCAGCATCGCCGATTTTTCCGGGCGCGCGGTGGGTAACACCACGGACTGGAAGTACCTGGACATCAACTATCAGGTGATCGCGAAGATCGACCAGGAGGCGTGTATTGGTTGCGGGCGTTGCCACATTGCCTGCGAGGACACCTCACACCAGGCGATCAGCAGCCTGAAACAGGCCGATGGCACGCATCAATATGAAGTGATCGATGATGAGTGTGTGGGGTGCAATCTGTGCCAGATCACTTGTCCGGTAGCGGATTGCATCGAGATGGTGCCGATGGAAACGGGCAAGCCGTTTCTGGACTGGAATCATGATCCGAGGAATCCCTACCATGTCTCACCTTGAGGCATGCGACGTCTGAGCTGACGCTTTCGCGGGCAAGCCCGCTCCCACAGGGTTCTCTGGTGCACATGACACTTGAGGACAACCCGAAAACCTGTGGGAGCGGGCTTGCCCGCGAAGGGGTCGGCAGTCACAACACATGGCTCAAGGTTCTAATCCGATCCCCCGCAAAATCACGCTAGTCACCGTCTGCACCGCCCGCTCGAATTGCATGTCCGACAGCGGCTGGTGCTCATTCAAAATATTCACCTGATGATCGAAGTCGGCATAGTGCTGCGTCGACGCCCAGATCATGTACAACAAACTCGACGGCTCCACCGGCAGAATCCGCTTGTCCTCCACCCACTGCCGGATCTTCGCCTCCTTCATCTTCGCCCAGTCATAAAGGCTGACATCCAGCGCCTCGCCAAGGGTCGGCGCGCCATGGATGATTTCGTTGGCCCAGACTTTCGAGCCATACGGCCGGCTGCGCGAGTGGTTCATCTTGGCGCGGATGTAGCTGCTGAGCACCACGCGCGGATCGTCGAACATCTCGAAGCACAGCGCGTCCTGCTTCCACACTTCCAGCAGGTCGAACAGCACCGCGCTGTACAGCTCGCTCTTGGTCGAAAAGTAATAATGCAGATTGGAGCGCGGCAGCTGCACTTCAGCAGCGATGTCCGCCATGGCGGTGCCGCCGAAACCTTTTTCGGCGAAGACTTTTTCCGCCGCCAGCAGGATCTTGTCGACGTTGGTGCGGCGGATTTCGATCTTGTGATTGCCCATGAGGGCTCCCTGAAGACAACGTTGTTGAAGACTAGCATCCGCTCTGGGCAAGGGGCGACAGCCGAGAACGATTCTTCACACACTTGGGCTTTTTTCTGGTTTAGGATCGCCCTCCTTCTCCCCGTCAGACACTGAAGGATCCTGTCCATGACCATTCGAAAGCGCATCGCTGCGGATGATCCGCAGCTCGCCGCACTGTGGGAGCGCTCGGTCCGCGCGACTCACGATTTCCTCCCGGAAGACGACATCCACCGGCTGTTCCCGCTGGTGCGTGACACCTACCTGCCCGCGCTGGACGTGCAGGTTTTCGAGAACCCCGATCACTCCCCGGCAGGCTTCATCGCCACCGACGACGACACCGTGCAGATGCTGTTCATCGACCCGGCGTTTCGTGGCCAGGGCATCGGCCGACGCTTGCTCGACCACGTCCGCCGCCCGTTGCTGAAGGTCGACGTCAACGAACAGAACCCGCAGGCCCACGGCTTCTATCGGCACTACGGATTCGAGGACATCGGCCGCTCGGCACTCGACGGCGAAGGCCGGCCCTTCCCGGTCATTCACATGCGCCTGAAAGCCCTGTGATCCACGTTCTATACTCAGCCCGCCATTTCACTGAAAGGAATCTTTCCATGTCGATGAAAAAACTGTTCACCGCTGGCGCGCTGCTGGCTTCGCTGGTCGTCACTTCCCAAGCGTTCGCCCACGCGCATCTGAAAAGTCAGACCCCGCCAGCCGACAGCACCGTTGCCGCGCCGGCAGATCTGCGTCTGGTGTTTTCCGAAGGCGTCGAAGCCAGCTTCACCAAAGTCACCGTGACCCACGACGGCAAGCCGGTGGCGGTCAAACCGTTGACCACCGAAGGCGACAAGAAAACCCTGATCGTCACCCCCGAAGCACCGCTGGCCGCTGGCGAGTACAAGGTTGAATGGCATGCGGTGTCGGTCGATACGCACAAAAGTGAAGGCGCCTATCAGTTCAAGGTTGGCCAGTAATTCATGAGTGAAGCGCTGGTGCTGTGCCGGTTCCTGCATTTCATCGTGGTGTTGATGCTGTTCGGGGCCTGGCTGTTCCGCCCCTTGCTGCTCAAGGGTGAAGCGCCGGCGCTGGATCGGCACCTCGCGCGACTGGCTCGCTGGCTGGCGGCGATTGCCCTGGCCAGCGGCGTCATCTGGGCGTTGTTGATTACCGCAAGCATGGCCGGTTCGGCGGCTGCCGCGTTTGATCCGGCCACCGTAGAGCTGGTCCTCGGTCATACGTTTTTCGGTCAGGTCTGGCGCTGGCATCTATTGATCAATGCGCTGTTGCTGGCGTTGCTGTTTACGCCGTGGCGTTCGAACCGGCCATTGCGGTTGGGCCTGAGCGCGCTGCTGCTGATGACGCTGGCGCCGGTCGGACACGGGGCGATGCTCGATGGCTTCAGCGGGCAGATGCTGATCCTCAATCAGGTGATTCACCTGACTTGCGTCGGAGCGTGGCTTGGTGGGCTGCTGATGCTGGTTTTGATCCTGCGCCAGTCCGGCGAAAAGGTGCGTGAAGTGCTGCAGCGGTTCAGCGGTCTCGGCTACGGGCTGGTCGCCGGCCTGCTGATCACCGGGCTGATCAACGTGCGCGTGCTCACCGGCCAATGGTGGCCGACGCCGCTGTTCTCGGGGTTCGCCCTGATCCTGTTGATCAAGGCGCTGCTGGTGTTCGGCATGCTTGCACTGGCGCTGTTCAATCGCCTGCGGATCAACGATTGCGAACAGCGGATCGACACCCTCAAACGCAGCGTCATGCTCGAATGGCTGCTGGGGATCGGCGCCGTGGCGGCGGTTTCCGTGCTCGGCACCCTACCGCCAATGATCGCCGCTTGAGGTCAGTGTTTCTGGGTGTCGCCCGCCGCCGTATCAATGCTGACCACCACCGACATCCCCGGCCGCAGGCGCTCGCTCTCCTGCTGATCCGGATCGATGGTGATGCGCACCGGCACCCGCTGGGCGATTTTCACGAAATTGCCGGTGGCGTTGTCAGCCTGCAACAACGCGAATTCGGAACCGGTGCCCGGCGAGATGTGCTGCACGTGGCCGGTGAATTTGCGGTGGTTCAAACCATCGACGGTGAAGCTCGCTGGTTGCCCTACGCGCACATTGTCCATCTGGGTTTCCTTGAGGTTGGCGATCACCCATTTCTGGTTCGGCACCAGCGCCATCAACTGCGCCCCGGAGTTGACGTAAGCGCCGAGACGCACGCCGATCTGCCCGAGCTGACCGTCACGCGGGGCGATGATCCGGGTATTGGACAAATCGATCCGAGCCAGTTGCACCGCGGCATCGGCGCTGGCCACGGCCGCTTCCAGCGAGCCGCGATTGACGATCACCGTTTGCAGATCCTGCCGGGCGATTTCCAGATTGGCCTTGGCCTGCGCCACCGCCGCGATGCTCTGTGCATTGGCAGCCAAAGCCACATCCATCTCGCGCTTGGACACGGAACCGTCGTTGACCAGCGCCTTGTTGCGTCGCAGATCCGCCTCGCTTTTGCGTAACTGCGCTTCGCTGTCCGCTACCACCGCCTGCCGCAGCTTGATCGTGGCTTCGGCGCTGTTGCGCTGCTGCACCACGTTGGCCAGCGAGGCCTTTTGCACCGCCAGTTGTGCCAACGACTGGTCGAGACGTTGCTGATAGATGCGGTCATCGAGACGCACCAGCAAATCGCCCTCCTTCACAAACTGGAAATCCTGCACCGGCACTTCAAACACATAACCGCTGAGCTGCGGGCCGATGATCGTCACCTGCCCGCGCACCAATGCGTTTTCAGTGGTCTCGACCGCGCTGCTGAACGGCGGCAACTGCCAGGCGTAAAGCACGATGAGCACGCCGACGATGGCAATCGCGGCGAAGCCCAGCGACGAGATGATCCGCACCCGCAACGAGCGCGGCTCGGTGTTCGGTGATGACGGCGGCGCCACGCCTTCAGGGGTGGCGGCGATGGCATTGGTGGTCGTGGTAGTCGGTTCGGTCATGAAGAAGTGGCACCGCTGGAAGGTACGGAAGGTGTCGGGGCGACGGCTCGGGTGGTGCTGATCAGCCACAGCGCGCGGATGGAAATCCAGATCATGGTCAGGATCGCGATCACCGCGATCAGCATGAACACATCGTTATAGGCCAGCACGTTGGCCTCGCGGGTGGCGGCGTTGGCCAGGCTGCGAATACCTTGCAGATTGCGCAGGCTCGGATCGGCAATCAGCGAGCCGACCGCCGAACCGCCGCTCTGAACTCGCGCGGCGACGCGGGGATCGGACATCACCAGTTGCTCGACGATGTGACTGGAATGAAACTTCTCGCGCACGATCTGGAAGGTCCCCAGCAACGCCGCGCCGATCAGGCCGCCGAGGTTGTTGCAGATCCCGAACAACACCGAAAAGCTCACGAGGTTGCGCGGATTGGTCAGCACGTTGCGTGTGCCCAGCACCATGGTCGGGCCGAGAAAGAAGGTACTGCCGAACGCCAGCAGGAACTGGCTGAAATACAGGTTGCCCGGGCGGGTCAGGTTGTTCGATGAACTGTCCATGATCGAACCGGTGGCCATCAACGCCAGCGAAACAATCAGCGGCATCAGCAGGTGTTTCGGGTCGATGGTCAGCGCACTGGTCAGCAGCCCGGCGACGCTGCCGATCAGCATCACCACGTACAAGCTATGAAGCTGCTGGCTGCTCATGTTCAGGTTTTGCATGAAGCCGACGGCGCCGGTGGATTGCTCCGAGGTCACCATGCGAATCAGGATCACCGCCAGCGCCAGACGGATCATCACCCCGCTACCGAGCCAGCGGGTCATCAGCATCGGGTTGCTGCGGTTATGTTCGATGGCCAGCCCCGCGAGAATCAGGACAATCGACGCGGCCAGGGCGATGCCGATCCAGTCTGCTTCCAGCCACCAGTCGATCCGGCCGAGGGACAACACGGCGCACAGCAGGGCCACGCCACTGGCAAGGATCGCGAAGGTAAGGAAGTCGAGCGGTTCGAAGGTCTTGAACCGGTCACCCGGCGGCAACTTGAGCATCAAGACGCAGCCCAGTGACAGCAGTGCCATGCCCAATTCGAACAGGTACAGGCCGCGCCATTCGGCGATCTGCAACAGGTCTTCGGAAAACAGCCGCGCCAGCGGCAAGGCCAACTGCGAGGTGCCGAGGCCCAGCACCAGCGCCTTCATCCGCCATTTGGCCGGGAACGCCTGCACCATGTAATACAGGCCCAGCGAACTCAACGCCGCGCCGACCATGCCGTGGGCCGCACGCACGGCGATCGCCGAATTCAGGTCATTGACGAACAGATGGCCAAAGGTCACCAGCGCATACAGCACCAGAAACACCTCGGTGAACGCGCGCAAGCCGAACTGCTGGCGAAACTTCACCAGCAGCAGGTTCATCGATACGTTGGTCATCACGTACGCTGCCGGCAGCCAGGCCATCTCCGCCGTGGTCGCCCCGAGCGCGCCTTGCAGGTAAGGCAGGTTGGCAACCACCAACGAATTGCCCAAGCCACCGGTCAACGCCACCAGCAACCCGACCAGCGCATAGGCCAGGCGCTTGGGGTTGGAGTGCAGCGGCGTCGAGGGGGAACCGGGCAGACTGGGCTTCTCGTGCGGCTGCCAGTTGCGCGGGGCGTATTGGTTCATTGATCGGCCTTGTACGGTGATGGCTTGAGTGTGCCGCAAAACGGCAGGCAAACCCATATCCCTGTGGCTGCCTGCTCACAGGGGGTTGGGGTGGATTCGTAAATTTTGTTTAAAAGTCATCTCGCCCGCAGCGGATTTTTCCCGGGCCTGGCGAATGCCAACCTTGCGGCACTTCTCAACCTGCAAGGTGCCCGTTATGACCATTCCCCGCTGGCAACGCTCCCCGCGTCTGCTGAAAAACCTGCTGGCCGCCGCACTGTTGCTGCCCGCCCTCGTCTTTGCCCAGGAACGCCCGTGGCCGGATGGCTCGCAACTGGTGATCTCGGTGTCGATGCAATTCGAAACCGGCGGCCAGCCCGAAGGCGCTGAAAGCCCATTCTCTGGTACACCGCTGCCAAAAGGTTATCCGGACCTGCCGGCGCAGACCTGGTTCGATTACGGCTACAAGGAAGGCCTGTGGCGCATGCTCGATCTGTGGGATCGCACTGGCATCAAAGTCACCTCCCACGTGGTCGGCGAAGCGGCGCTCAAGCACCCGGAACTGGCCAAGGCGATTGCCGAGCGCGGCCATGAACTGGCGGCCCACGGCATGCGCTGGGCCGATTCGTACAACATGAATTACGCCCAGGAAAATCAGTTCATAGGCGACGGCGTCGCAGCGGTGGAGAAAATCACCGGCCAGCGCTCGGTCGGCTACAACGCCAACTGGCTGCGGCGCAGTCCCAATACGTTGAAGGTGCTGCAGGATCTGAATTTCACCTACCACATCGACGACGTCAGCCGCGATGAGCCGTTCGTGACCATGGTTCGCGGGCGAAAATTCGCCGTGGTGCCGTACACCCTGCGCAACAACGACATCGTGCTGGTCGAGGGCCGACACTTCTCCGCGGAGCAGTTCTACCAGCAACTGGTGCTGGAATTCGATCGCCTCTACGCCGAAGGCGCGAGCAAGCGGCGGATGATGTCGGTGAGTCTGCACGACCGCATCGGCGGCACCCCGGCGATGGTCGAGGCCATGGAGCGTTTTATCCGTTATGCGCAATCTCATCCGAAGGTGACATTCATGCGCAAGGACAAGATTGCCCAGATCGTCCTGACCGAGAAAAACCCGCTGATCGACAACACCGAGGCGCTCTATAACCGGTAAAACCGCCGAAAGCAGCCCTCTTCATAGCATCTGAAAGGGCTGCCAGCTCACGAAATGTGATCGCAAAACTGGCTGTTGACTTTTGCGGAAAACATCGCAACTATCCGCAACCATGTTGTACGACGACGTATAACAACTAATAAAAACAAGAAATGAAACAGGGAGCGTTACCGTGAGCACACTCGTCTGCAATTCCGTCCGCACGTCCCGTTTTTCTGCCTCCCGCCCGCGTTCCACCCTGGGCCTAATCGGCTGCAGCAGTCTCGCTCTCGTCTTGCCGATGAGCGCCGATGCCGAGGGCTTCATCAAAGACAGCAAAGCCACCCTGAACCTGCGCAATGCCTACTTCAATCGCAACTTCGTCAACCCGAATTACCCGCAGGGCAAGGCTGAAGAGTGGACGCAGAACTTCATCCTCGACGCCAAATCAGGTTTCACCCAGGGCACTGTCGGCTTTGGCCTGGACGTACTGGGGCTGTACTCGCAAAAGCTCGATGGAGGCAAAGGCACGGGCGGTACTCAGCTGTTGCCGATCCACGATGACGGGCGCCCGGCGGACAATTTCGGGCGCCTGGGCGTGGCGCTCAAGGCCAAGGTGTCGAAGACCGAATTGAAGGTCGGCGAGTGGATGCCGGTGTTGCCGATCCTGCGCTCGGATGATGGCCGCTCCCTGCCCCAGACGTTTCGCGGCGGCCAGATCACCTCTACCGAAATCAATGGTTTGACCCTTTACGGTGGCCAGTTCCGTGGCAACAGCCCGCGCAACGATGCCAGCATGGAAGACATGTCGATGAACGGCCGAGGCGCATTCACCTCCGACCGTTTCAACTTCGGCGGCGGCGAATACACCTTCAACGACAAACGCACGCTTGTCGGTCTGTGGTACGCCGAACTCAGCGACATCTACCAACAGCAGTACTTCAACATCAGCCACAGCCAGCCACTGGGCGACTGGACGCTGGGCGCCAACCTCGGTTTCTTCACCGGCAAGGAAGATGGCAGCGCCCAGGCCGGCGACCTCGACAACAAAACCGCTTTCGCCATGCTCTCGGCCCGGTACGGAGGCAACACGTTCTACATCGGCCTGCAAAAACTCAGTGGCGACGATGCCTGGATGCGCGTCAACGGCACCAGCGGCGGCACCCTTGCCAACGACAGCTACAACGCCAGTTACGACAACGCGCAGGAGCGTTCCTGGCAGATCCGCCACGACTACAACTTCGTGGTCCTCGGCGTCCCCGGGCTGACGCTGATGAACCGCTACATCAGCGGTGACAACGTACACACCGGCACAATCACCGATGGCAAGGAGTGGGGTCGTGAATCGGAGCTGGCCTACACCGTGCAAAGCGGGCCGTTGAAAAACCTCAACGTCAGATGGCGCAACGCGACGATTCGCCGGGACTTCAGCACCAATGAATTTGATGAGAACCGGATCTTCATCAGTTACCCGATTTCGTTGTTGTAAACCCTGGCATGGGCTGAACGGAGGGTAAATCGGCCTTCCGTCACTTACACCGAAAGTCGCGTTGACAAGTTCCGGAAACCCTACCGATACTTCAGCGCAGTCATACGACAACCTACAACAAACCTAATAACAACGCGTAAGGGATTGCCATGACGTCCACCCCCACCACCCCAACTCCGTTCAATCGCCTGCTGCTGACCGGCGCCGCCGGTGGCCTGGGCAAAGTCTTGCGTGAACGTCTGCGCCCCTATGCCAATGTGCTGCGCCTGTCGGACATCGCCGCCCTCGCCCCGGCCATCGATGATCGCGAAGAAATCGTCATCTGCGACCTCGCCGACAAAACCGCCGTGCATCAACTGGTCGAAGGCGTAGATGCAATCCTGCACTTTGGCGGCGTCTCGGTGGAGCGCCCCTTCGAAGAAATCCTCGGCGCCAACATCTGCGGCGTATTCCATATCTATGAAGCGGCACGCCGACACGGTGTGAAGCGAGTGATCTTCGCCAGCTCCAACCATGTCATCGGCTTCTACAAACAGGACGAACACCTCGACGCCAGCTCCGCTCGACGCCCCGACGGCTACTACGGTCTGTCCAAGTCCTATGGCGAAGACATGGCCAGTTTCTACTTCGATCGATATGGCATCGAAACCGTCAGCATCCGCATCGGCTCGTCGTTTCCCGAACCGCAGAACCGCCGAATGATGCACACGTGGCTGAGCTTCGACGACCTCACCCAATTGCTCGAACAGTCGCTGTACACGCCGAATGTCGGACACACCGTGGTCTACGGCATGTCCGCCAACAAGGACGTGTGGTGGGACAACCGCTTCGCCAGCCACCTCGGTTTCGAGGCCAGAGATACGTCCGAAGTGTTTCGCGACAAGGTCGAGGCGCAGCCAATGCCCGCCAGCGATGACCCGGCGCGTATCTATCAGGGCGGCGCCTTCGTTGCGGCCGGCCCGTTCGGCGATTGATCGCTGCGTTTGATCCGTCGCCAAAAGAACACACCAAGGGAATGAGTATGCAAGCCGAATTGATCGTCGACGCCCGCAACGCGGTGGGTGAAAGTCCGGTGTGGGTGCCACAGGAAAACGCCTTGTACTGGGTCGATATCCCCAACGGCGGCCTGCAGCGCTGGAGCGCCGACACTGGCCACATTCATGCCTGGAAGACTCCCGAAATGCTTGCCTGCATCGCCCGCCACAGCAAGGGCGGTTGGGTTGCCGGGATGGAGAGCGGGTTCTTTCATTTACAACCGAATGGCGATGGCAGCCTCGACAGCGACCTGCTCGCGACCGTGGAACACAACCGCCAGGACATGCGTCTGAACGACGGCCGCTGCGACCGCCAGGGTCGGTTCTGGGCCGGCAGCATGGTGCTGAACATGGGCCTGAATCTGCCCGAGGGCCGGCTCTATCGTTACGGTGCCGGGCAAACAGGCGTGATCGAGGCACAGCTTGATGGCTTCATCGTGCCCAACGGTCTGGGCTTCAGCCCGGACGGCAAAACCATGTACCTGTCGGACTCGCACCCGAAGGTCCAACTGATCTGGGCTTTCGATTACGACACCGAGACAGGCACACCCTCCAACCGCCGGGTGTTCGTGGACATGAACCATTTTTACGGCCGCCCCGACGGTGCTGCCGTGGATGCCGATGGCTGTTACTGGATCTGCGCCAACGATGTCGGCCTGATCCATCGCTTCACCCCCGACGGTCGGCTCGACCTCTCGCTGCCGGTACCGGTGAAAAAACCCACCATGTGCGCTTTCGGCGGCAGCCGGATGGACACCTTGTTCGTGACCTCGATCCGCCCCGGCGACGACCAGGATCCGCAGTCCCTTGCCGGCGGTGTGTTCGCCCTCAACCCCGGCGTCAAAGGCCTGCCGGAGCCAATGTTCGACGATCTGCTGTAACCCGTCCTTGCTGCATTGCTGTGCCTTGAACAAAAAAATAACAAGACTGGAGAACCCCCTCATGGACTTCAAACGCACGTTGCTCGCCGCCGCTCTCCCCCTCGCGCTCACCCTCGGCAGCGCCGCTCAGGCGCTGGAAATCAAATTCGCCGACATCCACCCCGCCGGTTATCCGACCGTGGTCGCTGAAGAACAGTTGGGCAAAACCCTGGTTGCCGAAAGTGACGGCAAGCTGACCTTCAAGATGTTCCCCGGCGGTGTACTCGGCTCGGAAAAGGAAGTGGTCGAACAGGCCCAGGTCGGCGCCATCCAGATGGCCCGCGTCAGCCTCGGGATCGTCGGGCCGGTGGTGCCGGACGTGAACGTATTCAACATGCCGTTCGTGTTCCGTGATCAGGCGCACATGCGCAAGATCATCGACGGTGAAATCGGTGACGAAATCCTCGACAAGATCACTAACTCCGAATTCAACCTCGTGGCGCTGGCGTGGATGGATGGCGGCACGCGCAACATCTACACCAAGAAACCGGTGCGCAGCCTCGAAGACCTCAAGGGCATGAAAATCCGCGTGCAGGGCAACCCGATGTTCATCGAAACCATCAACGCCATGGGCGGCAACGGTATTGCCATGGACACCGGCGAAATCTTCAGCGCCCTGCAGACCGGCGTCATCGACGGCGCGGAAAACAATCCTCCGACCCTGCTCGAACACAACCATTACCAGAACGCCAAGTTCTACAGTTTGACCGGGCACCTGATCCTGCCCGAGCCCATCGTGATGTCGAAAATCACCTGGGAAAAACTCAGCCCCGATCAGCAGACGCTGGTGAAAAAAGCCGCCAAGGCGGCGCAGGCCCAGGAGCGCACCTTGTGGGATGCCAAGTCGGCCAGCAGTGAAGAGAAACTCAAGGCCGCCGGCGTCGAGTTCATCACCGTCGACAAGAAACCCTTCTACGAGGCCACCGCTTCGATCCGCGAAAAATACGGCGCGCCCTACGTCGACCTGATCAAGCGCATCGAAGCCGTTCAGTAACCTCCCTGCCCTCAATACAAGGCCCGGCAGCGCTGGCGTCGCTCGACGCTCACGCCTGCCCGGTTACGGTGAAACCCGATGAAGAATTTGCTGCTGCGCATCAATGACCGGATCTACATGGCCTGCATCTGGGTCGCCGGTCTGTCGGTGCTGACCATTTCCCTGATCATTCCCTGGGGCGTGTTCGCCCGTTACGTCCTCGGCACCGGCTCAAGCTGGCCGGAGCCCACCGCCATCCTGCTGATGATGGTCTTCACCTTCATCGGGGCCGCCGCCAGCTATCGCGCCGGCGCGCACATGGCGGTAGCGATGGTCACCGATCGCCTGCAACCGAATATGCGCCGCACCATGAGCATCGTTTCGCAAGTGCTCATGGGCACCATCTGCCTGTTCATGACCATCTGGGGCACCAAGCTGTGCCTGTCGACGTGGAACCAGTTCATGAGCGCCCTGCCGACATTGCGGGTCGGCATCACCTACATGCCGATCCCGGTGGGTGGTGCGCTGACGCTGATTTTCGTGTTCGAAAAACTCTTGCTCGGCGATCAAAGCAATCGCCGCGTGGTGCGGTTCGACCTGGTTGAAGAAAACGAAGGGGCTGCCTGATGGACGCATTGATTCTGCTGGGCAGTTTTATCGCACTGATCCTGATCGGCATGCCGGTTGCCTACGCGCTCGGGCTGTCGGCGCTGATCGGCGCATGGTGGATCGACATCCCGTTTCAGGCCTTGATGATCCAGGTGGCGGGCGGGGTGAACAAATTCTCGCTGCTGGCGATTCCGTTCTTCGTGCTCGCCGGCGCAATCATGGCCGAGGGCGGCATGTCGCGACGGCTGGTGGCGTTCGCCGGGGTCCTGGTGGGGTTCGTGCGGGGCGGGCTGTCGTTGGTCAACATCATGGCCTCGACCTTTTTCGGCGCGATTTCCGGCTCGTCGGTGGCCGATACCGCGTCGGTAGGTTCGGTGCTGATCCCGGAAATGGAGCGCAAGGGCTACCCTCGGGAATTCTCTACAGCGGTGACCGTCAGTGGTTCGGTGCAGGCTCTGCTGACTCCACCGAGTCACAACTCGGTGCTCTACTCGCTGGCCGCCGGTGGCACCGTTTCGATTGCTTCACTGTTCATGGCCGGCGTGGTGCCGGGCCTGCTGATGAGCGCGTGCCTGATGGTGTTGTGCCTGATTTTTGCGCGTAAACGCGACTATCCCAAGGGCGAAGTGATCCCGCTGCGTGAAGCCCTGAAGATCTGCGGTGAAGCGATGTGGGGACTGATGGCGATGGTGATCATTCTCGGCGGGATTCTTTCGGGGATCTTCACGGCCACCGAGTCGGCGGCCATCGCCGTGTTGTGGGCGTTTTTCGTCACCATGTTCATCTACCGCGACTACAAGTGGAGTGAACTGCCGAAACTGATGCATCGCACGGTGCGCACCATTTCCATCGTGATGATCCTGATCGGCTTCGCCGCCAGTTTCGGCTACATCATGACCCTGATGCAGATCCCGGCGAAGATCACCACGCTGTTCCTGACCCTGTCCGACAACCGCTACGTGATCCTGATGTGCATCAACGTCATGCTGCTGTTGCTCGGCACCGTGATGGACATGGCGCCGCTGATCCTGATCCTCACGCCGATCCTGATGCCGGTGATTCTCGGTATCGGTGTCGACCCGGTGCAGTTCGGCATGATCATGCTGGTCAACCTCGGTATCGGCCTGATAACGCCGCCCGTAGGAGCCGTGCTGTTCGTGGGTTCGGCGGTGGGCAAGGTCAGTATCGAAAGCACGGTGAAGGCGCTGCTGCCGTTCTACGCCGTGCTGTTCCTGGTGCTGATGCTGGTGACCTACGTTCCGGCGCTGTCGCTGTGGTTACCGCATCTGGTGTTGTAACGCTGACGCTGTGGCGAGGGCGCCTGGTCCTCGCCACAGATCTTGTCTCACGCCCGCAGCAACATGTATGCGGCGACCACCAGACATACGCTGGCAAACCCCACCTGCAACGTCCTCGCCGGTACTCGCGCACAGAGTTTGCGGCCGATAACCATGCCGACGATGCTGGCGACGATGAACGACGCGCCCAGATGGTCGATGCGCACTCCGGCATGAAACGCACCAATCACGCCGATGGCGGAAATCAGGCTGATGACCATCAAGGACGTGGCGACGATGCCGCGCATCTGCACGTCGGTCAGTTGCTTGAACGCCGGCACGATCAGGAACCCGCCACCCACCCCCAGCAACCCGGACACCACACCGGTGACCGCGCCCAGTGCCGCGAGGGTCGCGGTGCATTTGGCGGTCCAGTCGAAACGACCCGTCTGTTCATTGAGCATGCAGTTCTTCTGGCCCCAGCTGGCGTGGCCATGGTCGCTCGGTCCTTCTTGCTGGCGTTCACGGCGCAGCATGCGCCACGCCACCATCACCATCAGCAGGCTGAACAGGATCATCAAAACCTTTTCCGGCAACTGATGGGCGAAGTAGATGCCCACCGGCGAAAACACCGCGCCGAGCGCCGCGATCAACAGCGCCGCGCGATAACGCACCAGACCATGGCGCAGACCGTCGATCGCACCGACCGCCGCTGCGCTGCCAACGGCAAACAACGCCACCGGCGCCGCCTGCGTCATCGTCCAGCCCAGCCCGAGCACTAGCGCCGGCACCGCGAGAATCCCGCCGCCGGCCCCGGTCAGACCGAGGATCAATCCCATCACCACGCCAAACAGACTTGCCAGCAACATAGAGTGTTCTCAGTCGACCCTGGACAGGCTTGTCAGCCATTCGCGGCCCTTGAGCATGCCGTTCCAGTAGAACCACGGCAGCAGCGTCGCCTTCAGCCACCACGCGGAACGGCGCGGCACGGTTGGGTCGAGGGGAAAGGTCGGCAGCAGTTTTCCGCCATAGCCGAACTCGGCGAGAATCACCTTGCCCTTCTCCACCGTCAGCGGGCAGGAACCGTAGCCGTCGTACTTCAGCGGCAGCGCCAGCTCCTTGCGCACCGCCAGCAGGTTTTCCGCCACCACCACGACCTGCTTGCGCACTGCCGCGGCGGTTTTCGCATTGGTGGTGCCGCAGATATCGCCCAGGGCAAACACTTCGGGATAGCGCGGGTGTTGCAGGGTGTGCGGGTTGACCTCGCACCATCCGGCGGCGTCGGCCAGCGGACTCTGCGCGATAAAATCCGGTGAAACCTGCGGCGGGACGACGTGCAGCAGATCGAAAGTCTTGGCCTGTCGGGTGACATTGCCGTCCGCATCCTTGACGTCGAACCAGGCGGTTTTCGCCGGGCCATCGACCTTCACCAGATTGGAATTGAACGCTAGCCGCGCGTTGTATTTTTCGATGTACTTCATCAGCGGCGGCACGAAGGTCGGGACGCCGAACAGCGCGGCACCGGCCAGATTGAACTCGACGTCAACCTTGCTCAGCACGTTGCGCTTGAGCCAGTGATCGCAGGAAAGATACAACGCCTTTTGCGGCGCGCCGGCGCACTTGATCGGGATCGGCGGCTGGGTGAACAGGGCTTTGCCGCCGCGCAGTTTCTGCACCTGATCCCAGGTGTATTGCGCGTGCTGATAGCTGTAGTTGGAAGTGACGCCGTGCTGACCGAGGCTTTCCTGCAGGCCTTCGATCTTCTCCCACGCCAGGCGCAGGCCGGGGCAGACGATCAGGTTCTGATAGGTGACGGTGCGTTGATCGTTGAGGGTGAGACGGCGCTGGTTGGGGTCGATGCCGGTCACGGCTGCCTGAATCCAGGTGGCCTGACGCGGCATCACTTTGTTCATCGGTCGGGCGGTGTCTTTGGCATCAAAGGCGCCACCGCCGGCCAGCGTCCACGCCGGCTGGTAGTAATGCAGGGTGCTCGGCTCGATCACCGTGATTTTCAGGCCGGGATCGCGCTTGAGCAGACTCGCGACAAAACCGATGCCGGCAGTGCCACCGCCGATGACCACGATGTCCGCACTGATGGATGGGCCCCAGTGTTGATCGTTCATTGTTTGTTCCTTATGGCTGCACGCAAGGATAGCCGGGTCTATTGCGCCCAGCTTTTGAGCACGGCTCCGCAGTAGAGTCCGGAAAGGGTTTTCATCACCTGGATCACTTCGTGACTGGCGAGACCGTAAAAAATGTACTTGCCTTCACGACGGGTCGCGACCAGCCCTTCATCGCGCAGGATGCCCAGTTGCTGGGACAGGGTCGGCTGACGCACGCCGGTCATTTTCTCCAGCTCGCCGACGTTGCGCTCGCCCTGGGTCAACTGGCACAGGATCAGCAGCCGATCTTCGTTGGCCAATGCCTTGAGCAGCGAACAGGCCTTGGAGGCCGAGGCGCGCAGTTGGGCGACTTCACATTCGGTCAGACTGGATTGCATTTGCAGGATGCCTTCAACGTCACTTAAGCTGCGGACATTATGTGTTTACATAAAGTGTTGCAACCTGACTTTTCACCTTCCTGCACAGGACCGCGTCCATGCCCGCGCTGATTGAAGCTTTCCTCGACCCCGCCTCTTCGACCTACAGCTATGTGGTCTACGAGGCCGACGGCGGGCAGTGCGCAATCGTCGATCCGGTGCTTGATTACGACGGTGCCGCCGGCCGCACCTGCACGGCTCAGGCGGACAAGATCATCGCCTTCGTGCGGGCTCATAACCTGCAAGTGCAGTGGCTGCTGGAAACCCACGCGCACGCCGATCACTTGTCCGCCGCGCCGTACCTGCGCCGGGAACTGGGCGGGAAAATCGCGATTGGCGAGTCGATCAGCAAAGTGCAGAACGTGTTCAAGGCGCTGTTCAACCTGGAACCGGAATTTCGCGTCGATGGCTCGCAGTTCGATCATCTATTCGCGCCGAACGAGTCGTTCCGAATCGGCAATCTCAAGGCCACCGCCCTGCACGTCCCCGGTCACACCCCGGCGGACATGGCCTATTTGATCGACGGCGAACAGATCCTGGTCGGCGACACGCTGTTCATGCCCGACGTCGGCACCGCCCGTTGCGACTTTCCCGGCGGCAACGCGCATCAACTGTTCAACTCGATTCACAAATTGCTGGCCTTCCCCGCCAGCGTGAAGCTTTACGTCTGCCACGACTACCCGCCGCAAGGTCGCGACTCGCAGTGCCAGACCACCGTTGGCGAACAACGTAAAAGCAATATCCATGTGCATGACGGCGTCGATGAAGCCGCGTTTGTCGAGATGCGCACCAAGCGCGATGCAGGGTTGGGCATGCCGACGTTGTTGCTGCCGGCGATTCAGGTGAATGTGCGGGCGGGGAATTTACCGCCCGCGGAAGGCAATGGCGTTGTCTACCTGAAGATTCCGATCAACTCCGTGTAAGAAAAGATCAGTAAAGCAATTCAAATCAAGGGGATTCGTACCTGTCACGTCGGATCCCATGAACTGGGCGTAATCTCGGCCGACAGGCAGACTTCATGGGGTAATCAACTCATGGAGATTTGGCAATATGGATATTCGCCGTAACCATCGCGACCTGACGCCGGAACAGAAGCACGCCTTCGTAAATGCCATTCTGATACTGAAAAACCAGAGTCCCAGCGTTCTGCGCCCTGGCCAGCAAAGTCGCTACGACGACTTTGTACAAATCCACAAGAATTCCATGGGGCGAGGCAACCCGATCTTTCCCAACCCTCATGGAACCCCCTTGTTTTTCCCTTGGCACCGCATCCTGATTCGCCAGTTCGAGCTGGAACTGCAAGCCGCCGCAAACAACCCGACCATCACGCTGCCGTACTGGAACTGGAGCATGAGTGGTGCGGACGACCCCTTTACCGACGACTTCATGGGCAGAGATGGCGACCCGGCGCAAAACCAGCGGGTCACTATTGGGCCGTTTGCCTTTCAGCGTCGTTTATTCGGCATAAAGGTCTGGGACGGTGAGACGGGTGACGCCGGCTTGCGGCGCAACTTCGGAGCCGATGCCCCGCCGCTGCCCTCTGCGCAGGACGTCGAGTCCGTGTTGAACAGAACGCCGTATTGGTCCGAACCGGCCGGATGGGAAAACCTCATGGAAACAATGCACAACGGTGTCCATGCCTGGATTGGAGGCAACATGAGAGAAGCGGCCTCCCCCAACGACCCTGTGTTCTTCCTGCATCACTGCTATCTCGACTATCTCTGGGAGCGCTGGAAACGCAACCACCCGACAGAACCGGTGATCGCGTTTCCCGAGAACGCACCGCACGGGATGCTCGGCTCAACGCTGATGTTCAGCCCGGACAACGAGCCTGCGCCCTGGCCGCAGCCTTTCAGGGTCGAACAGACCTTGAACACGGCAAGTCTGGATTACGGCTATGCCGATCTCTGATCAGGGCTGAGCACTCAGCTCCCGAGGATCAGGCCATTCGCTGGCAACGGCAACGCCGTCTTGTAGCGCACCTGCTTGAGCGCAAAGCTTGACCGGATGTTCGCCACGCCGGGGACTTTGGTCAGAAAGTCCATCATGAAGCGTTCGAGCGCCTGAATGGTCGGCACCAACACCCGGATCAGATAGTCCGGGTCGCCGGCCATCAGGTAGCACTCCATGACTTCGGGGCGGTCGGAAATGGCCTCCTCGAAATGCTGCAGCGCTTCCTCTACCTGCTTCTCGAGACTGACGTGGATGAACACGTTGACGTGCAACCCCAGCAGGTCGGCATCCAGCAGGGTCACCTGCTCGCGGATCAGCCCAAGTTCCTCCATCGCCTTGACCCGGTTGAAGCACGGTGTCGGCGACAGATTGACCGAGCGGGCCAGGTCGGCGTTGGTGATGCGCGCGTTCTCCTGAAGGCTGTTGAGAATGCCGATGTCGGTACGGTCCAGTTTGCGCATGAGACAAAACCACCTGTTTTTTATGTTTATGCAGAATTTCTATCTGCAAATGATCTCCAGCGCAACGAAACAGAGAGAAATATTCTTCTTGCCCGGGCCTATGATTGTTGTAGGACAAGATTTCTTTTATCGAAGAATGACTGCCAGCTCACTACAAGAAATTCACAAGATCGAGCGTAGAAGCCATGACCCAAGCGTATGAACCGCTGCGTCTGCACGTCCCTGAACCCTCGGGCCGCCCAGGCTGCAAAACCGACTTCTCCTACCTGCATCTGACCGATGCCGGTACGGTGCGCAAACCTTCCATCGACGTAGAACCCGCCGACACCGCCGACTTGGCCCGTGGCCTGATCCGCGTGCTTGACGACCAGGGCAACGCGCTCGGCCCATGGGCCGAAAACGTGCCGGTCGAGATCCTGCGCAAAGGCATGCGTGCCATGCTCAAGACCCGGATCTACGACAACCGCATGGTGGTCGCCCAGCGTCAGAAAAAAATGTCGTTCTACATGCAGAGCCTTGGCGAGGAAGCCATCGGCAGCGCCCAGGCCCTGGCCTTGAACATCGACGACATGTGCTTCCCGACCTACCGCCAGCAAAGCATCCTGATGGCTCGTGACGTGCCATTGGTCGACCTGATCTGCCAGCTGCTGTCCAACGAGCGCGATCCGCTCAAGGGCCGTCAGTTGCCGATCATGTACTCGGTCAAGGACGCGGGCTTCTTCACCATTTCCGGCAACCTCGCCACTCAGTTCATTCAGGGCGTGGGCTGGGGCATGGCCTCGGCGATCAAGGGCGACACCAAAATCGCCTCGGCCTGGATAGGCGACGGTGCCACCGCCGAATCGGACTTCCACACCGCCCTCACCTTCGCTCACGTTTACCGTGCGCCGGTGATCCTCAACGTGGTCAACAACCAGTGGGCGATCTCGACCTTCCAGGCCATCGCCGGTGGTGAAGCCACCACCTTCGCCGGACGCGGCGTCGGTTGCGGCATCGCCTCGCTGCGGGTTGATGGCAACGATTTCTACGCGGTCTACGCCGCGTCCGCCTGGGCTGCAGAACGCGCTCGCCGCAACCTCGGTCCGACCATGATCGAATGGGTCACCTACCGCGCCGGCCCGCACTCGACCTCCGACGATCCGTCCAAATACCGTCCTGCCGACGACTGGAGCCACTTCCCGCTGGGCGACCCGATCGCCCGTCTGAAACAGCACCTGATCAAGGTCGGCCACTGGTCGGAAGAAGAGCACGCCGCTGTCAGCGCCGAGCTCGAAGCCGAAGTGATCGCCGCACAGAAACAGGCCGAACAGTACGGCACCCTCGCCGGCGGCCAGATTCCAAGCGCCGCGACCATGTTCGAAGACGTCTACAAAGAGATGCCGGAGCACTTGAAGCGCCAGCGTCAGCAGTTGGGGATCTGACATGAACGATCACAACAACAATATTCAGTTGGAAACCGCCATGACCACGACCACCATGACCATGATCCAGGCCCTGCGCTCGGCCATGGATGTGATGCTTGAGCGTGACGACAACGTTGTGGTGTTCGGCCAGGACGTCGGCTACTTCGGCGGCGTGTTCCGTTGCACCGAAGGCCTGCAGACCAAGTACGGTACCTCGCGGGTGTTCGACGCGCCGATCTCCGAGAGCGGCATCGTCGGTGTCGCCGTGGGCATGGGTGCTTATGGCTTGCGTCCGGTCGCCGAGATTCAGTTCGCCGACTATGTGTATCCAGCCTCTGACCAGATCATTTCCGAGGCCGCGCGCCTGCGTTATCGCTCGGCCGGCGAGTTCACCGCGCCGATGACCCTGCGTATGCCTTGCGGCGGCGGCATCTACGGCGGCCAGACCCACAGCCAGAGCATCGAGGCGATGTTCACTCAGGTCTGCGGCCTGCGCACCGTCATGCCTTCCAACCCGTATGACGCCAAAGGCCTGCTGATCGCCTCCATCGAAAACGATGATCCGGTGATCTTCCTCGAGCCGAAACGCCTGTACAACGGCCCGTTCGACGGCCACCACGACCGCCCGGTAACCCCGTGGTCGAAACACCCGGCCGCGCAAGTTCCGGACGGTTACTACACCGTGCCGCTGGACGTTGCCGCGATCACCCGTCCGGGCAAGGACGTGACCGTCCTGACCTACGGCACCACCGTTTACGTGTCGCAAGTCGCCGCCGAAGAAAGCGGCGTTGACGCTGAAGTCATCGACCTGCGCAGCCTGTGGCCGCTGGACCTGGAAACCATCGTCAAATCCGTGAAGAAAACCGGCCGTTGCGTCGTGGTTCACGAAGCCACCCGCACCTGCGGTTTCGGCGCCGAACTGGTGTCGCTGGTGCAAGAGCATTGCTTCCACCACCTGGAAGCGCCGATCGAACGCGTCACCGGTTGGGACACCCCCTACCCGCACGCGCAGGAGTGGGCGTATTTCCCTGGGCCGTCCCGAGTGGGCGCGGCGCTGAAACGGGTCATGGAGGTCTGAATGGGCACGCACGTTATCAAGATGCCGGACATCGGTGAAGGCATCGCAGAAGTAGAACTGTCGCAGTGGCACGTAAAGGTCGGCGATCTGGTCGTTGAAGATCAGGTGCTGGCGGATGTGATGACCGACAAGGCGATGGTCGACATTCCGTCGCCAGTCCACGGCAAGGTGATTGCACTCGGTGGTCAGCCGGGTGAAGTGATGGCGGTCGGCAGTATTCTGATCAGCATCGAGGTTGAAGGCGCAGGCAATCTGAAGGAGTCGGACAAACCGGCGCCTGTTGCGGCGAAAGAAACACCTGTCGCCCCCAAAGTTGAAGCTGTCGTTGAAAGCAAACCTGCTGTTGCCGCAGCGCGTCCGGCGGCTGCCGTTTGCCAGGGCCCGATAATGGCTCGCGAAGCCGATGAGCGTCCGCTGGCCTCGCCGGCCGTGCGCAAACATGCGCTGGACCTGGGCATTCAATTGCGTCTGGTGCGCGGTTCCGGCCCGGCCGGTCGCGTATTGCACGAAGACCTAGAGGCCTATCTGGCGCAGGGTCAGTCGAACGCTTCGGCGCCGGTCGCTGCCGCGTACGCCCAGCGTAACGATGAAGAACAGATTCAGGTTATCGGCATGCGCCGCAAGATTGCCCAGCGCATGCAGGACGCCACTCAGCGTGCCGCGCACTTCAGTTATGTCGAAGAAATCGACGTCACCGCGGTTGAAGAACTGCGTGCACACCTGAACGAAAAACACGGCGCCAGCCGTGGCAAGCTGACCTTGCTGCCGTTCCTGGTGCGCGCGTTGGTCGTCGCCCTGCGCGACTTCCCGCAAATGAACGCCCGTTACGACGACGAAGCCCAGGTCATCACCCGCCTCGGCGCGGTGCATGTCGGCGTCGCTACCCAAAGCGATGTCGGCCTGATGGTGCCGGTGGTGCGTCACGCCGAAGCGCGCAGCCTGTGGGACAGCGCGGCAGAAATCTCCCGCCTGGCCAACGCTGCCCGCAATGGCAAGGCCAGCCGCGATGAACTGTCCGGCTCGACCATCACCCTGACCAGCCTCGGCGCCCTTGGCGGCATCGTCAGCACCCCGGTGCTGAACCTGCCGGAAGTGGCGATCGTCGGCGTCAACAAAATCGTCGAACGCCCGATGGTCGTCAAAGGCCAGGTGGTGATCCGCAAGATGATGAACCTCTCCAGCTCCTTCGATCACCGTGTGGTCGACGGCATGGACGCGGCGCTCTTCATCCAGGCCATTCGTGGCCTGCTCGAACAACCCGCGACCCTGTTTGTGGAGTGATGGCATGCAAACTCTGAACACCACGCTGCTGATCATCGGCGGCGGCCCCGGCGGTTACGTGACGGCCATTCGCGCCGGGCAACTGGGCATTTCGACCATTCTGGTCGAGGGCGAATCGCTGGGCGGCACCTGCCTGAACGTCGGCTGCATTCCGTCGAAAGCGCTGATTCATGTGGCCGAACAGTTTCACCAGACTCAACACCACAACCAGCATTCGGCACTGGGCATCAGCGTTTCGGCGCCGACCATCGACATCACCAAAAGCGTCGAGTGGAAGGACGGCATCGTTGATCGCCTGACCACCGGCGTCGCCGCGTTGCTGAAGAAGCACAAGGTTCAGGTCATCAATGGCTGGGCCAAGGTCATCGACGGCAAGACCGTGGAAGTCGGCGACACCCGCATCCAGTGCGAACACCTGGTGCTGGCCACCGGTTCGAAAAGCGTCAACCTGTCGATCCTGCCGATTGGCGGGCCGATCATTTCGTCCACTGAAGCGCTGGCGCCAAAGTCGGTACCGAAACGTCTGATCGTGGTCGGCGGTGGTTACATCGGTCTGGAGCTGGGCATAGCCTATCGCAAGCTCGGTGCCGAGGTCAGCGTGGTCGAGGCGCAGGATCGGATCCTGCCGGCCTACGACGCCGAACTGACCCAACCGGTGCACGATGCGCTGAAGCAACTGGGCGTGAAGCTGTACCTGAAGCACAGCGTATTGGGCTTCGACGGCACGTTGCAGGTGCGCGATCCGAACGGCGACACCCTGAACCTGGAAACCGATCAGGTGCTGGTGGCCGTCGGTCGCAAACCCAACACTCAGGGCTGGAACCTCGAAGCGCTGAACCTGGACATGAACGGCTCGGCGATCAAGATCGACAGCCGCTGCCAGACCAGCATGCGCAACGTCTACGCCATCGGCGACCTGAGCGGCGAACCGATGCTGGCCCACCGCGCCATGGCTCAGGGCGAGATGGTTGCCGAGCTGATCAGCGGCAAGACCCGCGAATTCAACCCCACCGCCATCGCTGCCGTGTGCTTCACCGACCCGGAACTGGTGGTCGTCGGCAAGACCCCGGACGAGGCCAAGGCGGCGGGACTTGACTGCATCGTGTCGAACTTCCCGTTCGCGGCCAATGGCCGGGCGATGACGCTGGAATCGAAAACCGGCTTCGTGCGGGTAGTCGCTCGTCGGGACAATCATGTGATTGTCGGCTGGCAGGCGGTGGGTGTCGGGGTGTCTGAGCTGTCGACTGCGTTCGCGCAAAGCCTGGAAATGGGTGCGCGACTGGAAGACATCGGCGGCACCATCCACGCGCACCCGACCCTGGGTGAAGCGGTGCAGGAAGCGGCGTTGCGTGCGCTTGGGCACGCGTTGCACCTGTAACTCTCGGTCGCAGATCGTTCCCACGCTCCACGTGGGAATGCCTCCACGGACGCTCCGCGTTCGGCTGTTGGGACGCAGAGCGTCCCGGACTGCATTCCCACGCAGAGCGTGGGAACGATCAAAGGCTGAGATTTCGGGCTGCGAAACCGCTCAAGAATGAAGTATTGTTGTGCCCATCCAAAAAAACGTCAGAAGCCTTGAACCGCTTCGGCGGTTGTTCAGTGATAGAGGGTGTCATGGGTAACGAAAGCATCAACTGGGACAAGCTGGGTTTTGACTACATCAAGACCGACAAACGCTATCTGTCGTACTTTCGCAATGGCGAGTGGGACAAAGGCACCCTGACCGAAGACAACGTGCTGCACATCAGCGAAGGCTCCACTGCCCTTCACTATGGCCAGCAATGCTTCGAGGGCCTGAAGGCCTATCGTTGCAAGGACGGCTCGATCAACCTGTTCCGTCCGGACCAGAACGCCGCGCGCATGCAACGCAGCTGCGCCCGCCTGCTGATGCCGCATGTGTCCACCGAGCAGTTCATCGAAGCGTGCAAGGACGTGGTTCGCGCCAACGAGCGCTTCATCCCGCCTTACGGCACCGGTGGCGCGCTGTACCTGCGCCCGTTCGTGATCGGCGTAGGTGACAACATCGGCGTGCGTACCGCACCGGAGTTCATCTTCTCGGTATTCGCGATCCCGGTTGGCGCCTACTTCAAGGGCGGCCTGACCCCGCACAACTTCCAGATCTCCACCTTCGACCGCGCCGCGCCACAAGGCACCGGTGCCGCCAAGGTCGGTGGCAACTACGCCGCCAGCCTGATGCCGGGCTCCCAGGCCAAGAAAGCGCACTTCGCTGACGCCATCTACCTGGATCCGCTGACCCACAAGAAGATCGAGGAAGTCGGTTCGGCCAACTTCTTCGGGATCACCCACGACAACAAGTTCGTGACCCCGAACTCGCCGTCGGTACTGCCGGGCATCACCCGTCTGTCGCTGATCGAACTGGCCAAGTCCCGTCTGGGCCTGGAAGTGGTCGAAGGCGACGTGTTCATCGACAAGCTGTCGGACTTCAAGGAAGCCGGTGCTTGCGGTACCGCTGCGGTGATCACCCCGATCGGCGGCATCAGCTACAACGACCACCTGCACGTGTTCCACAGCGAAACCGAAGTCGGCCCTGTGACCCAGAAGCTCTACAAAGAGCTGACCGGCGTGCAGACCGGCGACGTTGAAGCGCCAGCAGGCTGGATCGTCAAGGTTTGATCTGACGGCCAGATGCACAAAAGCCCCCATCGAGAAATCGATGGGGGCTTTTTCATTCGCCTCGCTCGCTGGCCTTCATGGCAATCCGCTTGCCCGCGCGACCGGCAATCCCGCTCGCCTGTCCGTTCTGCTGCTTGCCCATTCGCGCCTGGGTTATCAATCCGGGAATCAGTTCCCCCTCTGGCAGGTTCTTCCAGAACCGCGTCGGCAAATGCCCTTGCATGACTTTCTCGTTCAGCCGCGCCGGGTTGAAGATGTGGCTGTAGTACGTCAGCCATAAGTCACCGTGGGGATCGTCGACGTTCTGCGCCAGTTGCTGCCATTCCACCGGGCACTCGCGTTGATGGATCAGTTGTTCGCCATCGTAATAAACCCCGTCGCGGGGCGTGGCGATCAGCCAACGATGCCGCCCCATGCGTCCGATGAAGTGTTCGCTGGCGCTGTGCAGAATGTCATGGGCCGGTTCGTGCCACGCGACGTATTGCGGGCCCGGCAGTTCTGGCGGGCGCTCGATGAAACGCACGAACGCATGCAGATGATGGGCTTCGCGCTGCACCTGCTTGATCCGCCGCTGCAATTCGCTGCCCAGTTTGTCGCCGGCCATCATTGCGGTGCGGTCGCCGTGGCTGACCCGCCACAGCACTTCATACAGTAGGCTCCAGCGTTGATCGCCCCGGTAACGAGATGCTTGTTCCAGGGTGTCGAGCAACGCACGCGGAATCCGCGCCTGAAACGGCCCCTGCCCTTCGGGCACAGCCACGTCACTGGCGAACAAATCACTCACCCCTTCCGACGCCCAGCTCACCAGACTCGGATCGATTTCATGGCTGAGCAGCCAGCGCGCCTGTTGGCGCCAGGTGTCGAACAGGTCGTCGCAATCGAGGTTAATCATCCCCACAACCCCATCTGTTGCGGCATCGGCCGGTCGCGCAGTTGCTGATAAAGCATCTGACTGGTGACTTCCGCCTGCTGCGGGTGGTAATCGCTGGTGATGATGAACGGCTTGGCTTTGGCCAGCACACAACGCATGCGCGCCACATCTTCGTAGCGGATACGCCGCTGCCGTCGCAGTTCCACCAGACGCTCGGTGGTACGCAAGCCAATGCCGGGAATGCGTGAGATCAACGCCGGTTCAGCGCGGTTGAGGTCCAGCGGAAACACCTCACGATTCTGCAGCGCCCAGGCCAGTTTCGGGTCGATGTCCAACGCCAGATTGCCCGGCCCCGTGAGCAACTCACCGGCGGTATAGCCATAACCGCGCAACAGGAAATCAGCTTGATACAAGCGGTGCTCGCGCATCAGTGGTGGTGCGGCCAGCGGCACGCTTTTCGGGCTGTCGGGAATCGGGCTGAAGGCCGAGTAATAGACCCGGCGCAGTCGGAAGTTGCCGTAAAGCGCCTGCGCGCTGTGCAGGATGGTGCTGTCGTCGGTGTCATCGGCACCGACGATCATCTGCGTGCTCTGCCCGGCCGGGGCGAACTTCGGTGCGCGAGGTTCATTGAGTACGGTCTGCACACCGGTGTAGATGGTGTTCATCGCCTGCTTGATCGAACCGATGTGCTTCTCCGGCGCCAGGGTTTGCAGGCTGGCATCGGTGGGCAATTCGATGTTGACGCTCAAGCGGTCGGCGTAACGCCCGGCCTCTTCGATCAGCGCAGGATCCGCATCGGGAATGGTCTTGAGATGAATGTAGCCACGGAATTCATGCTCCTCGCGTAACAGCTTCGCGACACGCACCAGTTGCTCCATGGTGTAGTCCGCCGAACGGATGATCCCCGAACTGAGGAACAACCCGCTGACGCAATTGCGCCGGTAGAAATCCAGCGTCAGCGTCACCACTTCCTCGGGCGTGAAACGCGCACGCGGCACGTCGCTGGAGCGGCGGTTGACGCAGTATTGGCAGTCGTAGAGACAGAAATTGGTCAGCAGAACCTTGAGCAGCGACACGCAACGCCCGTCAGGCGTGTAGCTGTGGCAGATGCCCATGCCATCGGTCGAACCCAGCCCGCTCTTGCCCTCGGAGCTGCGCTTGGGCGCGCCACTGCTGGCGCAGGAGGCGTCGTACTTGGCGGCGTCGGCGAGGATGCTGAGCTTGTCGATGATTTGCATGGCACGGACTCGATACTGTTCGCATATACAGTATAGACAGCGATTGGCTCACACAAGGCGCAATGCCGCTCTTCGTCGGAATGTCGCGCCGCAGCAGTCAGGTCAATTTGACTCAAAGGCAGTCAGATTGACTAGATTCCACAAGCGTCATAATGACTATCAACCCTGCGTAGCCCTTGATATTAAAGGCTGTCCGGCATGGCCCGAAAATTGACTGACTCCCCGTAGCCATTTGGCTGAAGACCAAAAACGGGAGTCGAACATGGATCATGTTTTTCAGGGCAAGCTTGCCGTCATCACCGGTGCCAGTTCGGGCATAGGCCTGGCTGCTACCGAACGCCTGCTGGATCAAGGCGCACGCGTGTTGGCCATGTCGCGAAAACTCGGCGCACTGGCCGAACTGTTTGAGCGGTATCCGCAACAACTGGTCTGGCAACCCGGCGATGTCACTCAAGCCTCTGACCTTGCCTCCTTGGCCGAGCAGGCTGCGAGTCTGGGCCCAGTGAGTTTCGTGGTGCCCAATGCCGGTATCGCAGAACTCGCCGACGGGCTCGACAGCTCGGCGTTCGATCGCCAATGGGCGGTGAACGGCGCAGGTGCCCTGAACACCTTGGCCGCCCTGCGCCCGCACCTTGCAGACAGCGCTTCGGTGGTGTTCATCGGTACTTTTCTGGCCCAAATCAGTTTCGCGGGGCTGGCCGCCTACATCGCATCAAAAGCGGCGTTGATCGCCCATGCCCGGACCCTCGCGGTCGAGCTGGCACCCCATGGCGTGCGCATCAATTGCGTCTCCCCCGGCCCGACCGCTACGCCGATCTGGTCGACACTGGGTCTGAGTGACGAAGCGCTCGGCGACGTCGCCCAAGGCGTCAACAAACGACTATTGGGCGGACAATTCCTCGAACCTGCGGCAGTGGCCGACGTCATTCTTTTCCAGCTGGGCAATGGCGCACGCGGCGTCATCGGTCAGGATTGGGTGGTCGACAGCGGATACACCTTGAGCTAACGCGCATGCACCGATCCGGGCGTGGAATCAGCTAACTGGCGACCTGACGAATCCCGCCCGGACTCCGGCAAAACCAGACCCCAGCGCGACGCAAATTCTCGGCGCCCTTGCACCGTCAATGTCAGCGCGCGACTGTCCAGATCCTGCGTCACCCATTTGCGCTTCAACGCCGCCTGCAACAACGCCGCCCCGAGCGAACCGCCCAGATGCGGCCGACGCATGCTCCAGTCCAGACATGGGCAGGCGAACCGTCGACGCAACGTCGATAGATCCTTGACCTCAATGCCCAGCCCCTCAAAAAACGCCTCGCCGCTGTCACTGAGGCGATAAACCTGCTCGTCGGTTTCCACCAGCCAACCGCTCTCCAGCAGGCGGTCATGCAGCAACACCGCGAGCGTCCCGGCCATATGGTCGTAGCAGGTGCGGGCGAATTGCAGGCGATCCGGCGTGTGCGGCTTGAAGGTCGGCGCGGGGTTCTGGCCGATCACCATCAACGCTTCGAGCGCCTGAGCCACGCGTTTGTCGGCGAGGCTGTAATAACGGTGGCGGCCCTGCACATGCAGGCGCACCAGCGCTAAATCCTTGAGCTTGGCCAGGTGCGCGCTGGCGGTCGAGGCGCTGACGTCGGCGAGGGTTGCAAGCTCTGTGGCGGTGCGGGCGTGGCCGTCCATCAGCGAGCACAGCATTTTGGTCCGTGCCGGCTCCGCGATGGCGGCGGCCACTTGCGAGACGCCGATGTCTTGATGTTCTGCGTGCATATTTCGCTCCCGGACGAATCATCGCCCTCAAGGACTGGAGATAGTAGCAACACTTTCCCCACCGACAAGGTTGCGATCCATGGACCCGATCATCGCTGCGATTCACGCCGATCCCTACCCCTACTACGCCGAACTGCGCGCGGCGGGCGGGCTGACCTTTCATCACGGGCTGAAACTGTGGGTGGCCAGCAGCGCCCGGGCGGTTTGCGCAGTGCTGGCGCATCCGGATTGCCGGGTGCGCCCGGTGCAGGAACCGGTGCCCAAAGCTATCGTCGCTGGAATGGCGGGCAAGGTGTTTGGCCTTTTGATGCGTATGAATGACAGCGAAGCTCAGCGTTGCCCGCGTTCGGCTATCGAGCCGCCGCTGGGGTTGATTGATCGGGAAGAAGTCGGCGCTCTGGTGTCCGCGCGGCTGATAACGAACGATGCCGACGGCCTCTATAAAGCCATGTTTCGCGGCCCGGTGTGCGTGGTTGCATCACTGCTCGGATTCACCCCGGCACAGGCGCGGGTCATCAGTGAAATGACGGCGGATTTCGCAGCGTGCCTGTCGCCGCTGAGCAATGAACTGCAACTGGCGGCAGCGCATCGGGCGGCGGAGCAATTGCGCGGGTACTTCATTGAGTTGCTGGCGGACCCGAACCCGTTTCTCGCCGACATCCAACAGCGATTCGTCGGCGATGAGGACGTGCTGCTCGCCAACCTGATCGGCCTCTGCTCGCAGACGTTCGAGGCCACCGCCGGGCTTATCGGCAATGCTTTGGTGGCGTTGCAGCGTCAGCCTGAATTACGCAACGCGTCAGTGGATTCGTTGTTGGCTGAAGTCCAACGCTTCGATCCATCGGTACAGAACACCCGCCGATTTGTGGCAAACAGCTGTGAAATCGACGGCGTGCGGCTGGAAACCGGCGACGTGATTCTAGTGCTGTTGGCTTCGGCCAATCGCGACCCGGCACTCAATGAAAACCCGGATCGCTTCATGCCTGATCGCCCGAATCGCCGCAGTTTCACGTTTGGCAGCGGTCGGCATCAATGTCCCGGGCAGATGCTGGCAATGACGATCGCCAGCGCCACGCTCACCGAAATCCTCGCCCGCGACATTGATCCGGGAAGACTCGCGTGGCACTACCGGCCTTCGCTGAACGGGAGAATTCCGATGTTCAGCATTGTCGGTGCATGAACATTTGCCATCGCGAGCAAGCTCGCTCCCACAGGGAATTTGAGAGAACGCACAACCCTGTGAGAGCGAGCTTGCTCGCGATGGCGGACTGAAAAATGAAGCATCATTTTGCCCCCATCCGAGAGGCTACATCGCCTTGCGCCTTTGCCTACAACTACGCCAGAGTCCGCCGGCTTGTGCAGTTTGGAGCCTACCCGTAACTTGATTCGCATCACTGAATGGTCAGTGAACGGGTTTAGTCGCTCGGTGTTCTCCAACTTCGCATGCAGTCATTCAGACAGGTGCTTTTGTGCCTGCGCTCAATGGTAGCTGTGCGCAGGGCGCCTTCGGGTGCGCCGGTAAAGCTTGGAGTCCCGGTCGACTAACCTGCGCATGGCTGCCACCCAATCGTTTAGTCGCGAAATGGGTGCCAGCATTACTGGAGACTCTGAGCAAATGATCAAGCCAACGCCTAATCCACCGGAAACAGACTTACCGTCCGAATCAGACCCAACTTCGCCCTACTCCTCCACCGACTCAAAAAAACTCCACGAAGCCGCCGAGCGCGCCCTCGACCATTACCTGAAACCCACCGCCCCGAAACAACACTGCCCCGGCCGCATGTTCCTGGTCGCCCCCGACCTGGATCAACATGCCCTGCTGGCCCACGCCTGCGAATCGATGACTTCGGCCAGCGTGATGCTCAGCGACTTCGCCGCGCTGCTAGACCCGCCCTACCGCAGCACCGTGCTGGGCATCGCCCAAGTGGTGATGTGTGGCGAACTGGCTGTGAACCGCGCGCTGGACACTCTCGATGCCACGACCTGAGGAACACCCATGGAAAGCAAATCCGATGCACACATCGTCGCCGCCCTGATCACCATCGGCCTCAATGAGAAAGACAGCCAATGGGCCCAAAAAGCCTGTCTGCTACTGCTCGAGAGCGAACGGAAATCCATCGTCAGCGCCGCACTCACCGCCCTCACCCAACTCGCCCGTGACCATGGCGAACTGGACCGCAATCGCCTGCTGCCGGCACTCACCAGCGTAAAACGCAGATTTCCAAGCCTGACCGGCACGGTTGCCGCGACGCTGGATGAGATGGCGATGGCTGCGTAACAACTGGGGCATAAGGCAAGAAAAAACCCGCTGCCTCCGTTGAGGGAGGCAGCGGGTTTTGTGTTTACAACTCATAAGAAATCGCTCCACGGATCTTGCCGAGAGCGTCATTTTGTAACAACCGCTTGAGCTTCAGAACCGTCCTACATCTTTCAAATGCACATTCAGATAGCGTTCCCAACGCTTTAAAAGTTGGAACAAGGACGCTCATGGCTCGAAAATCAGATATTCCCCGAATACAAAATCCCCCCTCAGGCGACGGGCACCACATCACTACCCGCTACATGACTGCTACCGAACTGGCAGAGCAGAACGCCAGACAAAAAAAGTACGACGAGATGCAGGCCAGGCAACAAGCCTACGAAGATCGCTTTCTTCGGCAGTCTCAACAACCGAATCAACACAGCCCCCTAGGGTGTGTATTTACCAAGAGCTGCAACCTCCCCGACGGCGTCATCAACCATGAAAGCCCCGCAGGGTTTATCCCGGTCGAACGACTGGCTGACTTTGGAGCATTCACCTTGCTCGGTGGCCGCGAATTAGACGCGGCGGGAAATATCACCCTCAAAAGAATAGGTGGTGCCAAGTTACCGTCTGCTATAGGCACGCTTCTCTTGGGAGGCTCGGCTTCTATTGGCACCAGCACAAGCGCCATATCCAGTGTGGGCGCAATCACGGGCGGTGTTGCCGCAGGTGCTTTGGCGGGCATGGTTGCACTTTTGTGGCCATCCAATCTTGGTGACAGTTCACTCTATACCGAAGAACAGCTCAGATCGCTGAAGGAAGGCCGAACACGTATTCGACTACAGGTAGAGCAACAGCCCGATGGCAGTCTCAAAGGGTACGGGTACAACACTCAAAAGCGCCCTGACTGGGAGATGATTCCGGTTGTGCAGTTCACCGCCCAAGGCTCTCGCCAAGTGGCTGACTTTGGCAATGGCGTCACGTTGACCTGGACGCCTGCCGTCGATTCATCCAGCACCTCGGGTATCCCACCGCTGGAAGGTGCCCCACAAACTCAGACTATCTGGATTTATCCGCCGACTGAGCAAGCAGACAAAATCATCGTCAACCCGATCTATCCGCCGGAGTACGAGGATTTCATCCTTGTGTTTCCGGCTGACTCCGGTGTGCAGCCTCTGTATGTTGTGCTCTCCAGGCCAGCACTGGGCGGTGATATCAAATACCACAGGCCCCCACGCACACTGCCCGCATTCCCGGATGCCCAACCAGTCAAATCAAAAAGCAGCGTTCAGGGTGGAGGAGGCAAGCGAAGCCGCTGGAAGGACCGGAAGGGGCGAATATATGAATGGGATAGCAAGACTGGCGCTATTGAGCTTTACAACAAAAAAGGCAAACACCTTGGTGAATTCAACCACGAAACCGGTGAACAAATAGATCCCGCAGATCCCGAGAGATCTACCCCGAAGTAATACAGGAGGCTTTTAATGTTTTTATGGATAAGTGGCTTTTTGAAAGGTGATGAAGAGGACGACTCTTTGAAGTTTGAACTGACGGTGAAGCCTGAGGCAGAAGCTGCGGTTTTAGCGTTGCTGGGTTGGGAAAGCCTGGAAGAAAGCGAGGCCGGAGAATGGATATTGAATGACGGTCAGGTCCGGCAAATTGCGTCAGTCCTTAATGAACACCTACCAACTGAACTAGATCTTTTTATCGGGGTTCGGGAATAGTTGAGTCTTTTCTATCAAGAACCAACAGAACCACGATGAAGCAGTGAGGATTCTTAAAAGCGGCGTGGAAAGGAATGTTGTCGCTGGATTGATTTCTATTGGCTTGAACGAATCAGACAGAATCTGGGCTCAGCAAACCTGCCTGAAGTATTTCGCCAGCAGCAATGAGTCGCTTGTCGCATCTGCCATTACCGCTTTGGGCCACATTGCTCGAAGGCACGGCAAACTGGACAAAGACATTGCCTTCGCGGCCCTGGAAGAAGCAAAGACAAGATTCCCCTCCCTGGAAGGCGTGATCGCAGACACGCTTGACGACATTGAGGCATTTACCTGATTCATCGGGCCCTTGCATGCAGGACGTTGTGATCAGGAACGCCCCTCATCACAACGTACTCCCCCACGAGCTTCAATCCTCCCGCGTCAAAACCTCCAGCAACTCAATCTCGAACACGAGATTCGAATTCGGCGGAATCTTGCCCATCGTCCGTTCGCCGTAACCCAGATGCGCCGGCACCAGCAGCTTGCGCTTGCCGCCCACCTGCATGCCCATGATCCCTTGATCCCAACCCTTGATGACCCGGCCCGTACCGATCACACACTGAAACGGCTTCCCCCGGCTCCAGGACGAATCGAATTCGGTGCCGTCTTCCAGCCAACCGGTGTATTGGGTGGTGATCAACGCGCCTTTGACGGCGGCTTTTCCGTCACCGGGCTGAAGATCGATTATCTGCAGTTCATCATTCATAACATTCGCTCTATTGTTCCGCTGGCCGCCGTTTTCCCAGAAATGCCGGCCATTGGCAACCGTTTGACCCAAGGTTGCCGCTGTTTCCGGCATTGGCCGTGAATTAAGATAGCGACACGCCATCACTCCCGGATCGATACGCCATGACAGCGACGCTTGAATGACTCAACTCTGGATCAGCTTCGCCATTGTCGTTGTGCTGATGGTCGTGATCGCCGTTCTGATCCGCCGAGTGCGCGAGCTTCGTCAGCAACTCGCCGAGTATCGCGAACTGCTCACACGTGCGGCCGAGGGCCAGAACATCCGGCAGGATGGCGACGCCGACCGCTTCAAGCGCAGCCAGTATTTCGCCCGGATCGGCACCTGGGACTGGGAGGTCGACACCGACCGGCTCTACTGGTCGGACGCGATCTTCGGCATGTTCGGGTTCAAGATCGGCGAAGTGACACCCTCCTACGCACTGTTCTGCTCCTGCGTACACCCCGACGACCGCGCCCGGGTGCGCGCCGGGGAATTGCGTTGCCTGGAGACCGGTGAAAACCACGATGAGGAATACCGCGTGGTCTGGCCCGACGGCACGATTCGCTGGCTGCGGGAAACCGGCAATGTGGTGCGCAACGATCACGACGCGGTGATCAAGATGATGGGCGTGGTGCGCGACATCACCGAAGAAAAGGCCTCGGCCAGCTACCTCCAGCACCTCGCTCATTTCGACCCGTTGACCGGCCTGCCCAATCGATTGGTACTGGAAGAACGGCTATCGGAAGCACTCGAACATGCGCGCATGACCGAGACGCGGGTGGCGCTGGTATTTATCGATCTCAACGGTTTCAAAGCGATCAACGACCGCTACGGTCACGCCGCCGGCGACCGCGTTCTGATCACCACCGCCACGCGCCTGAAACGCATCCTGCGGGTCAGCGACACCGTCGCACGGATCGGCGGCGACGAATTCGTGGTCATCCTGCAAGGCCTCGCCCCCGGCCTGAACCTGCAGGACGAAGCGCGCAGCATCTGCCAGAAAATCTTCATCGAACTGTCCCCGCCAATCCCCATCGGCAACGAACAACGCCACATCGGCACCAGCCTCGGCGTCGCCGTCTTCCCCGACCACGCACCGACCATGGATCGCTTGCTGCACATTGCGGATCTGGCGATGTACGAGGCCAAGCGCAGCGGGAACAATCAGTATCGATTGGGCGGCGGGCAGACGCTCAGTCATGGCCGGGCTGATTGAGCCCGACGCTATTTCTCCACCGGCTGAATCGCCACAATCGTCCCGTTGGTAATCATCACCATCACGTACTTGTCATTGATCTGCACCCACTGCGCCTGCGGCTCCGGTTGCTTGAGGCCTTTCTGTTTCCAGTTGGTCAGGGCTTTTTCGCTGCGCTGATAAATGTCCGGGGCGCGGTCGTTGACTTGCAGTTCGCGGCCGTCGACGGGGGAATGTTCGACGGTAGAGGTCGAGGTTTGCGCCGCTTGAACGAGAGGGCTGATCCCGGCGATGCCGGCGACGAGGGCCAGGCTGGCGATTAGGGTCTTGTTGTTCATCGGTGAACCTCCTGAGATTTGTGATACCTGAACTCCGACTGCGGGGTTCTGGAATCATTCCTTGTTTTTTGATGATGCTGAACCGGAGATTGTAGCCGTGCCCCGAAACGCGATCCGGGCTCGCCCGCCACCGGGTGAATACAGTCAACGGCATCCATTTGCGATAAGATCGCGCGCCCCCACAGAGTGAACAAGGACATCACCGTGAAAATCTATCTCATCGTCAATCTGGTGTTGCTGGCGCTTCTGGGGCTCTACGCTGTCAGTCTTTTCAACAAACTTGTTGCCCGGCGCAACGAGATCAAGAACGCATTTGCCCAGGTCGAAGTGCAGCTTAAACGCCGCTATGACCTGATCCCCAATCTGGTCAGCATCGCCAAGGGTTATCTGGCCCATGAGCGCGAAACCCTTGAAGCGGTGATCGCCGCACGCAATGCCGCCGTGGCCGGACTTGAAGCTGCACAGGCGAAACCGGGCAGCGCTCAGAACATCGCGCAATTGGGGCTGGCGGACAGCGCACTCAGCAGCGCGGTGGGTCGATTGAACCTGACGCTGGAGGCTTATCCGGAACTCAAGGCCTCGCAGAACATGCAACAACTGAGCGAAGAGCTGAGCAGCACCGAAAACAAGGTGAGCTTCGCGCGGCAGGCGTTCAACGACGCGGTGATGGCCTACAACACGCTCAAGCAGAGCTTTCCGGCGGTGCTGCTGGCGGCCAGTTTTGGCCATCGCGAGGATGCGGTTCCGTTGAAGTTTGCCGATACGCTGGCCATCAAGACCGCGCCCAACGTTTCTTTCTGACTTCTTCTCTCCATGGATGGCTCGATGAACTTTTTCGAACGACAAACCCAGGCCCGAAACCAGACGCAACGGCTGGTGTGCATGATGATTCTGGCGATTGTCATGCTGATCGGGATGACCAGCCTGCCCTTCGTCTTCAATGGTTTTGAGGATTACCTGAGCGGGACTGGCACGCTGGCGGACGCGTTTCTGGCAATGGCCGTTATCGCATCGTTCATCAGCAGCATCGTGGTGATTGGCGGTCTGCTGAAATACCGGCAACTGCGCGCGGGCGGCAAAGTCGTCGCGGAGAAACTGGGTGGTCGCCTGCTTAATGGCAATGTGCGAACCCTGGACGAGCAGCGGTTGATGAACGTCGTCGAAGAAATGGCGATTGCCTCCGGCACCTGCATGCCAGCGGTGTATCTGTTGCCCGACGAAAGCATCAATGCCTTCGCGGCCGGATTTACACCGGAGGACGCGGCCATTGGTGTGACCCGTGGCGCAGTGAAACTACTGACCCGAGAAGAACTGCAAGGGGTGATCGCCCACGAATTCAGCCACATTTTCAACGGTGACATGCGCCTCAATACGCAGTTAGTAGCGGTGGTGCACGGCCTGTTGGTGCTGGGGCTGGCTGGCACTTACATAATGGCCAGCCTGCTCAAGCGCGACAAACGCGACGCGCGGTTGATGCTGGTGGTTTTTGCGCTCGGTTTCGCACTGTGCGTGGCCGGATTTATCGGAAATCTCTATGGGAATTTGATCAAGGCGGCTGTCAGTCGCCAGCGTGAATTCCTCGCCGATGCGAGCGCGGTGCAATACACGCGCAATCCGCAAAGCATTGTCGGCGCCCTGAAAAAAATCGGCGCCCATAAACAAGGCTCCATCATCAACTCCCCCCGTGCCGCCGAATTCAGTCATTTGTTCTTCAGCACAGGCGGATCAGGTTGGCTGAGCCGGATGTTTGCGACCCACCCTGATCTGAGCGTGCGGATTCGTCGGATCGATCCGCAGTGGGATGGTAGTTTTACGACGGCTGCCGCAGCGGGCAAACCGGTGCCAGATCAGATGGCGGCAACCGCGGATTGATTCAGCCTCCACGTCCACGGATGGTCAGATGAATTTCTTTGAACAACAGTGCCGGGCCAAACGTCGCTCGGTGCAGCTCGTGATCTTGATGTTTCTCGCCGTACTCGGCTTGATTCTCGTGTCCTTCATGCTCCTGATTCTGCCGATCTCGTACGGCAAAACGCTCGAGGATCTGGCGGAAAACTGGCAGTTTTTCGCGATCATTGCAGCGCTGGTAACGGCTGTTGTGTTGCTCGGCGGGCTGGTCAAATACGTCGAACTGACAGGGGGCGGAAAAGTGGTCGCGCGCCGTTTGGGTGGTCGTCTGATCAACCATGACGCGCGGACTCTGGAAGAGCGCCGCCTGGTCAACGTGGTGGAGGAAATGGCCTTGGCCTCTGGCACCGCCGTTCCTTGCGTGTACCTGTTGCCGGATCAGGGCATCAATGCATTTGCCGCCGGTTTCACCCCTCAGGATGCAGTGATCGGCGTCACTCAAGGTGCGATAAGCCTTTTGTCACGCGATGAACTGCAAGGCGTGATCGCCCACGAATTCAGCCATATCTATAACGGCGACATGCGCCTGAACACTCAACTGGTCGCGGTCGTCCACGGGATCATGGTGATCGGGCTGGCGGGAAACCATCTCTTGCGCGGTCTTGAGGACACGCCACACTCATCTGCCAATCGTAAGCAGCCGACCATTCTGGTCAGCATGTTTGGCACCGCGCTGTGCATTGTCGGATTCTCCGGGACGTTCTTCGGCAACCTGATCAAGGCTGCGGTCAGCCGGCAACGCGAATTCCTGGCCGATGCGACCGCCGTGCAATACACCCGCAACCCCGACAGTATCGCCGGGGCACTGAAGAAAATCGGCGGGTACAAAATGGGCTCGACCCTCAAGGCCGCCCGCGCCGCCGAGTTCAGCCACCTGTTTTTCGGCCCTGGCACTACAAGCTCTCATCTGCTCTCGGGTCATCCGGATCTGCGTGAACGCATTCGCAGGATAGACCCTGACTGGGACGGGATTTTTGTGAACATCGCCGCACCTGCGCAAGACTCGATGGTAGCCAGAACCGTGCGGGCAGCGCCGACCAAGGAGCTGCCATAGCACGCCATTGATCCGCTTGACACATCAATCCATGCCAACAATGCAATTAACAAATCGATCCCTGCGCGCCACTATCCGCCCCAATAAGAACCGTGCGCCGCCTCCCCGTCGCGCACGTCATAAAAGCGGTGGAGTATTTTTCGATGACAGCCTCAATCCCACACGGCGGCTCGCGGGCCGGCGCCATTTTCCGGGTGACCTCGGGTAACTTCCTCGAACAGTTCGACTTCTTTCTGTTCGGTTTCTACGCCACGCAGATCGCGGCGGTGTTCTTTCCGGCGAGCAGTGAGTTCGCGTCCCTGATGATGACCTTTGCGGTGTTCGGCGCAGGCTTTTTGATGCGTCCGCTGGGGGCTATCGTGCTCGGCGCTTACATCGATGACGTCGGTCGGCGCAAAGGTTTGATCGTCACCCTGTCGATCATGGCCAGCGGCACGATCTTGATTGTGCTGGTGCCCGGATACGAAACCATTGGCCTGTTCGCCCCGGCGTTGGTGTTGATCGGGCGGCTGCTGCAAGGCTTCTCCGCCGGTGCCGAACTGGGCGGGGTTTCGGTGTATCTCTCGGAGATCGCCACGCCCGGTCGCAAAGGCTTTTTCACCGCCTGGCAGTCGGCCAGTCAGCAGGTGGCCATCGTCGTCGCAGCAGCGCTCGGTTACGGTTTGAACCAATGGATGGCGCCGGAAGCGGTCGCCGATTGGGGCTGGCGGATTCCGTTTTTCGTCGGCTGCATGATCGTTCCGTTCATCTTCTTTCTGCGGCGCAATCTCGCGGAAACCGAAGAGTTTGCTGCTCGCAAACATCGTCCGAGCATGAAGGAAGTGTTCCGCACCCTCGGTCAGAACTGGGGCGTGGTACTGGGCGGGATGCTGATGGTCGCCCTGACCACCACCGCGTTTTACTTGATCACCGTGTACGCACCGACCTTCGGCAAAACCGTGCTGCACCTGAGCACATCGGATGCGTTGCTGGTGACGCTGCTGGTGGGTGTTTCCAACTTCTTCTGGCTGCCGATTGGCGGCGCATTGTCCGATCGCGTCGGCCGCCGTCCGGTGCTGATCGCCATGGCGTTGCTGGCCCTGGCCACCACGTATCCGGCGCTGTCGTACCTGGTGCAGGCGCCTAGCTTCAGCCACATGCTGCTGTCGCTGTTGTGGCTGTCGTTTATCTACGGCCTGTACAACGGCGCGATGATTCCGGCGCTGACCGAGACCATGCCGGTGGAAGTGCGGGTGGCGGGTTTCTCGCTGGCCTATAGCCTGGCGACGGCGGTGTTCGGCGGCTTCACCCCGGCGATGTCGACCTTCCTGATCCAGTACACCGGCGACAAAGCCGCACCGGGTTACTGGATGAGCATCGGCGCGCTCTGCGCACTGGGCGCGACGCTTTATCTGTATCGCCGGGCCGGCGGTCGTCTGCAACCTGTTACTGCCTGAGAACATCACCATGAAAAAACTGTTTACCGTTACAGCCCTGCTCGCCGGTCTTGCGTTCAACGTTGCGGCCCAGGCCGAAGAACTGCGAGTCATGACCTCCGGAGGCTTCACTGCCGCCTACAAGATCCTCGGGCCGAAATTCGCCGCCGCCACCGGCAACACGCTGGACACCCAACTCGGCCCGTCGATGGGCAAGGCGCCGGAGGCAATCCCCAATCGCCTCGCCCGTGGTGAAAAGGCCGACGTGGTGATCATGGTCGGCTACGCCCTCGATGATCTGATCAAGCAAGGCAAGGTCGATCCGGCGTCGCGGGTGGAACTGGCGGATTCGCGAATTGGCCTGGTGGTGCGCGAAGGCGCGCCGAAACCGGACATCAGCAACGTCGACAACCTTAAGAAAACCCTGCTTGATGCGAAATCGGTAGCCTACTCCGACAGCGCCAGTGGCGTGTACATCGAGCAGCAACTGTTCAAGAAACTCGGCATCGAAGATCAGCTGAAACCCAAGGCGAAGATGATCCCGAAAATCCCGGTGGGCTCGGTGGTCGCCACTGGCGACTATCAACTGGGTTTTCAGCAGGTCAGCGAATTGCTGCCGGTGCCGGGTGTGAGTTTTGTGGCAAAGATTCCTGAATCGGTGCAGTCGGTGACACGATTTGCAGCGGGGATTCCGGTAGGTGCGCAGCACCCGCAGGAAGCCAAGGCGTTGCTCGCATACCTCGCCGCACCCGCCGCCCAGCCTGACGTACAGGCCACCGGGCTGGATTCGGTCAAGCGCTGACCGTCGGCGGCTGGACCTTCATTTCCACCACCAGCCGCTCCAGTTCCAGTGCCGCCGGGGTCAGCGTACGACCCCGGCGTTTGATGATGCCGACGCTGCGCATCACTTGCGGCTCGGTCAGCGGCACCCGCGTCAGAATCGGATGATCCGCCGCCGGCATCGCCATCAGCGGCACCGCCGCCACGCCCAACCCCGCTTCCACCAGACCGATCATGGTCGTCACATGCCGCGTCTCGCAGATGCTCGGGCGCTGCGGCACCACTTTGGCCAAGGCCTGATCCAGCAGAAAACGGTTGCCCGAAGTCTTGTCGAGCGAGATGTAATCCTGCCGGTAGAACTCGTCCCAGGTCACGCTGCTGCGCCCGGCCAACGGATGATCGCGGCGACAGGCAACCACGTAGCTCTCCTGCACCAGCGGCTCGAAATCCACGCCCGCCTCTTGGGTGCCCATGAAACTCAGGCCGAAATCCGCCTCGCCGTTGACCACCGCGCTCAGCACGTCGTGGGCGCTGGAATCGAGGACTTTGACTTTGATTCGCGGGAACTGCTGGTGATAGCGCGCGACCACGCTCGGCATGAAGTAATACGCCGCCGACGGCACGCAGGCGACGGTTACATGGCCCTGCCGATTAGAGGCGACTTCACTGATGCCGAGCAACGCGACGTCCAGATCGTCGAGCAAGCGTTCGACGCTGGGCATGAAACCGCGTCCGGCCTGGGTCAGGCTGACCTTGCGCGTTGTGCGTTCGAACAGCTTCACGCCGAGGGCGTCTTCGAGCTTTTCGATGCGCCGGCTCAGGGCCGGTTGCGACAGGCGCACGGTGTCGGCGGCCTTGCGGAAACTGCCCTGCTCGACCACGGCGCGAAAGGCTTGCAGGTCGTTGAGGTCGAAGTTGATGGCCATGGAGGACTCGGGAGGAATTGATTCGCTGAGGCTATAAATGTAACCAATTGATGCAAATTATTACAGAAGCACATCTGCTCAAGCAGGCTGTGCGGTAGATCTGCAATCATTTCAGCCTTTATTCTTGTCGCCCCCCGCCGTACCGCGTTACTGGAGTTCCGCTCATGCCCCATGAAGGCAATCTGTTGCAAGCCGCCGTCGTCTTTCTCCTGGCCGCCGTGCTCACCGTTCCCCTGGCCAAGCGCCTGCAATTGGGTGCGGTGCTCGGTTATCTGTTTGCCGGGGTGATCATCGGCCCGTCGGTGCTGGGCCTGATCGGCAATCCGCAAAGTGTCAGCCACATTTCGGAACTGGGCGTGGTGTTGTTGCTGTTCATCATCGGTCTCGAGCTGTCGCCGCGACGGTTGTGGGTGATGCGCAAATCGGTGTTTGGCGTGGGTCTGGCGCAGGTGCTGCTGACCGGTTCGGTGATTGGCGTGCTGGCGCTGTCGGTGTTCGGCCAACCGTTGAACAGCGCGATTGTCTTGGGCCTGGGCTTGGCCCTATCGTCCACCGCTTTCGGCCTGCAAAGCCTCGCGGAGCGCAAAGAGCTGACCAGCCCCCACGGTCGCCTGGCGTTTGCGATTCTGCTGTTCCAGGACATCGCCGCGATTCCGCTGATCGCGCTGGTGCCGATGCTCGCGGGCGTCGATCACCACACCAGCACCGCCGACGACGTGCGCCACAGTATGCAGGTGCTCGGCAGCATCGCCGTGGTGGTGATCGGCGGACGTTATCTGTTGCGCCCGGTGTTCCGCGTGGTGGCGAAAACCGGTCTGCCGGAAGTGTCCACCGCCACCGCGTTGCTGGTGGTGATCGGTACCGCGTGGCTGATGGACATGGTGGGCGTGTCGATGGCGCTGGGCGCGTTTCTCGCCGGCCTGCTGCTGGCGGATTCGGAATATCGCCATGAGCTGGAAGCGCAGATCGAACCGTTCAAGGGTTTGCTGCTGGGGCTGTTTTTCATCAGCGTCGGCATGGGCGCCAACCTCAGTCTGCTGCTCAGCGCGCCGATCACGGTGCTGGGCCTGACGCTGTTGTTGATCGCCCTGAAGTTGCCGTTGCTGTTTGTGGTCGGGCGTCTGGCCGGTGGATTGAACAAGGTCAGTGCAATTCGCCTCGGCATCGTGCTGGCGGCGGGCGGTGAATTTGCGTTCGTGGTGTTCAAGATCGGCCGCGATCAGGGCCTGTTCGAACCGCGTCTGTATGACTTGCTGGTGCTGACCATCACCCTGTCGATGGCGGTCACGCCGTTGTTGCTGCTGATCTGCGCACGACTGGTCAGCCCGAAGGTGCAGCCGGTGGAAGTGCCGGAGAAATTCCGCCAGATCGAAACCGAAACCCCACGAGTGGTGATCGCCGGCATGGGCCGGATGGGTCAGATCGTGGCGCGGATCCTGCGGGCGCAGAACATCAAGTTCGTGGCGCTGGACACCTCGGTGGAAACCATTGAACTGTCGCGCAGTTTCGGTGGTGTGCCGGTGTTCTACGGTGACCCGATGCGGCCGGAAATCCTAAGCGCGGCCAAGGTCGGTGAGGCGGAATATTTCGTGATTGCCACGGACGATCCGGAGACCAACATCAAGACCGCCGAGATCGTGCGCAAGCTCTACCCGCACATGAAAATCATAGCCCGGGCGCGTAACCGTCAGCACGTTCATCGGCTGGTGGATGTGGGGGCCGATCCGATCCGGGAGACCTATTACTCAAGTCTGGAAATGAGCCGCCGCACGCTGGTTGGCCTCGGTCTGACCCAGGCCCAGGCCGATGCGCGGATCAAGCGCTTCAAGCACCATGACGAACAGGTGCTGGAAGCTCAACACGCGGTGTACGACGACGCGGCCAAAGTGCTGCAGACCGCGCAGGAAGCGCGGGCGGAACTGGCCCGATTGTTCGAGTCGGATCAACTGGAAGAACAATCGGGCAAGTCCTGAGTTCTTGCTGATCGTTCCCACGTCGAGGCGTCGAACCGTCCGCGTGGGAATGCAGCCCGGGACGCTCCGCGTCCGTTCCGGAGCTGGAACGCGGAGCGTCCCTTGAGGTATTCCCACGCAGAGCGTGGGAACGATCAGGTGGGAAACTCCCACAGGTTCAGGCCATCTCCAGCGCCCGCTCTTCCTGCACGGGCGCCACTTCAAACCGGTCCGCCAGAAACGGCGTGATGTCCAGCGGCAGCGGTTCATCGTTGACCAGTTTGTCCAGCAACACCCCGGTAATCGCCGACGTCAGCACACCAGTGCGGAAATGCCCGCAGGCGTTGAGATAACCCTCCACCCCGGCCATCGGCCCGAGAATCGGCAACTCGTCCGGCGAGCCCGGCCGCAGCCCGGCCCAGGTGCGTTTGAGGTTGATGTCCGCCAGTTCCGGCAAACAACGCACCGCGCCCTGCACCAGCCCGGCGATTTCCGGCCAGGTGGTGGTGACGTCGAAGCCCTTGTCCTCGGTGGTGCTGCCGATCAGGATCTCGCCGTTGTCCTTCTGTGCCATGTAGCAATCGCTGGTGGTCAGGCAACCGTTGAGGATTTTTGGCAGGCGCTCGGTGAGCAGGATCTGGCCTTTCACCGGTTTCACCGGAATCCGGATGCCCGTGGCCCACTCGCTCAAGTCCGCTGCCCACGCCCCTGCCGCGTTGATCAGGGTCTTGCAGTGAAACACCCCGGCTTCGGCCGTCTGTACGCCAGTCACCCGCATACCGTGATGCAGCACGCCGGTGATGTTGGTGTTGACGTACATGTCCACGCCGTTTTGCCGGGCGCCTTCGGCGTAGGCGTCGGCCAGGCGGAACGGGCTGACCTGATGGTCGCAGAGAAATTCCAGCGCGCCGCGCGCTTCATGGCTGACGCTCGGCTCGGACTCGCGCAATGCAGCCTGATCGAGCCAGCGCACCTGATCGGCCAGGTGCGGAATGCAGCCGACGATATGCTCGGCGTACAACCGGTCTTCATCGTCATAAATCACGAATTTGAGCCCGGTCTTTTCGAACTTGAAATCCATCCCGTGGTTGTCGCGCAGCTCGCGGTGCAACGCCGGGTACAGCGCGTTGGACTGCAAGGCAAAATCGAAGAACGACGGCGGAAGGATGTGCGGCGTGCTGGAGTCCACCGCCACCGCCGCGCCCTGAGTTTCGCGCTTGCGATTGGCCGACATCATGCGGAAGAAAATCACCCCGCAACCGAGGCCCACCGACTCGCCAATCGCCCATAGACCACCGGCCGAGGCGCGGGTCGCGTTGCCCGGGCGCTTGGCGTCGATCAGCGCGACCTTGAGGCCTTTGCGCTTGGACAGTTGATAGGCGATGGACGCGCCGATCACACCGCCGCCGGCGATGACCACGTCATAGAACTTACTCATGGGAAACGGCCTCCGTGCCGAGGGACTGGAACGCGGAAAAAGGAATCGGATCAATCGGGAAACGTGGCCGCAGCCAGCCGACATCCTTGCGCCCGGTGGCCTGACGCAAGCGGTCGCTGCAATAGCCGACGCACATCCGTCCCTGACAGTCGCCCATGCTTACGCGGGTGCGCATTTTCAGGCTGGCGATGTCTTGCACGCCCTGCTCCAGCGCGCGGTCGATGTCGGCGCGGGTCGCGTGTTCGCAGCGGCAGATCACCGTGTCGGCAGCCGGCAATGCGGTCTGTCCGACGCCGCGTTCGGTGTAGCGATCCACCGCCGCGCGGAATCGTACGATGGCTTTGAGTTTGCCCAGATAACGGTCGCGACGGACGCGCGCCAGCTCTTCTTCCAGCACACCGCGTTGCAGCAGGATCGAAGTGGCGGCGATCTTGCCGGCCAGCATCGCCGCTTCACCGCCACGAATCCCGCCCATGTCACCGGCCAGATGCACGTGGGGCTCGCTGCTCTGCTGCCAGATATTGGCGTTGGCGCGCAGGTAACCGTCGTCGCTGAAGCCATGATCCAGGCCCATCTGCTGACTCAGTTGCGTGCGCGGAATGAAGCCGTAGCCGACCGCGAGCGTCTTCGCTTCGAAGCGTTCGACGCGGCTCATGTCCGGTTCCCACGTTGCCGAGTACGGCGCCACGCTGACGCTTTTCAGTTCGCCTTCGCCGTGCGCTTCGACCACGCCCCAGCCGTAGTTCATCGGGATGCCGTGCAATTTCAGGTAGGCGAGCATGCTCAAGCCATCGAGGAACAGCTGCGGCTTGTTCAGCAGTGCCAGACTTTCCTTGGCGATCTTGCCAAACGCGCAGGCCTCGTAGACCCCGGCCACACTCACGCCCGACGCATGCAACTGGGTCGCCACCAGCGGCAACAACGGCCCGGTGCCGGCGATCACCACCGGCCCCTGCGGTTTGACCACGCCGCTTTTGATCTGCAATTGCAGGCCGCCAAGCATGATCACGCCGGGCAACGTCCAGCCGGGAAACGGTACGCTGCGTTCGTGGCAACCGGCGGCCAGCAGCAATTGCGGGTATTCGATTTCGTGCAGACGCTCGTCGCCGTCCAGCACTACCAGCGAGCGCGTGCCTTCGGCGCCGACCACGCGGTGGTTGAGGCGCACGTCGATCAGCCCGGATTGCTCCTGAAAATCACCGTGCAGTTTGCCCAACGCCTCGGAATAGCGCGGCCCCAGATAATCCAGCTGCACACCGTCACGCAGCGGCCCGCGATAGACCACGCCACCCAAACGCGAGGCCTCTTCGAGCAAGGTGCAGCGCACCCCGTGCAGGGCCAGTTCGATGGCCGCGGCCATTCCCGCCGGGCCACCGCCGACGATCACCGGATGCAGGCTCATACCACCTCCTGCCCGTGAATACGATTGACCTGGGTTTCGATCAGCATGCCCTCGCGCACCACGGTCTGGCAGGCGCGGCGTTTGTGCCGGCCGTTGATTTTCACCAGGCAGCACTGGCACACGCCCATGCCGCAATAGGCACCGCTGATCTGGTTGTGATCGTTGCGCGCGACCTGGCGCACGCCGAGGGACTGAATGACGCTGAGCACGGTTTCGCCGATGGCGGCGGTGACCGGCTGGCCGTTGATGTGGACAGTCATATCCGCCTGCGTCAAAGGCTGGATATCGAAGGTTCTTTCTAGGCAGTGCATTGCGATGATCATCCGTGAAAAGTTCAGGTGAGGTTGAAACAGCTCCTTGCTGCACTACACCTCGCCGGCTCGTGGGGGTTATCGCTCTCTATCGGGCCGGCAGGTTGGTTCCGCTCACGCAGCAAAGTGCGCGCAAGCAATGTAGTCGATCCAGCGGCAAGGGCCTGGAAATTTCACGGTAGGGGATATTGCGCCGACGAATATTGATCCAGGCCATGGAAATGACTGTGCGGTTCTGCCGCCGATCAGTTGGAGAAGACGAACTGGCCCTTGATCTTTTTCGACCCGATGAAACCAAGGTCGGGGAACAGTTTGGTTTTCAGCCACGCGACAAAAAACACCATCGCCAAGGTCAGGCCTGCACCGATCAGGGTGGATACCGGATCCTCGGAATAGCCTTTGAACAGGCGAGAAATCTGACTGAGCGTGAGGATCACGTAAATGGTGTAAGCCTGAGCGGAATATTTATAGAAGCCCCAGGCAAACAGCAGCGGAATACCGGCGGCGATCAGCGTGAATACCAGGGCAAATCCGACACCGATGTCCAGCCCCATGAAAAAACCGGCGAGCGCGCCGAGCAGTGCCTGAATACAGGTCAGGACGATCAGGATCGTGACCTTGCGCGCATGCTGCCGGCGCAGCTGAGGGTCAATTCGCGAACCGATCCAGTAAGCCAGGACCCGATCCTTGACCGCTCCACCGGAAAACGCCTTGAAGGTTTCGTTTTTCGAGCGTCCTGCATCGAGCATCTCATCCAGCTGGCGTTTGATTTCCTTCTTGTCCAACGTCTTCATCCTTAAATAAAAGACAGAAACGGCCATCCCACTTCTGCCGCGAGATAATCGCCGCTTACCTACCAGAAAGCAAAAACCTCAGATGCACGCGGGATAATTTGTTATCCCCGCGATTCGTATCAGCTGACCAAGACATCACGACATCCATCAAAAAAGGTTCAAATCACGTCTTCTTTAGTCAATAACGATATAAAAGATTGGTATTTCTTACAGTTATGCACTTTTTGAAAAGCCCGCATCCTGAGTGGCGCCTAACCTCCTCGTCCCACCTGGACAAGACAGAAATCAAGGACGATCGATGATGAATACTGCGAGCCAAAAGCCTTCAGAAATTTTGAATCTTTCTCTCAACTCAACCAATCAGCGGCTTCAGCATCTGGCAGTCATTCTCGACGGAAACAGACGCTGGGCACGAGCGAATGGAGTGTCCACGCGAGAGGGTTATCGCAAAGGAGGTGAGGCAGTACACAGGCTGCTTTCATGGTGTGAAGAAAACTCCATTCCCCTGGTTACATTATGGCCTCTCTCTAAAGACAATTTGAAACGTGAACCTTCCGAAGTTGAGGATCTACTGACAACCATCGCCGAAGTGATTGAGCAACTCGTCGACAGCCGCAAATGGCGTTTGACTTTTTTTGGCGAGAAAAGTGTTCTTCCAGAAAAATTGATCAAGATCATCTCTGATGCGGAATCAAGCACCCGAACAATCAGTGGAACTCGCGTCAACATAGGCGTGGCATATAGCGGAAAACTGGAAATCATTCACGCACTTCAAGAAATACTGGCTACACGCATTCATAAAAACTCGCCAAGGACGCCGAACTATAAAATCTCAATCGATGAAATAAAAAATAACTTATACAGCGCAGCAAATCCCGATCCGGATTTGGTAATTAGAACTTCAGGAGAGCAACGTCTTTCCGACTTTATGCTGTGGCAATGCGCATATAGCGAACTGCACTTTTGCTCTGCTTACTGGCCAGACTTCAGCCGTGAGGATTTTGATCTAGCACTGCAAAGTTTCGCAATACGGCAGCGTCGTATTGGTTATTAACTATAAAAATTATCCATCGACAATGATAACTTCAAGGGGCCGCGCGTTATGTTCTCGACAAAAAACCATCTTGATTTCCCTTTCCTGAATTATCCTTTCCCATCCGAAAAACATCCGTCAGCAGAATTAGTCGATACACAAATGATCGAGTGGTTGTCCCTGCACAAATTACTAGAAAATGAAAAACTTGCATTTGCCGTTCACCATGGTCGCTTCGGTGAATTTGCCGCGAGAGAATATCCCAACGCCACAGCTGATGGATTGCAACTCATAACCTATGTATTCGGATGGCTTTTCGTTATCGACGACATCATTGCTGACTGTGGTTTTCTCGGAAAACAACCTGCAGAGCTTTGCCGCGTTAAGCTTTGGCTGCGTGAAATAATGGACGCACCAAGAACATTCGACAGAAAAACTTTCGACTTTTCGATTTACCCATCGGATCAAATAGCGCTTTTGAATACTTTGGGAGACGCAACCGCTGATCTATGGGAGCGTTTAGAAAATTTTTGCTCAGCCACTCAATATATGCGCTGCGCTGAAGCAGCCAGCTACTATTTCCTCGGTCTTATATGGGAGGCCGGGTGGCACCAGGCAAATAAACTCCCAACACCGAACGAATATCTTAGTGGAAGAAAATTTACGACAGCCACACCCCTTGGACTTGCACTTCAAGACGTAGCAATGCAAAGCGAAGTACCTTCTGAAGAATACCAAAGCAAAGAAATTCGCAAACTGATTGCAATAACTACCAGTTTGACGGCGTATTGCAATGACATTTTTTCTTTTCCAAAGGAACGGGACGAGCCTCATACATTATCTCTCAACTACCCTGCCACTCTAATTTTCCACAAAGGACTTGATGCACAGGACGCCATAAACTTCGCAGCTGATAGCCATAACAAACTGATGGCGGAATTTTTACACCTGGAACAAACTTGCAGCCAGCATGCAAGCCTGCAATGTCTTCATTTTCTTAATGCCATGCGCTCAGAGTTGAGAGGGCATTACGATTGGGCACTCAACTCTCCTCGGTATGCCCTCTCAAAGCACTACGCTAACGTTGGTTAGATCGTCCGCCCATGCTCGACGAAAAAGCCGCTTCAACCCGAAGGTGGAAGCGGCCAAGGCATGTGCCTCAAGGAATCAGTGCACGAACAGGGCGATCAGGATGATGATCGGGATTGGAACGCCGAGGAAAAACAGCAGTAGTGAGCGCATGGTGGTTCTCCTTGATTAACGGACTGGCGGCAGCGTGGTCGTGGTGTAGGTTTCGACTTCGACGTACTCGACCGCATCCCGGCGGCGACCGCCGAAGGTGGCCGAAAGGCTGGCGAAGAACGCACCGGCCAGCAGCGCGATGAACATCCACAGCGAGGTCAGGGCAGCGACTTTGGCGGCAGTGTCGGCGGCTTGTTGCGCTTTAACCTTGGCGTCGGCGATTGCCTTCTGGGTGCGGGCGTAGATTTCATCGACCCGACGTTCGGCGTCGGCCTGGGTCAGGTTGGTACGCTGAGCGACCAGTTGCGCTAGGTAGGTGCGGTCTTCGGCGCTGAGCTGACCGTTCGCCAGGCTCTGGGCGAAGATTCGGGTCACGGTGCCACGAGCGGCGTCATCGCTGACGGCGGCGGGACGATCGTCGCGGAACAGGCTGTCGACGAAGTAGCCGTACTGATCGCTGTCAGTGTTGGCCGCTGCAGTGCCGGCTGCTTGTGTCATCGCACTGGCTGCGCCACCGGCAACGCTTGCACCGGCCTGTACACCACCGCTGACGATGCTGCTGACCGAGCCAACCACCAGCGTCGCGGTGACCAGCGTCGCCACACACCAGGCGAGGAAGCCATGAGCGGTGTCGCGGAAATACACCTCGTCACCGTGCATGTTGGCCCATTTCACCCGCAGGCGACCGGCGATGTAGCCACCCAGTCCCGAGGCGATGATTTGTGTGGCGGCCAGCCAGATGATCGTTGAAATGCCCAGGCCCTTGGCGCTGACGCCCTCCCCGGCCCACGGTGAAACAGCGGAAAAGCCCAGACCGAAACCCAACAGCACCAGAATCAGCGACAGTGCCGCTGCAGCGGCAGCCCCTGCGAAGATCGCGCCCCAGGACACCCCTGAGACGTTGCTCGACTCTCCTTCGTAGGCAGGATAAAACCCATCAGAGGATCTATTCATTGTTGTAGTGCTCCAGGCATGAAAAATGGTGTTACAACTCGTCATCAGAGGAATTGCAGTGACCGTGCCAGTCGCCAACATTAAATAAATCGTTTGAATTCAATCAGTTAAAAAGTCTGAACTTCCTAGGACCATGCAAATTGCAACAACGGGTCGATAACAGCGGGTTTTATGCATTGGCACAAAACCCCGGTCATTTGCGTTTGTAGCTTTTCTTGCCACTCGGAGTCAGGCAATACACGCCGCCGCGCGGCCCGGTGCAGAACGAGCCGGTGCCGCAATCACACCCATCGTTGCTTTGCAGAAATTGCTGCGGTCGCGCCTGTTCGCGGCTGCCGAACATGGCAGCGCAGCTCTTTTTCGAGCCGCTGATGGAGCCGTCATTGCACAGGAACAGATCGCCGTCGCAGCGAGCGATGCCGCCCTTCTTCCCGGAACACGGGGTGTTGGCGGCCAGTGCCGAAGCACTCAGCAGCGCCAGCAACATCCCGGCCATCGGCATCCAGCCACCACGAATCAACCGGCTCACGGCATCACTCCTTGAAAAATGTGGCCAGATGATATCAACGTTTCACAAAATAATTCGGCGACGGCGACTAACGACGGCTAAAACATGAAAGTTAATTTAAAGCGCCCGCGCAAAATCTTGGCAAAATGCTGCCATTGCGTTTGAACAGACCAGCAGGCCCACCATGACTCGCATCCTCACCATCGAAGACGACGCCGTGACCGCCCGGGAAATTGTCGCCGAACTGAGCAGCCACGGCCTCGACGTGGACTGGGTCGACAACGGCCGTGAAGGCCTGGACCGCGCTGTCAGCGGCAACTACGACCTGATTACCCTCGACCGCATGCTGCCGGAGCTTGATGGCCTGGCCATCGTCACCACCCTGCGCACCATGGGCGTGGCGACGCCGATCCTGATGATCAGCGCCCTCTCCGATGTCGACGAGCGTGTGCGCGGCTTGCGCGCCGGCGGCGATGATTACCTGACCAAACCGTTCGCGACCGATGAAATGGCTGCCCGGGTCGAAGTATTGCTGCGTCGCCAGAACAGCAACGGCGCCCAGCCGACCACGTTGCAGGTGGCGGATCTGCAACTCGACCTGATCAGCCACGAAGCCCGCCGCGCCGAGCAGGTGCTGACGCTGTTGCCGACCGAGTACAAGTTGCTTGAATTCCTGATGCGCAACAGCGGCCAGATCCTGTCGCGGATGATGATTTTCGAAGAGGTCTGGGGCTATCACTTCGACCCCGGCACCAACCTGATCGACGTGCACATCGGCCGCCTGCGCAAGAAGATCGACCCGCCGGGCAATGTCCCGCTGATCCGCACGGTGCGAGGCTCGGGTTATGTCATTGCCGAACCCGTCTGACGGTTGGCGCTCTTCCAGCAGCCGTTTGCTGGCGCTGTACAGTTCGTTGTTCGTGGCCTGGAGTGCGATCCTCATGGGGGTCATGTACTTCGAGGTGTCCGGTTATCTCGACAATTTGGCCAAACACTCGCTGATGCAACGTCAGCATCTGTTTTCGCACTTTCGCGGCGATCAGCTGGAAGACGCGCTCGCCGCCAGCATGACCTTCGACATTCGCGGCATCGACGCCTACGGCCTGTTTGACGCCCAGCACCGCTACCTCGGTGGCGCGTTGCAGAAAATCCCCGAGGGCCTGCCGCTGGACGGCAAGATCCACATGCTCAGCGAATGCGCCGACTCCGACGACCCGACCCTGCCCACCGACAGCTGCGACGCGGTAGCCACCCCGACCCGCGACGGCCGCTGGCTGGTGCTGTTGCGCGACAACGGTTCGCTGTTCGCGGTGACGAAGATCATTCTGCATGCCTTGCTCTGGGGCGTTTCGCTGACGATTGTGCCGGGAATCATCGGCTGGCATTTGCTGCGTCGTCGGCCGCTGCGGCGAATCCGGGCGATCCAGGCCAGCGCCCAGTCGATTGTCGCTGGCGACCTGACGCACCGTTTGCCGCTGTCCAATCGCCGCGATGAACTGGACATGCTCGCCGCCATCGTCAACGCCATGCTTGATCGCATCGAGCGCCTGATGAATGAAGTCAAAGGCGTGTGCGACAACATCGCCCATGACCTCCGCACCCCGCTGACCCGTTTGCGCGCGCAGTTGTATCGCATGCAACAGCAGGCTGGCGAAGGCTCGCCGGAAGCGGCGCAACTGGATCTGGTGCTGGCCGAGGCCGATACGCTGATGGCGCGGTTTCGCGGGTTGCTGAGGATTTCCGAACTGGAGGATCGTCAGCGGCGTTCGGGGTTTGTCGAGCTCGATCCGGTGTTGTTGCTGCAGGAACTGCACGAGTTCTATCTGCCGCTGGCTGAAGACGACGAGCTGCGTTTCGAGCTGAACATGCCGGAAACCCTACCCATGCTGAACGGTGATCGGGCGTTGCTGTTTGAAGCGCTGGCGAACCTGTTGAGCAACTCGATCAAGTTCACCCCGGCCGGTGGCACGGTGGTGTTGCGCGGGGTCAATGATGCGGGACATACGCGGATCGAAGTGCACGATTCCGGGCCGGGCATTCCCGAGTCGGAACGGGAGGCGGTGTTCCAGCGCTTCTATCGCGCCGAGGGCGGGCAACTGCAGAATGGCTTTGGCCTGGGACTGTCGATCGTCGCGGCGATCGTCAACCTGCACGGGTTCAGTCTTGAGGTGGGACGCAGCGATCTGGGCGGGGCGAAGCTGGTGCTGGATTGTCGGCAGAGCCTGATTTCACAATCTTGAGATAGATCGTTCCCACGCTCTGCGTGGGAATGCCTCAAGGGACGCTCCGCGTTCCAGCTCTGGAAGGGACGCGGAGCGTCCAGGGCTGCATTCCCACGCGGACGGTTCGACGCCTCGACGTGGGAACGATCATCAACTTAAGCGGGGTAGTTAGCGCGCAGCGCTTCGAGGCCACCCTGATAGATCCCGCTGAACAGCGCCACCACTTCCTCATCGCTCACGCCCTTGGCCGTGAAGCGTCCCGACCACGTCACCTTCGCGCCCTGCCCCTGGGCTTCCACACGAATCGTCGCCAGATAATCGGTGGCCGGAAACGGTGCCTGCAGAATCAAATAGCTGTAGGTTTTGCCCGCGTTATCGAACGTTTCCAGACGCTCGACCACCACTGCACCGTCAGCGGTTTGCAAAGTGCGCACGCGCCCGCCTTCGCTCAGTTCGCTGTTGGGAATGAACGGCAGCCAGTCCGGCAAGGTGTTGAAGCCGCCAATCAATTGCCAGACCTGATCGGCCGAAGCCGGGATGTCGATCGTTGCTGATGCTGTTGCCATAAATAAAAAGTCTCTCTCGATAAATTCAGATTGTCAGGCTGTCGACTACGCCGCCATCGACCCGCAAAGCGGCGCCGGTGGTGGCCGAAGACAGCGGTGAAGCGATGTAGGTAACCAGGTGCGCGACTTCTTCGACATCCGCGACGCGCTGGATGATCGAACTCGGACGGGCCCGGCGCACAAAGGCGTCGGCTTCGTCACGCAGGCTGCGGCCAGACTCGGCGGCGGCATCCTTGAGCATTTCCTCGACACCGTCGGTGAAGGTCGGCCCCGGCAGGATCGCGTTGACCGTAACCCCGGTGCCCGCCAGGCGTTTGGCCAGGCCATGGGACACCGCGAGATTGGCGCTTTTGGTCACGCCGTAGTTGATCATGTCCGCCGGGGTGGCCACGCCGGATTCCGAAGACAGGAAGATCACCCGGCCCCAGCCCTGATCGACCATCGCCGGCACGTAATGCCGCGACAGGCGCACGCCGGAGATCACGTTGATTTCATAGAAGCGCGTCCACTCATCGTCCGGCGCGTCGAAGAAGTCCACGGCGTTGTAGATGCCGAGGTTGTTCACCAGGATGTCGGCTTTCGGTTCGGCGGCGAACAGTTTCTGCGCGCCTTCGGCCGTGCCCAGATCCGCCGTCAGACCGCGCAGTTGCGCGCCCGGCACCTTGTCTCGAATGCTTGCCAGCGCCTGTTCGACCTTGGCCGAATCGCGACCGATCACCACCACCGTGGCGCCCGCTTCGGCCAGCGACTGGCTGATGCCCAAACCGATGCCCGCCGTGCTGCCGCTGACAATCGCCAGTTTTCCGCTCAGATCGATCTTCATGCTTTCACCTCGTCGATGGGTAATGGTGCACGTTCGGACACCAGTTTCGCTTCACGCATGGCCTGCCAGAAACCGGCCGGAATGACCGCCGACAGCGCCGCCACATCTTCAGCGATCCGCCCCGGTTTGCTCGCGCCGGGAATCACTGCCGCCACGGCCGGATTGGCCAGCGAGAATTGTAGTGCAGCCGCTTTGACATCGACGCCGTGGGCCGCGGCGATGCGTTTGATCTGCTCAACCTTGGCAACGATTTCAGGACTGGCCTTCTGGTATTCGAAGTGCGCACCGCCGGCCAGGATCCCCGAGCTGTAGGGGCCGCCGACCACAATTTCAACGTTCTGCGCCCGCGCCGAATCCATCAAGCGCTGCAGGGCACGGTCGTGGTCGAGCAAGGTGTAGCGGCCGGCCAGCAGGAAGCCGTCAGGCTGCGCCTCGGTCAGGTCCAGCGTCAACTCGCACGGCTCGACCTTGTTCACGCCCAGGCCCCAGCCCTTGATCACGCCTTCTTCGCGCAGGCGGGTCAGGACTTTGAAGGCGCCGGTGCGGGCCTGATTGAAGTACTCCAGCCATTGATCACCGTAGAAATCCTGAGCGATGTCATGGACCCAGACGATGTCGAGGCGATCGGTTTTCAGACGCTTGAGGCTGTCTTCGATCGAACGCAAGGTGGCGTCGGCGCTGTAGTCGTTGACGATCTTGTTCGGGCGACCGTGTTCGAACACTCCGCTTTTCTCGCCCATATCCCGGGCGGCGGCGTCTTCGACTTCATCGAGAATCACCCGGCCAACCTTGGTGCTGAGCACATAGTCGTCGCGCTTGTAGCGAGACAGTGCTTCGCCGAGGCGGATTTCCGAAAGGCCCGAGCCGTAAAACGGCGCGGTGTCGAAGTAACGCACGCCGGCATCCCAGGCTGCGTGCACGGTGGCTTGCGCTTCCTCTTCAGGAATGGCGCGGAACATGTTGCCCAGTGGCGCGGTGCCGAAGCCGAGTTGGCCGGGGAGTTTGTCTTTCAAGCTCATGATGCTGTCCTCGTAGTTCGTAGTCGGTGTTGACCGTTGAGCAGATCCTAGATTGCGCCACTCAGACCGTCCAAGACATAATCCACAGCACTTGAGTCCCTTAAGGTCTGACATGATCGACATCCGCCAATTGCGCTACTTCGTCGCCGTCGCCGAGGAAGAACACGTCGGCCGCGCCGCCGAGCGCCTGCACATTTCCCAGTCGCCCCTGAGCCGGCAGATCGCCCAGCTCGAAGAACGTCTGGGCCTGACCCTGTTCGAACGCAGCCAGCAGCGCATCCGCCTGACCCGCGACGGCCAGACCTTTCTCGCCGAAACCCGCGCCCTGCTGACCCACGCCAATCGCCTGGAATCCCTCGGCAAACGCCTGGGCCGTGGCGAAGAAGGCGGCCTGTGCATCGGCTACATCGAGAACGCCATGCACGCCGGGGTCTTGCCCAACGCCTTGCGCGTGCTGCGAGTCGATCGGCCCAACGTGCATGTCGCGCTGTACAACTTAAGCTCCGCCGAACAACTGGAAGGCCTGCGTCAGCGTAGCCTCGATATCGCGCTGGTCAGTGAGCCGCCGACGATCGACGACCCCGACCTGCTGGGCTTTCAGGTGCTGGACGACCCGATGCTGCTGGCGCTGCCGGAACATCACCCGCTGAACCAACTGCCATCGCTGACCCCGGCGGATCTGGCCGATCAGGAATGGATCGGCGTGCAGCCTCGCCAAGGCGCTGACGATGAATTCGTCAGCGCCTGCATCCGCGCAGGTTTCACCCCGGATGTACGGATGCAGGCCACCGAGCCGTTTACCGCGTTGGGGCTGGTGGCGTCGGGACTGGGGATCGCGATGATCCAGAAAGGTCTGAGCCATAACGCGCCGCCGGGCGTGGTGCTGCGGGAAGTGCCGTGGCTGGCGTTCACCACGCCGTTGTGGGCAGCGTGGCACCGGATCAACCTGCGGCCGCTGGTGGAAACGTTTCGCAAGGTTTTGACCGGGGTCGATCCCGCCCAGTGACCCGACAGCCCAAGACTTTGCTGCTTTACTGAGAAGACTCAAAAAACCAGCGAGCCTTCCGGCATGAACCGCAATGACCTGCGTCGCGTGGACATGAACCTGTTGGTGATTTTCGAAACCCTGATGTTCGAAAAGAACCTGACCCGCGCCGGGGAAAAACTGTTCCTCGGCCAGCCCGCCGTCAGTGCTTCACTGGCGAAACTGCGCGACCTGTTCGACGACCCGTTGCTGGTGCGCAACGGCCGCGTGCTGGAGCCGACCCAGCGGGCGCTGGCGATCCTCAAGGAATTGCAGCCGGCGATGGACACCATTTCCGGTGCGGTCAGCCGGGCCAAGGATTTCGACCCGCTGAGCAGCCGCGACGTATTTCGCATCGGTCTGTCGGACGACGCCGAGTTCGGCCTGCTGCCGCCGCTGCTCAAGCAATTGCGCGAGGAAGCGCCGGACGTGGTGGTGGTGATTCGCCGGGTGAATTTCCTGCTGATGTCGTCGATGCTGGCGTCCGGGGAGATTTCCGTCGGCGTGAGCTACACCACCGAATTGCCGGCCAATGCCAAACGCAAAAAGCTGCGGGACCTGCGCTGCAAGATCCTGCGCGGCGATGATCGTCCCGGCGCACTGACCCTCGACGAATACTGCGAACGGCCCCATGCGCTGGTGTCGTTTTCCGGGGATCTGGGCGGTGCCATCGACAACGACCTGGCGCGGATCAACCGCGCGCGTCGCGTGGTGCTGGCGGTGCCGCAATTCGCCCCGCTGCGGGCGATTCTGGCCGGCACCGACATGCTCGCCACCGTGCCGGACTTCGCCGCCTGCGCGCTGGTCGAAGGCAGCAGTGTGTTGCGCGCCGACGACCCGCCGTTCGACATCGTGCCGTCGGAGCTGTCGATGGTCTGGAACGGGGTCAACGACAACGATCCGGCGGAACGCTGGTTGCGCTCGCTGATTGCCCATCACATGTCGGCGCCTCTTCCGCCGCAGGCGCACTGACCGGCTTGAACCCCGGATCGACCTCGCGCAGATACACCGGCAGGTCGGTCATCGGCGGCATCTGCGGGATCTCGAAATACATCTGCACAACCCAGCCACGGTGGTAGTTGTTGTGGTTGATCACGTGCATCAGGATCGCCCCGGCGTTCATGGTGCCGCCATCGCCGGAGACGAATTTGAAATCGATCGAGCGGTTCAGCGACGCTTCGGTCTGCTGCGCACTCCAGGTGCGATACCAGCCGTCGACTTCCTGCTGGGCCTGGCGCAACTCGCCGAGGTCGGCGTGCACCAGATCATGGGACGTCGTGAAACCGTGCTCGCGCCCTTCGAGGTGCGCCTGCCAGATCCGGTCGACCACGTAGATGTGGTTCAGCGTACCGATCATGTTCTTGAAAACCGTCTTGCGCTCCCTCGTCGTCTCCCCCGCCGGCAGCGCTTGCAGGCTGTCGAACAGACGCTGATTGGCCCAGGTCTTGTAGTCCGTGAGCAGATGGGCCGTGGCCAGATTGATCATCGCGGGTCACCGTAGGCACGAAAAAGGGCTCCGCCTAGGATAGACCTCTCTCGCGGGAATGGCGGTGGTGCTGACTATTGGTCGAAGAGTAATAACCTCCACTTTCGCTCAAGCCCCCAACCGCGCCCACCCCGCCACCAACTGCGCACTGATACTCACCCCACCACAAACAATGACCACCACATCCCGAGCCCCCGCCAGCGCCGGATGATCAAGGTACGCCACCGCCAGCGAAACCCCGCACGCAGGCTCCACCAATTGCCGCAAATCACTGGCATAACGCACCACGCCCATGATCGCGTCGTCATCCGACAGCACCAGACATTCATGATCGAACTCGCCGATATGCTCTACCGGCCAAGCCGCCACCTGCGCGGCGCCGAGGGAGGTGGCGACGGTGTCGATGCGGCTCAGGCGCACCGGGTGACCGGCCTGGACGGCCGCAGCGAACGAGGCGGCGCCAGTGGTTTCGCAGGTGACGATGCGGCAGTCTCGGCGGTCATGGCGCAGCAGCCCGGTGAGGATGCCCGCCAGCAAACCACCGCCGCCGACCGATGTGACCACGGTATCGACCTGCGGGCAGTCGTCGAGGATTTCGTCGACCATCGAGCTGTGCCCTTCCCACAGTACCGGGTGGTCGAAGGCCGGCACGTATTCGGTGTCTGCCGCGCTGGCCAGTTCCCGGGCCCTCTGATTGGCTTCGTCCCAGACTTTGCCGTGGACGATAACCTCCGCGCCGGTGCGGCGAATACGTGCGCGGGTCGCTTCCGGTGTGGTGTGCGGCACCACGATGCAGGCTTGCAGGCCGAGGCTGACCGCTGCCACCGCCGTGGCCAGCCCGGCATTGCCGCCGGACGGGCACACGACCTTGCGCTTGCCCTGCGCCGCTGCCTGACTGCACAACAAGCCCATCCCGCGCAACTTGAACGAGCCGCACGGTTGCAGGTTTTCCAGCTTCAGCCAGATGCGCCGGGACGCGGTCGACAGGGTCGGATGGAGGATCAGCGGCGTGCGGACGTGCAGCATGGCGGACTCCCGAAGCGGCGGATCGGATGATCGGAACGTCTCTGCCTGAAGTTTAGTCCACGCCCCTGCCGGCGGTTAAACGCCGGGGATCGTGCCGGGATCTACACTGAACGGAACAGCTGTGAGGTGCCTATGAAAATGTCTGCGCAAATGACCGTGGTCGCAGTGCTCGCCACCCTCGCCTATCTGGGCCTGGCGATGTGGGGCATTGGTGGCGTGGCGGTGTTTTTTTCTCACGGCGCGTTGGTCGTGGTGGCCCTGGCCACGCTGGCCATGGTGGTGGCGTCGTTGTTTACGGAAGTGAACCTGAGCACCGGCGAGCGCGAGGACCGGGCCAATCGCTGGGTGATTCCGGCGTTCGCGGTCATTGGATTGGTCAGTGCCTTTCTGCCGGCTTACTGCGACCGCATCGGTTTCTGGACCGTCGGCCGCGAAGGTACCCGTTGGCTGGGCGCGTTGCTGTTTATCGTCGGCGGCGGATTGCGTTTATGGCCGGTGTTTGTGCTGGGCCATCGGTTCAGCGGGCTGGTGGCGATTCAGCCGGGACATCGGCTAGTGACCGAAGGCATCTACCGGCATCTGCGCAACCCCAGTTATCTGGGGCTGGTGATCAATGCGATCGGTTGGGCCCTGGCGTTTCGCTCGGTGGTGGGCCTGTTGCTGACGGCGCTGACGCTGATCCCGCTGATCGCCCGCATCCACTCCGAAGAGGCCCTGCTGCGCACGCAGTTCGGCGCCGAATACGACGCCTATTGCGCCCGCAGCTGGCGCTTGTTGCCCGGGGTTTATTGAGGTTGCAGACGCAACTGGCCGTCGCTGTCGATGCTCAGCGCAATGTCGCGGTAACTGGCGATGGTCGCGTGGGCGGTTTCAAGGGGATGCTGGTGAGTCGTGGTGATGATCATCAGCGGCGCACCGGCGGCTTCAGCGGCCTGAATGCCGACGGTGGCGTCTTCGAAAATCAGGCAGTCCGCCGGTTCCAGGCCCAGACGTTTGGCCGCCAGTCGATAGCCGGCCGGATCCGGTTTACCGGCGGTCACGTCTTCAGCGGTGATCATCACCGCAGGTTCAGGAATCCCCGCCGCCGCCATCCGCCGCAGCGCCAGATCCCGTGGCGCCGAGGTCACCATGGCCCAGCGATCCGCCGGCAACGATTTGAGAAACGCCGCTGCGCCGGGAATCTCGACAATGCCTTCGACGTCTTCGATTTCCGCCTCGGTGATGAACGCAGCTTGCGCCTCGGCGTCCACGCCCGGCAGGTTCAAACGCGTGATGGTGTCGATGGCGCGCACGCCGTGGATGGTCGGCAGGAACGTTTCGACGTTCACCCCGTGGCGCACGGCCCAGGCGGACCAGATCCGCTCGGCGGCGGCGATGGAGTTGAGGACGGTGCCGTCCATGTCGAACAGGAACGCGCCGAACGCGCGGTTGAAAACAGCATCGTGAGCAGACAAAAGATCACTTCCTCGCAAGGGGCCGGGCAACGATGCCCGGCAATGTAGCACTTGCGGGACGCCTCAGTGCAGACGCGGCGCCTTGGATTTGAACGCACCGTCCACGCAATCGAGCAACTGGCCGATGGCCCACGGCTTCTTGATGAACGCCACCGGATGCTTCACGCCCGAGGTTTCCGGTGTTTCATAACCGGACATGACCATCACCGGTTTGTCCGGCCAGCGCTCGCCGACCAGATTGGCCAGGTCCGCGCCATTAAGGGTGCCGGGCATGGTGATGTCGGTGAGCAGCAGCGCGACTTCCGGCGCGTGCTTCTCCAGATATTGCGAAGCCGCATCGGCACTGGTCTGCGGCTCGACCTTGAAACCTTCCTCCTGAAGAATTTCGCACAGAAACTCCAGAATCAACGGATCGTCCTCGACTACCAGAATCAACCCGCCAGGAAGGTGCGCGCTCGACGTCGGAATTGGACACATGAACTGGCACTCCCTGAATTGCATGAACGATTTAGCGGCTTGATCCCGCTGCTTATCTGGTATGAGCAGCGCCTTCTACAGAAATTCATTTTTGATACAGGTCTTTTCGATAACACCCGTTCGACGGGCAGTCGCCGGCGCGTAATTGCGGTTAAAATGCGCGCCCTTTTGCTGGCCGATCCTGATTGATGAACCCTCAAGCCCTCGCCGTTCTCCATGCCCACCTGCTCACCGCGCTGACTTCGGCACCGGCCGAAACCCGGCGCCTGTTCCATGGGCGTGGGCGCTGCTGGCCGGGGCTGGAGCAAGTCACCGTGGACTGGCTGCAAGGCGTGGTGCTGGTGTCGTTGTTCAAGGAGCCCGAGGCTTCGCAGCTGGAAGACCTCAAGCGCCTGCTGCTGGAGATCACCGGTTCGGCGCCATGGCAGCAGTCCGGCGCCCACACTTTGCTGATCCAGCACCGTTACCTGCCGCAAAGCACCGCCGAATGGCTGCTGGGTGAAGAAATCGACGAAATGACCATCGTCGAGGGCGGGCTGAAATACCGCGTGGATCTGGGCCGCAAGCAAAACGCAGGGCTGTTCCTCGACATGCGTTACGGGCGCAACTGGGTGCGTGAACAAGCGGCGGGCAAACGGGTGTTGAACCTGTTCGCCTACACCTGCGGCTTCTCGGTGGCGGCCATCGAGGGTGGCGCCAGCCACGTGGTCAACCTCGACATGTCCCGCGCCGCGCTGAGCCGGGGCCGCGACAATCACCGACTGAACGGGCATGACCTGAGCAAGGTGAGCTTCCTCGGCCACGACCTGTTCAAATCCTGGGGCAAGGTAATCAACAGCGGCCCATACGATCTGGTGATCATCGACCCGCCGTCGTTCCAGAAAGGCAGTTTTCTGCTGACCAAGGATTACCAGCGCGTGCTGCGCCGTCTGCCGGAACTGCTGACGGCGCAGGGCACGGTGCTGGCCTGCATGAACGATCCTTCGTTCGGTTCCGACTTCCTGATCGACGGCGTGACCCAGGAAGCACCGAGCCTGCGCTTCGAGCAACGGCTGGAGAACCCGCCGGAGTTTCCGGATATCGACCCGGAAAGCGGTCTGAAGGCGCTGCTGTTCAAGCAGATCCGCTGATTCCGGTCAGCGCGGCCGCAACACCAGCGCAAACAACTCGCCATGCCCGGTGACGTTGAGCTTGTGATAGAGATTGCGCCGGTGCACCTTCACGGTCTCCGGCGAAATGTGCATGTGCTGGGCGATGGCCTTGCTGGAAAAGCCCTGGAGAATCAGGCGCGCCGTGTCGATTTCGCGCACGGTCAGCCGGGCGTCGAAGCGGTCGAGCAGCGCCGCAATATCGCCGACTGGCGCCTCGACCGCCGCGCCTTGCGGCGGCATCAACTGCACATGTCGACGCATCGCTGACAGCACCCAATCCCGCACGCAGAGCAGGCGCCCCTGCTCCTGCAAACCGAACGCCGTCGAGCGGCCCATCGACAAGCCGAGCACGCCGTCGTCGAGGTTGACCAGAAATTGCAGCTCATCCGCGCCGACCACCGAGCGGAAGTAACTCTGGTAGTACTCGCTGTGCAGAAACTGGTCCGGCGCAACCGACGCGAGGCTGTGCAAACCGTCGGCAACCCCGGCGACGGCGGCCTGATAGAACGGATCAAGCAGGTACATGCCGGCACAGTAACCGGCCAGTTCTTCCTGCTCGTCGGCACGGCCCTGACTGTCGAAGTCGATCAGCAATTGCGGCGGCCGCCCCGTCTGCATCACCGCCACCAGCGCATTGTCCAACGGCACCAGCAACCGCAGCGTATCGACCAGCGCCCGCCAGAAACCGTCCTGCCCCACCGTGGCGAACACTCGCGACAGGCTCTGATGCACCGGCAATTCCTGCAGCAACGCGTCCACGCTCTACCCCTTTTGAGTAACCCATGATGGGAATGGGTGCGGCGCGGCCCGCCCGATAGGCTGACCACTCCTGTTCATCACCGGCCTGCCAACAGGCCAGGAGTGCCGCATCATGCGTGGTCATCGTGGGTATATCAACCTGGGTCTGATGGGCGTTTTGTCCGCGGCGCTGAGTGCGCAGGCGGCCGATGCGCCGAGCGTGCATGTCTACAACTGGTACGACTACATCGGCCCGAACACCCTGCATGATTTCAAGCGTGACAGCGGTATCGAACCTGTCTACGACACCTTCGACAGCGCCGAAGTGCTGGAAGGCAAACTGATGACCAGTCGCAGCGGCTACGACGTGGTGGTGGCGAGCAACTTCAGCCTGCCGACCCTGATCAAGGCCGGCGCCCTCGCCCCGCTGCCCCGCGATCAACTGCCGGGCTGGAAGAACCTCGACAACGACCTGCTGAACAAACTGGCCAATAACGACCCCGGCAACCAGTACGCCGTGCCGTATCTGTGGGGCACCAACGGCATCGGCTACAACGTCGACAAGGTGCGCGCCGTGCTGGGCGACAAGGCCCCGGTGGATTCGTGGGACCTGGTGTTCAAGGAAGAGAACCTGGCCAAGCTCGGCGAATGCGGTGTGGCGATGCTCGACTCGCCGTCGGAAATGCTCCCGGTCGCGCTGCATTATCTCGGCCTGCCGCCGAACAGCACCAACGCCGAGGACTATCAGAAAGCCGAAGCGCTGCTGCTGAAACTGCGCCCGCACATTGCCTACTTCAACTCCTCGAAATTCATCAGCGATCTGTCCAACGGCAACATCTGCGTGGCGGTCGGTTGGTCCGGCGCGATGCTCGAAGCCAAGACCACCGCCGAGCAGGCCGGCAACGGCGTGAAAATCCAGTACAGCCTGCCGAAGGAAGGCGCGCCGGTGTGGTTCGACACGCTGGTCTTGCTCAAGGACGCACCGCATCCGGCCCAAGGCCTGGCGTTCATCGACTACCTGCTGCGGCCCGATGTGATTGCGCCGGTCAGCGATCACCTGTCCTACCCCAACGGCAATCGCGCCGCCACGGCGCTGGTTGCCCAGGCCACCCGCGACAACCCGGCGGTGTACCCGTCAGCCACGGCGATGGCCACTTTGTATACCCTCGAACCCTTGCCCAAAGCCACCGAACGGGTGCGTACGCGGGTGTGGAGCAAGGTCAAGAACGGTCAGTAACAACCCTTCGAATCACTGCCTTCAACAGAGAGAACATCAATGAAACCACGTGCCCGCGATCTCCATATCCGCATCGGTCAACTGCAACCCGGCCCGCTCAACGCCATCACCGACGTACCCGGCGTAAGGGTCGGCCACAGCAACGTGCGCGGCCGCAGCGCCAGCGGTCGTGACATCTGCAGTGGCGTCACCCTGATCGAACCCCGCGCCGGTTCGACCAACGCACAACCGTGTTTCGCCGGCGTCCACGTACTCAACGGCAACGGTGATGCCACAGGACTGGAGTGGATTCGCGAAGCCGGCCTGCTGACCAGCCCGATCGCCTTCACCAACACCCACAGCCTCGGCGTGGTGCGCGATGCCTTGATCGAACTGGATCGCGCGCAGCAACCGGACGACGGTCGGCTCTACTGGAACATGCCGGTGGTGCTGGAAACCTTCGATGGATTGCTCAACGACATCAACGGCTTTCATGTGAAGCCCAAGCATGTGGCCGAAGCGATGAGCAATGCCGTTGACGGCCCGGTGCAGGAAGGCGCGGTGGGCGGTGGCAGCGGCATGATCTGCCATGAATTCAAGGGCGGGATCGGCACCGCGTCGCGCCGCTTGAGCAAGACTCAGGGCGGCTGGACAGTAGGCGCAATCGTGCAGGCCAACCACGGGATTCGCAGCGAGTTGCGGGTCGACGGCTACCCGGTCGGGCGCTACATGGAACAGGTGGACTCGCCGTTCCTGCGGGCTTCGTTGCCGCATCCGGGCATGGGCTCGATCGTAGTGGCCCTCGCCACCGATGCACCGCTGTTGCCACATCAATGCACGCGACTGGCGCAACGGGCGAGTCTCGGTCTGGCGCGCACTGGCGGCGGCAATGAGGATCACAGCGGTGACATCTTCATCGCCTTCGCCACCGGCAACGGTCATATCCCGCCCGCCGCTTACGAAGGCAAAGGTGCATCGACTTGCGACGGCTTGCGGATGGTCAACAACGATCACATCAGCGAGTTGTTCCTGGCGGCAACCGAGGCGGTGGAAGAAGCGATCATCAACGCCTTGCTGGCCAGCGACAGCACCGAAGGCAACGGGCATTCGGTGCCGGGGCTGGATGCCGCCACCCTGCTCGCGGCCCTCGAAAAGGCTGGCTGGCCGGGTGCTCGCTGAGACTGTTCCCAAAAAGTTTTAGCGAAACAGCCCTTGTCCGAGTTCGCGCGCCGCCTGCAACTGCATCGCAGGATCGCTCGACTCGGACTCCAGCAACAACGCCGAGCCCGCCACCGTCGCCCCGCAGTAATCGAAAATCCCGTGATCGATCTGCGTCTTCATCGCCGCGCCGTAGCCGTGGCGCTCGTAAGTGCGCGCATCCGCCCCGCCCAGCGCGACCAAGTGCACCCGCAATCGTCCGAGCTTCTTCAGCGTCTTGTCACCGTCGAAATCGTACGCCCAGCCATTGCTGAATACCCGGTCGATCCAGCCCTTGAGCAGCGCCGGCATCGACCACCAGAACACCGGATAGACCAGCACCAGCGCATCGGCGCGGTCGATGCGTGCCTGCTCGGCCAGCACGTCCGCCGGTGGCAGGGATTCGCGGTGATGCACCGCCCAGTCGGCCACGCCAAAGCGCGGGTCGAATTCCTCGGCGTGCAGGTCGGCGATTTCGAAGGTGTTGGATGGATCGCTTTCCGAAAGACCTTTGGCAATATTCTGCGCCAGCGCATGAGTTAGCGAACGGGGGTCGTCATGAGCCACAACAATCAGTGCGTGCATGGGGAAATCTCCGGTTGGTGATTGCTGACCAAGGGCTTATCCTTTCGATAAGCTACGATTGGTAAGTTACCATCAGTAAGTTACGTTTGGTATATAAGCAATGTCAACCACTGAAATCCCCGATTCCGCACAACCCCGTCGCCGCCTGTCCCGGGAAGACCGCCAGCGCCAGTTGCTCGACATGGCCTGGCAACTGATTCGCGAAGAAGGCACCGATGCCCTGACCCTCGGTTATCTGGCGGAAAAGGCCGGCGTGACCAAACCGGTGGTCTATGACCATTTCACCACCCGCGCCGGTTTGCTCGCGGCGCTGTATCAGGATTTCGACAAGCGCCAGACGGCGCTGATGGACGCGGCGCTGGCCAATGCCGAAGCGACCTTGAGCGGCACCGCGACGGTGATTGCCACGGCGTACGTCGATTGCGTGATGACTCAGGGCAACGAGATTCCGGGGGTGATTGCCGCCCTGGCAAGCACGCCGGAACTGGAGAGGATCAAGCGCGAATACGAGGCGATTTTCCTGGAGAAATGCCGCAATGTGCTGTCGCCTTTCGCTGACGGCGCAGAGATCGGTCAGGCAGGATTACGTGCCATGCTCGGCGCCGCCGAAGCCTTGTCGCAAGCGGCGGCCACCAGCGAAATCAGCGCCGAACAGGCGCGTGACGAGCTGTTGGCAACCATCATTGCGATGGTCGAAAGAGCCACCGCCCGCGCCCCCCAGGCAGGTGACTGACGGTACTTGAGCGCGTCCTCCCACCTTCCTACGATGGAACTACGCAGTCGCTTGGTCCGCCAAGCCGTTGCGTAGGTGCGGGTGCTCTGAACCCCAATCAAGCCCGCACCTGGCTTCATGCGCATCTTGAGCCTCGCGGGCTCTACTTCCTCCCCATCAAAGAGTCTTGAGGCTCTTTTTTTGTCTCTGAAAATCAGCGTTCGGGTTCGCGGCGGATCGAACGCCACGTGGCTTGCGCCAGCAATTCGCGATAAGCCTTCGGACTGCCCTGCACTCGCCCGGACAACCACGCGCGGCAATAGCTGTCGGCCTGCCCGACGATCAGCGACGGCAACAGCTCGGCCGGGCATTCATTGAGTTCAGCCACGCGCCCGGACTCGGCCAGCCAGGTACGCAGGCCCAGATTGCGGGTCTTGTTGCGCTCGGCCAGTTCATCCTTGTGCGGGCCCCGGGTCACGGCATAACGCGCGTGATACTGGAACCGCGCCCATTCCGGCTGGTTCTCGACCCAATCCACGTAGCTGTAGACCAGCGCCTGCACGCCCTCTTCGGTGGTCATCGCGTCGGCCAGATAAGCGTCGCGCAGGCGTGCCTGATCCTCCAGCGCGGTGAAAAACAGCGCGGCCACCAGCCCTTCCTTGTTGCCGAAATGGTGGTAGATCGCCCCGACACTGGTGTCGCACTCGGCACGGATCATTTCGATGGTAGTGGCCTCGATGCCCTGCTCGTTGAACAGGCGCAGGGCCTTGCGAAAGATGTCGCGCTTGAGTTCGGCGCGGCGGCCGGGGTAGCTGCGTTCGAGTAGATCTGCGGTGTTCATGGGCCTTGAAAATCCGGGTAAAGGGCACGTCCGTGCCGATGATCGAAACACGCACAGGTTGACAGATTTCCCGCGGACAGAATACCGTTCCGTTACAGAACAATATTCTGTAACGGAACATGATTCTGTAACCCCCCCCCCTAACCGCGAGGCTTCACCCATGAGTCAGTTTCTCAGCATGTTCAACAGCGTCGGTTCCCAGGCGTTCAGCCAGATGGCCTGCCAAGTCGCACCGTACTTCAGCACCATCAATCCGCTGGTGACCGAGTTGCGGGCAGGTTCCGCGCAGGTGCAAGTGCCGTTCCGCCGCGAGATCACCAACCACCTCGGCACCGTCCACGCCATCGCCCTGTGCAATGCCGCTGAACTGGCGGCAGGGATGATGACTGACGTGTCGATTCCCGCCGGCGCACGGTGGATTCCAAAAGGCATGACCGTCGAATACCTGGCCAAGGCCAAGACCGACGTAACCGCCGTGGCCAATGGCGAAGCGCTGGACTGGCAGACCGAAGGCGACAAGATCGTGCCAGTGGATGTCCACGACGCCGAAGGCAAGAAAGTGTTCACGGCGCGCATCACCATGAACGTGAAACTGTCCTGAAATCACCGGCACAAAAAAGCCCTTGCTGCGCTGATCGCATCAAGGGCTTTTGTCGTTTCAAAGAGAAGGGATCAGTGAACGGTCAGGCGCTGGCGGACAAATTCTTCGGTACGGCGAGTGACCTGATCCAGATGCCGGTCGCGCTGTTTCTCGGCATCGAGCATCGCCCGCTTGCCGTGCTTTTGCAGCAGGTAGGTGTGGATCTGCTGCACTTCCAGCGAACGGTAGATCGGCGTCGTGTCGATGAAACCGCGCAGCCCGTTGCTGCGGTAGTGCCGGGTGCTCATCAGCACTTGCGTCTCCAATTGGCCCAGCACTTCAAAGCCCAGCGCCTCGAAATACGGCACCTTGCCGACGCTGCAGGTCAGCTCGGCATGTGGGTAACGAGCCACCATGTCCGCGATCAACGAACGGGCCACGCCCTGACGCCGATGCCCCTCGCGCACCGCCAGATAGGCCACGTTGCACGCCTCCCAATCACCCTGCACCGGTAGGTACAACAGGAAGCCGAGCACCTGCTCCGGATCATCGTCGTCGGTGGCCACCAGCAGTTCCACCTCGGTGCCCTTCTCGCCGTTCAACGCCTCCAGATACAGATGCACCTCGTAGCCGACCGCGTACTGATAGACGTTGTACAGCAGATTGCTCGGGCCCAGCCCGATGGCACTGATGTCGGTCAGGTTGTCGACCACCATCTGCAAAATCTGGCTGTTGACGCCCTCGGGGCATGGAGATTTGTAGTGGGTGATGCGGGGCATGGCGGGCGGACTCCAACGGTAAAACACAGGTTGCCGGGCGAGTTGAGCGACCGGCGAACCGCGACATCATACCTTGTGCACGCCTGACAAAAATTTCATCTGCCCGAGAACGGATCTTTCGCCGATTTGGCGTCCAATTTTTCAGCTGCGTTCATTCCCGACGCACGCCTTGAGGAGTTGCCATGAACGTTCTGCGTTCCGCGAAAACCATCAAATCCTTGCTCGCTGCCGCGCTGGTAGCGATCACCCTCTCGGGTTGTGTCGTCGAACCGGTTCGCCCGCATCGGCCACCACCGATCGTTGAGGTGGTTCCGGTCATGCCTGCGCCGGGTTATCACTGGGTTGCCGGACATTACCGCTGGGCCGGTAACCAATGGCGCTGGATGCCGGGACATTGGCGGGCGTATTGAGGCCGGTCACTGCGCGGGGGCAACGACCTTGAACTTGATGTCGATGTCCTTCGACACCACGGTGTCCGCCCACTCCCCTGCGCCGAGGCCGAACTCGTCGCGCTTGAGCACCAGTTCGCCGTCGAAGATGCCGATGCTGCTGTCGGGTTTGAGTTGCACCGGCACCTGCACCTCACGGGTGATGCCTTTGAGGGTGAGGTGGCCGTCGACCAGATAGCGGTTGTCGCCGGCCGGGCTGAAGCGGGTCGATTCGAACACCGCCACCGGGAATTTATCGGTGTCGAACCACGCCGGTTTCACCAGCTCGGTGTTGGCGTCTTCGCTGCCGGCGTCGATGCTGGTCAGGTCGATATGCAGCGTGGTGCGGGCACTGGCGAGGTTGTCGGTGTCGAAATCCAGCGTCGCGTCGAACTTGCCGAACGTGCCGTACATCCGCGAGCCCATCTGGTTGTAGGTGAAACTGATCTGGCTGGCGGTGGTGTTGACCCGGGTGTACTCCACCGCATTTGCAGCAGGGACGACAATCAGGCAACACGCGGCAGCCAACAACAATCGAATCGACATGGAATGCTCCGGCGCCCGATGGGTCTCGAATGACTTAAGCAAACATCCATCACTTGCGCCAGTTCCGCCAACGCCCACCCGGATCAGTCCGTCACACCAACCGCTCGATCTTTTGATGCTTCCACACCCGTGTGTAATACAGCGTCTGCAACACCAGCATCCCCAGATACGCAATCGGGAACGCCATCCACACGCCCTGCAAACCGAACTGCCCGTCCAGCCAGTAGGCCGCCGGCAACTGCACGCCGAGCACGCAGATGATCGCCACGCCCACCGGCACCAGCACCGTGCCGCTGGCGCGCATGATGCCGCCGATGATCGCCTGGAAACCGAAGATCAGCAGGCTCCACAACATGATGTGCAACAGGTGCTCGGCCATCGCCCGGGTCGAGTCTTCAGTCAGGAACAGCCCTAGCAACCAGTGCGATAACAGGTAACCCGCCAGGATCAAACCACCGGTCAGGCACACGTTGATCCACAATCCTGTGCGCAGGATCGGGCCCATCCGTTCCAGCCGTCCGGCACCGATTGCCTGGGCGCCAAGGATCGACGCGGTGATCGCAATCGACAGCGCCGGAAACTGCACGTAGTTGACGATCTGCGTCACCGCGCCATACGCCGCCGTCGCCTGCGAGCCGTGCTGGTTGACCAGCGCCAGAATCACCAGCTCCGACAGCGACAGCACGATCATCTGCACCCCGGTCGGCAGACCGATGCGCAACACCTTGCCGAGAATAGCGCCGTCCAGACGCAGCGCCGCGAAGAACTCGCGATCCGGCGCCAGCGGATGGCCCTTGCGAATCAGGCTCCATGACAGCCACGCCATCGACGTCAGCGTACCGGCCAGACCTGCAACCGCCGCGCTCTGAATCCCCAGTTGCGGCAAGCCGAACCAGCCGCGAATGAACGCCGGGGTCAGCGCCAGCCCGACCACGGTCGACAGCAACAGCGCCAGCATCGGCGACAGCGTGTCGCTCACCCCGCGCAACAACTGGGTGAACAGCACGTACACCAGCACAACCGGCAAGGTCCACATCATCACCCGGGCATAGGCCACTGCGTCATCCAGCACATCCGCCGGAGTGCCCAAACCCTGCAAGGCCTGACGCGCAAACACACTGCCCAGCACCGCCGCCACCAGCCCGATCAACACCCCCAGCAACAACGTCGCCCCGGCAATCGCCTTGACCATATGCGACTCACGCGCCCCCCACGCCTGACCGATCAACACCCCTGCCCCGGCGCCCAGACCGATGACCAGCGCAATAAAGAAAAAGATGATCGGAAACATGCCGGACACCGCCGCCAGCGCCTGCGTGCCGAGCATCTGGCCAATGTAAATGCTGTTGACCGTGCCCGACATCGATTGCAGGAAGTTCGACAGCACCATCGGGGCCAGGAACAGCAGGTAGGTTTTCCAGAGGGGGGATTGAGCGGGGGTTTGCATTGAGGGTCCGTCTCGGGTGGAGGATTGCCTGGATATTACGCTAGATGTTTTGAGACTTGTCGGAGGTAATAGCGGTGAAGATTTTTCTGTCTGATTAATAGCGGACGAAGCTGAGTTCATCGTTCCATCATGATCTGCAAAAGCGGCCAATCAAGATGCCAGCACTTGGCGCGGACGCGCTCCAGATAGATCGAATGTTTCTCGGCGAGGAACCTGCTCGTAGGGCGGACAACGAGGGAAAACAGATCCTGCAGGCCCAACGGTGCAGCTATTTCAATAATGCCGTTGGCACCAAGTCTGACGCCTATGGCTGTAGCCGTCTCAGGCCAGAACATCATTGCTTCGGTTGCAGAAGCATAGGGCTGATCGGCGTTACGCTGATGCATCCTTGCCTGATTCTTGACCGACCAACTTATGCTGCTGTCCAGCGTCATTAATAATGACTCCAACTGCGCGTCCCGCTCTGGACTTGCGTCATCCGCGTCGTACCAAATGACGTCTACATCAGAAGGCAATGCAGAGAACGCCCGTCCATGAAGATGATCCCAGACCAGACTACGTATGAATCCAGCGGCGACCCAGCAATCAGGCAGCTGCAATCCTCTTACAATCTCAAGAATTTGCATGCGTGCGCGATCACTTGCCATGAGTGCATGAAGATTGGCTTTTAGCATCATTGGGTTTCTGCGGTCGTCATGACGAAGCTCGGTATGAATGGGTGCCTGAGTTGAGATTCAAGCGGGTAGATACCGAATAACGCTCTCATCCAGTAATTTGATCAGCGCAGGATCCATATACTCATACTCATCCGGTATGTGCAGACAAACAATATGCTTGTTCGCCAGTGCCGAGCGAAATCGGCTGGAAAGCTTTTTGCGATGGGCTGGCTCCATCACACAAATCAGATCAGCCCAATGCAACAGTTCAGGGCTGACCGGGACATCTGCCTCGCGATCGGTACCCGCCGACGCAGTTTCCACGCCGGGCCAATCAGCGAACCGTTGTTCGGCTGTCGGACTGCGCAAACGATTCTGGCTACAAATAAAAAGTACTTTCAACACCGGCTGACTCCATGCCAATACTCGACCATGACGCTCTTCCAACTCTAAAACGTTCGAGAATTTATCATGCTTCAATCTCCACGCCTGCTCGCCTGTACGCTCCTGGTGCTGGCCACCAACACCACGCAAGCCGCCACAACGGGTGCCGCACCCGAATCCTTGCAACCTTTAGTGGCAACCCTGAACGAACGCCTGAACATCGGCGATCTCGTTGCCCTGACCAAATGGGACAGCGGCAAGCCGATCCAGGACAGTCCCCGTGAAGCACAGGTCATCGACAACGCCCGCAAGCTGGCCGCCGAACGCAAGCTCGACCCGGAAGACGTCGCGCAATTGATAGCCGCGCAGATGGAGGCCAACAAACTGGTGCAGTACGGTTTGCTCGCACAATGGCAGGCAGCCGGTGCCGCGCCGGACACGCCGCGCCCGGATCTGGGCAAGCAGATTCGACCGCGTCTGGATGAGTTGCAAACCCGTCTGCTGCAGCAATACGCCGAATTCACGCCCTATCGCCACGACCGGAACTGCCCGGCGTGGCTGGCCAAGGCGCGCACCGGTCTGACCCGTGATGCGCTGCATGATCTAGCCCTGACCCGCGCCACCGGAGAGCTGTGCATTCGGTCGCTGGTGCCCTAGAACAAGGGTCTTGGCATTCATTGCTGGCGTCGATAGTCACCATCAGTTCAATGAAGTTCTCATAAAAAATCCGCGGCGTAACATCGGCTCCATACCAAACAAACAACACCCCTGGAGCACACGATCATGAAACGCCAAATCCTTCTCGGCATCGCTTTCTCGGTTCTTGCAGTCAACGCTTTTGCAGCCAAACCCGCCCACACCATGATCGCCGAAGGCGGTTCGGACCGGTTGATTGAAAGTCGTTTGGCTGAGGGTGGGTCGGATCGTTTGATCGAACGTCGTGTGGCTGAAGGTGGTTCGGATCGTCTGATCGAACGCCGCGTTGCTGAAGGTGGTTCGGATCGTCTGATCGAACGTCGTGTGGCTGAGGGTGGTGCTGATCGTCTGATCGAACGCCGCGTTGCTGAAGGTGGTTCGGATCGTCTGATCGAACGTCGTGTGGCTGAGGGTGGTGCTGATCGTCTGATCGAACGCCGTGTTGCTGAAGGTGGTTCCGATCGTCTGATCGAACGTCGCGTCGCTGAAGGTGGTTCCGATCGCTTGATCGAACGCCGCGTTGCATAAGCAAGCAGCGCATATAGAAAAGCCCGGCCTGATCAGCCGGGCTTTTCTTTGTCTGCCTTATTCACTCCTCGGCGTCCCAGAAACTGTAACTACTGGTGCCGGCCAGATGGTGGGTCCAGGTGATATCGCGATAGCGGATGGCGAGGCGTTCCTGAGGGGCGACGTCTTTTTGCTGGATGGCATGGGGAACGTCCAGGGTGATGTCTGCAATCACTCCCCCGCCGATCTTTATCGTGAAGTACTTTTCCTCGATGCCATACGGCGAAGTTCTATAGAAGCTGACAGAGCAGTCGATTTCCTCTCTGTTGGAGAGTGCCCGCGCCAGCAAGGGCGAGGACGGGTCAAGCCACTTGGTGATTGCGACAGGACTGTGGATCAGTTTGTCGGTACTCATTCGATTGTGGGCAAAGGCCAACACTCTGATTTCATCGTCATGTCCGACCTGACCTTTGTTGTCCAGAGTGTCCGGTGTCGAGCACCCTGCCGAGATAAGCCCCTGGGTTTTCCCTTCGATGGTCATGTAACTGTGATTGGCCATACCTGTCACTCCTTGTGCAAGAGCAACAGATTAGTGGAGGTGGCCATCACTTTATGTAGGGTGCTTGCGAAAGTGAAAGTCGTTAACTGACAGACACTTCCCATAACTTCAAGCGTGTTTTAACCGCGACATCGTTCAACTGTTTACTATCGATTTCGCTGCATCGCCTGCGTCGATAGTCACCATCAGCTCAATGAAGTTCTCATAAAAAATCCCCGGCGTAACATCGGCTCCATACCCAACAAACAAAACCCCGGAGCACACGATCATGAAACGCCAAATCCTTCTCGGCATCGCTTTCTCGGTTCTTGCAGTCAACGCTTTTGCAGCCAAACCCGCCCACACCATGATCGCCGAAGGCGGTTCGGACCGGTTGATTGAAAGTCGAGTGGCTGAGGGTGGTTCGGATCGTTTGATCGAACGTCGCGTTGCTGAAGGTGGCTCCGATCGTTTGATCGAACGCCGCGTCGCTGAAGGTGGTTCCGACCGTTTGATCGAACGCCGCGTCGCTGAAGGTGGCTCCGATCGTCTGATCGAACGCCGCGTTGCTGAAGGTGGTTCGGATCGTCTGATCGAACGCCGCGTCGCTGAAGGTGGTTCCGACCGTCTGATCGAACGCCGCGTCGCATGAGTCAAACGCTCTACCGCTGCACAAACAAAAAGCCCGGCCTGATCAGCCGGGCTTTTTCACGTCCAAACCAGCGCTTATTGCGCGGGTTTCAGTTTGACCACGTCACCGGAGATCTTGGTGGTGTAACCGGTCAGGACCCATGCCCAGAACCAGTTTTCCTGAACCTGGGTGTTGATCATGGCGTCGCCGCCCTTGGCTTTGATCGCGGCAGTCTGGGCGCGGACGAAGCGGTTGTTCTGCTGGATCGGGATGACGCCGAACAGCAGCAGGCCGGTGGCGGTGGCTTCGCTGTGGCCAATCACGGTGTATTGGCTGCTGTCATATTGTCTGGTATTCATCGGGGTGCCGGTGCAACCTGCCAGAACCGCACCGATCAGGGCGGCGGCGACGACTTTGCTGAGGTATTTCACTTCAAGACTCCATGGGAAAACGCCCGGGATCCGTCTCTCGGGCGGCGCGCACTTTACCGCAAGTGATGGCGCATTAGTATCAACCCAGGCCATGTTTCACATTCAGGTGTTGGTTTTAAGCCGGGTCCACAAGCGCGTCGTCAGCCGGGCAATCGCCGCTGGCAGTTCTTCCACAGTGAACAGTTTGTCCATCACCGCTTTGGGTGGATAGATCGCCAGATCCTGTTTCACCGCCGGCGTCAGAAACTCATCGGCTGCCGCGTTGGGGTTGGCGTAGTGAATGCTGTTACTGATGTTGGCGATCACCTTCGGCTCAAGCAGATAGTTCATGTAGGCGTAGCCGTTCTTTTCGTGGGGCGCGTTTTTCGGCATGACCACCATGTCGAACCACAGGGTCGTGCCTTCTTCGGGAATCGAATAAGCGATGTCGATACCGTTCTTCGCTTCCCGGGCACTGGCAGCCGCCTGCACGACATCACCGTTGAAGCCGATCACTGCGCAAACATTACCGTTGGCCAGATCGCTGATGTACTTGGACGTATGGAAGTACTGCACATACGGGCGAATCTTGAACAATGCCGCTTCGGCCTTTTTGTAATCCGCCGGTTCGTGGCTGTGTGGCGGCAAGCCCAGATAGTTGAGGGTGATCGGCAACACTTGGGTCGGGTTGTCGATGATCGCTACACCGCACTGGCTCAACTTCTTGATGTTGTCCTCTTCGAAAAACAGCTTCCACGAACGCGTGACATCGGTGTTGCCGAAGATCGCCTTGATCTTCTCGACGTTGTAACCGATACCGGCGGTGCCCCAAATGTACGGATAACCGTATTGATTGCCCGGATCGTTGACTTCGAGTTTCTGCATCAACTGCGGATCGAGATTCTTCCAGTTCGGCAGTTGCGACTTGTCGAGTTTCTGAATGGCGCCCGCCTTGATCAGCCGCGACAGAAAGTGGTTCGAAGGGCTCACTACGTCGTAACCGGTATTGCCGGTCATCAACTTCGATTCCAGCACTTCGTTGCTGTCGTGGATGTCGTAAGTGGCCTTGATGCCGGTGTCTTTGGTGAAGTTCGCCAGAGTGTCGTCGGCGATGTAACTGCTCCAGTTGGAGATGTTGACGGTTTCATCGGCCAGGGCGAACCCGGAACCGGTGGCGAGCAAGACCGCCAGGGAAAGTGTGTGGACGCGCATGTTCTGTCACCTGAATTGAGTGGCTTTTGTTCTTGTGGGATGTGCGAATTTTCAGATTTCTGTTCTGGCCCTGACCGCCTCCACGCGCATGCGCAGCATGGCACCGATGTCGAAGAAAGGTCGCGGCGGCAGCCAGCCGGGCTGGGCCCGTTGCCTTACCGATTGCAGCAGTGGCGAATCGACGCCGCATGCCAGTTCCGCCAGCAGTCGCCCCCACAAGGTTCCGCGCGCCACGCCCGAGCCGTTGCAACCGGCCACGGCAAACACGCCCTCTTCCACCTGGTCGAAATACGCCTGACCGCTGCGGGTCGCGCTCAAATGGCCGGTCCAGGTGTATTGGATGTCGTGCTCGCCGAGGAACGGAAAGCGCGGTTGCAAACCCCGGACATGGTGTTGCCGACGCAGCGCAAGTTCGCTGTTGGAGAGGTCCCGCGTGCGGTATTCGGCGGTGTTGCGGATCATCACCCGGCGATCCGGCGTCAGCCGGACCGTGGCGCCCAGCGGACGAGTCGACAGCACGCCCCACGGTTCAACGGCTCCAATGGCGGCGAACTCCTGATCCGTGAGCGGGCGCGTGAGGCTGGCGCTCAGCTCCATCGGGAACGTGGCGCTGTCTTCGATGCCGACCCGTGGAATGAAGGCGTTCAGGCAGACCAGTGCTTTTCCTGCCTCGATGCTGCCATCAAGTGAATTGGCCCGAATTCGTCCCTGACTCAAACGTTCGAGCCCCGTGATGTCGGTGTTTTCGTACACGCTGACATTGGCCGGTAGTGCATCGAGCAAGCCCTTCACGTATTTGGCCGGTTGCAGCAATGCGTTGCCGTTGCCGCACCAGATCGCTGCCTGATAGTGACGGGTACCGAGTTTGCGGCTCAGTTCTTCGCCTTGCAGAAACTCCGCGCGGGCACCGAGCACCCGCAGCGTGGCCAGTTTGGCATCGACCTGATTGAGCTTGGCCGGATCGTTGACCGCAAAGAAATAGCCGCTGTCGCGCAAGTCGCAATCGATGGCGTGACGGGCAATGCGTTGTAGGACTTCTTCACTGGCCGCGCGGGAAATCATCGTGTCGACTTCAAATCCGGCAAAGCCCTGCCCGCCGATCAACTCGCTGTCCGCCGGATGTTCATGGGCGACGACAAAACCCGAGTTGCGCGCCGAAGCGCCCTGCGCCGCTCGCTGACGATCAACCACGACAATCCGTGCCTGCGGGTGCATCTCGGCCAGATGATGGGCAGCGCTGAGACCGGTAATCCCGGCGCCGATCACCAGCCAATCGGCCTTTTGCGCGCCGCTCAGGCGATCCCGCTGCGCAGCGCTTGCGGTTTGCGCGATCCAGCCACAGACATTTTCCATGCATCACCTCATTCGACGGTCGTTCGGCGGCTTGCCTTCCAACCGTGGCCATGCGTGAATCGCATGCCAACGTGGTAAAGACCACCGCCAGAGCTAGAATCTATAAGGTCTTCGAACGCCTCACCAACGCTAAGAAATCATCGAGCCATTCGGAAAACGCATGGATAAAATTCGCCACTCCCCGTCGCTGCAAGCCATGCAGGCGCTGGTGGAAGTCGCCAGCTCCGGCAGCTTCACCCAGGCCGCGCAGAAGCTGTGCCTGACCCAAAGCGCCGTCAGCCGGCAGATCCAGCAGCTAGAAAGCCATTTCAACGTTCCGTTGGTCTTGCGTACCAGCCGCAGCCTGCGCCTGACTCCGGAAGGCGAGCAGGTTTTAGCGAGCGCGCGGAGCATTTTCGAGCAGCTGAAAACCCTCGAAGAACGCCTCACTCCTCAGAAACGCCCGTTCCGGATTCGCATGCATGTGTCGTTGGCGGTGCGCTGGTTGTTGCCGAAACTCAGCGACTTTTACCTGCGCCATCCCGAGATTTCATTGGCGATCGAAACCGTCGCCACCGAAATCGTCGAACCGACCAGGGACAGCGACGCCTACATCCTTTACCTGCCGACGGCATCGAGCGATCCGGATTGCCTGACTCTGTTTCAGGAAACGCTGGTGCCGGTCTGCGCCCCGAGCCTTGCCGATGCGCCGCGCTCAGTGGAAGAACTGCTGCGCTTCCCGCTGCTGCATCGCTCGGCGGATCGTCAGGCGTGGATCGAATGGCTGGCGGCGAACGACGGCCAACCGCTGGACGATTACCGGCACATCCCGTTCAACCTCGATGAACTGGCATTGGACGCGGCGGCACGGGGATTGGGTGTGGCAGTGACAGACATGACGCTGGCGGCGGAATCCATCGAGCGTGGCGTGCTGGTGGTGCCGTTCGGGCAACCGCTGAAAACCGGAGGGATTTATTCGTTGTGCTTGCAGCCGTCGGCGGCTGCGCATCCGGCTTGTGCGGTGGTGATGGGGTGGTTTGCCGGGCAAGCCGAGCGCCAAGTTTGAACCCGGACTTCACACGAGAGCTGCCTTGCGCAGCTCCCGCACCGGATCTTCATTACTCAGAGAACGTCTGCAAATACGCCAACAGATTATCGATCTTCTCCTCGTCACTCAGTCCCCAGAAGATCATCCGCGTCCCCGGCACCACGCCCTTCGGGTCCTTCAGATACGCCGTCAGCGTTTCACGGTTCCAGGTCAGGCCAGAGTTTTTCATCGCGTCGGAGTACACGTAATTCGCCGACGTCCCCGCCGGGCGACCGATGATGCCGTTGAGTTCGGGGCCGAATCCCGGGCGGGCGGATTCGCCGACCTGGTGGCAGCCGCCGCACAGGCGCGGGAAGACTTTGGCGCCAGCCTCGGCGTCACCGGCAGCCAGTGTCGGCGTGCTGAACAGGCCTGCGTTGAGAATCAGGGCGAACGTTAATGCAGCGTTTTTCATCAGGGTTTTCCAGATCGTCGGCGGCGCCAAGGGTAATCGCGCGCGGCCAGTTGCGCTACAGGTAGGCGCCCACGACCTGACGGACTTTGAGCAAGGCTTGACGCAGGACAAGCATGTCCACCGAGCCCAGCGCCAGACGAATCGCGTGGGGCACATGGGTAGACACGGTGAAAGGTTCGGCGGTGGTAACGGAAACCTGTTCCTGCATCAATTCGACCACGATGTGGTCGGCCCGCACATCTTCCGGCAGCGGCAACCAAAGGAAATATGAAGAGGAATGGCCCACGGTTGGGAGGCCTTCCAGAATCTGCGTAGCCAGAGCTTGCCGGGCCCGGGCGTCGCTGCGCTTTTGTGCTTCGAGCAAGGTGACGGTGCCGTCGTCGAGCCAGCCGCAGGCGATGGCGGTCATCACGCCGGGGGTGTTCCAGGTGGTCGCGCGGATGATCCGCTCCAGCGCCGCCACCTGCTCGACCGGCGCGGCGATGAAGCCGACACGCAGGCCGGTGGCGATGTTTTTCGACAGGCCCGACACGTAGACCGTGCGTTCCGGCGCCAGATCGGCCAACGGCGGTGGTGGGTTATCGACCAGAAAGGCGTAGGCCGCATCCTCGATGATCGTCAGATCATGCCGGCGGGCAATCTCGATCAAATCCTCACGTTGCTCCAAAGGCATCACCCAGCCCAGTGGGTTGTGCAGGGTCGGCATGCTGTAAACCGCACGCACCGGGCGTTGGCGGCAGAGTTTGTCTAAGGCCGCCAGATCGGGGCCCTGCTCATTGACGGGAATCGCCACCACTTCCAGGTGCAGCGCTTCGGCCAGCACTTTGAATCCCGAATAGGTCAACGCGTCGGCAGCGATCACATCGCCGGGCTTGAGTAGCGCCATCAGCGTCACCGCCAGCCCTTGCTGGGCGCCGTTGACGATCAGCACCTGCTCGGCCTCGACACTCAAACCCCGCATTTGCAGATGCCGCGCCACCGAGGCCCGCTCATGCTGGCGACCGGCGTGGGGCTGATAACGCAGCAGCGCTTCAAGGTCGCCGGACAACGCGAGTTGCCGCAACGCGGTGCGCAGCAGCTCGGCCTGCCCCGGCAATGACGGGTAGTTGAAGTTGAGGTCGGTCATGCCGACCGCGACGTCTTTCTGGTCGATGCCCTGCCCCGGCAACAACGACGTTTCCCGCACAAACGTGCCGCGCCCGGCTTCGCCGCTGACCAGCCCCATGGCCTCAAGCTCGGCGTACACCCGCGAAGCCGTGACCAGCGCCAGCCCTTCGCTGGCCGCCAGTTGCCGGTGGGTCGGCAAACGCGTGCCGGGCAGCAGTCGGCCTTCGCGAATGTCGGCGGCATAGGCGTCGACGAGGGTCTTGTAACGGGAGCGCGGCATGTCGGGCTGTATCCATGACAATTCTTTGATTGTCCTGATTCTCGTCCCTAGGATTGCTTCAACGCAACCCACCTCTGAGCGCAACGCGTATGGAACGAACCACCCAACTCGGCACCCCGGCCCTGGAAAAAACCAGCGGCTGGATCAATGGCTTCATCGGCGTTGTGATCTTCAGCGGCTCGCTGCCGGCCACGCGGCTGGCGGTGCTGGAATTCGACCCGGTATTTCTCACCGTCATCCGCGCGACCATCGCCGGCGCCCTGGCGTTGTGCTTGCTGTGGTTGTTTCGCGAACGGCGTCCGGCGCGGGATCAGTGGTTGTCGTTGCTGATCGTCGCGCTGGGCGTGGTTGTGGGTTTTCCGTTGTTGACGGCTTTGGCGCTGCAATACGTGACGTCAGCGCATTCCATTGTGTTTGTAGGATTGCTGCCGCTGGCGACGGCGATTTTCGGCGTGTTGCGCGGCGGTGAACGGCCGCGTCCGGTGTTCTGGATTTTTTCGGTGCTGGGCAGTTCGCTGGTGGTCGGCTTCGCTATCTCGCAAGGCCTGACCGCCTCGCCCACTGGCGATCTGCTAATGCTGGCGGCGATTCTCGCCTGCGGCCTCGGTTACGCCGAAGGCGCAAAACTGTCGCGCACCCTCGGCGGCTGGCAGGTGATCTGTTGGGCGCTGGTGCTGTCGCTGCCGGTGATGGCCGTGCTGAGCGTGTGGCTGGCGCCCGCCTCGTTCAGCGGTATCAGTGTGTCGGCGTGGGTGTGTCTGGCGTACGTTTCGCTGTTCAGCATGCTGATCGGTTTCGTGTTCTGGTATCGCGGGCTGGCTCAGGGCGGGATTGCGGCGGTCGGGCAGCTGCAATTGCTGCAACCGTTTTTTGGCCTGGCACTGGCCGCGACCTTGCTGCATGAACATGTCAGCGTCGGCATGCTCGTGGTCACCCTGGGGGTGATCCTGTGCGTGGCCGGGGCGAAGAAATTCGCCAAATAGTTTTCAGCTCGCACCGGATTTCCATTCTCGCGGGCTGAGCCCGGTCTTACGCCGAAACGCCCGGGCCAGCGCCGAAGGGCTTTCATAACCGACCTCTTCGGCGATCAGGGCAATCGGCCGTCCCTCGCGCAGGCGTTTTTGCGCGAGGCTGATCCGCCAGCTCACCAGATAATCCACCGGCGTCTGCCCCACCACCCGCCGGAAGTGTTCGGCGAAACCGGCGCGGGACAGGTTGGCGGCGCTCGCCAGTTCAGCGACGCTCCAGGCCTTGGCCGGTTGGTCGTGCATCAGGTTCAAGGCTCGGGAAATCTTCGGATCGGCTAGCCCCGCCATCATCCCCGGCTGTTGGTTTCGGCTGCTGATGAGGTGGCGCAGCAGCAGAATCACCAGCAATTCGAACAGCCGATCCATCACCGCTTCGCGCCCGCAGTGCCCATCGAAGGCTTCCTTGAACAGCCACTCCAGGGTGTTGGTCATTTCCGGAAGGTCGGCGAGTTTCAGCACCAGATAATCCGGCAGCGCCGCCGCCAAAGCATTGCCCGCGCCGCCGTCGAAGGTCAGAGAAGCGCACACCAGTTGCGTGCCCATGGCTTCGTTGGCGAACAAGCGATGGGCCATGGGGCGCGGGAAAAAGATCAGGGTCGGTTCGTTGAGTGAGATTTCGGGATCATTACCCGGTTTGAGCAACAACTCCCCCGCCTGCAACAGGTGCACATGCCCGCACACCTGATCGCCGCCGTAGGCGCTCACCCCGCAGAACGTGCCGCTGTGAAAGGTGCCGGCATTGACGCCGAAATGGCTGAGCAACGTAGAAAGGCGATCCATGACTGATTTTCGCAAGGACAGGTTTGGACGATCTGTCGCATATCCTCGACGATTTGCACCCAAAGCACCAGTCGCGCTCCGTAGCATTCACTCCATCCCCGGCGCACTTTGCACCGGACTTTCGGAGAATCACCATGAGCCGCATCGCCCCTCTCAGCCTCGAAACCGCTACCGACGCCACTCGCCCGACACTTGAAGGCGTGCAGAAAAAAATCGGTTTCCTGCCGAACCTGTTCACGACCCTGGCCACTGCGCCCGTTGCGCTGGATGCCTACGTGCAAATCTCCGCCACATTGGGCAAGACTTCACTGAGCGCCAAGGAAAAAGAGGCGGTGTATCTGGCCACCTCGCAGGTCAACGGTTGCGACTATTGCCTGGCGGCGCACACCCTGTTCGCCAGCAAGGCCGGGCTGGCTGCAGAAGAAATCATCGAAGCGCGTCACGGTCGGCTGAATGCTTTTGCCACCCTCGCCCATCAACTGACCGAAACCCGTGGTCATCTGAGCGATGAGCAGATCGCCGCCGCCCGCGCCGCCGGCATCGACGACAAGAAGATCATCGAAGTGATCGCCGTCGTCGCCGCGCAAACCCTGACCAACTACCTGAACAACGTGGCGCTGACCGACATCGACTTCCCCGCAATCGAAAATCCAGCGTAATGCAAAAAACAGTGGGAGCGAGCTTGCTCGCGATGGCGGTGGATCAGTCAGCATCTTTGTCGATTGATACTCCGCTATCGCGAGCAAGCTCGCTCCCACATTGAATTTTGTACTGCGTCGGACGCGTCAGTCGTGATCGACCCCGGCGCGTTTCAACAACTTCTTGCAGCGCTCGGACAGGTGAAACACCTGCAACTGCTTGCCGGCCTTGGCGTAGCGTTCGCGCAAGGTTTTCAGCGCGGCGATGGCCGAGTAATCGACAAAGCTCAGGTGCCGGCAATCCAGCGTCACCCGTTGCGGGTCACTGGCCGGGTCGAATTGATTGAGGAACGGTGTGGTCGAGGCAAAGAACAGCGTGCCGTGCAGGCGATAGAGTTTGCTGCCGTCCGCTTCCATATGCTCATCGGCGTACAGTTCGCGCGCTTGCTGCCAGGCAAAATTCAGCGCGGCGATGATGATCCCGCACAGCACGGCCGTGGCCAGATCAGTAAACACGGTGATGGTGGTTACCGCGATGATCACCAGCACATCGTTGAGCGGCACTTTGTTCAGCACCCGCAGCGAAGCCCAGGCAAAGGTCTGCTGCGACACCACGAACATCACTCCCACCAGCGCCGCCAGCGGAATCCGCTCGATCAGCGGCGACAGAAACAGAATGAACAGCAGAATCAAAACCCCGGCCACTACCCCGGACAAACGCCCGCGCCCGCCGGAACTCAGGTTGATCACGGTCTGTCCGATCATGGCGCAACCACCCATGCCGCCGAACGCACCGGAAACCACGTTCGCCGCGCCCAGCGCCACGCATTCGCGATCCGGATAGCCACGGGTTTCGGTGATTTCGTCGGTGAGATTGAGGGTCAGCAGGGTTTCCAGCAGGCCGACCAACGCCATCAGAATCGCGTAGGGCGCGATGATGCGCAGGGTGTCCAGCGTCCACGGGATGTCCGGCAGCGCGAACGTCGGCAGGCCGCCGGCGATGTGCGCCATGTCGCCGAGGGTGCGGGTTGGCAGGCCGAACAGGTAGACCAGCAATCCGACGCCGAGGATCGCCACCAGCGCCGGCGGCACGGCGCGGGTCAGGCGCGGCAGGATGTAGACGATGGCCATGGTCAGCAGCACCAGCCCGGTCATCAGGTACAGCGGCGTGCCGCTGAGCCACTGTTCACCGCTCTTGAAATGCTCCAGTTGCGCCAGCGCGATGATGATCGCCAGACCGTTGACGAACCCGAGCATCACCGGGTGCGGCACCATGCGCACCAGTTTGCCCAGCCGCAACAGCCCGAACGCCATCATGATCAAGCCGCCGAGCAACACCGTCGCCAGCAGGTACTGCACGCCGTGTTGCACCACCAGCGCGACGATCACCACCGCCATCGAACCGGCCGCGCCGGAGACCATGCCCGGTCGGCCACCGAACAACGCAGTCAGCGTGCAAATGATGAAGGCGCCGTACAGGCCCATCAGGGGGTTGAGGTGAGCCACCAGCGCAAACGCAATGCATTCGGGCAACAGGGCAAACGAGGTGGTGAGTCCGGCCAGGACATCGGCGCGCAGACGAATCGGTTTCATGGCTTACCTGACAGAGCGGCCGACGGGCGCGGCCGCATGCATTTGCGCAAAAGAGCGCCGCGGAAAAAGAGGGTTGCAGATGCTACGCAAATGCGCCGGCGTGGGCCAGTGATCGCTGACAACCGTTGGCGTTCGCTCTATGCTGGCGCGCTGTTTTAAGCCATTGGAGCACCGGATGTCGACCGAACTGACCAGCCGCGAAGTGTGCCAGCGCTTGCGCGATGCCGCGTTGGGCGTGTGTGCCTTGCGGGTGATGGACGCGCGAGCGGATCGGGTTGCGGTCGACATCGAAGGCTGGCGTTTGCACCTGGACTTCGACGGCCGGCGCTTGCATCACTGCGCTGATTGTCTTTGCCCGGACGGTCGCGAGTGGACGCTCGACACCCGGCAGCGTTTCGGCACCGACCCGGTCAGTCTGCTGAGTACCTGGGAGCTGGCGCAGATCGAGGGTTTGTTGCGTCAACGTGAATGATGGACGGCAAACAGAGTTGCCCAATGATGGCACTCTGCCCATAATTCGCCCCCCTTCTCAACGCGCAAGGAACTGCCGTGAAAAAATCGCTGCTGTTGGTCCCGCTGTTTGCTCTGCTCCTGCAAGGCTGTGGCATGACCATGACCCGTTACGAGCCAAGCTTCGACAACGTTCAGAAGCTCAAGCAAACCCCGCCGCTGCACGCGATCAGCAATCCACAGGTTACCGCCGAGTCGGGTGAAGGCTCGTTGATGGTCCGCGCCAACCCGATCAAGTCGCCGACAGGCAGCATCCCGGCGCATATCCAGGACGCGATCACCGAAGAACTGCGCAAGGCCGGTCTGCTCGACCCGCAGGCGACCCGTCATCTGCAAGTGCTGGTGGTGAAGAACCAGTTGAACGCCGGTATGGGCACAGGTGACGGCACCATCGCTGCGCGCTTCACCCTGCGCAATGGCAACGATGTGGTGTACGACGCCACCAAAGATGTCAGCCATCAGTGGGACAGCAGCTTTTTCGGTGTTATCGCGATTCCCAACGCGACCAACGCTTACAACCCGATGCTGCAGGACTTGCTGAAGAATCTGTACAGCGATCCACAGTTCATTCAGGCCCTGAAGTAAGGGCAAAAAAAAGAGCCGCGATTGCGGCTCTTTTTTTTGCTGCTGGAGTGAGTCAGATACCCGAATATTTCGGACGGTTGCTGTCGGCCCATTCCTTGAGCAACGCATTGACCTGCCGAGTGAACGTATCGGTCACTGCTGCTTTCGGTGTATTGAACGCCAGCGGAAGGAACCAGATGCCCATCCAGGTGCCGACCGCGTCGTGGTTACTCGCGGTGGACAGCGGCTGACCTTGCTGATCGAGGGTTTCCAGGCTCATGGTGTACTGGTCGGTGGCATAGGCCGGGATGATCGTCATGCTCAGACCACTGATGAACGCCAGCACCATCTGACCGCCATTCGGTGGATGGTTGTACATTTTCAGGCGCAGGCTGTAGTCACCGGGCTGCTTCTCGAACTTGTCGAAGGTGACACGACCGAACAAACCGGAATCCTTCAGGACGGTTTGCAGTTGCGGTTTGAGCATGTCACGAGCTTGTGGCATTTCCACGGCTGAAGCGCTTTTCGGCTCGCCCTGGTAAAAGTCGAAATCGACATAGACGTTTGGCTTGTTGGCGTAGCTGGCCATCGATGGCAGCGTGACCGGGGCCACTTCGTCCTTGGTGAAACTGGCACAGCCGCCCAGCGCGAGCACCAGACCCAGCGCAAGGATTTTCCCGAATTGCATGATGTCGTCCCTAAAGTGATATCAAAGAGCCTCCATTGCGGAGCGCCGGGGCGGATTCTAGTGATCGTCTACGTCCGGGAAAAGACCTGATTCGGGAAAACCGTGAAAAAGTTCGCGCCGACTCAGCTTTGGCGCAAATCGAGGGTGTACGTGTAGTAGCCCGTATCGCGCACCCAGCCGAGTGATTCGTACAATCCCTGGGCGGTGAAATTGTCGGTGGCGGTTTCCAGCACCAGGCCCTTGGCGCCGGTTTCGACGGCAAAGTCGCGGGCGGTGTTCATCAATAATCGCCCGACCCCACGACCACGGGCGGCCGGCGTAGTGAACAGATCGCTGAGCAGCCATGTGCGATGGGCGTCTATCGAAGAAAACGTCGGGTACAACTGCACGAATCCCAGCGCTTCGCCGCTTTCATCCTCAACCAGAAAAATCGCCGATTCATTGCCGGCCATGCGTTCGGCGATGAAGGTCCGTGATTGCTCGAGATTCGATGGCTGGCCATAGAAACCGCGATAGCCGTCGAACAGCTTCGCCACCGCGTCGAGGTGAATCGTCGTGGCGCGCAGTGCCTGAAGGGTCATTGTGATTTTCCTGATGTAACTGAAATTGAAACCAGCATAGCGCTGAGGAGCGAGTTCGCTGGCTTATTCGCTATATAGTTTTGTATATTGCGAGCCCGAAATGGCCAGACCCTCCATGCCGTCCATGAGCAGCATCCGCGAACGCAACCAGCAACTGATCCTGGCCGCCGCCAGTGAAGAATTCGCCGCCAACGGCTTCGACGCGACCCAGACCCGCGACATCGCCGCCCGCGCCGGTGTGCCCAAGGCCAATCTTTATTACTACTTCCAGAGCAAGGAAAACCTCTACGGCAAAGTGCTGCTCGGCTTCGTCGAACCGTTGCTGGAAGCCTCGGCGGTGCTGCGCGAAAGCGACGACCCACTGATCGGCCTGCGCGCCTACGTCGCCGCCCGCATCCGCATCGCCCGCGAGCACCCGGCGATCGCCAAGGTTTTCAGCGGAGAGTTGCTGCTCGGTGGCCGCCAGTTGCCCGACGAATGCCGCGACCTGCTGCACGGTGAGGCACGGCGCAATGTCGAGTGCCTGCGCAGCTGGATCGACCGCGGGCTGCTGGCGCCGGTGGATCCCGAGCACTTGATGTTGTTCATCTGGTCGGCGACGCGCACCTACACAAACATTGGCTGGCAGATGGGGCGCATCACCGGACGGGAGGTGCCGCAGGATGAGGATTATGCGGTGGCGGCGGAGACGATTACGCGGTTGGTGTTGAGCGGTGCGGTGTCCGAGCCGGTGAGTGATGTTCGCAGGTTGATGTTTGCGACCTGAACGGGAGAGTCAGGGCATCAGGTCCAGAGGTAGTGTCGCATCCCCCGCCAAACGTTCACGCCATGCCAGCAGGACATCAGGCACCCGCTTTTTCCATTTGGGAACGTTGGTGTAATACCGCGCCCTGACTTTGCGTTGCTCATCGAAAACCAATAACACCAGCCAAACTCGGCCGCCCGGCGCGCTCATTAGAATCGCCGCGTTGCTGGAAGCCAGGCCTCGCAGCCAGAACTCATTGACCTGCCCCCCCGGCACATCACCAGAGGTCTCGCCGGCTGCCATTGAGCCACTATTTTGCAGCAGCGTCTGATAGTCATTTTTTAGCAACGTGCGTAATGCCTGATCTTCTTGCTGCGTACGTACAACGCCAAGGCTCAGCAAGTCGTATTCAATCGCGATCGGTTGGTCAGATGCCACATACCTTCCATCGTAGTAAACGCCCATCCCGCCACCACAAGCCCCCTCACCTCCATCGGAATCCACATCCAGCAAACCGTTGAGCGCGCTGAACTTCAGGGTGCAGTTGCCTTCAGCGAAATGCGCTACGGCACCGTCAATTGTGGCCACACCCTCCATGTCACCAGAGTTGCCACCATTTGACGCAGAAACATCAAAGGCAATATGCGTGGCGTCCACCCGCTTGGTTGTGACTTCTGCCGCCGATGAAACGCCCCACGGAATCATCTGCCAGGTGGCATCCCAGCTGAAAGGCTTGGCCACGTATTCAAGCGCTTTCAGACGCATCAAATATTCACGGCGCAGGCAGGAGCTATTGGCGGCACATTGATTGCGTTGTTTCAACCATGAACGCTGATCAGCCTTGAGCGCTTGCGGATCAGCAACCTGCACCACCGCTGTCCGCCAGAGCGCCCCGAGTTTTTCATCGAGACTCGAGGTATACGGATCCGCACAAACGGCTTTTTCAACCGGGCTGGAAGCGCCAGCACAGTCGAAACTGGCAGCGTGCGAGGAGGTAGCAAATACGAGAGAGGTCAGCAGCAAGGCGTGACGGAGATTGAAAGCGAGCATCGACAGATTCCATTCCTGAGGCGGCGGCAGTATGCCGGGCCCGGGCTGTCGATGCTCTGGATTTTTCACTGGTTGCTGGCGGACAACCGGGCTCTTGCGCAAGAAAGAGTCAGAATGTGATCCCGGCCGCCGGCTTCACATCGATCCGCGCCACGGAACCGGTCAGGTGCGCCCAGTCCTTGTTGTGTTCGGCGATGATGTCTTCGGCGCTCATGTTGCCGTTGTCGACGGTGGAGTGCGCATCGGCCGCCAGTTCCACGTCGTAGCCCAGTTGATGGGCCTGGCGCACGGTGGCGTTGACGCAGTAATCGGTTTGCAGGCCGCAGATCACCAGGCGGTCGAAGTCTTCCCGGGGGATCAGTTTCTGCAGGTTGGTCTGGTAGAACGAGTCGTTGGCGGTCTTGTCGACGCGCAGATCGCCGGGCGCGGTGGCCAGGCCGTCAGCCAGTTGCCAGCCTTCGGCACCGTGGGCGAGCGGGCTGTCCTTTTCGTTGTGCTGGATCAGCACCACCGGCACACCCGACTGGCGCGCGCGGGCGCTGAGGCCGTTGATGGTATCGATCACCCGTTTGATGTCGTGGCACTCGTATTCGCCTGTGCACAGGGTGCGCTGGACATCGATGATCAGCAATGCGGTGGTCATGGTGAGCCTTCCTTGATCGGTCCTTGAGACAGGGGCGGACATGTGCCCGCCCCCTTTTTACTCTGCTCAGTAACCCAATGACAACCCGGTGTTGCGCCGTGGATCGTTGGCGCCGTAGAAACGGTTCTTGCCGACCGGTTTGCCACCCAACGACGGTGTACCGACCAGAATCGCGGCGATGTGGTTGGCGTCCTGCGGGCCCGCGAACTTGTGGCCCCAGCTCTCGAGAATCTTCTTCGTGTCGGGGCTCGCGGCGAAGTCTTCGAGGTTGGTTTCCTCCGGCATCCACTGCTGGTGGAAGCGTGGCGCATCGACCGCTTCCTGCAGGCCCATGCCGTAGTCGATGACGTTGAGCATGGTCAGCAGGGTCGCGGTGATGATGCGACTGCCGCCCGGCGTACCGACCACCATCACCACCTTGCCGTCCTTGGTGACAATGGTCGGGCTCATCGAGGACAGCGGTGCCTTGCCGGGAGCGATGGCGTTGGCTTCGCCCTGCACCAGGCCGTACATGTTCGGCACGCCGACCTTGGAGGTGAAGTCGTCCATTTCATCGTTGAGAATCACCCCGGTCTTGCTCGCCATCACGCCCGCACCGAACCAGTCGTTGAGGGTGTAGGTGACCGAGACCGCGTTGCCCCATTTGTCGACGATCGAATAGTGCGTGGTGTTGCTGCCCTCATGGGGGGCGACGCCGGGTTTGAGTTCTGCCGACACACCGGCCTTCTGCGGCTGGATCGCGTTACGCAGCTTGGTCGCGTAGTTCTTGTCCAGCAGGTGCTCGATCGGGTTCTTCACGAAATCCGGGTCGCCAAGATAGCTGTTGCGATCCACGTACGCGTGGCGCATTGCTTCGATCTGGTAGTGCATGCCCTGGGCCGAATGGAAGCCCAGATCCTTCATCGGATAGCCTTCGAGGATGTTCATGATCTGGCAGATCACCACCCCGCCGGAGCTTGGCGGCGGTGCGGACACAACGTGATAGCCGCGATAGTCGCACTCCACCGGGGCCAGTTCGCGGGTCTTGTATTTGTCGAGGTCGGCCTGGGTGATGATGCCCTTGTTGGCCTGGCTGGAGGTGACGATGGCGTCGGCCACCCAGCCTTTATAGAAACCGTCGGCGCCTTTTTCGGAAATGGTGCGCAGGGTCTTGCCCAGGTCGTTCTGCACCAGTTTCTGCCCGACCTGCATCGGTTCGCCGTTGCTCAGGAAGATCGCACCGGAATCCTTGATGTCTTTCTTGAACACGTCAGTGGCGTATTCCAGCAGCTCGACGTCACCCTGTTCCAGCGCAAAACCGTCTTCGGCCAGCTTGATGGCCGGGGCAATCATTTCCTTGCGCGGCTTGGTGCCGTACTTGCTCAGCGCCAGCTCCATGCCGGACACAGTGCCCGGAACGCCGACCGCGAGGTGGCCACGGGTGCTCAGATCCGGAATGACGTTGCCGTCCTTGTCGAGGTACATGTTGGCTGTCGCGGCCAGCGGGGCTTTTTCGCGGAAGTCGAGGAAGGTCTTGCGTCCGTCCGCCAGTTGAATGGTCATGAAACCACCACCACCGAGGTTGCCCGCCGCCGGGTAAACCACCGCCAGTGCATAGCCCACGGCGACCGCCGCATCCACCGCGTTGCCGCCACTTTTCAACACGTCGACACCCACGTGAGTGGCCAGGTGCTGGGCGGTGACCACCATGCCGTTTTCGGCGGCGACCGGGGCAACCGAGGCGGCGTGGGCCATGAGGCAGCTGAGCGCCAATGAGGTCGCAATCAGCGATTTGGCAAAAGGTTCGTACTTCATGAGTCGGTCTCTTCTTTTTATAAGGTAGGAAAGCGCTTCAAGAGCATCAGCCAGTATGGCCGCGATTACGGTTTGCGCCTCCCCGATCCGGCAGTATGCTGGGCGCAGTTTTCGCCCCCGTACCGGAGTTTTTCCCATGGCCTATACGTTCATCACCCTGCCCTCGCCTGTCGGCGAGTTGAAGCTGGTCGCGAACGGCTCACGTCTGGCCGCCATCCTCTGGGAAAACGACAAACCGAACCGGGTGCGCCTCGGACCGATGATCGAAGCACCGGACAATCCGGTGTTGATGAAAACCGCGCGACAACTGGAAGAATATTTTGCAGGAACGCGAAACGCGTTCGATCTGGAGCTGGACTTTGCCGGCACCGAGTTCCAGAAAAAGGTCTGGGCCGCGCTGTTGACCATTCCGTTTGGTGAAACCCGCACCTACAGCCAGATCGCCGAACAGATCGGCCACCCCAGTGCGGTGCGCGCCGTCGGCGCGGCGAACGGGCGCAATCCGATTTCGATCATTGCGCCGTGCCACCGAGTCATCGGCGCCTCAGGAAAACTGACCGGTTTTGCCGGAGGCCTCGAAGCCAAGGAGCGTCTGCTGACCCTGGAAGGTGGCCAGAGGTCGGACATCGGTAAAACCGGTGACTTGTTTTAACTGCCAAACAGGTTATTCATCGCCGCGTATTGCAGCAGCATGATGGTCTTGGCATCGCAGATCTCGCCTCGCTGGAATGCCGCCAGCGCGTCGTCGAAACGCCACTCCAGCACTTCCAGTTCTTCGGTTTCTTCTTCCAGACCGCCCCCTTCACTGACCTTTGACGAGGCATCGTACTCGGCGATGAAAAAGTGCAGTTTCTCGGTCACCGAGCCGGGGCTCATGTAGGCCTCGAAGACCTTCTTCACGTCATGCACGCGGTAACCGGTTTCTTCCTCTGCTTCGTCGCGGATGCGCTGCTCCGGCGCCGCGCCTTCAAGCAGTCCGGCCGCCACTTCAATCAGCAAACCGTCGTGACCGTTGACGAACACCGGCAGGCGGAACTGCCGGGTCAGCACCACGGTGCGTTGTTCGCGGTTGAACAGCAGAATCGCCGCGCCATTGCCACGGTCGTAGACCTCGCGCGTCTGACGCTGCCAGTCACCGTTGTTGCGGTGATAGTCGAAGGTGATTTTCTTCAGCAGATACCAGTCGTGGGACAACACCTGGGTATCGACGATGTTGACCCGCTCGGCTGTGTTGGACATGACGTCTGATCCTTTTTTGTCATCGGAAGATGGCCATGGTAGGTGAAATGATGCGAACCGCCGACGAAAAAAAAGCCCGGCAGCGCTACCGGGCTTTTCCTTCACTGACTACTGATGAGCGACGTTCACCGTTGCGGCATCAGTGCCCTGCGCCGCTGACGGCGCCCCGTGAATCAGTGGTCCATAACGCCGACTGAATTCCCAGTTGTACGGCACGCGATCCTTGCTGGTGCCGTTGTCCCAGTTCACCGACCAGGTCATCAGGCCCTTGATCGGATGTCCTTTTACCGCCAGGCGTTTCATCGCGTTGCCGACCACGGTCTTGTCGATCACGTAACCGGTGGCGGCGGCATCGACGTTGGCCGGCAGGCCGATGACGAACTTGTCCGCCGGGATCTTCGTGAACCCGCGAGTGCCGGTCACCAGGCTCTCGGTCAGGTAATAGAGGAAGTCCTCTTTCATCGCGTCGTTGTTCTGGGCGATCCACGCCCCGTTGCCGTTATTGGCTTCCGGCACCCAGACCCCGTCGCCGCCCTGGTTGTAGAACTGCGGAGCGATGAAGTCGTAATAGCCTTCCAGCGCCTGCAGGTAACCGACGTATTTGCCGGAGGTGGTCAGGTACGGAAACTCCGGCGCCATGCTGATGATGAAGTGCTTGCCTTGGCCGGCGTAGTGATCCTTGACCAGTTTCAGCGCGGCCGGCAGGACGGTCTTGTTGGCAGCGAAATCAATCGCGCTCTGTTCAAGATCGATGTCCAGGCCGTCGAAGCCGTAGGTTTCCACCAGACGGATGATTTCATTGGCCAGCGGTTGCTCCTGACCGGCGCGCAACTCGATGTGCGCATCGGCACCGCCCAGGGAAATCAGCACGGCCCGCCCCTGACTGTTGAGCACGCCGACCTGACGGCGGAACTCGGCATCAGAGACGTTGAACGGCTTGAAGGTCGGAATCCCGCTGCCCTTCATGAAGGCCACCGCGACCACGTTGTATTCCTTCGGTACGTTTTCCAGCGCGATGTTGGCGAACTGGCCGCGCTGGTAACCATCGCTCGGGCCGGCCGGCCAGTTGTGCCAGAAGCCCATGAGGATCTTCTTGCCGGCAAGAGTCGGCATCAGCGACGCCGCGTCGCTGGCCTGGTTTTTCAATAGGGTGAAGTCGATGTTTGACATGTTCTAATCCTTCAGAACGTGTGGGTTTGACGTTGCGGGCTTATTTGAAGTCCACATCGAAGGCCTGATAGAAGGCGTTGCCGGTATTGGCGACGATCCACATCAGGACGATGACGTGATGACCCTGCTTGTTGCCCGGAAGTTTCACGGCGTGATTGACCTTGGCTTTCAATTCCGCCGAATGACTGTAGTACGGCACTTGCGGATAGAAATCCTCGGCGAACGGTTGCGCCTCCAGTTGCGCTCGGCTGATGCGTTGTTTCGGGTCCCAGCCATCCTTGGTGATCAGCCAGCGGTAACCGCGGGTGGTGTGCGGCGCGGTGTACTCCCACTTGACCTCAAGGGTTTGGCCGGGGGTGACATTGAGCAGCGGCCAGGAGAACGGACGCCCGAGTTTCTTGCTCATTTCTTCTGCGGTGAAGTTCACACAGTCACGTGCGTCGTTCTTGCCGCCACTGAGAATATAGCCGTCAGCCGGCGGTACGACGCTCGGGTTGTCGCTCTCGAATGGCGCCGGGAACGGACCGGCCGCGAGTGCCGGGAAGTTCTTGCCGCCTTCCATTTCATTGACCTGCCAGCCACCGAGCAATCCTTGTTCGATGGCCACCGCGCCGCGGCTTGCAGGGGAAATGACGCGACCGTGTCGCAGTTGGGTTTGAGCTTGTGGTTGGTTCATGTTTTTCACTCCGTTGATTTAAGAACTCTCCTGTCCGAGGAGAGGCCTTCAAGCTAACGGAGGGGGATTTTTTGTCCATCGGCGGTTTTGTCGCAGTCTGCCTCGGCGAAACTCGAAAAATGCCGAAAACACTGTATATAAACACAGTGCATTGCGACGACGCTCACCCGACGCATGGCAAAAGGACTACACCGCGTCATTACAAAAACCCGCATTTACCGGTTCAGGGAAGCTGCGCCTCGAACTCCTTTTGATACTGCCCGGCGAGCTGTACCTTTTGCTTGTCATCGAGCAACTTGCCGGCCATCTGGAAGAATTTCTGCTCTTCTTCCTGCAAGTGGTGATGGACCTTCTCCGAAAGCTTTTTCGCCGTGGCCAACCAGGCCGGACTGGACATCTCGGTCTCGTCGAGTTCCTCCATCATTTCGTCCATTTCATGGTGTTCGGCAATGGCATGGCGGCTGAGATCGACACCGTTGTCGAACTCCATCAGCGGGATATAGAAGTGGCGCTCTTCGGCCGTTTCGTGGGCCTGAAGCTCAGCCTTCAGTTGCTTGTAGGCCTCGACCCTTTCCGGGGTGTCACCGCTGGTCTTGATCAACGATTTCGCGTAGGTCCGCTGACGATCGTGGCTTTCACGCAGGGCTTCGAAAATGTTCATGGAATCTCCCAGGCAAACGCGTTCCGGATGGACGCCCTAAAGGGCTAGACCCCGGCGCAGGAGCGACGGTTCCAAGCGATTGCTTCAATCGGCTGCGGCGCGATAGGCTGCCGATTCATTACTACAAGGAAGACAACATGACGTTGCGGATCGAGCTGTCACAGGACCCCACCGAAGAACAGCGCGCAGCCATCCTGGCGCCCCTGCGTGACCATAACATCGCCAAAGCCGGGCCTTCGCTGTACGAACCGGTCGCGTTGCTGGTGCGCGACGATAACGACGCGATCCTCGGTGGCCTTTATGGGCACACGTTCTATCGGTGGCTGTTTATCGAGTTGCTGGCGGTGCCGGAAGAAGGCCGGGGACAGGGCATCGGCTCGAAGCTGATGAACATGGTCGAGGAATTCGCCCGGGAAAAAGACTGCGTGGGGATCTGGCTCGATACCTTTGATTTTCAAGCGCCCGGGTTCTACAAAAAACTGGGATATACCGAGTGTGGCGAGATTGTGGATTATCCGCTGGGGCACAAGCGGCATTTTTTCCAGAAGCGTTTGATTGATTGAATTCAGCGACCCCCGCCCGCAGGCTGGCGAGGGTCGCAAATTTCAACGCATTCAGCTGCCCGTTACAGACAGGTCGCCAGCGCCGCCAAGCGGCGCTTGGCCACAAAATCATCCTTCTGCGCGTAGTAATTCAGCACGGTGCCGGACGCATCCGTGGTCAAGTCGACGAACGACTCCGCCGAGCGCGTATAGACCGTCGAACCGCCCTTCTTGCCCGGTTGCAGATACGCCGCCGCGTCCACGCCGAACACCGCTTCGTCCTGCCAGGCGAATTGCACGCACTGGGCCACGACTTTTTCGGGCTTGTCCGAATTCAGGGTCTTGTAAGGGGTTTGCGTGCGGGCGTCTTCCATCGCCGAACCCGCGCAACCGGCCAGCAGGGTTGCCGCCAGCGCTACCATCAGCATTCGCATTGCATTCGCTCATTCGGAAAAAACCGGACTGTATCACCGCAACGCCAAAAATCGTTCTGCTTTACTGCATTTAGAGCGCGACACATGCCGGCCGCTGCGGCACATTAACGGTCATCAGCCTTACAAGGAAAGCCCATGGCGCCTACTGACCAGCGACACGAACAGGCCCTGAAACTGTTTCTCGATGCGCGCCCGGAACTGCGCGAAGCACTCGATCACCTCAACCCGCTACTGGCCCAGGCCAAGGGCGAAACCCAGGCGCAGTACCGCGAAGAACGCCTGCACGAAGCCTTCGAAGCCGAGGCCGAAAGCCAAGGGTTGTTTGCCTGGGAGCTGACGTTGCAGCTCACCGCCGCGACGCCTGAGGAGTATCAGGCGCAACGCCTGGAAGTGCATCGCGAAGTGGCGGAAATGGCCGGGATGGACTGGCTGGAATATTGCGATCTGTATGGCATAGAACCGTAAACCCCGCTCAAGGACGCTGCCTCGATGCTGCCTTCCACCTCGACCCACCGCGCCAGCCCCGGACATCTTCACATACAGAAATGGCGCGGCCGTGTAGGCCTGGCGCTGGTTGCCAGCCTGTCGGTACTGGCCGGCATGACCGACGCTATCGGCTTCATGGCCAGCGGCGATTTCGTTTCCTTCATGAGCGGCAACACCACGCGGCTGGCCGTGGCGATCAGTGATGGCGACAGCGCACTGACATTAAGGCTGATCCTGCTGGTCGCCACGTTCATTGTCGGGAATGCCTTGGGTGTCGTCGTCAGTCGGCTGGGTGGTCGGCGGGCGCTGCCCTTGTTGTTGTCCATCGCCGCTCTGCTCTGTTTGGCAGCCTGGCCCTTTGACACGCAACTGCCAGCTTTGCTGGCGGCGATCATTGCGATGGGCATGCTCAACGCAGCGGTGGAAGAGGTGAACGGTCTGCCGGTCGGGCTGACGTACGTCACCGGCGCCCTGTCCCGATTCGGCCGTGGATTGGGACGGTGGGTGCTCGGCGAACGGCGAAGTGGCTGGCGGGTGCAACTGGTGCCGTGGAGCGGGATGCTGGTCGGCGCCATTCTGGGGGCAGTGCTGGAACATCATCTGGGGCTCAAGGCGATGTTGGTCAGCGGACTGTTTGCCGCCGTACTGGGGCTGCTGACCCTGAAGATTCCGCGGCGTTGGCAGTTGGGCTACATGCCGCGTTGACGGACACCTGCTTGCATCGAAACGGGCGCGGGAAACATCCGCTTCGCCGCCCCACCGAGAAAGCTTTATCATGGCCGCAGTTTTGCTGATCGAGTCCGTCATGAAGTTCGCCATTGCGCTGTTTTCCGCCGCCCATGCGCCCTCCTCGCGCCGCGCCCTGCTGTTCGCTCAGGCCGCGCTGGCCGGCGGGCATGAGATTGTCCGGCTGTTTTTCTATCAGGACGGAGTCCACAACGCGTCCGACGCCGTGGTCACGCCGCAGGACGAACTGGACCTGCCCAAACAGTGGCGAACCTTTATCACCGAACAAAACCTCGACGGCGTGGTGTGCATCGCCGCCGCCCTGCGCCGTGGCGTGTTGAATACCGAGGAAGCCGGGCGTTATCAACGTGACGCCGTGGCCGTCAGCGCACCGTGGGAATTGTCCGGCCTCGGCCAGTTGCATGATGCGGTGCAGGATGCCGACCGCCTCATCTGTTTCGGAGGCGCATGACATGGCCAAGTCCCTTCTGATTATCAGCCGCCAATCGCCGTGGTCCGGCCCCGGCGCCCGCGAAGCGCTGGACATCGTGCTGGCCGGCGGCGCCTTCGATCTGCCGATCGGTCTGCTGTTTCTCGACGACGGCGTGCTGCAACTGGCCGCCGGGCAGAACGCCAATGCCCTGCAACAGAAAGACCTGAGCGCCAACCTGCAAGCACTGCCGATGTTCGGCGTCGAAGAGCTGTTCTACTGCGCCGACAGCGCCAGTGCTCGCGGCCTCGGCGATCGTTCGCTGGACGAGGCGCAGCCTTTGGCCGCCGAACAAATCACCGCCCTTATTGACCGTTACGACCAGGTGATCACCCTCTGATGTCGACTTTGCATGTGTTGTCCCACTCCCCGTTCGGCGACGAACGCCTGACCAGTTGCCTGCGCCTGCTCGGTTCTGCCGATGCGCTGTTGCTGTCTGGCGATGCCGCTTATGCGCTGCAACCCGGCACTGCGCCGTTCAGTGCGCTGGAATCGCGTAAGGTGAAATTGTTCGTGCTGGCCGAAGACGCGCAAGCCCGTGCCGTACAGGTTCCGGACTGGGCCGAAGCCATCGATTACCCGGCCTTCGTCGAGCTGTCGATCCACCACGACAAGGTCAACAGCTGGCTATGAGTGCGCTGACCGTCGGCGCCCGCGCCATTGAACTGGACAAGGACGGCTTCCTGGTCGACCTCAACGACTGGTCGGCGGAAGTCGCCAGCGCCCTCGCCGCTGCCGAAGACATCGAACTGAGCGCCGAACATTGGGAAGTCCTCGAGCTGCTGCGCAGCTTCTATGCCGAATTCCAGTTGTCCCCGGCCACCCGGCCGCTGATCAAGTACACCGCGCTCAAGCTCGGCGCGGAGAAAGGCAACAGCCTGCACCTGAACCGACTGTTCAAAGGCACCCCTGCCAAACTCGCCGCGAAACTGGCGGGCCTGCCCAAACCGACGAATTGCCTATGACCGACTATCCAGCGCTGACCCTCGAAACGCCCGCCGAACACCCGTTCGCCCAGTTCGTGCGCATCCTCGGCAAGGGGAAGCGCGGCGCCCGCGACCTGACCCGCGAGGAAGCCCGGCAAGCCATGGGCATGGTGCTCGACGAAGCGGTCGAAGAAACCCAGCTTGGCGCTTTCCTGATGCTGCTGCGGCACAAGGAAGAAAGCGCCGAGGAAATGGCCGGCTTCACCGAAGCCCTGCGCGAACGCTTGCAGGCGCCAGAGTTGAAGGTCGATCTGGATTGGCCGACCTATGCCGGCAAGAAGCGTCACCTGCCGTGGTATCTGCTGGCGGCCAAGTGCCTGGCGCAGAACGGCGTGCGCATCTTCATGCACGGCGGCGGCGCGCACACCGCCGGGCGCTTGTACTCCGAACAACTGCTCGGTGAACTGAACATCCCACTGTGCCGCAACTGGCAACAGGTCGGCGCGGCGCTGGACAACGGCGGTCTGGCGTTCATGCCACTGTTGGACTGGGCGCCGCAGCTGCAACGGATGATCGACCTGCGCAACACCCTCGGTCTGCGCTCGCCGATCCACTCGCTAGCGCGGATCCTCAATCCGCTGGGCGCGCGTTGCGGTTTGCAGAGTATTTTTCACCCTGGCTATCAAGCGGTGCACCGCGATGCCAGCGGCCTGCTTGGCGACACGGCCATCGTGATCAAGGGCGACGGCGGCGAAATCGAGATCAACCCGGATGCCGACAGCCACCTGTACGGCACCACCGGCGGCGAGAGCTGGGACGAGGAGTGGCCGCAGCTGTCGGCGCAGCGTCACGTCAAACCTTCTTCGCTGGATATCGAGCATTTGAAGGCCGTCTGGCGTGGCGATGTGGTCGACAGCTATCCGCAAATGGCGCTGATTTCGACCATGGCGCTGGCACTGCGCGGCCTCGGTCAGAGCCGTGAACAGGCTTTCGAAACCGCCGAGCAATACTGGGCTGCGCGGGACAAATCGATTTAACCGATCATTAACGCCCGATCTTTGCGCTTTTTGTTCGAACTCATCGGAATAGACTCGGCTCCAACGAATATTGGTTTCTGGAGTCTTGATCATGGGTTTACTCGTCGACGGCCGCTGGCAGGACAAGTGGTACGAAAGCAGCAAGGACGGTGCGTTCCAGCGCGAACAGGCGCAGCGCCGCAACTGGGTCACTCGCAACGGCGAGCCGGGCCCGAGTGGTGAAGGCGGTTTTGCCGCCGAAGCCGGGCGTTATCACCTTTACGTCTCCCTCGCCTGTCCATGGGCGCATCGCACGCTGATCCTGCGCAAGCTCAAAGGCCTGGAAAGCCTGATCGATGTTTCCGTCGTTAGCTGGCTGATGCTGGAAAACGGCTGGACCTTCGACCAGAACCTCGGTTCGACCGGCGACAAACTCGACCACTTCGATTTCATGCACCAGCGCTACACCGCCGACACCGCCGACTACACCGGCCGCGTCACCGTGCCGGTGCTGTGGGACAAGAAGCTCAAGCGCATCGTCAGCAACGAATCGGCGGAGATCATCCGCATGTTCAACAGCGCCTTCGATGACTTGACCGGCAACGATCTGGACTTCTATCCGGCGCCATTACGCAGCGAGATCGATGCGCTGAACGAGCGGATCTACCCTGCCGTGAACAACGGTGTGTACCGCGCCGGTTTCGCGACCTCGCAGAAGGCCTATGAAGAAGCGTTCGACGACGTGTTTGCCGAACTGGATCATCTGGAGCAAGTGCTGGGCGCCAACCGTTATCTGACGGGTGAATACCTGACCGAGGCCGACGTGCGCTTGTTCACCACGCTGATTCGTTTCGACGCGGTGTATCACGGGCACTTCAAATGCAATCTGCGGCGGATCTGCGATTATCCGAATCTGTCGAACTGGCTGCGTGAGATGTACCAGTGGCCGGGCGTTGCCGAGACCGTGGATTTCCAGCACATCAAGAATCACTACTACGGCAGCCACAAGACCATCAACCCGACCGGCGTTGTGCCGAAGGGGCCGAAACAGGATTTCACTGTGGCCCATGACCGGAACCGGTTGGGCGGGAAAGGGGTATGGCGCAGAGGTTGAAAGCCGGATCGTTCCCACCGCGTGGGAACGATCCCCTCAGAGTCGTCAGATCTGACCCTGAGCGCCCTCGAACCACGCCAGTTTCTCGCGCAGTTGCACCACTTCGCCGACGATCACCAGCGTCGGCGCATGCACTTCATGCTCCGCCACCAGACGCGGCAGGTCGGCCAGCGTGCCAGTGAAGACCCGCTGATTGACCGTGGTGCCCTGCTGGATCAGCGCGGCCGGGGTTTCGGCCGCACGACCATGTTTGATCAACTGCTCGCAGATGATCGGCAACCCCACCAGGCCCATGTAGAACACCAACGTCTGCGCCGGCGCGACGAGGTCGGCCCACGGCAGATCGGTGGAACCGTCCTTCAGGTGCCCGGTGACGAAACGCACCGACTGCGCGTAATCGCGATGGGTCAGCGGAATCCCGGCATACGCCGCGCAACCGCTGGCTGCCGTGATGCCCGGCACCACCTGGAACGGAATGCCATGGGCCGCCAGCTCCTCGATCTCTTCGCCGCCACGGCCGAAGATGAACGGATCCCCGCCCTTCAACCGCACCACACGCTTGCCGGCCTTGGCCAGATCCACCAGTTGCTGGTTAATCTGATCCTGCGGCACAGCGTGATCGGCGCGACGCTTGCCGACGTAGACACGCTCGGCATCGCGGCGGCACAGCTCAAGAATCGCGGGCGCCACCAAGCGGTCGTACAGCACCACATCGGCTTGCTGCATCAGGCGCAAGGCGCGGAAAGTCAGCAGATCCGGATCGCCCGGCCCTGCGCCCACCAGATACACCTCGCCAGTGGTAACACTCGCTTCGCCGTCGATTTTCGCCTGCAACAGACGCTCGGCCTCGGCGCCCTGCCCAGCCAGTTGGCGATCGGCAATCGGCCCCTGGAACACGTCTTCCCAAAAACCGCGACGCTGCTGTACATCGGGAAACAGGCCTTTGACCTGATCGCGAAACCGCGCGGCCAGCCCGGCCAGATGGCCGTAGGTCGAGGGAATCCAGGTTTCGATCTTGGCGCGGATCAGCCGGGCCAGCACCGGCGCATCGCCGCCACTGGAAACCGCGATGATCAGCGGTGAACGATCGACAATTGCCGGGAAGATCACGCTGCACAGCGCCGGCGCATCGACCACATTGACCGGCACGCAGCGCCGATGGGCATCGGCGGAGACTTGCGCGTTCAACGCTTCGTCGTCGGTGGCGGCAATGATCAGCCCGCAACCGTCCAGATCCGTTTCGGCGTAGCCACGCAGCAGGCATTCGCCATCGCTGGCGGCAACCAGTTCGCGCAGTTGCGCTTCGATTTCAGGTGCGACCACCCGCAGCAGCGCACCGGCATCGGCCAGCAGGCGGGACTTGCGCAAGGCAATCTCCCCCCCACCGACGACCAACACACGACTGCCGCGCAGGTTGTGAAACAGCGGCAGATATTTCATTTAGCCGATGACCTCAAGGCCACCCATGTACGGTTTCAGCACGTCCGGCACGCGGATCGAACCGTCGGCCTGCTGGTAGTTTTCCAGCACGGCCACCAGGGTACGACCGACCGCCAGACCGGAACCGTTCAGGGTGTGCACCAGCTCAGGCTTGCCGGTTTCCGGGTTGCGGAAACGCGCCTGCATGCGGCGGGCCTGGAAGTCGCCGCAGTTGGAGCAAGACGAGATTTCACGGTACTTGTCCTGGCTCGGAATCCACACTTCGAGGTCGTACGTCTTGACCGCGCTGAAGCCCATGTCGCCGGTGCACAGCGCCAGGGTGCGGTAAGGCAGCTCCAGCAGTTGCAGGACTTTCTCGGCGTTGGCGGTCAGGCCTTCCAGCGCTTCCATCGACTTCGACGGCTCGACGATCTGGACCATTTCAACTTTGTCGAACTGGTGCTGACGGATCATGCCGCGAGTGTCACGACCCGACGCGCCGGCTTCGCTGCGGAAGCACGGAGTGTGAGCGACGAACTTGATCGGCAGCTGTTTCGAATCGACGATTTCACCGGCCACGATGTTGGTCAGCGACACTTCGGCGGTCGGGATCAGGTACAGATCGGCCTCGCCTTCGCGAGCGATCTTGAACAGGTCTTCTTCGAACTTCGGCAGTTGACCGGTACCTTGCAGCGCCGGGGCCTGAACCAGATAAGGCGTGTAAGCCTCTTCGTAGCCGTGCTCGGTGACGTGCAGGTTGATCATGAATTGCGCCAGTGCGCGGTGCAGACGGGCAATCGGGCCACGCAGCAGCGCGAAACGTGCGCCGGACAGCTTGGCGGCGGTTTCGAAGTCGAGCCAGCCGAACTTCTCGCCCAGGGCCACGTGGTCCTGAACCGGGAAGTCGAACGCGGTCGGCGTGCCCCAGCGGCGGACTTCGACGTTGCCGTCTTCGTCTTCGCCGACCGGTACCGATTCGTGCGGCAGGTTCGGAATGCCCAGCAGGATCGAATCCAGTTCGGTCTGGATCGCGTCCAGCTCGACTTTACCGGCACTCAGTTCGCCCGCCATGCGCTCGACGTCCGCCATCAGCGGCGCGATGTCTTCGCCGCGCTGCTTGGCCTGACCGATGGATTTGGAACGCGCGTTACGCTCAGCCTGCAGTGCTTCGGTGCGGGTCTGGACGGTCTTGCGCTGTTCTTCCAGCGCTTCGATGCGCGCGACATCCAGGGCAAAGCCACGGGAAGCCAGGCGGTCCGCTACGTCCTGAAGGTTGCTACGTAACAGTTTGGAATCGAGCATGTCGGTTTCTCGTTATGAAAGTTTGGTCAGGGACAGGCCGGCCCACGTCGCGAGCAGCCCGCCGAATACGCTGATGGCCGCATAGCCCAGGGCCAGCGGCACTTGCCCGCTTTCCAGCAGGCGCACCGTATCCAGTGAAAAGGATGAAAAAGTCGTCAGCCCCCCGAGGAAGCCGACCATCAACCCGGCACGTACCTCGATCGGTACTTCCGGGCGTATCAAAAACAGGCCGTACAGCACGCCAATCAGCAGACAGCCCACGATATTAACGGCCAGCGTCGCGGTATAGAAGTGCCGCGGCCAATTGGCGTTGACCCAATTGCCGGTGGCGAAGCGCAACAAGGTGCCGGCAATCCCGCCGACGGAGACTGCAACGATCAATGGAACCACTATTTTCTCCGCTGCCGGGGGCTTAAACGATCAAGTTGGGCAAGGTGATTGAGCTTTTCGCCGATCTTCAACTCCAGGCCACGGGGCACCGGTTGGTAGAACGGAATCGGGTCGAGTTCTTCCGGGAAATAGTCTTCGCCGGCCGCGTAGGCGTCCGGTTCGTCGTGGGCATAACGGTATTCGTCGCCGTAGCCCAATTGCTTCATCAATTTGGTCGGCGCATTGCGCAGGTGCAGCGGCACCTCCAGCGAACCGTGTTCGGCGGCGGCGCGCAGCGCGGTCTTGAAGCCCATGTACACCGCGTTGCTTTTCGGCGCACAGGCCAGATAGGTGATGGCCTGAGCCACTGCCAACTCACCTTCCGGACTGCCGAGACGCTCCTGCACTTCCCACGCGGCCAGGCACAGGCTCAGTGCGCGCGGGTCGGCGTTGCCGATGTCTTCACTGGCCATGCGCACCACGCGCCGAGCCAGGTACAGCGGATCGCAGCCGCCGTCGATCATTCGCGCAAACCAGTACAACGCGCCGTCCGGATTGGAGCCGCGCACCGATTTGTGCAGCGCGGAAATCTGGTCGTAGAACGCTTCGCCGCCCTTGTCGAAACGCCGGCGAGTGTCGCCGAGCAGGCTTTGCAGCAGCTCGGTGCCCATCTCGCTGTGGTCTTCGGCCAGGTCCGAGGCGTTTTCCAGCAGGTTCAGCAGGCGCCGGCCATCACCGTCGGCGGCGGACAGCAACATCTGGAAGCCTTCATCGCTGAGAGTCAGATGACGCTTGCCCAGACCACGCTCTTCGGTGAGCGCGCGGTGCACCAGTTTGCGCAACGCCGCTTCGTCGAGGCTCTTGAGTACGTAGACCCGTGCCCGCGACAGCAATGCGTTGTTCAGTTCGAACGAAGGGTTTTCGGTGGTGGCGCCAATGAAAATCAGCGTGCCGTCTTCAACATACGGCAGGAAGGCGTCCTGTTGAGACTTGTTGAAGCGGTGAACTTCGTCGACAAACAGGATCGTGCGCTTGCCGTACTGGCCGGCCTGCTGCTTGGCGATTTCCACCGCCTGACGGATCTCCTTGACCCCGGCCAGCACCGCCGAGACCGTTTCGAAGTGCGCATCCGAAACTTCCGCCAGCAACCGCGCCAGCGTGGTCTTGCCCACGCCCGGCGGGCCCCAGAAGATCATCGAATGCAGGGCACCCTGCTCCAGCGCTTCGCGCAAAGGCTTGCCGCGAGCGAGCACGTGTTCCTGACCGACGTACTCATCCAGATTGGTCGCCCGCAAACGGGCGGCCAGTGGCTGGGCAATCGGTGCACTGCGAAACAGATCCATCACGTACCGTTGAAACCTCTGTGTTTATTCCTGGATCACATCGGCACCCTTCGGGATGTCGAACTTGAACTTCGATGCCGGGACCGCTTCGTTGGCCTTCACACCGGTAAACAGGATGTTGGTGCGCTGGCCGACGCTGTCGATCAGTTGCATGTCATTGACCAGACCGTTGCGGAACGACAGGCGCAGGCTGTCGAACAGGGTGTCCTTGGTTTTCGGCTTCAGGGTGAAGTCGATCACGCCGCCCGCCTCTTTCGCGCTGATGTCGAAGCTCTGGCTGATCTTCGAAACGTCGCCGGACAGCAACAAGGCTGGCGTCTGGGTCAGGCGCTCATCGAGCTTCTTGATAGTGGCCTGTTCCAGATCCGGGTCCCACAGGGTGACTTTCTTGCCGTCGGACACCATGGTCTGCTCGGCTGGCGCATTGGTGTGCCAGTAGAACAGGCCCGGACGCTGCAGCGTCATGTCGCCGGTGGTTTCCTGCAACTGGGTGCCGCTACCATCGAGGGTCAGCTGGGAAAAATTGGCAGTCAGGGTCTTGGATGTTTCGAGCAATTGGGTCAGGCGAGCCACATCCTTGTCATCGGCGTGAGCCGTGAGGGTGGTCAGAGCCAGTACCGGCAGCAACATGCGGATAAGACGCATGGGAGTCCTCTTGAATACTCGTGGGAAAGTGGACGGCGCTTCATGCACCGTCCATTGCATTTGGATCAGGGTATCGAATCAGTCGCGTACCGGGCCAGGGGCCAGGACTTCGCGGGAACCGTTGGTGTTCATCGACGTCACGACCCCGGCCATTTCCATGGCTTCGATCATGCGCGCGGCACGGTTGTAGCCGATCTTCAGCTTGCGCTGTACAGCGGAGATGGAGGCGCGACGGCTTTCCAGCACGAACTGCACGGCTTCGTCGTACAGCGCGTCGGCTTCCGGATCGTCGCCGTCACCACCGCCGCTGCTGCCTTCGAAACCACTGCCCGCCTCTTCGACACCATTGAGGATGTCGTCGTTGTATTCCGGTGCGCCGCGCAGTTTCCAGGCTTCCACCACCCGGTGAACTTCATCGTCGGACACGAAGGCGCCGTGAACACGGATCGGCAGGCTGGTGCCCGGCGGCATGTAGAGCATGTCACCGTGACCAAGCAGTTGTTCGGCGCCGCCCTGGTCGATGATGGTCCGGGAGTCGATTTTGCTGGATACCTGGAACGCCATCCGCGTCGGGATGTTGGCCTTGATCAGACCGGTGATCACGTCCACCGACGGCCGCTGGGTCGCGAGGATCAGGTGGATACCGGCCGCACGCGCCTTCTGCGCGATACGGGCGATCAGTTCTTCTACCTTCTTGCCGACGATCATCATCATGTCGGCGAATTCGTCCACGACCACGACGATGGTCGGCAGTTTCTGCAGCAGCGGTGCTTCGTCGTGGATGCTTTCGCGTTTGTACAGCGGATCGCTCAGCGGCTCGCCGGCGTCCTGGGCTTCCTTGACCTTGGCGTTGAAGCCGGACAGGTTTCGCACGCCCATCTTCGCCATCAGCTTGTAGCGACGCTCCATCTCGGCAACGCTCCAGCGCAGGGCGTTGGCGGCGTCCTTCATGTCGGTCACGACCGGGCACAGCAGATGCGGAATGCCTTCGTAGATCGACAGTTCGAGCATTTTCGGGTCGATCATGATCAGCTTGGCGTCGTCCGGACCGGACTTGAACAGGATCGACAGGATCATCGCGTTCACGCCCACCGACTTACCGGAACCGGTGGTACCAGCCACCAGCAGGTGAGGCATCTTCGCCAGGTCGGTGATGACCGGTTTGCCGCCGATGTCGTGGCCCAGGGCCAGGGTGACCGGCGATTTGAAGTTGTCGTACTCAGGCGTCGACAGCACTTCGGAGAAGCGCACGATCTGGCGGTCTTCGTTGGGGATCTCGATACCGACCGTGGTCTTGCCCGGAATTACTTCGACCACCCGCACGCTGGTCACGGCCAGCGAACGTGCAAGGTCTTTCGCCAGGTTGGCGATACGGCTGACCTTCACGCCCGCAGCAGGCTGGATTTCGTAACGGGTAATGACCGGGCCGGGGTGAATCGAATCCACGGTGACTTCGACGCCGAATTCCTTGAGCTTGATCTCCAGCAAGTGGCCGACCGCCGCCAGGGATTCAGGCGAATAATTGAGTTGTTTCTTTTCTGCAGGATCGAGAATCGAGATCGGCGGCAAGGTGCCTTCCACGGCGCTGTCGACGAACAACGGCACCTGCTTCTCTTTCTGCACGCGCTTGCTTGGCTCCGGCGCCTTGACCGGGGCCGGCGCGATGACCGGCGGCACCTGTTTCTCGCGCTCGGACATGTGCTTGCTCAGAGCCTGCTCGCGCTCGATCAGACGTTCCTTGACCTTGGCCTGCTCGCGCTTGTCGGTGACCGTCGGTGCAACCACGTCGTGCACGCGATCGTCGACTTCACGCAGTTGCGCGACCAGTTGCTTGCGCTCGGTGCGCGCCGACCACCAGCGGTTGACCGCGCCCTGGAACAGTTCGAACAGGTCGAGGGTGATCTTGCCGGTGATGTCCATCACCTTGAACCACGACAGGTCGGTGAACACTGTCAGACCGAACAGGAACAGTGCGATGAACAGCAATGTGCTGCCCTGAATGTTCAGGGCATTGCGGGCCAGATCACCAAGGCTTTCGCCCAGCGCACCACCGGCGCCAGCCGGCAAACCGGTGGCAGCATGGAAATGGATGTGCGCCAGCGCGGCACCGGACAACACCAGGAACACCAGGCCGATCAGGCGCCAGGAAAACAGCCAGCCGCTCCACTGCCACGGCTCGTGACGCTGACGGAAGATCTGATACGCCTTGATCGCCAGCAGCAACGGGAAGATGTACGCGAAGTAACCCAGCACCATGAACAGGATGTCGGCGCTGTAGGAGCCCGCCGGACCGCCGAAGTTCTGCACGTCGTCGATCTTGCTGTTGTGGCTCCAGCCCGGATCGTCCTTGCCGTAGGTCAGCAACGCCATCATCAGGAACAGGCACAAGGCGCCGATGGCGATCAATGCACCTTCCTTGAGCCGGTAGTGCAACTGTTGACGCCAGAGCGGAACGACTGTTTTTGGTGCTTCCGTGGATTTCTTCAAAACGCTTCTTTTCCTGCGCCAGAGGCGCGTCCATCTATTGAATGACGATAAAAAACTGCCCAATCCAGGCAGGTAAAAAAATTGACGGGCGCAACGGAGACTACTTTTAACACTGCGCCCCGCCTTTTATAAACACGGCACGCGGCGGATATTCTGTAACAGCCCGGCATTGTACGGGTTTGCGCGTTCGATGCCATGCTTCCAGGCCCAGGTTCAAGCATAGCCAAACGCACAACACCCGGCGTCCAATTTGAGCATGCATTACCTTTTGTGACAAAGGCTTATGAGGTGTATTTGATGAACGTAGCGAAGCATTCGCGCCTCATTTCCCCTGAGTGCCACACATTGGCATCGGCAACCTTGCCCGCAAAGGCGCAACGCCCGATTACGACCGCATCCGAATGCTCAAGTTGCAGCTACGCAAAAGCCGCACTGCAACGGAGGACATTCGCGTCATTTCCCGGCACACTTTACCGCGGGCCCAGCGCCCACCGCCCTCCCCTTCTGCAAGCCTGGACGCCATGCTGACTTGGTTACAACGCAATTCACTGACTTTCCCGCCACTGGAAAAGGCCATGCGCGATCCCAACGGATTGCTGGCGGCCGGTGGTGACCTTTCCGCCGATCGCTTGATCCAGGCTTATCGTCACGGCTGCTTTCCATGGTTTTCCGAAGGTCAGCCGATTCTCTGGTGGTCGCCGGATCCGCGCACCGTGCTTTTTCCCGACGAACTGCACGTCTCGCGCAGCCTCGGCAAATTGATGCGCAAACAGCGTTATCAAGTGACCTTCGATCAGGATTTCGACGCCGTAATCCACGCCTGCGCCGCTCCCCGGGAATACGCCGATGGCACCTGGATCACCGAAGCGATGCAGGACGCCTATATCGAATTGCATCGACGCGGCTTTGCCCATTCGGTGGAAGTCTGGGATGAGGGCGAACTGGTCGGCGGCCTGTACGGCCTGGCGATGGGGCAACTGTTCTTCGGCGAGTCGATGTTCAGCCGCGCGGACAATGCTTCCAAGTACGGCTTTGCCACGCTGGTGCAACATCTGAAAGAAGCGGGTTTCGTGCTGATCGACTGCCAGATGCCGACCGACCACCTTCACAGCCTTGGCGCCCGGGCGATTTCCCGCTCTGCATTCGCTGAATATCTGGCCCGGCACCTCGATCAACCCCATCATGCGACCTGGGTTTGCTGAGCGACTTTTGCGCGCGTGGCTTACACTTAATTCACCAGCTTACCCTTGAGGGTTGATCATGACCGAGTTGGCGCGGTTGAAGTTTTATGCCACTCAGCCTCACTCTTGCAGTTATCTGCCCGAGGAACAGGCGACGACCCTGTTTCTCGATCCGAGCCAGCCCATGGATGTGCATGTCTACGCAGACCTGTCAGAAATGGGCTTTCGTCGCAGCGGCGATCACCTGTACCGCCCGCATTGCCAGAACTGCAATGCCTGCGTGCCTGCGCGCATTCCTGTGGCGCAGTTCAACCCCAACCGGCAGCAGAAACGCATTTTCAAGCGCAACATCGATTTGCAGGTGCGCCCGGTCAAGCCGGCGTTCAGCGAAGAGTACTTCGACCTCTATCAGCGCTACATCGAACAGCGCCATGCCGACGGCGACATGTACCCGCCGAGCCGCGATCAATTCTCGACTTTTCTGGTACGCGACCTGCCCTTCTCACGCTTTTACGAGTTCCGGCTCGACGGACGGTTGCTCGCAGTTGCCGTGACCGATCTGCTGCCCAACGGCCTGTCGGCGGTCTACACCTTTTACGAACCGCAGGAAGAACGCCGCAGCCTCGGGCGCTACGCGATCCTCTGGCAAATCGCCGAAGCCCAGCGCCTGGGGCTTGAGGCGGTGTACCTGGGTTACTGGATCAAAAACTGCAAAAAGATGAACTACAAGACCCAATATCGGCCTATCGAACTGCTGATCAATCAGCGCTGGGTCATCCTGAACTAAACGCAAACCCTAAACCCCTTGGCGTAAACCCCATTTTTCGGGCACAATGCACGCCGCTTTTGCCTGGCGCAGTTGCACCGGGCCATTCATTGGATACCGAGGGCTTTACTGCATGTCGAAAGAAGACAGCTTCGAAATGGAAGGCACTGTCGTCGACACCCTGCCCAACACCATGTTTCGTGTGGAGTTGGAAAATGGGCACGTCGTAACCGCGCATATTTCCGGCAAGATGCGCAAGAACTACATTCGTATTCTTACCGGTGACAAAGTGCGCGTCGAGCTGACGCCCTATGACTTGAGCAAAGGGCGTATTACTTACCGCGCTCGCTAATCAAGTCAATACAAGACGCCCGGCATATGCCGGGCGTTTTTGTATCTGTGTGTTTTTTGGTTTTGGGTGTATATCCGTTGCTGCGGTAACGGCTTCTTAGGGTTCCGCCCTTACGGCGGGTCACTTTTTCCAAACGCCGAAAAAGTAACCAAAAAGGCTGAGCCCCGGCGTACGGCACTTCGCTTAGGCTCAGTGTTCCCTCGCTACGGTGTCCATCAGGGGGCATCGCCTACGGTTTGCTTCGCTGCACCTCCTCTCGATGTATGCGGCTTCGCCGCACGGCGCTGCGCGCCTACCCCCTGATGAACACCTCCGCTCGGCCTGCCGAAGGGGCAAAAAATCAAAATCAAAAGCCAAAGCAAAAGCCAGATCAAGAGCCCCCGCTCCTCACCACGCAACACGATGAGCGTTAGCTC